>CANQYI010000001.1 GCA_947628005.1 uncultured Clostridia bacterium
TCTAACAATATTGAAGTGTTTTATTTTCAATTTTTTGCACATGATACACTTAATATTACTTCACAAACTATAACACCAAAAATAGTAAGAGAACACTTGAATAGTGGAGTAATTAATATAGATGATAGTGCTGTTTTTCATACACAATATTTATCAAATATTTTATATGTTTCATTAGCAGAAATGGCTTCAAATAAAAATGTAAAAATTAAAGCTTGTAAAAATTGTGGTAAATATTTTATTCCTATTAAGAATAATGAAAAATATTGTAATATTACCTATTATGAAAATGATATTACTTGCAAAATAATAGGTGCTTCTAACTCCTATACTAAGAAACGAAAATCAGTAAACGGAATAAAACTTTATAGAAATAACTACCAAAGAAGATTAATGCAAGTTAAAAGGTCAGAAGATGAAAAAGTTAAATTAGACTTTGAGAATTGGAAGCAACTTGCTAAATCAAAGCTTAAAGAATTTAATAATAATGAAATCTCTGAAGATGAATTACTTGAGTGGATGAAGAAAAATAAGGATGTATGATGAGACAACAAGAATTTTAATTTCTTGTTGTTTCATCATATTGAAATGTAGTTTTGAATTTTACATATTAACTGCATCTTTTTTTAATATCTGTTCTGTTAATACATCTACATCTGCTCTATCATACTTTTCTGTGTTTTCTAATTCTATTTCAATTTCGCTTTTTTCAAAATTAAGTTTATCATATAAATATCTATATTTATGTTCAAAGTTCTTAAAAATATCATCCCAAGTCATTATAAATATTTTACAATTATCTACTTTTTTTACTAAAAATGGTAATCCCTTATCTTCATTTTCTTTATATTTTTCTCTAATAAAATCATCTATTTGATTACTAATAGCATAAAATTTCCATTCTCTACTTGTACTATTAAATTGTGGTTCTCCTTTTATTAAATCCATATAATCTTCTATTTGTCTAAATATTTTTTTATCTATAGGAACATATGGTGCTTTTAACTCTAATACTATATTTTCTTCTAAAATGGATGATTCTAAGTAAACATCTAGTGGATGTTTAGCGCATAAAAAAATATCCATTCTTCTTAGTTTATCTTGATTATTAATTTTATATGATTCTTTTTCATTTTCTTTTCCATCTAAAATATATTTATATTCTTTTAATGCTTTCTCAAAATTTTTGTCTGCAGTTACCAAATGATATTGCTCTCCAAATATCCAGAAATTTTTTTCCATTATTTTCTGTATATGGTCTCTTTCATTAGTACTTTGCTCAGCTTTAAATACAATCTTTTTAAGATTCTCTATAATTTCGTTTCTGGCTTCTAACATTTCTAAAGTTTTTACTATATTATTTAATGTCGTTTTTTCTAATATTCTTGCTAAATTTGCTCTTTCTTCTTTAGATAAGTTTGTTATACCTTCCATTATTGTTATTATATTTTTTCTTTCATCACTATCTAATAGCAAATTCAGAAAACCTATTACCGTTTTCTTTTGTTCAGGATTTGCTTTTCTAAAAATTCTTGGTTGAACACAATATACTTCTTTAACAACATCAACTAAATCTTTTTTTCTTATATTTCCATATTTGTCATCTGGAAATATTGGAAATACATTTTCTTTTTCTAAATCCTCAATTAATTTACTACTATTGGCTCTTAAAAATTCTTTACATTTATTTGTGACTATTTCATCTAATTTTTTTATTAATTCTTTATATATTACACTTTTTTCATTTTTGTCATCTTTTTCATTTTGCATTAGAGATATTTGTCCATCATCTTTCTGGTCCTTTTTATCACCTAAAGGTTCAAAGTCATTAAAATAAGATGAATTTATATATACACTATGAATAAAATCAATTCCATTATTATTATATCGTGTAAATGCCTTATATTTTTGAATATTATCTTCATCTAGCATATGAAAATAATATTTTGATTTTACATCCTTTAACCATTTTATAAAATATACTTTAAACTTAAAGTCTTCTATTTCCAACTCATAATTTTGGCTAAGTTTATCATCAATAAACTTTTGATATACTAAAGGTTTTCCATTAACATTTAACTTGTAATCTTTCTCCTTATTAAGATATAAAAACCATGAAAAGTTATTTAGTAAACTTTCTTCAAAACTATAGCAATTTAAATTTTCTTCTAGTAAATCATCTATTCCAGTTATGATAACTTCTGTTCCTGTATCTTTTTTATCTGTTTCTTTTTTAGCTGAAATCTCATATTCTCTTTTGTTGATATCATCCATGTCTATTGAATATTCATAAAGTTTTTCTCCAACTCTATAAACTGTATTCCATTTGCAAAAATGTGCAAAACAAATAAAAGAAAATCTTCCTTTTCCTTTGCTTCCTTGTATATTATCGACTAAATTTTTAGCATTTCTTTTCTCAGATGATAAAAATGCTCCAAAAGTATTATCTATGTTATCATAATCTATACCACTACCATTATCGCATATTTTTATTTCAGAAATACCACCTAATTCATTTATTTTATAATCTATGTCTATTTTTGAAGCATTAGCATCATATCCATTCCAAATGTATTCCATTATTGCATCTTTATAGTCTTTTTTTATTCCCGCTACATCTATGCTATCATTTTTAACCTTTAATTCCTTTTTCATTTTTACCCCCATAACTTATCAATACTATATCATAAAACTGCTAATTTATCAATTAATCCATTATTTTTATTTTAAAATTTCTAGTTTATTTTATATTACATTTCATCTAGTATTTTTATGTTTCATATATATCCTTTTATGAATTTTAGTGTAATCTTTGAAACAGGCATAAAATAGCCAAAAAAGGCTGGTAATTTTTCTAGAAATAATATATAATATCATAAAATAAATACTCTCTCCCACCCATAGGCATACTTGAAAGGAGGTGAAATAAGTAATGGCTGGGAGTATAGAAAAAAGAGGAAAAAATAGTTATAGGCTAATCTGTACAAATGGATATGACTTAGAAGGAAACATTATAAGACACACTAAAACAATTCATGGAACTAAAAAAGATGCAGAAGTTGAACTTGCTAAATTTGTTACAGATGTTCAAAATGGTTTAGTTATTAATGGTAAATCTCTTAAATTTTCTGAATTTACAGAAATATGGAAAAGAGATTATGGCTCAAAAGAACTTGCACCATCAACTTATAAAAGATATTGCAGAATGTTAGAAACAAGACTTCTTCCTTATTTTGGACATTTCTATATTAATAAAATCAGACCAATTGATATTATGCAATTCTATGATTTACTTGAAAGAGATACTCAATTAGTAAGAAAGAAAAATAACAATGGCAAGAAAACTTTAAAGCCTTTATCTGGTAAAACAATTTTAGAACATCACAGATTATTAAGAGCAATGCTTCACAGAGCAGTTTATTGGCAAATGATTGTTACAAATCCTGCAGAACGTGTTCAACCACCTAAAGCTAAAAAGCCTAAAAGAAGATCTTATGATGATGAGCAAACTAAAATATTGCTAGAAAATCTAGAACAACTTTCTGTTGAAGATACTAAATACAAAGTAGCAATTATTCTTACAGTATTCACAGGTGTTCGTTTAGGTGAATTAATGGGATTAGAATGGCAAGATGTTGATTTTAAAAACGGAATAATTTGTATCAATCGCTCTAGTCAATATCTATCAGATATGGGAATTTTTACAAAAGTTCCAAAAACAGAAAGCTCTATTAGAGAGATTGCAATACCCGAATTTATCATTTCTTTACTTGAAGAATATAAATTATGGTATGAAGAACAAAAATCCTTCTACGGCGAATTATGGACTAATTCTAATAGGTTATTTGTACAAGCTGATGGCAAACCAATGCATCCATCTACAATTAGCAAATGGTTTGTAAAATATGTAAGCACAATAGGATTACCTGTAATTAATTTTCACGGATTAAGACATACAAATGCAAGTTTACTAGTAGCACAAAATATTGATATTGCAATAATTTCTGCAAGACTAGGTCATGCACAAGTAAGTACAACACTTAACTTTTATGTGCATCCACTACTTTCTCATAATAGAAAAGCTGGATATGCACTAGAAAACTTACTATTACCAACAAGGTCTTAATTCTAACTTTTTTCTAATTTTCACAAATGGCAAAAAGCCGTTACAAATTTTCACGATAATTAAAAAATGCAATTCAAAAAAGAAACAAGTATTACAAGGCAGATGAATTTGAAAGGCAAAGGAGCATATATTTTATATGTGACTGCGTTTCAAATGAAATCTAACGAAGTAAGACGAAGTTTATTTTTTGAATTTTCCCATTGCCTTTTATAATTTTTTAAAATATTAATTAGTGAATTTTTATGATTTTTTATTAGAGTTTCAGTAGTTTGATGTGTTTACTTTTCCCAACTTTTTCCCAAATAGACATAATAGTGCTTAATTTAAGCATTATTGTAAACTATTTGAGAACATTAAAAAATCACTAAAACCATTATAGTTCTAGTGATTAAAGTTTGGTTGCGGGGGTAAGACTCGAACTTACGACCTTCGGGTTATGAGATTTAAAATCTCCTTAATTTTCTTTTTACATCTTTTTCAACCTTTTTATTATTTTCTTCTATTACATTTGCAATTCCTTTAATTAAAATATCTACTAATTTTTCCATATAATCATTATTCATATAATATTTTAAATCTGGTTCTTTATCTAAATATTCTTTTAAGATTCTTTCAGCTTCATACTTATCTAATCCATAATATACCATAATTAACTCCTTTGTTTTTCATATTTTATTCCTACTTCGATGATTAAATTTTCTAACAATTCTATTGTTTTATTTTGTTCCATAATCCAATCATGGTAAATATTTCGAACATTTTTGACTTCATCTATTTCATTACACTTATTTAGTAATGCTTGTTCTACTTCTAATATTTGTTCATCTGAAAGGGTTTCTTCATTATTAAACGTGTTATTTATATATGGTTTTAAAAAATATTTGTTAGCTTCATTATTTAATATTTTACTGGATATTGCCTCACCTATATTTGTTATTGAGCAGCTAATATTAAATCTTTTTTCTAGTTCCTCATTTAAAGCATTTGTTATAGGTAAATTAACTGAATTTCTTATTTCATCATATTTTTTTATATTTTCTACTAGTTTATTGTATTGTTCTTTTAAACATTTAGGTGTTTCTAAAATACGACTATCACTTTTAATTCTATTCCATGCATCAAATTGAGGATGTCTAACAATAGTTTGAGTTATTTTCTTAAATGCAACATGCATAGGATATGGATTTTCTTCTGTAATTATTTTATTAACTTCTAATAGTTCATCATATAATGGTCTATAAATAATATTTTTTCTTTTAATTTCAAAGTTTGAAGTTAATTGTTTATTATTCACATATATTGAACCAATAAGTGTAAATACTCCTCCTACAATAGCTCCTAAAAGAGTACCTACCACTCCAATGGTTGTTGTATCTGTTGGAATATTTATGTATGGTAATAGTTTTATAAATAATAATAAAACTATTACTAAAAAAGTTAAATATATAAAATATCTATACTTATATAAATTTATTTTTACCTTTATTTTATTTACATCTTTCATAATTAGTAAATTCTCCTATGGTTTCGTATTATATCATAAAAGACATTTTTTTACAATAAAACATATTCATCTTAATTTTTCCACAAATAAAATTATTTCAAATTTCATTTTAACTTATTGTTATAATTATAGTTTTATGTTATATTAATTATATGGAGTGATATTATGAAGAAAAAACTACCTTTGATTATAATAATTATATTATTTATTGCAATTTCTTGTGTTCTAGGATATTATACATATACATATAGAAAATTGTATCAATCATACAAAGTACAAGAAGATGCAAAAATTCAAGCAGATCAACAACTTGAGCAAGAAAAACTTGAAAAAGAAGCTACTGAAAATGAAAAACAAAAATATTTAGAAGAAAATGTTTATGATAACAATATACCAATTGCATTATATTTATTAAAAGGAAATACACTTGTACGTGCTGATGAGACATATTGTAACTGGACAAGAGATAGTATATTAGGTTTATTTTATTCACTTCCTTCAACAGATGAAAGTGTTCCATGCTCAAATTATGAATCACTATGGGAAAATTTGTGGGCAAAATACCAAACTGAAGGATATAAAGTAGGATACAATTTAAAATTACATTTAGATACAGGTGAAGAAATTAATAGAACATTACTAGATCCTATATATGTAAATGATGACATCTTTTCACATATTCAATTATATTTATATGATGATGTAACATATATGCCAGGTAGACCATATTACCATATGACACCTGAAGAAATGACAGATGAAACTATGCTTACATCAATAAAATTAGTTGGATACAAAGAGACAAAAGGTGTTAATGGTCCTATAGAAGTTACAGTATTTACATACAATGGTCCAGAAGATTTTGACGAGGAGACAGGCGAATATATTGGCAAAAGTAAATTTACAATAAAACTTTATAGAGAACAAGTATAAAAGGGGTTCTATAATAAATGTTGGGGTGTAAAATAAATTTTTACACTTCAACATTATTTTTTAGTAAAAAAATTGCAATTAAATGTAGCTACTATAAAATAATGGTGTTAAAACCCATTTAAAGAAGCTCATTCAATTGCGTAAAAATAATATAATTAAATTATTAGAAATTCGAGACAATTTAATAAAGAAGTAAAAATATTTAAAGATTATATAAACATATATTCGGTATATTCACCTAAATTAAATTCATATTTGTAACAAATTATATGAAACTTAACATTTCCTAAAAAAATATTAAGAAAATATAATACTGTTTTTAAATGTATTCATTAAATTTAAAATCTTTAAAAAATTATTTTAATCATAAATTAAGATATATTTTCAATTTCTTGTATTAATTCTAAAATTCTGGATTTTTTTACAACTACTGACTTAAAGCTATTGATAGTGATTATGTTTAATTTTTAATTCTCTTATATTTATTATTGAAATTATTTATATCCGTACAAAATTCACATATTCGGTATCTTTTTTAACTTTTTTGCATAAAATAATATGAGAATTGTTGACAATTTTTATTATTATATAGTATAATAATTATAGCTCAACTACCAAGTTGTAGTAGGAGATTCTGGAAACGTCATTGATATTCTTAAGTCAGTGGCGTTTTCTGCATTTTATATTTTTCATATTTTTTAATGTATTTTTTCATTTTATTTTCATGCTCAATATAATACCCTGTTATTAATAGATTATATTTTTTTCTTTTTTCTAATATTACTAAAAATTTTACATCTTTAAATAAAAAATATGATCTAATATTTTTTTTGTAATATTCTTCAAAATACAAAATCTTATCACAGTCGCAGCAATTATCATTACATTTGTAATTTTCTATTATTGCTCTATTCCATCCTATTCTTTCTGCCCTTCTTGGATCTGGTATTCTGTCATTTGGATTATCTGATAAACATAGTTCATTTTTTTTATGGGTTAAATGAATAAATGCATGTTCATATTTTTCATCAACTGGTTCTTTTCTAAAATTAACAAATTTTCCTTCAAATATTGGTCTACTATCTATAAAATCTTTTTTAAATATTTCATAAATGCTATCTAAATATTCATTCCATTTATTGTAATCTTCACATTCAACTATCTTAGGTAACCATTTACAATTATTCAATGTTATCACCTGCTCTCAAGTTTATACAAAACAAATTGAATTTTTTTTCTGATAGCATCGTATTTTTAGTTAATGAATACCCACTTCTATTTATAACGTGCATCATTAACTCTTTTTTTGCCCAACTACAATCCTCATTATCATAAACTTTTCTATTTCTATATCCAATTGCTCCTATTAATAAATCTGCTAATTGCATTATAGTGCTTTCCTGTGAGTTTATTGATTGTATATTCTTTATTACATTAAAATCATAATCCATCAATTTAAAGCTTAAATATTTTTTTAATCCTTCTACTTTACTAGAGCTCTTAGTATCCTTAATATCTAAATAAATATAATTCTCTTGTTTGGGTTCAACTAAATTAATCAATAAATAATAATACATTTTATAATACCAATCATCATGTGTTTGATTAAATAATTTGTGATTTAATTGTGACTTATCAATAACTACAGCTCTAAGTCTTAAATTATCATTATCAAAAAAGTAATTTACCAATTCTTTATAATATTCTAATTTTGAGGGAGAAACTTTATTCCATTTAATTTCTGATCTAGCTGAAATACCATACCTTTTTTTTATATTCAATATATCTTTTTTTATTATATTTCTATCGCTTTTTTCACATATAATTCCACCTAACACCATATATTTTTGGTTATCATGTTCTAAATGACAGCTTTCATCACAATATATATTATATCGCATTTAAATTCCCCCTTAATTTTACAATTGTTTTATTTTTATCTTTTTCGCTTTATATTTCTTTTTTATTTTTTTATCACTTGATATTATTCTCTTTGTATCATTTATTGATTTTTTCCATATTTTACTTCAATATTATATTACTATATTATAAAACTATTTTTTTAATTTAAGCTTAAAAATATCAAAATTAGTTTAATTTATAATTAGTTTATATCTGATTTTCACTTTTATCCACTTTATAACTCTTTATTTAATTGAGCATTAAAATAATCGGTAACATATTTTTCTGCACAGTTTTTTCTATAAAATTCTATTACTGTTAACCTAAACTCATTTGATTATTATAATAAAACAAATCCTCTTTATTTTACCCTATTTTATTTAATACTTTTGCTAATTTCATTCCGTCTACTTTTTTTTAATTCTTTGCACTATATATTTTGTTTGTTTTCTATATGAGAATAAATATAACAATGCAATCATCATAATTAGAATTGTGCTAATAATATACTGTGGTATATTATATTTAAGTATCAACTCTTTTACTATTTTTAATATTAGTAATAATATACTCCCTGCGCAAAAACTTCTATATACGTTATTTACAGTCAATAATCTGTTTATTTTTTTATCTTTTTTACTTGACTTAATATAATCCGCATTAGGTGTATAATAAATAAATTTAATTTTAATCAATATTGATTCCAAGATAATAGAGCCTACTCTACTAATTATTGACCCTATAAAATAATATATAAATATCATTTCTACTATATTTTCTTGAAATATGTCTATTCCAATATAATATTTAAGCAAATATGTAAAAATTACTCCTGGTAACAGGTAATTAAAAATATTATATTCATCTATTTTTTCCAAGAATTTTTCCATATTTAATTCCTCCTAAATATTTTATCTAGTAATTTTTCAAGATTCATCTTTCTTTTTCTATATAATAATATTTCTTCATCTGTAACATCAAATTTGAATCCATAATCTTCTCCAAAATAAGTTTTAATTATTTCTCCATTTTGAGGTGTATAAACTTTTTTATTTTTTAATAGGCTAATACTTGAAAAATATTTTGTATAACATGCAATAATTAAAACGTTATTTTCCCTAATTTCCTTATAGTGCTCATTTAAATAATTATCAGTTGCTTTATTATGGCCTATTATTAAAAATAAATCTATTTCAGTAGATGGCATGCTTCTCAATACTATTAAATTTTCATTTGAATTTTTAGTATCTACGAAAGTATATATACGAAAAACATCATATATATACTTTCTTCGTTCTTCTACCTCTTGTTTTTTTACATCATTTTTACAAATCAAATAAGTCATTTAATGTTCCTTTATTAGTTCTATTAATAATTAGTGCGTTTTCATCTAAACAAATCATGCCATTATCTTTAGTATTTAAAACCCTATATCCTGTAGTATCTAATTTATCTGATCCACCTTTTGAATTACCTGTATTGTCTGAAATAATATATGTTTCTTCTGGCACATATTCTAGTTCTTTAAATACTTTTTCAGCAATTTCCTTTTTCCCATGATGAGCAAGTTGTATAACCTCAAAGCCATCTAAATTTTCCTTCATAATTGATTCAAAACTAGAATCACCTGTTAATAATAGATACTTATTTCCTAATTTTATCTTTAAATGTATACTAGTAGCATTCGTTATTGTTTCGCCATCAATTATGTCTCCCTCTGTTGTATCTAATCCTTTTGCAGCTGCATCCAAAATATAATCCTTTCCTGGTCCTGATATTTCAACTCCACTAGAAATATCTGTATGTATAAAAGCATCTTGTAAATTATTACCACTTAATTCTTTTATATTGTCATACATATCAGTTATTTGTTTTTTTAGTGATTCTCTATTTTTTCTTTTATCATCAATTTTATCAAGGAGTTCATCTACATATTTTAATAATAATACTGTTGTAACCTCTGAAACCTTTCCTTTTTCTATGAGTACTGGTATTCCTTTAAAGTGGTCATCATCATTATGAGATAACACTATTTTTACTTTTTCATAACCATTTTCTTTCATGTACTCCATAGCATAATTTGCATAATCTTCACATCCGCAATCATAGAGTATTAATTCTTGTCCATTATCAATAATAAAGCAATCTCCATTGTTTGCATTTTTATCTTCACATTGTTGTGAACTTAATACAATAATGTTCATTTTTTTACCTCCAAATAAAATAATAACCTTGTTTTTTACAAGACTGTCATTCTATTTGTTCTTTATATCTTCGAAACATACTGGCCTCCTTTCCAAACCAGTACAAATGTTCCGTATTTACAAATACAACAAAATGTATTATAATATAAATGTATATAGAATCCGCAAGATATATATACTTTTATAATAACGGAACCATTTGTATGGTTCTTTTCTTATTTTAGCTTCTTTAATGACTAGCTTATGAAAGTCAATATCTAAATACTTCTTAAAAAGCTGTCTATCTCTTTTTTGCTTGGTTGTACAGTTATATCTCCTTTCTTATATATTGTAGATACCAATGCATCTCCTTTAATTCTTTTATCATTAATTTTAATTTCTGACATCCTTTTGGCTTCTACATTTCCATTAATATTATTTAATAAATAAATAGAATCTTGTTTAAATAATTTTTGCTCGTCCTCATTTAAACAGTCAAAAATTTCTGGTAAGTTTGTTGAAAAAATAATTTGAGTTGAATTATTATCAAGTTGTACAAAAAGCCTTAATATTAAAAAAATTAATTCTTTATGCATATTTTCCTCTATCTCATCAATTAAAAGAACACCTTTACTTTTTATAACATTCATTGCGTTTAATATCAAAGTTAAAAAGCGTTTTGTACCTGTTGATAAATTATTTCTTGTAATATTTCCACCTGTTTTTAGTTCATAAATTAACTCTTCATCATCGCTATCAGGCTTCATTTTAACACTATTAATCTTTGGATCAACTATTTTTATTATTTGCTCCATTATTTGAGGACTTTTTTTATAAAATTTTAAAAAACTTATCTCCTCAAAAAAATCCGGTATTTTAGTTCCAACAATTTTTGAATCATTAATATAATGATAAAAAAATGTTTTTATAAATTTATATTTCCTTTCTAATGATTGTTTATTTATCATTTCTAAATTCATCATATTATCATAATATCTATTTATATAGTATAGTTGGCATTCTGAAATATCATGTAAATTTATAATTTCTTCCTCTTTACTTTTATAATTTTTGCGATATGTAAATTTTTCAGTACTAATTTTCTTATTAGCACTATTAAAACGCAATTTATATTTATAGTATCCCGATAATTCATCTTCTTCAATATACATTTCAACTTGTATACACGTATCTTTATCTTTCCCACTTACATGCTGTACTTCAAGACACACACTATTATTTAATTTTTCTATTCGTTGATTTAACTCTATTGACTCGTCTTTAACCTCTTTTATCATATTAAATATTTTATTTCTTTCTTCCTCAAAATCAAATAACATTATTGGTTCTACCATTAAATTTCCTAATGTTCCTAACGCATCTATTATTGTAGTTTTTCCGCTAGCATTACCAGCTAAAATTCCTACAAGCTTATTAATATAAATACCATCATGTGTCTTATACAAAGAAATTTGTTTATCTTTATTTCTACTTTTAGCAATAAAGTCAAATTCTACTTCATTTAAAATTCCTTGAAAATTTTTAATATATATTTTCGTAAACATATTATCTTCTCCTTTTTTTGTTATTATAATATAAAGTAAAATTTTTGTCAATACCCTATGCCCGAATTTAGTATTAATTTATTATTTTTATATACTTTTTTGTCTTTTTATATATAATTTATGTCTGCTTTGACGATTATTAGTGATTGATATTTATACTAATAGTATTATAATGGTTTTAGTTAACATTATATTGATACCTTCTATAAATTGCCTTATTTTATGTACTGTTCTACTCAAATCCATTTACATTTCATATTTTATTACTTTTTATTTTTTACCTTTTAGCTATTATTTTAATATTTTCCTTTACTTTTTTATCAAAATTAATTATAATTTTATCAATAATAAAATATGAGGTTAGTAAATGAAAATAATAGAATATAATTCAAAATACAATGAACAATTAAAAGATTTATTAGTAGAACTCCAAAATTATTTAATCGACATTGATGATTGGCATACACAGGTAATGCTTCCTGAATACAGAGAAAAAAGTTTTATAATGGATATGGAAAAAGTTAATACTCAGAAAGGTAAAATTTATCTTGCTCTTGAGAATAATCTAATTACTGGACTAATTATGGGAATAGTTGATGAAAAAGACGAAATAGATAAACTTACAAATGATTGTGCAAAAACTGGTTCTGTAATTGAATTAATCGTAAAAAATAATGTAAGAGGAAATGGAATTGGTAAATTATTGCTAGAAAAAATGGAAGAATACTTTAAAGGTATTAATTGTAAAAGAATTAATATTGAAGTATTTGGGCCAAATAAGAAAGGATTAAACTTCTATGAAAAAAATGGTTATATTCCTCGAGATATAATTGTTTCAAAAAGAATTTAATAGAAAAAAACTAAAGATTGTCAAATGAAAAAACGTTGCATCATTTTACTAAATAGTTTTAAAAACAATACTTACAATGAAGAAAATATATTAGATGCAACTAATTTATCAATTGATGGAACTATTAATATAATTAAAACTAGTAATAGATTTATTTTATAGAAGCTTTTTAGAGAATTAATAAAATTATACGTAGCTATTATCCAAAATATAAGATGAACTCACAAATGATTGTGTTAGAACTTGTCAAGTCGGAGTTCATCTTTAAATTTTTCATATCTTTAAATTTATAAACTTTAATTTTCCCTTTCATCTTCAACTAGCTCAAATCTATACTTCTGCTTTACATCCGGATATTTTTCATGATCAACCTCGGACAAAAACATATCATATGGTCGTGCCCAAATACTTGAATTTTCTTCATGCGTATATATAACCATATCTTCATTGTTTTCTGAATTTTTAGCAACACATATAATTTTGTGGTATGTTCCTTTAAAATGTCTATACAACTGACCTGGCAACACACATCTTTCATCTTTCATAAAATCACCTAAAATAACTATATCATGCAAATTTATTTTTTTCAATAAATTTGCATAAAAAAGAGAGCTTAAGCAAAGCTCTCAAAAAATTTACATACTATATAGTAATCATACCACCCATGTAAACCTCTGTTAGAGGCACCATTACAGTAATACAGAATGCAATAAGTGCAATACCAACAAATAAATAAGTTACATCCGGTAGTACTTTTACAAACACAGCTAGTGATTCATCAATTTCCATCTTTATATATTCATTAACTTTTTCCATCATTTCAGGCAAATCTGTCTGCATACCTATATTTATCATCTGAGATACCATTGGTTTAAATAGCTTTTTCTCCTCAAATGGAATAAGCCAAGATTCACCTTCCAAGCTGTTAGTTTTAGCTGCTTGAACTGCGGACAAGAAATAATAGTTATTGGAAACATTCTTCGAAACTTCCAGACTTTCTTGTATTCTCATACCATTTCTTAAATTAAGCAACATAGCTTGGAAAAATTTATTAATCAATATATTTGTTAGAAGTGGACCAACAACAGGACACGTTAATTTAAACTTATCCCATCTGTAACGTCCCATTGGAGTAGATATCCAAACCAAAAAAGCAATTATTAAAGCAGCCAATACTCCAACAACTATGTACCAGTTAGCAACTATCCATTCAGCAACATCCATACCAATTTGTGTAGCCTTTGGTATTTCTTTATCTGAGCCAAACATTTCATATACATCTTCTAGCATTGGCACACCAAATAATAGTGCTGCCATCATACCACCCATAATTCCTATAAATTGTAAAACTCTAGGAATTACAGCAGATTTTACTTGTTTTGTTAATTTATTAGATTCCTCTATATAATCTCTTGCATATAGAAGTGCTGTATCAAGTGTTCCAGATTCCTCACCAACTTTTATGAAGTTTACGAACATAGGAGGAAATATTTTAGGGTAATTGTTCATTATTGTATTAAGTCTTTCACCATTTTCTACACCTATTAATAAATCTTCAACAACATCTTTTAGTGAGGGATTTTCTATACTATCAAAAACAGCTCTTAATGCTTGTATATTGTTAAATTTAGCCTTTTTTAATATGTATAAGTTATTTACAAATATAATTATGTCTTTTTCTTTTATAGGACTAGGTAAATGAACATCTATCTTCTTTAAGTCCTCAAAAGTCATTTGAGATATATCTTTTTTTTCTTTTTTCTTCTTAACTTTTTCTTTAGTATTAAGAGCCTCAGCATTTATCTTATTATAGTCTACTCTTCTACGCTTTATAATGCTTTCGTTCATCTTTTTTATCATTATAGGCTGGTTATTATTTCTTTTTAAGTTTTCTAGGGCATTAGTTTTACTAGTTGCATTAATTTTACCTCTACTTACTTTTCCGTCTTCTCCTATAATTCTATACTTATAGTCTGGCACTTATTTACTCACCTCTTTTTTATTCTATTTCTCCACCTAAATTAATTATTAAGTTTTTAATCATATCTAATTTATCTACATCCACATTTTCTTTTATAACGTCCATATTAATAAGTCCTCTAGCATATAAATCTGCAAAAGATTGTTCAAAACTTATTGATCCAAATGCTCCCTGTGTATGTATAGAATCTGTTATTTCTGATATATTAAATTTTTCTTGTCTAATCTGTGCAGCAATAATTGGTGTAACTACCATTATTTCTGGCACCATTAAAAGTCCACCTTTTTTGCTTATAACTAGACGCTGAGATACAACTAACTTTAATACAGATGATATAGAACCTTTTATTGTTCTTTGATCAGCTGGATCATACATATTTATAATTCTTTCAACTGTTTCTCCACAAGATCTTGTATGCAAAGTACCAATTACAAGTCCCCCAGATTCTGCAAGGTCTATTGCAACATCCATAGTATTCTTATCTCTAATTTCTCCTAGCACAGCTATATCGGAATCTTCTCTAAAAAGATTTTTTAATCCGTCATTATAAGTCAAAACATCTGATTGCTTACCTATTTCTTTTTGTATAATTATAGATTTATCAGATTTATGTTCATATTCTATTGGATCTTCAAGTGTAACTATTTTTTTACTAGACTCTTTATTTACTTCCTGTATAAAGCCATTCATCGTAGTAGATTTACCTGAATTAACTTTACCTGTAACAAGAATTAAACCAGAATTTATTTTTTTCATTTTTTTAATTACAGGAAGTATTCCTAGTCCTTGAACATCTATTGCATCATTTTTAATTATTCTAATAGAATATGTAGGTGTTCCTTTAGTGTTAGATACATTTATTCTAAATCTATGTTCTGAATAAGTGTATGAAAAATCAGCCTGTTTATTTAATTCAAAATTTTCTTTTAATCCTGAAATTATTTCACCAAAATAGTCAAGTAACATTATTAAAGATTTTCTACTAAGTGGTAATTTAGATTCATCAAACATTAATGTTCTATTTACTCTGTATACCGGTACCTGTCCAGGTGCTAAATGTATATCAGTAGCCCCAATGTTAATCCCCTTTTGTAATATTACATCTATAATTTCCATACATTTTATTCTCTCCTTTGTACATTTTAAGTAATAATTTTTCTCCTTAATTCATCAATAGTAGTAATTCCAGAAAGTACTTTCTTTACACCATCTGATATAAGTGGTTTATATTCTGTATTTTCCATAGCATATTTTTTGATATCAATACTAGATTTTCCTTCAGAAATTAAGTATTTTAAGTAATCATCCATGCAAAGGACTTCAAATACAGCTATTCTTTCGTAATATCCTATATCATCACAAAATTCACAACCAACTGGTTCAAATAGAGTTGCGTTTTCAATATCATACTTTTCCCCAGTGATTTTTTCTACTTTTTCTATGTATTTTAACTCTTCCTCTGTAAATTTATGTGGTCTTTTACATTTATCACAAAGTCTTCTAACAAGTCTTTGAGAAATTGCTGTTACAAGTGTAGCAGAAATATCGTAATCTCCAATTCCCATTTTTCTTATTCTTGTGATAGCCTCAACAGCATCAATTGTATGTATGGTACTTAAAACTAAGTGACCAGTTTGACCAGATTCAATGGCAATTCTAGCTGTTTCTTCATCTCTTATTTCTCCTACTAGAATTATATCTGGATCCTGTCTTAAAACTGTTCTTAATGCAGAAGCAAATGTTATATTTGGACCAATTTCTACTTGGTTTATTCCCGGTATTCTACGTTCAACTGGGTTTTCAATTGATATAATGTTAATTTCTGGTCTATCTAAATACTCAAGTACACTATAAAGAGTAGTAGTTTTACCTTCACCAGTTGGGGCACAAACAACTATTATACTGTTTCTCTTATTAAATGCTCTATCAACCAATTCTTTATCTTTAGGAAATCCTAATTCAAACAAATCCCTAGATTTTGCATTTTTCTTTAAAAGTCTAAGAACGAATTTTTCTCCGTTAACATTCTTTTGTGAAGATACACGGATACTGTAATTATCATATGTATTAATACTACCATCTTGGTCATAAGTTATTTCTTGGTGCATATTAGATATTGATTTTAATCTACCAATAATTATATCTTGTCTTGCCTTTGGAAGTTCAGTTACAGTAATTAATTCACCATCAATTCTATATCTAATTCTAACCTTATCTTCCATAGGCTCAATATGAATATCACTTGCTCTTCTTTCAATTGCAGAAAGTATTATATTATCGATAAGTTTTGTAGTATCTTGTTCATCTTTTTTAACATATTTTGTTTCAACAGTTTTTATATTTTCTATCTGTCTCATAATGCTAGTATATAAAGTAATAAATATTTGCATATCATAACCAGCATTCATAAGTAAAAGTTCAACTTCCTTAATTTTTTCTTGGTCTTGAGGATCTGCAAATGCTACACTTAAAGTATTTCCATTAAGTTCAAAAGGTATTGCTTTACAATTTATAATAACATCTCTTGGTAAATATTGTACCGGATTTATAGTTAATTCCTCATTTAGCATAACTGGATTTGCTTCTAGTTTATATGCTAGTGTATTTAAAAGGTCATCCTTACTACACATATCTAGTATATCAACTATTTCACCAAATTTATACTCCTTGTGCTCTCTTTGATATTGTAAAACTCTATCAACCTGAGCATCATTTAATATGCCTCTTTTAATAAATTCAATTCCTATTGGATTTTTTTTAGATTTTACATTTTCAAACATATATCATTCTCCTATCAATCTCTTATAATCATTTATAGTATTTATTATATAACGTTTCGTAAATTTGTTCAACATTATTTACATCTTTTTGATAATTTTGAACTATACTATTTTCGTATCTATTTTGCATAATTGCAAAATGTTCTTCTTCTGCAAAAGTTGAACTTATGTATATAGAAAAAACAATTGCTGATAATATAACTACCAGTACTCCTGAGCCTCTTAACAGACTTTTTCTTTTAGATTTCAAATTAAGTTTTGTCATAATTATCACCTCTTGTAGAAACAAAAATCTGCTTATAAGTTTCTTTATCATATTTAAAGAACTTTACATCAATACATGCATATGAATCTTCCATATACCTATTAATATTATTTTTTGCATTTACATTGACTTCTATTAAATCTAAATAACTTTTTTGCGTATTAAATTCAGTAACATTTTGTACTAATATTCCACCATTTTTTAACACATTCAAATTTTCTGAATCGTAAGTGTAAACATCTCCGTTAGAAAATGAAACAAATCCACTACCTTTGATGACACTTGAACTATTCATTGCACTATTTACTAAATTATACTGTAATTTTTCAAATTCCTCATTATTAAGTATTTGTCCTTTTTCTGATAGAGTTCTATAATTCATATTTGAACTCATAGCAATAGCAAAAGTCATAAATATAAAGAACAATACCACATACAGTACCATTGATACTAATGAAATACCTTTTCTTTTATTCATTAAAGTTCCTCCATTATATATTCATATCGTTTATTTTTATAGTATTTATTTCAAAATTTTTTGGCTGATCATTTAACATATAAGATACATTCACATAAATATTAGAGATTAAATCTAATTTATCAAAATCTAAATCAGATTGCTTTTGCACAGTAACATCCACCATGTATGAAACACCATCTATTGTATATTGATCAGTATAAGAAATTAAATCTTTGTAGTCACAAGCTTTTGATACTTCCATAGCTTTTACAGCTAAATATATTGCATTTGATCTTGCAAGAGTTTCTTGAGATTTAGGACTATAATTTCTAATAATAGAATAAGATACAACCATTAATACTGTAAAAAGTATTACAGCAGCAAGTAATTCTACTAAAAATACGCCCTTCTTTTTACTCTTATTTTGTACCTCAATTTTTTCAGCCTCAGTCATATTATTTTGCATAATATTTGATCCAATTATTAAAAATAAAGTAACATAAACAAGTACAAGTGCAAGGAACTTTACAGTATATCCTAACAAGAAGTACATTAAAACAAATGCTACACCATTAAATAATTCTATTAAAATATATCTTGGACTTATAGGCTTTTTACAATATTTACATTTTCCTAAATGAAATATATAACTTAGTACTGGTATTAAGTCAAAGAACCCTAAATTATGCTTACAATTAGGACAATAAGAACGTGTTTTTACTATATCTTCTTTTCTAGGAATCCTATATATAGCTAGTGTAAAAAAGCTTCCAAATAATGTACCAATCACAAATATACAAAAAATTATAAATATGTTTAAAAATAGTTCCAAGTTTTCCATAAGCCCTCCCAAAATATTGTTATGTACATTTTACAATTAAAATTTAATTTTTAATTCTAAAATATACATAGTGGTAAAGACATATACACAAATAATATGCATATATGTCTTTTCCTATCGTATTAGTTTTTTATAATTTTAACTTTTGTACAAATTATTATTATGCTCCAGCTTCTATGTAGTAAACACTAGAAACTATTGTAGCATTAGATTGTGCTTCTTCTAATGGATCAGTAGCTTTTTTGTCATAACCCATCCATGTAGGAATGTTATCTTTTGCTGCAAATACTAAAAATACTTGGCCATCACTGTTTATAGCCCATTTAGAATTTGCAACTGGTGTAGAAGGTAGAGCTTCTCCAATGTTTGTTTTGAAATTAGTAGGATCTAATTCATATAAAACATCAGTTACAGCTGTTCCGTTTACATCTTTAACATCATCTATTATAGCTTCATCAGCATCGTCTGCACCATATGCTCCTTTTACTATTCTGTAACCAGTAGATCCTTTTTTTGGTATAGGATCTGTTGCATCATCATCTTTAGCAACTGAACCTAAAATTATTTGATCATCTGTGAAATAACCTTGTGTTTTTCCTTGTACTGATCCAGTATAAGAATAAACTGCACTAGAAATACCATCTTTTGTTTGAGCAAAGTTTGCAATTCTTGCATTATTTATAGGATTGTTATTACCTAAAGATAATATTACAGCAGCAGCAAGGATAATTACAACAACAATTGTAATTACTAATACGATTAAAGAAATACCTTGTTTATTTGCTTTCATAAAGCAACCTCCTTATTTTCTATATATTAAAACATTATTATATATAAATGTTTTAACCAAATTATTTTATATTATAAGCATCAAAATCATCGTTCCACCAATCAGGTTTAGAAAATTCAAAATCAACTTTTATAATAGATCCATTTGAAACATAAAATTCAACACCATTGAATGAATCTAAAGAAACATTTAAAACTTTTTGGAAATCGACTTTATTAATTTTATATACAGGATTTTCATCATTTCCATAATTTTTTTCAATATCGATAATTCCAGTTAATGCATTACCTTCATTATCTTTAATTAAATTATCAGTTGCCTCATCTTCAGTTTCTTTGGAATCATCCTTTTTATCATCAGTTTGTTCTTCAATAACTTTGCCTGATAATATTTCTGTTTCAGTATATAGTCCAAATGTATCTTTTAAAGTTTCAGATACATAAGAAGAAAGTTTTGCTTGAGCAGTTTGCATAGTAATTAAGAAATTCTTTCTTGTTATATCATCTTTTGAATCAATTTTACTAAATAAAATATATATTGTAAGAGAAAAGATTATAATAATTAGCAGCCATATAATCATAGCATCTTTATTAACTCTAGCTTTTCTTCTTTTATCATTTCTTGCCACTATATGTCCCCCTTATTTACTAGTAGATTCTGGATTTTTAATGCCCCCATTACTGTTTGTAGTCTTATTTTCTGCCTCCTGTTTTGCAGAAGTATTAGTATTAGTATTAGTAGTATTAGTAGAAGTAGATGTTCCACTTTGAGAATTATCAGTTCCTGTTGTATTTTCAATGACCTTTGGTGAAAAAGGATCAGAATTTCCAGGTATATATAAATAATTTCTTTGATAAGTTGTCATTTGATCACTTGTTACTACATAATCTCTTTCTATTATATCTGTAGAGATATTTTTTGTACTTTCAAAAGTATACTTTGCTCTTGCCATAGTTTCATAGTTATCTTGATTTCCTTCTAATACGCCAACTTGATCTGGCAACATTATCATAAGCAAAACAGCAGCAACACTAAACAATACTATTACACATATACTAAATGTTATTATATACGGTTTATTCAAAGTGTACATTCTCCTTTCATTATTATTTTACTATTATTGTATTTTTAACATCAAATGTAGCCTTTATTGTTGTTCCTTGAACATATTCTATTAATATATTGTCAAGTTTAAACTTAAGTTCTACATCATTTTCTACTTCAAATATAAAATCTGAAATATCTATATAACTACCTTGAAGTTGTATCTTCATAGTAGTATCATTATTTTCTGCCTCTTCATCAACTGTAGCCTCATCATCTACTTCTTCTTCAGTATTAGAATTACTATTTGGCTGATTAGTAGCAGAACTACTTGTAGCTTTTGTTCCTGATTCATTTCCAGTACTAGTTGTAGTAGTTGTTGTATCTTCTTCTTTTTTATTGTCATCATTTTTACTATTTTTCTCTAGTACACTATAATCTGCTCCAGGTTCTATAACTATCAAAGATAAATTATTAACTTTAGCATAATTTCCTAATTTTATCCACATATACTCCATATTATAATTTTCTTGAGTAGTAGCTTCTTTAATTATCTCGATAGTTTCATCACTTATGGATTCATATTTTGCTTTTTGCGTGTCAAATTCTTTCTGTGAATCAGTAAGTTTATTTAATGTCTGTGAGTAAGACTGTTGTTCATCAACTAATTCTTTTTCTTTCTTTAGCACATCATCTTTTCTATCTATTAAGCCTTGTATAGACAAGAATTTAATAGAATCTGTAATAGTTACATTTTTTAAAGTAAACAAAACAGATAATCCTATAAAGGCGATAAGTAAGAAAGATGATATTAAAAGTTTAATTAAATTCTTAGACATTATGGTAACTCACCACCAATCGTTATAGTAATTCTTTCTCCGTTTTTTACATCTTTTATTTTTGTTGAGTTAAGAATACCTTGTAATTTCAATTGTGCTACAAAATAACCTAAATCAGAATAGTCATTAGATTCAGCAACAATTTCTATATTTTTATTATCGTCTGAACTTATTGTAATAAGTTGTACTTCTTCTGGTATAATCTTTATTATTTGTTGTAAAAAGTATGCAACATTATAAGTAGAAAACTTACCTATTTCATTGCTTTCAATTTGGCTAACTACCATGCTAACTTGATCATTTATATCTTTATATTTTTTCATATTTGTATCTGTATAGTTTATATCAGATTCTATTTCTTTAGCTTGACTCTTTAATCTATCAATCTTATTGTCCATGTCAGAAATATTTTTATTTATACTTCCAATATAAATTTGATCAAATGCCAAATATGATACAAATATCATACCAACTACAATACAAAATACTGTAACTGTTTGTATCAAGCTCTCAGTAGCAAAATCAACTGATACCGGTGCTTTTTTCTTTGGCTTATCTACATTTGTTGTATCTTGTGCTTTAGATTTAGCCGGTTCACTTGGATTTTTTGGAGTTGTAAGCTTTGACTTTAGCTCTTGAAACATTTGTCCAAAAGTTTTATTTGAAGAAAATATTTTCTTCTTATTTTTACTTTGTGCATGCTGTCCATTTATATAACTTAGATTCTTAGAATTACCTGAATTAAGATATTCATAAGCAAGTGATATAGCTGGCAATGCTTCAATTGTTTCTGAAAGATTTCTTACATCTGTAGTTTTCATAGCAAATTCAGGTTTTAATATTTCGCACTTAATATCAAGATATTCTTGGAATAAAATATCTATATTAGTAAATATTGTACCTAAACCTGTTATTAAAACTTTATCTACTACTTTTCTGTTTTTATTTACAACAGCAAGTACATATCTTAATATATCTTGTAAAATTGGTTCTAAGATAGACTCTAGTTGAGGATCATTTGAAGATTCTCCTTCTGTATAAGTATTAATTCTTTTACAAGCTTCATATGCCTTTGCAATAGATCCTAATTTAATAGAAAATTCTTCTAATACTTGTAGCATTCCAACATCATAGCTTTTAAAATCTGCAAGCATACCATTTACAATAGTTGTTATAGCTATGTGTCTATCCAAATCAACTAAAACGTAATTTTTATCCTCTTTTTTTACCATGTTAGTTAATATAAGTTGTACAGGATACATTGCTTCGACATTTTTTTCTTCAACAGTCTTAAAATTATCAATAGTTGATTTTTGTGTATAATTTAATACCGCTTTTCTTTTTCCTTCGTCATTTTTTATATCACAAATGCTGTATACATAAGCCAAATCTTGTACATTTAGTCTTTGTTTTTCGCACCAAGCGTCGAACTCAGTCTTTATAATTCCACTTATATAAGACGCATTATTGTTTTGCATTTGGTCATATATTTCAAAATCAGTATACTTATCATTTTGAGAATTTATTACAAGTGGTATATCATGACTTTTTGTTTCTTCTATTAAATTTTGAATTAATTCTTTTTTACTTTCTTTTATAATCCTAGTGCCACATTGTTCTATATTAACTTGCTCTCCATCTAAAGAGATTTTAGCATATTTAACAATGTTATCACCTAGGTATATGCCCAAACAATTAGCCATTTTTCTCTCCTTTTTTATAAATAATATATATAATATAAGCACAACAATAGACTGATTATACCTTCTTTAATAATCAGTATTATTTCATAGTACGAATACTTAAAATATATATATTAAATTTAGTTAATTATTACATCTATAAATTACCACATAAAATTTGTTTTTTCAACTTTTTTCGCGCGAGTAATAGCATTTTAATTTTAATGTAATATTTTTGTAATATTTTGTAAAAATATATAATAATATTATTTGTATTATAAAAAAAAATATGTGCTAAAAAACACATATTAAATTTATCATTTGCATGTTATTGTAATCTTTTTTGCATCTGCGCCAAGTTGATCAACTAATATTTGTTGAATTATTGCCATATTCTCTGGTTCTATTTCTTTCTCTGACTTTACTATAACATTATAATTTTCATTTTCTGTTGGAATGATTACTACATCCTCTATATTATTAGATTTAATAACATTTTCAACCATTAAAATTAAATTTTTTTTAAGCTTTAATTCATTAAGTCTATCTTGATATTCATTTATTTTTTCTGTGCTGGTGTTAGAATTATTTATTATTTGAGAATAATTTTCACTAAGTTCAGAAAACATATTATCTCTATCATACTTAAATACAGCAATAACATTTTCTTCCTCGTATTCCAAACTCAAATCAGTCTTTCTATCATCGCAAATTTCATCTATACATTCCTGTGTATCTGTTTCTTCTTTATCTTCTTCATCATATATTGATACATCATCATACATAAAGCTATCTTTTCCATTTACGTATACAGTCTGCCCTAAATCTTTTTCACGTTCTGGATTATATTTATAATTTATATACCCTGCTACGAGTAACATTAATCCTAAAGATAAAATTGCCATTCTACTTTTTTTAAATATAGTCATTTAATCACCTACTTCTCAAAGACTTGAACTTTATACACTGGGACATTTACAACCATCGCTGCTGCAGTTGCAATTTTTGATTTAATTTCAACATTATTTGCACCTCTAGCTACTATAATTATACCCTCTACTTTTGGAGTTTCTGTGCTCTCCACAATTGCAGTCTTATTTCCAGATTGTTCATTGTACGCTACAGACTTTTCACTTGTTTTATTTCCATCCAAACTTTCTTCCTTAGTATTGTAAGCTAAATTTTGTTTACCACTAGAAGAATACGTTAGCATTACCGATACATCATCTATACCATTAATTTTAGATAGTATATCTTCTAGGCTTTTTTTAACAGATTCCACCTCATTTTCTAAATCGGACTGTTCACTACTATTTATATTACTAGTTGAACTTGTATTATTACTATTTTTATCATCTGATTTAAATATATAATTAATGCATATTAAGAGTACCACTAATAATATCAATAAAAAAATTAAATTTTCAGTTCTTTTTTCTTTATTATTAAAAATATTTTTTATCGTAGTAAGATAATTCATACCTATTCCCCCTCTACGACCGTAATTTTAGAATAATCTATATCATATTCTTCATTTATATACTTTATTATATAATTTATTGACTCTAACACATTTTCCGTATTAAGTTGTTTAATTTTTATTTCTATTTTTTCTATATTATACTCATCATCTAACAATATTTGTATATCTTTGACATTTATATTTTTTAATAATAATTTAGATGATATATTTTGTTTTAAATTTTCAATAAATTCTTTTTTTAGTAGTTCTTTTTCTGTTCCCTGATACTTTTCTATATCATATTCTTCACTACTACTAAGTGAAGAAATGTTTCCCATAACCTGATTTACAGCATTGTCTAAATTAGTTGTATTTATATATTTTATAATAGGAGACACAAGTGTAAATATAGTTACTATGCCTATTAAAGAATATATATATTTTCTCATTTTATTTTTTGGAATTATCAACGTTATAAATGTAACAAATATTCCAATGCAAAGCATTGAGCTTATCCAATTTTTAAACACATCTATCATAATATTCCCTCTTTACCTAACAACACTACCCATTAAATTTAAAATTATACCTGTAGAAATAATAAATAGTATAATAATTCCTATGAGTATGCCCAACAAATTTTTATAAACGTTAGCAAAATTATCTATATACTTACTTATTTTTTCATCACTATATATTGGTTCAATGAGCGTATTTAATATATTATAAATTATTAAAATGCTTGCTATTTTTATAATTGGTGTAATAGATATTAAAATGATTGCAATTATACCAATTATTCCACCTGTTTTTCCTATTAGTTTTGTAGCTCCTACTACACTTTCAAAGCTATCAGAAAATAGCTTACCAACAACTGGTATAAAATTTGAAACTGCCGCTTGAGTAGTTTTTACAGCAATAGAATCTACCGATGAACTAATAGTCCCCTCTAATGATAGCACACCCAAAAACAGAGTAAATAGTATTCCTGTGCACCAAATTGCTGCACCAGAAAATAATTTTGAAACTTTATCTATTCTTAAATTTTCAGATACACTAAATATAATATTAAAAGCTACAGATATCATAAAAAATGGTATTACAATATAATTTATTAAAAACCCTATAAGGCTTGATATAAATAATAGTATTGGCTGTATTAATCCTGTTGTAGAAAGCGCGCCTGTAGACATTAACACTGCAAGTAGAAATGGAGATATAACTTGCATTGTTGTAGTTAATACATTTACAGTTGTTTTAAATGATGAAATTATATCTAAAAAATTTTTTATTGTAATTGATGCTAGTGCAATAAAACAGACTGTTTTTGCAATTTTTGAAATATCTGAATTTTGCTCCACATCAAAACTTGTTATTATTGCCATAATAATAATGATTATATATATAATCGTAGCACTCTTAATCGAAAATACTATTTCCTTAAAAAATACCTTTAATAGTACTTTTATTAAATTATCATTTATACCTTTATTATTAATTAAATCGCTTGCTATCTGATTAAAATCAACTTGCTCTATTCCACTATTTTCTACATACTCATCTATCGTTTTTACATACTTGTCAAATTCTAAAACCTCTTTTGTATTTTCCTTGGCTTTGCTATTTTCCTCTGCATTTATAAAGTTTGAATTAAACACAAAAGTTATTAGAGTAAAAAGAATAAACACTACCTTTTTTAATTTTTCTTTTGTAAAATTCATACTATTCTCACACCAATCCACTTAATATTTCTACTAAAGCACTTATAAGTGGAAAAGATAGTGTAAATATTGTAATTTTTCCTGCCATTTCAAGTTTAGAGGCAATTGCACTTTGTCCAGCATCTTCGCATATATTTTTGCCAAATTCAACAATATAAGCTATTGCTGTTACTTTTAGTATAATATTTAAAAAGTCCTTATTAATGCCCGTATTATCTATCAATTTATATAGTAAATCTATTACATTAGACATTTTTGTAAGTGCAAAAATTATTATACCTACCCCGGCAATAATACTTAAAATTAATGCAAATTCTGGCTTTTGATTTTTTAGAATTATAATCATTATTACGGAAAATATAGCAAAACCTATTACTTTAAAAATTTCTAACATTTTGCCACCTATAATTTAAATACTGTTCTCACAGTTTCAAACAAATTACTTATCTCATTTATGACAATCATTAAAACTATTATAAGTCCTGTAAGTGTTGTCATCATTGCCTGATCTTCCCTACCAGCTTTTGTTAATACTTGATTTAGAACTGCAACTAATATGCCTATTCCAGCTATTTTAAATAATAAATCTATATCCATTATTTATCTCCTCATTTTAAATAAAAATAACTACTATCATTAGACCTACTAAAGCCCCCATATTTCTATACATCTTCTCATTGGTAAGTTTTATATCATTTGCTTCTTTTATCTGATTTTCAAGTGTATATATTCCATTATTTATTATATTTATTTGACTATCAATATCACTTCTGCCCAAATTTCTAAATATTGAAATAATAACATTTTTATCATAATCCGTAAGTTCTGATAGTCTACTTATATTATCTACAATACTAAAATCTATTTTTTCAATACTATTTTGAGTGAGCATATCTGCAACTATTTGACCGATTGCATCTTTTAGACTGGTATTTAGCTTTTGCCTAGAAACTTCATATGCATTAGATAAAATATTCATATTATAATTTATTTCATTTTTTACTAATTCTAGAAATGTAACTGTATCTCTTAATATGTATTCTCTGTATCTAAGTTTTTTAGACTTTGAAAAGCCAATATATGTCGTTATTAATACAATAATTATAGATATTATAAACTTAAGTAGTGTCATCTTAGACTACCTCCCTTTTATTTTCAAGTAATGAATAAACATTCTCTATTGTCCCTGGTCCCCTTTTATTAGATAAAAATATTGCCGTTTCAAATATATCATCATCTATAAATTTTTTTATTTGTTCCTTTTTTAAGATTTCATTAAGTGAACTTCCATGCATTGTGAATACCATAGCAACACCACTTAATGATGCATATCTTATTGCTTCAATATCATTTTTACTTCCAATTTCATCTGTAGCTATTACCTTTGGTGCCATACTTCTAACTAACATTTCAATTCCTATATGCTTTGGTATATTACTCATTACATCAGTTCTAATTCCAACATCAAGATTTGTAATTCCTTGCGATACAGCTGCTATTTCCCCTCTTTCATCAACTAAAGATACATTTACTCCATTAAAATTATTTTGTCTGCTACCAGAACTTAATTGTCTTACGGTATCTCTTAAAATTGTTGTCTTTCCACAGCCTGGAGGAGAAATTATTAATGTACTTGCAATATGATCTTCCTTTATGATGTATGGCATTATCTTATCTGCACATCCTATAACCTGTCTTGCTACTCTTATATTCATACTACTTATATTTTTTATATTTTTTACTGTATCACCCTGCATTACAACTTCGCCTGTAATCCCTACCCTATGTCCACCATTTATAACTATGAAGCCATTATTTATATCATTTTGTATAGCATAAATAGAATTCTTTGAAACATTTACCAAAATTTCTAATATATCATTTAGCGTAACTATATAATCTATTTCTACCTCTTTTACCGCCACTACTAAAATTACTTTTTTGAAAGCCCTAAGCCTAATTTCATCTATATTTACATTGCTACCAACCAGTTGCAATTTTTCTTTCAATCTTTCAGGCAATATTTTAAGTATTTCTTTATTCATATAAATCACCTTATTTTTATTTAAACTATACTAAAAAAGCTCTACATTTTATGTAGAAATATGGATTAACTATATAAAAATTACGTCTAGTTTTATATTTTTTTGGAAACTAAGCAATAAAAAAACGCATTTTTAAAAAACGCGTTTTTTTATTTATTATTCAAATAATCCTAAAACTTCTTCCTTACTCATTTTATTTATAAATATTTCTCCTGATTTTATTATATCATCAATTATTTTACTCTTTTTGTCTTGAAGCTCTTGTATTTTTTCCTCTATCGTACCTTTTGTAATCAATTTAAAAACTTGAACATTATTTTTTTGACCTATTCTGTATGCTCTATCTGTAGCTTGATTTTCTTGTGATAAATTCCACCATGGGTCAAAGTGAATTACCATGTCGGCACCTATTAGATTAAGTCCTGTTCCACCTGCCTTTAATGAAACTAAAAATACAGATATTTCACTAGATTTATTAAAGTCATCAACCATGCTAATTCTATCATCTACTTTTGTTTTGCCAGTAAGTTTATAATATTTTATATCATTTAAATTTAGTTCTTTTTCTAAAATATCAAAAATAGAAGTAAAACTAGAGAATATAAGCATTTTATGTCCTGAAGCAATTGCCTCTTTAACAAGTTCTATACACTGGTTAACTTTTGAACTCTGTCCAGTATAATTATCTAAGAATAATGATGGATGTGAGGCTATTTGTCTAAGTCTTGTAATCAAAGATAATATTTTTATATTAGATAACTCTACATCATTATCTTTTAATTGTTTTCTTACTTCTTTTTGCGCACTAGAAAGATATGTATCATAAATATTTTTTTGTTCCTCTTCCATTTCATTATACATAACTGTAACAGTCTTTTCTGGTAATTCTTTTAATACTTCTGACTTTGTTCTTCTTAGTATAAAAGGAGATACAATACTTTGAAGTTTTATTGATACATCATCATCATTTTCTTTTATTATAGGATTTTCATATATATCTTTAAATCTTCTATAAGTGTATAAATAACCAGGCATTATAAAATCAAAAATTGACCAAAGCTCTGATAATGAATTTTCTATTGGTGTGCCAGTAAGTGCAAATCTTGATTCACCCTGAAGGCTTTTTAGTGATATTGCATTTTTTGTATTATTATTCTTTATGTACTGAGCTTCATCTGCAACTATATATCTAAAGTTAAAACTTTGATAATCTTCAATGTCTCTTTTTAATAAATCATATGAAGTTATAACTACATCATAATTTTCTACATTTTTTATCTTTTTCTTTCTTTCATTAAGATTTCCAGATACTATTAAAGTTTTAAGTGACGGAGCAAACCTCTTTATTTCATTTTCCCAATTAATATAAAGTGAACTTGGGCAAATTACTATAGAAGTTTTCTTCTGATTTTTATGTTCATCTAAAAGTAGGGCTATTATTTGTATTGTTTTTCCAAGCCCCATATCATCTGCAAGTATTCCACCAAGTCCGTACTTATCTAACGTCTTTAACCAATTAAATCCACTTTTTTGATAATTTCTAAGTGTAGTAGTTTCTATTTTAGGAATTTTAAAATCTAAATTATATGAATTTGATATATCGTTTATTAACCTTAGAAACTTAGGATCTTTTTCAAATACTAAGCTATCATTTTTATGACTTAATTTTTCTAAATATACTGCTCTATATTTTGGTACTTTTATTTTTCCACTAGCAATTTCTTTATAGCTTACCCCAAGATTTGTAGAAAAATTATAAAGTGTAGATATAAAAGATGAATCTAAATTAATATAACTGCCATCCTTTAGTCTATAATATTTTTTCTTTAACTTGTACTTATCAAATATTTCCTTTAGTTCTTTTTCATCAAAACTTATATTACTTAAATCAATATTAATTAGATTATTTTCAAGTCTTACACCCATATTGATAACTTGTGGATTAAATATGCTTTTATTTTTTAATTTTTGAGTTACTAATACCTCAAATTTTTCCATAAATTTATCAATTCCAGTCTTGAAGAATTGATATATATCATCTTCATCCTTTAGATACAATACGTGTTTATCAGCATCAATTCTAAACTTATACTCTTCGAATAATCTATTTACTCTTTCCTCTTGTCTTTTATTCCTATCAATATTTACTTTTTTATTCAAATCATATGGATTAAATTCTTTATCATTGTAACAAAATTTTACATCTGCAATTATATTATTTTTGCTGTCTAAATCTAAAAATACCTTAACTCCTAAATTTTGAGATTTATATTTTCCTCTTAGATTATCATCTAAAATTAATATAGCAGATTTTTCAATATATGATACAACACTTTCAAATACTACTGAAGCATTACTCTTTGGTATATTTATTGTTCTAGATTTTGAATTTTGAAATTCTTCTATTAATGGAAGTAGATTTGTTTTAAACTCCTTGCTACATCTATATAGCACATTATTAAATAATATATATACATTATCTGAGCCATAATATAACTTATATTCCTCAAAATTGTGATTAATTATTATAAATTCATCACTTTCATTTATTTCAAATTTAAGCATTGGATCTTCAGATAAAAATTTTATTTTTGACAAGTTCTTATTATCATCTTCAAAATTTACTGCCTGATTTTCATATATATTAAAGAATTCATCTAAAGCGCTGTACTTTAATAGAAGAAATTTTTGATATTCTTTTTTTATTTCCATATTATTCTTTGAAATAATATTATAATTTGCATATTCCAATAACTTTTTGCAAATAAAATTTACTGTACCTTTAGATTCATCATTAAAGTTTCCTATATCATGCCTAAAAGAGAAGTCCTTGCCATGTTCTAATATGTCTTTATTTTTTACAGCCAAAGCAAAATCATATAGACTTTTAATATTATACATTTTCTTAGAGCCTATTCTAAAATATACACTTAGTTGATTTAAAACTTGTTCTTTTAAGATTGGAATAACATTTATTTTTAAGTTTGCCTCATTTAATTCATCTGTTAAATTTTCATAGTACTCAAGCAGGTCAGAATGTTCTTTTTGCTTATTAAGCTTTGTCTTATATCTGTCTTTTTCTAGCTTTTGTTCTTCTGATATTGATATTGTAAAATTTTTATCAGAAGCTTCTAGATATTTTTCTTCACTTACATACATATCAAAAGCTGTTGCTACAATATGCTTGCACACTCTATTTTTTTCAGTGAATGTTGGGCAATTACAACGAAACCTAAGAATCCCTTTATCTCTACAGATAAAGGGTTCATATATATAATTTCCTTTTACATATGTTTGTACTTTAAAACTTTCATCAGAAATATAATTAGTCTTTTTTATTATAACCTTTTCTTCTTCATAATATTTTTTACCTTTAGCAGCAGTCATCTCTCCTGCTTTTCTAATTATACCATTTATTTCTTCTGGTTTTATTAACATACTTTTCTCCTCATATACTACTTTTATTGCAAATTATTCTTTATTACTTCCCAAACATTTGAAGTTTCTAAGCCTTTTCTCCATCCAGTAATTCCAGCTAAATTATATTTGTTTACTGTTTCAACTCTCTTTTTAACAGAGCTTTCATCTTCTATCCATAATTTATACGTTATACTTCCTTTTTTACATTCAGCATAATTTTGACCTGCAGATTCGTCCCAAATTACTTCAATATTATTCTCCTTTATAAAATCTTGACAATCATACATATCATATACCGTTGTTGTAGGTTTTGCATCATTATCTTTAATAGTCCAAAGTCTTGTATAAAAAGGTATTCCTAAAATTATTTTTTCGCTAGGTATTTTTGAATCATTTATCAAAGAATTAATATTTGATTCAACCCATGAAACTTCTGCTATACTTCCGGCTTCACTTGACCATGCTCCTCTGTGATCGTACCCCATTAGCATTACGAAATCTGCAGCTTTTCCAACTCTTGATCTATCTATATAATTTACAAAATACATATCTACTGAAAGTGTTGCGCCCTGTTTTTTCATAAGTGGAGCAAGCTCTCTTACAAATTGTGTATATAAATCTCTATCTTCTGACTTCATTGCTTCAAAGTCTAAATTTATTCCGTCCAAATTATTAGTCTTGACTATATTTAAAATATTCTTTATTAATTGTTCTCTCAAGTATTCACTATTCATAATTGTAGAAGTTGTATCAGCAGAAAAATCTGCATCATCTATTCCATTAGTAATTATTGGCCAAATCTTATAACCATATTGTTTTGCTTTAGTATAATAATCATATGAGAACTCAGAATTAATTTCGCCTTTAGCATTTTTTAATTCATACCATGTTGGCATAACAACATCTACACCGTCTATTTTATCTGTACCCAAAGTTTCAAGTTTACTACCATATTGCCAAAACATTGTTAACTTTTCATTGCTTTCAGTATTTGGAGCTGGCTCTTCTTCTTGACCCAAAGTTAAGTTTAGATCAACATTATTTTTAGATATATAACCTACTACTCCAGTTTCACTTTTTACTTTGTACCATCTAGAATGTTCTAGTGCATCCTTATACACTGTTACTGTATTATTCTTGTTTAATAATTGTAAAACTTTTGAATTTGTCTTAATATCTTCGTATATTCTTACTCTATTATTTTTAAGTAAAATATCTTCAGCTGTCTTCTTATCTATAACAATTGTATTTGTCTGTTCATTATATTCAACATTTATATTATAAATATCAGTAAATAAATTTATTGGAATATATACTGCGCCATTAACAATTTTTGCTGGATATTGAATATCGTAAAATTCCAAATTTCTAGACATTTTATTCTCATCAACTTTTAGTTTTATAACCTCAGTTGGAGTAGTTATTATAACCTTTGTAGCAACTTTATCATAGAATATATCTTCATCTATAGTTTTAGAAATTGTATTTATAGATACATATATTCCATCATTATCAACAAATGGCTTATAAGTTGCATCAAGATTTTCTCCATAAATTACTAAATCTGCCTCATCTTTATTTGTACTCGTACCATTTATATTTGTACAAAAGAAAATTGCAAAAATTATACCAAGCATGACTACTACATGTAAAATTCTTTTTATTTCATCTACCATATTATGATCACCCATTAAATTACATTATACATTATTTTTATAGGTTTGTGAATACCTTTCTTAAAAAAGTTATTTTAATATTTCTAGAGGAGTATATGCAGCCATAAGTCTCTTATTACCATAATTTTCAAAGCTTATATCTAGTTTATAGTCATCTCCCTCTGCCTCTATCTTTGTAATTTTTCCAACTCCAAATTTTTTATGCTTTACACTCATTCCCACTTCATACAAATCAATATTATTTGTAGTAATCTTAGTTGGTGCAATATTGATATTTTTTAAGAAACTATCTACACTAATTCCAAATGATGAACTCTTAGAGTTAATATTAAATCCTTCATCATTTGAAAGAAAACTTTTTACCTGACTATACTCATCATCTAAGAAATTTTTTTCCTTTTTCTTTCTTAGTGTTATATTATCTTGTGATATTTCATCAAATAATTCATCTGGTATTTCATCTATAAATCTAGATGGAATTGTATATGTAGTTGAGCCGTAAATAGTTCTTTTTGAAGCATTTGTTATAAATAACTTTTGTTTTGCTCTAGTAATTGCAACATAACATAGTCTTCTTTCTTCTTCTACGGTCTCGTCCTCGTCAATTGATCTTTTAGATGGGAAAAGACCTTCTTCCATTCCTGCTAAAAAGACTACCTCAAATTCTAGTCCCTTTGCACTGTGCATAGTCATAAGAGTTACTGCTGACTGACCTTCATCTATGTTATCTACATCAGATATTAAAGCCTGTGCATCTAAAAATTCACCTAGTGAGTTTTCGGCATTTTCTTTTTCAAATTCTAAGGCTACGCCTACATATTCCATTATATTTTCAAGTCTATCTTCACTCTCTTTTGTATTTTCCATTTCAAGTTCATTTTTATAGCCAGTTTTATCTAATATTTCAAGCATAAGCTCAGATACTTTAATTTTATCTTTCTTATCTATCAAATCGCATATCATCTGTCTAAACTGAATTATATTTCCTGCACTTCTTAATCCATTTAAATTTTCGGTATCCTTAATTGCTTCAAATATAGAAACATCTTTACTTCTTGCAATACTTTCTAACTTCTGTAAAGCAGTTTCTCCTATTCCTCTTTTTGGCTCATTTATTATTCTTTTCAATGAAATATTATCATTTGGATTATGAATAAGTTTTAAATAGCTACTTAAATCTTTAATTTCTTTTCTAGAGTAGAACTTAAGTCCACCGATTAATCTATATGGAATTGACTCCCTTAAAAATACTTCTTCTAGTACACGAGATTGTGCATTTGTTCTAAATAATACAGCAAAGTCAGAATATGTCTTTTTTTCTTTTTTACAGATATCATCAATATTTTCAGTTATATATTCAGCCTCTTCATACTCATTTTGCAAAGTTTTATAATTTATTTTTTCGCCGATACCATTTTGTGTCCAAAGCTTCTTTTCTATTTTAGATTTATTATTATTTATAACATTATTAGCAGCATCAAGAATATTTTTAGTACTTCTATAATTTTCTTCCAATTTTATTACTTTAGCATTTTTAAAAGTTTCCTCAAAGTTTAAAATATTAGATATATCTGCTCCTCTAAATCCATATATACTCTGTGATTCATCTCCTACGACACAGATATTTTTATTTACTGAAGAAAGTAAACTTATAAGTAAAAATTGAATTTTATTTGTATCTTGATACTCATCAACAAGTATATATTTAAATTTGTTTTGATAATAACTTAATACCTCGCTATTATCTAGAAAAATTTGCACTGTAAGCATTATGATATCATCAAAATCTATAGCATTATTCTTCTTTAAATCACTTTGATATACCTTATAAATTTCTGCTATTTTCTCTTTTCTATAATCTCCCATTGCTTCACTTAAATATTTTTCGGGAAGTTTCATTTCATCTTTTGCCCTACTAATTTCGTAAGCAATGTAGCCTGGATTATATTGCTTCTCATCCAAGTCCAATCTTTTTAAGATATCTTTAATTAATTTTGTTTTATCTTGTTCATCAAATATATTAAAATCTCTTGTATAACCAAGTTTTTCTATCTCTCTTTTTAATATTCTTACACAAATTGCATGGAATGTACCAAGCCATATATCATTTGCATCTTCTTTTACTAACTTCAAAATTCTTTCTTTCATTTCCCTTGCTGCCTTATTAGTGAAAGTGATTGCAAGTATTTGATAAGGTTTAACTATATCTTTTTGTAGAAGATAAGCAATTTTATAAGTAAGGGCTCTTGTTTTTCCACTTCCAGCTCCAGCTAAGATTAAAAGTGGCCCATCTAAATACTCTACTGCCTCTTTTTGTTTATCATTTAATTCATCTAATATATTGTCCATTTTTACCCTCCACATGACTTGTCATATTATATCAAATTATGCCACAATTCACAAGATAAAAAATGGTAGAATTTTAAATTAAAATAATTCCACCATAATCAATTACTTCTAAATTTTTAAATTCAACTATTTCTAAGTTTTTAGCTTTTAAAAAGTTTCTTATTAAATTATTACTATCTATATAATTTAAGTCTCCAAATATTATAACCTTATTATCAAGCCTTCCAATTGTGCCACCAATAAAGCCATGCATATTTGAATATTTTTTTCCACTTGCATCAAGTAATTTTATTTTCCTTTCCACATTTTCCACTAAAAGTACATCTATTGCATTTGCTTTAAGCTTTTGATATATTGATTTATCTGTAACAACACAAGAATTATCATCAACTACTGCTATAGAGCAGTTACTATAGCCCTGATTTATATTTATTTTATTTAGCTTTTTTTCTTCAATTATTCTTAATGCAAGTTTATCTGTATATTTAAAATTATGTATTACATTATTAGAAATATTGCAAACATTAAATTTTATATCATTTGGGTATTTTTGAGTAATTACTTCGTCTGAAACTACAACACTAACTTTCTTATTAATACTATTTTCACTTAAAAATTCATTAAACTCACTGCTACTCTTAAGTAATTCTTCATACATCTTTCTTTGAATTATTAGCGTATCATCTAATTTTAGTATAAATATATCAACATGACTAGATATTTCTTCATATACACTGTTCATATATGATACTTTGATTATCTTATAACCCATTTTTTTTAATGTATCTTCTTCTATTTTTCTTATTCTTCTATCTACAAAAATATATTTTTCCATATTAATTCACTGACTCTTATTATACTAAAAAAATCACATTTTTCCAAGAAAAAGCACGCAAAAAAGGGAGAAAATTCTCCCTTTTTTACCATTAAAGATATTATTTACTTTTCTTAGTCTTTTTTTCGCATTGTTGATTTGCAACTGCACAAGACGTTTTACATGCACTCTGACAAGAAGTTTGGCACTCGCCGCATCCGCCATAATCAGAACTTTTCTTGATATTTCCGGTGGATACTGTTAAAATCCGATTCATTAAAATCCCTCCATAAATTATTATTATTTTGTACCAATAACTAACATACTAAATATTATATACTATAACTTGTATTTTAGCAAGTAAAATTTTACATTGTAAGTATTCCACCTGGTGTATCCATAATTAATAATATTTTTTCTTCTTTTCTCTCATTTGCATTAATGTAAATTAAAAATTCTCTTTCATCTATTTTTCCCTTAAATTCATAGGTTAATATCTCAGACTGTGATTCAGTTGGTATGATTGCTAAATTAGAAGTCATTACTTCAATATCAGTATTTAGTACTGATTTTGCATCTGCTTCACTTAAAGTATAATTTATATTTTCCCTTTCCTTGTGATTAAATATATAGCCCTGTGATTCTACAGATAAAATTTCTCCCGTATCTAGTGCTATTTTTACTTTTATTAGGTCTGGATATAACAATATTTCATCTTGTATAGCACAATAATTTATTATTGCAAAATTATCCATTGTCAAATAGTAAGTATCTTTTATATCATTTATTCCTATAGCTTCTAAAAACTCTCTTCCTTTTTGTTTTGCAAAATCAATTGATAAATTACTTTCATCTATTTTTCTATCTGAAATCATTGAATAAAGTTTACAGCCTTTTTTAGTAATACTTATATTTCTTACATAATCTTGGTCTTTAATTTTTACTTCAAAATTATATAAATCTATTTTTCCATTTGACTCTCCATTTTCTTTTATATATTCAACTCCACTATTTTCATATATAGAACTTATAAAATTTTTGGCATCTTCTATACTTACTTCAGCCTCATTTTCTACAAATTTAGGACTACTATTTAATATATGATCTGAAAAAGCCCCATCATAAATTAAGCCTTCATATTGCTGAAATGATTTTCCAATTTTGAATACACTTGATACGTCCTGAGAGGCTGAATTTTTAAGTTTGTCATTTCCTTTATAAGTTAATTCATCCCACTTTATTCTACCTTCATTTAAATCATTATAGACTTCATTCATAACCTGAGCAAGTATTTTTGATTCTTCATATATCGTAGAAATTTTTTGCCTTTCCTCATCAGTTATTGCTTCTTGAGATATACTCTTTTTCATTAAGGAGTATGAGAAGTCACTAACTTGAGATAAAAATTTAGATGGTTTTGCCATTGTGTTTTGTTCTATTGGTAAACTTTCTAAATTTGATTTTGCAAGATTTGATCCTCTCCAAATATTAGATAAAGAAACTGATATGAAACTACTTGTACTGGATACCTGCAATTTAGCAAGCTCATAATTTACCTCTTGAACATATCCTACCATATCGTACATTGCTTTATTATATTCATCTTGTACTTGATTTTTTTGCCTTTTATAATTATTTGTCATCTCTACTGCAAAAAATACTACTGCTGTAAACACCATAAATAATATTACTCCAAGCCATTTTCTATCTATTTTGTTCTTTATTTCATTTACTTTCTTTTCAAATTTTCCAAGCATTTTAACTCTCCACCGCAAATCTATGGTTACCGATAGTTGCAACTGTCTTTAGAGAAAATAGCCATTTGGATTTTGCTGTTTTTGGATTATAAAAGTAAAGTGCTCCATTAGTTGGATCAGCTCCACTCATAGCCTCTTTTGCAGCCTTATATACCGTTGAATCTTTTTCTATTTTCTTATTAAATTGACCATCTGTAACACAAGAAAATTGCCCTTTTTGATAAATAACTGCAGATATGGTATTTGGAAATTGTGCACTTTTTACTCTGTTTAATATAACTGCTCCTACTGCCACTTGTCCTTGATAGCTCTCTCCTCGTGCTTCACCATTAATTAGCCTTGCTAAAAGTTCTGTCATATCTGTTCCTTCTGCAGCTTTAGTTGTACTAGTTGAACTTTGAGCCTTTTGTTTTTCTGCCCCATAGATATTGTAAAAATTATAACTAAAAAATAGCAAATTTATAAGTACAAATAAAGTAAATGAAATTTTTAATAATTTTTGCATAATACCTCCAATGAATTTTTTTAGTATTTTTTGCAAAAATTATGATAAATATACACATTAAAAAATGTAATTTAATATTATAAGTGCAACAACTCCTGGTATTCCAAGTATTCCTGAAATGACAGCTGTGACTATATTAAATGGTATATGAAGTCCTAAATTAGCTCCAAAAGTATTTACTATGAGTATCAGTAATAGTCCTAAAGCTATATTTAGTAGTAATTTTAAAATTTTCTTTAAAGGCCAAGAAAATAATTTTGCTATAATTACAACTGCTATTACTGTTAAAATAAAAACTATATATTGCATAAAGTCCACCTCGTTTAATTATACTTGTCTTAATTAAATAATATGAATATTATTATCACAGTTATTGTTTCTTTTAATATAATATTATTAAAATAAATCTATAAATACTTAAAACGATTGGAGGTATTGGTTAATATGTGCTATGATTTTATCATTAATTTAAACTGCGGAGCTTACATTTGTAGAAGAGGTCTTTTTTTTGACTTTTTAGATGAACATAACAGTATTATAGTAAATTGTAATCGGTTCGATTATATACCAGGAAAGTTAGTTGCAATGGAACGCTATGATGAAATTCATATATATTCTATTGAGACCTTGCCAATTAAAGAAGTTATTGTACTGAAAAATTATCTTTGCAATTCTTATTTGTACTTTAAATACCGGTTCAAAAACTACAAAGTTAGCAACGAATGTAAATTTATCTTAGAATAAAAATAGATGGGAAATCCCATCTATTTTTAGTTTATCTTTATATTATTCTTATTATATCATTATAAGTTACAATCAAAGTTAAAGTAATTAAAAGCGCAAATCCAATATAAGAAATTATTGCTTCGGCTTTAATAGATAACTTCTTTCTTGTAATTGTTTCTAACAATACAATAACTATTTTTCCACCATCAAGTGGTGGAAATGGCATAATATTTGCAACTCCTATTGCTAGGCTTATTATTCCTAGTAAATTCAAGAATTCAAGCCATGAAGAAGTTTTTGAAACAACTTCACCTATACCAACAATTCCTGACATATCTTTTACTCCGACTTTTCCTCTAAATAGATCAACATAAGATCCTACAATTGTCTTTACATTACTTGCTGCAGAAGCAAATGCCAAAGGTAATGTTGTCTTTTTATATTCTGCATTTACAATATTTAAGTCAAATACTCTTTTACTTTCTGGAACTACATTAACTTGCATTTGAGTTCCATCTCTTAATATTGTAAATACCAAATTATTTTTTGCATTTTCTCTTACAATTTTTATAACTTCACCTGCTGTATTTGTACTTACACCATCTACTGAAACAATTACATCTGATGCTTTAAGACCAGAAGAGGCTGCTGAAGAGCCAGACGCTACCATTTCGATTTCATTTAGTCCAACTTCATTTTCTGTCTTAAATGAAACACCTATATAACCAATGTCTGTTATAGCATCCTCAGTTGTTGTAGTATATTTTTGATTTTCTCTTTTATATTCTATATTAACAGTATTTTCATTTGGAACAGGCATATTCATAATATCAGCCAATACATGTACTTTCTTACCATTTATAGATGTAATTTCATCTCCTGATATAATTCCTGCTCTGCCTAAAATAGATTGTTCATCAACATCCAATACTTTTGTTGTATAAGTATTTGAAGAGAAGGCTATTCCAACAAATATTACCATTGCAAGTATAGCATTGAAAGTTGCACCCATAACTAAAATTAATATCTTCTGTATAGGATTTTTTGTTGCAAATGAATCTTTTTCTTGTGACTCACCATCTTCTCCCTCTATTGCACAATATCCACCAAGTGGTAACCACCTCAATGAATACATAGTCTGTCCTATTTGCTTTTGAAATATTTTTGGTCCAAATCCAATAGAAAATTCATTTACTTTAGTTTTACATATCTTAGACATTATAAAATGTCCAAATTCGTGTATAGTTGCTACAATGCATAAAATAACCAATAATTTTACAACTGTAAGTAGAAAAGTAAGCACTAAATATCTCCCCCTTATATAAATTTATATTAAGATATATATTTTTAGGAACATGTATACTACAGGAGCAACAAATAATATACTATCAAATCTATCTAGTATTCCACCATGTCCCGGAATTAAATTTCCAAAATCTTTTACCTTACAATATCTTTTTATTGCTGAAGCAGCTAAATCTCCAAATTGTCCTGCAATTCCTGCAATAATTCCTGCCATTATTATATAGCCATAGCCTAAATTCATAGCAAAATATTTATTAGCAATATATGTTAAAATAATGTATGATAGAACTACTCCAAAAATTCCTCCTATAGATCCCTCTACAGTTTTTTTAGGGCTTATGTCTGGACATAGTTTGTTTTTACCAAATTTTGTTCCAATAAAATAAGCAAAAGTATCTGATGCAAAGGCACCTAAAAATACTAGCCATACAAGAATTCTTCCCTGTGGCATAACTAGTATTAATTTCATGAAAGAAAACATAAATGGAATATATATAAGTGAAAAAACTGTTATAGCTACGTCAACTATTGTTCTCTTTAAATTTGTAATTATTATATACATAAATATTGCTATTACAAGTGCTGGTAGAGCTATCTTAATAAGTATTATTTTATTCTCATCAGATATAATTCCACCCATTAAAAATATTGTAAAACATGCAATATATCCTACCCAAGATATTGGTTTAAATCCAGCACTTTTAAATGCTTTATTGTATTCATATATTCCAATAATAGATAAAAGTACAATTATTCCACTATCTACAATTGGATTATTTATGAACATTATAAGTATAAGTATAACAGTAAAAATTACTGCTGATTCAACTCTTTTTTTCACAAAATCAACCTTTCATCTAAACTTCCATTATTTCTTTTTCTTTTGTACTTATTGTTGTATCAACTGTATCAATGAATTTATCAGTGATTTTTTGTATTTTTTCTTCAGCTGATTTTAATTCATCTTCTGTAATTTCATTATTTTTCTGTTCTGATTTTGCTAAATCAATAGAATCTCTTCTTATATTTCTAATTGCAACTTTTGCAGACTCACCTACGGCTTTAGCATCTTTTGCAAGTTGTCTTCTTCTATCTTCTGTAAGCTCTGGGAAATTAAGTCTAATAGCATTTCCATCATTTATCGGATTAATTCCTATTTCAGCTTTTTGTATAGCACGTTCAATAGCGTTTAATACACTCTTATCCCAAGGAGTAATTAATATTTGTCTTGCTTCAGGAACTGAAATTGAACCAACTTGATTAATTGGTGTTAGAGCTCCATAATATTCAACCTCTACTTTATTTAATATAGCAGGATTAGCTCTGCCTGCTCTTATTAATGATAATTCTTCTGTTAAGTGTTCTATTGCCTTATTCATTTTTTCTTCAACAATATTAAAATCCATAAACAATCTCTCCTTAAAAACATAATATAATTATACATCTTTTTTTAAAAAAATCAAGTATAACAATATATAATATATGCTTTAAAAATAAAAAAACTACACATATATTTAAGCATTATAAATTAAGTAAGATTTAAGCAAGATTTAAGTAAGATATATTTATTAATTTTAAAATCATAGTAAAAAATGTTAAAATATAAGAGAAACATAAATATACATTTTTTAATAAATTTGATATACGTTTTTTAACGATTTTGATATACATTTTTTAAAAAGCATAAAAAATCCAAATTGTTAAACTTTTTTATCTAACAATTTGGATTTATTTCAATACTATAATTAATTTTTTTATTAATAATTTTCTGCTTTAATTTCAAAGTAACTTTGTGGATGTTCACATACTGGACAAACCTTTGGTGCAGCTTCTCCAACGTGTATATGTCCGCAATTTCTGCATTTCCAAATTCTAACTCCAGTCTTTTTAAATACTTCATCTGCATTTATATTTTCTAATAATTTATTATATCTTTCTTCATGTTCTTTTTCTATCTTTGCAACTGCTTCAAAAAGATAAGCTATACGATCAAATCCCTCTTCTTTAGCAGTTTTTGCAAATTCTGCATACATATCTGTCCATTCAAAATTTTCACCACTAGCTGCGTCCTTTAAATTATCAACAGTTGAAGGAACCTCACCATCATGTAATAATTTAAACCACATTTTAGCATGTTCTTTTTCATTATCAGCTGTTTCTTGAAATATTGCTGCAATTTGTTCATAACCTTCTTTTTTTGCTTTTGAAGCATAATATGTATATTTATTTCTTGCTTGAGATTCTCCAGCAAAAGCAGCCATTAAATTTGCTTCAGTTTTTGTTCCTTTTAATTCCATTAAAATTCCCCCTTCAAACAATATTTTACATTATTTTATATTAATTGTCAATATAACATTTTATTCTAATATGTATCTTTTTAGCATCTTATTTTCGACTATTCCAAGTCCTTTATAACTTTTATTAAAATAAACTCTTACTGTCATATCTTTTAATTGAACTGGAAGTTTTACGCCATTTATAAATTTTTTAAATTCTATTTCATTTAAAGTTATCTTTTTTGTATCACTATAATAATCTTCTATCGTACAAATTCTATCTTGCATATCATCATAATCTAGCTTTAAAAAATCATATAGTTTTATACTGTCTTTTATATCAAATTCACCAGTTCTAAGTCTTACAAGATCAGTCATTGTAGCACCACAACCAATTTTTTTACCAATATCATTTACTAAACTTCTTACATAAGTGCCTTTTGTACAGTGGACTACAAAACTTACTTCTTTTAACTCTAAATCAACTTTTATATCATCAATAGAATAAATTTCTATTTCTCTAGGTGCTAATTTAACATCTTTTCCTTCTCTTGCATAAGAATATGCTCTTTTACCATTTACCCTTACTGCACTATATATTGGAGGTGTTTGCATTTGCTTTCCAATAAATCTTTTTATTCTTTCTTTTATATATATTTCATCTTTATCTACTACACTAGCAAACACTATTCTACCAGTTATATCATAAGTGTCTGTTTCTACCCCGAGTAACATTTTTACTTTGTATACTTTATCTTCACAAGTAAGTTCATTACTAAGCTTTGTGGCTTCTCCTATAAGTATTGGTAATACGCCAGTTGCTACTGGATCTAAAGTTCCAGTATGTCCAACCTTTGTCTTTGGAAATAACTTTTTTATTACATCTACAACATCATATGATGTAATACCTTGTGGCTTGTCTATATTTAATATTCCATTTCTTACTTGAGGTATTAACATTAAAGCATTCCTCCTATCATATCTAAAAGTTCTTTTTTAGATACGTTATATTCCTTTGGCATTGTATATCCAGATGCTCTCATATGGCCTCCACCGCCAAATGCAATTGCAATTTTAGATACATCAACTTTACCATTTGAACGTAAACTTACTTTATTTGTTCCATCGCTTTTTCCTCTGATGTATATAGCAACTTCAGTTCCTTTTACCATTCTCAAGTAATTTGTCATACCCTCTGCATCTTCTTCATCAAGTCCTATTGATTTTATAATATCATATGGTACAAAAGATAGTCTTACCTGACCATCATAATAAACTTCCATATTTTCTATTGTTGCTCTTATAAGATAAAGTACTCCTTCATCTTTTGTATCATTTACTCTTTTACATATATCAGCAAAATCAATACCTGTTGCTATCAAAACTGATGCTGCTTCAAATGTAGAAGGCTTAGTTGATGAATAATTAAAGCTACCTGTATCAGTCATTATTCCCATATATAAATATGTTGCTATATCTTTATCTATCTTTATATTTAAATAATTAATTAGGTCAAATACTATTTGACTTGCAGCTGGTAAATCACTAAAAATACAATTTACATCTCCATAAGGTATTTTTGCTATGTGATGATCTAATACTAATATATTTCTTGCCTTATCAAAATCTTCTTTACTTATTGATAATCTTTCTTTATCACTAGAATCAACACATATAAGCAAATCATATTGATCTTCTTTTATACTATCTACACTATATTCATCTATATGTGGTAAGAAATCATATACACTAGATCTTTTAGAAATTACCACCTTAGCATTTTTACCGATACTTTCAAGTGCAAGGCACATACCAAATGCAGCTCCTATTGAATCTCCATCTGGATTTATATGTCCTACTACATATATGTTATTTGACTGTTCTACAAGTTTTTTTGCATCTTCAAACATCATATTCCCCCTACTTATTTTTAATCTTTTTTATCGTTTTTTATGACTTGGCTTATAACTTTATCCATATGCGCACCATACTCCATAGAATCATCTAAAACAAATGTCAATGCAGGAACATTCATAAATCTAACCTTTTTGGCTAGTTCAGTTCTAATAAATCCTTTAGAATTATCTAATCCCTCCATTACTTTAGCTTTATTTTGTTTACCAAATATACTTATATACACTTTTGCATATTTTTGGTCAGGAGTAATTTTTACATCAGTTACAGAAATAAGTCCTGTAACTGATGGATTTTTTACTTCATATAAAATTATATTACTTAAAGCTAATTTTGCATCTTGCTCTAGTCTTTCATGTTTTTGCATACTACTATTCTCCTTTTACTTCTTCCATTTCGAAGCATTCAAATATATCTCCTTCTTTTATGTCGCTAAATTTTTCAAGTTTAATTCCACACTCGTAGCCTTCATTAACTTCCTTAACGTCATCTTTTTCTCTCTTTAGAGAATCTATTTTTATTTCAAATATTACTATATTATCTCTTACAAGTCTTACAAGTGCATTTCTTACAACTTTTCCAGATTTTACGTAGCATCCTGCAACAATTCCAACATTTGTAATTTTAAATACACGTCTAACTTCAGCTTCTCCAAGTATAACTTCTTTATATTTTTTAGGAATCATACCTTTTAATGCCTTTTCAACATCTTCTATTGCATCATAAATTACTCTATAAAATCTTAAATCAACTTTTTCTTTGTCTGCTTGAATTTTTGCTTGAGTTTCTGGTCTTACATTAAAGCCTATTATAATAGCATTTGACACTGAAGCAAGTGTTACATCACTTTCTTTAACTCCACCTGTAGAAGCATGTAAAATTCTTACTCTTACTTCATCAGTTGAAAGTTTTTCAAGTGATTCTTTAAGTGCTTCAACTGAGCCTTGAACATCTGCTTTTATTATAATATTTAAATCTTTAATTTCACCACTCTTAATTTGTCCAAATAAGTCATCTAGTGTTACTTTTGAACTTTGATGTATAAGTTTTAAACGTTGCTCTGCTTTCTTTTTCTGTACAAGTTGTTTTGCTACTTTTTCATTTTCTACTTCATAGAATACGTCTCCTGTATTAGGAACTTCTGAAAGACCAATTATTTCAACTGGAGTAGATGGTCCTGCTGATTTTACTTTTTTACCTTTATCATCTTTCATTGCACGAATTTTTCCTATTACATCGCCTATTACTATTGTATCTCCAACGTTTAATTCTCCTCTTTGTACAAGCATAGAAGTAACAACACCAGTATTTTTATCAAGACGTGCTTCTAAAACTGTACCTTTTGCTTGTTTATTTGGATTTGCTTTTAAATCTTTCATGTCAGCAACAAGTAATATCATTTCTAATAAATTATCTATACCTTGACCTGTCATAGCAGAAATTGGAACACAGATAGTATCTCCACCCCATTCTTCTGCAACAAGTCCAACATTCATTAAATCCTGTTTTACTTTTTCAACATTAGCAGTAGGTTTATCAATTTTATTTATTGCAACTATTATTGATACACCAGCAGCTTTTGCATGGTCTATTGCCTCTATTGTTTGAGGTTTTATTCCATCATCTGCAGCAACTACAATTATTGCTATATCTGTAACTTGTGCTCCTCTAGCTCTCATCTGAGTAAATGCCTCATGTCCTGGAGTATCTAAGAAACATATTTCTCTTCCATTACATGTTACCTTATATGCTCCAATATGTTGAGTAATACCACCAGCTTCTCCAGATACTACATTTTCACTTCTAATTTTGTCTAAAAGTGATGTTTTTCCATGATCAACGTGTCCCATAACTACAACTATTGGTGGTCTTGGAGCTAAATCTTTTTCGTCATCTTCTGAATCGTCAAAAAGTATATCTTCTTCTGTAACTCTAACTTCTTTTTCTGCATTTATTCCAAATTCTTGAGCAATTAAATATGCCGTATCAAAGTCAATTTCTTGATTTACAGTAGCCATTATTCCTAAAGCAAATAATTTTTTTATTACTTCAGAAGACTGCTTTTTTATACTTTCTGAAAATTCTTTTACAGTCATCATTTCAGGAAGTTTTACTTCTGTCATAGGAATAATTTTTGTTTGATTCATTTCTACTTTTATTTTATTTTTCTTCTTACTAGATTTTCTGCTAAAGTCACTTTCTCTTTCATATAGATCTAACATTCCTGATGAAGAGTCAACTTCTAGATTTTTAAGTCTTGAAGTAGCTACTCTAGAATGTTGTTCTCTTAATTTGTTTTTATCTAATCTTTCTTGTTTTTTATCAGTTTGCTTATTTTCATATTTTTTCTTATCAATATTTGTATTAGAATAATCTCTTGTTTCTTTTTGTTCTACTGGAGTAGCAGCAGATTGTTTCATAAATTTATTAACTTGATATGAAGTATTGTTCATAGGAGAATTTTGTCTAAATCCTCCTCCATTTTGTCTGTAATTTGGATTATTTCTTCTATCTTTATTAAAATTGTTATTTTCTGTTCTATTTACATTATTTCTAGGTCTATTGGAATCATATCTATTTTTTGGAGTATTATTAGTAGTGTTAACTGATTTATCTTTTACAGTTACATTTTCTTTTGGCTCACTATCAACAGGTTTCTTTTCTACATTTTCTGGTTTCTTTTGGCTTATTTCCTCAACAGGCTTACCATTTCTTGTTATTATAACATTAGCATTTCTACCAGAATTAAATCTTGGTCTAGAAGGATATGTCTTTTTAGGAGACACAACACCTAACTGTGATTTATCATAAGATTTTGATTCAGATAAACTATCAGAAACTGTGTGATGTGATTTCTTAATTGAACCACTTATATCAGTAGTTATTTGCTCTACTTCACTTTTATTACCTGAAGTATTAATAACTTTTATATTTCTCCTTATTATATGCATTCCTGTTTTTTGTTCTGTTCCTTTTAAATCCACTTTTACATTACTCCCTTTTAACACTTTTTCTACTTCTTTTTCTTCTAATATAGATGTAGCTGATTCCTTATTTATTCCCATAGAATTCAATTTTTCTAAAGTTTGAGTTATTGTTAATCCCAATTTTTTTGCTAAGTCACTTACCTTCATTTTTTCCACTATTTTTTTCCTCCACTTCACATTTTAAGTATTCTAATACATTTAACAAGCTTTGATTATCAACTAATATTTTTAAATTTACCTTTTTTCTATTTAATTTATTTATAAGATTTTCTATACAGTCTTTATTTTTACAAACATATATACCTCTAGCATTTACTTTTTGTTTCATATCGTACTGTGCACTATTATTTACACTTACGATTCTAAAAAATTCGGTTTTGTTCTTGATATTTCTACATGCTATACAACATCTTTTAGGTGCCATGTTTTCTCCTTTTTTGTTTTATTATTCTATAACTACCTCTTTAATTTGAGTTTCAGTCTTTATATCTATCTTCCAACCAGTAAGTATTGCAGCAAGTCTTACATTTTGACCGCCAGCACCAATTGCATATGATAAAGATTCATCTGGAACTACAACTGTAGCTTGCTTTTCTTCATCATTTATATCTATTGCAAGTATTTCAGCTGGAGATAATGCATTTATTATAAAGCTTGGTACATCATCACTATAAGGTATTACATCAATTCTTTCTCCATTTAATTCTTCTATTATTGGATTAATTCTAACACCTTTTTTACCTACTAAACTTCCAACTGGATCAACGTTTTCATCATTAGACCACACAGCAACTTTACAACGACTTCCTGCTTCTCTTGCTACTGCCTTTATTTCAACTATTCCGTCTATTATTTCTGGTATTTCTAGTTCAAAAAGTCTCTTTATAAAGTTAGGATCTTTTCTTGATAAAACAATTTGAGGTCCAAATTTACCAGATTCAGTTACTTTTTCAACATATGCTTTTATTCTTTGATGTGTATTCAAAGTTTCATTTTTTATTTGCTCTTTTGAAGGAATAAGTGCTTCTACTCTTCCTAAATCAACAATTGTACCAAATTTATCAGTTCTTTGTACAACTCCAACTACTATTTGACCCTCTTTGTCGCTATATTGAGTATAAACTAAATCTCTTTCTGCTTCTCTTAATCTTTGAATAATGATTTGTTTTCCTGCAACTGCTGCAATTCTACCAAAGTTTTTAGGTGTAACTTCAACATTTACACTTGAGCCTAATTTAGCACGTTTACTAATTAATTTTGCATCTTCAAGTGAGATTTCTTTACTTGGATCTTCTACTTTTTCAACTACAGTTTTTACTGCACATACTTTTATATTTTGTTCATTTATATCTATTACAATATCTTCTTCTGTCTCATAATTTTTTCTATATGCAGCTTCTAAAGCCATTTTCAAAGAATCAATTAAATATTCTTTAGTTATACCTTTTTCTTCATGAAGTTGGTCTATAGCATTAAACAATTCCTTTGCACTTATTTTTTCACTTTTCATTTTTTATAATCCCCCCATTAAAACCTATTTAATTCATTTATATTGGTTTTATCACTATTTTTTAATACTTTACTAAAATCATATGTAGTATGTGCACTTGCAATATCACTTACTGATATATGAATTTCATTTTCTTCCAATTTTACTGATATAGTATTATCTTTTTCATCTACACTCTCTAATATACACGTAAACTCTTTACCATACTCAGTTTTATTAAAAAGTTTTACAAAAATTTCATGTCCTATATACTTTTTGTATAATTTTATATTTTTTAATTGTCTCTCTAGTCCCGGAGATGAGACTTCTAAGACATACTCTTTAGATATTAATTTATCAATTTCATCTTCTATACTTCTACTTACATTTTCACAGTCATCTATATTTACGAGTTTTTCATCTACTCCGTCTATTACAACCCTTAAAATATTTTCATTTCCTTCTTTAACAAATTCAATGTATTCTATAGTAAATCCTAAATCTTGTATTATTTTATTTATTTTTTCCTCTATCTTTGTCTCTAATTTTTCAGACACTTTTTATCACCACCCATATATAAACCGAAGTGAGAGGATTTTTTTACCCTCTCACTCATCTTGTCGTAGACATTATATAACAAAAAACTTATAATTGCAATACTTTTAATAATTTTTTAGTTAAAAAATTCAAAAATTACAAATGCTAAAAATAAATATAGTTCTAATAAAATCGAAGATTTAAATAATTGGCTAAAAAATAACATGAAATAATAAAAATTATGTGGAACTTTTTATTAAGAAGTCTTTATTTTAGAGCTTCTTTTTATGAAGTTCAAACATAAATACAAAAAAGTCCGGTTTTAGCCGGATTTTTTGTTATACAAAACCGGACTATCTTTTAAACTTATATTTACTGCCTTCTACATTTTCTATCATATTATTCGTTAATAATAATGCTACTATTTCAGATGCTCTAGAATTTTGCACATGAAAGAAGTTTTTCACTTCTTCTCTTGTGAACATATTGTCATATTGAAACTTTGAAAAAAATAATTTCATTTCTGATAATGTTTTTGCTCTAACTTTATCTCCTAAATTTTTATATAATTTTATTAAAAAATAATCTTCATCAGATACAACATTTCCATTTTGTCCGGTTATTAACGGATTATTTATTTTCAAAACTGGACTATATCCTTTATTTGGAAAAATTACTGTAAAAGATGATTCATCTGATGAGAATTTTGGCTTTTCTATAAAGTCATTATAACTTTCCATTATACGACTAAGTCCACTGCCTCTTCTATCCATGTAATGAAGCCTACTAAATATATCTGATATGATTGTATTTCTTCTCATAGAAGGAACTTTACCAATTTCTAAGTTTTGAATTTGCGTTCCATCTATCATTCCTCCTGGAGAAACTATTTCAAGTCTATCATCGTACATATCGACATGGATTTCTGAACCTAATATTTGATAATCCCTATGAATAAGTGCATTTACAATTGCTTCTCTTCTTGCAGTTACAGGATAATCTTCATACTCAATTCTATCCATTCCTTTTATTTTCCAACTATTTTTAGAATTATTTTTAATGAATGTATCTGTATTTTCCAGTAAACTTATCAGACTTCCTGTATATTCTTTATCATCAAGAGCATCTTCCTTAACTGAACCTTTTGTTAATCCATTCCATCTTGTGCATACTACTTTTGATTGATTTAATTCTCCTTGATCACTTAATAATACAGCACCATTAGTCAATTTATTGTTTTTATCTAACAATCCTAAAGAAATATAGTCTCTATCTTCATTAAATTTTTTTCCTGTTTTATCTTTTATTGTAGCTTTTAATAATGTAAAGCTTAAATCTCCTACATTATATTCACTTGGCAAAGAATCAAATGTTACATTTTTTCCCTTTAATATTAAATTTTGTAATATATGTGCTGGTGCTGGTATACTTTGATTTCCCGATCTTATAAATGCTTCTTTTCTACCATCTGCCACATAAAAGTATGGTGTGATTGGACCATCTCCTATTTCTAACTCAATAAAATCTTTTCCATCTTCTTCAAAATAATTCAATTCATATCTTGGTAAAGGTTCTATTCTAGAATTTATAAGTTCTGATATTTTTTCTGTTGTTTTTACTACATTTGCTATTCCTTTTTTTTCACGAGTTTTGTCATCTACTCCGAATAAAATTATTCCACCTTTTGTATTTGCAAAAGCTGAAACAGATTTTAACCAGCTCTTGGGTTTTTCTTTTTCTAAATCGACTTTAAAATCTATGTTAGTAGTTTCTACTTTTTTATAATCTTCTAATCTCACTTGCTTCCTCCTTAATTACTTTAACTATTATATTATATGTATTTTAGAGTATCAATATTTTCAAAAACTGGCTAACAACAATACATGTGCTTATTGTAACATATAAATAATATAAAAATCAATAAAATTGCTAAAACTATTTTTACAAAAATTACTAATTTCTCTTTTATAATATGTTTTTAAAAATAGTGAAGATTTAATTAATCTAAATTTATTTATCCTTATTATTTGCCTCTTTTTTATCTTATATTGATATTTCTACACCTTTATAATAATGTTTTATTATATCTTCACAGTTCATACCATGTTTTGCATAATAATTTGCTCCAACTTGTGACATTCCTACACCATGCCCATACCCTGTAACGTTGAATAAAACTGAATTTTGATTAACTTCCATAGTAAAATCAGTTGATTTGAGTCCAAAATATGTCCTTAAATCCTCAGCTTTTATCTTATTACCACAGACTTCAATATATTTTACTCTACCACTAGTTGTATAATCTGATATATGTATATTTAAAGTACTTATATTATTTAAATCATATTTTGAATAATCTATATTATTTACTTTAGAAATTAAATCATTAATACTTACTTCAACCTGGCTTGTTCTATTTGGATAATCTTCTGCCTCATGATTTTCAACAGATACTAAATATGGGTAGTGGACTCCTGACCAAATTTGACTCACATCTTCCGTCTTTTTTGGACTACTTGCATGAAAAAATGCTTTTATATATTCTCCATTATATTTAATTATTTTACCATTAGTTGATACAACCGCTTCATTAACATTTTTCCAATATTGTTTTCTAGTATTTTCATCATAACCTTTAGATGCCCAAATTTCAAATATTTTTTCTTTATTATAAAATGCCTGACAATGTGAAAAATTATCACATATATGTACTCCATCATTATGTGCATTATCACTTATTTTTCTATAAAGATAAGTTCTTGCTACTATTGCTTGTGCTTTAAGTGCCTCAATATCGTAATATGGTGGCATTTCAGATGGTAGTACTCCTCTTAAGTAATCATTAATATCCATAGCCATAACTTCACCTGTTGAACTACATAGCACATTTATTGTCATTCCTGCTTTATAATCAATATCATAACTTTCTTCTTTTATTTCTTCATCCTTTTTAATTTCTATATCTGTTTCATCTTCTCCTTTAATCTTTAGTAAATTAATACAGAACAAAACAAAGCTTAAAACAAGCAATATGCAAGTAACAAGACCAAGTTTTGAATATATTTTTTTCAATCCTATCACCTTATAACACTATATTCATACTTATAAAAATTATTTACAAAAAAGAGATGACATTTTAATCTGTCATCTCTAAAATTTATACTGTTATTATTTTTTAGTAGATTCAAAGTAAGTTACTGCATCTTTTTCAATTTTATCAAGTGTAAATGTATTTAGCAGGTTTCTCACATTTGGATCTGGAGCTTCAACCATAACAATTATCAATCTCTTTTGATCTGCACTTGCTATGAATAAAGTTGATTGAATATGGTTTATTCCTTTAAATTTTGCATTAATTACAACTCCAGTTTTATTTTTTATTGTTATTATTTCTCTTGACCATTCTTCAAGTTGTGAATCAGCCGACAATTTTGATAAAAGACTTTCTATTTCATCTTTAGCAACACCTGAAATACAATCTCTAATTACTATTGATTGACTTGAATCTGGTAATCCATAAGCAATAACTGTTTCATCAAGAGTCTGTACATCTTTATACAATTCCCAGTTACTTGGAATACAAATATTTCCGTATTTTTCCGTATTTAACCATTTTAAGTTCTTAAAATCTATATTATTATATTCCCACGTAACATCAGATATTTTATCAACTTTCTTTTCTTCAAAAGTTTTTGTATTGTCTTCTGATGTACCATTGTTAGATCTTCCTTCCCAATTTGTTTTGGCTTTAGTTTTACCTCTTTCATCTAAAAATTCCAACTCTTTTCCCAACCTTTTTCAGGTATTTTATATTTTCCTTTTACAGTTATAGTTAAATTATCATTACATTTTTCAAAAACACGTAAACCCATTTTTTGTACATTCTCTGGTATAACTATTTCAGTTAATGAACTACAATTACGAAAGCAACTGTTACCTATTTGAGCAACACTATCTGGCAATTGTACCTTTTCTAATTTTGAGCACCAAGCGAAAGCTGAATTACAAATTTTTGTAACACTGTTTGGTATATTTATACTATCTAAATTTTTACATGCTTCAAATAAATTATCTCCTATCACTTCAAGATTTTCAGGCAAACGTACTTTTTTTAAAGCAGTACAATTTGTAAAAGCACTTATTCCTATCTCTGTTACGCTATCTGGTAAATTTACTTCTGACAAATTGCTACAGTAAGCAAAACAATACTGTGGTATCTTTGTTACTCCATATGGTATAATTATATTTTTTAATGAAGTACATTTTTTAAAAGCAGATTCAGGTAATTCAAATTCAGAAGGTATAGATACATCAGTTAAATTTTCTAAATCAAAAAATATACACGCTTTCATCGAAGTTACTTTGTAGTTATTTTTATCTTTTATTACTACATCCGGTATTACAACTTCCTTTATATTTTGTTCTTCATCTGAGCTTATACTATCTTTTATTCCTGTTACAACTGCAGTCTTATTATTTTCATCAAAATTGTATTCTAATATATCAACATTATAGTCTACTGATACTTGTTTTCTTACTTGATTAATACTACTCTCTTGATTACTACTTTCTTGATTACTAGTCGTATTATCTTTTTTATTTATAAATAATATTATGAATGAAGATATTACAACTACTAATACTGCAACAATTATAGATATAATTATTATTAGTTTTTTTCTTTCCATAAATTCCTCCTACTTGATATTTTCATTAAATTATAAACTTAATGATATCACTCTAACATAATTTTAACATATATCAATATATTTTCAAGTAACTTTAAGTTTTTATTTAAAAAAATAAATAAAAAGGAATGTTTCCTATAAAATATATAGTAAGCACTCCTTTTTTATTTCTAAAATTTATAACTATTCAAAATCATTTGCTGCTCTATTATCAGCATCGTATAAAATTACTGTTCCTCTAATTTTATCCCATTCAGCTTGAGAATTAATATGCCAAACACCTTTTTCTAATTGAATTGGAATGTCACCAGAGAATTCTCTTCCAAGTCCAGTATATCCTAAGTATTGATCATAATCCCATTGAGTTGTGTTAGGGGCAGTAGAAGATTGATTGTTTTTATTATAACTCAAAGTTACTGTTCCAGTTGATTGTTCATCAATACATTGTATATCAAATTTTACACCTATGTATCCATCATTTAATGGGTTATTAATATTATACTTGCCGTCTTCTTGTTTAACTGCAATAGTAGAATTTGGCAATTTATATTCTCCAAACCAAACTTGAACACTATCGTTATTTGAATTATCTATAGCCATCATACCTTTATTATTTCCACCATTTCCAGATATAAGTTCAAAAGCTTGACTAACTGCTATATTGCGCAATTTATCAGACATAATATCAGTATTAAATTGATATGATGTATTATTATCATAAATATGTCTATATCCGTCTTTTGGTATGAAAGAAATAGAATAATTTGAACTTGAAATTTGAGAATATTTACCAGATGAATTTTTATAATATAACTTAATATCTTCAGTATATCCAGTTCCATCTTTTCTTATAAAGTAGTAAGATGGTGTTATCTTTATATATCTCTTAGCATTAGCTGCTTCTTTTTGATAATCATAATAACCACTAGTTTTTAAATCAAAACTAATTCTATATCCTAGTTTTGGTGCTTGAATATATGTTTTATTTGTATGTTTATATGCTCCTAAAGGAATGATATAAGTTTTTCCATTTAAATCAGTTGCATTAGTCATTTGATTTGAAAGGTAATCATAAACTTTATTTCCAGAGAAATATATAGTTCCTGTTATACCATTGACACTGCCATCTTCACTAGTTCTAAATACATCTTTCCAATTTATATCAGAGCAATCTGTAACTCTAAATCCATATATTCTACCAATATTAATTGTTTGCTTTTTGTAAACAACTCTATAGAATGAGCCTTCTTTTAAATCTGTAATATTATCAAAATTTAGATATGTATTTTGACCACACGCATTTGAATTAACACCTATCTGTCCTATTCTTCCTTTATCAATATATTTTTTATATTGATATTTAGTAGTAGTCTGCTCTATTGAAGTTTTAGATAATGATGATGACATATCAGTTGATTTCATTTCATCGTCGAATACTTGCTGTGTCTTACTTACATATTCCTGTATTGTTGGTTCATTAATAGTAACACCCATTATTTTAAAGCTATTATTTTGCTGGAATATATCGCCTGTTACTGTACCTTCAAATATTTGTCCTCTACCAACAGGAAATACTGTTCCAGCTGGTTTATCATTAACATCAAAGTCAAACACCAACTTATATTCTTTAGCATACTTAGAAGTATCTATATTAACACTTGCTCCTGGATAACTAGAAGATGAGCCATCTGTTGGATTTATTGTAAATTTTGATCCCTTTTGTATTTGAGTTACATCTTTACTATCAGAGTGGTTTATTATAGTATCTCCCTCTGCTTTTATTTTAACATTTTCAACAACAAGAGGAGTATATAAATTTATTCTTGTACTATTAGTATCAAGTGTTACGTCACTATTATTATCTACAGTATTATTTGTGTTTACGCTCTTGTCATCTTTTGTTATTGTAAATACATACTTTTTATATGAAGAATCTCCTGATACAACTCTTATACCATTATATCTTGTAGATGCTATATCTAAATAATCTGATTCTGCAGTTTTTGTACCTGCTGATTTCTTTGTTAATTGCTGAAGACTATCTATTTTAAAATTAGTACTTCCAACATATTTTTCAAGATTTTTATTTATATATGTTCTTGCATCATTAAGTGTATCATCTATTTTAAAAGTTGGTGTATCTTTAAGTGTATATGGTGATGCCGCACTTACCACGTTATTATTTGTATTTCCAAAGAAAGCAGTTCCTGATTCATCAGAATTTTTTGCTCTCATAGTATTATCTTTTAGTACGTACATTTCAACTATTAATTTCCATTTTAATTGTTTATTTAATACATAAGGTTTTTGAGTTATATGATTATAGAAGAATTTTTGTGCCTCAACATTTAATTTAACCTTTTCACTAGCTGGAACATATAAAACAGATTTATCTTCATCCCCATCTTCAGTAGTACAAAATGTGTTTGATGATGTTATTGGCGGATCCACTGTAATATTACTATTTCCATTAGTAATCAATCCCTTAAGGCTTAAAGTTGTATAAGCACCTGCTTCAGTATTAACAGGATAGTCTTTTTCATAAGTTGGAACGGGCTTGTACTCATATTCTACAACTACATATTTCTTTTTTCCTGTATCAGATACACCAAGTTTATGATCAGTTCCTCTAGTTTTTAAATCTTTAATTGCCTTATCTTTACTTTCAGTACTTTCTCCATAATAAGATTGTACAAATTCATAAACTTTATCTCCAACTTGAACATATTGCCCCACATAATCTGATTGCAAAGTTTTATTTCTTGGAATTTCATATTTTTCTGTATAATTTCCATCTTTACCTAAATTTTTTAAAGGTGTATTATCAGTTAATTTTCTTTCATCTTCATGTACATCTAAAGTATTTCCATTTTCATCTTTATGTCTAATGTAGACTACTGTTGGGTCTTCAGCTACTACTGGAAAGCTTACAATATTATCATATTCATTAGCTGTACAATTTTTAGCATCTATATAGTTTCCGCCTACTTCCCAGCACATGTCCTTACAGCTACCTACATGTCCATATCCATAAGTATATGTAAACCATGTTCCTTTGATAGTAGCATAATACTTCCATGTAGTATCCATATATCTTGGATATGGGTAATTCTCAAATCTATCATCAGATGTACAACCAATTGTAGACATTCTAAGTTTTTGTACTTGAGTTTTCTTTAAGGAAAAGGTTTTATATATTATGTCTATATGGCTTTGATTAAATTGTCTTATAAATGTTTGAGTACCATTTTCGACTTTATAGCCATAACTTACATCATCAGTATTAAATCTAGCAAATGAAGGTATTTTAGTATTGCCATTCTGACTAGTACTTATATATGATACTCCATAACTACCGTTATCTTTTAAGTAATTAATTCTTACATAATCTGATAAACCGTTTGGAGAATTATAATAGGTAGTAGTTAACTCGTTAAGCTTATGAAATGTCGTATACGTACTATCGTAATCTCCTCTACCTCCACAGCCATTACCCGCATCATTACCTAAATAAAATCCCTGTGAATCAATTTTTCCTTGATTTTTTAGGTTTTGATAATTATTTTGTATATCTTTCCAATTTGATATTGAAGTATCACTTGCTCCCGCAGACATTTTTACTTTTAACACAGTATTTCCATCATTATCTTTTGCTTTTATTGCAGAATAATTTAAATTATATGCATAAATATTACTAAAAACAAGTAAAATAAAAGACAATGTAACTAAAAATTTTGTAATACCTTTCATACACTTCACCTACTTAATAATTCAGTTACATTTAATCATAAAATTTAACTTTTTTCAACTACATTGAGCTAAAAAATATTCATTTTATTGACATTTACATAAATGATGATATAATATTTATATATGTTTATTAATCCATTTTAAATTAGAAAGGGAGATTTTTATGTTAAAAATTAATAGAATAATTACTTGTATATTTATTTTAACCTTTGTTTTATCCGTTTTATCGGCATGTTCTTCAACTGGAAGTAACGAAAGTTCAAAAATTTTAGAAGATAGTAAAAGTTCAACTGAAGTTGTTACTAACACATATTCAAATGATGAAAGTATTTCATCATCAACAACTGATTCATCCAGTTCATTGCAGTCAGATATTACATCAACTAGTAGTGATATAACTGAAATAACAACTTCAAAATCTACTTCAAAGATAACAACCACATCAAAGGCTACGACTACTTCCACTACTACCAAAGCAACTACAACAACTACTAAAAAAACTACAACATCTTCTGAGTTTAAAACTGAGCCACCCAAAACTGATCCGCCCAAAACTGACCCACCTAAAACTGACCCACCTAAAACTGATCCGCCTAAAACTGATCCACCAGTTACGACTACAAAAGAGATAAACACCCGTGTTCCTGTTGTTACTGCAATAGATTTCTTAAATTTTACTAATCATGCAGATGATACTATTTTCGACTCTAATGGCTCAAATTATTATATAAAAAAAGCTACAATAAATAACAAGAGTAAAGATATAGAAATACAAATGTCTTATGATAGGACTCAAGTAACAGTTCATTGCACTTTTGAGATAGAATTCGATGTGGATATAGAATGGTATAATGACGAATTAAATGATACTTATATGACTTCTACTCACGTAGTATTTTACTCATAATTAAAAAGCTTAGAGAGAGTTTATACTTTCTCTAAGCTTCTTTTATTTTATAATCATATTAGAAATTGGGGCACTAGAAATCTTGCAACCTGTTGATTCAACAAATATTTCTAATTTAGCATCTATAAGTAATTCATTTTCACCTGATTTATATTCATACCCGTCTTCCAACTCTAAATCATTTAATAATAAATTTTCATCAACATAAGACTGTTCTACATTAAATTTTAATTTTGTTCTAACTCTATAATCAACTCCATCATAATAAATTATAGGCATTTGTACTTTAGCTTCTCCTGTTATTTTTATATTGTTACTTTTAACATAATTTACATATTCTTCTATAACGTCCATATCCATACTTCCTGCCACTAGATAATTTAATTTTTCATAAATTTCTTCAGAAGTGATCGTGTTACAATCCACATTTAAAACAGCATTATAATAATTCTCAACCATAGCTTTCATATCTGAATAAGAAGTTTTATTTTCTATATAACACTCTTTAGGATTTAATACATAATCTGTATATTCTCCTTCTTGTAAAGGTTTCTCATATACCTCTTTATCTACATTTGATAAAATATAAGTATATTCACTTGCATTACTTGGAACTTTATCAGGATTAATATTTATTTTATCTCCATCCAAAGTTATAGTGTTATTTTTTTCTGCAAATTTAACGATTAGTTCGTTTATTTCGCCTTTGAATAACTTTCTATTTCCTTTTAGTTTTTTATTTGTATTTTCTATAACTCCTGTTTCTATTAAATCTTGTAAATATGTTTGTTCTTCAATAGTATATTTATCTGTATCTTTAAATTCTAACTGTGTACTTGTTTTTAAATTTTGTCCTAGTAATTTTTGCTTTGATACTTCTAAATATCTAACAAATTCAATATAAGTTACGTTATCATTACAATTTAATTCATTAATTTCTGAATCACTTAATATTTGATTTGCAACAGCATACTTTACCCAAATTTCATTTGTAAATGTATTTGTATCAATATACCCTGGTAAATCTTCAATATTAAGTGTTGCTGCAATTGCCATTTTAATAGCTTCTGATTTTGTTACTTTTTCTTTTGTAGTAGCTGTACCATTATCATACATAATATCAAATGCGTATGTATGCATTGGCTCTTCATATGGTTTATATTTTTCATACTTTTTATTTAATAATAAAACATATATAAATATTGCTAGTGCAACTAATATAACTACTGCTGTTACACAGAATATTATTAATTTTTTATTAGATTTAGAAGTTTTATTTTTTTCCTTTTTTTCTTTTTTGCTTTTTACTTTTTTATTTTTACCTTTAGGTTCTTCTGTTTTATTTTCTTCTTTTTTCATGTAGGCAGGTACTACTTTTTTAGTACCTGCTTGTTCAGCTTTTTCAGGAGTAACTTCATTATCATCATTTAATACTTCTTCTATATCATCGTTATCCATATTTTACCTCCTCTAGTTAAAGTCTTCTGCTGCTCTTGAGTCAGTATCATAAAGCATTACAGTTCCTTTTATTTTCTGATACATAGAATTATCTATATTCCATGTACCTTTTTCTAATTGCAATTTTAAGTCTTTTGCTTCTGAGCCCGGATTATTGAATCCTAAATAGCCTTCATAATCCCATTGAGTTGTATTTGTTGGATTTGTAGCCTTGCTATTATTTTGATTATATGATATTTTTGCTTCTTGACTTCCTATCTTGTCTACACATATAATTTCAAATTTTACTCCAATATAGCCATCAGTTAGTGGACTATTAATCTTTGTACCTTCTACTGCAATAGCTGAATTTGGAAGTTTGAATTCTCCATACCAAGATTGAATGAAATTATTATCGCTAGTTGCCATCATGTTTGGTAAAAGTACAAATCCATCTTCTGAAGAAATGTTTATTTCTGTTAATTTTGTAGACATATTACTAATATTATCTGTTACTCCCAAATTATTTATATATCTATAACCATCATTTGGAGTAAAGAATATAGTGTAGTTACTATTAACAAATTTTTGATATTTTCCTTCTGAATTTTTATAATATATATTTATATTATCTTTAAATTGTTTTGCGTCTTTAGATATATAATAATATGATGGTTTTATAATTATTTTTCTTCCTGAATCATTTTTATTATAATCATAATATCCACTTGTCTTTAAATCAAAACTGATTCTATAACCAAGTTTTGGTGCAAATATGTAAGAATTATCTGTATGCTTATATGGTCCAAGTGGTAAAGTTCTATTTCTTGTATCACTTAAATCTCTAGATTGTAGAACGTTATAAGAAACTCCATATATTTTTAATTCTTTTATTCCAGAAAAATATTGTACTTCTGTTAATGAATTTACATTTTTATCATCACTTTTTCTAAATACTGATTTAAAGTTTACATCTAGACAATCTGTTACCTTAAAATCATATATTCTTGATAAAGTTTTAAACTTTGCTTTTGTCCATGCAAAATAATATATATCTTCATACAAATCTGTATTTCCAGTAAATGATTTGTCTGTGTGTACATCTACATCTTTACTAGTAGTACATACATTATCTCTTGAAATTTCATTTGTAATATTTTGCATATGTTCTATAAGTCCAGAAGTTGAAGTTGTATTGTATATAGAATGTAATTTATCTTGTGTAAATTGAGTAAATACATTTTCTCTGTACCCATCTGGTACATTATTTGACATTCCTACAACTAAAAGTGTATTTTCAATTTGACTTACTATATCTCCTTCATTACCACCGCTTGTTGGTATTGCCTCAAATACAGTTTGCTTTCCTTTATTTACTGGTACTTCAATCCAAGTATTTGCTTTATACTCTTTGTTTTGATAACTAATATCAAAATCGAATATCAAGAAATATTTATCTAAATATTTTTCATTTTCGCTATTAAGTGTTACAGTAAACGGTGCATTTTTCTGTATTGTATAATCTCTTTTTTGTGTATCACTTGTAGAATGATCTACAACATTTGGTGAAGATACAGAACCTACAGATACATTTATTTTGTTATATACATTAACAAATTGTGTATTTTTTGCTGCTACATTTCTACTATTAGAACTTCCACTATTTAATACATTATAATCTACATATGCAGTTTGACCTTTAATATATCTTAGTCCGTTATATGCATTATCGATTATATTGTATGTTTTCTTAAAGTTTTCAGCTTTAGTGTTTGAACCTTTTATGTTATCAACATTTATATTTGACAAGTTTGCAGTATTTTTAATATTGTTATACTGAGTTGATATACTACTATTTAAATCAGAATAATCATAATCTAAATTTATACTATTTGCATTTGAAGAATTAAATAATGCTTGTCTTTCATTAGTGTTTGTGATAATTTTACCACTTATTATCTTTCCTTTATGATTATATCCATCTGAATTTACTATATTCATAGAAGTTAACTTATTTATTACAAAATCTTTTATAGTATAAGTTAGTTTTCCATTACTATATTGTTTTTGATATTTCAATGTCTTTACTGTATATGTTGGTGTTACAATATAAGGTTTTATACTTCCACCTGATTGCACTTCTGTAGTTTTACAATCATTACCTTGTAAAGTATTATTTCCTACATATATTTTTGGATCTGGTATAGGTGTATCATCTTTTGTATAATAAAATGTAATTGTAACGAATTCATCGCTTGAAGTGTCATCATTTACATCTTGATTAGAATAATATGGACAATTATTCATTTTAATTTCTGCATCACTTATAGTGCTACTTTTACCTATTTTAACTCCATAATATTTATATTTTACACCATCTTTTGCAAGTGTAGTTGACCTAGATGCTATAACTCTATCATCTGCTTCTAAATTTGTAAATGCCTCACTATATGTATAACTTCCACCATTTGGTTTCTTATTTTTTAAATTTGGTGCTGTTAATGAAGTACCACCATTTGCTTTAGTTACTAATTCGTTTTCATTTGCTATATCTAGCAATTCATTTGTATCTTTATCTACATGTCTAATATAGACGTTTTTCTTAATATGTATTATATCATCTAATATTAACCAGTTATCGTAGTCATTTGCAATAGACCTATCAGAGTTTGATATTCCTCTAAGTCCATTTTCTCCATCATTAAATCCTACGCCCTGTCCATAAACTGTGATGTCGTAGGCCTGTTTTGTGTTATATGCAATTTTTCTTATATTAGCATTATCATTAAATTTAGGATCACCATAGTTACTTGAGCATATATCTTTAGCATCATAAGAAAAAGGAAGTTTTGACGAATCAATAATATCTGTTCCATATTTTTTTACCAAAAAATTCATATATGCTTCAATAGTTTTCGAAAAAATGAAATTATCACTCAAAGCATTATTACAATTTGAGTCATCGTAAAACCCTGTTTCTTTAAATTGTTCATAACAATTTGCTAGTACGCTAGAATATAAGGAAAATCTAACTTTTCCATCTTTAATATAACCCTGTTTAGTTATATTTTTTATAAATTCATCTGGTATAAACCAGTCTGAGACTGCAATATTTTCGTTTGTAACAGTCCATCGGTACATTTGAAATGCTAACTTACCTTTATTTCCTGATGCATTATACCTGATTATTTTATCGCTTGTCAAAGCATTATTTTCTGATACGTTATACGTTTGATTATTTTGGTATGTATAAGTACCTAAATCTATTCCCGTTTCTTTGCCAATTTTATTTACTTCAAATCTTTTTTTCTGTAGTGCATATGACATTTGGCTACCACCTGATGTATAATTTGCACAAGTAATCCAGTCTTTTTGAAATTGTATACCGGCAGATGAGTAATTAAGAGATGTTCCAGCATAATTTGGATCCATATAACTACTATCTATTACTCTTACTAAACTTTCTCCGGCTTTCCATCTATAACCCTTCTGAGCATATTCATTTTCCTTTTGTCCTCTTATAAAAGTCCCACGTGCTTTGCCTGTTTTATTAAATTCTTCTATAGTTCCTTGATATGCCGTGGCAAATGTTCTAATTATTACTCCGACCTTGTTCTCTTCCGGCGACAAACTCTAAATCTACAGCTTGTACACTATTAAAAATAGCGCCCAAAATCGCCATAAAAATAAGCATAAAAGGTAATACTAATACCTTATATTTTACACAACTACCTATATTTTTCATATAACACCTCATGATATAAATATTATATAATATATTAAAAACATTTTTCAACTATTTTTATAATTTTAATACATATTTATTACAGCATAAATAAATACTAATTTGACATAACGTAATTTATATGATAAAATACTTTAAGATTGTTTTTATTCCAAAAATAAACTTACTTGAGGAGGAAATTAAATGAAACGGTTACTTATTTGTATTTTAACCATATCACTTATACTATGTAGCTGTGCTTCAAATAACAGCTCTATTTCCGAAAATAGTATAGGTAATACTGACTCATCAAAAAATGGTACTCAAACTGCTACTGGAACAGTTACGAACTCTAACCAAACTAGTAATTCGATAGGTTCAGTATCTATTTCAGTACAAGAAATTCAATTACCCGAAGAAAAAACGACAACCAAGTCTTCGACAACTACAACTACCACAACGACAGCCACTACTCAAGCGCCATCGAATACTACAACGACTGTAAACACTACAAGTAGTTCTAAACCAGTTACTACTACCAAAAATGACCCGCCACCTGAGCCATCTCCAGAAGATCTTGCAATCTTTAAGCTCACGCCTATTAAAGCAAAATATAAAAGTTCTGCTACTGCATTTGCATGTGTAGAAATGATCCTTAGTTACTATGGTTATTCATCCAGTCAAGCTGACATGGTTTCTTGCCTTGATATTGATGAAGAAATATGGGAAGCAAATGGGGCAATATATGGCCCAGATCCTTCTTTGGTTTTCGCCGGCAATCCATCGACGACAATATATGGTTCAATGGGTTTTCCTATTTACTGTGCAGTTGAAAAATATTTTTCTCAGAACAATTTTAAAATGCAATGCCTTAACATATCTAATAGTTCAATTAATGCAATAATGTCTATTATAGAAGAAAATGGTATCTTAATCGTTTGGATGTCAGATACTAAATCCGATTATCACAATTATTATGATAAAGACCTAATAGACTATGGCACATTTTTCCCTTTACCCAAAAATATTAAATGTATGGCAGTTATTGGTTTGACACCCGAATCAGTTATATTGGCAGATCCTACGCAAGGAAAAATAATTAAAATGCCAATAAAAGAATATGAAGAAAAAGCTATTCATGAAAGTATAGCAATAATAAAGCAGTCCTAATATGAAGTGAACCCCATTTAGTTCATAAGAAAAAATAAGCACAATAAGAGAAGAAGTTATCTTCTCTTATTTTTTAATCTTTTTGTGTTATAAAATTCTAACCAATCTTCAACTAAAGCTATATATTCATTCAAATTTGTGATATTATTATTGTACAAAGTTTCTTTCTTCAAAATTGAATGGAAAGATTCCATTGGTGAATCATCTATTGGTGTTCCTTTTCGAGACATTGATATTTGAATACCCTTAGATTCACAAATGGCTTTGTATTCATAAGATGTATATTGGAAGCCTTGATCACTGTGAATGATAAGTCCATATACATCTTTTCTTTTTGCAATTGCTTCATTTAATGTGTCAATTACTATGTTTAAATTATTAAATTTTGATATTTTATATGCAACAATTTTCCTATCATATAAATCTAATATTGTTGATAAATAAGCTCTTTTTCCATTAAAAATCAAATATGTTATATCCGTTGTCCAAATTTTGTTTTCTTTATCCACATAAAATTTTCTTTTTACTAAGTTTGGCTTTACATTACTTTCAATTCTTTTATAAGATAATTGTTTCTTTTTTCTTGTATATTCTGGTTTTATATTATATTTATTCATTATTCGTTGTACTTTTTTATGATTAAACATTACACCATATTTAATCAACAAGCCTTCACAAACCCTACGATAACCATATGTACCTTTTGATTCATCAAATATCTCTTTTATTAGTAAATAATCATAATAATCCTTGTCTTCGGTATTACGATATTTATAATATGTTCTTTGACTAATATCTAATGCAGCACACATATTTGAAAGTTTATATTTATTAATATATAAATTAATAAATGTTACTTTTTCTCTCGTTGTGCCTTTATAAAGGCTTGGTATTTTTTTAATATTTCATATCTTTCTTTATAATCAATACTTTCTTCTTTTGAACGACCTCGTTTATGTTCAATATCATTTAATAAATTTCCTTGTTTTCGTTCTTTAGAAATCCAATTCCATATTGTACCTGCATTTAAATTGTAATGTTTTGCTAAATTTTTTCTTCCACCAAATTTTCCTGAATAATAATCCCTTATAACTTGATTCTTAAACTCTTCACTATATGGCTTTCCCATAAAAAATAACACCTCACTTTCTGAGATGTTATTTTATCATATTAATGTTGCTTTTTTATTTTTGTGAACTAAATGGGGTTCACTTCAATAGACTGCTTTATTTTATATCTTATTTTATTGTTCCATCATTATCTAATATAGAACTTACAAATTCTCCTGGATAAATATATAATGATTCAAAATCAAATCCTGTAAGCATTTCTGTATCAACTGTAATCTCATAGCTATCTTTACCATATTCATAATTTTCACCTGAATATGCGTCAAACACAAAAAGATTATTTCTTGTATTTGGACTTGATATATTGATTGTTAGCTTAGTTCTTACTCTATATCTTTCACCATCAAAATATACAGCTGGCAAGCAAGCTTTTCCACTTCCAGTAAGTTTTATTTGATTGTTTTTCACATATTCCACATAGCTTCTTACTTCATCTGAATTTGGTTTTGATGAAGTGTATGTAGAAAGTTCATTGTAAAATTCATCATAATTAATTGTTTGATAATCTACATTCAAAATTAAATTATAAAAACTTTCTATTCTAGAATATATGGCCTGATAAAATTCCCTCTTTATTAAATATGTCTCTTTAGGATTTTTAAAATCTTCCTCATAAACATTAAAGAAATCATATTCATATATCTTTTTATCAACATTAGATAATATATAAGGATATTGATCTTCATTAGTTGGGACTTTATCTTTATTTATATTTAATTTTGCATCTGCCACTGTTATAGTATTTAATTTTTCTGCAATATTTATTAAAAGTTCATTTAAAAGTCCTTTAAATACTTTTTGATTAATTTTAATATTACTTTTCTCATTTGGCAAAATTTGATTTGATACTAAATCTGATACAACAATTTGCATTTCTGAGTTTAAGTTATTATAGTTTTTTATAATAACTTCAACATCTGATTTTGGATCCTGTTTTAGCAAAATCTTTTTAGAATTTTCAACATATCTTAAAACTTCACTATATTTTGCAACATCATCTGCTGTATCTTTATTTATATCTTCATCTGAAATTATTCCCATTAGTTTTGCATATTCAACATAATCTGCATTTGAGTATGTCTCATCTGTTCTTATACTCATTTTACTTATATCAGTAATGTTTAACATAGTAGAAATTACCATTTTTAAGGCTTCAGATTTAGTTACATTTTCTTTAGTTGTGCAAGTCTTATTATCATACATTGTATCAAATCCATATGTCTTTATTTTCTCTTCATAGCCTTGATATTTTTCATAATCTGGTTTGCTTAAAAAATATACTAAAGCCCCTAATATCAATGCTACAAGCAAAATTGCTATTATTAAGAAAATAACAAATCTTTTATTGATTTTTAATTTCATATATTCCCCCTTAAACTATGGTTTACATATTGGGCAAGGATAAAATCCAGATACTCTTTGTGATTTTAAATCTATACTTGCAGAAGCTGCCTGTTGTTTTGTTAATACATACGATGGAGTTATATCATTTGTTTGTGATACTAAATATTCTAAACATTTTGTATCTTTATGATATAAATTCATATTGTACTTAGAATTTTCTGATGGAATTGAAAAATAATATCTTGTTGTAAGTTCTAGCTTAGATACTCCATAAGATTTTGTATTTAAATATTTATTTCCTATTGAAATACCTTGAACAAATGCTATTATTCCAATATCATCTACATACTCAAATAATTCTTCTTTTGTTGTAGCAGGGAAATTAAATGTATATTTTATTCCTGCACTACTAGCATATGAATTGTGACGATTTGTTGCATATGAAAGTTCTTCCATTAAAACATTTGCCATAATTTGCTGTTTATTATCATTTATGTACTTTACAATTTCATCTTTTATCTTATCATTAGCACCTTTTGCTAAATCAGAATTATTTTTAGAATCAGAAATATAAAATTTTTTTACTTCCAAATCCGTAGTATCACTTCCAACTTTGTAAGATCCTCTATGAGTAACATAATCGTCCATAGTAAGTTCTAATGTATGTGAACTTACTATATTAGCACTAGGTGATTTTGTCTGTCCCTGCCATACTACAACATATGAACCGACCATCTTTTACAATATCATAAGAAATTGTATAATATCTTTTAGGTTTTACCTTATGTTCTAAATATGACACACCATTTTTAGTATAGTTTTCAATAGATGATATCTGTACTCCATTATAATCTACAACTGCAATTACTGGTACAAACAACTGAATATACTTTTCTGCAGCATCATTTCCTTTGATTCCCAAGTTGTTATAAAATGATTTAAAGAATGTATCTACTGCAACTTGTGTATTGACACTTACTTTTTTGTCTTCTTCTCCAGAATAACCATAGTCAATTTCACTATCTTCATTTTCTACTTCTTTCATTGCAACTGTTGCATCTTGTATAGCTGAATCTATTAATTTTTGATAGTACATCTCTTGCTCTTCTGCTTTTATTGTAAAAGATACATTAACATATACTATTATTATTATTGGTAATGCTACTCCTATAAAGATAAGAGCAAAATCTGTAATTTTCATTTTTCACCTCTCATTAATTTATTTTTCTTTTGGTTTGAAAACAAGATAATTTCCATCTGGATCTTGTATTTTTATACTAGAAGAACTTGTAGACTCATTTGATAAATGAATATATTCGCCACCACTAACATCTATTTCGTAAGAACCAGTTTTATCATATGTTTGTATAGCATTTCCGGCTTTAGAATATATTATAAGTTTTCCTTTTTTAAGTTCAACTTCTACTTTATATTCTTTGTTCGCACTATAATCTAAATATACGTCAGCTTCTTTTGCAACCTTTAAAATATGAGGATAACTAGAATCTGCTCCAGTTGAATCATATGAAGCAACTGAAGGTGGTATTAATTCCAATGTAACAGGTTTTCCATTAATATCTTTTACTGTAATTGAATCACCATTGCCACTTACAATTAATGTACCCTTTTCATTTATAGTTATTTTATCCTTACTTGTTGTAATATTTATTGGTGAACTATTATCACCAGGTAAAAATTTTACTTCTACCGCTCTATTATTACCTGTTACAGATACATTATATTCATCTTTAATATCTGTGAAGTCTAATCTCACAGTGTCTGATCCACCTAAGTCAAGTGTTCCTGTTGTCTCATTTTGTTCTCCTAAAAATATACTATACTTTGCTTTAAATTTTATTACATCAAGTTTTACTTGTTCTAAGTTTACAAGCTTATCATTAACATCTTTTACACTAACTTTTGCGTTATTTAAAGTAAATGCTGCTACATCAAGATTTTTTTCTACTTTATAAATATGTTCATTTCCATTTGAAGAAACATACGTTACACCTACAGGTACTTTTATATCATCTTTTTTTTCTACTCCACTTATAACGATTTTATAATCTTTTTTTAGATCATATAATCTTATTGTATTTTCTCCTGTTAAAGATACAATATTATTTTGTAAATTAGAATCACCTGAAGTACTATACTGTATTGTAGATGTATATTCTTGTTTTGAATAATAAGTAGAATCTACTTTCTGCCAAGAATTATTTTTTATTATACCACCATAATTTACAACAATTCTATCTTTACTAGAAGTTGTAAATATAGAATTAAATATTGCTCCAGCCATTGTTGTAGTACTATTTTTTACTTTAACATAAAATTCGTCCCCAACATCAAACTTATAAATATTGTCTTTTAATGATTTTGAACTTACTGTTGTTATTTTAGATTCCTTATCATTTGCCACTGAATCAAATATTTGATTATTATAATCTATATATGAGCTTTCTATGTATTGCCCTGGATTTTCTGAATCACTAATCAACCATTTTCTATGTGCCTCTAGTTCTATATCATACAAATTTCCTGTATTAGCAATTTGAGAAATATATCTATCATACATATCTTGATCTAAATAACCTGAATTCATTACTTCTTCGGCAAAATTTGTCGTAGCCTTTAATACTAATGAATAAGACATATCATCTTGTCTCTCAAAATAATTATATAAAGGAAACATAATCATAATAAGAACAAGTAAAATCATTAAAATTACCATACTTAAATTATCTTTCATAAAATTATGCTCCCCCCTCCTTTTCTATATTATTTTATACTATTTTATTCTAGTATATTTGAATTGCCAACTTCTGTTATTCTTATAGTTGCAACTCCTTTATTGTTTTCTGACATAAATTCTAATTTATATTTTTGATCATATTTTATATCTCTTATTTTTGTTTCATCAATAATCTTAGCTCCACTACTGTTGAAAATTTCTACATTATATTTTGTGTCACTTTCGCTTCCTTCATATTTATCTTTCTTTACGTAATTATAATAATAAGTAATGACATCACTACCTGTCAATAATTGATACTTTGTAGTTGGTATATTCTCAATTAAATTACTATCAAGTGCCGTATTACCATAATTATACGAAAGTTCTGCATAATCAATAATTGTCATGAAAAGATAAATTGTTGCACTCATAGCTATAATAAATACAAAAACGTATACACCTGTATATATTGCCTGATATGCTGAATCTCCCATATAAAATCCTCCTTATTATTTTTTTATTGTAATAATAATAGTGTACTTTCCATCCTTTTGTTCTAACTCTGTTGTATATATTGTGCTATAATTATCTTCAGAAATACTTGTAACTGTACCTCTAGCATTATTTTGAAAAGTAACTATATTTTTATATTTATCATCTTCATACTTCCTTAGTGCATTAGCTATATCTAAGCCAGTAAATTCGCCTCCAGAAAATTTATCAAACTCTGAGAATTGACTTGTAATAGAAGTATCTGTATTATATACTTGTCCATAAATTTGTTGGATGTTATTTATTACCATCAATACGCCTGACGTTATTGCAAGAGTTATAAATACCCCAACTGCTATTAATAAAGCTTTATTTGCCATAAAATCCATATAAGTTCACCTACTTAAATTCTATTTATTAGTACTAAAATCAAGTTCTTTATATTGTTCTTCTTTAACTGTTCCACCATAATTTATATATACTCTAGATCTTACACCTGCATCTCCAGCAAAAGTAAATGTATTAAACATTGATGTTGCTATTGTTCCATTAGTATTTTGAATTATAACACTAAACTCATCTCCAGCACTCATTGCATAATAATTTTCATATTTATCTGTTGTGCCATCAATTAATCTACCATACACAATTGGATTATAAGGTATATTTTCATAGCTATAATTTTTATAATCGTCTGAATTTAGTCTTATAAATGGTTTTGTATCAGTATTCAATACTTCCAATATTTGCTTTTCATTATATCTTTCAAGCTTCATATCATAAGACAATTCTACATTATTAATAGATAATCCACCAATTTTAGGATCTAATTTTTTACCTTCTACATCATAAGTATAACTGCTAGTTGCTAAACTGTAATCTAATTTTTTGCTAACTTCTTTAAATGAACTATCTTTATACACATAAAAAACTGGAAAATATTTTTTTGATACATGTTCTAATTTTATATCATATATATTATCTGTAGCAGCAAGTTCATCTATAAAGTTATCATACATTTCTTTAGATAAATAGCCTTTGTTGGTAACATTTTCTACAAAGTTATTAGTAATCTTTAATGCTAAAGCATAAGAAATATCATCTCTTTTTTCAAAAGCTATATACATTGGTAAAAAGAAAAATATAATAATCGAAATTAATATTGCAAATATTCTTTGTACATTATCTTCCATATTCTTCTCCTATATATTTAAACATTTTATTTTTAATCCTCTAATAATCTTTTACCAGTTAATGTTATTTGTTTTACCTCAGTACCGATCATATCTACTTTATTCATTTCAAAATTTTGATTTGGTAAAATTCTTTTTAATATAGAGTCAAAATTATCTGAATTATTTACATTACTATTTTCTGTAGTACAAACACCATCAGTACATACAACACCTTTATCACTTGGTTGTTGTATATATTTTTGATTTTTTATAGTAATATTTACATTTTGATCATTCTTAAAATAGTTTAACAAGTTTATAACATCTGTTCCTGTTATTGTGCCTCCAGAAAGCAGCATATCTTCTATATCTTGTCTATAGCTAGTTGCTATGTCTTTTGCTTGATTTCCTATTATCCCTGCCGCATTTTTTGCAGTATTATAATATATCATTATAGCTGTAATTGTAGCAAGGGCAATGAATATACTAACTCCTATAGTTAGAGCTCTCATAGGTGTACTATCGTCCATATTTTCCCTCCTAAATCAATAATTATAAGCTTTAAAAAATACACTTATAAGTATACTTTTTAAAACATATAATCATAAAAACATTATAAAAGGTATATAACTATAAAGTATAATTATATACCTTTTAACTATTACTTATTATTTTTGTTCAAAATATATACCAACAACTGCCTCTGAATCTTCTATTTTAATTAAATATGCTTTGTAAGAAACACTTGGGTTTACGTAATCACTAGATGTTGAATCACTCAATGGTCCTATAGAAGCTGGTGCATTATTTTCTGATGTACCGTCAGTTTCTAGAAAAGTTGTAGCACTAGTAGGTGCTGTTACAATTGCTGACACTTTTCCATATTGTTTAGCTTCTTTGTTCTTTGTAGTTTTTACAACAACTGCCAAGCCATCTGTTTTATAATTAGATTTTACAGCAGCAACTACTTGTGAACCTGTTAAAGTAGTATTATCAAATTGTGAAGTAAGTTGAGCTTGTAGGTTATCAGAAATACTAGATGCTTTCTTTGTACCTGAATTTAATAAATCTTGTCCAATACCAGTTATTAACATAACTGCGGCAATAACTATGATAGTGATGAAAAGTCCAACACCAATCATAATCGCTTTTTGTGCGTTATCCATTTTTATTTCCCCTTTCAATATTTAAAATTACATTTATATATTTAAACAGCAATATTTAGCTGTTTAAAACTAATTTAGAATGTCATTTGACTAAAGTAATTAGCCATTTGCATTATAGAAACTATCAATAGTGGTGCTACTAGATATCCACCTATAAGCATAACCATTGGTGTGAAACCTAAAACTTTTCCACGAGATACTTTCTTTTGAACTAGTCTTTCATTTCCTTCTTTTCTTCTTTCATGGTAATATGCTCTTTCTGTTTCTAGTTCATCGAAAGCAGCTCTAACTGGAATACGATCAACAGCAGAAATTAGCTGTTCAACTATTCTTTCAAAGTCCTTATATGGAACACTGTCTTTTAATTCCATAAGAGCAACTTCTGCTCCTGATTCATAGTTATTAAGACATGTTGCTATTGGCTCTTTGAAAGCATAAGAGAATCTATGTAACCATTCTAGTATAGTTTGAACATCAATTCTATCAATATACATAAGCATTAATATGATAGATTGGAATTGCATAATTTCATTTTCTTTTTCCATTTCACGTATTTTGTTTTTAAGCCAAAGTATTACTGATGGTATGTGGTAAGCCACCCATGAAATTAATAGTGATATCAATACTTGCCAAAACTTTAGATATGAATTTTGAACAGTTTGAACTTTATCATAAACTCTATCTACCTCATTTTGATCTACAGTTCCTGTTACTGGATCTGTGTATTGCATTTCTATTTCTTCCCTTGATACATTTCTACCATCTAAGCTATCTATATAGCTTCTATCTCTGTCATTTAAAGCCTGTGCCGCTTCTTCTTGTTCGGCCGTTAGACTTCCAAATGCAGTAAATTCATCACTAATTTTTGTAAATGCCGCATTTACATCAATTCTATGTAAGTTTAGCATTAATATTATCATTAGTACAAATGCTACAACTGCTGCTGTAAATTTATTAACATACAACCATTCAACTGTAAGATACGCATTAGTATTTTTTATTATATCTGTTTCTTTCTTATACTTTCTAGTATTTTCTGCTGGTTTGAAAGAATCTACCAATAATTTTACTATTGGAACTTTATTATAAAGTTTTTCTTGCCACTTAATATTAGAAACTCTATCGAATTTTATTTCATCTGAATCTTCTCTAATAATTCTAAGCATTAGATAAGATACAAATATTGAAACAATTATAAGTGACTGAATTATAAATCCTATACTACTATTGTAAAAGTTTGATAGTGCAGGAAAGTTAGATTCTGCCCAAGCTTGTAATGGTTTTATGAATATCAATGGTGCAACAGCAATTATAGTTAAACTTCTAAACATGTAGTTTATTTTATCTCTCTTTAATATTTCAAGTTGTATCTCACTTAAAATATTATTAAGGTTTCTTAAATATACTGATGATCCGTCTACTTTTCTATCACCAAGTTCAAGTGTTAAATATGAAACACCAGCGAATAATTTTAAAAATCTATTTGGAGCTGTATCATAATATCTTTCTAGCTCTGTTTCTGGATTTTCTGAAAGCATTGCTTCTTTTATTCTTCTTAATTGGGGTACTATTTCTTTTTCTCCCAAATCATCAATTGCTGTTTCAAAAGCTTCTTCAATCATTCCATGTTCGTGGAATGCATGTCTAATACTTGTAAAAGCTTCTGGCATTTGTCTTAGTATCTTATCAGATACAGAAGTAATACTCATATCAATTAACTTTTCAGCTACTATTAATATACCAACAATAGCTATAAGTGACATGTATAGATCATTTAATAAATTAATTACTACAAATAGAGCGACTACTACGAAAATTGTAACATATAGCATTATTTTACCAGTATTTTTTCTTAGTTCATATTCCGTATAGTCATTAGACATCTCCATTTTAAGTCTTGATTTTTTTGTATAATATTTTATGATAGGCATTTTAGTATATGTTAAATATATAACTTGATATAGTCTATCAAAAACATCTCTATTACTCTTTTTATTTTTTACTACGATTGCATCTTTAGCATATAAAGAAGCATTCTTTTTATACTTATTTTTTACTGTTTTATAGTAAATAACTAATGCTAGAATACCAACTACTGATAAGCCTAGAAGTCCAATTGCTATATTAACAACCACTTATAATCACCTCCATGCTGTATCGACGAATTCATCAAACGCCTTAACATCTTCTGGTGACATATTTTCTCTCATGGATTTAATATTTTCTTCACTAATTGGATTAGTAAATACATATTCTCCATCATGCCATTCTACTATATTTTTATATGTATAATTGCTTGTTTGTGTCATGTGAGTAAAGTATTCTACTGCATTATCCATAAATTTATCTAATTTTTTATTTAACTCTTTTTCTTTTGTATAATCATTATTATAATTGAATTTTTTCTCTAATGGAATACATTCAGTTATTCTTTCTATATATCTTGTACCATCTACACCTCTTTTTAAGTGTATATCAAAGTTTATAACTTGTACAACCTGTACTTCTGCAACGTTCTCAGAATTAAACATACCTATTTTTAATAGTGAGTTTCTTAGTGCAGTAATAAGGTTAGGGAAAGTTTTTGCGTGGTGAGTGAAAAGTGTAAACTTAGAGGCAACCTGTGCCATCTGAATCATCCAAGCAGCAACCGGATCAGTTGCAACCTCTCCCAAGATGTTAACACCACCATCTGTCTTTTTCTGTACATCTAGACCCATTTGTCCAGTAATTGTATCAGTTTCTCTTAAAGACAAGATATTGTGATATGGATATATTTTTCTTAAGTGCAATTCGAATGCAGTTTCCTGTACACGAATTGTAATTGTTGGATATAAGTATTTCATTATAGCCATCAAAAGTGTAGTTTTACCACAACCCTGTTCACCAGTGATTGCTGTAACTCTAGCTCCTCTAATTAAATATTTTAATAATTCAATTACAGGCTCTTTATTCTTATGTACTAAAAGCTGCTCTGCAGAAATTAAAGTTGGTGGAGCAAACTTTCTTACGAAGAATGCCCAAGATTCTGCAAAGTTTGGTCTTAGTACAACAACTCTGGAACCATCTTTCATTTCGTTGATTTTGAAACCAACAGATTCAGAAAGTTGTCCTGGATTATTGTATTTATATATATTTTGACAAACTCTTTTTAGTTCTGCTTCACTACCAAATGATAGGAATGATAAGTATGTAGCTTTACCTTTATAGAATATCCATACTGAATCGTATGACATTGGTATCTTAGCGCTACCACCCATTTGCTCTAGGTAATCATCCATACCATTAACTTGATCTAAGAATGATGGAGGTATACCAGATACACCACCAGATACACCATCGATATTCATATCACGAATATCATCAACAACGCTGTATCCTTTATAGTGTTGGTATATTCTTTGAACTACAATCTCTAACTTATCTTCAAAAGATAATGTACCTTCAGTTATCTCTTTTTCAAATATAGAATTTATTTCTTGTGCAGTAATTACATATGAAGAAACTTCACTATCAAATTCATACTTTGGCATATCTAAATTATACTTAGTAATCATTTCTGTTAAAGCTTCTGCTCTATATTCTTTTTTGTAAACATGCATTAATATTTCAAACTTATCTTGTGGAGTTAAAGACTCGAAATCATTAAATGGTATAGCATTATTTATGTTTATATTATTTACATTATAGTTATTTCTAAGAAGATCAAACATTAAAGTTTTTACGTATTTCTTATCTTTTTGATCTGCATAACCTGCTCCACGTAAAGCTCTCTTTAATTCATATTTTACATTTTTTCTTCTTTCGAATTCTTCTTCAGATAGTGCCAAATCATATAAATTCATTCTAGTTATTTCATCAAATTGCTTTTTTATAAATTCTTGCATTTTACCAATACTATATTTTTCTTTTTCTCTTGCTAGATTTACTTCTGGGTCTTTAGAGTCAGATTTTTTAATCTTATACTTAAAGAACATAACAACGAAAACCAAAAGTACAACTATTAGTATCATGTTTAATATAAATGCAACGTTCATGATTTCACCCCTTCTTCTTTTAGATGTTTTTTTATTCTCTTAATTTTGCTATTTCTGCAATTTTTTCTACTATTTGTAAAGTCTGAGCTATAAATTCTCCATTATAATCTTTAGCATCAGCATTTATATTTCTGTAGAAGAAATCTACTACAGCTCCATCATTACATGCATCTGCAAATATATAATTATGTGGCAATGTAAATATTGGATCTGCTACTTTATAACGAAGTCTTATATTTTTTACATTATATTTAGACTTTGCATTGTAATCTCCAATAACTATAATCTTTTGTTTATCTTTTATTTCTGGAATTGTATTTATTCTATTAAAGAAATCATCTAATTTAACAGAATCTTGATTAACAACACATACAACTATTTCACTGTCTGCAAGAGTATTTCTTAAATATTCTGCTCCTGTAGTTTTTGGTATATCAACAAATACTAATTCATATACCTCGTCTGCTTTTCTTGTTATATAAGGAAGATTATTTACAAGTTGTAAATATCCTTCTTTATCTTTAGAATTTACTCCATAAAGTATGTCAAGTCTTCCTTTCAAAACTGGCTTAGCGTAGTTTTGAATTGCAGAAGCATCAAGTTTATTACTTGTAACAAGTCTAATTAAAGCATTTACACCTATATTAGAATTTTCAAATGCTCCACTAGCTTTCAATTCATCATAAGGAGTAAAAGAAGATTCTATCTTTTTAGATCCAAAATTTGTTTGCATAAGTAGACAAGTTGTTTTATGTGCAATACCCATTAGAGTACTTACAGCTATAGCAGTATGTGTACTTCCACTCATTCCTCTTTCAGGACTCCAAAATACTATTCTTGCCATATCTATTCTCTCCTCCTACTTATTTCTTTTTTAATATCTCTTGCAGAAACGTCACCCATTATTTCTGCAGCCATATCTGTAATATTAGTTACATACATTTTTGAATGTTTTTTTAGACCTATGATTCCACTAAATTGGCTATCTAAATTTGCCATTTTATCTTGATCATTTTCATCTATTTCATACATATTTTGTGAGAATTCTAATTCATACTCTTCTATTCTCTTTTCAAAATAATTTTCACTTGCTCTTGACATATATTGTCTATACAATACTTTAGTAAATTGTGTTGTATCATCTGCTGTTTGATATACTTTGATAGCTTTAACAATCTCTCTATTTTTGTTTATAGATATCATATTAGTATTAACAAAGAAGTAATTCTTATCAAACTTTCTTGATTTAAAATATTCATAGCCTCTTGCATCATCAATATCGATTATTAAATAATCATAAAGTCCTATATTTATTTGTTGTTCTACTAAATAGTTTTCCAAATCATGTAAGCTATCAAAGCCTACAGCAAAGTCTACTCCATCGTATTGAGTAACATAAGAGTTACCAATACGATCTAGAGCAGGGATTACATATTTTATTTTTTTATCATTAGTAGCATCAATTACTAATACAGACTTTCCCATTAAATTTATTGTTTTAGCAAGATTTATTGTATAGTCATACTTATCAACATAACCTATTAAACCTATTACTTGCATTTATATTCCTCCTATAGAATTTATTAAATTCCACCGCTTATAAGTTCATTTCTTAAACTTTGTTGTGTTGTAATAGATTGTTGAGCACCTGTTACAACATTGTTATATGTTTCTTCATTTTGTGATTCGTAAGATGTTATACCATTTTCAATATTACTTCTTGCTTCTTCACTAAGTTTTTCTTTAGCTTGTTCTACTATATTACCATTATTTTTCATCATTTCCATAACTTGTGCATTTGGTTGATAATTTTCTGTTGTTCTAGTTATGCTAGTAGCAAAGTTTTTATATTTTACAATAAGGTCAAATATTGCATCTGTAGCAGTAACCTCATCACCTGATTTTATATTATCAAGTTGTGCTTTTATTTGCTCTTGAATATAACCTTTAACAGTTGTTACGATAGAATTTGCGCTAGCTATATTAGTTCCGTTTGCACTTTGATCTGCGTCAGTAGTATCTTCATCAGAAGAAGTTGTAGTTGCTTCTAGTGAATTTTGTATATCAGAATCTATTACTGATTTTATCTGTGCAGCAGGATCTGTGTATTTAGTAGCATAAAGTTTTGTTCCTTGATTTAAGAATGAGTCTACTACAGCACTGTTAAGTAGTAATCTCTCATCTTCAGATAAATTTAGCCACATAGTTTGACCAACTATCTTTTTAACTTGTTTTTGTGCAAGTACAATATAGTCAGTACCATTCGTATACATTATTCTAATATCAACATAGTCTTGTTCTGCAAGGTCACTTGGCATAACAACAGTATTTAATTCTTGTTCTCTTATATCTGCTGATTGGATTTCAGTTGTTACCATATTCTGTGTAAGTGGAACATTAGCAGAAATATTGTATTTTGCAACCATTCCAGCCGGGTCAGATGTAAGAACATTTGTTGGAACTGTAGTGATGTGTATTTTAGTAGATGTTACCATATCAGCAGTGATTATTTCACCTTGTATAACATCTTTGTTTAAAACTTTTACATCTCTCATGTAATTTGAAATAAACTTTTTGTTAGTTCCATCTTCATAACTCTTAATTGTCTTGTAAGATATAAAAATTGTAACAGCTATACCTAAAACTGCCAATATTATACCTATTATAAGTCCTGTCATTGTCTTCTTTCTAATTTGATTCATTCCTATCATAAAATCTAACCTCCATAATTTACGCATTATAACGTCAATCTATCTCCCTGAGTATACTTTATAATAATAATTTTATCAATATTTAATTAGCCATTTTTTTATTAAAACGCGAAATGATATTTTTTTGAAAAGCATTTGTAACATTTATGTAATAATTAAAACACCATACATTAAACAAAATGCATGGTGTTGCTATAAATAAAAAAATTTTTACTAATATTATTAATAATATATCACATTTTTGCAAGCATTTTCATGAAAAAAATCACACTTTTGCAAATCATTTAAAATTTTATCTAAATTTTTACATCAAAAAAAGAAGATGGTAACCATCTTCTTTATCTTTAAACGTTATTATCTCTTAATATAAAAGTAAAAAACACATGCTTTAAATAGTCTATATAACCTGATTTTTCAATATCTGTATCTACTATTAATTTACTTTCACCAATTATTTGACCGTCTTGATTATTTATTATCTCTATTTTTCCTACTGTATCTCCTTTTTTTAATGGAGCTGTTAAATTTTGATCATATACTATTCTTTGAGATGTTTCTATGTGACATCCTTTTTCAACTAAATATGATATATCATCTTTTATACATATATTTGCTAAGCCATTTACATTCTTATTAATTTTAACATTATCTACAATTTCTCCTTTACCAATAATATTTTTACTTTCGTAAGTTGCAAATGCATAATCTAATAATTGACTACATTCCTGCTGTCTTATTTGAGAAGTTGGTGCTTTCATTACAACTGCTATAAACGTTGTGCCATTTCTTGTAGCAGTTGCAGATAAATTATATAATGCTTGTGATGTAAACCCAGTTTTAAGTCCTGTAGCCCCTTCATAATACCTTATTAATTTATTTGTACTAGAAAGTCCAAATTGTCCATTTCTTATACTGTCCATCCATATAGATGTATACTTTAAAATATCTGGATGATTATTTATAAGTTCCCTAGACATTATTGCTATATCAAGCGCTGTAGTATAATGTCCTTCTTCATCCACCCCATGAGAATTTGCAAAATGTGTATTTGTCATATTTAATTCTTCTGCTTTTTTATTCATCATATTTACAAAATTAGATTCTGTGCCACCAATTTTTTCTGCCATAGCAACTGTTACATCATTGGCACTTACAACGCATATACATTTTAATGCCTCATCTACAGTAAGTTCTTCTCCTTCTTTAAGCCATATCTGTGAGCCACCCATTCCCGAAGCATTTGCACTACATACGACCTTATCTGTATACTTTAGCTTACCACTATCAATATTTTCCATAATTAATAACAACGTCATAATTTTAGTTACAGATGCTGGAATTAGTTTTTCATTTTCATTATTTGCATATATTATTTTTCCACTTTTAGGTTCCATTAATATTTGCGCTGTTGATTGAAAATTAAATTCTGGTGTTGGTGCTGAAGTACTTATACTTGATTCGTCTATTATGTAGCTATCATTATTTTTTTCTATATCATATAAAAAAGATACTCCTAATACGTTACTTAATATAATGGGTATTATAAATAAAAATACAATTATAAGTTTTTGATAATTTTTCAAAGAAATCACCTCGTAAAATATATACTACATTATATTATTTATTTTAACTTTTATGATTTAAGAAAAAATATAGGAAGTCAAAATAAATTTGACTTCCATGTTTTTACTTTAAATGAAGAAAATATACACTTATAATTAAGAATATAGTCCATGCCATTGATACTATTGATGAAATAATAACTGAACTTCCTAAGTATTTTTTATCATTAATTTTTTTAAGTAAGTATATTCCTAGTACAAGGATTACAACTGTTAGTACAACTTCTAAATAAATTATTGCTGAATATGCTTGCAATTTTTCTTTACTTATAAGTTCTGAATTTAATTGCATGATATTGAAAGCAAAATCTTTAGATTCTGTGCTGATATCTTCTGTATTTATATAGCTATTAAAGTTTTCTGTTATAGTAGAGCCGTCATCTAATGAAACAGAATCAACATTTATAGCTCCTAGCTCGGATACCAACTTTACAGGAATTATAATAGCAAAAATTGATATAACGATAAATATTATTAATCCTTTTAAAAAGTTTTTCATACGACCCCTCCTTTCAATAAAATATCACAACATATAAGATTTGTAAATACTAAAATAAAAACTTTTAACATTTTATATGCAAAAATACATAATTATATTATTATATTTTTAAAATTACTTGCTATTTTATTACATTAATCGACAAAATCAATTTTTTATTATAAAAATAGACATTATTTGACAAAACTAGACACAAAAAATATAGTCCACTATAGGACTATATTTTTCTTTTATTGTTCCATTATCTCTGCACACTTTGGGCATAGATATCTATACTTTAAGTTTTTACCAATATCTACAGCATAGTTTTTACATCTTGCGCATTCTACACCATCAGCTTTTTCTACTTTAATACCTTCTTTGTCTGATTCTTCAACTACCATTTGAGATACATTAATTGCTCTTAAAATATCATCAAAATTATCTTCTATAAATTTTTTAGCATCTGGATTAGTATGAATTATAATCTTTGCTTGAAGAGTATTTCCAATTATTTTATTTTTTTGTGCATGACCTAAAACTTTTTTTATTTTATTTTTAAATTTAAATATTCTATCCCATTTACTATATTCTGTAGTAAATGCATAATTAGATGAAGAAAATTCATTTCTTAGCATTAATACATTTTTTTCTGCTGATTTATCTTTAGACCACACATATGGCCATGATTCTTCAATCAAAAATGGAACTATTGGCTCTAAAAATATTACTAGTACCATTAATATATCGTATAGTGTTGATAGCGAACTAAGTCTTACTGGATCATCAGCTTTTAGTATATATAATCTATATTTTAACGAATCAAAATAAGTCCTGCATAAAAGACTAATACAAAATCTTTCAATTTCTTCATATACTTTACTTATTTGTAAATTTTCATAAGCTAATGTGACATTATCAAAAAATTTTGAAAGTTCCATATACATATACTTATCTAAATCTGTTCTTTGAGTTATTTCAATATAGTTCTGATTTGGATTGAAATTTTTTAAATTTGAAAGTAAATATTTTAAAGTAAGTCTTAGGAAGTTATAAACATACTTTTCTTGTTTAATATCTGATTCTTTAAGTGAAATTCTTAAATTTGAATATTTGTGAGATACCCACAATCTTAAAATATCAGTTCCATACTTATTTATTATATCATTTATTAAAAATTCTTTTTTGGTTTCTGTTATTAGCTCTTCAGTAACTTGCTTTACTTCTTTTTTATCTTTTTTATTTATCAAATTTTCAAGTTTTAAAGTTTTTTCTTCATCATCAGACATACCATGTATTAGTAATTTACTAACTTTATTTACTTCATCTTGAATATTACTATCAAAACTTAATGCTGTAAGTTTGTTAATAACTTTAGTTTTTGGTTCAATAATTATATTATTGTCTTGTTTTCCGTTAGTATCTTCTCCTTCTGTTTCTAAAGTTAAAGGCATTGTCATTATTTTAAAGAAATCATTAAGTACAGTTTCCTCTTTAAAGAAGAAGTCACAACCGCATTTATCACACTTTACACTCTTTTGCAGAATTTCTTCTGGAGTCATCTTATACCATTCTTCAACCTTTTTGTTTTTGAATATCTTCTTTATAAAATCCATTGATGCATCATTTAATATTACATTTCCACATTCTCCACAATAAAATATCGGAATAGGAACTCCAAATAATTTTTCCTCAGAAATTTGCATTGAATCTTTATCTATTATTTTTTGTAAATATTCTTTTAATTTTAGTTTATTAACACTTTTTGTTTCAACTAACTTATCTTCTATGTTCATGATATATTGTTGTCTATTAATCTGTTCTTGATCTTTTCTAACATACCATTCATTTACTACTCTATATACTAAATCTTCTCCACAAATCTTACACTTTGGAACTTTTATCTTATATTCTTTATTATTTAATAAAAACATTCCTTTTTCTAAATAATCTATAACATTTTGAGAAGCATCTTTATAATACATATTTTTAAATTGTCTACTAATACTACTTGTATTTAGTTTTATATCAAGAATATTTTTTATTTCATCTTCAAGTCTATTTTCTTTATATATAAGATAATCAATATAACTATGACAATTAGATAATATTCTAATACCGCTACTATGTTTTTTATCAGGAATAACATATTCTTCTTTTGAACCTATTATTGCTATGTTTCTAGTATAATCTAATGGATCTTGACAAAGACACCATTTTAATTCCTCACCATCTATATCTTCTAGCACAGTATACTCACTTATATTACTCTCTTGCATAACACTACTAACAAGTTCTTTTAAAATTATATAATGATTTTTGGCAAAATCTGTTTTTACTTCAACAACACTATATTTTTGTTCTGGAACAACTACCAAATAATCACTATATATCATAGTCCATGGAGCTATAGTTGTACCTACAAAATATGTATTTCTAAGATTACTATATTTTGCAAATAAATAATGATCATCTTTTATTCTATATAAAACAAATAGCACTTTCTTTTGATCTTTAACGAATTTTACGTGGTCAGATGAAGACTTACAATTAGGACACCAATATACAGGTTTATTTTCCTTATATATCTTATTATCTTTATACATAGAATAAAATTTGTCTAGCATCTTCTCTTCAAATTCAGGTTTTAAAGTAGAATAAAAGTTTTTTGAATAGTCGTTTAAAGTTCCAAGTCTATTAACTGTAACTAGTTGATATCTTTGCTTTTCTTCTAATTTCTTTTTTGTATATATTCTTGCTTTTACTATATTATTTGCTCTTTCTTTCTCTTTAACATTTGCAAAAACAAAAGAATTTTTCTTTTTTGGATTAGTATCACTTTGCTCATTTTCACTTACTTCTTTTATACTTTGTAATAAATTATTATTATTCATAGTAAAAATATTGTGATAAACTAAATTTCCGTTCATTATTCTATTTCTAATAAGTATATCTTTTAGTACCTTATTTACAACTTCAGTAACTTCCAAGCTATCATCCACGTACATTGGAATATCTGTAATATCATAGTGCTTCATACTATCAGCATTTTTATTAAGCGCCATTTTGTACTTTTTAGGATCCTGTATACTTTCTAATACATATACTTCTTCTTTTATAGAATTAGAATTAACTTTTATAGTATTAGCAGGCAAATTTATAGTCTTATTAAACTCTAAATTAGAGTTTACTTTCATATTCACAGCCTCCTTTATAAAATTAATAAAAAGATAGTAACTAAAAAAGCTACTATCATTTTATTTAATTTATTCTTCTACTGTTGTATCATCAGTTGTTTCCTCTGGTACATTTTCTTCTCCAGTAGATTCTCCAGCTCCAATTTCTGACTCTGTATCTGCTCCACTTTCGATTTTCATGTCATGAACATTTTCAACTTTCTCTGGGATAACAGCTTTTGTTTCTATTATTTCTCCTGGTTCCATTTCTTTTAGATATACACCTATACTTGTTAAAGAATTTCCTTCTTTATCTAATAATATGATATTAAATCCACCTTCTGGAATAGTTTCAGAGCTTATATTTTCTATCTTTGTATCAAATACTGTTGTATCTTCTTCATAAGATATTGTTGTTTCTTTTAATTTGTATGATTCAAAAGATTTTTCCTCAGATAATTTACTAAGATCTTTTCCTGCTCCCTTAAAGAATGGTAACAATATCAATATAATAGCTAATATTGCTACTATAACAATAAGTGTAACAAAAATTCTTTTTCTAGCTTGCATATTTTTAGAATCTTTTTTTGTGCTCTTTTTATTAACAGTTTTCTTCTCTGCATTATTATTTTCCATATAATTCACCTCTATACCTTTCATCAGTACATAGTAATTATATAATAAAAAATAAAGTTTTGTAAATAGTTTTTTTAAAAGTTTTATACTTTTTTTTATGTTTATTATTTTTCCATAATTTATATAATCTTGTCATATGGAACTGTAACACTAAAATCACCTAACACATAAGGTCCTACACTATATTTTTCAAAGAAAATAATTAAACCACTTTTGGTAAATACTATATTTTTAAAATTGCTTAATTTTGCCTCCGTCCCCTCTTTTAACTGTTCTAAACTTCCATACTCCTTTATAACATCTTCATTTGACAATGTTTCATAGCAATAATTTGATAATACATTAAGTAAATTAGGATTTTTTGCACTTAAATCATCTATTGTTATTATTTTATCGTTTTTTATATCATAATTTACCGTTGCTATATGATATTCTGGATGTGCACCAAGGTCATCGATTGTTGTGTAGAAAACATATGATACGTAGTTATCATATTCATATGTGTCAAAATTAATATTTAGCTCAAATTTTCTATCTAGTTTTGAATCTTCAAAGCTATCTACTCTATATTTAAAATCCTCTGCAACAGATTTAACTAAATTTAATATTTCTTCATTTAAAATTTTATATGTAGTCTCTGGGTAATATATAAGTATTTTACTTTTTTCATTTTCTTCATTTACTTCTTTTAAATATGAATTTGATGCAACTGTCAAGCTAGCGAAAGTTTCTTTTATTTCCAAAATTTTATCTTCTTTACATACCTTTATAACAAATATTAACCCAATTAAAATAACTAAAATTAAAAACACATATATGTATATTTTTTTCATTCAAATCACCTTTATACATTATATGTGTTTTCATTTTATTTATTATTTTATAAAAATTGATTTTATATTATCTACGATAGATACAACCTGTGGTCCCATTAAAACAATTTGATATATAATTAAAACTACAAGTACTCCCAATATAGCACTAATTACCATATATATTGAACTAATCTTTGTATTTTCTATTCTTATTTGTGCTATCATGACACTAAGTAAAAATGCCACTCCTCCAACAAGTATACTTCCTGTAATTATATATACATATGTTGTTAGTGCAAATGCTAAAGCTACTCTTGCGCTAGGATAAACTGCAGATACTTTTTCTCCCTTTCCAAACATTCCCTTAAGTATTATAGCAAGTAATATTACTGCAAATATTATTGTAAATAGTACATGTAATTTTGATGAAAGTACAGAAGTAATAACTGCTGTTGTTGCATTTGACAATTTATCTACAAAAAGGAAATATGCAACTATAACAGCAACACATGATGATATTAAAACTCCACCAGCTGCTATGTCTTTTGCTGCTTTTGCTCTATCATCATATTTATCAGTAACAAGATCAACTACATATTCAATTGCAGAATTTACCATTTCAGAGAAAATTACAAATCCAATAGTTAAACAAAGACATGCAAATTCCGTCTTAGTAAAATCAAAAAATAAACTTCCTATAAGTACAAATAAACCAATAATATAATCTATTCTTAAATTTCTTTCTGTTTTAAATGCTCTTATTACTCCATCCATAGCATGTCCTAATGCAGTCATAAAAGTTTTATTTTTTGTGTGTTTTAGTTTTTCTAGATTTTCTTCTTTTTTTATTTCTTTGTCAGTTTTATTAGAGTTATCCATTTATATTATCAACTCCTATTTTACTTAATATCTTTTCTTCAAAAGTCCTCATGTTTTTCTTATCTTCAGCTTGTATATGATCAAATCCTAATAAATGTGCAACTCCATGTGTAATCATATATAACATTTCTCTCAAAATTCCTGTACCATATTCTATAGAATGTTCTTCAACTATTGGCAAACAGATTATTATATCTCCCAATTCTATTTCCTTTAATTTTTTATTTTCATTATCTTGCGCTACTATATCATTTATTTCATTTGCATCAAATATTGGAAATGATAATACATCAGTCACACTATCTATATTTCTATATTGTTTATTAATTTTTCTTATTTCTTCTTTTGATACACTATCTATACAAATATATACATCATTTACTAGTATGTTTTGCTCTTCTAAAGCAAAACATACTATTTTTTCTATCTGTTCTTTAATATTTTTGTTAGTCTTTTCATATACAAAATTTACTATTTTTTCATCTAAATCAATATGTGTATTGTTCATTTTTTGTCCTTTCTCTAAACTCGCCTATTCTTTCACTTATAGTATATTCTACCTTATATATTATTGAATCACTAGTTCTAGATATTATTTCATTTGATTTAATCAATTTTCCTTCAATAGCATTTTTTAGCACATCATCAGTTAAATATTTTTCCCACTCGCTTCTTGCTATATTTAATATTTCATCTTCACTAACACTATATTCTTTTTCAATGTATTCACTACATTTATAAAAATCTAGCGATATAGTATTAGAAAATAGATTAAATGTCTTACTACTTTTACTTATATCATATTTTTTATTCTTATTCAAATAATTTAACATATTTTCTTTAGAATTTATGGTAATTCCTATTGTGTATTTATTTTTATTTGTATATTCTTTAACTTGATTAACATATTTATATTCTTTTTCATATATTGAATCATTTTCTACTATAACAATTCCTTTTGCACTAACATTTTCTGGTTCAAGTACCTTGCTGTACATTACTCCTTCTATTAGAACCATACCCTCTTCTACATAACTTCCAATCTTTAATTTTGCAGTTCCATTTTCTGGCACAATTTTTGTTATTAATCCAGACTTATTTGCAATTATATCTCCTATCTTTTCATTTTGTATCTGATCATCTGCTATTTTTGTTTTTTCTACTACTTCCAGTCTTAAAGTTGAACCACTTATATCTATTCCTGCCCAAGAGATATCACTTAAATTTACTCTTAAATTATTTATTATCTCTCTTTTATCTATACCGATTTTATTTTTTCCCACATAGACTCCACTCTTTTTTAATGAGTCAACAATTTGTTCTTCTGTTAAGTAACAATTTCCAGTTACTTCTATTTTCCATATAAATGTAGAAAATAATATACTAAGGGCTATAACTAGAAACAGTAGTATAATTGCAAACTTTCTTTTTCTATATCTAAATAGTTTAAAGTACAAGCCTTTTTTATCTTTTATTCTCACTTTACACTTTGTCTTTCTAGCTATTTTCCTTAGCTTTTTAAATTGCTTTATATTTATTTTAAATCTAACTACACCTTTAACAATCGTTCTAATATCCCATATTTTTATATTATTTATTTTACAAAGATTTATAAATCTTTCTGTAAAAAAACCTTCTATTTCAACAGTTACTACACCAATTATATTTGTTAATTCATCACTTATACCCAAATTTATAACACCCCTTTAGTTTATTATTTATAATTTAAACTATAAATGTTCCCTGATATAACAAGTTCGCTGTCTGTTATTTCCTTTATATCTAAATTTTTTCCATCTATTACAACATCTAAATTGTAAGTTTTTATCTTTATATAATCATCATAATAATCTGCTATTTGTTTGTAACCCTCTATTAGTATATCTCTATTTTCAATGGCAGTAATTCTTGTAGTCTTTGAAGTAACTTCGCTTGGTAGTTCTAAAAAATCTGAAAATTTATCTTTTGCCTCAGTTACCAGTCTTTTTGCTTTAATATTTTTTTTTATTTGCTTATACCACTTTTTCTTCTCGCTCTTCTTTTGATTCACCTCAATCACTCCTTATACATTATATTAAATACGCATATTTTTATGATTTAAATTTATATCAATATATGTCGAAAATTGTAAATTTTTTTAACAATAAAAAGTTAGAAAAATGTTGACTTTACGAATATTTTGTAGTAATATAAAATATGTAAAATTTTGGAAAAAGAGGAAGTTATATGGTTAGAATAGCAATGTGCGATGACGACATTGAGAATTTAAAAATAACATCAAAATTGCTTGAATCTTCTATAATAGAGCAGAATTTTGATGCTGATATTACTACAATTACAAGCGATCAACAAGAGATATTAGAAGAGATAAAGAACAACAAAATTGACGTTTTATTTTTGGATGTGGACTTTAAAAATTCTGGGAAAAATGGTCTTGAATTTGCAAATGAATTGAGGAAATTAAATAAAGATTTTTATTTAATTTTTTTATCAGGTTATCAAAAATATATGCATGTTTCCTTTTATGTAAAAGTTTTTGATTACTTAGTAAAACCTATAAATAAAGATGTTTTTAATGATGTTATATCTAGATTAAAATCTGACATAGATTTTTCAAATAAATTGTTTGTACATTTAAATAAATGGAAATCTGTTAGAACAGACACGATATATTACATAGAAAGATTAAACAATAAATCTATTGTAGTAACAAAATACGGAAAAGAATTAACTAGTAAGAACTTAGAAACTTTATTAAAGGATTTGCCAAAGAATTTTACCAAAAGTCATAGATCTTACATAGTAAATATAGAAAACATAACAAGTATAGATAAGAAAAAGGGGCTTGCATACTTTTCAAAAGATATTGCATGCCCTATAAATTCTTATTTTAACATATAAATCGAGGAGAATAAAAATGATTAAAGAAGTAATTTTAGCAATTATAAGTGGTATAGTACAACTTATAATTTATTATACGTGTTTTATGATATTTGTGAAGAAATTTGCTCCAGCATATGTTATAAGAAAAAATAAAATAATAACTTTTTTAGCTTTCATAGTAATTTGCTCTGTACTAATAGTGATAAGATTATTTTGTAATAATCTACGTTTTTTAAATATATTATTTTTTGTAATATGCATATTTATATTATCAAAATTATTATTTAAACTTTCAACTTTAAATACTTTATGGGTATGCTTTGCTCCATTTTTACTGATGTTTATATCTGAGATTATATCAGTATTTGCAATAAGAATGGTACTAAGTAAAACGGCTGAAGATTTGGTAAATTCACTTTTTCTCAGTTACCTTGTAATATTAGTAGAATCAATAATAGTTGTATTACTCTTATTTGCTTTAAAAAAATTATTAAATTCAACAATAATGGATACTAAAATGCTAATTAATAAATCATTCAAATATATAATATTGTTTTTAATATGCGTTGTGCCTCAACTTATTTTATTCTATTTTTATAAATATGACTATCCTATCTCAATATTAATAATAAACTCACTACAACTAGTATTAATCTGTGCAGTATTATTAAGCTATTTTAAAATAACTGCAGAAAAAGAGAAAGCAGAATCAGATTTAGAAATTAGTGAACTTCATAATAAAACAATGGTTAATATGGTTGATGGTGTAAGAACTTTAAAACATGATTATAACAACATAATGCAGGCTTTAAATGGTTACTTATCTACAAAGCAATATGATAAATTGCAAGAACATATAAACAAAGTACTAGATGAATGTAATATTGTAAACAACTTATCTGTAATAGATCAAAAAGTTTTTAACGATCCTGCTATATATGGAATAGTTGGAGCAAAATATTTTATAGCCATTGAATCTGATATAAAATTTGAATTTGATATTGTAACTAATATACAAGAAATTAATTTTTCTATGCCAGAATTGTCCAGAATACTTGGTATAATTTTAGATAATGCTATAGAAGCTACTTTAAAATGTGATAACAAATATATTAAACTTGAAATGAAATACGATTCTAGAAAAAATGCAGATATCATAAAAGTATATAATACATATGATAAAAACATTACTATCGACCTAAAAGGAATATATGAAAAAGGTGTATCTTCGAAAGAAGTAAAATCTGGAATTGGTCTTTGGGAAGTTAAAAAACTTATTAATAAATCAAAAAATTCTCAAATATATGCCACAATAGAACAAGATATGTTTGTACAAAATATAATAATAGAAAAAACATCATAAAATAATTAAAAGGCAGATAAAATCTGCCTTTTTTGATGATAATAATAAGTTTTTTGCAAAATGTTAATTATTTTTCTATTAAACATCTTGGAGCTTTTGGTTGATGGAAAACTAATATTAAACAACTATTAGTAGAATTTTTTGCATACATTTCAACCATTTTCTTAATTAATTTTTTCATTATTTATACCCCCTCTATTAATCATTTTTAATCTTCTTATTTTACTTTATTATTTCTGGCGTTATAAAAAGGAGCAAATCCTTTCCTCTTAAATTTACATATTAAATATGCATAATGAAACTAATAAAGTTTATAAAAAAATTATTATATATAAAAGATATTAAATATCTTTATATATCAGTTTTAAAATATTCCTTAAATTCTTCTGATTCGTAACTATATTTACATCTTAATAGTCTATAAATTGGCTTTGTTGTCATTATATTTACATATAATATTGACATTAAAACTAATTTAGAAAAGAAATTATTTTTTATTATAAATGCTAGTGCATATAAAATTATAAGATTTACTATTGCTAGTATTTTCATTAATTTTCTTCTTTTTTTATTTAATATTGGTATTTCTTCTGTATCCGCTGGTGCAATTTTTAATATTACATATAATGAAAAAACAAATATTAGAATTGATAACAAATATATAAGATTATTACTTAAATTTAAATATTTTGATACAAATACAGGAGATAAGAAATAAATTGTTGAAAGGATGAAACATCCTATATTTGTTCTAGCATGAGCTCCTCCAACACAAAATTTATAAAACACGGTAATTAAAAAGACAAGTGCAACTTCTTTAATTACTCCTAGTAGAACGCTTATTAAAATTATCAATGTGTATTTTGGTATATCTTCTAATATTCTAGTAAGTCCAAATAACATTATTTCTCTTTGTTCTGATGAGATTTCTTCATCTTTATACAAAAAATTATTTAAGATATAATTACTAAGCTTGTCTACCACTGTTATTTTCACCACCTTAGGTATTATATAATAAATTAAAGACTAGTTATTTTTTTACTTCTTATTTTATGTATTTTAAAATTTAAAACACAATTTGTATAATTAAAGACAATTTTCTAGCTATTCAAATATATTTTTTCCAAATTTTACCATTTATTTTTCTTGTAACACTTATTATTTAATTTAATACAATATAGAAAAGGAGGTATTATTTTTATGGAAAAAAATGAATTTGAAGAAACTACTAAACTAAATGAAACTAACAGATTAAAAATAAATCTCGAAGATGACAATTTTGATACATTAGAAGGTACTAGAATTAATGATAAAGCTCCTCAATTTATTGCTAAAACTACTATGGGAGATATAAAACTTAGTGATTATAAAGGCAAATGGTTAATATTATTTTCTCATCCACGGTGACTTTACTCCGGTATGTACAACTGAATTTTTATCATTTGCTCAAATGTATAATGAATTTAAAAAAAGAAATTGTGAATTACTTGGACTTTCTATTGATAGTAACCCATCTCATCTTGCTTGGGTAAACAGTATTTATAAATCAACCGGAATACAGATACCATTTCCTATTATTTCAGATTTAGACATGAAAATTTCTAAAAAATACAATATGTTAGCACCTAATGCAAGTAATACCCAAACAGTAAGATGTGTATTTTTTATAGATCCAAATCAGAAAATTAGAGCAAAATTAGAATACCCTATGAAAAATGGAAGAAATATTGGAGAGATTTTAAGACTTTTGGAAGCTTTACAAACTACAGATTCTCAAGACGTTGCTACTCCTGCAAATTGGATACCTGGTTCGCCAACAATAATATCATCTCCAAATACATATCAAGAATTAATTGAAAGAATAAACAATAAAAACAATTATAATTGCATGGATTGGTATTTGTGTTTTCCAAGGCCAAATGAAATGGATAGCAAACAAAAAAATGATTTAAAGTACAATCAGGATAAAATGATCTAATTTAATGTTATATGAGGTGATTTTATGAATTCAAATAATTGTTGTATGGGACCTTCTAATTGTTGTTCTAACACAGACAATGGAAATTGTGGTTGCATATTTATTGTTATAATAATAGTTATTATACTATTTTGTTTTTGTTCAAACAAAGGAAATAATGATTGTATGAATAACTTAATATAAAAAATGGTTGCTATAGCAACCATTTTTTATATTTTTTTGATATTCTAAGCAATTTTACCATTAGTTTTTTATATTTTTTGACAAATTACTTTACTAAACAATTTCAATATGATATAATCTTCCTATCTGGCCCATTGGTCAAGCGGTTAAGACGCGGCCCTCTCAAGGCCGAATCAGGAGTTCGATTCTCCTATGGGTCACCAAAGAATTAGAAAACACGAAGTTTGACTTCGTGTTTTTTATTAATTTATTTTACTTCTCTTATATCTCCATCATTTAAATATAGTCCATTATCAAGTTTATATGGATTTTTTCCACCAACAATTTCCTTTATATATCTTTGTTGCCATGCACCATATTCTTTTATGCAATCAATATAGTTAGGTATTACATCATTACTTGATCTATAACAACTTGAATAAACTACTAGTTGTCCAACTTTATACTTCAATTCTGTGTTTTGTACTTCATCAACTATATTAGATCTATCTTTAGGCCTTAAAAAAACTAATTTTCCCATATCTAAATAATTATGATTTTCTTCTGTCAATTGTTGTTCTTTCCAGTTTTGGTCTAAACTTCTAAAACTTTTTACATCACCTATTCCTAGGCATATACAAACATGTCCATATTTTCCAATATCACCTACTGCAATATCACCTTTTTCTGGAACAAATTCTTTATAATTATCTATTCTTTCCACATTATTCATTATATTAGGATTATTTAATATTTCTTTTGCTGAAATTGCGCCTACATTTTGAAGTCCTAATACATTATTGCAGTAATAATTGTATAAATCCATACACTGTTTTCCATAGTAACCGTCTGTATCAACTCCACCCATTGCTTTAACTTTTTCAATAAATTCATTAAATTTCATTTTTTACATCCTTTCTTTTTTGGTGCTATAATATATTTTATTTTTTTTATTATTTTTTGTTACAACACAAATTTTAAAGCATTTGCCAGTAACAAATACTAGTATAATTTATCTTATTTTACACATTATATTTTTAGGTGATTTATAGTGAAAATATATCATAATACACAAATTATTGATGGAAAAGAATGTATAATGTTATATGTAGACTATCCTTCTGATTACGAATTTTCTTTTGACTTAGATAAATTAAAGCAAAATGCACTTGATTTAAGCAGCAAAATAAGGGATTATGCTTTAAAAAATTTTAAAAATTTAACTAATGATACAACTATATTAATATTAAATGGTGTTGCTCTAGGAACATTACTTACTGCAGCTTTAATAAATAAATTTAATGTTAAAGCTTACGATAAATTAAATACTGAGCAAACTCAATTAGAACAATCAATTAACCAAGATAACAATAATGTTGAAAATACAAGTACTGATGAAAAAAAAGAAACTGTTACTGAAGAAATAGAAACAAATTTAGATTCTTCTACTGATTCATCAACCAACACTTCTTCAAATATACAAAATCAAGTTTTAAAATCTACTACAAAGTCTGAAGTAACAAATACTTCAAGTAAAGCTACACCTACGCCTGCTTCTACGCCTGCCCCTGCTCCTACACCTGCTCCTCAAGTACAGTCTGAACAGCCAAAGCCTGCTGTTACAAACGAAAAGATGATTAATTTAAAATTAAATAGCGGTCAAATAATTTCTATATCTTTAGAAGATTATGTTGTTGGTGTAGTTGGTGCAGAAATGCCTGCCTCATTTAATAGTGAAGCTTTAAAAGCACAAGCTGTTGCAGCCAGAACTTATGCACTAAAAAGGACAGCATACGGAGCAACACTTTCAGCTTCAACTTCAAACCAAGTATATAAGACTGACGACCAATTAAGAAGTCTTTGGGCAGGTTCATTTAATACATATTATAATAAAGTAAGAAATGCTGTTTTAGCTACCAAAGGTCAATATTTAACTTATAATGGAAATTATATTGATGCATTATATTTTTCAACTAGTAATGGAAGAACAGAAAATGCTGAAAATGTATGGGGTAACTCTTTTCCATATCTTGTAAGTGTTGAAAGTCCTTGGGATGTTGGTATTCCAAGCTATTCAGGTTCAAAAACAGTATCTATGCAAGAAATATCAGATAAAATTGGTGCTACTCTAACCTCTTCTTCACAAATTGAAATATTAGAAAGAACTCAAGGAAACAGAGTAAAAACGATATCAATATGCGGGAAAATTTTTACTGGAGTACAAATCAGAACAATGTTTAATCTAAAATCAGCAGATTTTGATATTTCAGCAAGTGGAAGCAATATTGTATTTACTACCAGAGGATATGGTCATGGTGTTGGAATGAGTCAATACGGAGCAAATCTTATGGCAAAAAGTGGATATGATTATAAATCAATATTAAAACATTATTATACAGGTGTAGAAATAAAATCATAAAGTTCAGAGAAAATTTCTCTGAACTTTATTTACCTCTTTACAATATTTTCACAATCTCCTGTTTCAAAGATTTGCTTTATGTTATTACATGTATCACTTGCTATTTTATTCAATGCCTCTTTTGTAAAAAAGGCTTGATGTGAAGTTATTACAACATTTGGCATAGATAAAAGTATTGATAAATCTTTATCTCTAATGTAAGAATTAGACATATCATTTAAGAAAAATTCTTCTTCATCTTCATAAACATCAAGTCCAACTCCACCAATTTTTCCAGTTGAAAGCCTATTTATTAAACTTTCAGTATCTATAAGTTTTCCTCTACTAGTATTTATTATTATTACTCCCTCTTTCATTTGCTCTATTGTATTTTCATTTATTATTTTTTGCGTGTCTTTTGTTAGTGGGCAATGAAGAGATATTATATCTGATGTTTTAAACAGTTCATCGAGTTCTACATATTTAAATCCAAGTTCTTTTGCCTTAGCTTCATCTTTATATAAATCGTAGGCTATTACATTTGTTCCAAATCCCTTCATTATTTTTATGAATACTGACCCTATTTTACCTGTTCCAATAACACCCACTGTTTTTCCATTTATATCAAATCCTAATAACCCGTTTAAAGAAAAATTATATTTTCTTGTTCTTTGATATGCTTTATATATTTTTCTATCTATACTAAGTATTAGTGCAACTGCATGTTCTGCTACTGCATAAGGAGAATATTGTGGTACTCTTACAACTTTTATTTTATCCCCTATATTATCAATATCAACGTTATTATAGCCTGCACACCTCAATGCTATAAGTTTTACATTTTCTTGCTCCAAAATTTTTATTGTATCTTTATCAACCACATCATTTACAAATATACAAACAACATCATAACCTCTTGCTAGTGGAGCTGTTTCCCTATTTAACTTTGATTCAAGATATGTTATTTCATACCCATATTTTTCATTATATTTATCAAATAAGTCTTTATCATATTCTTTTGTATCAAAAAAAGCTATTTTAATCATTATTACACCTCAGTATTATTTTCTGCAATATTTACATGTTTATCATACAATTTTTTTAATTTTTTTCTTTGTAGTGTTTTATAAATGCCATCATTTGCACACAATGTAAATACTTCTTCTAAAAATTGTTCTATTTTTAAATTAATTTTCCTTGAAGGCTTTGTCTTTAGCCAATATTTTAATTGTAAATCTTTGTTCCAGTTTTTACCGTTATAAACTTTACTTGCAGCCAAGCCATCACATACCATTTCTACTGCATATTTATAAGGAATTATTGGTGATTTTTCTGGTGCAAACTCATCATACCAGTACTCCCAGTGATGCTTATTTCTTCCTTTATGATGAAGCCATGCCTTAGAATATCCTATATCCTTTTTTTCCATAACTATTGGTGAAAGTTTACCAGAAAAATATTTACAACTACTAATAAATTCTTCTGGAGAATATTTAGATAAATCATGAACCAGTCCTCTAAACGGTATACCTGCTTTTACACAATATATAAATACGTAAAATCTATGTTTATTTACAGTATGTAAATGTTTTAATATATTAATTTTTTTCATTTTTGTACCTCGAATTCCAATCAATTTATAATATTATCATAATATTAAAAAAAAGTGAAGTAATAAAACTCCACTTTTATATATTATTCAGTTCTTAAAGCATCTACTGGATCCTTCCTACTAGCAATTTTTGCAGGTATAAAGCCTCCTATTAATGTCAATAAAATACTTATTATTATTAATATAATAGCATGTATTGGATTTAAAACTGCTACATTTGGTAACTCAGTTAAATTTTCAATAATAATATTAGTTGGTATAATTAATATATTTGTAATCAAAATACCAATTGCTCCTGAGCAAACACCAATTATAAAAGTTTCAGCATTAAATACACGTGTTATATCTTTCTTTCTTGCACCTAAAGCTCTAAGTATTCCTATTTCCTTAGTTCTCTCTAGTACAGAAATATATGTTATTATTCCTATCATTATAGATGAAACTACCAATGATATTGCAGAGAAAGCAATAAGTACAACAGTTATTGCATCCATTATATTACCAGAAAGAGTAGTAATTGCCTGTGCATAATCTGTATATAGTACTTTATCATCATCTTCTTTATCAGCATTGTATTCATCTAGATATTCTACTAATTTATCTTTAGTGTCAAAATCCTTTGGATATATTTGTATAGCTACTGGTGCAAGATCTTTTCCAAGATATGCTAACATATTTTCCTTTTCTCTTTTACCCTCTTTTGTTGTTAAATCAAACTTTTCTCCTGTTAAGATATTATAATCTTTTTCGTCTTGTGCTTTTACTATTTCAGATTGATTATTTTTTTCTATTATATATTTCATTAAATCTTCTGTATATATAAATCCGTTGCCACTCATTTTAGCAAATTCATTATCTTCTTTTCCCCTTATAATTCCTGTAATTTTTAAAGTAATAGCATTTTCACTATTATAAAGTTTTTCATAATCTGTATTTATAGTGAAAAACTGTCCGAGTGAATTATAAAGTTCATCATTTAATATAACCTTAAACTCTTTTCCAACAATATCTTCAAATTCTATATTTTCTTCATCTTTATAACCAATTGCTTCTAATATTTTTGAATCTATTCTATTTTTAGTATCAATTAAAATTACAATCTCATCCATGTTTTCAGGTAATTTACCGTATATAACATCAAAATTATCTGTCATTATATTGCTGTTTTTTGCACTTCCATCTTTTTCTGGAATTGGGAAAAACATATTTGTATTTGTTACCATTTTTATTTCTGAATCAACTTTTACAAGTACATTTAATTTAGTAGCTCTATTATAACAAATTCCACCAATTAAGTTTTGGTCTGCATTTTCAATATAGTTTTTATATTCATTTGTTATGTTATTTGTATGAATTAAATTTTCTATAGTTTTCTGTGGATGAATAATTTGCTCATCTTTATATGAATCATCCGTTGTTTTAGCTATATCATCTTGCATAGTTTTCAAATCATCTTCAGTCACACTCATTGACTGTTCAGATATTACTATAGGCATCTGTGATAACGTTTCTTTTTCAAATTTATCTATTTGCTTATCAAATCCATTAGATAGTGATAATATCAGTGCTATACCTATTATACCTATACTTGAGGCAAATGCTGTAAGTATAGTTCTACCTTTTTTAGTTTTTATATTATTAAAAGAAAGATTTAGAGCAGTAAAGAATTTCATGCTAGTTTTATTAATTTTATATTCTACTTTATTCTTTTCATTTTTATCTATTGGATTTGAATCTTCTAAAAGATTTCCATCTTTTAATTTTATTACTCTAGTAGCATAATTTTCAGCAAGTTCTGGATTATGTGTTACCATTATAACTAATTTATCTTTTGCAATTTCTTTTATAAGTTCCATAATTTGTACACTAGTTTCTGTATCTAATGCACCTGTTGGTTCATCTGCAAGAATTATGTCTGGGTCATTAGTAAGTGCTCTAGCTATAGCTACTCTTTGCATTTGACCACCTGATAACTGATTTGGTTTCTTATGCATATGATCTTTTAGTCCAACTTTTTCTAAAGCCTCTTTTGCTCTTCTTTTTCTTTCTTTAGAGCTGACTCCACTAAGTGTCATACACATTTCAACATTATTTAGTACTGATATATGATTAATTAAGTTATAATTTTGGAAAATAAATCCAATTGAATTATTTCTGTAAGCATCCCAATCTACATCCTTAAATTCCTTTGTAGATTTTCCATTTATAATTAAATCACCTTGATCATATCTATCGAGTCCACCAATTATATTTAAAAGTGTAGTTTTTCCACTTCCACTAGGACCTAATATAGCTACAAATTCATTTTCTCTAAATTCTAAGCTTACATTATTTAGCGCATGTTGAATGAAATCTCCTGTTTTAAAACTTTTACTAATATTTTCTAATCTTAACACATTAAACGCCTCCAAATCTAGGTATTTATTATATATAACTAATACTAATTTGTCAATAAATTTTACATAATTTTCACAATTCGATTTTTCTTTACAAAAAAAATGGCCCGAATAAAAATTAAATTTTTGAAAAAAATATTAATATGATTATGGTGATTTTATGAAGATTAACAATTATAAAAATTCAGATGATTTATATAGTAAAATACATAATTTCTTTACTATAGATAACTATATATTAATATTTGTTATTGGTAGCATAGCAGGTTGGATATTTGAAACTATTATATATTTATTCAGGTATCATCAGTTTTGTAGTGTTCAGTGTGTACTATATGGTCCTTTTATTCCAGTATATGGAATTGGAGCCATATTATTTATGTTTATATACTATAAAATAAAAAATTTGAAAATATTTTTTTTAATAGCTATGTTTGCTGGGGCATTTCTTGAATTTTTATACTCTTATTGTCAAGAAAAATTATTTGGAACTGTTTTTTGGGAATATAATGATTATTTTTTGAACATACAAGGTAGAACTAGTATAGTACATGCAATATTTTGGGGAATTATTGGATTTTTATTTATAAGGTATTTATTACCTTTAATTTTTAGTATTACAGAAAAAATTTCTAATAAAGTTCTTAAAAATATAATTGTTATTTTTATTATTGCTTTTATGACTTTTAACTTCATTATGACTTTCTTAACTTCATACAGGGAATATGAAAGAAATCGTAATATTTTGCCTAAAAATAAATTAGATGTATTGCTTGACAAATATTACCCAAATGAAAAATTACAAGCTATTTATTGTAGTCGAATAAAGAAAAATTTTAATAATATTAATTAATTTTTTATATAATTTTATTGCTATATGTTTTATTTTATGATAAACTTTTACTAAACATTTAGGAGGTTAAAAGATGAAAGATAAAAGGAATATTTTAATTGTAGCGTTACTCATTTCTATACTTGCAATGTCAATTGGTTATGCTGCTCTTGCTCAACAATTAGTAGTAAAAGGAACTGCCAATGCCGTAGCAAATTGGAATGTAAAAATAACAGATATTACACCTAGAGCATTAACTGGTGCAAATTTAAAAGAAGGTACTCCTACTTTCAATAATACATCAGCAAATTTTGAGGTTGATTTAGAATATCCAGGTGCTAATGCTACATTCGACATAACAATTGAAAACGCTGGAAGGGTAGATGCTATTTTAGACAGTATTACTGGTATCGCAGAAGCAAATGCCGAAAGCCCTGAATATATTAAATATTCTATATCAGGAATAAATGAAAAAGACAGTCTAGATGCAGATTCAAAAGTTATAGCAACAGTAACTGTAATTTGGGAAGATGATGGTCAACTAATTCCTGAAACTTCCGTTTCTAAAACTGCAACAATTAATCTAAACTACATTCAAGCTGAATAAAATAAAGCCATAAGAAACAAATTAATTAGAGTTAAAGTCTAGATATTTATATTTGTTTTCTTATGGTTTTTACAATTTTACTATAAGGAGGCTAATTTGAAAAAAATAGAATTACCCACTTACATTGTTTATATTTTATTATTAATATTTACAATTATACTTCCTAATACTATATTTTTAAATTTTAAAAAATCCTATTCTTTAATAATTAAGCCTTTAATATGGACAGGCTTATTTACTATCTCATTTATATTTAATAATAGACTTTTAGGAATTAGAAAGAAAGATAAAACAGGTATAATAAAAAATGTTTTAATTATAACTCTTACATATATAATAATATATTATTCTTTAGGACTAATTTTTGGATTCTTAAAAACGCCATATTCTCATAGTGTTCTTGCCATATTAGAGAATTTATTTTCAATAGTGTATGTGATTATTTTGCAAGAGTATGTAAGATTTTTTCTTACTAATAAAACTAAGAAAAACAAATTAAACTTTATTTTAATAACTTTAACTTTTGTACTAATAAATATTGACTTTTCAATACTTGTAGATAATTTTAAATCACTTGATTTAGGATTTAAATATACCTGCTCTACTCTACTACCACTAATTGTAAATAACTGTTTATTTACTTACTTTTGTACTCATTCAGGATTTATTCCTAGTACAATATATAGAACTATAATACAATTATTTTTTATTGTATTTCCAATAGTTCCAGATATTGATTGGTTTTATCAAAGCATATTAGAAATAATTACTGCCTTTATAACTTTCTTTATAGTAAGTTATAATGTTCTAGATAGTAATAAGGTTTCAAAAAGGACTTTAAAAAAGCAAAATCCGATTACAGTAATTCCTTTTGTTTTAGTAGCTATTCTTTTAATTTGCTTTGTATCGGGAATATTTGTGGTTATGCCTGTAGCAGTAATGTCTAATAGTATGGTTCCACAATTTGAGCGTGGTGACATAGTAATAATGAGCAAATTAAAGAATAAAGATATTGATAATCTAAAAGTGGGAGATATTATTTTATATAAATTAAATAATCAAACTATAATTCATAGAATACATAGTATTGTAGATAGTGAGAAAAATATTTATATTACTAAAGGTGACAACAATGAAATTGTAGATCCAGAACAGGTTAATTCTAATCAAATAATTGGAAAAGTTATTTTTTCAATTCCAAAAATTGGTTATCCTAGTGTTTGGTTTAATATGCTATTATCAAATTAATTCGTATTTGTTAGAAAGAGGTTGAATATGAATAAAACAAAGAACAAAAAATATATTTTAATTGTAATCTTAAGCATAATATTAATTGCCAGTATCTTATGCTTCACTTCATATTATATAAATAATCATAACTTTAGTAAAACTCCCCTTTATTCATATAATATTGAAAAAGATGTAGATTACAAAGTAAATTTAGTAGAAAATGATTTTATAGAAGAAAGTTCTCTTCCAAAGGGACAGACTTATATAACTAATCTTGTAAATTCAATAGATTCAGAACTAAAATATAATTTCGTAACTTCAAAAAAAATAAATTTAAAATATACTTATAATGTTATAGCAACTATTAAAGGCCATTATAAAACTTCATCTGAAGATAAAAATACACAAGTGTGGGAAAAAGGCTATATTCTTACTCAAGATAGTACCTATACAAATCTTGAAAGTACGAATGTATTAATAAACGAAAAAATAAATATTGATTTACCTTATTTTTTAAATGAGGTTTTAAATTTTAAAGCAGTATTGAAGTTACCGATTGACGCCTATTTAGATGTTTCTTTAAATGTTAAAGTTTATAATACAGACGATATAAATAATCAAATATTACTTGATGATTCCAATGTTAGCATAAATATTCCTATTAATAATCAAGCATTTACAATAGATGAAACATTTGATAAATCAACTTCTAAAGATATTTTTAATGATGAATTGCAAACTTCATCTAACTCTTATTTACTGTATATATCAATTATACTATTTGTAATTGATTTAGCAATATTTGCTTTGAACTTTAATAAAATATTTAAAATGTCATATGTGAAATCAAAATATAAAGCTGAACTTGATAAAATATTAAAAACTTATGGTGATGTTATAGTTGAAATAGTAAATCCAGTTAAAACAAAACTTTCTGGTGTAGTTGATGTTAAGGATTTTAATGAAATGATGGATTTAGAAGAAGAATTAAGAGTTCCTATATTATTTTATGATATCCCCGGCAAGAATGAAGGTTGGTTTACTTTAATACACAACCAAATCTTATATAAATATGTATTAAAAGATGATGAAAATAATAAAAGCTGAGAAATTCTCAGCTTTCTATTATTCTTCCTCGTGATGGTCGCACCAATCATCTTTATCAGTTTCTGATCTATCTAAAGCACAAGTATAAGTTCCGTCTCTATTTTCTATTCCATGTTTACAGTTTTCACATGTATCCCATTTTCCTCTTCCCATAACGTTCCTCCTTATTTTTTACATATTTTATCATATAATACAATGAAAGTCAAATAAAATGTTATGTTACAATTTGGTAAAATTTGTCTTATTTATTGATTAAGTTATTTTTTAGTGCTAGAATTTATATGTATAATGTGGGAGGTCTAATATGAGTGAGAATAATATATCAAAAATGATAGATAATCTTATTAAGAATGCCAAGCAAGCAGAAAAAGAATATATGAATTTTGACCAAGAAAAAATAGACAATATTGTAAAGCAAATGTCTATTGCTGCTGATGCTAAGCATATGGAACTTGCACGTCTTGCAATAGAAGAAACTAAGAGAGGTGTACTTGAAGATAAAGTAACAAAAAACATTTTTGCTTCTGAATACATTTTTCACAATATAAAATATGAAAAAACTGTTGGTGTAATTGAAGATAATGAACTTGAAGACTATGAATTAGTTGCAGAGCCAGTCGGAATCATTGCTGGTGTTACCCCAGTAACTAATCCAACTTCTACAACAATATTTAAATCTTTAATCGCAGTAAAGACAAGAAATCCTATTATTTTTGGATTTCATCCTTCAGCGCAAAAATGCAGTGTTGAAGCAGCAAAAACTGTACTAGAAGCAGCTATAAAAGCTGGTGCTCCTAAACATTGTATACAGTGGATAGAAGAGCCCTCTATAGAGGCTACTACTTATCTTATGCACCATGATGGAGTAAAAATTATACTTGCTACTGGTGGATCTGGCATGGTTAAATCTGCCTACTCTTGTGGCAAACCTGCTTTAGGAGTTGGTCCCGGAAATGTACCATGTTATATACACAAAAGTGCAAAGCTTAAAACTTCTGTTACAGATATTATAATGTCTAAAACTTTCGATAATGGTATGATATGTGCTTCTGAACAATCTGTAATAGTTGATAGTGCGATTAAATCTGATTTTGAAAAGCTTATGAAATCCTATGGATGTCACTTTTTGAATAATAAAGATAGAGATAAACTACAAAAATATATAATTATTGAAAAAAATGGTTCTTTAGCTATAAATCCTAAGATTGTAGGACAAAGTGCTTATAAAATTGCAAAAGAAGCTGGAATCAAAGTTGATAAAAAGACAAAGATATTGATAGCAAAATTAGATGGAGTTGGAGACGATTTTCCACTATCTAAAGAAAAATTAAGTCCTATACTTTCCTACTACATTGTTGATAATGAAAATGAGGGAATTAATATTGCTTCTAAATTATTAGAATATGGTGGATTAGGACATTCTGCAGTAATACACTGTGAAGATAATAAAGTAATAGAAAAATTTTCTAATAGTATGAAAGCTGGAAGAATAATTGTAAATTCTCCTTCTACTCACGGAGCAATTGGCGATATTTATAATACGAATATGCCTTCTTTAACTTTGGGATGTGGTACATATGGTGGAAACTCTACTACATCTAATGTTTCAGCCGTAAATTTAATAAATATAAAGAGAATGGCTAAAAGGAGGGTTAATATGCAGTGGTTTAAAGTTCCAAATAAAATATTTTTTGAAAAAGGCTCTATACAATATTTAGAAGTAATGAAAGATATATCTAAAGTATTTATTGTAACTGATGGTGCAATGATACGCCTTGGATATGTAGACAAAATTTTATACTATTTAAGAAATAGAAAAAATAAAGTTCATTCATACGTATTTTCTAATGTTGAACCTGATCCATCTTTTGATACAATAAATAATGGCGTAGATATAATGAGAAAATTTGAACCAGATTGTATAATAGCTCTTGGTGGTGGTAGTGCTATAGATGCTGCAAAAGGTATGTGGCTACTATATGAACAACCTGATGTTAACTTAGATGCTATGAAAACAAAATTTATGGACATAAGAAAAAGAGTTTACAAGATAGAGGATCTTGGTAAAAAAGCAAAACTTGTAGCTATTCCAACAACAAGTGGAACTGGTTCAGAAACTACATCATTTGCAGTTATATCTGATAAGAAAAATAATATGAAATATCCTCTAGCTGATTATGCTCTTGTTCCAACAATTGCAATAATAGATCCCGAACTTGTTTACTCACTTCCTAAAAAGACTGTAGCCGATACTGGAATGGACGTATTAACACATGCTATTGAAGCATATGTTTCAAATATGGCAAATGACTATACTGATGGTCTAGCAGAAAAAGCTTTTGAATTAGTATTTGAATATTTAGTTAGATCTTATAATGACAGTAATGATAAAGAAGCAAGGGAAAAAATGCACAATGCAAGTACTATTGCTGGTATGGCATTTTCTAATGCATTTTTAGGAATTAATCATTCACTTGCACATAAGATTGGAGCTGAATTCCATGTTCCTCATGGCAGAGCAAATGCAATATTACTTCCGTATGTTATTAAATACAATTCAATAACTCCAGATAAATTTGTATCTTTTCCAAAGTATGAATACTTTATTGCTGATACTCGTTATGCAAATCTTGCTAAACGTCAAGGTCTTAAAGCTTCAACTACAGAAGAAGGTGTTGCTTCACTTATAAAATCTATTCAAAAATTAATGAAAGATTTAAATATGTCAAAATCATTTAAAGAAGAAGGTATAGATGAAGAGACTTACATGGAAAAAGTAGATGAACTATCATATAAAGCGTTCGAAGACCAGTGTACAACTTCTAATCCAAAACTACCTTTAGTTGAAGACTTAAAAAAGATATTAATTGATGCTTATTATGGAAAGGAAATATAATAAATTAGGAACCTTACAGACAAATAATTTATTGTCTATAAGGTTCTTAAAATTTTAATAAATATGTTTTTAAAATGGATTTAAAGTTATTGACAAAAAAATTTTTATATGCTATAATAATTTTGTTATTTGGGAGTGTGGCGGAACTGGCAGACGCACAGGACTTAAAATCCTGCGAGGGTTAAACCTCGTACCGGTTCGATTCCGGTCATTCCCACCAATAACGTATCTGTTCGAACTATAAAGCAGATAAATAGAAATACCATTCTGAAGAAGAATGGTATTTTTTTATGGAATAAATTACAAAAATTGCATGTTGATAAAAAAAGGTCTCCAATCTCTTGCAAAAGCAACTGCTTAGCTTGAGATTGGGAGATCTTTTTTTGTCTTTTTCTTGAGCAATATAAAAATCCTTAATAAACGGTTCCTTATATTTTTTAAATTATGTACATTTGTCGTAAAATGTAGTATAATATACGTATATAATATATGGAAGTGTAAGAATATGAAAAAGGATCGCACAATTGAAGAAGATAAAGTAGTCACAAATGATACAACAGAGAATGATAAAAGTACTGATATCAAGGAGCCATTAGATAACAAGATTTCTGATTCTAACTCTAATGATGAAAGTAATAAAACTGATACGAATATTGAAGAAGTAAAAAAGCCAAGTAAAAATAAAAAAAGCTTAAAGAAAAAATTGTTGCTAATTATTATTCCTATTTTAGTAATTATTGCTTTGGCAATCAGCGGTTATTTTGTCTATAATAAATATTTTATTTATCCAGAAAATGTAATTGTAGCAGATAATTCATTTCATGCCATAAAATTATCTTGGGACTATTCAAAAGATGAAAACTATGAAGTAATTATTTCTTCTAAAGAATTTTCCAAAGATAGTGTCTTTGAAACATTAAAAAATAATGTTGAATTAGAAGATGAATATCAAATATTTGATAATCAAAATCAAAAAGAGATAAGTATTAATAGTCTTCCTGCAGATACAGATTATTATGCTGTTATTATAACTTATCATAATTCTAAGGACAAAAAAGTTTATTCCAGTGTAAGCAAATTATTAACGTTTCATACTGCATCCCTTGATATAAAACCAATTGAGGATCTTACTTTAGGAGAAGTAACTGATACCAGTGTTGATTTATCATGGTCTAATTGGGAAACAAATGAAAAAAATATAGATGGCAGTGATATTGAAATTACTTATACTATTTTATCTACTGATAGTAAGACAAATGAGACAACTAAAATTACTGATATTAAAGAAAATAAATATACAGCTAAAGAACTATCTCCATTTGCAAATTATAAATACCAAGTAGTTATAAATGCTACTATTGATGGAAAAGAATCATCTAGTAAAGAAAGTAATTTAGTTGAAACAATGACTAAAAGTGAAATGGTAAATAACCTTCAAGCTACTTCTAGTGCAACATCATCTATTAAATTAACTTGGGACAAATACGATAAATTAAGCCTTAAAAATGATGATGAAAGTGATGTAACATATACTTATTCTATTTACGGATCAGATAGTCAAGATGGTGAATATTCTATGCTCTCTGAAAATGTAGCTGAAGAAAGCTACACTGAATCCAATTTAGATAGTAACAAAACTCGTTTCTATTATGTAATTGTAACATTTACTTATAATAATCAAAAATATGAAAGTGTAAAATCAAATATTGTATCAGCTACTACCGATAAAACAAATTATAGTGCAGGAACTAATTACAGTGGTGGTTATTCAAGTGGCTCTTCTGGTAGTTCTTCTGGTGGTAGTTCTGCTAGTTCTAAAGAAGCTCAAGCTCGTGTTATAGCTCGTCAAATAGCTAGCAGTATTACTGGTGATACTGATTTAGAAAAAGTACAACAAGCTGCTAGAATTGTCCAAAGTTATTATAGTCGCTGTGTTTATAAAGAGACAGGAAGTGATTACTATACCGCTTACGGAGTCTTTATTAAAGGTGAAGCTTCATGTGCAGGAACAACTAGTGCCCTAGGTATGGTTTTAGAAGAAATGGGTTATTCTTGGACTCATGTTAATAAAAATCAATGGACACATCAGTGGGTAGTTGTCTACATGGATGGACAAGTTGGATGGGCCGATGGTCAAATTGGTCTTGCAGGTTATGGTAAACACCCAGTAGCAGGTTAAAATAATCTATGCTTTTTATATAATCTTTAATGCTTGTTAATTCATTGATTTATTTTGAAAGACATGATATAATACATTATGTTCAAAACTATAAAGTTTGAAAATCTCATATAACAATTGTTAGGAGGGAAACAAAAATGGATTATCAGGTTATTGTTGTTAGCGATGTTAGAGAGCAAATGTGCGCTATCGAATTACAGCAGAAAGTAGATAGCCTAATTAAGTTAGGATGGCAACCACAAGGAGGCGTATCAGTATCAGTATCAGAATCAAGGTCTGAAATTGGTTTATCACCATACAAAGTAGTTATGACACAAGCAATGATACACAAATAAAGAACTATAAATAGCGCTTTGTCTATTCACAAATTATTTTAAATATTTAATTTAACCCATAAAAAAGATTTTGTATTTTTTACAAAATCTTTTTTGTATTAGCAGTTACGTTTGTTGAAAATATCTAATTTTTATGATATTATAACTTCTATAGATTAATTAAAGATTTTTAAAACAAATATAAATTTGGAAGGAATTAAAAATGAAATTATATGTAATTAGACATGGTCAAACAGATTGTAATAAAGAAAATAGGTATAATTGTAGATATGATGAAGATATAAATGAAACTGGAATAAAGCAAGCAATTGAAGTAAGCAAAAATGTAAAGAAGCTTGATATTGATCTTATAATATGTTCACCTATGAAAAGAACTAAACACACTATGAAATTAATAAATGTAAATAAAATTCCAGTAATCTATGATGATAGATTGATTGAAAGAGAAGGCGGAAAATTAACAAGAACTGTATTAGATAATTACTATTTTACAGAATACTACAATTATTATTCAACTAAACCAGTAGAAGGACTTGAAACATTACCTGAACTTTTTGATAGAGTACACTCATTTTTAGATGAAATTAAGGTTAAGTATAGTGGCAAAAATATATTGTTAGTCACTCATGGTGCTGTATCAAGAGCTATACAATTTTATTTTCAAGAAATACCAAAAGACGGAATGCTTCTTAAAATAAGTGGTCAAAAAAATTGCGAAATAAAAGAATATGAAATGTAATAAGAAATATATTTTTGATATAACAAAACTGAAGAAATTAAGATCGGCTCTAAAAAGTCGATTTTTTCATGTCTTATATTGTTTTATTTACTTTTTTGTTTATGAACTTTAAATTAAATAATGTTTATGATATTATTATGTAGAAAAAGAATAAATTGGAGAGAAAAATGGAACAAGAAAAAATGACAAAATTTAACAAGATATTTCCATGGTATTCTGGCCTATCAGATGATTTGTTATTTTGGGTAGCGATAGATACCTTATTTTTAACAGTTGTAAAAAATTTTAATGCATCACAAATAGTTTCTTTAACTACTGTGTCATTAATAACTTGTATAGCTTTACAAGTTCCACTATTAAGTATTATCAAGAAAATAGGAAATACAAATTCAGTAAGATTAGGATCAATGCTATTGTTAATATCTAGCCTATTATTAACTTTTGGACCAAATTATATAGTTGTAGCTTTAGGAAATATCATTTATGAAATTGCATTTACATTCAAAAATATGTCAAATGCAATATTGAAGAATAATCTTGAGTTACAAAATAGAAATGATGAATATATAAGAGTTAAAACAAAGTCTACTACCATATATGCAACAGCAACAATGATTATATCATTTATTGCAAGTTTAATGTTTAACTTAAATAATTATTTACCAATGCTTGCGTGCATTACTTCATGTTTAATATGCTTTATATTATCATTTTATATAGTAGATTATTCTAATTACAATAAGATTAAGGAAGAAACTAAAAATAAATATAAGACTAAAATTAATTATAATAAGTTAATTATAGCATTAATTATTTCTTATGGTCTCTTCTACCCTATTGTAGCTTCTGGACATACAAATGGAAAGCTATTTATACAACAAGAATTACTTTTAATATTTAATGTACAAAAAGCAGCATTAATAATTGGTGGTATATTATGTGTGTCTAGAATTGTAAGGGTTATTTCTAATATGTTTTTTAATAAAATACATAACAAGTATAAAGAAAAAGTTGGAATAATTTTGCCAATATTACTTAGTATATCTATTATACTTATTATATTAGGCTCTTTTATTAAAAACTTTATAGCACTAAAATTTAGTATTATGAGTTTAGGGTATATAATTATATTATTTATTAGAGATCCATTCAAAGTATATATGCAAGATTTAGCATTAAGAAATTCTAGAAAAGAAAATCAGCAACAATTATTAACAATAATGGAGTTAGCAAGAAAAATTATAAGAGCAATAATGAGCTTAAGTTTTACAATAATTTTAATAAACAATTCAATGATTAAGGTAATGATAATATTATTTATACTATCAATTATAGAAATAATAATAAGTATAAAATTATACACATTAACTCTAAATAAAGATGAAATAAAAGATGAAGAAAATATTTGATATTGGCTAAACATTTTAAGATACAAAAACAAGAGATTGACAATAATATCATTCTGCAAAAGGATGATATTATTTTTTATTTTCTATAAAGTTCCAACAAAGCAAAAATTTTATGATAAAATTTGAAAAAGAGCAACAAATTTAAAAAAATTATTATCTATATATTTAGGAGGGAAAAACATGGAAATAGAAATTCTCTTAAAAAAAGCTCTAAAAGGAAACAAAAAAAGTTTTATTCATGCTTTAAATAAAATAGAAAGAGATTTGTATATAATAGCAAAGTCAAAGTTAAATAATGAAGATGACATTAAAGATTGTATTCAAGAAACTGTACTACTTTCATATCAAAACCTGAAAGATTTGAAAGATTTAAGCAAATTTAAAAGTTGGGTTACTAAAATTTTAATTAATAATTGCTATAAAATTTTAAATGAAAATAAAATAAATCTTTATTCTTACGAAGAAATTGAAGCTGAAAAATATTTACAAGCAGAAGATAATTTTATTGAAGTTACAAGTGATATAGACTTTTTTGAAATGATAAATTTTTTATCTGAAGAAGAAAAATTAATTTTAGTTATGAGTATTCTTGATGACTATTCATCTATTGAAATATCACAAATATTAGATATAAATGAAAATACAGTTAGAAGTAAATTAATGAGAGCAAAATCAAAAATCAAACAAAAATATGGAAAGGGGTTAAATTATGATTAAGGGAAAAGTTGATGATGTATTAAAACAAAAGTTAAATGAAATCGAAGAAAAAAGATATATAAATATAGATATATTAAATGAGAAAAGAAGTAATAAAAGTTTAAAATTAGTAGCAAGTATTACAATTATATTTTTGGATTTAGCATTTGGTATTATTTATATAACTAACAAAAAATCATTGCTCAACAAAGAAAGTATAATTAGTAAAAATGTTACTTACGATGATTTAACTGATAATAATGTAAAAGATCATGAAAATACTGCTAATAATACATTAAATACAATTGAAATGTCAAATACAAGTTTTGGAAGTATTGGTAGTACGCAATATATACTTGTAGTAAAAATAGATAATATATTAAGTTATAACAATTTTTCAAAAAAAATAAATAATAATGCATATCCAATTACTAATTTAAGAGCTACAGTTTTAAAAGATATAAAAGGAAATTACGGAAAAGATACAGTAGACTTTTATACTTTTGGTGGAAATGTAAGGTTATCTGATTATGAACAAAGTTTATTACCAGCAGAAAAGGAAAAACTAGAAATTGATAAAAAATCTAATGAAGAAAAAGAAAATACAATTATAAGTGTTATTCCAAATTCAGCTATGGGAATGCCACTACCAGAAATTAATAATACTTACATCGTTTCTCTTACATATGATAATACATTTTATGATAGTCTTGGCGTAGTTATTGGTGAAACGTATAATTTTAAATTATATGATTTGAATACAAATAAATATAAAAATAATTTTGGAAATTGGGTTGACACTAAATTTTAAAAATTAATATGTAAGATATAACCGTATTTTGATTAAATACTTTTCTTGCAATTAATGTAAAAGAATGCTATAATTAATTTATAAGTTCTTATTCTGCTTCATAAATTTATATAGGCAAGTTCTCTAAATTTAATTATTGCGAGGAGGGTTATTATGGATTACAAAGCATATAATGAGCCCCCAAAAATACTCATTAATCCTAAGGGATTAATTCCTGATGAGCGTTTTAGATATTTAAGAAAATCTCGAGCAATTGTTGAAAATAGCCTAGGTGAATTTGCAATAAGCTTTGAGGGTGGAAAATGTATTTTCCCTGGGGGTAAATCTGAAAGTGGTGAAACACCTTTAGAGACTGTCAAACGAGAATTAAAAGAAGAGATGGGAATCGATTTTGAACTATCTGATTTTTCAAAACTATTTGAACTAGAAACGATATATGATAATTATTTTGATTACAGAATCGGCACTTTTGGTTTTAGACATACTATCACAACTTATTTTTATGTTAAAACTAACTATGGTATTCAAAATAATAAAATCAGCCTTACAGAAGGTGAAAAGTCGCAAAATTTTCAAATTTCTTTTGTTAACAAATCAGAATTATTAAAATTGATAACATCCGATCATTCGAAATTTGAGAACGGGAAATATTTTGATGCAGAAAATAAGATCGTTATTGAGAACTTTTTTAACAACCTGTAAAAAAAATGGTAAGACAAGATGTCTTATCATTTTTTTTGCTATTCTTTTTCATCCAATTTCTTTATACTTAAAGAAGCAGTCACACCTTGACCAAAAGTTATTTGCACATTATCATCAGTTGCTGAAATAGCCATATCTAGTGTATCTGGATAAGATAATGCTGCAATTGCACTACCACTAAAATCATTAATTTGATTAGCATTTACCTGCCTAATTAAAACTGCTGCAGGTATCATTACAGAATTTTCTCTTACCATTAAACTTATCGTTGTAGGTTTATCTGTAGTAAAATTAACTGAATAATTTAATTCATATATTCCATCTTGCTCTAAAGTAATAGAATTTTGAGTTGAATTGACAACATTTATATTATCCATTTCTTCAGTTAATGGAATCTGTACCCATGTGCCTGCTCCTTGAGTATCTAAATTTGATGTCATGTTATTATATTTTCCACCATATGCACTTAAGAGAGCACTACCTGATGGACCCATTGGACCTGGTGGTCCCGCTACTCCTTGTTCTCCTTGAGGCCCTGGTATACCTTGCTCTCCTTGAGGTCCTGGAATTCCCTGAATTCCTTGTTCTCCTTGGGGTCCTATATCTCCCTTTACTCCTTGTATTCCCTGTATACCTTGGTCACCTTTTGGACCGGTTGCACCAGTTATTCCTTGTGGGCCTATTGCCCCTGTTGCCCCTGTTTCACCAGGTATTCCCTGTGGACCTGTATCACCTTTTATTCCTTGTAATCCTTGAATTCCTTGAGGTCCAGTTGGTCCCATTGGCCCTGGAATACCTTGCAGACCTTGAGGTCCCATTGGCCCAGTATCCCCTTTTATTCCTTGCATTCCTTCTGGTCCAACAGGTCCTGGTATTCCTTGCATTCCCGGCATTCCTTGTGGTCCAGTTGGTCCCATTGGTCCTGGAACACCTTGCAAGCCTTGAGGTCCCATTGGTCCTACAGGGCCAGGTAAACATTGGTATTCTTGTACTCCACACATTGGTGGTAAATGTTTATCACAGACATCACAACATACTACATTGCTATCACATGTTAAATTATAATTTGTGTTATTATCACATTTAATTTTAGATGTACTCATTATTTTCCTCCTTAAATTATTTATACTATGATATAATATGAAAAAAACTCTATTATGATACTCATTGACATAAACCCAAATCAGTGTTATAATAGTTTTACTTATTAGCATAAATATCGCGTATTACTAACTGCGATAAAATTTAAAATAATTTTGGAGGTATTTACATCATGACAAATCAGATTGTAGCAAAGAAAATAACAACTTTTGAAGGTGAAACTCGGTATGACGAAAATCCAATAATAATTAACAATGGAGACATTACCCTAATCGTTGAAAGCGAGAGACCAATAGCTATATATGAAAGAGATAATGATTTATCTAATATAGGCCTTGATTCTAAACTAAATGCATTTGTTTCAAGAATTTTCGTATCAGAAATATCTGGAAAAAGAATTTCCGTTATTCACGGATGTGTAATTATAAACCATGAAGATCCCAACATAGTATGCTATTATCAAGATACTGCTGGCCTTTATCATATAATTCCTTCCTACGATCTTAGTAACATACTACTAAATATACCCGATTTAATAATTACTAATAAAGGTTTCCTTATTTTCTACACACAAGATGATATCATCGCAACACATAACTGTATAGACTGTAAATGCGTATATGATCACTATTATTTTGACAAAATGAGAATAAAAAGTGTTACTCCATACAAAAACTTTTGTGAAGTCGCACTTGTTAATCCTGATGATAAAAATGTGTCCCAAATAAATGAGGATGTCGAACCTGATACTATTCTATCTTTGGGATTAAGTTTCAATATGATAAATGGTATCACTTATAACATCAAACAGATTTTATAAAATTTATAATTTTTTCGTAAAAAAAGTATAAGTCCTAAATGAACTTATACTTTTTTATTGTTTTCAGTTAATAATTTCTTCTTATTAAATAAATTGTAATAAAATGCAATTATAATTGAGCCTACACTATTACCTAAAATCATTATTAATAAATATAATATAACCTTACTATTCCAAATACCAGCTATACTAAAATAAAACATATTTGCTACACAGTGCTCAAAGCCACACAATATAAATGCCATAACTCCCATAACTATAGTTATATATTTACCTATTTGTCCCTCTTCTTTCTTATAATTATTTACAGCTAAGTACATTATTATTCCACAGAAAACAGATAAAATAAATATACTAATTGCACTATCATTTAACTTTATATTTACTATATTTTTTGCTGTCTCAACATATGTTGTAAATCTAGTCATTCTCATTAAATTTCCAACTAAAAAACTTCCAATAAAATTACCAATTAATGATAGCAATAGTTCTATTACATAACTTATTCTATTTTCTAAAATATAACCTATTTTACCAGTATAAAGATTAAGTGAATACATACAAACTGTAAGAAGGCCAATAGAAAATATAAATGAGCCTAGTGCTTTATTTGGAATTGCAAGATATGCTATACCACCAATTCCTATCATGATACCAGCATATATTCCTTTTATGATAAATTGTAAATATTTTTTCATAGCATCATATCCCTTTAATTAACTTGTGCAGACCATAGTCCATGTTTATTACAATAAGCATATATTGTAGAATTTGGAATATATGGAAATCTTGCCTGTGCTTCTTGTTCAGGGTATAATTTTACCATATATTCTAAATTATCATGTACCATGCATAGCCATTCAATGTAATGTTCCTTCTCCATTACATGATTTACTTTAACTAATATTTCATCTTCAACTTTTTCATAAGTTGGAACATGTTTTTCGTGTGCTGCATCTACTGAATTTGGCACTAACTCTTCCATCGGTGTCCCACAACACATTATCTTACAATCTTCATTATTGCAATCTTTTATAACTTTTATTAATGCATTACAAGTTTTACAACTTTTTATTATTAATTCATTTTTCATGCTTTAATCACTCCTTCTTTATATAACACCATAATATTATAATATTCTTATAATTATTTCAATAAAAAGAAGGTAATTTTTTTCCATTATTCTTAATTTAGCTTAAATTAATCTTTAATCTTATATATTCTTCTAAATATTGTTCTTGTTAATGGTTGTATAAAAAATAATTGTGAAAGCAACGCAAATGGGAAATTTAATACTACTTTTTGTAACCAATAAGGTATAAAGTTAATAATAAAATTACCAAGTGGTGCTCCATTCATTCCTACTCCTATAATTCCATTATATAAAATAGTTGCCAAAAAGCTCATCCATGGGCACATAATTCCAACAGTTGCACATATTACTGCTGTTTCAACAATCATACCATCATTCTTCTTTGGATCAATAGCTTTCAAGGCAAATTTTAATGACAATGGACTTCCTATAAATATTTCAGACAAGTAAGCCATTATAAATTCTATTGGAATAAAAATCCAAGAATTTTTAATAACTTCTACATTAAATCCACCTGCCTCGTAAGATGAGCAATAAAATACAAAGCATGGAACAGTTATTATAACGGTAATTAAAGCAAAAATTAATCTTTGTTTTTTTGTCTGTGGCATATTTTCCTCCTTTCTATTTTGGACGCAAAAAGACACATGTTTTTCTGCACGATAATTTTTTAGTACCGTAATCAGATTTACGAGCTTTAAGCTCAACATGTGTCGTTTCATAATATATTATTTAATTTTATTCATTACTATATTCTTGTCCACATTCAGAACAGAATTTTCCATTTACTTTTGCACCGCATTTTGGGCATTTTTTTTCAGATGATTCATCTGGTTTTTTTGCTCCACAATCTGAGCAAAATCTTCCTTCAACTTTTTTCTTACAGTTTGGACACTCCCATGTATCTGCATTTGATGGAGCTGTTACTACAGCTGATGAAGATTGAGCAGTATTTTGTTGTTGCCATGGTCCCTGTGTTACACCGCCAACAACACCGCCACTAGCCATGTTCATCATTCCAATTCCCATGAAGCCATTTGCTGCTCCATTTGCATTTTTAGCAGCCTCTTCAACTGCATTAGCATATGATCCAACAAGTTTTCCTTGTTGCATATATGAATTTGAACTAAGTTCGTATTCATCAATTTTCTTTTCAGACTCGTCTGTAAGTGTAACTGATTCAACTGCAAAACTTACAATTTCAATTCCTCTTTTTCTAATTTGCTCATCAAATACCTTTTCACTCATCAAGTTTCTAAATTCTGAATCAGATATACCTGGAAGTTCAAGAGCAGGAATTTGCTTCTTAGATGTTCCTAGTTCATTTAAAACACTTTTAAATGTAGAAACAACCTCAGCTCTCATTTGCTCTACTAAACTTTCTTTAGTATAAACATCAGCAGTACCTGCAATTTGACTCATAAATAAAGCTGGATCTATTATTTTAAATGTATATCTTCCAAAGCATTTTATCTCAACACGTAAAGGTGTTGCAGTTCCAGTCATTTGATTTGGTATTATATGTGCCCAATCTTGGAAAGGAACTGGTGCTGGTGTTCCAAATTTATTATTCATTATCTCCTTTATGTTTATGAAAAATACTGCTTGTTGCTTAGCACTTCCTCCATTATAAGTAAATCTTTGCCACATTTCTTTAAATACATCTCCAAATTGTCCTGCAAAGAATGATGGTGTAGAAGAAGAATCAAAAGTATAAGTTCCTTTTTCTGCTGTTGCATCTATTACTCTACCATTATCATATAAAATAGCACATTGTCCAGGTGCAACAATTACTGTTGAACCATTAGAAATTACACCATTTGGTGTAGTTTTCTTAACCATAAGTACATTATCTGACAAATCTTCACATCTAATGGCCTCTTTCCATTGATCTTGCAGTGCACTTCCAATCGCGCCTGCAGCGGCTCTAATTAATCCCATAAAATCCCCCCATTTTATTCATAGTCTTCCTTATAAGAAGACATTTTCCATATTTTTAGATTAATAGGTTCTAAATGAGCACTACAATATTCACAAGAACCTAAATCTAACCTTTTTAGTGGTGCCCCACAATTTGGGCAACTTAATCCAAAGATTGATTCATTTTTTTCAAACTTTGTTTCATCATATATATATACAAACTCTGTTGTATATCTTGTTTGCTTTTTGACTTTTTCTAGTTCTTTATCACTTTTTACATTAGCCCCTTTAGCAGAGTAATAATACTCAAGTGAAGAAGAAATTGTAACTGTCGCAATACCATCAGATTTATTATAATTTTTTATAGAATGTCTATGGAATTGTACCTCATCGTATGAAATTTCAGTATCTAATCCTTTTAAATCTTCAATTTTTTCTATTAAAGTAGATTTCAACAAAAATAAATCATCATCATCTACAATTCCACTAATTGATTTATTTTCAATTGCATTAAATATTTTCCTTAAATTGGATTCAACCTTTGCATATATAAGATCTTTATTAAATTGTGGAAAATCTCTTAATATACTAGGCTCTAACAATGTAGTCATTCCTGATACATCTTTTACTCTAGAATACTCTCTTAATTTAGCAGATTTTACACTATGTATAGCATTTTTTAAGCTGTTTAAACCAGATTTACCAAAAGATTTATTAATTTTAAAAATTATAACTAATACTATAATTAATACTGCTAGTATTACTCCTATAGCTGTAGCTAAAATTATTGACAAAAATTTCATTTTTGTATTCCTTTCATAATATTATACCATATTATATAGAATTATGCTATTTTATTTCGATTTTTATTTTCATTTTTTTACAGTTTTTTTCCTTTTTGAAATAAATGTTTCTAATATATACCACAATGAAGTAGCAATGAACATTGAAGAATATGTTCCAACTAATACTCCTATTATAAGTGGTAAAGAAAATTCTTTTAATACTTGTTGATTATTTAACAATGCAAATACATAAACTATTCCAACTGTTACTACTGTAGTAAGTGATGTAAATATTGTTCTTCTTATAGTTTGTGATAAACTTACATTTATAGTTTCTTTTAAATCTTTAGAAAGTGATAATTTTTTTCTATTTTCTCTTATTCTATCATAAACAACTATAGTATCGTTAATAGAATATCCAATTATTGTTAAAATTACGGCTACAAAAGTAGAATTAATTGGTAACTTAAATATTCCATAAATTGATATTAAAAATGCTGCGTCATGTATTAATGCTATAATTGCAGTTATTGCTGCTGTAACTCCTAAAGTTTTAAATCTTATGATTATATATATAAGTACTATTACTATAGAAACTACAATTGCAAGTAATGCAGAATTAATAAGTTCTTTTCCATAAGCAGGTTGAACATTTCTTGTAGTAGCATCCCCCATATTTTGATATTTTTCTTTTAGAGCCTCAACTATCTTATCGGCTTCCTCAGAAGGTATTATTTCTGTTGTTATTGATACAGAATTATTTCCACCAGTAACTTTTTGTACAAGTGGTACTTGACCTACTGTATCTTTTACAATATTTTGTACATCTACATTGTCAAATTCTTGATTTAGGTCTACGTTTATTGCTGTTCCACCTTTAAAATCAACATCAAACTTAAAACCTGTAACCAAACCATAGATTATACCAAAAGCAATAATTGCAAGAGACATAATTAAGAAAACGTATTTGTGCTTCAAAAAATCCATATTATTCTGCCTCCTTTTTTACGCCAAATAAGAATGAGTTCTTATTTGCTATAGGAATCAATTGTCTTAATAGAAACTTTGTAACAACACATGCTGTAAATAAACTTACTAATACACCAATAGCAAGTACTATTCCAAATCCTTTAATTGATCCCACACCAAATATGTACAATAATATAGCTATTATACAAGTTGTGATATTACCATCAATTATTGCTGGAAGTGAATTTTTAAAGCTCTTTTCAAAGGCTTTTGTTGCTCCTATTTTGCTCTTCAATTCTTCCTTCAATCTTTCAAATATTATTACATTTGCATCAACTGCCATTCCAACAGATAGTATTAATCCAGCGATACCTGGAAGTGTTAAACTAATTCCAGTTTGAGACATTATTATAAGTATAATTGAAACATATGTTACAAGTGATATACTTGCTATAACACCTGGCAATCTATATATTACTATCATTATAAGTGCAACTAGTATTAAAGCAACAATACCAGCTTTTATACTAATTTCTAGTGCTTTTTGACCAATATATGGTCCAACATATTCTTTGCTTATTACGTCCAAAGAAAATGGAAGCGAACCAGAATCAATAAGTAATGCATATTGTTTAGCACTATCTCTTCTTACATCATATTCTTCTTGTGATCCCATAGTAATAATTGCTGTATTAGAATCTATTTTACTTTGAACTGTTGGAGAAGTAAGTAAAGTATCATCTAAATATATTGATATTTCTTGTCCAACTAGTTTCTCAGTTGCTTCTGCAAATTTAGCTTTTCCTTCTTCACTAAATTCTAGTACTACGTGAGGAGAAGGAAGTCCAGTATTATCAACAGCATCTTCACTATAACTTGCAGATTTTATATCTGTGCCTGATAGCAAAACATTTGAATCTGGATCTCTAAACTCTACTTTAGCAGTTTTATCAAGTCCTTCAATTGCATCTAAAGGATCTTTAGATGTATCATTTATATCAGCTGGAACTTCTATATATATTTGAGAAGTAGCTGTATCTGTTCTAACATATGCATCAAACATATTTTTAAGTTCTAATCTTTTTCTAATAACAGCCACTGCTGTATCTAAATCATCTTGAGTTATTGATACATTATCTTCTGCCTTTGCTTGATATACAATGCTTACTCCTCCACTAATATCTAATCCAGTTTTTATATCTTTTGCACTATTTATTATATTTGTTATTCCAAATATTGAAACATACGCAAGTGCAAATATGATAACAAGTGAAACAATAAATTTTATAACGTTATCTTTTTTCATTTTGTGACCTCCATAACAACTTCATTATACTATTTTTGAAATTTATAGTCAATCTTTTTTTACTGATTTTTAGGCAAAAATGTCAAATATTACAAAAAAATGTCACTTAAAAATAAGTAACATTCTTTTTTATTAATCATTAACTTGTTTTGACATATTTTCTATAAAATTTTCCCCATTATCACTATTATCATTGTTGCTATTATTATTGTAATTATTATTATTTTCTTCTACAGAACTTTTATTTTCTTTAGAGTTATGAATAAGTTCTTGAATCTGGTCATAAATTTCTTTTACATCTCTTATGCCATATATAACTAAACCATTTTTTCTATTATTTTCAGCACTAGTATATATTACAATTATACCGAATCCTAAAATTCTATCCCAAATTGTTCTTCTTATTTCTACTTCCTTTACATTTTCGTACTGTATATTCTTCTTATGCTGATTTAAAAAGTCATCTTCATATATCATATATTTTTCAAAGAAAGAATATTTTGTATGTTTATAACTTAAATATTGAACAACTGTACAAATAATTGCTCTACAAAAAGTAAATATTACTGCAAATATTGCTAAAAATTTTACTATACCAATTATACTAAAATTTCCTAAATTAATATTATTTACATTTTCTAATGTATCATTACCAACAAATAATAAAATTGATGATATTATAAATATTAAACATGCAATAAGAGAGGTCCTAATTTTTCTTCCCGTAGGCATACCCATTTCATATATAAAATTAAATTTAGGTTGCACTACAAGTTTTACTTCGTTCATATTATTTTCCATAAAAAAACCTACTTTCTTATTATAGTTCCTATATTTTCACCAGACACTGCTCTAACAATTGAATTGTCCTCATTTAAAGCAAATACTAATATAGGAATTTTATTTTCCATACATAAAGTAATAGCTGTTGCATCCATTACTCCTAATTTATCAGATATTGTTTGCATATAAGTAACTTCTTCATATTTTTTTGCATCTTTGTTAGTTTTTGGATCTTTATCATATACACCATCAACATTTTTGGCTAGTAAAATTACATCTACTTCCATTTCTATTGCACGTAAAGCAGCTGCAGAATCAGTTGTAAAATATGGGCTACCTGTACCACAGGCAAATATAACAATTCTTCCTTTTTCTAAGTGTCTTACTGCTCTTCTTCTTATATATGGTTCTGCTACTTGTCTCATCTCTATTGCAGTCATAACTCTAGTATATACATTTTTACTTTCTAGCATATCTTGTAATGCTAGGGCATTAAGAGTTGTTGCAAGCATTCCCATATAATCAGAAGTCGTTCTTTGCATATAATCTTTACCATATTTTCCTCTCCAAAAGTTTCCTGCTCCTATAACTACGCAAATCTCCACTCCTGCCTTTGAAAGTTCTACTAGCTGTGTTACAACTTTTTCAAGTTTTTTATCATCTATTCCTCTTCCGTCCTCTTTTCCTATGGCTTCACCACTAAGTTTCACCAATATTCTCTTATATTTAGAATTTATATTCATAATATACCTCCACATTTTTATTATATATTAAACTAATTACTTTTTCAATAGTATATAAAGTATATAAACTTAATAGCACACATAATTATATATAAATTCATTTTTATTTATTGATTTGTTTTTTTAAATATTATATAATCAAAATATATGTATTAGGAGGTTTTTATGAAGCATTGTGAAGGATGTAATGGATCAAAAATAGATGATAAATTAGAAAAAATAGGGCAAAAATATAAAAATAATCCGTCTAGTATTATTGAAGCCCTTCATGAAGTTCAAGATACTTACGGTTATATTTCTACAACTGCTCAAAAATACTTGTCTGAGACAGTAAATGTCCCTATGTCTGAAATTTATGGAATAATTACTTTTTATTCAAGATTTTCACTAAAGCCTAAGGGTAAATACAATATTCAAGTATGTATGGGTACTGCATGTTATGTTAAAGGCTCTGAAAAAATACTTAATACTTTTAAAGAAAAACTTGGAATTAGTGAAGGACAAACAACAGATGATGGACTTTTTTCACTGGAGTCTATTCGTTGTATTGGAGCTTGTGGTCTTGCTCCAGCTATTGTAGTAAACAATGAAGTTTATGGTAGATTTACTCCTGATAAAGTTGAAGAAATTATTGAAAAATATAAAAATATGTAAAGAAAAGGAGAGGTTATATGAAACTTATAGATAAACTAGATGAAATTAAAAAAGAATATTCTAAAAAATTACAAAAAAGTAGAATAATGGTTTGCTGTGGAACAGGTTGTACCTCTTCTAAAAGTGACCTTTTACTAAAAAATATTCAAGATGAATTAAAAAAATTAGATATAAAAAATGTTACTGCAGAAAAAACAGGATGTTTTGGATTTTGTGCAAAAGGGCCAATTGTTGTAATTGACCCAAAAGAAACTTTCTATGAGCAAGTAAGTCCAGATGATGCAAAAGAAATTGTTGAAGCTTTCTTGAAAGGAACTGAAGTTGAAAGACTTTTACCAAAAGAAAAAGACGAATATGTAAAAAAATGGCATGAATTAAATTTTTATAACAAACAATCTAGAATAGCCCTTCAAAATTGTGGAAAAATTAATCCTGAGAAAATTGAAGAATATATTGCAGTAGATGGTTATTTAGCAATTTATAAAGTTTTACAAATGACTCCTGATGAAGTAATAAAGCAAATAACAGATTCTGGACTTCGTGGTCGTGGTGGAGCAGGATTTCCTACTGGTAAAAAATGGCTATTTGCAAAAAACTCTAAATCAGATAAAAAATATGTATGTTGTAATGCTGATGAAGGAGATCCAGGTGCTTTCATGGACAGAAGTATCTTAGAAGGTGACCCTCATTCAGTAATTGAAGCTATGATGATTGCAGGATATGCTATCGGTTCAAATCAAGGTTATATATATGTTAGAGCAGAATATCCTATTGCTGTAAAAAGACTAAGCATTGCTATAGAACAAGCAAAGAAATTAGGATTACTTGGCAAAAAAATATTTGATACAGATTTTTCATTTAATCTTGAGCTAAGACTTGGAGCTGGAGCTTTTGTCTGTGGTGAAGAGACAGCACTGATGAATTCTATAGAAGGTAAACGTGGAGAGCCACGTCCAAGACCACCTTTCCCTGCTGTTAAAGGATTATTTGAAAAACCAACTATTTTAAATAATGTAGAAACTTATGCTAATGTTCCTAAAATAATCTTAAAAGGAGCAGATTGGTTTAATAAAATAGGAACTAAAACTTCTAAGGGTACTAAAGTATTTGCTCTAGGTGGTAATATAACTAATGTAGGACTTGTAGAAGTTCCTATGGGAGTAACTTTAAAAGAAATTGTAGAAGATATTGGTGGTGGAATTCCAAAGGGCAAAAGATTTAAAGCCGCTCAAACAGGTGGCCCAAGTGGCGGATGTATTCCTAAAGAGCATTTTGATACTCCAATAGATTATGAATCTTTGCAAAGTATTGGTTCAATGATGGGCTCTGGTGGACTTATAGTAATGGATGAAGATAAATGTATGGTAAATCTTGCAAAGTTTTTCTTAGAATTTACCGTTGATGAATCCTGTGGAAAATGTCCTCCATGTAGAATAGGTACAAAGAGAATGCTTGAAATACTTACTAGAATTACTGAGGGTAAAGGCAAAGATGGAGATATAGAAAAATTAGAAAACCTTGCACAAAATATTAAGAATGCCTCTTTATGTGGACTTGGTCAAACAGCTCCAAATCCTGTACTTAGTACATTGAAATATTTTAGAGATGAATATGAAGCACATATTTATGAAAAAAGATGTCCTGCTGGCGAATGTAAATCACTTACTCAAGTAAAAATTGACCCTGAAAAATGTAAGCAATGTGGAGTATGTGCAAGAAATTGTCCAGTTTCAGCTATTGAAGGCGAAGTTAGAAAAGGACCATTTAAAATTAATCAAGATAAATGTATAAAATGTGGCGTTTGTATAACTAAATGTCCATTTAAAGTAATTTCTAAAGTATAATGGAGGTATTAAAATATGAGTAATAAAAAAATGATTACACTTACAATTGATTCAAAACCTGTCACAGTTGAAGAAGGTACTACAATACTTGAAGCAGCCAGAAAAATAAATATTGATATACCTACTTTATGCTTCTTAAAGGATATCAATGAAGTTGGAAATTGCAGAATGTGTTTAGTAGAAATTGAAGGTGTTAAGGGCTATAAAGCTTCTTGTGTGTACCCAGCAGAAGATGGTATGGTTGTAAGAACTAACACTAAAGATCTTATTGATACTAAAAGAACTATTTTACAATTAATTTTATCTGCACATGAGAAAAAGTGTTTAACTTGTGTAAGGAATACTAATTGTAGATTACAAGATTTAGCTAAAAAATTCCAAATAGATGAATTAGAATTTGAAGGAGAACTTCCAAAAGCTGATTTAGACGATTCTTCTGAATGTATTGTTAGAAATACAGCTAAATGTATTCTTTGTAAAAGATGTGTAAATGTTTGTAAACATGTTCAGGGAGTAGCTGCAATTTCTACTATAAATAGAGGATTTAAATCTAAAATAGGTCCTGCTCTAGATGTTGGTATGAGAAATTCTACTTGCGTTGGATGTGGACAGTGTGTAATACATTGTCCTGTAGGAGCACTTACTGAAAAAAGTAATGTAAAAGAATTAAAAGAAATGTTAAATAATAAAGATAAAGTTGTAATTATTCAAACTGCTCCTGCAGTTAGAGCAACTATTGGCGAAGAATTCGGTATGCCTATAGGAACTCTTGCAACAAACAAAATGGTTACTGCTTTAAAAGCTCTAGGATTTGATAAAGTTTTTGATACTGACCTAGGTGCTGATGTTACAATAATGGAAGAAGCTACTGAGTTTATAGATAGACTTAAAAATAATAGAAATCTTCCAATGATAACATCTTGTAGTAGTGGTTGGATAACTTTTGCAGAAAAATTTTACCCAGAACTTCTTAATCACTTATCTTCAACTAAATCTCCTATGGAGATTCTAGGTACACTAATCAAAACATATTATGCAAAAACTCAGGGAATAGATCCTAAAAATATATATTCTGTAGCTTTAATGCCTTGTTCTGCAAAAAAGGCTGAAATTATTAGGGATGAACTAAAACTAGAAGGTAACATTCAAGCTGTTGATAATGTAGTTACAACAAGAGAAATGGCAAGACTTCTAAAAGAAGCAAATATTGATTTATCTTTATTAGATGAAAGTGAATTTGATAATCCTCTAGGGCTAGCTACTGGTGCAGGTCACATATTTGGTACTACTGGTGGTGTTATGGAAGCAGTTCTAAGAAGTGTATCTTATCTTCTTGATAAAACTGAACTTAAAAATGTAGAATTTAAAGCTGTTAGAGGAACAAAAGGTATTAAAGAAGCAAAAATTGAAATACAAGGAAAAACACACTATATTGCAGTTTCACAAGGTCTTGCAAATGCCTCTAAAATATTAGATGACATTAAAAATAATAAGAGTAAATATAGTTTTATTGAAATTATGACTTGTCCTGGTGGTTGTATAAATGGTGGTGGTCAGCCTTTAGTAAGTGATTTTAAAGCTTCTAAAATAGACTATAAAGACTTAAGAGCAAAAGCTTTATATAAGGCAGATAAAAATTCAAAATATAGATGTTCACATCAAAATCCTCAAGTAAAAGAACTATATGAAAAATTTTTAGGAAAACCTAATTCTAAAAAAGCTCATGAACTATTACATACTCATTATAATAAACAAGATACATACGTAATAGAAGACAAATAAAATAATAAAACAGGAGTAATTTTTAAATTACTTCTGTTTTTATATAAATAAATCATGTGTATTTTCACGCTTTACGATTTCGTATACTGATAAATCGTCATTATCACAAGTAGCCAAAAATATATTTTTTAATGTTTTTATATTTTGTTCTTTTAGCTTTTTATTTAGCCATTTTTCATCTTTTCCTATAGATTTTAAGTTATTATACATTATATTTCCATCAAGAATAACATTTGTTACTATATTTTCTTGCTCTGGAGTTAAATTTAAATCTTTAGGTGTAGCGGGTCTAGTTTCTGCTTTAGGTAAAATACTTATTTTCCCGTTTGGTTCTAAAAGAGCAGTTTGTATATCAGACAAATTAAAATAACCTTGAAATCTACATTCTATCAAGAATTCACATATATCAAGTTTTGCACGTTTAAAATTGTCCTTATATAATTCTCCATTATTTAATAATATTAGTGTCTTTCCATTTACTATTCTTCTAAATTTTACAGATTTATTGGCGATAAATGCAATAGTTATAATCACTGAGGTATATACAATCATAGCAATTAATGGTTCTAAAAAATTATCTTCTAGAGATGTAGCCATTTCAGCTGCAATTGAGCCAATTGTAATACTATTTATATAATCGAACATACTAAGTTGTGACATTTCCCTTGTCCCAATTATTTTAGTTAATATAAATAATACAAATATTGATCCTAGTGATAATAACACTATTTTTAAAATAAGCATAACTTTCTCCCTATCAAAAGTTATTATTTGCATTAAAAAATATTTTATTCTTAGTTTTAAGTTAAAAAAATAAGGAATGATTTGTTCATTCCCTATTCACCTTTAACTTGTTTCATAACTTCTTCTGCAAAATTAGTTTGTTCTTTTTCGATTCCTTCTCCTCTTTCAAATCTTGCAAATCTTCTTATTACTATGTTTTCACCAATTTTTGCAATAAGTTCTGTTAAAAGTTGTCCTACAGTTATATCAGGATTCTTTACAAATGGCTGATCTAATAGACACATTTCAGATAAAAATTTATCTATTCTTCCTTCTACCATTCTTTCAACTATTGCTTCTGGTTTTCCTTCATTTAAAGCTTGTGCTTTTAAAGTTTCTCTTTCTGCAGAAATAACTTCTTGAGGAACCTCATCACGACTAATGTATTTTGGTCCAACTGCTGCTATGTGCATTGCAATATCTTTAACAAAAGCTTTAAATTCTTCATTATTAGAAACAAAATCTGTTTCTGAGTTTACTTCAACTAAAGCTCCATATTTTCCATTATGTATATAAGCTTCAACCAAACCTTCAGCTGCAACTCTTCCTGCTTTTTTAGCAGCTTTTGCAATTCCTCTTTCTCTTAAAAGTTCAATTGCTTTTTTTATATCTCCATCTGTTTCAACTAAAACTTTTTTGCAGTCCATTATACCTGCATTTGTTAAATCTCTTAATTCTTTAACTTGTTCAGCTGTTACTGCCATAATAAATACCTCCTAAACTATTTCTTATCTTCTGTTTTTCTAGTATTTCTATTTTGTCTTGGTTTTCTTTCAATTTTATCTACACCAACTTCAGCTACTAATTCATCCATTGTTTCAACTTCTTCATCTTCTGCTTCAGCTAAATTTCCTTCTTTAGCTTCTATAATAGCGTCAGCTATTTTACTTGCTATAAGTCCTACAGATCTTACTGCATCATCATTTCCTGGAATAACATAATCTACATCATCTGGATTACAGTTAGAATCTATTAAACCTATTGTAGGTATATCAAGTTTTCTTGCTTCCTTAGTGCAAATATATTCTTTCTTAGAATCAGCTAAGAATATAAGTGCTGGTAATTTTTCCATATCTTTAATACCACCAAGATTTGTATTTAAGATATCCATTTCTTTTTTTAGACCGATAACTTCTTTTTTAGGTAAAACATCAAAAGTTCCGTCTTCTTCCATTTTTTCTAATTCTACAAGTCTTGCTATTCTTTTCTTTATTGTATTAAAGTTTGTTAAAGTACCACCTAACCATCTACTGTTAATGTAGTACATTCCACATCTTTCAGCTTCTGATTTGATTGTTTCTTGTATTTGTTTTTTAGTTCCTACAAATAGAACTGTTCCTCCTTGAGCTACAACTTTTTTAGTTAAGTTATAAGCTTCTTGAACTTTCTTTAAAGTTTTTTGCAAGTCTAGAATATAAATTCCATTTCTTGCTGTGTAGATGTATGGAGCCATTCTAGGATCCCATCTTTTTGTTTGGTGTCCAAAGTGTACACCGGCTTCTAGTAATGATTTCATAGGTATAATTGCCATTTTTAAATTCCTCCTTCTTTCTTCCTCCATAGATATCAACATCTTTTTGCAACCATAATGGCAGAAGCAAAAGACTTCTTCTATGTGTGTATTTACTTGTATAAAACATACAAGTGAGTATATTATAACATAAAAAAGCTGAGAGTGCAATACTCTCAGCTTTGATTTTATGAAATTTGCAAAACCGAATCAGGCAAAATATACATCATCAGGCAGCAAGCAATCTCTTTTATCTTCTGCTTAGCTGGTTTGTTTGAACAAATAACCGGATCACATATATTATGGTCATAAACCATAAAAGTAATTTCTTTGGCCTTCGATGAAAAAGCATCTTTAAGATAATCTTTAACTTCTTCGCTAGCCGTGTTACATGGCAAATCATCCGTCTCGAACTTTATAACCTCATCTACATCAAGATTTTTCCCGTATCTTGTGCACCCCGCGATGTAAGACAAGCTTCCAACGAAATAGTCATAAGTCCTCGGATTCTTTGGCATAACGATTGTCTGCATAGTAATTTCCTCCTTAATAAATAATTGTCTAAAATTTTAGATATTCTACACTATGTCATAAAATCTTAGACATAATAATAATTACCATGTCTTCTATTATACTACAAAATTTGACACGAGTCAAATTTATTTTTACTTTTTTATAAAAAAATGATAGTATTCGAAAAATACTACCATTTTTAACTTACTAATTAAATATAGCCTCAAATTCTTCTGCATCCATCTTTTCTTTTTCCATTAAGATTTGTGCTACTTTATGAAGTTTATCAATATTATCTTTTAGTAATTTTTCTGCATAATTGTATGCTCTAGTAATAATTTCTTTTACTTCATCATCAATTTCTGCAGCAATTTTTTCACTATAATTTCTTTGATTATTTATATCTTTTCCAAGGAAGACTTCATCATTTGATTGACTAGCCCCAAAAGTAATTGGTCCTAATCTATCAGACATACCGTACTTCATAACCATATTTCTTGCAATCTTAGTTGCTCTATCTATATCGCTTGAAGCTCCTGTACTAATATCATCTAATACTAACTGTTCAGCAACTCTTCCGCCTAAAAGTGATACAATATGTTCTTTCATTTCTGACTTTGATCTATAACTCTTATCTTCATTTGGTTTATACATAGTATAACCACCTGCCATACCTCTTGGAATAATAGATATTTGATGTACTGTATCATGTGTTGGTAAAAATCTAGATACCACTGCATGACCTGCTTCATGGTAAGCAGTAAGTTTTTTCTCTTTTTCACTAATAATTTTACTTTTCTTTTCAGGTCCCATCATAACTTTTACCATTGCTTCTTCAACATCAGTCATGGAAACTGTCTTTCTATCATGTCTTGCTGCAAGAAGTGTAGCCTCATTTATCATATTTTCCAAATCTGCACCTGAAAATCCAGCTGTATTTTTAGCAATTACTTTAAAATCTACATTTTTAGCAAATGGTTTATTTTGTGCATGAAGTTTTAATATTTCTTCTCTTGCTCCAATATCTGGATCATGTACTACAATTTGTCTATCAAATCTACCAGGTCTAAGTAGAGCTGGATCCAATATATCTGGTCTGTTTGTAGCAGCCATTACTATTATACTTTCATTTGTAGCAAATCCATCCATTTCAACAAGTAATTGATTTAATGTTTGTTCTCTTTCATCGTGGCCTCCACCAAGTCCTGCACCTCTATGACGACCCACAGCATCAATTTCATCAATAAATATTATACAAGGTGAATTAGCTTTTGCTTGACCAAATAAATCTCTTACACGTGAAGCTCCTACACCAACAAACATTTCAACAAAATCTGAACCACTTATTGAAAAGAAAGGTACATTAGCTTCTCCTGCAACAGCTTTCGCAAGTAAAGTTTTTCCTGTACCAGGTCCACCAACAAGTAAAACACCTTTTGGTATTCTTGCTCCCATATCTTGATATTTTTTTGGTGCTTTTAAATATTCAACTAATTCTTCTAATTCTTCTTTTTCCTCTTTAAGTCCGGCAACATTATTAAAAGTTATTTTATTCTTAGAATTTTTATCAAACATTCTTGCTCTATTTTTTCCAAAGTCCATTGCCTTATTATTTCCATCTGTAGTCTTCTTTATCATAAATATAAATATAGCTAAAGTCCCTACAAGTAGTAATATATTAGGTAAAAGTGGAGCTAACATCTCCCAAAATGAAGGCTCTGAAACAGTAAGTTCAAGTTCGCCTGCTATAACTCTAGGTTGCAATGATTCAATGAATACAGAAGGAGAAGGAATTGTTACAACTCTTACAACATCTGGTTCATCTTTTAATGTAACATTTGCAGTTTCCCTATCGCTAGATACTTTTATTGAAGAAACTCCAGCACTTTCAATCTTTTGCATTAATTCTGTATAAGACATTTCTTTAGTTATATTTGAACTTAAAGAATTAATAGCTATAATTACTAAGGTAATTATTATAACATAAGTTATTATCGTACTTATAATACTTTTCTTTCTCATATTTCCTCCTCAACAAAAATCTTGGCTAAATTCTTTTTTAAAATTATTATTTGAAATTTTCCTGATTTTATATATTTTTTTCCTTTTATATTTTTAGTTAATAATTCTAAAATATCTTCTATATTTACACTTTGTGTTCCATTATACATTCCTAAACTATCTAACAATTTTAGTATAAATCTATTCTTTATAGATAGGTGTTCATTTAATAACTTTAAATAATTAAAAGTTATAGAATTACTGTCCCTGCTAACTATACTTTCATTAAATATTTTATCAGTATATTGTTCTATAAAATCATCATCACAAGAAACAATTTTACTCATCCTGATTATATTTTGCACTATATTTGAATTATATTCATCTTTTAGAGTAGGTATTAATATATTTCTAATTTTATTTCTAAGATATATACTTTCATTATTTGTCTTATCAAAGCAAGGATTTAATTTGTTAATTTCAGCATATAGTAATATATCACATTTTTTAACATTTAGCAATGGTCTAATAATAGTATTATTTTTATATTTCATTCCTCTAAGACCTTTTAAACCTGTGCCTCTAATTAAATTTAGCAAAATAGTTTCCACATTATCATCTAGATTATGTGCTATAGCAATTTTATTTGCTTTTTTTTCTTTGAGTAATGAATTAAAGAATTCATACCTCTTTTCACGTCCAGCCATCTCTTCAGAAATCTTTAATTCTTTTGCTATCTTTTTAATATCGACTTCTAAATAATTAAATTCTACATTATATTTTTTGCACAAATTTTCTACATATTCTTTTTCACTATAAGATTCTTCCCTTATCATGTGATTTACATGTGCAACAATAATCTCATAATCAATTTTTAATATATCTTTTAACTTATATAAAATATCTAATAATGTAACGGAATCTGGGCCACCAGACACAGCAACAATTATTCTATCATTATTGCAAATTAAATTATTTTTAGTTATATTATCTTTAACATTTTCTATTATATCATTTATAATATTTTGATTTTCAATCATTGTTCAGGACCTCTATATAAATTAGCAAATTTTGTATATTGTGGGAACCAAGCAAGATTTACATTTCCAGTTGAGCCATTTCTATTTTTAGCAATTATTATTTCTGCTACATTTTGTTTTTCTGTTTCCTTTTCGTAGTAATCTTCTCTATGTATAAACATAACTATATCTGCATCCTGTTCTATTGATCCAGATTCACGAAGATCACTTAGCATAGGTCTATGATCAGATCTAGATTCTGTAGCACGGCTAAGTTGTGATAGAGCTATTACTGGTACATTTAACTCCTTAGCTAAAATTTTTAATGAACGACTTATTTCTGATACTTCTTGTTGTCTAGAAGGGCTCTTTATTCTAGATTCCATTAATTGTAAATAATCTATTATTATTAATCCTATACCCTTTTCTATTTTTGCTTTTCTGCACTTTGCTCTTAGCTCTGCAGAAGTAAGCCCTGGTGTATCATCTATATATATTGGAGCCTCTGATAGCTTACCACTTGCCTTTCCCAACTTTAACCAATCTTCTGAGTCTAAGTCAGCATTTCTAAGTTTCATACTATCTACTTCGCTCTCGCTACACAAAATTCTATTTACAACTTGTTCTTTTGACATTTCTAGGTTAAATATCATAACCGGTGTCTTCATATGTTGTGCTACATAACTTGCTATATTTAATACAAAAGCACTTTTTCCCATTGCAGGTCTAGCTGCAATTATTATTAAATCAGAAGGATTTAAGCCAGAAGTTTTTTCATCCAAATCTATAAAGCCAGATTCTATTCCTGATAGCTTACTCTTATTTTGAAATTTCTTTTCAAGTTCGTCAAAAGCTCCTATTAAAACTTCTTTTATGCTAGAATATCCCCTTGTATTTCTATTTTGAATTAAATCAAATATTTTCTTTTCAGTTTGCTCAATTACTGTTTCTACATCTTCACTACCATCATAGCCTAATTTTATTATATCATTTGCAGTTTTTATTAAGTTACGAAGTACAGATTTTTCTTCAACAATTCTTACATAATTTTCAATATTTGAGGTAGTTGGCACTGTATCAATCAATGTGGCAATATAACCTATTCCACCAACTTTTTCTAAAGTAGATCTAAGTAATAATTGTTCTTTTAAAGTTATCATATCTATAGGTTTTCCTAAATTGTATAACTCTAACATTGCAGCATAAATTTCTTTATTGTCTTCCCTATAAAAATCTGATGGTTTTAATATTTCTATTGAAGCTATAACAGCATCTTTGTCTACAAGCATTGAACCCAGTACAGCCTGCTCAGCTATAACATCATTAGGTTGTACTTTAATTAAATTTTCATTTTCCAAAACTTAACACCTACATTCCGACTACTACTATTTTTAATTTTGCGACTACACCTTCATATAATTTTATTTCAGCAGTATAAGTTCCTACATTTTTAATTGGATCTTTAAGAGTTATCTTTTTCTTATTTATATCTACATTTAGCTTTTGATTTAATTTTTCTGATATTTCCTTTTCAGTTACACTACCAAAGAGTTTTCCACCTACGCCTTGTTTTTCTTTAAATTCAATATATATCTTTTCTATTTTTGCTTTTAATTCAACAGCTTCTTGCTTTTCAGTAGCTTTTTTAAATTGTTCTGCCTCTTTTTTTGTCTTAGCTTCACTCACATTTTTATTATCTGCAAGATTTGCTAATTTTTTAGGTATTAAATAATTTCTTGCATAACCTTCACTCACATCAACAATTTGAAGCTTTTTTCCTATTCCTTTTATATCTTTGTTAAGTACAACTTTCATAAAATATCTCCCCTTTTAACTTTTTTGAAGGTAATCATTTATTTGTTCTAATAATTTTTCTTTTGCTTCTTCAATAGTTATTCCAGCAATCTGAGCGCCAGCGAAAGTTAAATGACCTCCGCCGCCTATTTTTTCAAGTATAGCTTGTACGTTTATATCTCCCATTGATCTACCTGAAATCATAACAACATTATCAACTTTACAAAGTACGAATGATGCTAAAATACCAGATATATTTAACAATTCATCTGCCGCTTGTGCAGCAATTATTGGCATTTCAGAGTAACTTTCTTCTGTGACAGATAAAGCTATCTTTCCATCAATTATTTCAGCATTTTTTACAATTTCAACTTTAGCTACATAAGTTTCAAAGTCGCTTTGGAATAACTGTTTAACCTCAGTTAAATCTATTCCAAATTTTTTAAGATAAGCAGCCACCTCAAAAGTACGCACTCCTGTTTTAAAAGTGAAGTTTTTAGTATCTATAACAATTCCTGCATATAGACTTTCTGCTTCTTGTGATGTTAGTTGTATATTATCAAGATAAGTCAATATTTCTGTTACTAACTCACAAGTAGATGAAGCATAAATTTCGTGATATGTTAATAGTGTGTTCTCTATGAATTCAGGACCTCTTCTATGATGATCAATTACAACTACTTTTTCAAATTCATCTAATATATCTGGATATGCTAAATATGTTTTTTTATGAGTATCTACAATGACTAATAGTGCATTTGTATAATCCTGTTTTTTTAGATTTTCTTTAGTAATGAAAACATCATCATATTCTTTTTGACTTTTTACATGGTCGATTACTGTCTTTGTACTTAAATTACACTTTGAATCTATTATTATATGAACATCTTTATTTAAAGATTTTGCAATTTTTGTAATACCTACTGCTGCACCTATGCAGTCTATATCTGTATTCTTATGTCCCATTATATATACAGTATCAGATTTTTCAATAGTGTCTTTTAAAGCTTGAGCAATTGTCCTTGCCCTTACTCTACTTGGTTTATCAATACTTACATTTGAACCACCAAAGAATTCATATTTTTTATCTCTTTTAACTACTGCTTGGTCTCCACCTCTTCCAAGAGCGATATCTAATGCAGAAGAACTTCCTGTATATCTATCATTTAGAGTATCTTCACTATAAGATATTCCAATAGATATAGTTATTGGTAATTTTGTTTCATCTGTTATTGTTTTTACTTTTTCTAATATATTAAATTTATTATTTTCCATCATATCAATATATTGCTTTTCAATGAAAACAACATATTTATCTTTATCAATTTTAGTTAATATTCCTTTATTTTCATTAACCCATAATTTTATTTCATTGGAAATTTTTGAAGCGATTTCAGCTTTAGTAATCTCATCTAGTCCTTGCATAGTCTCTTCATAATTATCTATAAAAATTATACCTATTGCTAATTTAGTATTCTCTAAGAAATCTTTAGCCTTTCTTTCTTCTGTTCTATTTATAAACATTACTAACAAATATTCATTATCTTGAATATTTATATAATTTCCAATAGTCTCATAATATTCATCATTATAAAGTTTTATCAAAGAATCTGAATTTTGTTCCTGCTTCTTTGATTTTTCTAGCTTTGTAGCCACCTCGTATAGTAAATCTTTTGAAGCTATATGCTTACATTTAGAGTTTTGCCATATTACATCCGTATTATTTTTTAATATTGCCATTGGTATATCGACTTTGTCAAGATTGCTCTTAAGCAAATTATCAATTCCAAGTTTCATCTCTGAAAGTTTATCTTTTTTTGTCTTTATTTCATTTATACATAAATACATTGTTAATAAAATTAGAGCTATACATACAGAGACATAAATATACACGTTACTTGTATTAAAAATAGTAACGAGTAACACTACAAAAATTATGACTGAAATGTATAATAATTTTACTGCTAATGATTTAAAATTTACCCAATTATTACCTTTATTTTTTTTCATAAAAAAGCCTTTCTATTAAATATAATAATCTCATTTTATTTTACTATTATTAAGCCATTTTGTCAAGAAAAACGTTAAATTATATAAACATATATTTTAGAATTATTTTTAAATTTAAAATGTATAAAGGTAAATTTTATGATATAATGTCTTATTATATGATATAATCAAATTAATTTATTATTTTGGGGTAATTGTATGGGGAGAAGAAATTTTAAAAAGAAAAAAAATAAAAAATTAAAAATCATAATTATATTAATTCAAATTGTTCTAATTTTTCTTATAATTTATAGTGCAATTCAAATATATAGATGGAATCATGAAAATGTTGAAAATAGTAAAATATTAGATGAAATCTATGATGTAATAATAGATGAGAGCACAGATGAGCCAGAAAGTAAAATTGACTTTAATAAATTAAAGCAGTTAAATACAGATACGGTTGCATGGTTAAAAGTTAATGGTACTCAAATAGAATACCCTGTAGTAAAATCTAAAGATAACAGTTACTATTTAACTCACAATTTTTATAATTCTTACAATAAAGCGGGTTGGATTTTTGCAGATTATAAAAATAAATTAGATGGTACTGATAAAAACATCGTTATATATGGCCATAACCGTGAAGACTCAAGCATGTTTGCAAGTTTAAAAAACATTTTAACTAAAGATTGGTATGAAAATGAAGCTAATTTAAAAATCAATCTGTCAACTGAACAAGAAAACTCTATATACCAAGTTTTCTCTGTTTATAAAATAAAAAATGAAGATTATTATATAACAACTCAATTTACACAAGAAAGTTTTAATTCATACATTGATACTATGAAAAAAAGAAGCATAAAAGACTTTGGAATTGATGTAAATCCAGATGATAAGATACTCACGTTATCAACTTGCGATAATAACACAAAATATAGGATTGTTTTACATGCTAAAAAAGTATCTTAATTTTTAAAAAAATACCTAAAAATGTTGAAAAATGTATTAATATTTTATATACTTATTATGATTATATGATTATGAGAGGGGAATTTATAATGAAAACTAAAGTTGCTGTGAAACATAGCAAATTATTTCTTTTTGTTGTCTTCTCATTAGTGACAGTTATTGCTATAGTGGGAGGTTTTGTTATTGCCGCAAATGAATACAACGTACATGTAGAACTTAACAATAAAGATGTTGCAAGAACCTTAAAAAGATCCTTTATTTTTTTATTTTTTTATATTTTTGATTTTTTTGCAAAAAATATATAAAAAAAACACCTCATATTTATTATTTTAATAATAAACATAAAGTATTCTTAAAAATTTATGCTGTTACTTCTGATTTATCTTCAAGTCTTAATTTATCAGCTATCATAGCAATAAATTCTGAGTTAGTAGGTTTTCCTTTATTTGAATTAACAGTATAACCAAAAATTTTATCATGCATTTCTATTTGTCCTCTATTCCATGCAACTTCTATAGCATGTCTTATAGCTCTTTCTACTCTAGATGGTGTTGTATTAAATTTTGAGGCTAATGTTGGATATAATGATTTAGTTACTGCATTAATTATATCTTCATTTTGAACTGAAAGTAAAATTGCTTCTCTTATATATTGATAACCTTTTATATGTGCAGGAACTCCAACATCATGAATTATATTTGTTACTCTAACTTCAAGTGGTGTTGATGAGCCTCTAGCACTATTTATAGTTGTTTTAGTATATGTAGATATATATTCATTTGAAAGTGTATTATCATCAATTAACACTCTCAATCTATCTACTAAAGTTGCCATATCGAAAGGTTTTACTACATAATATGTTGCACCTAAAGCTATAGCTTTCTGTGTTATTTTTTCTTGTCCGATAGCAGACATTACAATTGTAGTAGGTTTTTTTAGTTCACTATCTTTTACCATGTCTTCTAAAACTGAAAGACCATCTTTTTCAGGCATAATTATATCTAACAACAATATATCAGGTTTTGACTCCTTCATTTTGGTAGTAGCATCAATACCATCAAAACAAGTAGCAACAACCTCCATATCATTTTGTGAATTAATATACATTGCTAATAATTTTACAAATTCCTTATTATCATCTATAATCATTACTTTAGTTTTGTCATTCATAAAAAACAACCTAACTTTACTCTTTTTTATAACGCAAGACAATTATATATAATTTTTTTGAAAAAATCAATATTTTTTGTTGTTATTTTTTCATCGAGTTTTGTCGAAAATAGCTTGATTTAAACATTTTTTAACATTCCTGTTATTTCCAGTATTTTTATTTAATTACTACACAAATTATTAGTGTAAAACATTGTATAAATTTTTGTTTTACTTTTTTAATATTGGAGGTGAATTAATATGGCATCAAGTAAAAATCCACAAGCTAGAGAAGCTTTAAACAGATTCAAAATGGAAGTTGCTAACGAAATAGGTGTTAACTTAAAACAAGGTTACAATGGTGATTTAACTTCTAAACAAGCTGGTTCTATCGGAGGAATGATGGTTAAAAAAATGATAGAAAAGGCTGCTTCTCAAATGTAATTTAGAAAGCAAATAGTATTTAAAAAGAGGTGATAACTTCACCTCTTTATACATTATTATTTACTTATATCATCTTTTTTGCTTAATGATAAATCATCTTTTTCCTCATTTTTATTTTCTAAATCTCCATTTAATATTTCTTCATCTGATTTTACTAAACCTTTTAAACCACTTTGCAATTTATCTTCTTTAGTTTCTTGTTCAATTAATTTTTTTTGATAAGAAGTTAATTCTAGCTTTATGCTATCTATAAAAGCACTATCAATCGTTGGAATATACTTATTTAGTTCATTTACGGTATGCTCCCTAAGATTATCAGCAAAAATTTTTAATTCTGATTTTATTTTATCACACTTTGCAAGAGGCACATTATATGCTTGTAATAATTTGTCAACTTCAATTTCAGACCTTTCAAAAAATGTATCAATATGTTTAATTCCTTCTTTGATTGTACTTTCACTATCATAGTCTTTAGCTATGAGTGTTTCATCTACTTTAGTAAAAACTTCATTTAAGTTTTTTACAATATTTCTTGAACTACAATTAAAAATATACATTAATCTTTCATCTAAATCACGAGCATTATCTGAAATTCTTCTTTCAAAGGTAGAATTCCTAATTCCATTCTATTTGCAAAAATCAATATATCTATCTCGTAAAGTTTTATCTATTTTATAAGCCTCATCCTTATCAAATTTTTGCTTTTTTCTAGAAGCTTCCATTATACTAGTGGCACTATCAGACATTAAATTTTTCTCATTCATTTAATCACCTCAAAATTAATTAATACTATATTATCTATCAACTATATTATATTTTTTATTTTTTCTGTAATTGATATAATTTTTAATGTATATTCAATATCTTTTTTACTTCCAAACAAATATTTACTTTTTAAATGGTTTTGAAAAATATTATACTTAACCACATCACGTACATCAAGATTAATTATATTATTTTTATACGGCTTTTTATTGCAAATCAAAAATTTTTCATCTGCTTCTTTGACTCGCATAATTATAGCTAACTTAGGATTAACAGGAAAGCATATATCATTAAATCCTAATGCAAATGATAAGAAAGGTTCATTAGATATAATAAAAATCCTTCATCGTTTATTAAAGAAAAATCATTTTCAAATTTATTCAAATATTCCGTCATTTTACTTTCTAATCTTGAAAAAGCCTTTTCTATAAATTGAAGATGATTTAAAATTTCCTGATATTTAGTACCATTTGGAATATTGTATACTTTTTATATATAGAAAGTTCTTTTTCTAAATTTGAAGCATCAGTATTATAAAAATATCTCTTACAAGCAAAATTTCTAACATCTGTATGTAATATATATTCCTTATTTTTATATCATAAACATCTATAACGTTTTAAATAAGATTGTGATATCTAATGCTGTCTTTTTACCATTTTATGCTCATTTTTATAACGCTATATCAAATAATCTAGAAAGTTTCTAATCTTTTTAAGTCGTTTTCTTCATTTAACCAATTAGCAATATCAACTATATCTATTCCTTCATATTGATAAGTATCATGTTTTGTTCTTGCTATTACTACTTTTGGATACGCATCTTGTATCTTTAACAAAGAGTCTATTTCTCTTTTAAATATATTCTCATTACTTATATCATCAGATACTTGTATATAAATCTTTTTGCCTTGCTTTTGTGCCACAAAGTCTATTTCTTTTTTATATAAAGTACCTACATAAACTTCATATCCTCTTCTTAATAATTCTATAGCAACAATATTTTCATATATTCTACCATAATCCATATTGCTTGTGCCTAGCATTGCATATCTAAAAGATTGATCTGCTAAGTAATATTTGTTTTGCGTACTCAAAAATTTCTTACCTTTTATATCGTACCTTTTGATTTTATAGAAAGCAAAAGCATTACACAAATACTCTATATAATTATTAATTGTCTTATCTGTTATACTAACATTATTTGAATTTAAAACATGTGCGATATTATTAGCAGATGTTAAATTTGAAACATTATCCATTAAGAAGTCAGTTAAATTTTGAATTATATCTGTATTTCTTATTTTATATTTTTGCTTTATATCTCTAACTATTAAAGTATCAAATACATCTTTTAGATACTGATACTTTTCTTCTTGTGTTTTATAAAGATATGAACCGGACATTCCACCTTCATATACATATTTATCAAAAGCTTCTTGTAAATCATTGTACTCATAATACTTTTGAAATTCCTTAAATGAAAATGGATATACTTCTACTTTAAAAGTTCTTCCTGTAAATAATGTTGCTAAATCGCTACTCATTAAGAATGCATTAGATCCAGTTATATAAATATCATATTTTTCTTCTGCATGGAATCCATTTATTGCTTTTTCAAAATCTTCACACATTTGCACTTCATCGATTAATAAATAATTTTCAGTTCCTTCTTTGTAATGTGATTCAACATATTCTACTAAAGCATCATAATTTCTTAAACTTTGAAATTTTGATAAATTATAGTTTATATGAATTATATTATTTCCCTTAATTGCTTGGCTTATATATTTATTAAATTCCTCTAAAAGTTTAGATTTTCCGCTACGTCTTATTCCTGTAATAACTTTTATGTCTGGTGTTCCTATTACATTTATCAATTTATTTAGGTATTCTTCCCTTTTTATCAATTTCATACTTATCACCTATTTTAATTATATTATTTATATTCCGAAAAATCAAGTTTTTTTGTTTTTTTCGGAATAGATTTTTAATTCTGTTGTTATTTGTGTATTTTAACCATTACTTTTGTCATGGTTATTATCATTTTTTATAATTTTTTTGTGACTTTTTATTAAAAAATTTCGTATATGCATATATCAAGCTTGATAAAACTGCACATTGAAAATTATATATTGTACTTAATTTAGACAAATCATGAACATTTTTTACAGTATTAAATTTATAATCAGTGTAAATACTATTTGTAAATTAGGATGTAATTTATGGAAAAAAAGAACAAAGAAAAAGAATCACCTTCGAAAATAGGTGTTAACTTAAAAAAGGTTACAATGGTGATATAACTTCTAAACAAGCTGGTTCTATCGGAGGAATGATGGTTAAAAAAATGATAGAAAAGGTTGCTTCTCAAATGTAATTTAGTAAATAAGTAAAAAATAAAGAGGTGACTTAATTAAAAGTCACCCCTTTTTAATTTTAAACAAGTGCTATTGCAAGCATCACAAATGATGCTGCAATAATAACAGATAAAACAAGTTTATTTGCCTTCTCCGTTCTTATACTAATGCCTAACTTGGCATTATAGACAATTACTGCTATGACTGCAGAAATTATCTTTACCGAACTTAATTGGAATAGCAGACCAATCAAGAAAAACACGATGGCCATAAACCCAATTGCCGAAAGTTTTAATTCTTTTTGCATATATTTGTGCCTCCTAAAATTATTTATTCGGTTAAATTTTAACCATTTGAATTATATCATATTTACATAAAAAAGTCAAGTTTAATGATTTATTAGATTTTAAGTATAAAATATATTTTTTTACACAAATTAATACTAATATGGAGGTGAATTAATATGGCATCAAGCAAAAATCCACAAGCTAGAGAAACTTTAAATAAGTTCAAAATGGAAGTTGCTTCTCAAATCGGTGTTAACCTAAAACAAGGTTACAATGGTGATTTAACTTCTAAACAAGCTGGTTCTGTTGGCGGTGAAATGGTTAAAAGAATGATAGAAAAAGCTTCTACACAAATGTAATTATATATGAGAAGACCTAGTAAAATTACTAGGTTTTTTCATTATAAATTTCTTTATTTATAATAATTACTTGATATTATTCATATAAAAAAATAACACCCTTTCGGATGCTATTTTAAATTTAATTCAAAAATCCTTTATAATGCCTACTTACCATTTGTCCTTCAAGACTCTTAAGAATTTCTAAAGCAACACTTACAATGATTAGCACTGATGTACCACCAAATGTAATTGATACTGGTGTTACTCCTTGAAGTAATATAGGAAGTACAGCAACTAAAGCTAAGAAAACTGCACCAACTGTTGTTACATATTTTAGTACTAAAGATATGTAATCTGCAGTAGTTTTTCCTGCTCTTATTCCTGGAATGAATCCACCATTTTTCTTTAAATTATTTGCTATTTCAGTAGGATTTACCATAAATGTTGTATATACAAATGTAAATACAATTATAAGTAACATATAAATTAGTGAATAACCTACTAAATAATACCATGCACTTGAGCTTGATACTGTAAATAATTCATATACTACTTTCCAAAATCCTGTAGGATTTGATTTTGTACAAATATTGATTATTGTTCCAGGGAACATCATAAATGACATTGCAAATATAATTGGCATAACTCCTGCCATTGCAACTTTTAACGGAATGTGTGTATTTTGTCCACCATACATTTTTCTACCAACTACACGTTTTGCATAGTTTACTGGTATTTTACGTTCTGCTTGTTGGAAATATATAACGGCAGCTATTACTAAAGCCATAACTATTATTAATGCAGCTACTATTAATATTCCAGATATTCCTTGTTTAGCAAGGTTAAATAATGCTGTAGCACCTGCTGGAATACGAGATATTATACCAACAAATACTATTATTGAAATACCATTTCCTATTCCATATTCAGTTATTTTATCTCCAAGCCAAGTTAAAAGTGCTGTTCCAGCCATAAGTGAAACTACAAATAATAGTATACCAATTACTCTACCTGCACCTTCAGTTAAAGCTGGTAAAAGATATGCTCTATAAGTTAAATATAGACCTATAGCTTCTACTAATCCAAAAGCTACAGTTAAATATTTAGTATATTTTGCAAGTGTCTTTCTTCCCTCTTCTCCTTCTTTTGATAATCTTTCCAAGCTAGGGATTACAACTTGTAATAAATTAAGTACGATAGATGCTGTAATATAAGGTCCAATAGTCATTGCAAATATAGAAAATCTACTAAATGCACCACCAGAAATTAGGTTAATTGTACCAGATATTCCAGTAGATGAAGCACCTACTTGTTTAATAAACTCCAACTTATCAACACCAGGAACAGTTATAAAAGATCCTAGTCTATAAAGAAGAATGATAAATATAGTAAATATTATTTTTTTTCTGATATCTTTTACACCAAAAATATCTTTTAAGGTTTGTAGCATAATCTACTTCACCTCTATCTTTCCGCCTACAGATTGTATTTTTTCTTCTGCTGTTTTTGAAAATTTGTTAGCTACTACTGTTAATTTTTTAGTAAGATTTCCGTTGCCTAAAACTTTTAATCCATCTAGTTCTTTTCTAACAATACCTTCAGATAATAAAAGCTTAATATCTACAACTGTATCATTCTCAAATTTTTCTAAATCACTTAAATTTACAATAGCATACTCTGTTGCAAAATGATTTTTAAATCCTCTTTTAGGAATTCTTCTATATAATGGAGTTTGTCCTCCTTCGAATCCTCTTCTTATACTTCCACCAGTTCTAGCTTTTTGACCTTTATGTCCTTTTCCAGCTGTTTTTCCAAGTCCACTACCAACTCCTCTACCAATTCTTCTCTTAGTAGTAGTAGCGCCATAAGCTGGTCCTAAATCATTCATTTTCATTAGAGTTTCCTCCTCTCTTTAAATAAACTTTATTTTAAAATTTCTTCTACTGTTTTTCCTCTAAGTTTTGCTACTTCTTCAGCTGTTCTCATAGATTTTAGAGCTTTTAATGTTGCATATACAACATTTCTACTATTACGAGATCCTAAAGTTTTAGCAGTTACATCTTTTATTCCTGCAAGTTCTAGTACTGGTCTTACAGCACCACCTGCAATAACACCTGTACCTTCAGGAGCAGGCTTTAATATAACTTTAGAAGAACCAAAATTAGTTATATATTCGTGTGGTAATGTACCGTTAACTAAAGATACTTTTACTAAATTTTTCTTAGCGTCATCAGTTGCTTTCTTTATTGCTTCAGGAACTTCAGAAGATTTTCCTGTACCTACACCAACTCTTCCTTTTTCGTCTCCTACAACAACTAGAACACTAAATCTAAAAGTTCTACCACCTTTAACAACCTTAGCTACTCTTTTTACATTAACAACTTTTTCTTTTAATTCTTGTTTTGCTTCAGCCATTTAAGTTTACTCCTTTCTATTAAAATTCAAGTCCTGCTTCTCTTGCTGCTTCAGCAATTGCTTGAACTTTTCCATGATATAAATAACCGTTTCTATCAAAAACGACTGTTTTAATACCTTTTTCCATTGCACGTTTTGCAACTAAAGCTCCAACTTCTTTTGCAGCTTCCACATTAGAAGCCTTTGTTTTTACTTCTTTATCAAGTGTAGATGCTGAAACTAATGTAACTTGTTTTTCGTCATCTATTACTTGAACAGAAATATTTTTCAAACTTCTAAATACGCAAAGTCTTGGTCTTGAGCTTGTTCCTTTAACTTTAGCTCTTACTCTTTTTTGTCTTGTTTCTCTAGACTCTTTTTTGCTTATTTTTTTTATCATTTCGAAGCTCTCCTTCCTTTAAATTTTATTTTTTACCGCCAGCTTTTCCTTCTTTTCTCTTAATTCTTTCGCTAGCATACTTAATACCTTTACCCTTATAAGGTTCTGGTAATCTATATTCTCTAATATTTGCTGCAACTTGACCAACTAATTGTTTGTCAATTCCCTTTACAACAATTGTATTTTGAGATGGTACATCAATTGTTATTCCTTCTGGTTCTTCAACATCTACTGAATGTGAATAACCTAAAGTTAATACCAATTTTTTACCTTGTTTTTGAGCTCTATAACCAACACCAGCAATTTCAAGTGTTTTTTCATAGCCTTGACTTACACCAATAACCATGTTATTTATTAAAGTTCTAGTTAAACCATGTATATTTCTAACATCATCATTTTTTCTAGTAACAACAACTTTGTTATCTTCAACAGCTATATTTACACTGTCTAGAAATGTATCTGTTAGAGTACCTTTTGGTCCTTTTACTGTTACAGTTTGACCTTCTACTTTAACTTCTACACCTTGTGGTATTGCTATAGGATTTTTACCTATTCTTGACATCTGGTATACCCTCCTTTATTTTAATTACATATAATTACCAAATATATGCCATTACTTCTCCAGCAACATTTTGCTTTCTAGCCTCTTTATCAGTCATAATTCCCTTTGAAGTAGATATTATTGCAATTCCAAGACCATTTAATACTCTTGGTAATTCCTCAACATTTGCATATATTCTAAGACCTGGTTTACTTATTCTTTTTAGTCCTTGTAAAACTCTTGTCTTATTTTCATATTTAAGAGTTACTCTAACAGTCTTATGAGTACCTTCTTCTAAAACATCAACTGCTTTTACAAAACCTTCATTTAGTAATATATCAGCTATTGCTTTTTTTGTTTTTGAATAAGGAATGTCAACTGTATCGTGTCTTTCTTGGTTAGCATTTCTTATTCTTGTTAACATGTCTGCAATTGGATCTGTTGTAGTCATTTTATTACCTCCTTCTCTTCTACCAGCTTGCTTTTTTAACTCCTGGTATTTCTCCTTGATATGCTAATTTTCTAAAGCATAAACGGCATACTCCATATTTTCTCATATATGAATGTGGTCTTCCACAGATTTTACATCTGTTATAATATCTTGTGCTAAACTTTGGCTCTCTTTTTTGCTTAGCAATCATAGATTTTTTTGCCATTTCAAGTCCTCCTATCTCTCAGAGAATGGTAAGCCTAGCATTTCAAGTAATGCTTTTGCTTCTTCATCAGTTTTTGCTGTTGTAACAAAAATGATATCCATTCCTCTAACTTTATCAATTTTATCATACTCTATTTCTGGGAAAATCATTTGCTCTTTTACTCCCATAGAATAGTTTCCTCTACCGTCAAAAGATTTTGGATTAACACCTTTAAAATCTCTTACACGAGGAAGAGCTACATTAAATAACTTAGTAGCAAAATCATACATTTTATCAGCTCTTAAAGTTACTTTGCATCCAATATTCATGCCTTCTCTTACTTTAAAAGCAGCAATTGATTTTTTTGCTTTAGTAACAACTGGTTTTTGTCCTGTTATTAAAGTTAAATCTCCCATTGCAGAATCTAGTGCTTTAGAGCTTTCTTTAACATCAGAAACACCCATATTTATAACTATTTTTTCAAGTTTTGGTACTTGCATAACAGATTTATATCCGAATTTTTCTTTTAATGCTGGTACTACTTCTGACTTATATTTTTCTTTAAGGTTCATTTATTTTCCCCTCCTTTACTTAACTTCTTGACATTTTTTACAAAATCTTACTTTTGTTCCATCTTCTTGTACTTTAACTCCAAGTTTTACACCCTTATCACACTTATTACAATAAAAAGCTACTTTTGAAGCGTGAATTGGGCATTCTCTTTTTATTATTCCAGATTCTTGTCCTTGTTTTCTGGCTTTAACGTGTTTAGTTCTAACATTAATATCTTTAACTATAACTTTATTTTCTTTTGCAGATACTGCTATAACTTCTCCTTTTTTACCTTTTTCAGAACCAGAAGTTACTATAACTGTATCTCCTTTTTTTATTTTCATTTTAGCTATCATTTATAAATTCACCCCCAAAATTATAGAACTTCTGGAGCTAGAGATATTATTTTCATATAGTCTTTTTCTCTAAGTTCTCTTGCTACTGGTCCAAAAATACGTGTTCCTCTTGGTGTATTATCTTCTTTTATAATAACAGCCGCATTTTCATCAAATCTTATATAAGATCCATCTTCACGTCTTAGACCTCTTTTTGTTCTTACGATAACTGCTTTTACAACGTCACCTTTTTTTACAACTCCGCCTGGTGCTGCTTTTTTAACTGAAGCAACGATTACATCACCGATGTTTCCCCATTTTCTATGGAAACCACCCATAACTCTTATACACATAATCTCTTTTGCTCCTGTATTGTCAGCAACCTTTAATATTGATTGTTGTTGTATCATGGATTAGTCCTCCCTTCAAATTTACAATTTAAATACTATTTTACTTTTTCCACAATTCTTACTAATCTGTATCTTTTATCTTTGCTTAGTGGTCTAGTTTCCATTACTTCAACTGTATCACCTATGCTGCATTCATTATTTTCATCGTGTGCTTTTACTTTTAAAGTTCTGTTTTTAATTTTTCCATAAAGTGGATCTTTAACTTTTGTATCAATTCTTACAACGATTGTTTTATCCATTTTATTACTTACAACTTTACCAAGTTTTACTTTTCTTAAATTTCTTTCTTCCATATTTGTCTTTAACCTCCTTACCACTAATTACTTTTTTTCATAGTTAAAACTGTATTTACTCTTGCTATATTTTTTCTAACCATAGTAATTTTTTTAGGGTTATCAAGACCATTTAAGGCATGTTGAAATCTTAATTTAAATAATTCTTGTTTTAAAGCCTTTAATTCATTTCCTAGCTCTTCAACTGACATATTAGTATATTCATTTAGCTTACTAGATTTCATCTTCATTACCCCCTTCTACTTCTCTTTTAACTATTTTACATTTAATTGGAAGTTTATGCATAGCTTTTGTTAAAGCTTCTTTGCTTATTTCTTCTCCTAATCCAGCAACTTCAAATAAAATTCTTCCTGGTTTAACTGGTGCTACGAAATATTCAGGATTTCCTTTACCAGAACCCATACGAGTTTCAGCTGGTTTTTTAGTTATTGGCTTATCTGGAAATATCTTGATCCAAGTTTTACCAACTTTTTTAGTATATCTTGATAATGTTACTCTGACAGATTCAATTTGATTTGCAGTAATCCATGCTGGCTCTAAAGCTTGAATACCATATTCTCCATCAGTAACTTTATTTCCTCTTAAAGCCTTACCTTTTATTAAACATTTTTGTACTTTTCTAAATTTTGTTCTTTTTGGTGACAACATTTTTAGTTACCTCCTTTTTCTTCTTTTTTTGCAGGTAACACTTCTCCTTTATAGATCCAAACTTTTACGCCGATTATACCATATGTTGTTTTTGCCTCTGCAAAACCATAATCGATATCTGCTCTTAAAGTTTGTAGAGGAATTGTTCCCTCACTATAATGTTCAGTTCTTGCAATTTCTGCTCCTCCTAAACGACCAGATACTGCTGTTTTTATTCCTTTAGCTCCTGCTTTCATTGTTTTTTGCATACATTGTTTCATAGCTTTTCTAAAAGATATTCTTCTTTCAAGTTGACCTGCTATATTTTCAGCTACAAGTTGAGCTGCAAGATCTACATCTTTAACTTCAACTATATTAATTGAAACATCTTTTCCTGTTAACTTAACAATTTTTGCTTTTAATTCTTCTATAGCTGCTCCGCCTTTTCCAATTATCATTCCTGGTTTTGCAGTATAAATGTCTACTTTTACTAGGTTTCCTTTTCTTGAAATATTTAACTTATCTATTCCAGCTGGTTTAAGTAAGTTCTTTAAATATTCACGAATTTTATGGTCTTCTACTAGTTTGTCTGAAAATTCTTTTTTATTTGCATACCAAGTTGATGACCAATCTTTAATGATACCAATTCTAAGTCCGTGTGGACTAACTTTTTGACCCATCTTAAACTTACCTCCTTATTTTAAGCTTCTTTTAACACAATTGTTATGTGACTAGTTCTTTTTCTAATTCTATTTGCTCTACCTTGAGCTCTTGGCATAATTCTTTTCATTGTAGGTCCTTGATTAGCATAAGCTTCTGCAACATATAATTTAGTTTCATCCATTGAATGATTATTTACTGCATTAGCTATTGCTGATTTTAATAATTTTTCAAGTATAGGTGCTGCAGCTTTATTAGTATATTTTAAAATTGCAACTGCTTCGTTTGCTTTTTTACCTTTTATTAAATCAATAACTATTTTAGCTTTTCTTGCACTTATTCTTGCATGACGTAACTGTGCTTTTGCTTCCATTTTAAAGCTCCTCCTTTTTTAAGATATATTTTTATTTTACCTTACTCTTCTTATCTCCTGCATGACCTCTGAATAATCTAGTTGGTGCAAATTCTCCTAATTTATGTCCAACCATTTCTTCAGTTATATATACTGGTACATGTTTTCTTCCATCATGTACAGCTATTGTATGACCAATCATTTGTGGATATATTGTAGAAGCTCTTGACCAAGTTTTTAAAGCTTCTTTTTTGTCTTGTTCATTAAGTTTTTCTATTCTTGCTAGTAATCTTTCATCACAGTAAGGTCCTTTTTTAAGCGATCTTGACATATTCTATCCCTCCAATATTATTTTTGATTTCTTCTTTTAACAATATATTTGTCTGTTCTATGATTTTTATTTCTAGTTTTATATCCGTGAGCTGGTTTACCCCAAGGAGTTCTTGGACCAGTGTGTCCTACTGGTGCTCTACCTTCACCACCACCATGTGGGTGATCATTAGGATTCATAACACTACCTCTAACTGTAGGTCTTATTCCCATGTGTCTAGTTCTACCTGCTTTACCAAGTTTAACATTTTCATGATCTAAATTTCCAACTTGACCAATACATGCTCTACAATCTACAGATATAAGTCTCATTTCTCCTGATGGCATTCTAACATGAGCATATTTTCCTTCTTTTGCCATAAGTTGAGCAGACATTCCTGCACTTCTAACAAGTTGAGCTCCTTTTCCTTTATGAAGTTCAATATTGTAAATCATTGTACCAACAGGTATTGCAGATATTGGTAAGCAGTTAGCAGGTTTTATATCTGCTTTATCACTAGCTATAACCTTATCTCCATCTGTAAGTCCTACTGGAGCAATTATATATGCTCTTTCTTTATCTTCATATTCAATTAAAGCAATATTAGCTGTTCTGTTTGGATCGTATTCAATTCCAATTACAGTAGCTTCCATATCAACTTTATTTCTTTTAAAATCAATAACTCTATACTTTCTTCTGTTTCCACCACCATGATGTCTTACAGTTATCTTACCAGCATTATTTCTTCCAGCAGTCTTTTTAACTGTTTTTAATAGTTTCTTTTCTGGCTCAAACTTTGTAAGTTCTTCGTTTGTTAAAACTGTTGTATTTCTAAGTGATGGAGTAACAGGTTTAAAAGATTTTATTCCCATTTTAATTCCCTCCTAGTATTATTGGTTATTACTTCCAAATGCTGAACTAATTTCTTCTATTTCAGTTTTATATTTTTTATTTAATTTAGTTTCTTTTCCACCTTTTGCAAGATATTTTTCATCTGATGGATTTGTATCTATTTGAACAATAGCTTTTTTCCATGCCTTAGTTAATCCTTGGTGTACTCCAACTCTTTTCTTCTTTCCGTCATATCTTAAAGTGTTAACTTTCTTTACTTTTACTCCGAAAAGTTCTTCAACAGCATTTTTAATTTCTACTTTTGTAGAATTTATATTAACTTCAAAAGTATATTTACCATCTGCTACACTTGAATAACTTTTTTCAGTCATTATAGGTTTTATTATAACATCTTCAGCGTGTTTCATTTATGCGTACACCTCCTCTAATTTTTTAACAGCATCCTCAGTTACTACTAACTTGTTATATTTTAATAAATCAAAAATATTTATTGTACTAACTAAAGTTGTCTTTACATTAGCAATATTTCTTGCAGAAGCTTGAACATTTAAGTTCTTCTCGCTCAACATTACTAAAGCATTGTTTGCATTTAAACTATCTAAAACTTTTAACATATTTTTAGTTTTTATTTCTTTAAGTTCTAGTTTATCAACAACTACTAATTCACCTTCTTGTAATTTAGAAGTCAAAACTGATTTAAATGCTAGTTGTCTCATCTTTTTAGGGATTGCATATTTGTAACTTCTTGGTTTTGGTCCAAGTGCAATACCACCTTTTATCCATTGTGGAGCTCTAATACTTCCTTGTCTTGCTCTACCTGTTCCTTTTTGTTTCCAAGGTTTTTTACCACCACCGCTAACTTCTGCTCTAGTTTTAGTAGATTGTGTACCTTGTCTTTGATTTGCTAAGTAATTAACTAAAGCTGAATGAACAACTATGTCATTTACTTCTACTCCAAATACAGATTCTGAAAGTTCTATATCTTTAACTTTTTTACCTTCCATATTTAAAACGTCTACTTTAAGCATTTTATATTTCCTCCTCTCTTAAAGATTATTTTACTGTTTTTCTAATTTTTACTATTGAGCCTTTAGCACCAGGAATAGATCCTTTTACTAAAATAACATTTTTGTCTACGTCTACTTTTACTACATCTAAATTAAGAATTGTAGATGTAACACTACCCATATGTCCTGGTAGTTTTTTACCTTTAAATACTCTTCCTGGAGTACTTGTAGAGCCCATAGAACCTGGTCTTCTATGATACATAGATCCGTGTGCCATTGGTCCTCTATGTTGTCCATGTCTTTTAATATTTCCTTGGAATCCTTTACCTTTTGAAGTACCTTGAATATCTACTCTGTCTTCAGTAGTAAAGGTATCTACTGTGATTTTACTTCCAATTTCATATTCATCAACATTTTCAACTTTAATTTCTCTTAAATATTTTTGAAGTTCAACTCCAGCCTTTGCAAAAACACCTTTTTGTGGTTTATTTGCATTTTTTTCTTTAACGCTACCAAAACTTACTACAATAGCATTATAACCTTCTTTATCAGCAGTCTTTTTTGCTACTACTGTACAAGGCTCAGCTTCAATAGCTGTTACTGGAATAGCAATTCCATCTTCAGAAAATATTTGAGTCATTCCAATTTTTTTACCGTAAATTTCTTTTACCATTTTATTTCCTCCCTTTTAAAATACGATATCAATTTAAACCTTTATAAATAAAACAAATAAATAGTACAGGGTTTGTTATTGCCTGCAATCAGGATAACTACTAAATATTTTTAGTTTAAATTATAATTTTACTTCGATGTCAACACCAGCTGGCATATCAATTGCCATTAAAGCTTCTACAGTTGCTTGATTTGGTTTTAAAACATCAATAACTCTTTTATGAGTTCTCATTTCAAATTGTTCTCTTGAATCTTTATGTTTATGTGGAGAACGTAATATTGTAATAATTTCCTTTTCAGTTGGTAGAGGGATTGGACCTGATACTTCAGAACCTGTCTTTCTAGCAACTTCAACAATCTTGCTAGCTGCTTGTTCTAGCATTACATGATCATAAGCTTTAAGTCTTATTCTCATTTTTTTTGTTTCTACTTTTGCCATATGTAAAACACTCCTTTTCTAACAATTCTGGTCTAGCAAGTTTTACACTACCCCGTGTGTTTCTTTTTTAGCATATATAAAAACCAAGATTTTATTACTAAAAACTTGGCAAATACATGTTAATATATACTTGCCGCCCGATTTAAAATCAGACATGCTCCATAAGAGTTCCCTACTTCAAAGAGTAGCCACATCTTACTTCAACGCAAATCAACATATATTATAGCTTAACTCTTTCAAAAAAGCAAGTATTTTTTCAAAAAAAGTCCAAAAAATTAACACTTTTTTATATTTATTACAAATATGTTACAGTCAAAAAAAATAGAAGTGCAAATTAATGCACTTCCATTTCAGTTTACGGATGGTACTCTTCTTTTTTTCTTCGTGAGAAAAGCTTATCTCGTTCATCATTATAAAAGAATACTACTAAATATGTGATGAAGAACGAAACCGCTGATGCTATCAAAACGATGAGTATTTTCCCTATCAGCGTCACACTTTTGTCTACCTTTTTACCCTCGATAAAACGTCCTTCACTGTCATAGGACAAAACTACATACGCTTTGTCGTTTTCAAATAGCACTTTTGTCTGATTATCTTCATAGACATGGTCGTCTGCCATTTTGAAAGCGTCTTCATTTGAGCCTGCTAGATATTCTTCATTAAATGACTTTGCTCGTCTTAAAAGTTCTACGAAATCATTACTATCAGCCGGTTCAATTTTTGAGACAGCCAATATTGATGAAATCATTGTTAGTACCATTACGAGCAACGGTACGATTATCTGCGCCCCTAAGCGCCTATATCTTCTTTTCCGTTTTCTACTATATTTGTTTTTCATGATAATTCTACCTCCATTTAAGTTTAAATTGTGGATCCTTTAATAACCTAATTTGCATTATATCATATTTACATAAATATTTCAAGGGTATGCTACAAATTAATTTAATTTGTTATCAATTAATAAAATTTGCCGTTATATATTAATGATTGATTAAATATATTTTTTATTGTATAATTTAGTTAGGAGATTGTTATATGAAAAAATTAAAAATATTTTTTACATTTATTGTTTTAGTCTTAATTATTGCCACTTCAGCAATAATAAAAAGTGGTCATAACATCTATAAAGATGCAATTAAAAAAGTACCTATAGACGAAAAAGTTTCATCTATTGAGAGCAAGGATGACTTTGTAAAACTAAATGATATTTCCAAAGATTTTACCAACGCAATTTTGGCAATTGAAGACCATAGATTCTATGAACATGGACCTATAGACTTAATTTCAATTTTTAGAGCTATTGCAAAAGATATAAAAGAGTTAAAACTTGTCGAAGGCGGGAGCACTATAACTCAACAATTAGCTAAAAATATGTATTTTACTCAAGAAAAAAAATTTACAAGAAAAATAGCAGAAATATTTGTAGCATATGATTTAGAAAGATTATATGATAAAGATGAAATATTGGAACTATATATTAATACATTATATTTTGGTGATGGGCATTATGGTATTAAAGAAGCCTCTGTAGGCTATTTTGATAAATTGCCAGACAAGCTTAATTTTGAAGAAGCAACTATGCTTGCTGGTATTCCAAATGCTCCTAGTATATATGCATTAGGTAATAATTCGCAATTATCTTATCAAAGGCAACAGCAAGTTATAGATGCAATGGTAAAATTTGAATATATAACTCAAGAAGATTTAAATTTTAAAGTAAACACTGAGCAATAAGCCAGTAGTTTTTAAATTATATTAAATTTATTTTCGTTAAATAAATGAGCTTTAAACTACTTTTAACATAAATATTTGTTAAAACTATTGCTTTTTTTATAAAATTATGTTAGAATGTTTGGGTAATATCTTATTTTTATATGAGGGAGGTGCACTATGCCAAATATTAAGTCAGCAAAAAAAAGAGTAAAAATAATAGAAACAAAGACTGCTCAAAACAGAATAACTAAAAAGCAATATAAAGAAGCTATAAAAGCTTTTGAAGCAGCAGTAAAAGAGAACAGTGCTAATAAAGAAGAATTATATAAAGAAGCTGTTAGCTCAGTTGATAAAGCTTGGTCTAAAGGAGTTCTTGCAAAGAACACAGCAGCTAGAAAAAAAGCAAATTTATCTAAATTATTAAGTAAATAAGAAAATCATTTTGATTTTCTTTTTTTATTTCTTTCAAATTCACACATGTGCCACAATTTATTGACATTAACATAATTTCGTTATTAATACTACAATCAAAAATATTTTATCCTACATTAAAACATAAAGATTAATTTTTTAGGAGGTATTAGAATGAACAAGCGTATTGAAGACGCAATAAACTTACGGATAGGATTAATTGAGTATATTCGAGCGGCTAAAAAAATAGATAGTACTATTTTAGGCTTTGATTTTTTGCGTTACAATCCTGGCGTAAAACAAATTTGTGAATTTGCGATATGGGACGCCTGGCGTAAACTTGCTAGTGACTTTAAATCCAACAAATTGCCTTTAGTAAAGTTATATTAATTTCCTGTACTTCTGTATTTATTTAATGCTAAATCCCACAATTTTACTGCAATTATCCATAAAATTATAGCAATAATTGGTGACAAATATACAATATAATTATTAAGTCCTAAATATGCCATTGTTGGATAATATGAAACAAAAGCAAATGGTAGTATTATGGTTATTAATATTCTTATAAATTTATTGTATATAGTTATAGGATACTCAGTAAAAGTATACATTCTATAAAATGACCATATTACTTCGTTTGATCTATATGTCCAGAACGATGAAATGCTAAATATAGTGTTAATAGCACCTACTATTAAAGCACCTATTATACTGAAGAATATTATCTTTATGATTAAAAGTGCTGTTATTGGTATTGATAGTTGAATTAACATATAAATTGTAATTGCTAACCCTATAAAGAAATCTGCTATCGAAACAAACTGTCTTGAATCTCCAATTATTGATAGGAGAGGATGAACTGGTCTTAATAGTATTTTATCAAAATCTCCATTTCTTATATATTTTGGTCCAATATCATATAATGCATCAAAACAATATCCTGCAATTCCTATTGGTATTCTTGTTACTCCAAATAGTAATAATATTTGTTGAAAATTCCACCCAGCAATATTTTCTGTATTTTCAAATACAACAAATATAAATATTAAACTTACAAGTTGAACAACAAGTTGAGAAATAATACCAACAATACAGTCTATTCTATATATAAGTATTTCTTTCAAAGATATTTTCAGTAGTGAAAAATATAAGCTTATATTATCTAATATTCGCATCATTTATCCTCCATTTATTGTTAAATTTTTAACTGCATGTTTAAAAAATATTTTAGCTATAATATATAAAATAACCGCCCATATTATCTGTTTTATTATAACAAATAATATTTCATTATAAGGCATTTTTCCTAACCAGATATTTATTGGTGTATATATCAATTCTTTAAAAGGTAAAAATTTTGATATATTTTGGAACCATATAGGAAATAAGCTTATTGGAGCTATAATTCCAGAAAAAATCTTTATCACAGCTTTTCTTAATATCTGCATTCCCCAAATTGAATTAGTATAAAAGCCTACTGTTCCCACAATAATTTGTATGAAAAATGTTACAGGTATTCCAAGCAATATAACTAGTATGCATAATATAAAATCTAAAAAGTTGACAGGTAAAGCTAATTTCCAAAATATTGCACATAATGTAAATGACGCAAATCCTATTACAACAGCAAAAGCTAATTCACCAAGGTTAAGACCAAAGTAATATTGGAAATAACTTAGAGGATTTAATAATTCTTTATTAATTTGGCCATTCCTTATAGAATGTGCCATAGTTTGATTTATTCCCCATAATGCTATAGAACTAAATGCTGTTGCTAAAATATAATATGTTATCATTTGAGATAGAGTAAAGCCACCTGCATTTCCAGTTTGATTATATATTGCTTGCCATACAAATATGTATACTATTATTTCTACAATTCTATTTAATGTAAATAAGTAAAAATTTGACTTATATATATTGTAGTGATTAAATTGCATCTTTGCAAGTTGAATCATTGTTTTTAACATTTGTGTGCTCCTTTATATATTTCTTTTAATATGTCTTCTAATTCTTCTTCTTTCATATGTATATCTTCAATATTGCAAAATTTAGATATTTCATCCATAATTTTTACTATTGTTGTTTCATCGTGTCTAAATTTAATTTTTAATTTGTTTTCAAATTGTTCCAATATTTCTGCATCATTTAATACTATGTCTTTTTTCTTATCTTTTATTATTAGTTCTGCAATAACGTATTTTCCATAGCTATCTTTAAATTTTTGTTTATCTCCATCATAAATTATTTGTCCTTTATCAAGTAAAATAATTCTGTTGCAAACATCTTCAATATCTCTTAAATCATGAGTAGTAAGTATTACTGTTGTTTTCTTTTCTTTATTTATATCTTTTATAAATTTTCTTATATTCTCTTTAACAAAAACATCTAATCCTATTGTTGGCTCATCTAAATACACTATTTTAGGATTATGTAAAAATGTTGCAGCAATTTCACAGCGCATTTTTTGTCCTAAGCTTAAATTTTTTACTTGTTTTTCTAGTAATTCACCTAAATCCAATATTTCTGTAAACCTTTTTAAGTTTTTTCTATATTCATTTTCTGGAATTTTATACATTTTTTTTATTAAGCTAAAAGATTCAATAACTGGTAAATCCCACCATAATTGAGTTTTTTGTCCAAATACTGCACCTATATTTTTATTATTTTCAATTCTATTTTTATTAGGTATTATTCCATTTACTGATACACTTCCAGAAGTAGGAGTTAATAGGCCTGTAAGTATTTTTATAGTAGTTGATTTTCCTGCTCCATTTTCTCCAATATAGCCTACTAATTCACCCTCTTCAATACTAAAATTTATACCCTTAATAGCATCAAATTCTCTATATTTTGGCTTTATTAAATTTTTAAAATAACCAATTAACCCCTCTTTTTTTTCCATGATTTTATAAGTTTTTACTAAATCTTTTACTTCTATTATAGCCATTTTTATAACTCCTTTTTTATTTTAACATTTTTCAAATGTGCTACTTTATAAGTATATAATAAAATATAAAAAAGTCAACATTCGTTGACTTTTGTAATTAAATAAATTTATAATCCAGGCATACCTGTTCTATACGTTCCTCTAGTTTGTATACCACCTACTCCATTTATTCCTTCTCTAGTATTAGATATTATGTTTGCAAGTGGTACATATTCATCAACAGGTGTGTATGACATACAGTAGTACCTTTTTTTAGATGTATTGTTTTTAACAAAAAAATACATCTATTTCAAAATTTCATCTATATTCATTTTTAATTTAAACTCTATATTATTATAATTATATTTTATTATGTATGTTTTCAACAACTTCTTTATATATATTATCTACTTTTTCATTTTTACCTTCAATACCGACAACGAACATTATATCAGGGGATATATATGAATCTAACTCAAATTTTACATCCTCTTTCTGATATACTACTCTTGTTCTATTCAAAATTTTATCTTTTTTATAGCCTAATATTTCTAATATTGAATTTATTGCATCTATATTATCATCTTTAATAGTTAGTGGTATTGTTTCCCTCGATATCTTTAATATATCATCAGTATTATTATCATCTTTAAAATCTAATAATTTTTCAATTCCACTATCGTTTATCTTAGTAGTTATTCTAGCCAATATTTTATTTTGATTTCTATATAATTCTCTAATTTGCCTATTTTCAGAAATTAATTTATAATTATTTTTTTCACAATAGTCTATATATGGTTTTATATCTTTTACTTTAAAACTATACTCATATTCTTTCATTTAAAAGTTCTCCTTTTTTAAAATTTTTAAAATACAAGATTCACAATTTTTCTCCAAATCATAATCTTTTTTTAGCCTTATTTGTGCATTTTTATTTAACTCTTTCATTTTTTCTGTTGTAAAATATTTTTTTATCTCTTTACATGCAAAATCAATATTTGCTAAATTTACAAGAACGCCATCAACTCCTGAAGTTATTTGCTCGTGCATTCCTCCTATATCATTTGCAACTATTAAAACATTATCTTTATTCATTTTTCTTATTTCATTAATAATTAAACCAAATATCTCCTTTTGAGATGGTATTAATAAAATCATATTTTTATTATAATTTTTAACAATATATTGAGCTAAATAAAAAGGAACATCTACAAAAAGCATTGAGTCATATTCTTTTGCCATATCTTTCAATTCATTTATAAGTGGTTGTCCTTTAAAATATCCCTGAGCAATAACAACAGATTTTATTTTTAATTTTTTGCCTATTTTCATTGTAGCATCTAAATTTTTATATTTTTCTGCTCTTCCAAACGATAAAATAATATTATCATAATCTTTTATTTTATTAAAATAATCAATAGTAATATCATCAAAAGTATAATTAGTTTTATAATCTAATATTTCTCCATTAATAATATCAACCGCTTTTTTAGGTAACAATCCATATTCATCGATTAGATGTTTTCCAATATATTTACTAGTAACTCCTAAATAGCAATCTTTAGAACTATTTATATAATCAACTGCATCTTTTTCCCATCTTATTCTTTCATCTAGTATCAACTGACTATTTTTAATAGATGAATCTACTAAATGAATTTTACCTGTTGAATGAGGGATCCATATTTTTATATGTTTTTTATCATTATTTAAAAACTTCAACATACCAGCAAAAGGAGTATCATTTGCGATTGTTATAACATAATCATACTCATCTATATTAATTTTATTTATTTCTTTAGAAGTATTTAACGATAATGTTTCCCAAATATCTGGTGTGCCATATGTAATCTTTCCTAAAGTACCATTTTCTATTTGAAAAACAGGAAATTTTTCATGCATTTTTAATGTTTCATCAGAAAATCCAAATGTATCTACATTATATTTAGGAGTATACAAATTCATCTTATATTCTATATTATTTTTCTTTAGTATTTTCTCCAATACTGTAATATATCTTTTTACTATCGTTCCAACTCCAGCATAATGGCTTATTATACCATCATGTGCACATAAATTAATTAATAATTTCATGTATCACCTCCATTATATTTTGTTGATGATATTCATTCACAATAACATTTTTAGAATATTTAAAGCAATTATATAATGTGATGCTTTCTAATAATTTTTGATTTTCAATTGAACCATAGGGATCATTTTTATTATTACTAGTTATAGAGAATTTTTTACCCTTATTAGTTAAAAATAAAATTATATGATTTTCAAAGTATATATTTTTAACTTTTTCGAACCATTCTTCAACCATATTTTTATCAAAATCTTTATCTATAATGTTTTTTGTTTGATTATACGATAATGTACTTATCGGGCCTCTATCCATTACAAATATTCCATTTTTATTTATCATAGATATTTTCATATCATCATTAATTATATAATCTTTTTCACTATCAGATACTCTATTTTTAATATCTTCTTTTATTATTTCATCAATTGTGTATACATCTTTTAACTTTAGTTTTTTTATAGTATTTAAAATAGTAGTTTTTCCAACGCCAGGCAATCCTTCTAAAAAAACAATTTTTCCTCTCATAAGTTCACCAATCCATTACATTTTTTTACAACCATAACATATAAATTCCTTCATACTATATTTAAGTTTATTAACAATTATTTTACTACATATTGTTTTAAATATCAATGCTAAAAAAAATGAAAAAGTTGAAACAAATTATAATTTTTTTCAACTTTTTCATTTACAACTAGTAAATTAACCTTGGATTCGGATACATAAATCTGTTCATTACTTGGTATTCAGGAAATGCAGCTAAATAATGGCAAGCCACTTCACATGAATTATCAGTGGTGTGTATAAAATTAGCAATAATCGGATCCCAATAAAACGGCTTATTATCAAACCAATTAACAATTTTATACTCAATTTTCTTTGACAACTCTTCTCTAGCCCTAATTTTTCTTTCATGTAATTTTTCTGCATATTCATGTACTAGCATAACATTGCAAGGACCTAACATTGATCTTTCATATTTATATCCATCTGGATGAAAGGCATTCATAATTCTTATTCCATCTTTACTTTTCCCACCTAAAACTGATAAATACTCTCCACATACATACTTTTCCCTAACTAAACTTCTCTTTACTAATTCACTTTTATTAACATAATAAGTAGATGGCTTCACAATAACGCAATTTAATTGTTCTTCGAAAAAGAATCTTGGTGTCAATTCCGTAAAATTTACTTTTTTTCCATTGATAATCGTAGTTTTAACTTCCTCAGGAAAATATTTAATTTTTTCAGAATTAATCCATTGAGCAAGTTCTATTTGCCGTTCAACATTTTCATTTTTACTTATTAATTCAAACAACTCTGACCGCCATATTTCCATTTGTATTAGAATCAATCCTAAATTTTTATTTTTATTATCTATTAATAGTTTATTGTTGGAAATTCGTTCTAACAACAAAACGTAACTTTCAAAAGCGTCATACTTATTTATTTCATGTATTAAAGATTCGTTTTGCTGTAATTTTGTTTGAATATCTTCAGCCCTACTTATACTAATATCATATATTAATTGTCTAACACTTTTTAATAATTTAATGAGACTACTGTCTAGATAATAATAATTTGAGTAAAATAGGCCATCTTGCACCTTTCCAACCTTCCCATGACAATAGCCTATAGTAGGAGCACAATCAAGCTGGTAATAATTATGATTTTCATCTGAAACCAAAACAACAAAATGATTATCTCCATCTGCGCATATTTGAAATGGCTTTTTAGTAGCTAATACTAATGTATGATTAAATCCTATTTTATATTCTTTCATATATTCAATTGCAAGTATAGATGCCGTATATGAATCTCCTTTCATTTCTTCGAATTCATATTTGGGATTAGGAACACCTGTAATCAACATTGTTTGTCTTATTAAGTCTACAACTATTTGAAGTCTAGTTTCAAAGTTTAACTCCCAAAAGCTCTTTTTCATTTTACTATCCCCAAAAGTATTTCTATGACCAGTAATAACAAATAATTCATCCAATATAGGTAATAAAGAATTCATTTATTTTCTCCTTTCTCTTAATCAAAAAAAAGTTCTTATATTATGTAACATACATTATATCACTTATGCAGCAATATGTAAATATTATATATAAAATATATAATATTTTTATTGTATATTGAAAACCACGGGTTTTTCCCGTGGTTCTAAAAAAGCGGAAGCGTTGAGTAGAAAAATCACTCCTTTTCTGTTATAATAAATAAGTCTGGCGAGGCTTAAATATTAATGGAAAGGAGTGATTTTAAATGTCTAATACAAGAATAGACTTAAATAGTTTAGCACATTCGAAATGGAATTGCAAGTATCATGTGGTGTTCGCGCCCAAGCACAGAATTTTGGATTAATTTCTATAAGTATAGTGATTAAAAATTATGAAGTAAAAACTCAGTAAAAATATCTATTTCGCATTTCATTTTTGAACTACTCATGTTGAATACAATAGTGTGTATGACATACAGTAGTACCTTTTTTTAGATGTACTTTTTTACAAAAATACATCTATTTCAAAATTTCATCTATATTCATTTTTAATTTAAACTCTATATTATTACCATTAATATATGCTTTATCTAATACTTTACCTATAATGTTTGGATTTAAGTCTTTTCCATCTATTATTTGTTTAAAAATTTCTAGATTGTCTTTTAAATCGTACTTTAACTTTTTCTTATCAATTGTTTTAATATTTTTTTTATATTCTTCTAACTTTTTTATTTTAGTTACAATTTGATTTTCCATTTGATTATATGTTTTTTCAACTAATACTTTTTCTTCATCAGTTATTCCAACTAAGGCCTTTATTCTTTGTTCTATTATAAGTTTATATTCTGCCTTATTTCTTTCAATTTGTCTTTCTATTCTTTCTTTTTCTTTTTTACTATTATAATCTTTATCATCTAATTCTATTTTCTTAATTACATCTTTGTAACTTTTACTTATTTCTTTTAATAAAACCTTAAATTGATCCAAAACATAATCTTCCCTTATATTATTATATGTCTTACAAAAACTTCTTTTTCTTGCATTTGTACATACATAACATTGTTTAGGTTTATAATCTTTTCTGTAACTCCTAACCCTTGTAATTCCCGACATTGTTGCTCCACAGTTACCACATTTTAAAAGTCCTCTAAATATATAATTCCTACTATTTCTTTTATAATATAATGCTTGAGATTCAGACCTACTTTTTATTAATTGTTGTGCTTTATTAAATAGTTCTTTATCAATTATAGCCTCATGATGCTTTTTAAAAACATGATTTAAGTCCTTATCCATGCGTTTTGCTTTTCCATGTATAGTTATTCTTTCTGTCTTATGAGTCCTAAAATTTCCTATATATGCATCATCTTCTAAAATCCTACCAACAGTAGATGATATCCATCTATCACTTACCCTATTTTGATATGTTCTTCCTATTTTATTATAAATTTCAGCTCTCCATTTAGATGGTGTTTTATAACCCATTTCATTTAAATAATTTGCAATCCTTTGAAACCCATACAATTTATTAACATATAGGTCAAATATAAGTTTTACGATAGCTTTTCCCTCATCATCTATTAATAATTCTGTCCTATTTAATGGATTTTTATAATATCCAAATGAGCCATTAGTTATAGCTGTCCCATTTTTTTGTTTACTGTGCAAACTTGACTTTACTTTATTTGAAACATCTCTTACTAATCTTTCGTTATACCAAGTGGTAATACCCAAACAATCATCATTATTTTCCTTAATATTTAAAGTACCACCTAACTCTTTAACTAATACAAGGTTTTTGCCCATTTCTTTTATATCATCTATCAAAGTCAAAACTCTTCCATTTTTTCTTCCTATTCTTGATAAATCTTTAGCATAAATTGTACTAATATTACCTGCATATAATTCATCTAACATTCTATTAAAATTTGGTCTGTTAAACAAATAACCTGATACGTTGTCATCAATATAAAACTCATCAATTTTTTCATTTATAGAACTTGCATAGTCATTTATCATCTGAATTTGTTCTTCGATACTGGAATAATTCTTTTTATCTTCATCTCTACTAAGTCTACAATATCCTACTTTTTTCCCCATTATATACCTCCAATTTTGGAAAAAAATATTATATTATTCTTACTATAATATAATAAAATTAGAATTATATAAAAGTCAATCCCTTATTTTTTTCATATTTTCTAATACATCTTTTATACACATTTCTGCTGACATATTTCCACCAACAAAAACTATAATATTATTTTCTCCATTTTGTAATTTATCTATTTCCTTCTTGCATTTTTCATTTTCATACTCAGATTCCGATAAAAAAAAATATATTTTTTTATTTTCTCTATTATTTTTTATTTTCATTAAGTACCACCTACTATATTCTATTACTATAATATTTTACTAGAACTACATTATCTAATTATTTCTTTCTGTTTCATCATAATCAATTTGCCCATAATATTTTTAAATAAATACAATACTATTATAAAAAATGATATAGATTTCACTTTTTTCATCATCTACATTAATATGATATTGACTATACACATTTTTATTGCTATAATTCAAATATTACAAGGAGGCATATTAATGAATAAAGAAGAACTATTAGAATTATTGAATAGTTTAAATTTACCTAAAACAGAATACTATATTTTATCAAGTGGCTCAATGTTATTTTACGGTTTGCGAGATGTTGCACAAGATTTAGATTTATGTGTATCTAACGAACTTTTTAAACAATTAAAAGAAAAATATAATCTTAATGAAAGTGATAAAAATGATTATGGCTTTTATCATATTTCAGAAAAAATTGAAATTGTACCAAATAGTAAAGAAAATTTCAAAATGGATTATAAAGATGGATATCCTGTTGAAAGTCTAAGTAATATATTAGCATTCAAAGAAAAAAGAAATGCAGCTAAGGATCAAAAAGACATAGAAAATATAAAAAAATATTTAAAAAATAATGCAAATTAATGCTGTGTATCTTTAATAATTTTTTATTTTTGAGGCACCCGTTTTTCATACACTGGTGTGTATGCTATAGTTTCTGCTACAATTATTGGATCCATCATATCTATTAATACCCTTTTGGGAGCACTAGCAAAGTTAGCTCCAGCAGAAATAATTGCCTCATAATAGCTCTGACATGCTCCAGCAAATATTACTAGGTTGTCTAAGTTATGCTCATAACGTCTTGCTTCAAGTACACCTTGTATGTAATATCTTGAATTCTTGTAATTATCTAAATTATATATATCATTTCTTTTTCTTGCAAAAGCATCATGCCCAGTTAAAATAAGTATATTTGGTCTTATTCTTTGTAATAAGCTATAAACTTGTTTATATTGTTCTTGCTCAGGAATATTATAAGAATATGCTGTAAGTCCCATTTTCTTGTAACTTTCTCTACACTTTTTAGCATATTCTGCGTCTCCATCAATATGTAAGATTATTCCCGGTTTCTTTAATACATTATCTTTTTTATATATATTGGGATTATCAAAATTATTTTGTTCTCTTATATTATAATAATTTTTATTGTTATAGTTGTTATAGTAATTATTGTTTTTAAACCTTGAATAACATCTATTCATTCTTGCCATTCTTGTATTTTCTTCTTTCTTTATATGTAAATCAAATTCTTCTTTTGATATATGTTTTAAATCATATTCTGGGCTATCTGCTACAATTCTCACTGTTACTCCTACTAAATCTGCCATACCATTTCTTATATTAGTTATTCTAAATATTACATCATAATTATAAGAACGTCTTGCTACTATATCTCCTACTTTAAAAATTTCCATAAGAATAATATCACCCCATACAGCATTATATGAATAATACGTATGTGGTGTGCTAACAAGCCCTTCACTATTTCATAAAAAAAGGAGCTGTAAAAAAACTCCAATAAAAAATTAGGTTTGTATCTTAATATGATACAAATCTAATTTTTTTGGTTTAATTTCTTACAATAAAAATAAATTTTTACTCATACTTGTCTTATTTAGACACAACAAAAGCAGGTATGGTAATAGCCATATCTGTATTATGTAAATATATGCGCTTATGCACATTTGCTAATTCTCATCTTTTTGTTATGATATTTGCATAAATTAAATTCACAACAAATTAATGTTAATTCTAACATAACATTTTCAAGCCCTCGTCTTCTTATTCTTTTATATTCTTTATCATTTTTTATAATTCCATACGTTCCTTCTGCTTGTATACTTCTATTCATACAAAGTAACGCACCTTGTATCGAACATAAATTTCTTAAAACTTCTTCGTGCATTGATGTTAATTCTCTATTTATTTGTATTGTTCTATTATTTTTTGCTTTTGGACAACATTCTTGTTTATATGGACAATTTTGACAACTTTCACATTCATATATTTCTTCCGTTCTTCCATATTTGTTGCCATTAATATTTCTCTTAAATTTAAAATTAAATTTCTTATTATTTGGACAAATCAAATTTCCTTCTTCATTATATTTAAAGTTTGTTGATTTATATGGATTATTTTTATAATTTTCATCTTTTGTTTCTTTTTCAAACATTGTAAATTTCATATATTTTTCCATACCATGCTGCTGACAATATATGTAATTGTTAAATGAACCATATTCTGCATCTGCTACTGGATATTTTGGATATCTTCCATACTGCCTATTAAATTTTTCCATAAGTGGCTCAAAACATTCCATGTCTGATGCGTATTGCTTAACATCAACTGTTGCTATATATTCATCACATACTGCTACTTGCATATTATATGCTGGCAATAATTGATCATTTCCCATATAATCCCTTTTTATTCTCATGAATGTTGCACTCTTATCTGTCTTTGAATAACTATTTCTTTTATCACCACAAATTTCTATATGCCTTGCATATTTCTTTAATTTTTCTATATATTCATTTAATTTTTCATATTTTCTTTGATAATTTGTTTTTCTTACACCTCCGCCATATACAAATTTTTTTACATCAATATCAAATGTTTTTTTATAATTTTCTATTATTTGTTCTAAATATTCTATAGTATATTCTTCCCTTTTTTCTATTTTTATACTCATTAGTTTTAAATCTTCTTCATTTATTATATCTATTATTTCAGATATTTTTTTAAATGTTTTATCTCTATTTTTTATACAAGATTTTTTCCATACCCAACTATATTTATTTGCGTTAGCTTCTATTTTTGTTCCATCTATATATGTATGTTCTAAATCAACATTTTCTTTTTTAAATATTATTTTATTAATTTCTATGAAAATATTTTCAATTGCATCTATTAAATTTTCTCTTATGAAATTTCCAATTGTTGCAAAAGATGGAGCTTTCATATCATCTAATATCCACATATATCTTATATCTGTCTTACATGCTTTTTCTATTTTTCTTAAAGATAAATATCCATTTTCCATAAAAGAAAAAAGTATAATTTTTAGAAGTTTAGTATAACTACATCTTGGTCTACCTGTTTTGTATCCTTTCACTACAAAAAATTTAGATAAATCAATTTGGTCTACTATTTCACAAAAAGAATATACTGGATCCGAAAAATCTATAATTTTTTCAATTTCTATTGGCAATTTTAATTGTTTTGGTGTATAATTATTTACGATATGATTGTGTTTTTTCATAGTTAAATTATATCAAAAAAGCTATCTTTTTTAAATAATTGATAGCTTTTTTTATGCAAAAATGAGTGAAATTTTTTCACTCATTTTTGGTAGGGACTTTTTTTACAGCCCCATTTCTTTACTATTTTACAAATATACATATCAACTAAGTTGTATAAAAACTTATACCATATAAATTATAGTTTCTATTTTTTAACACAACTTCTTCAAATCCTAGTAATTCTAAATCTTTATAATTTATATTAAATATATAGTTTTTAGGATTAGAATCATCTGCATTAGTCAGTGTTAAATAAAAACCTTCACCATAATTTATTATCTTTGTCAAAGGTGTATTTTTTTTGAAATTTTCCAACTTTAGATCTGTAATTTCTGAAATTTCTTGATATTCTATAGAGTTATTATAAAATTTTTCCAAAAAAACTTTGTTTTCATTGATAGATAGTATAACTATATTATTATTCACATTTAATATTTCTTGAGCTGAATAGTTTGTTTTATACTTTTGAATTTCTTCTTTTGATATATTATATTTAATAACAAAATAATCTTTATATTTATTACTACTAGCTAAAAAATATAAATAACCATCTATATACTGAACTTTTGTATTATGAGGTCTTATATCTTGATTACAAATTTCCCAAAAAAGTTTATTTATATCCCATTTTTGTATGCTTACTTCATAATTAGAATCTACTATACACAATCCTGAATCTAAATAGATATATAGTTTTTTGCCTTCAAATTGCATTTTTAAAGCAAACCGAAAACTTTCCTCTGTTTCATCTTCCATATCACAAAGTTTTATAAAATTCCATGTTCCATTTTCCTCTACTAATAGATTCCAACAATTAGGATTACTGAATATATTTTGGCAAAGATAATAATTTTTTTCATCATGATATAAGCTCATATAAAGTACACCATATTTTTGGCAAAAGTCAGATGTGGTCATATCATTGTTAGCTATGTAATTTTCTATCGGAACTACATTTGCAAAACCAGATGTACATCTAACATTATGAGTATCAATATTTTTTACATTAGAATCGACGATACTATAACTTAACATATCTTCAAAAGGATTTTCTTTTCCGCAATAAGTAATATTAAGTATGGTATTATCAACATTACCAACTTCTCTAGTAATAACTACATCTTGTGAGTTTGCTTTCTTATTTTCAGTACAAAAAAATACCAAAGCTATGAGCATTATAAAAATAATGCTCATAGTGGTAAAAAGTACTATTTTTTTCCTTTTACCTAAAATACTGACCGCCTCCTCAGTGTAGGTTAAATACAAAAATAAAAGCTATATATTCTACTAACTTTCTAGGATATACTGTCTACCTAATCTAGTTTATCCTATTTATTAGTCTCCCATCCAAGTATGTTGATTACCGCCCCACTGTGCATTAAAAACAGGGACAAGATTGGTATCTTCTACAAGGTCTTTAGGAATTACCGTAGGACTGGAAGGATTCCCCAGCCCAATTGAATAGCCACCTGAATTCATCCAATTTCCATGTAAGTATGCTTTATAAACCAGAGTTGCACAGTTAACATTAGTTACATTTGTTTTTAATGACAAAGGTGCATATGAAAGTCCAATAAGGTTAGCTTGTGCATAATCTGCAGCTGCTACCATTGTATTTACATCTTCCGCTGTTGTAGCGCCAGGCTTATGTACATTATATGTTCTTAATGTATGAACTGTACTCCACCATGTATCTCCTTCTCCCCAATCCCAAACATACATGTAACTGAGACCATCGCCTACTTGATTTCCATCATAGTCAGGCCCTGTCTTATAGCCCCTATGCTCTATAAAAGCTCTATAATAAGGAGCATAGGCATACAATATTCCAGCGTGTCCATGATTTATGCTTGCATCACCTACACCAAAATTACCATCTTTAGTGATCCATATTTGACCTTTAAATCCATAAGATAAAGCTTCCTCATACAATTCTTCACCTATAGGATTAGCTGGTAATTCTGGATCACCAACATACGCATAAGTGGGAATATTAAACATTGTAAGCATAATAGTCATACACATCAAGATAGAAATAATCCTTCCTGATCTTAAAAGCCGATTTTTTTTCATGTCAAGCCCTCCTATTTAATATAATTTTATTATGTTATACATTAATAAAGTTTTTTCTTCAAGGGTGCCCGAATATAGTTCATATAAACTACCTCCTTCATTATTTAATATAGGATTAATTTATCGTACGAGTACATTGTATATTATAAATTACTATTTTTCAAGAGAAATTCTTTTTTCGGCATTATTCGACAAAACCAGAAATATTTCGACGTTTTTTTGTTTTATATATCTCTAACTATCTAACTTTACTTTATGATTATATTTAGAAATATTTTTTACTGCAAACATAACAAAAAAGTACGCTGATATGAAAATACGCAAATATGTCGATGTCCATTTTGGAGTGTCTAATCTTCCTATTATTATTCCCCATATTAAATAAATAATAATTAAAATAAATCCAAAATATTTCATATTTTTTTTGTTTGAAGAAAGCCCTATACCTATTCCTAATAAAAAAACTGAATGTATCAATACACGATTCCATAAAACATAACTGCCTATATAAAATTCTAAAACAATTTCTGCTATTAGAAATAGAAAAAATGGTAATAACAACACAACTTTAAAAAATTTATTCCACATATTTTTCCTCCTTTATGTTAATATACATTAAAGCATAATATAAATTTAAAGTCAATATTATATCTACTTCTAATTATTTTTTAATCTATTTCATATATAATTTTAATTATAAAATTAACTATTTTTCTTTTTTCTTACAATTACAGGATTCAATACTCCATTTTTCTTTATACTACTAACCAATTCTTGCATTTTTTCATCTTCTATTACTTTATATGGATGATTAGGAAAATCAGAAATGTTTTCTATCAGTATATTCTCTTCATACTGCATTTACATCTCCCTTTCACAATTATAATTTCTATATTCTTTCCAATATAAATACAATTTTCTATATATATTAGAATCTAATTTAACATCACCTTTTTTAGCTATCCAATGGTCTAAAGCAGAATGGCTTATTTTGCTTTGCCTACAAAATTCTCTTTTATTTATTTTCTCTTGAAGTAAAATATCAATTATTTTAGTAAGTGGATAATCTCTAATAAATAAATTAAATTCTGGTATGTGTACTTTGTCCTCAATTCCCAATCTTTTTATAAATATTTGTATATAATCATAATTTATTAAAGGTATTCTCTTAATTTCATAAGCTCTATATGTTTCTCCATCAATATTTGCTAAATTTGCCATTTCTAATTGTGTAACACCTTGTTCTACTCTGTAATAATGTATTATATCAATAACATCATCGCTCTCAAGTAAATATTCAAAAAGTCCAATATTTTTTCTTTGTAAATATACTTTTGTATCAATGTTTTTGTCCTTTATTTGTTTGAATAGATTTCTTACTCTACTAGTGTCAATCAACAATTTAGAGTTATTATTTGGCATTTCTGTCATCAGACTACTGTCGCATCTGCTACAATTCTCACTGTTACTCCTACTAAATCTGCCATACCATTTCTTATATTGGTTATTCTAAATATTACATCATAATTATAAGAACGTCTTGCTACTATATCTCCTACTTTAAAAATTTCCATAAGAATAATATCACCCCATACAGCATTATATGAATAATACGTATGTGGTGTGCTAACAAGCCCTCACTATTTCAGCTGGTAGTTTTTTATTTTTAGCTAAAAATTGTACTACTATCTCCATTAAGGCATGCTTTGTAACTAACTTTTACTTATTAAATACTCTACTTATATGTTCACAAAAGTTACAAAAAAGAGAAGCTAATGCTTCCCTTAAAGTTATTATTTTTCTGTACTTTTTATAAGTTTTGCATGTATAACCACTCTATATTTTGTGTTATTTGAACATGTGGATAAAGTAAGGATCTTATCTTTAGTGGTTAGAGGTACTCCAAAATCATAAGTGCTTCTATTTTTAATAGTATCTAAGTATGATTGATAAGAATTGCTATCTTTAAAATATACATTTAAATACTTTGATTCTTTATCTATAGTGTATACAGAAAATATTTGCCATAATGTGTTTTTAGTTTTAGTAGACAGGTTTATTATTCTATTTTCTTTATTGTCACACCATGATTTTTTTGTGGCATTTAATAAAGTTCCAAATAGTGTATTATTAAGTCTATTATGTCCATATATTATTGTATTATCTCTAAATTCATCCATGTTACATCTATAATCTGCGAATATCCAACCAGATGAATTGTAAGATTTATCGAATGCATGTGTTAAATAATATGAATTATCTGTTGTCTGTACTACAGGATAATTTACATCTGTACCATTTACTTTTATCCATGCAACAGTATCGTTATTTTTATTTATTAATTCATCAAAGTTTACTGATAAAAATGGAACTGACATATAATAATAATAGTCTGATACGTAATTATCATTAGTATCTGTAGGTGGATTCTGTTCTACTACTACTACATCACCTTGTTCTTCTGTAATATCAACTGTTTCAATTGTTTCATTATGTAATTTTTTTGAAGAATTATTTTCTTTAACCCATAATATAATTTTATAACATGAATATATAAAAAGAATAGTAAATAAAATTAATAATATATTAAGTAGCAATATTTTTTTCTTTTTAATTTTTCTAGATATCTTTCTACTACTTTTTTTATTTCTTGTATTCTCATTTGTAGTTTTTATATGATTACTATCTTCTATATTTCCTCTTCTTCTTTTTTCAGCCATTATTTTTTCTCCTCTTTTTTAATAATAGCATAATTATTATGAAAATAACAATTAAACATATACAAGCGCTAATTATTATTAATTTATACTTTCCAAAGTTTATACTACCTACATTATTAACTTCTTCATTTTGTATGGTATTTTCTTCTTTAATTGAGTCTTGTGGTATATTAATAGTTACTACATCGTGTGTACCATCGCTATAGGTTGCAGTTATTTTTACTGTACCTTCAGATTTTGGTATAACATTTCCATCATCATCTACTATAGCAATATTCTCATCACTTGAGCTGTATTTTACTTCTTTGCCATCTTTTTGTGTAATTTTATAACTTGCATCGCTTTGTTTTTCTACATTTAAATTTCCACTTTCTGGTAATACAATTTCATTTTCTTTTATAATTTTTATATATCCTTTATTGGCTGTATATTCAACTTCTTCAACATTACCTTTACCATCTTTATCGTTTATAATACTTTCAACGTTAATATCTAATGGTATATCTGCTGATGATATTCCATCTTTCAGTTTAAATTTTAATTTACACATATTACCTATTTTATCAATTTTTAATCCTACAAATACAAGTTTTACTTTTCCTTCATTACTTCCAAGTGTACTAATATTTCCATCAAATACTTCGCCCTTTTCTCCTTCTATATATTCTAATTTGTCTGATGGATATAATATACTTATTTCTCCTCCAACTATTCCAGAATTTTCAGATAAATTTAAGGCTATCTCTACTTCATCCCCGATATATGCATATTTACTTTCCATATCAATTTTTACACTAGCAAAAATTTTTGATGATGTAGTTAAAATTAAACAAAAAAATAAAAATAAAAAAACTTTTTTCCTCATTTTATCACCTCTATAGAAAAAGAGGGTAAATCACAAATATTATACCCTCTTTTGATTATCATTCTATTGTATTAATTATTTTGTTAATAATGCTTTTTTCTTAGATATTACTACTATAGCAACAAATGAAATAAACATTAATGACAACACAAATAATATATTTATATCTCCTGTATCAGGTGAATCTACATTTTCTACTAATTCTGGTTGTATATATACTTCAAAAGTATCTGTATATTCTTCACCATATTCACTTACAACAAATAATGTAAATACTACTTTTCCTTCTTTTAAAGCAGTTACTTTTCCATTTTCATCTATTGTAGCAATGCTATCATCAGATGATAACCATTTATATGTATAATTATCTGTTGCTTCTTCAGGATTTAATGAATATGATAGATAAAATTCATCCCCTACTCTTAAGTCTTTATCAGTATATTCATCTTTATCAATTAATACTGAACCAATATTTACCTCTTTAACAGTAAATTTAATAGTTGCTGGCTCTACACCTTCCATAGATGATTTTGCAGTTATAGTAACTTCTCCTGCTTTTAATGCAGTAACTACGCCATTTTCATCAACAATAGCTACATCTTCATCAGATGATGACCATTCAATGTCTCTTGGATCAGTCGTATTATCTGGATCAAATATAACTTCTAACTTTTCACTTTTTCCTTTTAACATTTCAGTTATTACATTTTTTATAGCTATTGATCCTAATGGTATTCTTTTTGTTTTTATAGTTGTTGTAGCAGTATATCCTGCTTTTTTAGCAGTTATAATAACTTCACCTTCAGTAAGAGCTGTAACTTTACCATTCTCATCAACAGTAGCTATAGTATCACTAGATGATGACCATTCAACTTTTGACATATCATCAGTATCTTCTGGATTATTTACTAATGTTAAATCAAGTGTTTGTCCTAATAATAATTCTTGATCTTGTTCTTTAATTGATATTCCAAGTAATGGAACACTAACTGTTACTGTACATACTGCTGAGAAACCACCAGCACTTACAGTTATTTGAGCTGTTCCATGGCCAACAGCTTTTACATTTCCTTCTTGATCAACTGTTGCAACACTACTATTACTCGTAGACCAAGTTACATCAGGTTTATCAGTTGTATCTTCTGGTGTTATTTTATAAGTTAAAGTGTAAGTATCTTCACCACTTATTCCTCTTTTTAAATTTAAACTCTTATCACTTATTTCAATTCCATCTTGTGGAACTAATACTGTAACTGAGCATTCATCAAACAAATCAGGATTTGCAACTGATGTTGCTTTGATAACTACGTTTTCGCATGCAGCTAATGCAGTTATTTTTCCTTCTTGACTAACACTTACTTTTGTATTATCAGATGATGACCATGTAATTGCTTTACTATCAGTTGTATTTTCTGGTAATACAGTAGCTACAAGATTTTTACTTTCATTTTTATTTAATGTTAAATTACTATAATTTAATTGTACAGATGTAGCTTTTACTGGTTGTACTGTATATTCACATGTAGTAAATACATCTGGATTACTCTTTAATTCAGCCTTTATTTCAACTGTACCAAAAGTTTTAGTTTTAACTAAACCATTTTCTACAGTAGCTATATCTTCAGCAGATGTTGACCAAACTAATTCATCACTTTCGTTATAATCAGCTGGTAAAAATGTTACATTTAATTGATCATTTTGTCCTGCTGAAAGGCTTGAATCCTCAGTTTTTCCAAAAGATATAGAAGTAATTGCTGTTGTAACAGTAAATTTACAAGATGTTTCTTTTCCACCAATACTAGCAATTACTTTTGCAGTACCGTTTCCAACTGCTATTACATTTGCTGTATTATTACTTGTTTTTTCTACTTTTACTACACCTTGATTGTCTGATACCCAAACAACACTTGTATCTTCAGTTGCATCAACAGGATCCACAGTAGCAACTAGAGTTGTTTGTTCACTACCTTCTATTCCTCTTCTTAAATGTTCATCACTTTTATCTAATTTTATACCTTTTATTGGAATTGTAACATTTACAACACATTCTGCTGTAAACTTTTTATCGCTACTTTCAACAATTATTTTTGTTTGACCTTTTCCAACTGCTGTAACCATACCATTCTGTTCTACAGTAGCTACACTATCACTTTCTGATCTCCAAGTAAATGTTGGTATACCTGTAGCTGGATCTGGTGTTGTTACGATATTTAATTGATATTTACTTCCTCTTTCAAGGCTTAACTCTTCTTTATCAAGTTTTATAGATTTAAGTGGATCTTCTACAGTTACCACGCAAGTATCAGATTTACCTGCATATGTAACAGTTATATTAGCATTTCCAATTGCATGAGCAGTTATAACACCATCTTCTACTGTAGCAACTTCAGTTCTATCACTTTTCCAAGTTGCTACTTCTTTTGAACTAACACTTGCATCTGCTGGTAATAAAGTTATAGGTAATTTATTAGATGAAAAACCAACGTTTAAAGTTAATTTTTCTGGTATAGAAATTCCTTCTAATGGAACTGGTACATATACATCAGTATTATTTGTAGTTGAAGTTGAAACTTCTGTTCCAGTACCGGTACCTTCAAGATCAGTTGCAAATTGAACTACTTTAAGCCCAAGATCTATTTTACCTTTTACTCCATCCTTTACTTTTAATTTTATTCTACCAATAGTTCCACCTGATTTTATAGCATAATTACTACCTTGTGTAGTCATTACATAGTGATATTGACCTGCAGTATTTGTTCCTGTCACTATAGTCCAATATTTATCATATGCTGTGCCATCAATTAATGGGCAATATACTTTATAAGAATCAAATTCATCTTTTTCATTTGCTAATTCTAGTTTTTGACTATCATATGTAATTACAAAATCTGCTGCTATAATTTGTGTGTTTTCATTAATATTAACATCTACTGTTATAACGTCGCCTGGGTTTACTTCTGTTTTATCTGCAGTAAGAGTAAGTTTTACTGGTGCAGCTTCTGGCTGTGCAGCTACTATAAAGTTAACCGGTAAACCAGTAACTAACATTACAAATGACATTACAAAAGCAAATATTCTTTTTACTATTATATGTTTTTCCATAGGTAAGTCTCCTCCTAAATTATACGATATTATTATATAACAAAAAGGCTAAATCGTCAATATAATTTATACAAATTTCTGGGATTTTATGTATATTAATTATTTGTGAGCCAAGAAATTAAGCAAGTTATATGCATCAAGTACACTTATACTATTATCATTATTCATATCTCCTGCAAGAAGTTTTTTACCTGTTACTTTTACGTTGTTTGCACAATCAACGAGTAACATGTATGCATCTACTACTTCTACAGTTCCATTAAGATTATAATCTCCTTTTAATGCATCATATTCAACTGTAACATTACATTTTGCCGTCTTTCCATTAGCCGTAGTAGCAGTTATAACAGCATTTCCGCTGCCTTTTGATGTTACTACGCCATTTTTATCTACATCAGCCACATTTTTGTTATTTGTGGACCAAGTTATTGTACTATTTTTTATGTTTTCACTTGGATTAATTGTTGCTGTTAGATTTAATTTTTGATTTACGTTAGTAAACTTATATGAATTTTGTGACAATGTTATTTCTTTTATTGCATTATATGTTTTTACAGATGCTATATACTGGCAAATACCATCGATATAATCAGAATCTCCCAAATAAAGATTTTTTATATTAGTCATTCCAAATTTATTTTCTTTGTATGTACAGTCATCTTTTACTTTAAAAGTAATGTTTGCTAAATCTCCTTTAAAATCAACTAAATTATCATCTTGTACATCATATGTAAAGTGTATTATTCCGTCACTTGTTTTAACGCCTTTTATGCCATTAAATAATGGTTCTATTTTTACAACTTCTAAATTACTTGCATCATAAGTTAAGTCCCCATACATATTACTTATTGCTACAAGTTCATCTGTAGAAGCTTGTTTCCAAGTTACAACTACAGTATCTTTAGCATCTAATCTTTGATAAGTTTCTGTTGAAAGTTTATATCTTGGTGGATAATTTGTACCTGGTACTACTATTACGTTTGCAGTTACATTTTTTCCTTTATATGTTCCTGTTAATGTTGTTTGACCAACAGATAGTGATTGTAAATATCCATTTGAGACTTTAGCTATACTACTATCTTGTAATTTCCAAACTATTTCTTTTTCGTTTATAACAATTCCACTTGTATCTATTACTTTTAGTTTTGCAACTGATTCTTGTCTAAGGCTTTTACTCATTTTTATTACATATGTACTATTTTCTAATTTTAGATTACTTGGCGCACTTACACCATTAACAGCACATATTGCTTTTTGTCCATTTAATGTTTCCACAGTTATATTAGCATTTCCTGTTCCAACAATTGTAACCTGGCCAAATTGATCAACTTTTGCTACATTAGGATTAGATGTAGTCCATGTTGTTTTAACTTCTGTTGGGCTGTTTGGGAAAGTCGTTTTTAATTCAAATTTTGAATTTACAACAGCCTTTACAGATGTTTTATCAAGTTTAACAGAAGTAGGAAATACCTTTGTTTCGCTATCTTGTCCTATACTTTTAATTACAGCTCTATACTTATAATCTTGTGTGGCATTTGTACTATTATTTTTTACATTTTTTATTGTAATTTCATATACATATCCATTTGCTACTTTTACCATATCAGGATTAACAAATGAAACCATATTACTTCCAGTATAAATACGTAGTTGATTTTGTCCTTTTTCAGTTTGATTTGGGAAATCCCACTCCAAATTATTATTTAGACATTTTACATGTACACTTGTACTATTTGTTATAGAGTAATTTTTATAAAATTTAAAAGACCAATTTGCTGGACTATACGTGCTTAATGGAGTAACACCAATACTTGGCCATGCTACTGCATCAACAGAATAAGAGCCACCTGTAGCAAATTTATGTACTGCTTGTCCTTCTGTAACTCCAATTCCCATTGTAGTTGCTGCTGGATTAAGTAAATTATATCTATGTCCAGCTTCATATGGATCACCAGAAGCATCATTTATAGCATTCGAAATTGAAGTTATAAGATCACCAGAATATACATTTTCTGTCATATATTTTTGTGCCTCGTCATAATACTCACTCGATACACCTGTTGGCCTACCCGGATAATGAGGATTTGATACCAACTTTTTTAGTGTTTTAAGATAATATGTTAATAATGTTGCTTTATGCTGAGCACTATTAGACATATTTACATTATGTGTTAATTTTGGAAGGCCTGCTCCAACACGTATTGCATTTATATATCCGACAGCACCAACAAGCTTATTTTCTTTTATTTTTCCAGCTACAAGTGCGGATGTACTATAATCAGGTTCTTGAATATATTCATCTATTCCACCTTGATTATAAGTATTTACAGAATCAATCAAAGTTTTTTCTATTTCATCAATTTTACTTTTTTCATCTGATGTAAATGTTACATTATTTGAAAAATCTTTTAAGAAGTCAGATGAAACATAAAAGCCATTTGAACCTCCAACATAATTTCCATCATCTTTTTTAAACACGTCATAATCTAAATACGCATATTTAAGATAATCAGTTGGTGAAAAATTAATTGCTGCGCTTACAGCTCTCAATGGATTTGGTAAATCTGCAATTAATGCATCTGCGTCATAACTATTATTTGCTACCTTATAATATAATTCTTTGTTATTTTCTTCTGCATATGTTTTAATAGTTTTTCCATTTTCTACTATTTTTGATAAACTGTCAAATATATCTTCGTTATATTCTGCAAGAGGGTATCCATTCTTTTTTAAGAAATAATTTAACATTATAATTGAATGTTGCATCATATATTTTTTATATGTTTCTTTATCAGATAAATACTCCTCTAAAAACATTTTTCTTGTTTGTGTAGTCTTTATATCGTCTACATATGTTATAATTCCTGCTACTTTTTTATCTATATATCCAATATTAGCTACTATGCCATCCATACTTGCATATGTACCTGATTCTTTATCTCCCGCAGAATACCACGTACTTGTAAAATCATCTGAAAGTGCACCATATGAAACTATTTTTTCATCACTATTTGTTTCAACATATAATACATTTTCATAATTTCCTTTACAATAAGTATATGCATGACCACCAAAAGCAGATGGTGTTTTAACAATTGGGTCTTCACCATATGCTGCAGTTATCTGTGCTATAGTAGTAGATTTTGTAATTTTTACATTTCCAAGTGTAAGAAGTACTTCATCTCCATTTGTTGCTGCAAAAATACATTCATTTATTGGTGTAAAAATTTGTAGCATTAATGATAGTATAAGAAATATTATGCTAACATTTTTTATTTTTCTTATATATTTACTCACAACCATTCCTCCTAACATTAATATATTACATAAATTGTAATATAAGAGGTGATCGTTCACCTCTTATAAAATATATAAAATCCATTAAGTGATATACTATTTTTGTGATAAGTAAACTAGTATACTATATGCGTCTATTACAGTTACTTTTTCGTCACTATTCATATCTCCTCTATCAATTTTTGGACCTTCAATTTTTTCACCATTTGCGCAATCTACAAGTAATTCATATACATCTGTTATTTCTACTTTACCATTGTCGTTATAATCACCTTTTATGTAATTAACTACCTCTACTTCACATTTTGCAGTAATACCATTTTTAGTTTCAGCAGTTATAACAGCACTACCCAGTTCATTTGCAGTGATTATTCCATTTTTAACTGAAGCAATTCTATCATTATCTGACTTCCATGTTAATTCCTTTGACATAGTTGTGTCTTCAGGTAAAATTGTTGTACTCAATGTATATGACGTATTAAGTTTTAGATATAACTTGTTTACATCAAATAGCAATTTATCAATTTGTAACTCATTAATATTAAATGTTTTATTATCTACGATATTTTGTAATAATTTTTTATCTTCTTCATTTACATTACCGTCGCCATTTATATCAGCAATTAATACAATATCACTTGTAATTTGTCCACTTTTAATAATATTGTTTAATTCTTCAACATCTTTGTCATCCATTGATTTATCAAAGTTCACATCTCCTGCATATACCTTTCTTCCATCGCTTAGTGTTAATGGATAAGAAACATATATTAGGCATTCTGCTTTTCCATATTCATTTTGTGCAGTTATAATACTAAATCCACCTGCATTTGATGTTACTTTACCACCAGATACAGAGGCAACTTTTTCATTGCTACTACTCCATGTTACATCTGTAGTTTCTTCTGTACCAAGTTTTGCTGTAAGATTTAATACTTCGCCTTTTTTATTAAATTGATATGATTTTTTAGAAACAGAAACTTCAGGGAATTTAACAACTATATTACATTTTGCTTGAATATTTTCCTCATCTAAAGCTTTACATGTTATTATACATGAGCCATTACTTACTGGTGTTACTGTTCCTGTATCATCTACTGTTGCTACAGTAGGATCATTTGATTCCCATTTAAAGTTTGTAGCATTTGCTGGTTTCATAGTTGCATTTATTTTTAATGGTGTTTTATTGTTAAACGTATAATCCGTTCTATCAAAAGTTATTTCATCTACTAAAATTTCATCTAAGCTAAAGAAATTAACTGTATATTTTATAACATAAGTATTTCCATCTTTATCTTTCAAACTATGAAATTCAATATCAACACTTTTACCTTTTTCATAAGCATAATTCATACTACTTTCTCTGCTAACCAAATAGCTATATAACCCGTCAGGTACACTGAAATAATATGTTTCATAGAAATCATCATACATTAGCCAAGCGCCACTTACTTTGTATTCTTTACCATTTGCTTTTAATAAAACATAAGGATCTGAACTTCCATCTACGTTATAAGGACTATTGAATATATTTATAGACCATAAAGCTCTATTATCAATTAATTCAACTGGAAAATATCCAGCAGATGGCCAAGCATGAAATTTATCACTGTTAAGTTTAAAGTATGTTTCAAATATATTTACTGCACCGTATTTATTTAGTGAATTTTCTGCATATCCCATAGATACAGATGTGGCAAGTGGATCCAAAATACTTAATCTATGACCAATATTTGGTTCTAAATTGTTAACATCATCAATGTATCCTCTTATTGAATCAGGAAATCTATATACAGAATATGTTCTAGCATAAGAAATATTTGATGAATTACCAATTTGAGCTGTTGTTGCTTTAAAGCCTTTTTGATATAAAGCTTCATCCATTCCGCTTGGTTTATTTGGAAAGTGAGTAAGTGAATCATTTGCTGCAATTATCATTGCAGCAGTTTGCGAATATGACATATACTCCTCGTTTTTTGTAATACTATTTAAACCTGATAGCCATCTAAAGTAATTTATTTGATTTAATGTATCATCTAATACTTGTTCCTTTAGTTTTCCTTCAGCATATGGACTTCTAATGCTAGGTACTACATCAAATACTGAAGATGAATAATTAAATTTTGGACTCATACTATTATATTTTTCAATTATTTGCCTTTTAGTATGTGAATATGTTGTATGTTCTGTTATATCAATATTTTCTGCAAATACATTATTTATTGATACTACAAAAAAAACTAAAATCATTAAAAATGCTATTTTACTAATTTTATATATTTTTTCTTTCATAATTACCTCACCTATCTTATTTATTTGCAAGTAATATGAGAAGTGAATATTCATCTAACACACACTTATTTTTTTATTACCATTCATATTGTCTGCGAAAAGTTTTATTTTTTAAATTTTGGTACCTTTTGTGCAATTTGCAAGTAATATATACGCATTAACTTTAGTAAAAGATATTTCTCTAAAATTTAGTCCAAATCTTTCACCCCTTTTCATATTACTTTAGATTTTCATGTAAATTATATAACAATTTATTCAATTTGTCGATATTATATTGAATATTTTTGATTTTTTATCGTATATTTTCAATTATGTTAAAAAAATATTTCAATTTAATAAAAAAAGTACCTAAAATTAGGTACTTTTTTGATATTATTTGGGAAGCTTTACTCCCTGTTTTTTAAATTCGCTCATTATTTGTTCAATAGAAATAATTCCATTATCATACAGTAATTTAGCGATTATATCGAGTTTATCTCTATTATTATTTAGTATGATTCTTGTCTCTGTAGTTACTGTATTCATTATTTCTTTAATTCTATCGTTTACTTTATCGACTGCTTCAGGGCTCATTGTACGAGTTTCATTTCCATAAGTACTCAGACTTATATTTGTGTATACACTCTCATCCATGCCCATGTCTACGATCATCCTTCTTATTATATCAGTCGATTTTACAAGGTCTTCTGAAGCTCCAAAATCCCAATCCTTCTCGACGAATTCTTGTGCAATTCTACCAGCAATTTGTATTGAAGCTATTTCCATTACAGCATTTCTATTTATTGGAGATACATTTTCGCTGTCTTCCGAAATAGTTGCACCAAGATAGTCAGAGGTAGGGATTATTGATACGATTTTTACATCTTCGCGTTTATGGTATTTTGCCAACATATGCATTAGAGCATGTCCTGCTTCGTGATAAGCCGTAGATAGCTTATTCTTTTTGCTCGTCTTTTTAAAAGCAAGGTAATTTTCTGCGTACACTTTATCAACATCTTTTTTGGTAAGTTCCTTTGCCCTTCTCATCTTTGCAATTGCCATGGACCGGTCTACTAAATCTATAGTAACATCGGGGTTATTTGCTTCAAAGTTCATCGCTTTTGCAGTTATAATTATATAGTCTATCAGTTCGTCGCTAATTGCAATTTTATGATAATCAGAAATGTTTTTAACCTTTTCTCTTATCATATCTTTTACTTCGCTAAGTTTTGGCTCTCGTATTTCGATTTTTTCAAATCTACGTTTAAAGGCAGGATCTACATTGAAGAATCTCTGATATTCCAAATTAGTAGTAGCACCGATAAACAGTACATCATCTCTTGCTAGTATTGGTTTCAACGAGCCACTAAAATCCAAGCCTGAATTCTCTGTAGCTCCAGCCCCAAATATATGATGGATTTCGTCAACAAAAATTATAATGTTTTCTGAATTTTCGATGAAACTTATAAAGTTTTGAACTTTCATCTCAAATTCTCCTCTATATTTTGTACCAGCTACCATACTAGTAAGATCGAGAGATATAACGCTATAGTCTTTAAATTCCCTTGGGCATTTACCATTTACTATCTGCAAAGTAATTGCTTCTACTATTGCAGATTTACCAACTCCTGCTTCTCCAACTAAAATAGCATTTCTTTTTGTTTTTTTGGAGAATATACTCCAAACTTTAAATATTTCACGGTCTCTTTTCAGTATTTCGCATTTTTCACCGACCGAATAATCATTATTAAGAACTTTACAGAAAGTTGCAAGATTTGGCGGTATTCTTACTTTACTATTGGGATTATTCACATATATATTAGAATTATAAAGAAGTATATTTTTCAATTCTTCTATATCAACTTCAAATTGTTCAAATAACCTGACAGCTGAGCAATCTTCCAAATTAAGTATGGAATATAACAAATTGTCTTCGTCAATGTATTGTAATTTAGAATTATAACATCTAGTCTGTGCATCATCAAAAGCTTCCTTTAAGTTTTTAGAATATTTAGTAGTAAAATAATTTTCTGCAGAAGTATTGACAAAGCTTATTGTTACATTAAGGGGCCTTTCTTTTTCAACATTTTCACTAGTTTCTTCTGTTTCATCAGATTCATCAGGTTCAGCTGGCTCTTCAATTTCCTCTTCAGGGAAGGGTTCGTTAAATACAACCTCATATAGTTCTTTAATGCTCATCAAACTGTAGGCAAAGCTGTTAGCGTCTACAGGCTCATAGCCGCCTTCTAAATAGTTCTGTTGAATGATATTAGTGTCATCCATTAAGATTGTCAAAGCTAAGGCACAAGTAGTTATACTTGTTAGCTGTAAATCCTGTGTTAAATAGATAGCTTTTTCCAATGCCTCGCTGAGTTTTCCAGAGATGTTGTAGTTAGCATCCATAAAGCCTAGTTCCTCCATTCATCTAAAAATAAGATTAATTTGAATATTTAATGTAATATTCTTTACATTTTTTTATGCAATGATTATACAACACAAACCTCAAAAAGTCAATTATTAACAAGTTGAATTAATAAATTTGTAACAAAAATGGCATAACTTTATAAAGTTATGCCATCTTTTTATTTTACTGTATAAGGTAAAAGTGCAATATGTCTTGCTCTTTGAATAGCTTCAGTAACTTTTCTTTGGTGCTTAGCACATGTTCCTGTAACTCTTCTTGGTAATATTTTACCTTTATCACTAACATATTTTTTTAATTTTTCTACATCTTTATAATCTATTGCATCTACTTTATCAACGCAAAAATTACAAACTTTTTTTCTTGGTCTTCTAAAAGGCTTTGCATCTTTTCCACCTTTTTTTGCATTTTTATCTGCCATATAAAAGACTCCTCCCTTCTAATAAATTTATAAAACTAGAATGGTAATTCTTCTGTATCATCAATAGTAATGAAATCTCCATCATTACTTTCTGTAGGAATTTCCATTTCTCCTTCATTTCCTGAATCTCTTCTAGAATCTGCAAAATAAGCATTTTCTACTATATAATCAGTAGAATATCTTTTTGTTCCTGTTTGATCTTCCCAAGTTCTATTTTGAATTCTTCCTTCAACTAAAACTTGTTGACCTTTTTTATAATATTTTGAGCAAAATTCAGCTAATTTTCCAAAAGCAGTAACATTAAAGAAATCTGCCTTTCTTTCACCGTTTGCTTCAGTAAATCTCCTGTTTACAGCTACTGAAAAGCTAGAAACAGGTGTATTATTTTGTGTATATCTAGTTTCAGGATCTCTTGTTAATCTCCCCATAAATTGAAATTTATTCATAATTTTCCTCCTTAAAATAAGATTTTAAAAATCCTATTTTTCTAATTTTATTACAATATGTTTTAAAACTATTTCATCAAGTCTTAAAACTCTTTCAAATTCAGCAATAAATTCTGGCTTTGCATCAAATGTAAATAAAATGTAGTATCCTTCTTTTTGCTTATTAATATCATAAGCTAAAGTCTTTTTACCCCATTCCTCAACATTTGTAAGCTCGCCATTTGCTGAAATCAATTCTTTCATCTTTTCTCCAAAAGCAACTGTTGCTTCTTCAGTAGCATTTGCAGAAAGTATTATAACTGATTCATACTTATTCATGACTTACTCACCTCCTCTTGGACATAAGACCCTATGATAACATAGAGTAAGGAAAAATTAACTTTCATTATTATAACATAGTTTTTATTTTTTTTCAATATTTTTTTATTATATCTACTTATTTTACAAATAATATAATTATAAATTTAGCATTATTGACATTGTAACTGATTAATTATATAATACATATACTAACATAGAGATTATATTTATTACTGGAGGTACTTTAATGAAAGTAGAAAAAATAAGCGAAAATAAAGTAAAAATAACATTAACTTTTGAAGAATTGGAGATAAGGGACATTTCTTTGCAAGATATTGAAAAGAACAATTCATTAGCAAGAGATTTATTTATTGACTTACTAGAAGAATCTAATCTAGTAGATGGATTTGCTACTCAAGATTCTCAATTATTTATAGAAGCTACTTCAGATAATAATGATTTATTTGTAGTAACAATAACTAGAATTGATAATATACCAGAATTAAAAAAATATGCCAAATTAGAAAATGATAAAAAATATATTTCCAAGTCAAACAAATCTAATATAAAAGTCGACAGTAATGTGTATTTATTTTCTAATATTGATAAACTATTAGATTTTTGCTTAGCTATTTCAAAGCAAGATGCTTTTATAGGAAAAAATACTTTATATAAATTTAAAAATTCTTACTTTTTAATATTTAATGATTCAACTATAAAAAACAAAAACTTCGTAAAAACGTTTTCTATTTTATCAGAGTATTGTGATGAATACTACTCTTATGATATGTTCAAAACATATGTAACTGAAAAATCTAACATTGTAATAGAAAACTTTGCCGTACAAAAACTCATAAAAAAAGTGTTAAACTAAATCTTAAAGTAGCTTTTTATTAAAGCTACTTTTTTTATATAAAGGGGATTTTTGTATGGTTTTTGACCGTATTTATTATGAATATATTTTATCTTTAAATTTCACTTATTCATTAGACTCCTGCAAGGCTTCAAGTTTTTTTACAATTAAATTCATATTCCCTTTTAAATAACAAACGCACGTCGAATAGTCTATGCATTTAACTAAATAATTAGCATTTATATTCGAAGTTACAATAGCAATTTTTTCTTTCTTTTTAGTTAAACTAATTAAATATTTTAAAGTTAGAATATCATCTGCAAATATCATGATAATATCAACTTTTCCTTTATAATTAATTTCATATATTTGTATATCTTCTTTAAGCAATAATAATCTTTCAGTAAAATTTTGTATTATCTTCCTATCAAATTTATTATATAAAACTTTAATTTTCAAAACCACCCCTACTTTTTTAAACACTAATTTCAAAAGTTCCCTTAGTTTGTAATACTTTTATTTCTTTTGCAACCTCTTTATCTACTTCAATAACAATGCTATCTACTTTAGCACTTTTGTAATTTAATTCTATTGAATTTCCATTTTCATCATATATGTCTACAACTTTTATCTTTTCATAAATTTTGCTTATTTCTGTTGGTTTCAAATTATCTATATAATAAAGATTAACATACATTTCTTCTAATATATATTTTACTAATACGCTATCATATTTTTCTATTTTTATAGCTATCATCTGTTTATTTAAACTATCTATATTATCTTTACTACATAAATTATCTTTAAATATAATTTTACCCTCATTAACGTAGTCCTTAGCCACCTGATTAATTGGATTACTTTCTATATTATCACTATATATTTTACTTACTTTTGTTTTATAAACATTATCTAAAGTTATTGTTTCTCCAAGCTTTATATTCGTTTTAGCAACATATACTTCTACACCATTTATATAAGTATACAAATAATCTAAAAAATAGTATAAAATTATAAAAAATATTATTAATAATATAAAAAACTTTTTTCTTCTCATTTTCCTCCTTTTTAATTACTTGTTATATTCATTAACAATACCTCTAATTCTTTCTGTAAGTGTTGAGTTTTATTACTTAATATAGATATCAAATTTTTTAAATAAAAATTAGTAAATTTATCATTCAAAATTTTTTTATCTTTAAAAAAATTAGAAAAGTAAAATCTTAATCTTTTATACTTTATATTTTTGCTTATTATATTAAGTGCATAATCAATATCAATATTTGAATTACGTAAAAATATAAGTGATTGAACAATGTTTGAAATGTCTTTATTTATTTTATAATTATCATATTTTTTGAAAATATATATTAAAATATTTGGAATATAAAAAATAATAATAAAAATTACTAAAGAAAGTAATATGTTTTTAAACAATAAAAAAAATATTAAAAAAAGATAAATTGAAATTATAAACTTTATACATAAATATCGTTTAAGTGTTAATTTAAATGGATAATCTAATTTATATAAAGTATAATTTATTGAAAAAATATATTTATTAATTTTTTTATTAATAAAATTATAAGAAATAATATATTTTGATTTATTTAAGATAAAATTAATTGTAACTAAAATATATGAAAGTATTATAGAAACTACACTAAGAATAATTACTTCAATATAATCACCTCCAGCTACTATGAATATAACACAGCAATTATGCAAAGTCAAGAAAAATCGTATTACATATTTTGACATAAAAATTTATAATTCCAAATTGTGACTTAAAAATAACTTGATTTTTATCATACTTATTAGTATAATTAAGTTAAATTATTACAAAATTACAGGAGGAAATTATGGAGAGCACTATAAATTCAGCAAAAATTATGATAATAGATGATGATGTTCACATGATGGATATTTTATCTATGGTTTTGCAAAAATATAATTACCAAGTTTGTAGCTACACTGAACCAGTATCTGCTGTACAGAAACTTAAAGAAGAAAAATTTGATATATTAATTGTAAATTATTTAATAGCTCCCATTAACGGGGAAAAAATTGTTGAACTGGTAAGAGAATTTGATAAAGAAATATATATTATTTTAATGTCTGTTCACAAAGATTTAAAGCCTTCTATCGACACTATGAAAAATCTAGACATACAGGCTTACTTTGAAAAAAGTTCTAGATTTGATCAATTAATAATGTTAATACAAAGTGGTGTAAAATATATAGAACAAATTAATAGAATAAAAGATATGAATCTAAAACTTGAAAAATATTTAATAGATTTTGCCAATATTTTATTAAATACTGTTGGTGCTAAAGATCACTTCACTGAATCTCACTCTCAAAATGTTTCAAAACTTGCAGTAGAATTTGGCAAAAGACTTAATTTATCAAAAGAAGATTTGGAACTTCTAAGGCTCTCTGGTCTATTCCATGATATAGGAAAAATTGGAATTCCTGATAGCATATTACTAAAACAAGGCAAACTTACAAATGAAGAATATGAAACTATGAAATTACACCCTATAATGGGAGCAAATATATTTGGACTATCTGAAGTTTTCAAAACGCTTTCTCCTATTATACTATCACATCACGAAAGAATTGATGGAAAGGGTTACCCTAATGGATTATCAGGCAATGATATACCATATCTTGCTAAAATACTTGCTATTTGTGATAGCTTTGATGCTATGATTTCTAGACGTTCTTATAAAGAATCTAAAACTATAACATTTGCTATTGATCAATTAATTGAGTGTAGTTCAACTCAATTTGATAAAGAACTTGTAGATAAATTTGTAAGTTACTATAATCAAGATCATTCATTCATAACTGATATTTACCCAAATAATGAATTGTAAAATATATTAGGCATGGAATTAACCATGCCTTTATTTTAATCTATATATATTGCTATTGCCTTTATAACTTTATATTTTTCATTAAAGCAACTATTTAAGATATAGCCTAATACAGTTACATTACAATTTGTATAACAAAGTAAATTTAAATTAATTTCTAGCATGCTCTTATCTATACATACATAGGAATCATTTATTTTAAACATATTATGATTTTCAAAATCTAAGTTATTTTCTCTACTTTGTTTAAAAAAATTTACATCTAAAACTCCTCTTTCTATAATTATTTTTTCATCAAGATTATTAGATTGTAATTTTTCTAATAAATTGTGGTAAAATCCAAGGCACTTTATATCAGTTACATCTTGTATGTTAATGTATCGTCTTATTTTTTTAGAATCATTTGTTTTTGAGTAGCCATAACATATATTTGTCCTCGATCTATCTATACCTTTTGTATGCTTATTTTGCTTATCATTTATATTTTTATCACATGACTTTTCAAATCCTGGTTCTACATTAACGTGATTTGTTATTTTTACTCCATTTTCTTCAGAAAGTTCTAGAACATCTATAGAGAAGCTAGAATCATTCATAACAGAATATATATTTTTTAAGAATTTTTTATCTAAATATATATAATATCTCATTTTCCATCAGTAAATTATATGCTATTTTACGCAAATATAATCTTTTATTGATTCAAATTTTGCAGTTCCTATTCCAGGTACATTCATTATTTCTTCTATTGAATTAAATTCTTTATTTTTCCTATAATCTAATATCTTTTGTGCCGTTGATTTGCCTATACCATTTAAATTCATTAGTTCTTGTTGACTTGCAGTATTTATATTAATTTTTTCATCCTCATAATCTTGAGTTTCATAATACTCTTCATCTTCACTTTCTATATTTTTCTCCTTAACTTTTTCTATGTTTATCTTTTGTGCATCTGTAAGTTTATCTGCTAAATTTACTTTGTCCATATCTGCATCATCTAAAAGGCCACCGCAAAGATCTATTAAATTAAATAGTCTTGCATCTGTATCTAAATAATATACTCCTGGATTTTTAACTTGACCCGTAATATATACAACTATTTTTCCAGGCTTTTTTTCTATTTCTTCAGAGTTTAGTATTAAAGAATTTTTTCTATCTAATTGCTGTAAAAATATAGACAATATTGATAATAATATTATTAATATACATATAATATATTTGCAGTTATTTTTTATAAAGGATTTAATTTTAATTATTTTACTCATATAAAACTCCTTTCTATTTACTTTTTTAATTGTTTTATTATATAATTAGTTTGATAATTAAATTTGACCTTTTATGTGGGGTGATAGTTTGAAAAAGAAATTATTTATTGTAGCTCTTTTAATTTTTATACTAACATCTAATAGTCACAAGCTATATGCTGAGAAGATAAAAGATGATGAAATTTATTCATCTAGTGCGGTAGCAATAGACAGTGAGACTGGTGCTATTTTATTTTCTAAAGATAAAGATAAGAAGGTATATCCTGCCAGCACTACTAAAATTATTACTGCAATTCTAGCAATTGAAAACCTTGATTTAGAGACTCCTGTAACAGCTTCTAGGGAAGCTTTGTATTCTGTTCCATTAGGAAGTTCTAGTATCTACTTAAAAGTTGGTGAAACAATGAGTGTTAAAAACTTACTATACGGACTTCTAATCCAATCTGGAAATGATGCAGGAAACGTTTTAGCAGAAGCAGTAGCACCTGATATAGATACATTTGTTGAAATGATGAATGAAAAAGCAAAACAAATTGGATGTACTAATACACATTTTACAAACACGCATGGCTTTCATGATGATAATCATTATACTACTGCTAGCGATATGGCTAAAATGATGCAATATTGTCTACAAAATGAAGAATTTAAAAAAATTATTTCCACTAAAACTTATACGATAAATGAGACGAATAAAACTTTACAAAAAAGAGTTATGACTAGCACTAATAAAATGTTTAATAAAAAATATGAAGATATGTATTATGAATATATTATAGGTGGAAAAACTGGATTTACTGATGAAGCTCAAGGAACTTTTGTTGGCTATCTAAAAAAAGATGATAAATCAATTATCGTTTCTGTATTTGATGGACCTCAAGATATAGATGGAAATGAAGCTAGATTTATTGATACGAAAAAACTTTCTGAGTATATATTTGATGATTTTACTGAAAATGAAGTTCTTACAAATGATGATTTAAATATAAAAATTATTGATAAAAATACTAAGAAACAATACAGTCTTGGAATTAAAAATAGTATAAAAACTTTATCAGATAACGAAAATTACAGAATATTTTATGACATCGATGTTTTAAATTCTATAAACTATGATGATATATCATCTAAAGTTGGGAACTTTTCTATTACTGCAAAAAACAATGATAGTTCTTTCTTGCTTACAAATTCTTATGATCTTTACATCACAAATTCAGAAGAATACAAATATTTTAATATACATGATTACTTACCAAAAATTATAATATTTCTTTTGATTATTTTAATATTATTGATAATAATAGAAATGATGAACAAATCTAAAATGAATAAAAAAGAAAAGTTTAAAAGACGTAAATTTAAAGATAAAGATTTAAATAGAATTAATAGATAATATTATTGGAAGAGGATTGCTCCTCTTCCTTTAATTATTCTGTTTCACTAGTAGTAAATTCCTCGTTGATAATTCTTTGTGTTTCTTCCTCATCTAAAATCCAGAAAGATACCCAATAAGGTGTAGTTGCATCATAAAATTTACCAGGGGCAGTATAAGTTATAATATTATCCATGTTGACTTTCTTAATATCAGAAACGTATCTTAATGCTTCCTTCAATGTTACGTTTGTTTGAGTATTTTCAAGTGCTATTTGTATTAAATCTTTTATTTTACCAACATTCTTTGTTGATAAAACTTGAGATATAAAACTTTTAATAAATTCTTGTTGTACTCTAGTTCTTTCAATATCTCCACCAGCATACCCTGTTCCATCGTTATTTTTTCTAAATCTTACAAATTGTTCGGCCTGTGAGCCATTTAATTTTTGCGTTCCAGCAAAAAGATTTATATGTAGATTTTGTGTAGGATCGTCATATTTCATTCTCATTGGGACATTTACTTCAACGCCTCCAATAGCATCTACCATTTCTATTAACATTTTACTGTCAAAGAATAAGTAATAATCTATTTTTACATTAATTAGATTTTCTACTTCTTTTACTAATTCATTAATATGATTTCCCCTATATATTGAATTAATTTTATTTCCTGAACTAGCAGTAGGTTTACTACCACTAATTGATGTATCTCTTGGAATTGACAACATTCCAACTTTACCAGTCTTTACTTCATATCTTACATATATTATAGTATCTGTCATGTTATCATTTATACCACATACCAATGCATTTATGACTTCTTTTTTGTTACTTCCTATAATTTTACCTGTTAGCTCATTAAATTTTTCTTCAATAGATATATTAAATACTGTTAATATACCAAATGTTATGAGACCTAAAACAAATAGTACAATAAAAACTTTTGTAATTTTGCCTATTATATTTTTCTTCTTCCTGTTTCTTCTTCCCATTTTTTTATTATTTTAGTCCTCCTACGATTATATTTACAAATATATTATTGTTATATAAAAATTTAGTTAACATACTTGAATCAATCATATCTGTAACCATTTTTGTAAATGGTACTGTAGAAACAAAATATATTATAGCAAGAACTATATAAATTTTTACTAACATTTTTAATATTCCAAAAATTACTCCACCTATATTATTAACACTGTTTAGTATAGGTAAATTAAACACAACATTTAATATCATTTGTAAAATATATGATATTAGTGTTACTATAAAGAATATCAACACAAAACTTAATCCCTTTAATATTGTCATTGTAACATCATCTGAGACTTTTTGTATTTCTTCTTCGTTTGCTACTTTATCAATTAAGATACCGTAAAAATCAATTTTTTCTTCTTCAGCTGAATCTGAATTGTTTAAATTTTCTTTCACTAAATTATTTATTTGGTCTTTTATAGTAGTATTAATCCCTTGTCCAATACTTGTACTGTACAAAGATTTTGCAACAGAAGTTTGTAAAATTAATGCTAATACTATTGCGGCAATCATTCCAATTACACTAAAGAGAATACCTATTAGACCTTTTTTATATCCAAAGAATGCTCCTATAACTATTAGAGCTAATATTATTATATCTAGTATCATAGCAATTTCCTCCTTATAAATTAACTATATATATTTTATTTGTATATATTAGAGCTATACTTTTTAATCCAAATAGAACAACATCTTCAGGAGCAGAATTTATAAGTATACTCTTTGTCTCTATTCCCCACTTATTTACTACTTGCACATCATTTTGATGTACTATGCAACTTAATAGGCTATTATTTTTTACAATTTTAGGAGAAAGTCTAAGTTCTAAATTTCCTATATTACTATTATCAAATCTTAGAGTTGAGAATATATAATTATCTGAATCATTTAACTCCTTTTCTATTGCAAAATAATAATTATTTGACAGTCCAACATATAACATTTGGTTTGAATCATAAGCTCTGATTTGTTCAATATTACCAGTATTAATATTACATTTTATAATTTTACTGTCTAATAAAATAAGTAAGTCATCTTTTATCATTTTAAAATCGTAAGCAAAGCAATTATCAATATTTGCAACTTCCTTCATAGTTCCTTCACTTGAAGTTGAATCTATTAAATATATGCTTAATCCGATTTTAAATGAATTAGAATTAGCCTCAACTAATAGAACTTTTTTTGCATTATCTATTAATTCTAGTTCAATTATAGATTTAGTATTAGGGTAAGTATTATATAATAAATTACCATTTTTATCATATACACCTATTACCTTTTTGTACTCATTTGTAGAATAGTCAACAGCAAAATTTCCATTTTTATCAAAATATAGTTTTGAAATTTTACCTTCAACTTTCATGTTAATAGTTTCTTTCTTATCTTCAAATAAATAAATATTTCCAGTAGAATTATTTGTAACTGCTATAAATCTATCTTTAATGTATATACTTGGTGTAAATTGTTCAGCTAAGTTATATTCCCAAGTTTTCTTTAAATGCTTATTATAAGTATATATTTTATGATTAGAATATACTAGTAATTCTGACATATAAGTATCATAAATATCATCTGATGATGTTATAATATCAATTTTATTATCTTCAGATAATTGTACCTGTTTATGCAAATTTATACCAAAAATAGGAGCAAATTCAAGGAATAAAAATATTATTAGGGCTGTTGCTAAAACAGCAATTATAATTATATTTTTATTGAATTTATATTGAACTTTTTCTTTAGCTACACTATTTAATCTTTCTTGTCTTTCTTTCTTTTCTTTAGCTTTTTGATTATTTAATATCTCAATTCCTTCATTTATATCTATACTTTTATCATCTATTTTTTCTAAATCTAGCTTTACCTCTTTTGCTGTGCTACTATTTTTCTTTAATTCTTCTCTATTTACTTTTCTTCTTCCCATAATATTTCTCCCATTTCTTTGGAATATAATATTCTTTATCTTTTATATTATCAGGCAAATATTGTTGTTTTACATATCCTTCATCATAGTCATGTGGATATTTATAATCTATTCCTATACCAAATTTTTTCATATCTGATGCTACTGCATTTCTTAAATGTAGTGGTACAGGGCCTACATCCATATTTCTTACATCTTCTATAGCTTGATTTATACCTAGATAACAACTATTTGACTTTGGACTCATTGCAACAACCACTGCTGCATGTGCTAAAATTAATTTTGCTTCTGGCATTCCTATTTGATGAACCGCGTTCATTGCAGAAACAGCAGTAATTAAAGCTTCGTTATTTGCTGTTCCGACATCTTCTGAGGCCTGTATAACTATTCTACGAGCAATAAACATTGGGTCTTCTCCACCCTCAATCATTCTAGCCAAATAATGTAATACTGCATCTGGATCACTTCCACGCATAGATTTTATGAAAGCAGATATTACATCATAATGAGATTCTTCAGATTTATCATAGATAGTCTTCTTTTCTTGCATACAATTTTTTATTACGTCTTTATCTATTATAATTTGTCCGTTTTCACTTGCTTTAGTAGTAAGCACAGCTAATTCTAAAGCGTTAAGAGCAGTTCTAACATCTCCATTTGTAGTCTTACTAAGAAGAACTAATACATCGTCTGGAATTTGTACATTATAATTACCAAGTCCATTTTCTTTATTTGTTACAGCATTCTTTAATATATTATATATAGAATTTTCATCCAATTCTTTTAATCTAAATACAGTTGACCTAGAAATTAAAGCCTTATTAACTTCAAAATAAGGATTTTCAGTTGTTGCACCTATAAGGATTACAGTTCCTTTTTCCACATATGGTAAGAGTGCATCTTGTTGTAGCTTATTAAATCTATGTATTTCATCTATAAATAATATTATTTTTCCTGTAGGATTTGTGAATATATTACCTGCCTCTTCTGCTATTTTCTTTATATCAGATACTCCTGCTTGTGTCGCATTTAATTCCACAAATCTATTATTTGTGGTATTTGCTATAACCCTTGCAAGAGAAGTTTTTCCACAGCCAGGAGGTCCCCATAATATTATAGAAGTTAATTTATCTGCTTTTATTAATCTATATAATAATTTATCTTCACCTACTATATCTTCTTGTCCATAAAATTCTTCAAGAGTTTTAGGCTTCATTCTATATGCTAACGGTTCCATATATCCCCCATATTTAAAATAGATTTATTCAAGCCTATTATACAATAAAACTCAAGCATTATCAATAGTAACGCTTGAGTTTTAAATAATTCTAAAATACTTTTTTTATCTCTTCTTTAGTTATTCCATACTTTTCATATAAGGCTTTAACACTACCAGATTTTCCAAATTTATCTTGAACTCCAAGTTTAAATAACTTTTTAGGGCACTCTTCTGTTAGTATATTTGATATTATACTACCTATTCCCCCTATAACACTATGATCTTCAATAGATACTAATATCTCAGTTTCTTTTGCACATTTTATAATTGTAGTTCTATCTATCGGTTTTATACTATATAAGTCTACTACTCTTACATCTTTTCCCTGTTTTTTTAGTTCTTCCTTTGCTTCAAGTGCAATTGATACAGTAGATCCTACTGCAAATATTGTTCCATCTGTTCCATTTCCAAATTGTTTACTAGATCCTAATTTAAATTCATCGTTTAAGCTGTAAATATCTGGCATCTCACTTCTTCCAAGTCTTACGTATTTTGGACCTGATTCGTTTAAGCATAAATCCAAAATTTTTTTCGTTGATATATCATCAGCAGGGCACAATACTGTCATGTTTGGTATAACGTTCATAAGTGCAATATCTTCTATACATTGGTGTGTTGCGCCATCTTCTCCAACTGATAGACCCGCATGTGTTGCACAAAAATTTACATCTATTTTGGAATATGCAGCTGTATTTCTTATTTGCTCATAAGCCCTTCCAGCCAAAAACATTGCAAACGATGAAGCAAAAACTTTTTTTCCTTCTAAAGCCATACCACATGCAGTTCCCACCATATCTTGTTCTGAAATTCCCATATCAAAATGTCTTTTGCTAAATTTATCTCTAAACATAATGGTACATGTTGCTCTTGCAAGATCTGCATCAAGTACTACTACATCATCTCTTTTTTCACCTATATGTACTAAATATTCCCCATAAGCTTTTCTTGTAGATTTCATATACACCAATACCTCCTACTTTAATTCTTCTAGAGCTATTTTTAGTTCTTCATCTGTAAGTGATTTACCATGCCATTCAACTTTATTTTCCATGAATGATACTCCCTTACCCTTAACAGTATTTGCTATTATACATGTTGCAACATCAGAATCTTTAGCAGTATTTAATGCATCTATAACTTCATTAAGATTATTACCATCTATACTTATCACATTTAATCCAAAAGATTTTATTTTTTCTTCTAAATTATCCACACTTTTCACATCTGAAGTTGTCCCATCTATTTGCAGATTATTTCTATCTATTATTAAAGTCAAATTATTTAATTTATACTTATTTGCACTCATTAATGCTTCCCATATCTGTCCTTCTTCTATTTCCCCATCTCCACATAGACAGTAGACTCTGCCCTCTTTATTACTTACTTTTTTTGCTAGAGCCATACCATTTGCAATTGATAGTCCTTGTCCCAAAGAGCCACTGGAAACATCTACTCCGTTTATTTTATTTGTTGGATGTCCTTCTAAATTACTATCTATTTTTCTTAAAGTAAAAAGTTCTTCGTGAGGTATAAATCCCATATATGAAAGAACTGCATAATAAGCTGGTGCAGCATGCCCTTTTGATAGAACAAATCTATCTATTCTTACATGATTTTCATCTTCTGATAAATTCATCATATTATAAACTGCAATAAGTATTTCAACACAAGAAAGACTTCCTCCAGGATGTCCTGATTTTGCATCATGTATCATTTGCACTATATCACGTCTAATACTTTTTGTACATTCTTCCATTTCTTCTAAATTATTTTTCATATTTTCCCCCTCATATACTTTTAAATCCATTACCAAATACTTCATTAGTTGTTGCTATATAAAGCAAAGCATCTTTGTCTAAATCTTTTATTCTCCTCTTTAATTTAGCAACTTGCGGTCTTGTTAAAATACAAGTAATTGTAGTATTTGGAGTATTTGTATGTGCACCTAAAGACTTTGTCAGAGTAGCACCTCTATCGAGTTCTTCTATAATAAACTTAGTAATTTTTTCTTGCTTTGTAGTATATATATTCACAACTTTTGTATAATAAATTCCTTCAAAAAGTATATCTATAACTTTTGAAGATATAAACATGGCTATAATTGAGTAAAGTCCCAAATTTATATTTTTAAATACTATTACAACCGCTCCAATTATTACAACTTCTATGGCAAGTAATACCTGACTTAAACTCTGTACAGGAAATGCTTTATAGATAACTTGTGCTAGCAAATCAGACCCACCTGTACTAGCTCCTGCTTTAAATACAATAGAAAGTCCCGCGCCCATTACTATACCACCAAATACCGCAGAAGTAAATAAATCAGTAATTTCATTATTTTTATATTTAAACATATCTAAAAATACAGATAGCAATATTGTAGCACATATAGTTTTTATACTTGATTTAAGGCCTAATTTTTTTAAAGATAAAATAAAAAGTGGTATATTAAGTACAATTGTTGTCACTCCAAGCGGTATATTAAATAGATAATATAAAATTGTTCCTATACCACTAACTCCACCTGTTGTAAGTTTTAACGGTAGCAAAAAGAAATTTATTCCAAAACTTACTAAATATGTTCCGATTATAATAAAAATTATATCTTGAAATAATTCATTTATATTTATATAATTTTTAACGTTTTTCATAGCAACCTCACTAACAATATTATTAGCAAAGATTACTAATTATATAACTCAAATTTCTTTTCTTAAAATATCTAAATATCTTGTATCAGTAACATATTTTTTAAATTCTGTATTTTGAAGTTGTTTAATTTTTTCATCAAATATATCACTTTCATTTAAGTACAAAATATAGCCTTCTTTTTCTAATTCCTCACATATCTCAATTTGATGATCATCAACGTGTTCATCATACTTTGAAAGTCTTGGAACAGCCAAAATTTTTTTTGATTTTTTTAGTGCAGTAAATATAGAGCCTACTCCACCATGTGTAATAATAATATCTGATTCTTCTATTTCTTCATCTACTTTATCTTGACTCATAAATTCAACTATTTTAATTTTATCACTTTGATATTTAGTATGTCCAACTTGTGCTAAAATCTGAGCCTTTTCTAATTCTTTTGAATTTTCTACTAATCTTAATAATCTTGTAAATTGTTGCTTTTGAGTTCCTACAGTAACAAATACTTTCATCACATAAGCCTCCCAATATATTCAGCTTTATCATATATCTTAGTTAAATCTTCCCATTGTACATAGAATTTGTCTGCTATTTTATAAACATTATTTCCAGTGATAGACAGTGATTTAACTTTTGCTAAAGACTCTATATATATAACTTTAGTTTTAAAAAACCATTTACCTATATAGCACATTATTCCACCCGTATGAGCGCCCGTTGATACTATTGTTTCCGGTTTAAATTTAAATAATATTTTAAAACATTTAATTATATTATAGATTACAACAAATACATACTTGAAGATATAAAATCTTGAGCCATATTTTAAATATTCCATATTGTACTTATCTTTCATATTTGCTGTTGTATCATTATATTCTGTAACTAATAAATAATCATATTCATTAAACAGTGCTTCAAGCCTTAAAAGTTCTGTAAGATGTCCACCTACGCTTGAAACAAACATAACTTTTTTCATTAACTCTCTCCTATTATTTCTATTTTTTTATTATATTTCTTATTAAGATATATTTTATTAATCTTTTTAGGACCAATTGTCATTGATAAATATTTATTATCTACTATTAATAAAATTTTATCTGCATCTATACTATCAATAACTTTGTCAATCTCAGCTTCCAATTTATCTAATATTAATCTTGATATAGCATATTCAGCAAAATTATCACATACAGGCCCTACTATACCATCATTATGTACTGTAATTTCATCAGTAGATTGTAACCCAATCCTTATAATTCTTACATTTGATTTTAAGCATTCTTTTAACACTAAATATGTTCTATTTGTAGCATCTTTAAGTGTTAATGGTTTATATTCTTTGTTTTTATACATTTCATATAATTCAGTTGGATTTATAACATATACAGGATATATTCTTAAATCTTCTATTCCTAAAGCAAGAGATTTTTTTATGGTTTCACATTCCGTTTTTATAGTACTTGACGGTAATCCTATCATTATTTGATGTCCTAAAGAAAATCCAAACATTTTAATTAATCTTGAAGCTCTTATAACATCTAAACTTGTATGACCTCTTTTTGACTTTTTAAGTACATTGTCATCCATAGATTGTACTCCAAGTTCTATAGATTTTACATTATATTTCTTTAACATCTTAAGTATTTTTACACTAATATAATCTGGTCTTGTTGACAACCTTATTGATGAAACTAAGCCACTTTCTATAAATTTGTTCGCTACTTTTAAATACATTTCTTGTTCACATATCTTAAGTCCGGTAAAACTGCCACCAAAAAAAGCAACTTGTATTTTTCTATTTTTATCATTTTTTAATAGATCCTTAAGTCTTTCATCTATAATACTATTTACATCACTATAAGATGGAACTTTTACCTCTCCACTAATTTTTCTTTGATTACAAAATACACATTCATTTTTACAGCCCTTATGTGGTATAAATATTGGAATCGTATACTGTTTTTCCTTATTTATTATATTTTTTAATTCCTCTTTTAATGAAATTTTAATAGATTTTACTTTCAAGTGCTCTTTTTGCTGCTTGTTGTTCAGCTTGTTTTTTTGATTTTCCAACGCCTTCACCTATTTTCTTACTATTAAACAAAACTTCAACCTCAAATTTTTTATCATGTTCTGGTCCGCTCTCTTTTAAAACAACATATTCTATTTTAACATTTCCATCTCTTTGTAATATCTCTTGTAACTTTGTTTTATAATCAACATTTAAAGATTTACCTGAAAGGACTAAATTTATTTCCTTTTCCAATTTAGAGCATACAAATTTTTTTGCCTCTTCATAGCCTCCATCTTTGTATATTGCTCCTAAAACTGCCTCAAAAGCATCAGCTATTACGGCATCTTGTGGAACTTTGCTTACAGTAGTTTCACACTTACCAAGCAAAATGTATTTTTGTCCGTCAATTCTTTTCATGGCCTCTGCTAAAGAAGCCTCACATACTATATCTGCTCTTTTTTTAGTCATTTCTCCCTCACTTATTTGGGGAGTAAAATCGTATAGCAATTCAGATATTATATGTTCTAATATTGCATCTCCTAAATATTCTATTCTTTCATTGTATTCTACTTTTACATCCTTTTCGTATGCATAAGATTTATGAGTAAGTGCCATTTTTAGTAAATTCATATCTTTAAACTTATAATTTAAGTTATTTTCAAACTCATCTAGTCTATTTTTATATATCATAATATCATTTCCTTTTAATCAACTATATTATATATAAATTCTATATAAAATTCAAGTGAAAACTAAAACAAAATAGAGGACAAATTAGCCCTCTATTGATGTTTTTCTATATATTCAACAACATCACCTACTGATGTTATTTTTTCTGCATCCGCCTCTGGTATTTCCATATCAAATTCCTCTTCTAGAGCCATTATAAGCTCAACTATGTCTAAAGAATCTGCACCTAAATCATCTATAAATGTTGTTTCCATTGTAATTGTATCTGTTTCTTCTATCCCTAACTGTTCTCCTATAACCTCTTTTATTCTCTCGAATATAGCTTCCATATTCTTATTACACCTCCCAAAATATACTTCTATTATCTTATATTTACTCATTAAAGTCAATAGTATTACTATTTTTTTTATTTTTTTTATAATTATTATTATTATTTTTCTCTTTAAATTACAAATACTAAATGTGGTGTTAAAAATGAATGATTATAAAATAAACATTTCAAAAATATATTATGAAAAAAATGCATTAGAATTTGATTTAACTAAAAATATATTTGACGAATATAAAAATATTGAAAAGATTCCTATTGAATCCCACAATAATATTGAAGAATTAAGAAAGTCAGAAAACAAAGACTTTGGTAAATTAAAAAATATTCTTGTACTTGGCACAAGGAAAACTTTTAAATATGTTGAAAACCATAAAATTTCTGATTTTCTAGTGCCTTTTACTTCCTCTGGATGTTATGCTATGTGTATGTATTGCTACCTTGTTTGTAACTTTAATAAATGTTCTTATTTACGTCTATTTGTAAATCAAAAACAAATATTAGATAAACTCGTTAAACATGCAAATAACTCTTTGACAGAATATACTTATGAAATTGGTAGCAATAGTGATCTTTTACTAGAAAATTTGATTTCAAAAAACCTATATAACAATATTGAATATTTTTTGCAAAATACTAAACATGGAAAACTTACTTTTCCAAGCAAATTTAAATATATCGAACCTTTAAAAGATATTTCTGATAAATCAAGATTACTTCCTCGAATAAGTTTAAACCCCGAAAATATTATAAACAAAGTAGAATTTAGAACCAGTAATTTAATAGATAGATTACACGCTATAAATTCCTTATATTACTTTGGTTATAAACCATATATTTTAATTGCTCCTGTTATAATTACTGATAATTTTGAAGAAGATTATAATGAATTATTTTCAACTATGCACGCTTTGCTTGATAAAAAATTGCACGATAAAATAACATTTGAAGTAATTTTTATGACTTACAGTTATGTTCATAGAAAAATAAACGAAGAAGCCTTTCCAAAAGCTATAAACTTATACTCTGAAAAGTTAATGACTTCTCGTGGTGTAGGAAAATATCATTATAAAATGCAAGTAAAAGATTATGGAAAAAACTATATTGAACATTTAATAAAAGTTTTCTTTCCAAAAGCTACTATAAAATATATTGTATAGAAAAAACGGACTAGAATATTCTAGTCCATTTTTATTGTAAAGTAGTAATCCTTTTCATCGACGCCTTTAAATTTGTATGTGACGCCCTCGCTTCCGTTATCAGGGTAATCGAGCTTATATTCATCACTACCCAATTTTGAAAAATCACAAGTAACCCAGTTATTAGCTTTATTGTCCCACCGCAGCAAAGATGTTATTTGCTCTGTATTCACGATATAATACGTTTCATCTGCGTTTGGACCGCTAAAACTTTGCATATTCTCGATACTCGACGAAAAATCTGTATACGTCGATATCTTATTTGATATTTTGTTTCCTGCGCTCACTCGGCTAATGGAGATGACATCATGCTCACAAAATAAGCTTGCGGCTATGGCAATTATGCCCATCAGTCCTACCGAAATTACAAGTATAAGTGGAACAATGAAATCTAGTACTTCTAGGAAGCTACAGATCCTTTCCCGCTTTTCTTCTTTCTGCCATGTTGTAAGGCACCTTTTTCTCATTTTTATTCCTCCTCGTAAATTATTAAAAGATTATAGAAAAAAACTATACGCATATTTTATCATCTTTTATGTAAAATGTCAATATTTTTTCAAATTTATGTAAAATTAGTAGCTATATAAAAAACGGGCTAGAATATTCTAGTCCGTTTTATTTAAATTAACTATCGTAAAATAAAATTCGTATTTATCAACTGTTAATTTGTAATTTGCAACCTCATCTTCATTTAAATCATTAGGAAAATTAAATTTATATTCTTTATTATTGATTTCAATTAACTCACAGTCACTCCAATTGTTACTGGTATCATCCCATGTAACTAAAGACACTTTTCCTTTCATGTCATAATAAAAATTTATTATATAATACGCTCTCTCAGAATTTTCATTAAAATTTTGTGGATTTTCAACACTTGTATAAAAATTATCATACAATACAATTTCTTCTGAAACACCATCCTTTACATTAATTCGCTGTACATGAAATGAAGTAAATATTGAATACCTCACTGACCAAATACCAATTAGAAGAAAACAACTTAATAACAAAATAGCTACGATGACAGCAGGTAATTTGTTCGAAACACGATTTCTAACATGTTTAGTCTGTTCTTCTTTCATAATGAAATCCTCCTCATAAATTATTAGAAAAATTAAAGGAAAAATACGAATACATTATATTATTTTTTTGGCATTTACATAAACTATAAATATAAACGGTCAAAATATTCTAGTCCGTTTTATTTGAATTAACTATCGTAAAATAAAATTCTTTATTATCAGCTATCAATCTGTAATTTACAGCTTTATCTTCCTTTAATTCATTAGGAAAATTAAATTTATATTCTTTATAATTGATTTCAAATAACTCACAGTCACTCCAATTGTTACTGGTATCATCCCATGTAGCTAAAGAGACTTTTCCTTTTATGTCATAAGAAAAATTTATCATATAGTACACTTGTTCAGAATTTTCGCTAAAATTTTGTGGATTTTCAACACTTACATGAAAAGTATCGTACAATACAATTTTTTCTGAAACACCATCCTCTACATTAATCCGACATACGTAAAATGAATGACAAACACCATACACTCCCCAAATAAAAAGTGCAAAAAAGCAAATTATTAATAAAATAGCTAAGATGACAGCAGGTAATTTGTCCGAAAGACGCTTTCTAACATGTTTAGTCTGTTCTTCGTTCATAAAAAATCCTCCTTGTATATTAATAAAGAAATGGAAAATAAACTATGCGCGTATTATATCATTTTTTTGTTAAAAAGTCAATTTTTTAAATTTTTATAGATAAAAATAAAAAGCCCTAGAAGCTAAAGTTCTAGAGCCTTTTATTCAATTATTAAATTATTCAATTATAGCAGATACTGAACCAGCACCAACTGTTCTACCACCTTCACGAATAGCGAATTTTAATCCTTTTTCTATAGCGATAGGTGTTATTAATTTAATTTTCATTGTTACATTATCACCTGGCATTACCATTTCTTTATCAGCTGGTAAATCGATTACACCTGTAACATCAGTTGTTCTGAAGTAGAATTGTGGTCTATAACCTTTGAAGAATGGAGTATGTCTTCCACCTTCTTCTTTAGTTAATACATAAACTTCAGCTTCGAATTCAGTATGTGGATGAATTGTTCCTGGTTTAGCAAGAACTTGACCTCTTTCGATTTCGTTTCTTTGAACACCTCTTAGAAGTACACCAGCATTATCTCCTGCTTCAGCAGATGCTAATTCTTTTCTAAACATTTCGATTCCTGTTACAACTGTTTTTCTAGTTTCAGTAGTTAAACCAACGATTTCAACTTCTTCACCAATTTTTAAAGATCCTCTTTCGATTCTTCCTGTTGCAACTGTTCCTCTACCAGTTATTGTGAATACATCTTCAACTGGCATTAAGAAAGGTTTATCTGTTTCTCTTTGAGGAGTTGGGATGTATGTATCAACAGCATCTAATAATTCTTTGATACATGCATATTCAGGAGCATTAGGATCTGTTGATGTAGATTCAAGAACTTTTAAAGCAGAACCTTGAATTATTGGAGTAGTATCTCCAGGGAATTCATATTTGTTTAATAGATCTCTTATATCCATATCAACTAATTCTAATAATTCTGGATCGTCAACCATATCACATTTGTTCATGAAAACAACTATGTAAGGAACACCAACTTGTCTAGCAAGTAGAATATGTTCTCTAGTTTGTGGCATTGGACCATCAGCAGCAGAAACAACTAGGATTGCACCATCCATTTGTGCAGCACCAGTGATCATGTTTTTAACATAGTCAGCGTGTCCTGGACAGTCAACGTGTGCATAGTGTCTGTTTGCTGTTTCATATTCAACGTGAGCAGTAGAGATTGTAATACCTCTTGCTCTTTCTTCTGGAGCTCCATCGATTTGATCGTATGCTTTAAATTCAGCTCCACCAGTTAAGCTACAGTATTTAGTTATTGCAGCTGTAAGTGTAGTTTTACCATGGTCAACGTGACCAATAGTACCAATATTAGCGTGTGGTTTGTTTCTTTCAAACTTAGCTTTTGCCATTTTAAATTCCTCCTTATTTAATGCTTATGCATTGATTAATGAATATTTTACTACAAATTAAAGTATTTTGCAATACTTTAATTTGTAATTTAACTATTTTTGATTTTTAATCTTCCTTCTTAGTTCTTTGAGCTACTATTGTATCAAGAACTGATTTTGGAACATCTTCATAATGAGAAGGTTCCATAGAGTATACGCCTCTACCTTGAGTTTTAGAACGCAAGTCAGTTGCATATCCAAACATTTCAGAAAGTGGAATAAATGCATGAATTGTTGTAGTACCTTGTACTGTATCCATACCTTCCATTCTACCTCTTCTAGAGTTTACGTCTCCTATAACATCTCCCATATATTCTTCAGGAACTGTTATATCAACTTTCATTATTGGCTCTAATAATGTTGCTCCACCTTGACGGCAAGCTTCTCTTAAAGCCATAGAACCTGCTATATGGAATGCAGCTTCTGATGAGTCAACATCGTGATAAGAACCATCAACAAGTGCAACTTTTAAATCAACTACTGGATAACCTGCAAGTACACCTGATTTCATTGCCTCTTGAATACCTTCATCAGTTGGTTTAACATATTCTTTTGGAACAACACCACCAACGATTCTTGATTCAAATTCATAACCTTTACCTGGTTCATTAGGCTCAACTTCTAGCCATACATGACCATATTGTCCTCTACCACCAGATTGACGAATGAATTTACCTTCAACTCTAACAGGTTTCTTAATAGTTTCTTTATAAGCAACTTGTGGTTTACCAACATTTGCTTCAACTTTAAACTCTCTTTTTAATCTATCAACTATGATATCTAGATGAAGTTCACCCATACCAGCTATGATAGTTTGACCTGTTTCTTGATTTGTATAAGTTTTGAATGAAGGATCTTCTTCAGCTAATTTTTGTAAAGCTATAGCCATTTTTTCTTGGTCTGCTTTAGTTTTTGGCTCAATTGATATATCTATAACTGGATCTGGGAATTCTATTGATTCTAGAATTATTTCATGTCCTTCAGAACAAATTGTATCTCCAGTTACAACATCTTTTAGACCAACTGCACAAGCAATATCTCCAGCATAAACTTTATCTATGTCTTGTCTAGAGTTTGCGTGCATTTGAATTAATCTTCCAATTCTTTCTTTTTTACCCTTATTAGCGTTTACTACATAAGAACCACTTTCAAGTGTTCCTGAATAAACTCTAAAGAATGTTAATTTTCCAACATAAGGATCTGTCATTATTTTAAATGCAAGTGCTGCAAAAGGTTCATCATCAGATGTAATTCTTTCAGCTTCAGTTCCGTCTTCAAGTACACCTTTTATATGAGGTATATCTGTTGGAGCTGGCATATAATCAACAATATTGTCAAGTAATTCTTGAACACATTTATTTTTATATGAGCTTCCACATGTTACTGGAACCATATCTCCTGCTATAGTAGCTTTTCTAATTGCACCTTTTAATTCTTCAACTGAAATATCTTCTCCATCTAAATATTTCATCATAACTTCTTCATCTTGATCTGCTACTGCTTCAAGTAAAGCTGCTCTGTATTCTTCAGCTTGAGCTTTTAACTCGTCTGGAATTGGTTCACGTCTTACATCTTTTCCAAGATCATCATAGTGTACACAAGCTTCCATAGTAACTAAATCAATAAGACCTTTAAAAGTATCTTCTTTTCCTATAGGTAATGCTATTGGAACTGCATTTGCATTTAATCTTGTTCTTAATTGTTGAACACAATTAAAGAAGTCAGCTCCTGTTATATCCATTTTATTTACATATACCATTCTTGGTACATTGTATTTATTTGCTTGTCTCCAAACAGTTTCAGATTGAGGTTGAACTCCACCTTTGGCACAAAGTACAGTTACAGAACCATCTAGAACTCTTAGAGATCTTTCAACTTCAATTGTAAAATCAACGTGTCCTGGTGTATCTATAATATTTATTCTATTATTTTTCCAGAAACATGTTGTTGCAGCTGAAGTTATTGTTATACCTCTTTCTTGTTCTTGTTCCATCCAGTCCATTGTTGCATCGCCATCATGAACTTCACCTATTTTATGTGTTTTACCTGTGTAAAACAATATTCTTTCAGTAGTAGTAGTTTTACCAGCATCAATGTGTGCCATGATACCGATATTTCTTGTCCTCTCAAGAGGATATTCTCTACCTGCCATTTTTTATTTTCCTCCTTCCTTTGTATATTACCATCTGTAATGTGCAAAGGCTTTATTTGCTTCTGCCATTTTATGCGTATCTTCTTTTTTCTTGAATGCTCCACCTTGTGAATTTATAGCATCCATAATTTCTCCTGCAAGTTTAGCTTCCATGCTATGTTCATTTCTTTTTCTAGCATATTCTACTAACCATCTAATAGCTAAAGATTGTTTTCTATCATCTCTAATTTCCATTGGAACTTGGTATGTTGCTCCTCCAACACGTCTAGCTTTAACTTCTAACATTGGAGTTACATTAGATAAAGCTTGTTCAAAAGCATCTAACGCATTTCTTCCTGTTTTTTCAGCAACAATATCAAAAGCACCATAAACTATTTTTTGTGCAGTTACTTTTTTACCATCCCACATAACTTTATTTATAAGCTTAGTTACTACTTTTGACTTATAAACTGGATCTGGCATAACTTCTCTTTTTGCTATATGTCCTTTTCTTGCCACTTTTCTTCCCTCCTTAAATTTTAATAAACTTAAAATACATTTAAGTTCTAAGGTACTCAAAAATTAAAAATTTTTGTAAGTGCTATATATAAAAATTTAAGCACCTAACCTTAAGTTATTATTTTTTCTTTGCTTTCTTAGCTCCGTATTTAGATTTTGCTTTTACCCTATCGGCTACGCCAGCAGTATCTAATACACCTCTTACAATGTGGTAACGAACACCTGGAAGGTCTTTTACTCTTCCACCCCTAATTAAAACAACACTGTGTTCTTGTAGGTTATGTCCAATTCCTGGAATATATGCTGTTACTTCCATTGTATTTGTTAGTCTAACTCTGGCAACTTTACGTAGAGCAGAATTAGGCTTTTTAGGAGTTTGAGTTTTTACAACTGTACAAACACCTCTCTTTTGTGGTGAAGACTGATTAGTAGCAGCTTTTTTTCTAGAGTTATAACCTCTTTGTAAAGCTGGTGACTTAGACTTTGTAACTTTATCATGTCTTCCCTTTCTAACTAATTGGCTAAATGTAGGCACTTAAATTCACCCCTTTCTACATTTTATGCGTCAAAATAAAAATAACGCATATTAATTATACTAAAAAAAACTTAAAAAGTCAATATTTTAGGGAATAATTAAGTAATTAAAATTTATTTTTTAAATTAGAAAAAGTTATTTATTAATTTTATTTTATTTTCAAAAATTAAACTACTAATTACGTATTTTATGTAATTTTTTAATACCTTTTAAGATGTTATTTTTATCTTATTAAAATGATATAATTTTTTCTGGTGATGTACATGAATAGTTTAAATTCCTATGTTGGAAAAAGAATTAAAGAATATAGAGAAGTAAAAGGTTACACACAAGAATATATGGCAAAAGAACTTGATATTGCTACTAACCACTATGGAAGAATTGAACGTGGAGAAAACTCTTGTACTATGAACAATCTAGTATCTATATGTAACATATTAGAAGTTAATCCTAACGATATACTAGGTGAGTTAATAATTAATAAAGATAATGAACTTTTAAAAGATTTAGATAAATTGTCTGTAGACAACAGAATTGTGGCCTCTAAATTTGTTAAATTTTTACTAAATAATCAAAAATAATAAAAAGCTGATATTTGAATTTTTCTTCAAATATCAGCTTTAATGTTTCTAAAAATTAATTTTTTAATATTACATATGTATCTAAAATATTATAATATTGCATAGTATTTTTTTGTAAATCTAGATATTCTTTATAATCTCTTCTACTTAATCTTTTTACTATTTTTTCTGGTATTTCACTTATAGTTTTTTCCACTCTAAATTCAACTAACACTTCATTTTCATTACTATCTAAAATGTCTTCTAATTGAGTAGAAAAATTTTTACTAGCAGAAATAGTCTTTTGGCTAACCTCATAATAGTTATACTTTTCAGATTTAGCTTCTGGAACTATATTAATATCAGTAAATTTATGTGACTGTTGTATATATTCATTAGTAACATTGAAATATGAGTGAACTACCGCATCTTCGCTATCTTTGATAGTTTTATCAGATGTTAAATCAACATTATACCATTCATCTTCAATAAGTACCATATTCCAAGCATGAGGATCAGATTCAAGTGTTCCAGTTACAAGAATACTTGGTATTGAAACTTTTTCTAAAGCTAATTGATATAGTTTTGTAAATCCATCACAAACAGCAGTTTTATCTACTATGCCAGAATATACTGTATGATAAATTTCCGGTATCTCTGATATACTATTATATTCGTAGTACTTTACATTTTTTGCAATAGCATCATGTAATTGTAGTTCCTTCTGATAAGCACTATCATCAGCTTTAACCTGTAAAGTATACTTTTCAATTCCTGTATTTACTTTTTCTATTTCTTCATTTAATTTATCAACAGAATCCACATTATAGCCAAGATATATTTTTACAGAATTTCCTAGTATAGAAGAATTTGTAAGTATTTGATACTCTGTATTTAAATAGAATACTTCTGGATGATCAGCAAAAAAGCTTTCCATTGCAGAATTTATATCATTTGATACGTTATTAAAATTGTACTCTTTATTAAATTTTATTAATACCTTTTCATCTAAATTTTTTACAGCATTTGCAATATGGGTATATATATTTTTTTGATTATCATCTAGTTTATCATAATAGTATGTATTATAAGCTATTTTCCCCAAATCATTTATTAGAAAATCTTTGTTATAATCTTCTAAATTTTTAGTTTTTATGCCTATCAACATAAAATCTAAATTTTCTTTCATATTTTCTAAAGCATCATTGTTAGTAAATAAAAATATTCCACCTACTACAATTACAGCTATAATAAATAAACAACAAAAAAATTTTTTCATACGTCACCTTTTCTATGCTTTTTACATAATACACAATGTTATTTTAACATATACGTAATTATTTTTCAACAGTCTTTCCAAACTTTATCTATATAAAAAAGACTTAGAATTGTTTTTAATTCTAAGTCTAATATTTTTAATTGTTAGATATTTTTACCACGTCATCTTTTAGAATTTGATCGTCTTTTATCAAATATTTATCTTGTTCTTCTTGAATTCTTTTCTTAATTGATTCTTTCGTATCAACTTCTAATTTATTATAATCTACAACGCCTGTTCCAGCAGGAATTAATCTACCAATAATAACATTTTCTTTTAATCCTTGTAACTTATCTACTTTTCCTCTAACAGCTGCGTCTGTTAAAACTCTAGCTGTCTCTTGGAATGATGCAGCAGATAAGAAAGAATCTGTAAGAAGAGCTATTTTTGTGATACCAAGTAATACTTTCTTTCCTTTTGCTGGCTTTTTATCATTTGCTATTGCCTCTTTATTAGCAATATTAAATTCAGTCATATCTATTGTAGATCCAGCAATAAGATTTGTTTGTCCTGCATCTTCTACTTGTATTTTTCTTAACATTTGACGTGCAACAACTTCAATATGTTTATCGTCTATATGTACACCTTGTGTTCTATAAACTTTTTGAACTTCTTCTATTAAGTAATTTTGAACAGCAACATCGCCTTTTATTCTAATTATATCATGAGGATCCATAGAACCTTCTGTTATTCTATCTCCTGCTTTTACTTTATCGCCGTCATTTACTACAAGTCTTAATCCAAAATCAATTACATATTTTTCAGTGTATTTATCATCTCTTGTAACAATTACTTCTTTATTATTTCCACGAGTACCTATACTTACTGTACCATCTATTTCAGTAACCATAGCTACACCCTTTGGTTTTCTTGCTTCAAACAATTCTTCAACTCTTGGAAGACCTTGAGTTATATCAGAACCTGCAACACCACCAGAGTGAATTGTTCTCATTGTAAGCTGTGTTCCTGGTTCACCTATAGATTGTGCTGCTATAATTCCTATTGCTTCTCCAGGAGTTATAGGCTCTCCAGTTGCCATATTCTTACCATAACATTTTGCACATATACCTCTAGTAGATTCGCAAGTAAGTGCTGAACGAATTTTAACTTTAGTATAGCCCATATTTACTATATCTTTAGCTATATCATCATTTACATATGTGTTTCTTTCATATATAACTTTTCCATCTTTATCAGTTATATCTTGTGCTAAGAATCTACCTTCAATTCTTTCTTGAAGTTTTTCAATTGGCTCTCCACTCTCAGTTATTTCTGAAACTTCAAAGCCATGATCTGTTCCACAATCATCTTCCATTACTATTACATCTTGGTTAACATCAACAAGTCTTCTTGTTAAGTATCCAGAGTCTGCTGTTCTTAATGCTGTATCTGCAAGTCCTTTTCTTGCACCGTGAGATGCAATAAAGAATTCAATAACATCAAGCCCCTCTTTAAAACAAGATTTTATAGGAAGTTCTATTGTTTGACCCATAGTATTTGCCATTAATCCACGCATACCTGTTAACTGTCTTATCTGTGTAGGGTTACCTCTGGCACCTGTATGAGCCATCATTTGAATTGGATTCATTTTATCAGGATTGCTCATTATTGCTGCTTGAACTTTATCTGTTGCATCAGACCAAATTTTGATTATTTCATTATATCTTTCATCGTTAGATATTAAACCTCTTTTAAAGTTTTTAATTACTTTATCAGCCTGTTCTTCAGCTTGTGCTAGTATTTCTTTCTTCTCTTCTGGTATTATCATATCAGATACTGAAACTGTAACTGCTGATTTTGTTGAATATTTGTAACCATAAGATTTAATATCATCAAGTACTACAGCTGTTTCTGAAATTCCATGTTTAGCAATACATTTATCAATTATTTGTCCTAGTTCTTTCTTTCTTACTGGGAAATTAACTTCTAGTTCAAATAGATTGTCAGGGTTAGTTCTATCCACAAATCCAATATCTTGTGGTATATAACTATTGAATATAAGTCTTCCTGGAGTAGCATCAATTATTTTTGATTTTTTCTCTCCATTTATTTCTTTTGTTACTCTTACCTTAATTGCAGAATGTAATCCTACTACACCCTCATCATAAGCCATCATAACTTCATCAACATCTGAAAATACTTTTCCTTCTCCTGGCTCACCTGCAACATCAACTGTTAAATAATAGTTACCTATTATCATATCTTGAGATGGAATTGCAACTGGTTTACCATCTTGTAATTTTAACAAGTTATTTGAAGCTAACATTAATATTTTTGCTTCTGCTTGTGCTTCTGGAGATAATGGAACGTGAACCGCCATTTGGTCTCCATCAAAGTCTGCATTAAATGCAGCACAAACAAGAGGATGTAATTTTATTGCTCTTCCTTCTACTAGTACAGGTTCAAAAGCTTGAATTCCTAATCTATGAAGTGTTGGAGCACGGTTAAGCATTACAGGTCTATCTTTTATAACTTCTTCTAAGACATCCCAAACTTCTACTGAAGTTCTTTCAACCATTCTTTTAGCATTCTTTATATTAAATGCCATTCCTCTTTTTACAAGTTCTTTCATTACGAATGGTTTAAATAGCTCTAATGCCATTTCTCTAGGAAGTCCACATTGATGTATCTTAAGTGAAGGACCAACAACTATAACTGAACGACCAGAGTAGTCAACTCTCTTACCAAGTAAGTTTTGTCTAAATCTACCTTGTTTTCCTTTTAACATGTCAGATAGTGATTTTAGAGGTCTTCCACCAGCACCTGTTATTGGTTTACCACGTCTACCGTTATCAATCAAAGCATCTACTGCTTCTTGTAGCATACGTTTTTCATTTCTTACTATAATATCAGGTGCTTCTAATTCTAATAATCTCTTTAATCTGTTATTTCTATTTATAACTCTTCTATATAAATCATTTAAATCAGAAGTAGCAAATCTACCTCCATCAAGTTGTACCATCGGTCTAAGTTCTGGTGGAATTACTGGTAATACTTCTAATATCATCCATTCAGGTCTATTACCTGAATTTATAAATGCATCTATTGTTTCTAGTCTCTTTATTATTTTTGCTCTCTTTGCTCCCTGAGTTTTTTCTAACTCTTTCTTCAAAGATTTTTGCAATTTTACTAAATCAATTTCTTTTAAAAGTTCTCTAATTGCTTCTGCACCCATGCCAACTTTTAATCCATCTGATCCGTACTTTTCTATAGCTTCTCTATATTCTTTTTCATTTAATACATCGCATTTAGCAAATCCTGAATCTTTTGGATCGATAACTATATAAGAAGCAAAATATAAAACTTTTTCTAGAGCCTTTGGAGAAATATCAAGCATTAAGCTCATTCTTCCAGGTATTCCTTTAAAGAACCAAATATGAGAAACTGGACAAGCTAGTTCTATATGACCTAGTCTTTCACGTCTAACTTTCTTCTTTGTTACTTCAACTCCACATCTATCACATATGATACCTTTATATCTTACTTTTTTGTATTTACCACAATAACATTCCCAATCTTTAGTAGGTCCAAATATTTTTTCACAAAATAGTCCATCTCTTTCTGGCTTAAGTGTTCTGTAATTTATAGTTTCAGGTTTTTTTACTTCCCCTTTAGACCATTCTCTGATCTTTTCTGGAGATGCAAGTCCTATACTTAATCTGTCAAAATTTTCTAAATCTTGCATTTTATATCCTCCTTATATTTCGTCGTCGTCAACATCGTCAACATCTTCAATGTCATCATCATCAATATCGTCATCATTATCAAGCACTTGACCTTCATCGTCTTCTAAAGTCATACCAGCAAAATCATCATCTGTAACTTCCATAGAAGGTTCTTCTTCATCAAAGTTTGGTTCAACGCCATCATTATCTAATTCAGTAGATTCCTTTAATTCAAGTTCTTGATCTTCTCTATACATTTTTAAATCTAAGCCTAAACTTTGTAACTCTTTTGTAAGTACTCTAAATGATTCTGGAATTCCTGGTGTAGGAATATTTTCTCCTTTAACTATGGCTTCATATGTTTTCAATCTTCCTACAACATCATCTGATTTAACTGTAAGAATTTCTTGTAATGTATATGAAGCACCATAAGCTTCTAGAGCCCAAACTTCCATCTCACCAAATCTTTGACCACCAAATTGTGCTTTACCACCTAAAGGTTGTTGTGTTACAAGCGAATATGGACCGATAGAACGAGCATGTATCTTATCTTCAACCATGTGATATAGTTTTAACATATACATGTAACCTACAGCAACTTCTCTATCAAATGGTTCTCCTGTTCTACCATCAAATACTTTAAACTTTCCATTAGGATTTAATCCTTGTTTTTCAAACAATTCTCTTATATCGCTCTCATGAGCTCCATCAAATACTGGTGTAGCAATTTTCCAACCTAAAGTTTTTGCTACATATCCTAAATGTAGTTCTAGTACCTGACCAACATTCATACGTGATGGTATACCTTGAGGATTAAGTACTATTTGTAAAGGTGTTCCATCTTCTAAGTATGGCATATCTTCTCTTGGTAATATACGAGAAATAACACCCTTATTTCCGTGACGTCCTGCAAGTTTATCACCAACAGCAATTTTTCTTTTTTGTGCTATATATATTCTTACTACTTTATGAACTCCTGCTGCAAGTTCATCACAATTGTCTCTAGTAAATATTTTTACATCAACAACAGTTCCTGCTTCTCCGTGTGGAACTCTTAAAGAAGTATCTCTAACTTCTCTTGCTTTTTCTCCAAATATTGCACGAAGTAATTTTTCTTCAGCTGTAAGTTCGGTTTCTCCCTTTGGAGTTACTTTACCTACTAAAATATCTCCTGGTACAACTTCAGAGCCAATTCTTATAATTCCATTTTCATCCAAATCTTTTAGAGCATCGTCACCAACATTTGGTACTTCTCTAGTTATTTCTTCTGGTCCAAGTTTTGTATCTCTTGCTTCACAATCGTAATCCTCTATGTGTATAGTTGTTAATACATCATCTTTTACTAAATCCTCAGATATTAATATAGCATCTTCGTAGTTATAACCTTCCCAAGTCATAAATCCAACAAGTATATTTTTACCTAAAGCAAGTTCTCCTTTATCAGTTGAAGGTCCATCAGCAATAACATCGCCTTTTTTAACTTTCTCACCTTTTAGAACTATAGGCTTTTGATTTATACAAGTTCCTTGGTTTGAACGTTGATATTTTATAAGATGATATTCATCTTTACCTTTTTTAGTATCGATTATTATTTTATCTGCACTTACATAGTCTACAACACCATCATTTTTGGCAGTTATAACTATTCCTGAATCAACAGCTGCTTTATATTCTATTCCTGTTCCAACTATTGGGCTATCAGATCTAATAAGTGGAACTGCTTGACGTTGCATGTTTGATCCCATAAGAGCACGTTTTGCATCATCGTTTTCCAAGAAAGGTATCATGGCTGTAGCAACAGATACAAGTTGTTTTGGTGATACATCCATAAGTTGAACTTTCTCTTTTTCTATCTCTAATATTTCATCTTTGTGTCTTACTTTTACTCTTTTATTCAAGAATGTTCCATCTTTATCTATTGGTTCATTTGCTTGCGCAACAATATACTTATCTTCTTCGTCTGCAGTTAAATATACTACTTCATTTGTAACTTTTCCTGTATCTTTATCTACCACTCTATAAGGTGTTTCTATAAATCCATATCTATTTATTTTAGCAAATGTTGAAAGTGAAGATATAAGACCTATATTTGGTCCTTCTGGAGATTCAATAGGACAAAGTCTACCATAGTGAGTATGATGAACGTCACGTACTTCGAATCCAGCTCTATCACGAGTAAGACCACCTGGTCCTAATGCTGATATTCTTCTTTTATGAGTAAGCTCTGCTAATGGATTTATTTGATCCATAAATTGTGATAATTGAGAGCTTCCGAAGAATTCTCTAAGTGAACCAACTATTGGTTTTATATTAATCAATGTTTGAGGTGTTGCTATATCTAAATCTTGAGTTGCCATTCTTTCACGTACAACTCTTTCAAGTCTTGCAAGACCTACTCTAAATTGATTTTGTAATAATTCTCCAACACATCTTACACGTCTATTTCCTAAATGATCAATATCATCTATACTACCCATATCGTATTTAAAGTTCAAGAAATAGTTAATAGAAGCTATTATATCATCTACAGTTGCATGTTTTATAACTAATTTTTCTCTATTTTGTTTTATTTTCTTTCTTAGTTCTTCTTCTTTAACATCGCCAAGAGAATCTAATAATTCTTTTAGTGCTGGGAAATATACTTCCTCTTTTATAACTTCTTTATCAATGTCTATACCTAAATATTTTGAAATATCTACAGTATTATTTCCTATTACTTTTACCTTTTTATCATCTTTTTTTACGTATACAACATTTATTCCAGAATTTTTTATTTCTAGAGCTTTTTCTGGAGATATAACTTCATCTTTATTTACAATGATTTCTCCTGTTTCAGGATTTACAACATCTTCTGCAGCTACCATATTTTCTACTCTAGCTGCAATACTTAATTTTTTGTTATATTTATATCTTCCTACTCTAGATAAATCATATCTTCTTGCTTCAAATAATAATCCATATAGTAAACTTTTAGCAGCATCTACATGTAAAGGCTCGCCTGGTCTTAATTTTTTGTATATTTCAAGTAATGCATCATCAGTTGTCTTTACTGTATCTTTGTAAAGGATCTCATTTATTTGATCATCTTCAAAAAGTTCTGAAATTTGTGCATCTGTTTCAATACCTAATGCTCTTACTAAAGTTGTAACTGGAACTTTTCTTGTTCTATCAACTCTTGCATAAATCATGTCAGATGAATCATTTTCATATTCAATCCATGTCCCACGATTAGGCATAACAGTTGCTGTATATATAAATTTTCCTGTTTTATCTCTTTCAGCAGTATAGTAAACACCTGGTGAACGTACAAGTTGTGAAATAACAACTCTTTCTGCTCCATTTATTAAGAATGTTCCACTATCTGTCATTATAGGAAGGTCGCCTAAAAAGATTTCTTGTTCTTTAATTTCACCTGTCTCACGGTTTATTAAACGAACTTGAACTTGTAACCTTGAAGAATAACTAGTATTTCTTTCTTTAGCTTCTTCTATTGTATATTTAGTTTCATCCTCCAACCTATAATCTACAAATTCCAACATTAAATTTCCAGAAAAATCTGTTATAGGTGAAGCATCAGACAAAACGTCTTTTAATCCTGATTTTAAAAACCATTCATAAGATTGTTTTTGAATATCAATCAAATCTGGTATATCAATTACCTCTTTAATCTTAGAAAAACTCTTTCTAACTGCTTTTCCGTTTTTAACTTCATGAACCATTTATATACCCCCATAATACCGACAACATTAAAAAGACGACAAAAAACCAAATTAGTTTACATAATAACTAATTTGAGCTTTTATTCATCTTTTTTAACATTTTTGAAAATTAAATTTTCTCAACTATTTCAACCATCCTTTGCATCATAGTTTACATAGTAATTATATATAAGAAACAATTTTAAAATATTATACCACATTAAGAAAAGTATGTCAAATAAAAAAAGACAATTTTTATTTATTTTTTAGACATTTTTTAAATAATATTTTTTGCACTTGACAAATATGATATAATTATGTAAAGTAAAGTTTACTAAACCCAAAAATAATTTTGAAAGGACTGTCAATCATGGTAGAGGCAAATGCAAATTTGAAGAGAATAGGTAAGATTAATTTTTCAGAGCTCAAAGACATGCGTCAGACTACAAAAATAATCGTAAACTCCGATGACTTTTTTAGTTTCTTCCCAAAAATAATCAATTCCGCGACTTCTGATAAGTCAAAAATTAGGGAAATCTATAAAAAGTATCTTGCTGTATGTTCTTTTTGTGCTCCCAAACCCACTGATACAATATTTATGTATGTGGGCGATGCAATAGCTTATTTTGAACCAGTAAAAAACAGCATAAACAGCTACACTTTATCCATAAACCTCAAAGTAAATCCAATTAAAAAATAAAAATTAGGCAGTACATATATTGTACTGCCTAATTTTTTATATACCTTGTTTTAATTTTTCTGCTCTATCAGCTGTTATTAAAGCCTCAACCATTTCGTCTATATTTCCATTCATAAAGCTTTCTAATTGATACATAGTATAATTTATTCTGTGATCTGTAACTCTACTTTGTGGGTAATTATAAGTTCTTATTTTCTCACTTCTATCTCCACTTCCTACTTGTAATCTTCTTGTATCAGTAAGTTCTTTTTCCTGTTCTTCTAATTTCTTTTCATATAATTTAGAACGTAGCATTTTCATTGCAGTTTCTTTGTTTTGTAATTGTGACCTTTCATTTTGGCAAGCAACTACAATACCTGTAGGAATATGAGTTATTCTTATCGCTGATGAAGTTTTATTTACGTGTTGTCCACCTGCACCACTTGATCTATAAGTATCTATTCTTAGATCATTTTGATTAATTTCAACCTCTACATCTTCTACTTCTGGTAAAACAGCTACTGTAACAGTTGAAGTATGTATTCTTCCACTTGCCTCTGTTTCAGGAACTCTTTGCACTCTATGAACACCACTCTCAAATTTAAGTCTACTGTAAGCCCCTTTTCCTTTTATCATAAATGAAACTTCTTTTATTCCACCAATACCTGTTTCATTTATATCAATAAGTTCCACCTGCCATCTTTTTAAATCTGCATACATAGTGTACATTCTATATAAATTATATGCAAATAAAGCTGCTTCTTCTCCACCAGCTCCGCCACGTATTTCAATAATAACATTATTATCATCATTTACATCTTTTGGCAGTAATAGAATTTTTAATTCTTCTTCCATTTTTTCTAATTTTTCTTTACAAGAATAAAATTCCTCTTCAGCAATTTCTTTCATATCTGCATCTTGCATCAATTCTTTTGCTTCTTCCATATTAGCCTTTATATTTTTATATTCTGTATACTTATCAGCAACATCTTTTATCATAGATTGTTCCTTCATAAGTTTACGCCATGTATCTTGATCAGATATTATTTCAGGATCTGAAATCTTTTCAGTTAAATCATTATATTTACTCAACAATTCTTCTAATTTATCAAACATATAATTTCTCCATTCTATAAATATTATACACCGTGAATCTAATTTTACCACATATTATTGATTTTTTCAATACGCAATATGCGTATATAATTACAAACTATTTTTAAAATTTAATTTTTAACACTTTTTTACTTCTTTAATATGAATAACTCTTTTTCATTTATATTTATTTTTTATGTGCTAATTTCTTGATACTCTAAAAAATTCTAATTGATTTTTAACTTTTTTGGTGCATATACTTTATCTTCTTCAATCATTTTATCAACTCCTTTAGGTAAAAAAGAAAGATACATACAACTGTATCTTTCACTATATTATTTCATATAAAGAGCTACGCGAAAGCCTCTACCATATTCAACATTAGGAAATTCATAACCTCTCAAAGAAGCAGAATAGTTAACACTTCCCATTTCATGCATGCCACCTCTACATATTCTATATTTATTTTTATACGATTCCATTGTCCATTCATAAACATTACCAGCCAAGTCATATATATTTTTTACCGAATTAATAATATTATCACTATCTGTACCTGTTAATTGTGCTGATGCACTCACATAATATCCCATATTAGTACTATCTTCTATATATTTTTTATTATTATATGGATTTTCTATATCACTAACAAAGTCCATAATTAAATCCCACTCAATACCATAACATAGAGTAGATATAACGCCTGTATCATTTGTTAAATTATCAGGTAGACCGTATTTTGATAATTGATTAACGTTTGGATACATAGAACGTGCAACTTTTACTGCTCCATCTTCTGTATCACTTCCTTGAATTCCATCTAAAGCATAACCATATGGAGAGCCCCATCTTATATTTTCCCAAACGCATTTTCCTTTTTTGGATACTGGTTGCACAGAACCATCTGTAAATAACATTATTTTCTCTTTTTCAATTCCCGCTTCATATCTTGCAATATAAAATCCTTGATATTTATACATACTTTCATATAATTCTTTAGATTCAACTGTTGAATTAATATAATCCGCCGCATAACAATTAGTAAGGAATTCTTGTTCAGAGCCTCTATAATACCCTTCTTTCCCTTTAAAAGAAGCAATATCCTTTACCGGTATCCATACAAATTGATTTCCTTTTTCATCTTCTATAACAAGTCCATCATTCCATCCTTTAGGATGATTATTTTCATCAAGTTCCCAACTTGCAGTTTCAGTTTCTACTTTTTTAAAGCCTTTTGGAATAATGGGAGTATTATAATAACTTATTATTTCAATGCCTTCATAAGGTTTATAATTATCGACATATATATCAACATTTTGTGAATTAGTATCATCTTCTATACTATTATTTTTTTTAATAATTACTATTGTTGAAATTGTTACTATAATACTAACAATTACAATTAATATTAAATATATAATTTTTTTATTACTCATAATTATATTTCACCTATAACAAATTATATTATATAATTGTTTTTATCAAATGTCAAAAATATGTAACTTTTTATTATAAATATAAAAAATAAATCTACGGTATCTCCGTAGATTTACGTATTAATCATCTAATTCATTTAATATTTTAAGTTGTGATTCCAAAGTTGCTGTTACTTTTATTTTATAAATTTGCATTAGCTTTTTCTTCTCTTCTAATTCTTTTTCAGCACTTGCAATTTCTAGTTTTAAGCTTTCTAAATTTTTCTTTGCATCAATTTCTGCTTTATCTTTTATTGCCTCTGCTTCTTTTAAAGCAGTTTCTTTTATGCTTTCTGCTTGAGTTTGAGCGCTCTCTATAGTTTTATTTATTCCATCTTCTATAGATTTGTAATAAGATACTGAGTCTTTCATTGTATTAGATTTACTTTTTAAATCTGCATTTTCCTTATATAATTTTTCATAATCTTCTATTACTGTTTCAAGGAAATCTTCTACTTCATCAATATCATATCCACCTATTTTTACTTTTTTAAACATTTTATTTTCTATATCAACCGGTGTTAACATATATTATCTCCCCCTTATATTATAATAAAACACAGGCAAAAACTGCCTGTGCTATTAATTATTTAAGCCAAGAAAATGACAATTTTTGTTTATATTGACCTCTTTCTGCATCATTTTGAATTTCAACATTTCTTGGTGTTATTAAATAAATTAAATTAGAAACTCTTTGTATAGTTCCATCTACCATAAAAGCAGCGCCACTTAAAAAATCTAATATTCTTCTTGCTTCTTCTTTTCCAACACTTTCTAAATTTATTATAACTGATTTTTTATTCTTTAAGTATTCGCCTATTTCTTGCACATCTTCATAACAAGATGGTTGAGTTATCACCATTTTAGATGAAGAAACAGCTGTATTCATTGGTATTACTTTAGATTGATAATTTTTAGCTGAATAAGGACTTTCTTGTATTTCACTAAAAGATCTTCTTGCTCTTGGTGCTGGTTTTTCATATTCCTCTTCTTCTTCTACATTATCATCCTTATCATATTCCATTTCTACTTCTTCGTCATCGTATTCTTCCTGTTGATTTCCCATGCCAATCATATCCATAAATTTGCTTATTATTGCTGCGCTCATATTGAATAAACCCCCTATAATTTTTTTATATTCTACCTTAATTATGCTATAAAAGATAATATATGTCAAGCATTTTTATCAAATTTTACTATTTTTTTATGATAGATGATATTAATAATTATGAATTAATTTCATATCTGGATAATATTTCAATGCATCATCTCTAACACCGTTTTTATAAATTTCTAGATGTAAGTGTGGTCCAGTAGAATAACCTGTACTACCTACGTAAGCAATTACATCTCCTCTGTTAACCTTTTGGCCTTGACTAACATTTAGAGTTACGGCATGTCCATATAAACTTTTATAGTTATTTCCATCTACAGTACTTGTACCGTGATCTATTATTATGTGATTTCCATAACCTGTATTTCCATATTGTGCCTTTACTACAGTTCCTGATTCTATTGCAAGTATTGGTGTTCCAAATATTCCAGCGCCTGCAATATCAGTACCTGTATGAGTACTTACATTACCAAATGGGCTATAACTTACTCCATATCTTGCTGTAATTATATTAAATCCTGGTACTGGCCAAGTAAATTGTCCTTCAAAGCTTGCATCTACATTAGCCATTTTCTTTACTTCTTCTGCAATAGCATTAGATGCTTCTTTTTCTTGTGAAGCAAGCTCTTGTGTTAATGCTTCTAGTTTGCTTTTTGAAGATTGAAGCTCTTCTAATTTTTTCTCTTGTGCAACTCTTGCATCTTCTAATGCTTTTGTTGATTTTTCCACATCATATTTTAATTGTTCTAACTGAAGTTTTTGAACTTCCATATCTTTTTTTACAAAGTCTATATATTCTTTTTGACCTTGTATATTTCCAACTAAAGATTTATCATATTCTAATATACTAGTATATACATTCATCTTAGCAAAGAAATCAGATATTCCTTTAGAAGAAAGTAAGATTTCTATTATTGAAGGTATTCCGTTTTCATATATTGCTCTAAGTCTTGTTTTATATAATTCTTCTGCACTATTATACTTTTGAGAAGAATTTTGTAGAGCATCTTCATACTCTTCTATTTTTTCATTTACTGCATCTACCTTTGATTTTACTATTTGTAACTTTATTGAATATTCTTCAACATCAGTCTTTAAATCTGTAAGTTCATACATATCTTGTTGTATTTGCTCATCTACATCAGCTAAATCTGATTTAGCTTTTTGCTTTTGTGTTTGTATATTTTTTAATTGCTTATTTAAATCATCTATTGTTGAGCCTAATATATTATTATATAAAGGAAAAACCAATGTAAATATTGCTATTACAACTAATATTTTTTTAATTTTCATAAAATTCCTCCTATACTTTTAAATATTTTCTTATTGAAACGCTACTTCCAAATACTCCTATAAATAATCCTAGTACAATATAAGCTATCAAAATTATATACCACAAACTTGTATATGGTACGAATCCAAACACTCCTAGTGAAGATCCAACTTGTGGTAATTTAGAATAAGCCACAACATAACCTATTGATATTAACATGAATGATATAGCAGCAGATAAGACTCCCATTATAGCTCCCTCTAATATAAATGGAGTTTTTATAAATCTATTTGTTGCTCCTATGTATCTCATTATTAATATTTCTCTCTTATTAGAGTATACTGCTAATTTAATTGTATTAGATATTATGAATACACTTATAACTAACATTACAGCACCTACTACAAGTAAGAATATATTAACAACCTTAGAAATTGATGAAACTGCATCAATAGTCGTAGAATTATATTTTACCTTATAGATACCATCTATTTTTTCAACTGCCTCTCTTACAGATTCGCTCTTTTCAATATCAGAAAATTTTACTACAAATGAAGCAGGGAATATCTGTAATTTATCAAGGCCCTCTAAGAAATATTCTTGATCTTTAAATTGTTCTTTAGCATCTTCAAATGCACTTTCTTTGTCAAGATATGTTATTTCTTTTACACCAGGAATATTATTTATCTCATCCCTCATATAATCTATTTCATCGTCTGTTGCAGAATCTTCTATAAATGCCTGAAGTCCTTGTTCTTGTCTCATCGTTGCAACATTTACATTTACATTTTGGAAAAGAATAATAAATACACCTAAAATTGTCATAGTTGCGCATATTATCAGCATAGTAGAAAAAGTCTTTGAAGAGTGTTTTCTTAAATTATCATACCCTTCTTTTACTAAATACATCTTTGTTCCCATCTTTAGTATCCTCCTTGCATGTCGTCTTTAATTATTTTTCCTTCTTTTAATGCTATTACTCTCTTATTCATTTTATCAACGACATCCTTTGCGTGAGTAACTACTATTACAGTAGTTCCTCTAGAATTTATCTCTTCTAAAGTTTTAAATATACCTTCAGCTGTTACAGGATCTAAGTTACCTGTTGGTTCATCAGCAATTATTATTGGTGGTTTTGTTGCAATCGCTCTTGCCAATGCAACTCTTTGTTGTTCACCACCTGATAATTGATTTGGATAAAAATTTTCTTTTCCTTTTAATCCAACCATTTCTAAAGATGTTTGTAGTTGATTTTTTATTTCTCTTTCTGAAGCTTCTACAACTCTTAAAGCAAAAATTATATTTTCTGCTACTGTTCTGTCATATAGAAGTCTAAAATCCTGGAATACAAAACCAAATTTTCTTCTTAAAAATGGAATTTCTTTCTTCTTAATTTTTGTTATATCTTTAGAATCAATTAATATCTTTCCACTAGTTGCCTCTTCTTCTTTTATCATTAATTTTAAAAATGTTGTTTTTCCTGAGCCAGATGGTCCAACTAGAAAAACAAATTCACCCTTTTCAATCTTTAAATTAATATTTTCTAGAGCAGTTACTTCATGATTATACTTTTTACTTACATTTACAAATTCTATCATATGTTTTTTCCTTTCAGATGAATGATCATCTCTTCTTATATTTCAAAATATATCACAAACGACAAAAATTGTCTATATTTTTTGTGCTTTTGTTATTTTTTTACATTTCTTTTAATACTTTCTTTATTATATCTTCTACTTTATCTTCTGTAATTTCAATTGTATTTATAACATCTTTTATATGTTTTTCAGAATAACCTAAAACTTGCAATGCTGTTATAGCATCATTTATATTATCATTATTTGCAATTTTTACATTCTGTTTTACCTTATCTTCTATTTGTTCATTTAGAACTTTATCTTTTAATTCGAAAATTATTTTTTGAGCCATTTTAGGACCTATTCCAGGTATACTCTTTAAGCATAAAAGATTTTCTGTTGCTATAGCTATGCACATATCACTAACTGATATATTTGATATTATTCCTAAAGCTACTTTTGGTCCTACACCACTTACACTTATAAGTTTCCTGAAGAAATTTCTTGACTCCCTTGATAAAAATCCAAAAAGCCTCATATCATCTTCTCTTACTTGTAGATGTGTAAATATTTTATATTTTTCTCCTACATTCAATTTATCAATATCGCTTGTTGGCATATATATTTCATAACTTACATCATTAACATTTATTTCTATTTTTTCTTTTTCTATTACTTCAACATTTCCATAAAAACTTGAGTACATCATATCACCTCTCATTTATTTTATATGAAAAGGCGATATATGTCAAATATTAAATAACAATAAAAGGGCAATTTTACTTGCCCTTAACTTGATTTCTTTAAATAGTATGTAGAAACTGTTTTCTTTATTGCTTCTTCTAATTTTTCATCATAATCATCTGCACTAACTATTATATCAATAGATTTTCCCTGTTTATCTTTAATATTAATAATTTTATAATACAATTTTCTTTCCGTTCTATAAGAAAATATTTGAAACACAGTAATTAATATTCCCGTAACTGCAATTAATAATATTAATATCTCACCAAATAGTTGTTGCATAATCATCACCTATTAATATTATATTAACTTCACTTTACTTTGTTAATTCTGAAACTGTTTTTCCACATAGATCTGACTTATTATATTCATCCGGTTCAAGTCCAAGTCTTGTTTTCATGAATACTAAAACTACTGACATTAAGACACACATTATTGCACCTGATAAAATACATGTAAACGTAGTTCCTATATTATCAACTATCATACCACTTATAAATAATAATATTGATTTACCAAGGCCTTCAAAAATATAAAATATCGCTAAAATTTTTCCCCTTACACTTGATGTAGTAAAATTGTTTAAGTATTTTTTAATAGAAATTCTATATATTCCCTGTGATAAATTAAGTATGCATAATATTATAATTGATAGTAGTAATTTAGTGCCTATACTTTCTATACCATAATTTAAGATACCTACAATTAAAATTCCTAAAGTAAGACTAAGAGCAATTACTGTAAGCGTCTTTTTTTTAGTTGTTTTTTCTATTTTATCTTGAGTTCTTGAGCCTATACCAACACAAAGTGTAAAAGCAGACAAAATTATAGCATATATCGTTGGAGATACATCAAGTTCAACTATTACACTTTTTTGTAAAGTTTTTACAACCTCTATAAAGCCTGTTATAAAAAAGGCATATATAAAAATTGAAATTAATCTTTGACTTTTTAAAACTTTTTTAAATTCTCTAAGATAAGATTTTAATCCAGAGTAGTCATCTTCTAAATTTACTTCTACATTTTCAAATTGAGTTGACATTAAGAATGAAATTGTCAAACACGCTAATGTTAAAATGATTGGTATATAGTTATTAACTGTGAAGAAATATCCTATAAATAAAGAAGTAATTCCTTCAAAGAAATAATATCTTGAAACTCCTTTTCCTTCTACCTTAGCATATTTAGATGTTGTTCCATTTTTCTTCAAAATTGCATATAGCCACTGAGTCTCTGTAAGTCCTTTTAAAGCAAATCCTAAAGCACAAAACATTTCTGCTATTGCTAAAAAAATAAATTTCTTTAAAAAGATGTAAATTACACAGTGTACCATACAAAGTAAGTTTCCTATTACCATCGATTTCTTTATTCCAATGCTTTCAACTAAATAATTTGATGGTATCTGAAATATTGCAAAAAACACGGCATATATGGAACATAAATACATATATTCGCCTACAGACATGCCTTTCGTAATAGTAACAAATAGAAACATTATTGTGCTATAAAATAAATAATCATAACCAAACATTCTATATGTTTTATAAAATTTTTCTCTGTTTAGCATACGTTCACCTTAAGCTAATTATATATTATATTTATTTTTAAATCAACTATTTATCAGTTTAAAATAAATAAAGCAGCTAAAGCTGCTTTATTTCTCTATAATTTTAATTATAACCTTTCCTAAGGCCATACTAACTATGCTTTCAATTTCTAACACTTTATTAGTATTATTTTTAAATATAAAATCTAATTCATTCCAAGAAATTGCTGCTTCGTCATCCCTTTTAGCGTAATACACTGGAATAGAATGTGGATGTACTTCAACTATTTCTAGACCAATCTTTTTTATGGCCATATATAAAGTTGTAGAAACTTGACAAATTCCTCCTCCCACAGTTTCCACAATTTTTTTATTATCAATTGATTCTGCCTCTTTATAACCTTTTTCTTTCGTCCTTTCACCAACTATTTCATTAAATGAAAAAGTTTCTCCTGGATGTAGCACTACTCCATTTATTGCATTTGAAGCAAGTTTTATATTATTATTTCTTGCAAAATCAAATCTATTAAAATTAGTAGTAGCTCTTGAGATAATATTACTAAATTTACTCACCTCCTAATTTTTATTCTATACTATATTATATTAATCTACTAAATAAATAATACTAAGAAAAAATAGTGATCATTTTACTAACCACTATTTTTAATATTCATTGTTCATTTGGTAAATAAATTAGTTCACCTTCTGTACCTTTTTTAGCAGACTCCCAAGAAATACGAGTAAAAGGACAAGTTTCTTCATTTTCATCTATTGAAATGTATACTGTATAACCTTTTTTTATAAGTTTTTTAGCAATTTTTTCATCAATTTTATACTGTTCTAATCTTAAAGTTTCGCATTCATAAATAGAAGAAATTAAGATTAACTGCATTATGGTGCTATATATGTCTTTTGCCTGCCGACTAGATAATTCCTTTACTTTGTAAGCTTTCATGATACAATTCCTCCTTGATATTTATTTTAGAGCTTACCTAAATTACTTAAATTATCTAGATTATAACATACATTTAACTAATTATCAATACTAAACTAAGCAAATTTATTCAAGTTCAAAAGCTCCAGTATACAATCTATAATATTGACCTTTATTTTTTATCAAATCTTCATGTGTACCACGTTCTATAATTTTACCATGATCTAGAACCATAATAGCTTTTGCATTTCTTACGGTAGATAATCTATGTGCTATAACAAATACAGTTCTTCCTTCCATAAGTTTATCCATTCCGTCTTGTACTATTTTTTCTGTTCGAGTATCAATGCTAGAAGTAGCCTCATCAAGTATCATTACTGGTGGATTAGAAAGTGCACATCTTGCTATAGCTAGAAGTTGCCTTTGTCCCTGAGAAAGACTTGCTCCATCTCCAGATATTTGTGTATCATACCCATTTGGAAGTCTCTTTATGAAATTATGTGCATTAGCAAGTTTCGCAGCTTCTATTACTTCCTCATCTGTTGCATCATCTTTTCCATACTTTATATTTTCTTTAATTGTACCTGTAAATAGATTTGTGTCCTGCAAAACCATTCCAAGAGACAGCCTTAAATCATCTTTTCTAATTTTATTTATATTTATTCCGTCATATCTTATTTTACCATCTTCTATATCATAAAAACGATTTATTAAATTTGTAATGGTTGTCTTTCCTGCACCAGTTGCACCAACAAATGCAATCTTTTGTCCAGGCTTTGCATACAAAGAAATATTGTGAAGTACATTTTTACCTTCTTCATATGCAAAATCTACATCATCAAACTCAATATTTCCCTCTAATTTTATATATTCTACTCTGCCATCAGAATGCTTATGTTTCCATGCCCATTTATTTGTTTCTTCCTGTACTTCTACAAGTTTTCCATCTTCTTCTTTTACATTTACTAAAATTACATATCCATTATCTTTTTCAGGCTCTTCATCCATGAATTCAAATATTCTCTTTGCTCCTGCTACTGCCATAACAACTGCATTTAACTGTCTAGATATTTGATTTATTGGCCTTATAAACGTTTTACTAAGCTGTAAAAATGCTACAATCATTCCTACACTAACATTTCCAATACCATTTATTGCAAGGAGTCCACCAACCATTGCTACTATTGCATAAAGTGTATTTCCAAGATTTCCATTAACAGGGCCTATTGAATTTACAAATTTATTTGCATGATACATATTTTTAGATAGTTCTTCGTTTAATTTATCAAATTTTTCTTTTGCTCTTTCCTCATAGCAAAAAACTTTTACTACTTTTTGGCCATTTATCATTTCTTCAATGTATCCATTAAGTTTACCAACAGATTCTTGTTGTTTTACAAAATATTTTCCACTGTTTGAGGTCATAAATTTGGTAACTACAAGTATTATTACAAGAAATGCCAATACAACAAGGGTTAAATATATATTTGTAAGTAGCATAGCAATAAATATAACTACAATTGTTGTTACAACTGAAAACAATTGAGGTATTGTCTGAGAAATCATTTGACTTAAAGCATCTGTATCATTTGTATACCTACTCATAATATCTCCATGAGAATGAGTATCAAAATATTTTATTGGCAATCTTTGCATTTTACAAAACATTTCATCACGTATTTTCTTTAATGTGCCTTCTGTAACTTTTACCATAAGTCTACTAGATAAAAATTCTGCTATAGTTGCGACTAAATATATTGAGCCCATTGTAAGTATTGCTTTTATAAGTCCAGTATAAACTGGGTTTTTATTTCCTACAAGTGGAATAATGTAATCATCTATTAAAGTTTGTAAATAAAGATTTGCTCCAACAGATGCAATTGTACTCATTAAGAGACAAAAAATAACAAAAAATATTCTTAACTTATAATTTTTAGTAAGATATTTCATTACACGTGCTAGTACTTTAAAATCTATTTTTGCCTTCTTGTGCTTTTCCATTATTCTTTGCCTCCTTTCACTTGTGACTCATACACATCTCTATATATTTCATTATTTTTCAATAATTCTTCATGCGTTCCTATACCATCAATTTTACCATTATCCATAACAACTATTTTATCTGCATCCTGTACAGAAGAAATTCTTTGTGCAATTATAATTTTTGTAGTATCTGGTATACTTTCAGCGAAGGCTTTTCTAATAAGGCTATCTGTTTTTGTATCTACTGCACTTGTAGAATCGTCCAAAATTAAAATTTTAGGTTTTTTAAGTAAAGCTCTCGCTATACAAAGTCTTTGCTTTTGACCTCCAGATACATTAGTTCCTCCCTGTTCAATGAAGGTATCATATCCGTCTTGAAAATCTCTTATAAATTCATCTGCTTGTGCTAATTTACATGCCTGTATCATTTCTTCATCTGTTGCATTTTCATTTCCCCAACGCAAATTTTCTTTTATAGTTCCAGAGAATAATTCATTTTTTTGAAGTACCATAGATACTTGATCTCTTAAAGATTTAATATCATAATCTCTAACATCAATACCACCAACTTTTACGCTTCCGCTTGTTACATCATAAAGTCTTGGTATAAGTTGAACTATTGTTGACTTTGAAGATCCTGTTCCACCAATAATTCCTATCGTTTGACCTGATTTTATACTTAAATTTATATCTTTTAGACATAATTTATTTTCGTCATTTACATAGCTAAAATTAACATTATCAAATTCAATTGAGCCATCTTTTACATCTTTTATAGCATTTTTCTTACTTACTAAATCACTCTTTTCATCCATTAATTCTACTATTCTTTCGCCTGATGCCCTAGAAATCATAATTGTAACTAATACCATTGATAACATCATTAAGGACATTAAAATTTGTATAGTATAAGAAATTAAACTTGTAAATTCTCCTGTTGTTAAATTTCCTAAAACTATTTCCTTTCCACCAAACCAAGAAATTAACACTATTATAGTTGCAACAGTAAATTGCATAAGTGGGTTATTTAGTGCAACTATTCTTTCTGCCTTAGAAAATTCTTTGTAAATTTTTTCTGAGGTTTCATTAAACTTTTCTATTTCTTTTTCTTCAGTTACAAAAGACTTTACAACTCTTATTCCTCTGACATTTTCCTCTACTGTATTATTTAATTTATCATATATTTTTATTGCTCTTTCAAATATTGGATGTGCTTTCGTAGCTATAAGATATAATCCAAGTCCTAAAAGTGGCACTGCAACTAAGAATATTAATGCAAGTTTTATATTAATTACAAATGCCATAATAAGAGAAAATATTATCATAAGTGGAGCTCTTACAGCCATTCTTATTATCATCTGAAAAGCAAGCTGAACATTATTTATATCTGTTGTATGCCTTGTTACTATACTTGATGTTGAAAATTTATCTATATTTGAAAAAGAAAAATCTTGTACATTATAATAAATTCTCTTTCTTAAATTTTTAGCAAATCCACTTGTAGCTTTTGCAGCATAATCTCCTGATTTTACTCCAGTAAATATAGCTAAAAATGAACATATTACAAGTAAAATTCCAAATATGATAATTATTTTGCTATTAGATGCATTTATTCCATAATCAATTAAATATGCCATAAGAAATGGAATAATTACATCAAATGAGCATTCTATTCCAACAAAAATTGGAGTCAGTATAGTCTCTTTTTTATACTTTCCAATACAACTAGCTAACTTTTTTATCATTGTTACCTCCCAAATGTTATTAGTGTTTTAAGCATTGTAAATTATACCATAAATTTATATTGTTATCAATAAATCAATTTTACTATTACCTTTTAGTAAAGTAAAATATAGAGATTAGCTTTAATTTCTAATCTCTATATCTTATAAATTTTATATATTTTTCTTTTTATATATAATCATTGATGCGGCCATAGCTATAATACATACAATCATAATTATAATATAATTTAATATATTATCTCCCGTATTTGGATTTTGAATATTTTGGTCTTCATCAACTTTATTATCTTCAGCATTAGATATTTCCTTATATACAGGTTTTACCGTTAAATTTTCAAATATCTGAGTTTCTAGTGTAAGTTTTTCATCAGTATCCACAATTTCAAAATCTGAAAATTCTTTTTCACCTTTAAATTTATTTTTTATTTCTTCTAATTTTTCTTTTTCCTCTGAAGACAAATCATTTAAAGTTTTTCCTTCTTCCACAGTTAATGTCTGCTCTCCGTCCTCTGTTACTACTGTAATTACGACATTATATTTTGGAGTAAGTATAATATTTTCATTAAGTATTGTATAAAAATCTACTTCATTTCCAAGTTCATCAACAAATTTTTCCGCAAACACTTTATTTTCAGCACTTACAAAAGAATTTAAAGTATCCATTTGGTCTTCTGTAAGTCTATGTAATACAAAATCTTCTGGAACATCAAAAGATACTGTAGTCTCATCTAATTTTTTTATAGTTACATTAATATTATATTTTGGTATAATTACTATATTTTCAGTTAAAACTTTTTCCTCTGAAATATCTTGATTTTCTTCATCTACGTATCTATCAAATTGTTTATTTTTTACTCCACTTTCGAATTGCTCTAACTTATTAGCCATACCTTTTAAAGTTGAGCCTTCTTCTACCTTTATATCTTCGTAAGTTCCGTCATCTTTTTGAACTTTTACATGTATATCATATTTTGGTATTATTGTTACATGTTCACTAAAAGTACTTGCTACATCTATTAAATTACCGTCTAAATCATAATAGCCTTTAAAATCTTTATTTGTTTTTTCTTCAAATTGTTGTCTTAATGTTTCTTCTAAAGCAGATAAACTTGAGCCTTCTAGCATCTCTAATTCAACTTGACTATCATATTGTGGTTTAACTGTTACAGTTATTTTATATACAGGTGTTAAAGTTGTTCTCTTTGCTATAGAAGTTGTAAAATCTACTTTATTTCCTTCACTATCAATAAAATAAGCTAAATCCTTATTATCTTTTTTTACTAAATCTTTAATTTCATTTTGTGTTGATTCATCTAAAGAATTTAGGTTTTCTCCTTCATTTAAAATGTAATTTTCAGTCTTATTTGTACCATTTATTGTTACAGTAATAGTTTGATTATATATTGGTATAAATTGAGTACTCTCATTTATTGGTTCATCATAATCTACTATTTTACCATTATCATTTATAAAATGTTCAAAATTTACACTTTCAGTAATAAACTCTTCTATTTGATTTATTACATCTGCGCCTAAACTTCTTAAAGTTTGACCTTCTTTTAAAGTAAATTTCTTCTCTGTTTTATCAAGTTTTACAACTGTTACTACGACATTATATTTTGGAGTAAGTTCAGTATTTTCAAATATTTTTGTAGAATAATCTACAATTTCATTTTCTGAATTTTCAAATTCATTTCTGAAAACTTTTTTGTCAACACTAACTTCTGACTCTAATTTTTCTTTTTGACTAGAAGATAAGTCATTTAAAGTTTTGCCCTCTTCTAATTCAAATGTCTCTTTTCCAACTTTTACACTTACATTATAAATAGGAGTTATTTCAATATCTTCATTTACAACTGTATTTTTAGTTATGTTTTCGTCTTCATTATTAACATTTACAAATTTTGCAAATGTTTTATTAGTAACTTTTTCATATTTTGCTAAAGATTCAGATAAATCTGCTAAAAAGCTACCATTTTCTAATTCAAATTCTTCACTACTTTCATTGTAAGTAACCTTTACTTTTACAGTATATTTAGGTATTATTGTAGTTTCTTCAATTATTATTGTATCATCTTTTACATCAGATCCATTTTGATCTACAAATCTTATGAATCTATCATTCTTTCTAATATTATCAATTACTTCTTTAAGTGATGGATCTTTACTTAATGCATCAGAAAAAGAAATTCCTTTAATTACCTCATAACATGTATCATTAACATATAGATTTACTTTCTCTTTTGATACTGGGTATAAGTCCATATTTTGAGTTACTGTTTCTTTAGTGTCAAATTCTAATGTATCACCAGCAATCTTTTCAAACCATGAATAGTCATCATCTTGTGTTTCTGGAAGTTCTTCAATTCCATCAACTAATCCGCCTTTATCATATACTTTTATTGTACAATTTCCATCTTTATCAAAAATTCCAATTACTGCATAATTGCTGTTTACATTATATTTTGATTCAATAGTATTTGGATTTACTTTAACGCTACTTTCTAAATATATCAAATTATTATTATCTTCTCTGTTATTTGCTCCAAAATTGAATATACTACTTCCAGTTCCGCCAAAGTAATCATCTATAGTTGTGTTCCCTGTAATTCTTATATTAGTATTATTACTTACACTTTCTCCATCAAATGAAATTAAATATGTAGGCTCTTCACCTTTTGAATCGTTACCTTCAATTGTACAATTATCTATAGTTAATTTTAAATTGTTTTGTCTAATTATTGATATTGCTTCATCTTCAAAGAAATATGATGAACGTCCTTCTATAGTTGTACCATTACATAGATTAAGTTCATTGTTGCTACCGTTTGCTAGTCTAATTGCCATTGTACATAAAATTTTGGAATTATCAAAAGTTAATTTATTATTTGATGACTCTACATTTATACCATCATAAAGTGAGCAAAAAGTTGTATTTTTAGCATTTACAACTGTTCCATCTGCACCCTTTTGTATATTTAATGATGTTGTTTCATGAGTTTGACTTAATGTTCTACCAATATGAAAAATTTCTACATTATTGAAAGTTAAATTTACTGGTTTTTGTATATCGTAAAAAATATGTCCATCTTTTGGCTGTTGATTATCACTTGAAAATCCTTCTAAATATACATCATTTTTAGTTTCATCTTCATCTGTTATTATTATTTTAGGAGTAATGAAAGTTATATTTCTACCTTTTCCAATAATAGATATGCTCTTATTAATAATTATATCGCTACCACCGTAGTTTCCTTTTTCTAGTATAAGTTTACTTCCTGGCTGAGCATTTAATATTGCTTGATTCAAAGTATTTACTCCTGGTTTAACTGTTATTTCCTGAGGTAGGCTTTGAATTTCTGCTATAGGTAAAACTTCTTGTTCTAAATTATTGATATTTAAAACTTTATCTTGCTCAATAATAATGTTATTATTATTTTCTGATAAAGTTTCACTTTCTACATTATTTTCACTAATTTCATCAGTTTCATCAATTTCAACAGTTTCATCAGTTTCTTTTATAACATCTTCATTTTGTTCTACTTTCTCTAAATTGTCTTCCTTCACTTCAATTATTTGTTCTGTTGCAAGGCATATATCAGGTGTTAAAAACGAAATAATCATCAAGACAGCAAAGAATACTTTAGTTAATTTTTGTAACTTCATAAAAATCCTCCTTAAACTTGTAATAATTATACCATCCATTTAGAAATATTTCAATCAAATTTCGACATTTTTATCATTACATAGCAGGTAATTTTTGCCTAAATATTCAAATATTGCCTTTTTTTAATTTTTATGCTATATTTTAACAAAACGTACTAAAAATTTTTGGAGGATTTTTTATGTTAGAAAAAATTAAAAAAAATAAGATTATAATTATATCTTTTTTAATAATATATTTGGGTGTGTTTATCATATGTAAATATAATATGTTTGCACAAGATGAATATAATTATAGCCATATTGCTTGGACTAACCAAAAATTAAGTTCATTTAGTGATATTATAAAATCCCAAGCTGAAATATATAAAAATTGGAGTGGTAGAATACCTGTACTTGGCATGGTTCAAGTATTTTTATATATTGGAAAAACTTTTTATGATTTTATAAATCCATTAGTATTTATACTATTCATTGTACTAGTTATTAAAGCAGCAAATGTAAAAATAGATATTAAAAATGTATTTTTTGTATTATTATTTTCAGTCTTTGGGGCATACAAATTTTGGGAAAAATATATTTGGATATCAGGAAGTTTAAATTATCTTTGGCCTGTTACTCTTATGTTATTTGTAATATATTATTTTTACAATATTATAATTAATGACAAAAAGTTAAATGCTTTCTCTACAATTACTTTATTTGTAATATCTTTTTTTGCTGGATGGTCACATGAAAACGTAGCCTTTGTACTTGGTTCATTTATTATATTCATTTGTCTATTTAATATTAAAAAAATATTATCTTTAAACACTGGTACAAAAATAAAATTAACAACTTCAATTTTGTTATTTGGTATTGGTGCTATATTACTGATATTTTGTCCTGGAAATTTTGGAAGAATGGGCAATACAGAAAGAAATATTACACTACTTCCTATTTTAAAAAATATCTTGGCACTATATAAAATAATAATACTATATATAGCTACTATCATAATATTAACTAAATCTAAAAAAATAAAGCAAAATTATGACGTAAGTTCTATATTAAAAGAACAAGTTAGATACTTTATTTTCCCTATATTAGTTGCTTTGTTACCTATGATAATTATTGCAGAATTTCCTGTAAGAGCTGCATTAGCATACGAAGTTATATTATTTATATTAATACTTAAAAATTTAGATATAATATTTAAATCTATGCAAAATAAAAAAATAGAAAAATATATTTCTATAGTTGTAGTTTTTTTATCTATCTTCATGTTATACTCTAAATCATTATTTGCAATAACATGTTTAAAACCATATAAAGAAAAAATTGATGAGCAAATTATGCAAGAAAAATCGTCTGGAAAAACTGATATACTAATATCTCAATTTGAGAATTTAAATTTAGCAAAATTATTAGGCGTGTACATGGACATTTTTCCAAAATCAACAGATTCATCAATTATTAATTCATATATGTCTACTTATTATGGCGTAAATTCTATAACAGCTATAACAGACGGATATGCACAAATAGAAATAAGCCTAAAAAATGAAGCTGAAATTATAGATTATAATTTAGTAGATAAAACAACAGGTAATATTATCACTAGCAGAATAACTAAAGTAGAATTGCCTATGCCACAGACTAGTCTTAATAAAAGAATTATTTTTAATGTACCTGTAGAAGATTTAAATAATGCATATGTAGATTTACCAGATAATGTAAAACAAGATATAATAGAAATAAAAATTAAAACATTAAATGATATATCAGATTATAACGAATATGATTTAATTAAAAAGTAGCAAAAAAGCTAGGGCAACCTAGCTTTTTTATCTTGTATTTTTTATTATTTGTTCCTTTTCATTAATTAAGGTATTACAATTTTCATAATCTTCGCCGATTAAAAATTTATTATAATCAATTATTTTTAAATATTTGTACTTTGGCTCAATTATTTCTTTTTTTAAGTTTAAGTCGTATACTCCATATAAGCCATTATTTTGTACTTTAGCTTGATAAATATAATCTGGATATATATCACAATATTTCGTTTTAATCATTAATTGTAAATCGGGAGATGCCTGTATATATTCGTATTTAAAGGGAACAATAACGTTATTATCTTTATCTAAAACTCCATTTTTTTCTTTTTTGCTATCAAATACTCTAAAATATGTTCCCGTGTTATCCATTTCTTCCATAAACAAATATTTAATAGGTATTATTACCTTTCCCTTTTTATTTATTAGTCCATGCTTTAAAGTTATTATTATTTCTTTATCTCCTATTTTTCTAGATTCATATGGCAACATCACTTGATAATTATCACCACACTCCATAAATGGGTAAATATATTGTGGTTCTACTATAATATTACCGTCTTTATCTACCAGTCCCCAGTTCCCTTCTAGTCCATATACTCCATCTATTGCTGTATGTGCGCCCCAATAATCAACTTCACTTACTTCATCTTGATTCTTAGTACTTACGGCATAATTACCATCACTTAATTCATAAACTTGTTTATATTTCTTTTTTAATTCTTCTACAACCATAATTATTCCTCCTACATAAATATAACATATAAATATAAAAAGGAAAAATCCTGTGGTCACAAGATGTATATAAACTGTTAAAACTTATCAAAAATTGGTAATATAACCTCCTTAATTTTTATTTAAGCATGTATCATTTCGCTGTAAATTTTATGAATATTAATTTCATCTTTATATTTATTTTCCATAGGGCACATACCAGTTTTAGTTTGATTTATAATATATTCAACTCTATCTTTATATTCATATTTTATATGGTTTTTCTCTAAAACAGGAATTGCATACTCACTTATAACATCTGCATAAATTTCTTTGACTCCTGCAACTGTTAAAATACTTCCTGCTACTTTTCCAATTACTTTATCAGCTATAACTGCCCCTTTTAGTGTGCTTTCATTTTCTTTTAAAATATCTTTTATATCTTTTATTCTATCTTGATAATATTCTTTTATTTCTCCATTTTCATAAGCTACAACTAATGAAGCATTTTTTTGATGTAAAATTTCTTTTACTTCTTCTAATTTAGTCATCTAAATTAATTCCTTTCTTTACTATTTTAGCTATAAATGGTACACAAATTAATTGAATTGCAATACCTGGTAATCCAGTAACAATACTATCTATTACTGATATTCCATAAGTAGGTAATCCCAATCCATTAATTGCAACAAATAATACTCCTGCATATAGCACTCTACCTAAAATAATTGTTGCTATTAGTGATATATAAGAATTAAATTTTTTATTGAAAACACTTAATAAAATTGCATAAATTACAAGTTCTATTAACATATATGGAAGTCTTTCAAATGTTGGCATTCCAGTTAATAAATAACTAAATATGATTGAACTTCCTGCTACTATACTTGCACTTACTCCTCCAAAGATTAATGCTGCAATTAAAACTGCAATGTGCATTGGTAAAAATGTAGCCCCTGCACTTGCTCCTGCTAAAACATGAACTATTCTAGGTAAAGTTATACCTATTGCACTTAAAATACAAGTTCCTGCAATATATTTTACTTTTGTACTTGTTAAAGCCTCTAATAAATGATTTTGTTTTTTTATACTTCCTACATTTTCTATCATTTTAATACCCTCCACTATAAATTTAAGTTTTTAATCAATATTTATTAATTCATATTTTGTTGTTCCAAGTCCAATTTCTTCTGCATAAGGTAATATGTGTCTTCCAAGTTGTCTATCTATTCTTTCTTTCAAGAGATGAGCACCTTTATCTTTTGAAGCCCATATCATATCAATAAATGCTTGGTCATTTGCTACTGGATCTAAAGATGCTACTATCCCTAAATCTTCCATAACAGGATCTTTTTGGTGTGCATCACAATCGCAATCAACTGATAAGAAATTCATTACTGTTATATAAACTATTTTTTTATTATTTGCATCAAAATAATCTGCAACTGATTTTGCTGATTCTGCCATTGCCTCAATAAAAGATTCTTGTTTTGGAAGTTTTGCCCATAATTCATCTGGATTTTCTGTTGCTCCGGCTGTATGAATATATGCTTTTCCATTTCTTGATGCAACACCTATTGATTGATTTTTTAAATTTGCACCAAATCCACCCATAGCATGACCTTTACCGTGTGCCAAATTTATCATTGCATCATATCTGTCTAAATGTGTTCCAACTAAATTATACTTTAAATGTTTGCCATTGTTTACTGGTATTTTCATCTCTCCATCGGCATCCATAATATCTACATCAGCATAAGATGTAAAGCCATGTTTTTCTGCTACTTTAATGTGACCTTCTGCAGTATTTCTTGCTCCATCATAAGCTGTATTACATTCAATAATTGTTCCATTTAATTTTTTTACCAATGGTCCAATTAAATCTGCTTTTAAATATCCTCTTGCCCCATCTTCTCCAGTTGACACCTTTACTCCTATTTTTCCTTCTAAGCTAACTCCAAGAGCTTCATATATTTTAATTAAATTTTCAGGTGTTATTTCTTTTACATAATAAACTTTTGCTTTTTCCATAATATTTTTTCTCCTTTCATTATTATTTTAATATATTTATTATATTTTTATTATAGATTTTTTCTTTTACATATTAAGTGATCCATCTGTACCATAAAAATCTTATCTTCTCAGAAATAAGCGAGTATAAATTAATATTTGCCTTTACCATAAATAAAAAATTGTGATATTTTTACTATTAGAATTTTTATTAATTTCTAAATCATTTTTTACTTTCATTTTAGTCCTCCAATCCAATTTTTTATAAATTCTTTTGATTCATTACCTGTAAATCTCTTTCCTCCTTTCCAATTATAATTTGGATATTCATTTATTAAATCTCTTTCACATCCACTTATTCCAGTTCCACCTGATGTGCAGAAAGGAATTAGTGTTTTTCCAAATAAATCTAAACTTTCAATAAATGTATTTATAATTGTAGGAGCTGTGTACCACCATACAGGAAAACCAATTAAAATTGTATCATAATTATCTAAGTTATTCACAGTTTCCTCAATCTCTGGTCTTGATGATTTATCTTTCATTTCTATACTTGATCTACTATTTTTATCATTCCAATTTAAGTCCTGTGATGTATAAGGCTCTTTTGCCTTAATTTCAAACAAATCTCCTTCAATACTATCTGCTATATTTTGTGCAACATTTTTTGTTACACCACTTGCAGAAAAATAAGTTACTAAAACTCTACTCATAAAAACTCCTTCTTTCTTAAATACTTTTAATCAATTTTCAAAATTTAACTTCAACTTATGATTTAACTATTTCTCAAATTTTATAGTCATATTTGTATCTGTAAGATCTGGTAAATTTTCAATATGACCTATTTTTGTATAACTATACGAAGTATCAAATGATTTATAAAATACTACCAAGCAATTATTTCCATAAAGCATTATATCTCCTTTTTCAATATGTTTTGGATTATAGGAATTTGTAGGTAATGTTTCATCTAAATAGACATACTTTTCATTACCATTTAATTCATTCATATTATATTCTTGAGGCAACATATTTATAAAGCTTTCAGCTGTTTTATTCTCTTCTAATACTGCATTATATGTTTTTTCATCTATAACTACATTTATATTAAAACTCATATTATTCTCACTTTCTATTTTATTTTCTTCTTTTTGTAAATCAATTGTTATTTGTTCTTCAACTGGTGGTGCATATTTTTCCCATCTAAATACTGTTTCTCTTTTCCCATCAGAAAAATTATAGGTGTAAACAAAAATTCCTTTATCTCTTTTATATACATTTTCACCATTATAATCTTCGGTAATTTTTATAAGTGGTCTATTATCAAAAAACTTAGATTGAGCTGTATCAAGTAATATAATAAATATCAAAACTATAAAAATTAATAAAAAAATTTTTACACTTTTTTTCATAAATTGCCCCCTTAAACTTTAATATTTATTTTAACTAATTCTATAATGTCCAATGATATCTTCTTTATTATATAATTCTAGTACATCTTCTTCATAATTTAATTGCATTAAATTTGCATGATGTATTAAAAACGGAATTCCATTCTTATTTCTTTTGTCAGATATTATTCCTATATGATTTTTAAAAACAATTATATCTCCACCTTGCCATTCTTCAATTTTAGATAAATCAGTAGTTAGCGAAATACTATTATTTTTAAAGTATATATCTAAATTTCTCACTCTTCTAAAATCTATATTTTTATCTATTTTTTCAATATTATATATTTCTTTATTACTTATAATATCTTCATTTACTAGTTCCATCAAATCATATCCTGCACCTTTTAATCCATTTGCAACAACATCCGTGCATACACCATATTCGTCATCCGGATAACCAGATTCATAATACTTACTTTTATATTTTGGTCTTGTTTTTATATATTTTCTAACATTATTTAATATATCAGTTTGATCATCTACTCCATCACCATCTTTATCAACATGGCTAACATATACTTCAATATTAAAATCACTATTACTATATTTTTTATGTGGAATTATATTAAATATATATGTCATAATTACTATAATAAAAATTAACAATAATATTATTATAATTTTTATTGATTTTTTCAATTTCAAATCCCCTTTGTAACAAGTTGTTTTTTCAATTAAAGTATATCAAAAAAGCAAGTGATTGTAAATACATTCACTTACTTGTGTAAATTGTAATTTATCTTTTAACTTTTTTAATAAATAGGAAGTAAACGATTATAGGTATTATTATTAAATCTGGTATAGTAAATGTTCTAACTAGTATATAATTTCCAATAATTGTTACTAAAATAAGTCCTATTGATATAAATTTGGCAAATAATCCTTCTTCTTTTGTTTTCCAAGTAAAATAAGCAAATAAAGGCGATAAACAAGAAAATATTGTCCAACCTTTGATAAAATTCCAGCTATATACTGCATTTGTTAATTCTGCTGTTACATAGTATGAAATTAGCATTCCTATACAAAATGGAAATATATTTATCATTGCTTTTTTCCTTGTATCACTATATATCGAAATCAATATTCCTAATAGTACCCATATTGGTAAATCTGAAAACATATATCCAAGTGTCATCATAAATAAATTGCCAACAAAAAGTATATCCAATAATTTGCTTATTATTCCTAAAATAGCACCTATAAAAAATAATGAAATAGGATTTAATATATATTTCTTCATAAATTATCTCACTTTCAAATTACTATTTTCTAACTAAAGTATATCAAAAAAAACAAGTGATTGTAAATAGGTTATATAATAAATGTTGGAGTGTAAAATAAATTTTTACACTTCAACATTATTTTTTAGCAAAAAAATTCAACATACTTCTATCGGTCATATTTCTTCCTTTTTGATTCTTAAAAAACGTAGATATGTTTGCACACATTGTGGCAAAAGATTTTTTGAAAAATATGATTTCTTACAAAAATATTTTAGAAAATCTAATGCTGTCTTTAACAATGTTTGTGATGATCTAAAATCTTTGAAAAATTTTAAAACTATTGCTAAAGATAATAATGTTTCTACTCCTACCGTTGTGAGATATATGCATTACAATTATTATTTTTCTAACAAACATAATTTTGCCTTACCTGAAAAATTGGTATTGATGAATTTAAAGGTAACTTATGCTGTTTTATTGAATAGAAAAGAGAAAAAGAAATATAATATAGTAAATGGTTATTGAAAATTTTTGTCATAAACGGCAAAAATTTTCAGTTTCCAGTTGACTATTTATATTAAAAACGCTATAATTTAATTGAAAAAAATTGACGTAAACGGCAATTTTTTTCAATGGAGGTAATTATGAAGGAAATTCCAAGACCAAAATATTTGCAAAATTTAATAAATAAAAAAGAAAATGGTTTTATAAAAATTGTTACTGGAATTAGAAGAAGTGGAAAATCTTATCTTCTAGATCCTATTTACAAAAATTATTTATTAGAGCAAGGTATAAAAGAAAATCATATTATAAAAATTGATTTAGATGATAGGGAAAATAAATTATATTTAGACCCAGATAAATTAAATAAGTACGTAAAAGACTGCATTAAAGATGATGATATGTATTATGTAATAATTGATGAAATTCAAAAAGTAGAAGATTTTGAATCCGTATTAAATGGATTTTTACATGTAAAAAATTTAGATGTATATGTTACAGGAAGTAATTCTAAATTTCTTTCAACAGATATTATTACAGAATTTAGAGGGAGAGGCGATGAAATAAGAGTATTACCTTTAAGTTTTGCAGAATATATTTCTGCTTATTCTGGAACTGTTGAAGAAGCTTGGAATGAATATATTGTTTATGGTGGATTACCTAGAATTCTAAGTTATAAGACAGAAGAAGAAAAGTCAAAATATTTAATTGATTTATTCAAAGAAACATATTTAAAAGATATTATTGACAGATATACTGTTCAAAGAATAGATATATTAGATGCTCTAGTTAATATGATTTCATCATCAATAGGCTCATTAACAAATCCAAAAAAAATAGTTGATACTTTTTCTAGTAACAATATTAAAGATACTTCAATAAATACAATAGCGTCATACTTAAATTATTTAGAAGATGCATTTTTAATTAATAAAGCTGAAAGATATGATGTCAAAGGCAAAAAATATATTTCAACACCATTTAAATATTATTTTTCGGATATTGGGTTGAGGAATGCTAGAATCAATTTTAGGCAACTTGAAGAAACTCATATAATAGAAAATATTATTTATAATGAATTAAGATATAGAGGATACAATGTAGATGTTGGAATAGTTGAAATAAGAGAAAAGAATACTAGAAAACAAGTAGAAGTAGATTTTGTTTGTAACCAATCTTATAAAAGATATTATATTCAATCAGCATTAAGATTACCAACTAGAGAAAAAACATTACAAGAAGAAAGACCTTTGTTAAATATTGGAGATAACTTTAAAAAGATAATTGTTACAAAAGATACCTCAAAGCACTGGATTACGGAAGAAGGAATTTTGGTTATTGGAATTCAAGAGTTTCTATTAAATGAAAATAGTTTGGACATATAAAAATAAATGTATACTAAAATAGGAATTACAACATAAGCATAATTAAATAATAATAAAAATGAACAAAAACAATATTATAACTTTATAATTTTTCAAATTTAATTAATTACTTATCTGACTAAAGTATATCCAAAAAGCAAGTGATTGTAAATACATTCACTTGCTTTGCGATTATAACTTATCTAATAAAATTTGTAAATGTAATTTTTTCTGTTGCAGGTGGTTTTACTCCTCTTTCTTTTCCAGCCTCAATACATTTTAAATAATAAGCCATATTTTTACCAAGTATTCTCATTATTTGCATGCCTTCTTCATCTTTTTTTACTTCTTCTGGATTGGAACCATGTACCATATTCCAATATCTAGAAGAAATTACTGGCATTTGAGTCATTGTATAATATTTATTTAATTGTTCAAATGTAGCGGTAGTTCCTGCTCTTCTTGCTGAAACCACCGTTGCTGCTGGTTTTAATCTAAATATATCTAAATTTGAAAAAGTTGAGTAAAAAAGTCTATCCATAAAAGATGTAATTGCACCTGAAGCTGCTGCATAATGGACTGGTGTTCCAAAAACAAATCCATCAGCTTTCTCAGCTTTTTTGGCAAATTCATTTACAACATCATCAAATACACATTTTCCTTTTTCTGCGCATTTATGACATGCAATACATCCTGATATAGGTTTTATACCTATCCAAAATATTTCAGTTTCAATTCCTTCTTTATTTAATTCTTTTGCAACTTCACTAAGTGCAGTATAAGTACACCCTTCTTTATGTGGACTACCATTTACCAATAATACTTTCATAATTAGCAACTCCTTTCTTTAATAAATTACTATTCATACAATTAAAGTATATCAAAAAAGCAAGTGATTGTAAATACATCACTTACTTGTACAAATTATAATTTGTAATTATTTTATAAATTTTTTCTATAACTATTATTTATTGTTGCATCAAATCCATCTGGTAAATATTCATGTGGTATATGCTCATTATATTTAATATCCATAAAGTAATTGCAGAATATCATTTCAACATATATTATTCTATTATTTCCATCAGTAATTGCATATACAAACCCTTGATATGAATCAGATTCCATTGCTAGTAATTTGTAATTAGTAAATCCTGTTACTCCATAATAACCAGTATAATCTTCTATTCCATATTTATTTAATCTTTCAACTTCTTTTTCATATTCATTTTCAGTATAATCTACTACTAAATAAGATAAATATTGTTTATCCCAAGCATCTAAATAAACCATTTTAAAATCTTTAACATTTAATTCATTAATTGATTTTGGAAATATTTCTTCTGACATTCCCCATTTGTCTTTATATTTATTATTTGCATTAACCCCTATAACTTCCTGATATTTATTTGTATCAGTTATTACTTCATCTTTATTTAATCCACCCATAAATATAAATATACAATTAAAAACAACTATTAAACTAATTGCAATTATTCCAATTATAATTGCAATAGATTTAAACATATTTTTTTGTTTTTTCATCTTATAATATTCTTTTAGAATTAAATCTAGATTTTCAATGCTATGTGTTTGAATATCATTCTCTTCAATTTTTTCACCACTTAAAAACTCATTAACATCAATGTCTAATATATTGCATAGTTCTTTTAATATAGAATAATCTGGCATATTTCTTCCATTTTCCCAATTTCCAATAGTTCGATCTGATACTTCTAATCTTTCTGCTAATTCTTTTTGAGTAATCTTTTTTTCTTTTCTACAAGTTGCAATAAATTTTCCGATTTTTTCTTGATTCATAATTCTACTCCTTTCATACCAACATTTTATAATGTAAAAGTTGATTTTAACAGGAAACATATCAAGGGTAGATAAAATATTTTTACAAATTACTATTTTGTATTAATTATATAACGATTACAGCAATTATATTAGCAACAAAATGTGATATCCAGCTGCACCATGCATTGTCTGTCTTCTTAAATACAAGACCATAAAATATAGAATCTATAAATACAAATATTAAATCATAAATAACAATTAACGGATTATTAAAATTAAAATGTCCTAAGGAAAATAAAACTGATGTAATTACTAATGATGGTATAAATTTTATGATCTTTGTAGTTTGTTTTTGAAAAAATGCTCTCCACGCTATTTCTTCTCCTAACGCTGCTACTGCAAGAATTAATATTGTTTTTATTATTTCTGATGAATTTATAAAATTTGTTCTATTGCTTAAATGCTCAATATATTCTGGTAAAAATATTTTTGCAACCATAACACATACTATCTGTAATAACGCAGGAGTAATTGATAATAATATAACTTTTACATCTTTAAAAGAAGACCAACACTTTTTTATATCTAATCCTGATGTTATAACTTCATTTGTTTTTCTGGTAGTAAAATATGCTATAATACCTACAATTACTGATATACCTGCTAATTTTAAGACTTCTCCATTTACTTTAATATATAAAAAATTTGTAAGAGATAAAATTAGCATTACTATTAATAATATAATTACACTTTTATTTAATTTCTCCATATTTTCCCCCTAATTAATTTTAGAACAAAAGTGAATCAAAGATTCACTCCACTACAAAAATGTAGTGTTCTTTATAAAGAGTATGGTAGTCTTTAAGTTTTATACTTTTAGGCTACTCTTTTCTTTATTGGTCGTTGTTCTCGACCATTATCCATCGCAATTTCTTGGTTTGGAATATAATTATTTATATATTTTCTTAATATATTTAAACTTCCGTTTATATCCGCATTTATTTCTTTTCCGGCGTTTGTTATAAATAATCCTCTATATTTTCTTCTTTTTTTATTATAATTTTCTTTATTTACTTCTTCTCTATCTATTGCACTTACTCCTGATGTATATCTTTCACTTATCTTTACTACTTCTATTCCTTCTATTTTTGCTTTGTATTCTATCTTTTTAACTAACTGTTCTAATGGTATCTGCACGAAATCCTTGTTATAGTTCATATTTTGTTTTATATTTTTTAAATCTCCTATCACTATTTTTGAACATTTATTTTTTATTGCATATTCTATTACCATCCTTGATACCTTATGCATAAATGTATTCATATAATCATTACGCTTTTTCCTTAATCTTTTTATTTGCTTTGTATCTTTATACTTTTTATTTCCTACCATTTTCATTTTTATTTGTTGTAAGTTCTTTACTTTTTCATTTATATATTTATTCTTACTTTTGGCTTCCTTTCCTGATACAAGCAACATATCCATATTTTCCTTATTTGTACATGCTACAATATTATTTATCCCTAAGTCTATTGCCATTATATTTCCTGCTTTACTTGTTTCCTTTTCTTCTTTTTCATATACTATATTCATTTCTATTTCTTTTCCTTTATTTTTTATCTTTATCATTTTTATGTCTGAAACTAATATTTGCTTTTTTAATTTTCTTGGTATTAAAAAATTTAAACTTTCTACTCTATTATTTTCTTGCATTTTCTTTGATATTGATAATTTTATTTTATTTCCTTCTATTCTTACTGCATATTTAGTAAATACTATCTCTTGTTCTTGCTTTTCTTTTTTGTATCTTGTATATTTTGGTTCTCCTTTTAATGTGCTTTTATCTTTTTCATATTTTTTCTTTAATGCTATGTATGATTTATAACTTCCTAATACACTAAGTATAGCCTCTTGTAACATATGTGAATGCAAATACTTGCTATGCCAGTTTTCTTGTCTATACTTTCTATATATTGGGGTTGCTATTATATTTATACTTTTTGTAACATCAATTTTTTCTTTTCCCTCTTTTATATCATACAATAACATATTCATTACTTTCTTTGTATGCCACTCTAATTCATTAATTATTCTTAATTGTTCTTCACTTGGTTTTTTTATAGAATATTTTAAACTTAGTTTCATTTTTTCCCTCCTTTCTTTCTAAATATTATATCAAACATTTGTTCAAAAATAAAGAAAAAATTATTATATTTTTTAATAAATTTTCAACACTTTTCGACATTTGCTTATCTAGTGTATTTTAAACTTAGTATGACTTTCCTATTGTATAAAAAACTTTTTTTAAAATATCAATACAATATTTTTCATTATAATTTATAGAATTATTTGCTAGCAAACTAGCAAGTCCGTGTGCAGTAATAAATAATAACTTAAATTCCTCTTTTATACTATTTTTATCAATTTTAGTTTCTTTTTCAATTATTTTAAATATTTCTTTAAGTCCATCTTCATTATTGTCTATTAAATCATCAAAATTAAAATTTGAAAATTTATCACTTTGAAATAAAAACTTAAATAAATTTTTCTCCTGTTCGGCAAATTTTATATATTGAATTCCAATATTTAATAATGGATTATAATTAATATTTTCTTTCATTAAAAATTGTGAATGATAATTATCAACTATATTATATAATTCCTCTTTTAAGAGATTCATATTCTTATAATGATACATTATCGGCTGTGTAGAACAATTTAGCTTATTAGCTATATTTCTTACATTTAATTTATCAATACCTTCTTCTTTTATAATTTTTAGTCCACTTTCTAATATCATATCTTTTGATATTTTAGAAATTACTGGCATAATATCACCTCATTTATAACATTTGTTATATAACAATTGTTATTATAACATTAATTATATTAATTTACAATATTATCTTTAAAATCTACAAAAAAATAGATTAGTTATGTTTAAACTAATCTTTTAATTGTAATTGTTATTTTGTCAGTACTTTCTTATGCCAGCTTCTTTTATTACACTTTGGACATTTTAAATATCTAATAGTTCCGTAGTGCATTGCAAAATATACTTGTGAATATTTAGGAATATATTTATTATGACATATTTTACATTCGTAATATCCTGTTTCTGTTTCTATTTTTAAAGCAAATGAAATACCTATTATTAAAATTAAAAAAGCTAATATAAATAATATAACTCTAGAAATTATATTTTCAACCGCAAAAAATAATGTAAACATCAAAATTAAAAATGTTATGCTTGATAAGCTTCCTATTACCAATTCATACATCATCATTTTTTTATTTTGCATTTCCTCTTTTTTTGCCATTTCTAATAAATTTTCTTCTGCTTTTTGATTATAATTTTCAATTTTGATTATCTCCCCACTTAATAATTCATTTACACTAATACCAAGTTCATTACATAATTCAAGCATTATGGAAGAATCTGGCATACCTTTACCAGTTTCCCATTTTGATATTGCTCTATCTGTGATATTTAATTTCTCAGCTAATTGAAATTGTGTTAAATTTTTATTTTTTCTACACTTAGCAATAAATTTACCAATTTTTACTTGATCCATAATTTACCTCCTTTAATATTATTGTAAAGTTATCATATATAAAAGTAAACACACTAATCGTTGAGTGAGGATATCAACGATTAGTTGAACTATAAAATTTGTAATTTATTTGATTAAGTATATCAAAAAAGCAAGTGATTATAAATACATTCACTTACTTATACAATTTATTATTTCAGAAATATTTTTATAAATTTAAAAGTAGAATAATAACCACTTAAATTTCTTTTTTAAAGTAAATCCTTTCTGATATTTTATATGATATATATAACATTAAAATCATAGCTATTAAAAACACAACTATCCAATATGCTTCTATAAGATTTAATATGTTAATTATTGCTGAAAAATCAACATACTGTATTATAAATCCTCCTATAACAGCAACACCAAAAATTATAGCCATTAACCAAATTCTTGCTTTTTCTGGTCCAAATTTATACATTGTTGGATAAATAAATGATTGTAATAAAATTGTAGCAAAAAGAGAGCCAAATATTGTTCCTGTAATGTTTTCAAAATCTATTATTTTTGTTTTAACATAAGAAATTGTAAAAGATAATATAGTAATAATTATAGTTGTTACAATTATAAGTATTATAGTTGCTAAGTATTTGGCTTTTACACTATTTTTTCTACCACCTGGTAAAGATATTGCATACGCATCCCATTTATTGTAAGAATCGTAACTAAATGTTGACATCATAACCATTACACTCATAAATGGTAATAAAAATGATAAATCCATTTGACCTTGAAAAGCCATGACTACATATATAATTAATAAAATTGCAAAAATTTTAATATTACTTTTTATCATTAATAAATCTTTTTTTATAAAACCTAACATTACTTTTCCCCCTTAATCATTAATACCATAAGCTCTTCAAGTGTTATTTTATCTATTGTATCTATGTTGTATTTTTTACTGAAAACTTTTCTGTTTTCAATTAAAATTTCATATTCGTATTTACTTTTCTTATATTGAACAAAATCTTTCTTATCTATCTTTTCAAACTCTTCTTTTGAACATTTAACAATACCATAATCTTCTAGTAATTCTTCTCTAGTTTTTGATAGTATAATTTTTCCATTGTTTATGAAAGTAATATAATCTGCAATATGTTCTAAATCTGTTGTAATATGACTTGATAGAAAAATAGAACATTCTTCATTTTGAATAAAGCTTTGAAAAAGGTCTATTACTTCGTTTCTTGCTACTGGATCAAGTCCAGCTGTTGGCTCATCAAGAATTAATAATTGCGGATGATGTGAGATTGCTGTTGCTATTTCCAATTTTTTTCTCATTCCTTTAGACAATGTTTTTATTGCTTTATTTCTTGGTAATGAAAAATCAGTTAAATATTTTAAATATAACTTTGAATCCCAATTTTTATAAATGTCTTTCATAATGCTATTTATATCATTTGGAGTTAAAATTTCTGGGAAAAACATATCATCTAGGACAACTCCGACATTTTCTTTAATTTTTTTATCATCCTTTTTATTGTCAAGGCCAAATATTTTTATTTCACCTGTATAATTTTTAATAATATCTAAAATTGCCTTAATTGTAGTCGTTTTTCCTGCCCCATTTTCTCCAATAAAGCCCATAATCATCCCTTTAGGCAATGTGATATTAACATTTTGCAATTCAAATCCTTTATATTTTTTGCATAGATTTTTAACTTCTAATATATTTTCCATTTATTCATCCTCCCCAAATAAATATTCAAATGTTTCTAAAATTTCTTTTTTACTTATATTAGATGTTTTCGATATTAAAACAATTTTATCAATATATTTTTCAATCTCCTTCATCTGCTCTTCTTTTAAAAGCTCAATATTTTTTGCTGCAACTAAACTTCCTTTACCGTGAATTGTCTTAATAAAACCTTCCTGTTCTAATTCATCATAAGCTCTTTTTACTGTCATAACACTAATTCTTAAATCTTGTGCTAAATTTCTAATTGATGGCAAAATTTCATTTTCTTTCAATTCATTTGTTGCTATTGCTTTTTTTATAGCTTGTTTAATTTGTTCAAAAATAGGCTGATTACTACTATTGCTAATAATAATATCCATAATCATTTCTCCTTTTTTTACAACTGTTATATCTATATTATAACAGTTGTAACAGTTTGTCAATACTTTTATAAAAAAATAAAAGATTATCTTTTTTTGATAACCTTTTAACTGAAAGTCATATAAATTGTAATTTAGCTAATAGTATGTGCTGTTATAATTGTATAGCTATATGAGTTAATAGTTATTATTATATTTTAAATCTCACAATACCAATTCTTTTCTTGTTTAAATATATTACAATTTTTTCTAAAACTTTATTTTTACAATATTCTACTACATCATTTGTATCTAATTTTAGATTTTTTTAATTCTATCAATACCCATTTCAGTAGTATGAATTTTATCAATATTTGATAATAATATTTCTTTATTCATATAATTTAAACCTCTTTACTTTTTTATTGGTAAGCCTTTACAAGTTTCAATAACAATTTCTTTTAATAATTCTTTATTATCTACATCATCAACTAAATACATAGGTTTAGCACTCTCATAAGGTATTTGTTCTTGCATATCATATTTTTTATTACTATTTACTATCTTCACAAGTAATCTGTTATCGTATATTCCACCAAATAACACACCATTATAATATAATAAATACTCTCCCATCATTGCTTTACAAGTTATACTATCTAATAAATTTAGTTGTTCTAAAATAAATTTTTTATATTCGGTTGATGTTGCCATAATAAACCTCCCATAGAAATTACCATTTGTTTGATAAAAGTATATCAAAAAAGCAAGTGATTGTAAATACATTCACTTACTTTAGTAAATTGCAATTTTATAGTTATTTTTGATATTTTTGTGGTGCTATTCTAAGCTTATTTTAAATTTATTATATCATATATTAGAAAAAAAATAAAAGATATACCAAATTACTTATTTAAGTGCAACAAAAAAAGATAGCATCTCTTATTTTAAGTCACTATCTTCTAATAGCAAGATTACTTAGATTTTTTTCAAGCCTTTTTTACAAGAATTCTTGAGTAACTTTTCAATATATAATTATATATACTAAAGTTATATATTTTTGAAAAAACTTTATACATTTAAAAAGTTTTTTCATATTTTTGAAAAAACTTGACTATAATATAAAAAAGGAGTATAATAAAAATAGTTGGAGGAGATTTTATGAAAAAAATAAAAAGGGAAAAGTATTTATCTATTTTAAGAAATTTCAAAAATCAACAAATTATAAAAGTAATAACAGGAATTAGAAGATGTGGCAAATCCACTTTATTAGAGTTATTTCAAGACTATTTAAAAGAAGATGGAGTTGAAGAAAATCAAATTATATCAATAAATTTTGAGGAAGCAGATTATGAAGAATTACAAGATAGAAAAAAATTATATGAATACTTAAAATCAAAGTTAGTAAAAGGTAAAAAAACATATATTTTTTTAGATGAAGTTCAAAAAGTTAGTGAATTTGAAAAAACAGTAGATAGTCTTTTTATTAATAAAGATGTTGATTTGTATATAACAGGTTCAAATGCTTACCTTTTATCATCAGAACTTGCAACATTACTTACTGGTAGATACATAGAAATTAAAATGTTGCCATTATCATTTAAAGAATATTTATCAGCATTTGAAGATAAAACAGATTTATCAAGGAAGTTTAGAAATTATTTACAATATAGCTCATTTCCTCAAGCTATAGAATTATTTAAAATAAATCCTCAAAATATTAATTTATTTTTAGATGGAATATACAATACGATTTTATTTAAAGATGTTATGCAAAGAAAAGGAATAACAGATAAAAATACCTTAGAAAAAGTAACTAAATATTTATATGATAATATAGGAAACAGAACAAGTCTAAAAAATATTAGTAATCAATTGGAAGGATTAGAAAAAAATAATTCATATAATACAGTTGCTACTTATGTTCAATCACTAATAGATAGCTATTTTGTGTATAAAGTAAATAGATATGACATAAAAGGAAAAGAATTTTTAAAAACTCAAGAAAAATATTATGCAGTTGATATAGGACTTAGGTATTATATGTTAGGACAAAGCTCTGGTAATGATATGGGACATATCTTAGAAAATATAGTTTATCTTGAATTATTGAGACGAGGATATGAGGTTTATATTGGAAAATATGAAGATTTAGAAGTAGATTTTGTAGCAAAAAATTCAGAAAATACAATTTATTATCAAGTAGCATTAACAACAAGAGAGAATACTAATGAGAATAATAGTACATTAGAAAGAGAATTAGCACCATTAAAGAAAATAAATGATAATTATCCTAAATATATATTAACATTAGATGATGACCTTGATGCTGATTTTGATGGAATAAAGAAAATAAATGTATTAGACTGGTTAATAGACAAAAAATAATATTTTAAAGAATATGCAAGAATAATTAAGAAACTTATTTCCACTAAAATTAATTGCATAATTATACAGCCACCATTACAGCCTTATGAAATCAATTCAAAATACTTTGTATTTATTTAAAAATGTGTTAAAAATTTAAAAGTAAAAAATAAATAGGGTTTAGACTATTTTGAAATCAATTCAAAATATGCTCAAAACCCTATATTTTGGCTCCTCTTGTTGGACTCGAACCAACGACCTATCGGTTAACAGCCGAGCGCTCTACCGACTGAGCTAAAGAGGAA
>CANQYI010000002.1 GCA_947628005.1 uncultured Clostridia bacterium
TCATCCTGAGCCAGGATCAAACTCTCGTTCAATACCTTTTTCAAAATTAACGCGATTTTTCGCGAATTTACTTTTTTTAATTGACGGTTGTACCCTTTTGTACAACCTTTTATGGTTCGTATTATATTGTTTATTTTTCAATGTACTTTAGCCGCAATATTTGGCGACTTAATTCAGTATACCACAAACTTAAATTTATGTCAATACATTTTTTAAAAAATATTTTTGTTTTTTTCAAATATAAATTTGTCAAAAAAAATAGCTTAAAAATTTAAGCATTTTTAAGCCTATTTTAAAGCGTTAAAAAAAGTAGAATTTTAAATTCTACTTTTATTTTTTGTCGTATTTATATCCACATTTTGAGCAAAATTTAGATTTTGCATCTGAAACTGTTCCACATTGTGGGCAAACTTTTTCTAATTCCTGTTCTTCTTTCTTTGATTTTTCCTCTTTTAGTTTTATAGGCTTTTGTTTTTGTCCACAGTTTTCACAGAACAAGCTATTTTTTGATATAATTTCTCCACAATTTGAGCATTTTCTAAATCCCTTATTATATAGTATTTTACTATTCATTTCTTCAATTTCTGCTTTTAGTTTATCAATTTTCTTTGACTCTTTACTAAATACTTTTCCTACATCTTCTCCATTAAGATAATAGTCATATACAGTCTTTCCTATTCCAATATATATTTCTTCAATTTCATCTTCTTTGTCAGATATTGCCATTTTAGTTTTAGTATCTTCAATAAACTTTCCAGATTTATCAGCAACTGTATTATATGTATCTGTAGCAGCATCTCCAACTTTTTTAGAAATTTCAGTGATTTTTTTCATGAATTCCATAAAATATCCCCCCATTTACTTTATTATATATCACATTAAATAAAATTATTCAATACTGATTTTTTATTTTATTAAATAAAAAAAGAGTTAAACAACAATGTTTAACCCTTTTAGTGCTTTAACTTTCTACTGTTTCAAGTTCTTTAATTTCAACCTGTTCGTAAGTACAAAAATCCAGATTTGAATCATTAACCTCAATTTTCACGCATATTGGATCTCCCTTGCACATACGAATATTAGCTAATTTTAATTTTATGTTCTCGTCAATAAATCTTCTTAATGGACGTGCTCCATATTTTTGACTAAAAGCTGAACTAGCGATATAAGATATAACTTCTTTATCATATTCCACGTACATATCAATATTTATTGCTAGCTTCACAATATCAATCATCATATTTTCGACTATGTCCTCTACATCTTCAGGTGTCAAGCTATTGAATAGAACTATATTGCCAATTCTATTTAAGAATTCAGGTCTAAATACTTTTTCAAGTTGAGATATACCAATTTTTTGTAGCTTTTCATAATTATTCTCTTGTGGATTTTTGTTAAATCCAAAGCTTGAGGAATTATTTTGTGAATATCCCACATTAGAAGTCATTATTATAATGGTATTTTTTAAATCTACACTCTGTCCTTTAGCATTAGTCAAAATTCCATCATCAAGAATCTGTAAAAATACATTAAATATACTAGGGTGTGCCTTTTCAATTTCATCAAATAGGATTATAGAATATGGTTTATTCTTTACTTCTTTTACAAGTTTTCCAGAATCCTCATAACCTACATATCCTGGTGCACTACCTATAAGTTTATTAACGCTAGATTCTTCTGAATACTCTGACATATCAAATCTTATAATTTGATTTCTACTTCCAAATAAATTTTCTGCTAACACTTTTGCAAGTTCAGTTTTTCCAACTCCAGTAGGTCCAAAGAACAAGAACGATAATGGTCTAGTATGATCTCCAAAATTAGATTTTGTGATCTTTATAGCATTGGAAATTGTATCTATTGCCCTCTGTTGTCCCATAATTGACTCAGAAAGTCTAAATGGAAGATTATTTATGCATTCTACATCATTACTGGTCAAATTTGATACAGGTATTCTACTCATTCTAGATATAACTTCATTTATAACATCTATAGTTACTGACATATCTGTAAACTTATTCTTTAAATTGAATTTATCTTTCTTATACATTATATATGATTTTGAAAATGCTGATTCAAAAATATCTATAGCTTTATCTGGGAACTTCCTATAAGCCAAGTATTTTTCAGCTAAATCAACTATATATGATATCATGGATTCACTTATCGTTAAATTATATTTTTCCTCATAGATTGGTTTAATGGACATAAGAATTTCTACAACATTAGATTTTGTAGGTTCTTCAACAACTACTTTGTCGAATCTTCTTTCTAGTGCAGGATCCTTTTCAATATTTTTCCGATAGTCCTCAAAAGTAGTAGCTCCTATCACAGAAATTTGTCCCCTACTTATATAAGGTTTGAATATATCTGAAATTCTATAATTTCCTTCTGAATTTCCAGACCCATATATATAATGTATTTCGTCAATGAACAAGATTATATTTGGATTATTGCTTATATAACTCATAATCTTTTCCATTTTTTGTTCCAGATCTCCTCTATACTTAGTACCAGCGAGAGCAGAACACAGATCAAAAGCAATGATGCGTTTTCCTGTAAGTGTAGGAATTTCTCCTCTTACGATTTTATTACATAAATACTCGACTATGCAAGTCTTGCCAACGCCGGCTTCACCTATCAAAATTGCGTTTTTCTTTATTTGCTTATTTAAAATTTCCTCAATTTGGTCGATTTCATCATCTCTGCCGATTGCATCATGATAAGCGCCTTTAAAAGCTTTATAAGTCATATCGTAACAGGATTCTATTTTAAATTCATGATTATAATTAGCACTACTTGAATCGCTTGCCTTATAAACCCAGTTACTTTGAAATTCTTTTTTCTCATTACAATCTGAGATGTACGTTATTAAATCGCTATTTTTACTACTAAATTTTCTTTCATCTAACTCTCTCTTATGCAATAATATTTTAAAGGATTCAAAAATAGATCCTCTTCCCAGATACTTATTTATTTCATACTGAGAGTCATAGATTAAATTGCCCAGAAGATCTACTTCATCTATTTTCTTGCTAGCATGGTCTGTAAGTCCTGATAATATGTTGATAAGTCTATCGTCTACTGTGACATCAGTGATAGTATCAGCCTTAACAGTTCTTATGATTGGCTTTCGGATTTTAAATATCTTATTTAGAATTTTAGTATCTAATCCTAGCCCATCCAATATTTGTTTGGATTCGCCTCCTACCATTGAAGTAGCTATAAGTACTTCGCCACTCCGCATTACTGCCTTTGTAGAATTTTTACACAAAAGTAATGCAGTTTTTAATGTATTTTGTATTTCATAGGACATGCAACTTTGAAAATACATAAAAACTCCTGAAAAATAAAATGACATTTTTTTATTCCTCCTATAAATTAATTAATTTATATCAAAATTGATAATTATGTAAATTATACCACACAACATTCAATGCGTCAATAGTAAATTTATTTTTACTTTATCTTATTTATAACTATTTCATCATTTTTATAATCTATTTTTACTTTATCATTATCTTTTATTTTTCCATCTAACATTGTTTCTGCTAACTTATCTTCTATATTTGATTGAATAGCTCTTCTTAAAGGTCTTGCTCCATATGTCTCATCAAATCCTACTTTTGATATATATTTTACTAATTCATCAGTATATTCTGCTTTAATATTTTTAGATTTAAGTCTTTCTATTACTTCATCTATCATAAGTCTAGTTATTTTTTCCACACTTTCCTCTGAAAGTTTTTTAAACACAATAATTTCATCTAATCTATTTAAAAATTCTGGTCTAAATATTTTCTTTAACTCTGACATTACATTTTCTTTAGTTTTCTCATAATCCTTTTTTGCATCAATAGAATTTACGAATCCTATTGATTTAGTTTCCACTATATTTCTTGCACCAGCATTTGAAGTCATAATTATTACTGTATTTTTAAAGTTTACAACTCTTCCGTTGGAGTCTGTAAGTCTTCCATCTTCTAATATTTGAAGTAACATATTAAATACATCAGGATGAGCTTTTTCTATTTCATCAAAAAGCACTATTGTATAAGGTTTTCTTCTAACTTGTTCAGTAAGTTGACCACCTTCATCATAGCCTACGTATCCTGGAGGTGCACCAATTAATTTTGATACACTATGTGCTTCCATATATTCAGACATATCTAATCTTATCATTGAATTTTCATTTCCAAATAAATTTTGTGCTAATGCTTTAGTTAATTCAGTTTTACCAACACCTGTTGGTCCAAGTAGCATAAATGATCCTATTGGTCTATTTTCATCCTTAAGTCCAACTCTTGCCCTCTTTATAGCTTTTGCTAAAGCCTCAACTGCTTCATCTTGTCCTATTACTCTTTTCTTTAAATCTACATCTAAAGTCTTTAATTTTTCAGTTTCTGTCTTTGAAAGTTTTGAAACTGGTATTTTTGTCCAATTAGATACCACTTCGCAGATATCTTCTGAAGATATACTAACTTCTTTATTTTTTTCTTCTTTTTCCCATTTTTTCTTTTCTTTATCAAGTGCCTCTTTTAATTCTTTTTCTTTATCTCTAAGAGTTGCAGCTTTTTCAAATGATTGGCATACAATAGCTTCTTCTTTTTCTTTTGATGTCTTTTCAATATCTTTTTCCAAATTTGAAATTTTATCAGGCATTGTTACAGTTTTAAGTTTTACCTTAGAGCAAGCCTCATCTATTAAATCAATTGCCTTATCTGGTAAAAATCTATCATTAATATATCTTTGAGATAGTTTTACTGCCTCTTCAATAGCACTATCAGTTATCTTTACTTTATGATGTGCTTCATATCTATCTTTTAAGCCTTTTAAAATTTTTACACTATCTTCTGCACTTGGCTCATCAATTAACACACTTTGAAATCTTCTTTCTAAAGCAGAGTCTTTTTCAATATGTTTTCTGTATTCATTAAGGGTAGTAGCACCAATAATTTGTACTTCACCTCTTGATAAAAGAGGTTTTAAAATATTAGCTGCATCCATAGCACCTTCAGCAGAGCCAGCTCCAATTATAGTATGAAGTTCATCTATAAATAAGATAACATTTCCATTTTTTTGTATTTCCTGTAATGCTTTCTTTAATCTTTCTTCAAAATCTCCTCTATATTTTGCTCCAGCAATCATTGATGGCATATCTAAACTAACTACTCTCTTATTTTTTAATATTTCTGGAACATTTCCTTCTATTATCATTTGAGCTAGTCCTTCTACAACTGCTGTTTTTCCTACACCAGGTTCTCCTATTAAAACAGGATTATTTTTAGTTCTTCTACTTAAAATTTCAACTATTCTTTGAATTTCTCTATCTCTTCCTATTACAGGGTCCAACTTTTTCTCTTTTGCCATTTGAGTTAAATCTTTTCCATATTGATTAAGTGTAGGTGTATTTGATGTTTCAAAGCTCTCTTTTGGACTATTAGAAAAATTATTCATAGGAGAATCTTCACTAAGTAATCTTAAAAGATCTGCAAATATTTTTTGGGGATCAATATCTGCTTCTATTAAAATTCTTACTGCCACACTATCAATTTCTCTCATTAATGAAAGTAATATATGCTCAGTTCCTACATAACTTTGTCCCATTCTTTTAGCTTCTCTACTGCTATTTTCTATTATTCTTTTTGCTCTAGGAGTAAATTCTATATAATCTTCTTTTGTATCCATAACTCCATCAATTTTTACTATTTCATTTTCAACATACTCAGCTGTAAGTCCTTGACTACTAAGTATTTTGCTTGCAAGTCCTTCACCTTCAGCAATAAGTCCATAAAGTATATGTTCTGTTCCTATAAAAGAATAGTTGTGTTCTTCAGAAAACTCTTTGCTTAATTCTAAAGCTTTTTCGGCTCTTCCTGTAAATTCATACATATTAATCTAACTCCTTTCTTACATATTCTGCTCTTTTTATATCTTCTTCTTTTTCACTAAGAGCTTGTTTGCATATAACTTGTAAAGAATTTGATTGTGTATCAATCATCATTTGTTGTACTTTACTAAGTTCTACTTCATTTATAATATTCATGCAAACTCCAAGTCTAACTTTTGATAATAATTTTAGTGCTTCCTCTTCTTTAAGTATTCTTGCATTTTTTAATATTCCATAAGCTCTGTAAACTTCATCTTGTAATTTATAAGAATTAATTTTGTTTCTTGCTTTTCTTTCTTCATTAATTATTGTCGTTACAACTATTTTTACTTTATCTATTATCTCTGTATCTAACAGTCCTAAAGTTCTTTGATTAGATATTTGATATATATTACCATATGCAGATGTATTCTCTCCATATAGTCCTCTAACTGACAAGCCTAGAGCAGTAACTTGCTCAAGTATATTAGATATTACACCAATCTTTGTTAATGCAGGCAAATGTAACATAATAGAAACTCTCATTCCAGAGCCAACATTTGTTGGACAAGAAGTTAAATAACCATATTTTTTACTCTTAGCAAATTTAAGTTTTTCTTCTAGACTATCAGTAAATTTTTTTATATTCTTATAGCAAGAATCAATATTAAATCCTGGTTCAAAAGCTTGTATTCTTAAATGATCTTCTTCGTTTACCATAGCTACTAATCTATTATCATCATTTATAACAATTGCTCCTTCAGCTTGTGCAGCAAATTCTTTTGAAATTAAATGTCCCTCAACCAAGCTAAATAATGTTGTTTCATCTATATTTTTTATGTCCAAAAATTTATACTCACTATTGATTGCATTTTTTACTTTATCTAGTACTTCATTTTTTTCATTACTATTTAACATATGGACAAATTTATAGTTATCAAGATTTCTAGCAAATCTGATTCTAGTAGATATTACAACATCTGAATCATTTGATATTTCTTTATACCACATATTATTCCCTACTTTCCTTCTATCTCTTTTATCTTATCTCTTATAACTGCCGCTTCCTCATATTTTTCTTCTTCTATTAAAGCTTTTAACTTTTCTTTTAATTCATCAAGTTTATTATCTTTTTTACTTAAATTTGACTTTTCAGTAACTTCTTTTTTCGTCTTATTTTCTTTTTCAAGTTCCACATGTCTTGTTTTTCCATGAAGTTTTAAAAATAGACTATCTAACCTATCTTGAAAAGATTCATAACAATTTGGGCACCCAAATAATCCCGTCTTTAAATAATCATCAAAGCTATAATGACACACATTACATACTTGTGGTTCTTCTAGAAAATCATAATTTTTTGAATCTAAAAACATTGGAGAAAATATATTTGAAAAACTTGTAAATCCTAAACTTTCTGCACAATCACTACAAAGATGTAACTGTTTTTTATCTCCATTTATATTTTGATAATATCTTACAGTGGCTTCATTTACTCCACAATTTTCACATTTCATAAAAATCACTCCTTATATTAAATTAACAATCATAGATTTAAATATATCAGCCCTAATAAAATCTCTAATATCATTTGGGGCTTTAGCTAAACTTTTATCAGAAATAGCTATTTTTATCATATCAGACTCATTTTTATCTATAACATTATACCTTAAAAATTCATTCAGATAAACATCTGCGACACTTTGTGACAATTTACTACCTATCTTGTCAATTATATTTGATATTTGCTCTGATTTTGATAAATCAACTCTGCTAATTCTTATATAGCCTCCTCCGGCCTCTTCTACTTTCAACATAAAATCCTAGTTCAGGTATAAACCTTGTAGATATAACATAATTTATTTGAGATGGTACACAATTAAATCTGTTTGCCAGATCATTTCTTTGTAACTCAACGAAGTCCTCTTGAGCCATTATATCTTTTATATACTCCTCTATAATATCTGATATTTTCATATTTTCATCTCCTTTTTTTGATTTTGACTTTCTTTGACTTTTAATAGTATATATCTAAATTTTACTTTTGTCAATAGTATTTACTTTATTTTTATTTTATTATATAATTTTTATGAGGTATTTAAATGAAAGTTAAAATTACAGAACAAAAAAAATTTATATTAAATGAAATTATTAAATTATCTGGTAGTGTTGACTCCCTATTTTTTGCTGTTCATAACTATTATGATAATACTTCAGCAGATGAAAATCAAAAAAACGCTGAAATAAAGAAATCATTAATTTCTTTTCTTAAATCTTTAGTTTACAATGATAAAGCAAATCCTTCATCTAAATCTAAAGGTTTCCTTTCATCTGTTAGTTTGCAAGAAAATCCAGATAATGTAATAATAAATGAAATTTTAAGAAAATATAACAGTAATCATATAGTACAAGGATTACAACATGAAACAGATACTGTGCCACCTCTTTCACTTAGTACTAAAGATTTTTTGGAATCTGAGTTTTCTTCAGATACACTACAAAGTGATGAAATTGCTACCTTGTGGGCTAAAGCAATTCAATGGTCTAACAGGGCAACTAAGGGCATAGAATCTTATGTTTTAAAGGAATTCGGCGATTTCAATATTTCTAGATACGATAAAGCATATAATACTTTAACTAGGAATTTAAATATGGTTAATGAAAATTTCTGTTATGATCCTGCAAATAGCATATTAACTGAATTAAATAATGAAATTAATGCTGATTATGATAATTCTAATTCACTAAAAAAATTACGCACTGTTCCAAGACTAGCTATTGAAGATTTTATAGATTGTTCTGAACTTATGAAAACAAATGGGAAAAAAGCAGCTCTTGATGATTATTCTGATATTTTTGCTGATGAAAACGAATATAATAAATTTTCAAATACATTGTTAATGGCAACAAGAGATAAAAAATTTGGAGGTTTACTTAAATGTGAAATGGATAATTTTAAAGATTATTTAACTTATAAATTTCGTCTTAGACGATTATATCAGGCTAAATCACTTGCACTATCTGAATTTGTAATTGCAAATCACAGGGAAAATGTAGCTGAGTGCTATGTTAGAGCTGATATAAATAAATCATCTTCTGCTAGATCGTCTCGTGATAAAATATTTGGAATATTACTTTCTCAATATAGCGAACCAATTGAGGTCCATTCTTCTGAAGCTGAAATAAATGAAATGCAAGAGAGAATTAAAACTATTTTTAATGAATCGATCAAATTTGGATGTATTAATTATGAATTTCCTTTTAAGACTGGCTTACCGCATAAACTAACGAAAAAAACAATTGATAGCATAGCTAATTTAAATTTTGAGCGCTCATTTGCTGCAAAAACTTTTCTATGCGATTCTTATAATAAAAGTTATAAATTTAAATACTTAGATACTAAAGTAAGAGGTGATTCTGATCCTTATGTTAAATAAAGAAGAACTATTAAGGCTCAATAAACAAGGGCAATTTGATAAAATTTATAATCTATTTAGAAATGAATATAAATCTATATTAAAAAATTTCTTTACAAAAAATAAAATAGATGTTATGAATGATTATTCTTTGATAAATCTTATTACTAGATTAAATTATGTGGAAAATGGAAAATATGCAGATATATCTGATTATCTATCAGATATGTTTCTGTGTGATGAATCCACATTAGCTTCATCAATTAGTCTCGCAATTGATATGTATAATTATATATATTCGAGTTTAAATAGTAAATAACTTGACTTATTTTACATAATATGGTATAATATGAATTAGTCAATTTTATAAATCCTAACAAATTTGGAGGCATTTTATGAATGTTAAAGAATTAAAACTCAACAACAATGAGTTTCAACGGTATGTTGAAAATCTAAAGGATTTCTCGCCTGACAAGTTAGACGAAGAAATCAGCAACATACTTATGGCCTATAAAATGGCTATAAAACAGATTATACCAACTCAGGAAAATGACGTTAATGACTTTTTTTCGCTTCTAAGAGAGCTTAAAAAGGTCAATCAGCCTCTGGCACAAGAGATTGATTTAATTTTAAGTGACACATATGACACTAAAGAAGAAAAAATTGTGTCACTGATAATCAGTTTTCCTTTCTAGGAAAGCAAACTAAGACAAAAAACAAATTCCATTTCTGGAATTTGTTTTTTTAATTCTCACTATTCATAAAATCTTTTAATTTTTTACTTCTACTTGGATGTCTTAATTTTCTTAATGCTTTTGCCTCTATTTGACGAATTCTCTCACGAGTTACATCAAATTCTTTTCCTACTTCTTCTAGAGTTCTCATTCTACCATCCTGTAAACCAAATCTTAACTTTAATACTTTAGCTTCTCTTGGAGTAAGTGTTTGCATTACATCTTCAATATGTTCCCTTAAAAGTACATCTGCTGCTTGTTCAGAAGGAGAAGGTGCATCTTCATCTGGTATGAAGTTTCCTAGATTACTTTCATCTTCTTCACCTACAGGAGTTTCAAGTGATATTGGCTCTTGCGCTACTTTTAATACTTCTCTAACTTTATCTACTGACATTTCTAATTCTTCAGCTATTTCTTCAGGTGTAGGTTCTCTTCCTAATGTTTGTAATAAATGTCTAGAAGTACGAATAAGTTTGTTTATAGTTTCTACCATGTGTACAGGAATTCTTATTGTTCTTGCTTGATCTGCTATAGCACGTGTAATTGCCTGTCTAATCCACCATGTTGCATATGTACTAAATTTGTAACCTTTTGTCTGATCAAATTTATCAACAGCTTTTATAAGCCCTAAATTTCCTTCTTGTATTAAATCAAGGAAATGCATTCCCCTACCAATATATTTTTTAGCTATACTTACAACAAGTCTTAAATTTGATTCAACTAATTGTTTTTTAGCTTCTTTATCACCTTTTAACATTCTTTCGGCAAGTTCATTTTCTTCTTCGTAAGTTAAAAGTTTTATTTTTCCTATTTCCTTTAAGAACATCTTTACTGGATCATCAACATTTAAATTATCAACAAATGACATATCTTGCATGCTATCATCTAATAATATGTCTTTTTCTATTTCAGTAATGTCTTCTAAATTAGGCTCTATTTCAAGTTCAGCAAGTGAGGCAACTGCATCAATCTTAGATTTTTCATCTAAATCATCTATATCTACATCTGCATCCGCATCTGTTTCTGCATCATCTTTTGAGTCTTTTGAATCTGTATTATCTGTAGTTAATTTCTCTTTTTTAGAATTCTTATTTTCTTCAACCATTATTTCAATCTTAGCTTTTTCTAATTCATCGTATATCTTTGTAACCTCTTCTGGAGATATACCTTCTTTTTCGATAAATTTAGCAAGTTGATTATAAGTTACCTTTTTATCATTTATGCATTTTTCTATAAATTCTTTTATTTTTTGTTTTTTACTACTACTCTTTGATTTACTTTCCATTATATTCTCCTCTATACTTTTAACTTTTTCAATTCTATTAAAATTTGATTTAATTCTACTTGAAGTACTTCTTGTTCTTCTTGACTTGCACCAGAAGAAATTCTTTTTATAATTTCTTCTCTTCTCTTAATTAGCTTATCTTTTTTATTTTTATTTAACATTTCATTAAACAACCTATCAGTATCAATATTGTTTATATCAATGTACATTATATCAGTTATATTTTTCATGATATCATCATCTTTTATCTTCGTAAGCACATCTATCTTTATAAAATCTTCTGTTTGATATAAATTTAACAAAAATTTAAATATTTCTCTTACTTCATCAAAAGTAAAATCTTCCTCAGTAAAGTTTTCAAATATCTTATTTATAACATTTTTATCTTTGCTAAGCAATAATGCAATTATATATTCTTCTTGTCTTTTTTTCATATTCGTAACAAGTTGCATTTTTTGATTCAAATTTTGTATATCAAGATTTATAGAAGAAGTATCACTTTTTGTAATCTTTTTTTCAATTTCTTTTATTATTGGATCAACTCCAATATTATATTTCTTTGATATTATATCAATATATAAGTCTCTTTCTATATTATTATCTATTTTAGCTAATATATTTGCAACTTGCGTTAAAAATACAATTTTTGAATCTATGTTATCTGGATTCAAATTTTTCTCTAATTTACTTATTTTAAATTCAACCAGTGAAATTGCATTTTTTACACAATTATTAAATCTTTCAGTGCCATATTTATTTATATATTCATCAGGATCCTTTACATCAGACTTATCTAAAATTAAAACTTTAACATTGAGTTTATTCTTTGATAATATATCAAGTCCCCTAATTGTAGCCTCTTGTCCTGCTCCATCTTGATCATAACCGATTACAATATTATCAGTATATTTTTTTAATAATCTTGCCTGGTCATTAGTTAATGCTGTTCCTAAAGATGCAACTACATTATTTACTCCCGATTTATGTAGTGACACAGCATCCATATAACCTTCTACAATTATTATATTTTCAAATTTTTCTTTTCTTACTAGATTCAATGCATATAATGTTTTACCCTTATGGTATACTTCATTTTCTTGGGAATTTAAATATTTAGGCTTCCCATCATTTAATACTCTACCACCAAAAGCAATAACTCTATCTCTTGTATCTAGTATTGGAAAAATTAATCTATTAAAAAATCTATCATAAATTTTTCCGTTTTCGCTAGTTACAAATATGCCACTATACATTATTTCACTTTTAGTATAGCCCTGCTTTAATAGGTGATTCATTAAAGAATCATTGCCATTTGCATACCCTATACCAAATTTTGTAATTGTCTTAATATCAAGACTTCTTTTCTTTATATATTCTTTTACTAAATTATTATTATCTTTTAACAGATTCATTAAATTGTTATTATAAAATTTAGCTGCTTCTCTATTAATTTCAAATATTTTATCTTTAGTATCTCTGTTTATCTTAATATCTTTTGAATTATTAGTTACGACTTCATATTTTGAAAGGTCTATATGTGCTCTATTTGCTAGAAATTCCAATGTTTCAGTAAAATCTAAATTTTCTATTTTCATTATAAATGAAATTACATTTCCACCTTCCAAGCATCCAAAGCATTTAAAGATTTGCTTGTCCATAGACACACAAAACGAAGGTGTTTTTTCTCTATGAAATGGGCACAAACCTACAAAATTTCTCCCATTTTTTTTGAGTGCAACATATTCAGATATAACTTCAACTATATCATTTTGTGAAATTACTTCATCAATTAACTCGTCTGAATAATATGCCAAAACGCCTTCACCTTCCTAAACTTTTTGTGCTACCAACATTTTTATTCTCTCTTCTCTGTTCAAATAAATGTTGGAAGTATTAACAATCGCTATCAGCAATAGTAACACTGTAAACATAGGCTCATATAAGCTTAGATCTATTTTTAAAATCATTATAGAATTAATAAACAATATGAAGAATAACTTCATCATTGTTGATTTAGTATCATATCTTCTTTTTAGTACTATTGCTAATATTTCCATAAATATAATATATACAATTAGAACCATATAATATGTTTTAGAGTAACTTAAGAAATTATTATAAAATTGAACTACACTACTGAAATTTAAATTTTTATCTATATTAGCTAAATTTAAGTTATCTAAATTTTTTACTATATCATTTACGTAATAATTATTAGACTTTTCAACTAATAAATTATAAAATATTCCTTTAAATGCAAAAACCAATATAAATGTAACTATTGCAACAACAATTATTGATATTAATAATTTACTTATATTAATTCTTTCAATCTTATATAAAAACTCTTTCTTTTTCTGTCCCAATTTACTCATCATAACTTTAGGAAAATTGATATGAGTATTATCTAAATTATAAGATAAAAACATACTTCCAATTCCAAATATTGCCCATACAAATGGAGATACTCCAAAAAGTATACTGATTGAGACAAACACTCCTAGTACACAAGATATAACAATATATTTTTTATTTTTTATTCCTCTTTGTTTTAATTCATCTATTAAAACTTGTAGTAATAATATACAACTTAAAAATACTAATGTATATAGTGATGTTTTTATCATATATGCCATATCTGTATTTCCTATTGGAAATAATGAGTAAGCAAATACTGCAAATATGGATAACATGTCACTTTTTGATACATTAAATATTATCTTTTTTAATATAATACCTATACAATATGAAATGAGTACAAAGCTTACTAATTGAAATGCACTATAAGTTATATCATTTTCAAATACAAAAATGAATTTTGATAAAATTAAAATTATTGATATATAAACATATCTATATATTAATCCAATACTTCTTTTTATTTTTTTCTTATATAGCTTGTCTTTTATATATATGTATATAGATACCAATATAACTACAATAGCTGCATATACTAGCTTTTCAACATTAGTATATTTTGAGTTAACACTATCTTTTAAATTTAAAAGTTTATAATCAAGTATTCCTACAAATATTATTAATGCTACAAAAATTACTACTACTAAGCTACGTGAAATTTTACTAATATTCATATTTTTACCTACTTTAGAACATACTATTTATTTTTATATATTTCATTTACTTGAGCAAGTGCATCATGTGTTCCAACATCATAGCACTCACCTTCAAATATATAAGCATATGTTGGTACTCTCTTGCATAAGTAAGCAACTAAATTTCCTGGTGCATCGCAAGAATTTCCTTCTTCTAAATATTTTTTTATTTCTGGTAATATATTCTTTGGATATATATATTCAGCATAAACTGCACAATTTGATTTTGGTTCAGCAGGTTTTTCTTCAAAATCAATAATTTTCATATCTTGATCTAGTTTTGCTACACCAACTCTTTTTAAAAGATTTATATCATTTTCTTGTCTTACACAAACGCATGGACTATTCTTTGTTTTATAGAAATCAGCAAAATCTTTTAAACTGAAATCAAATAAATTATCAGTTGCCATTACAAAAATATCATCATCAATTTTAGCTTGCTCTATAGTAAATTCAATATCACCTATTGCACCTAATCTATCATCATTATTTGTTGTTCCATCATTAAAAACAGTAATTGGTTTGACATTATTTTTTTCTTTTGCCCAGTTTTCAAAATGTGGTGTATATTTAGCATTTGTTACTAAATATATTTCATCTATCTCATCAATTTGATTAATTTTTTCTAGAGCATAATCAATAATTGCTTTTCCTCCTACTTTTAGTAATGCCTTAGGAAAGTTTTCTGTTAAAGGAAACAATCTAGTGGCATATCCTGCGCATAAAAAAATACATTTCATAAAATCCTCTCCTCAATTAAAATAGTTACACAATTATATCATAAAGATAAAGTGTTTACAAGTATAAATTTCAATTTTTTTGTTAAAAAAAGGGAGTTACCAAATATTTAAAAGTAACTCCCTCATCATTAAATAGCTTCTAAATCATTTATTTTTTGTTCAAACTCAGAAATTCTTTGCTCTGTTTCATATTGTTCAATTCTATTTAGAGCATATAAATATTTTCTTTCTTGTGAAAGTAAATTTTGATATTCTTCATTCCAATCTTCATGACTTCTTAAGCTATCATGTACATCATTTAATTTATCTTCTAGAACATGTTTAACAGGCTCTATAAGTGGTGTTGCTTTATCAACTTTTATACCGTTATCAACCATATGTGTAATAACTTCTGCAAAAAGTCTTTCTCCTTGTACATTTACACCTTTATCTGTATTATCATGTAAAATGTCAACTACTTTTTCAACTTCGTCAATACCTTTTTTCTCAAAAATAGTATCTACTCTTGAATCAATAAATTGTCCATTTTCACCAAATACTTCTTGGCCTTTTATGAATAAATCAACATTGTTTTGTATTATTCTTGCTTGCTCAACTGGCAACTCCTCTGTTGCTATCTTAAGAGCATGTCTATCATAATACTTTCTAAATGCACTATTACACATTTCTTGTGATTCAGCATATGGTTTAAAGAATTGAGCATATTCTCTTAAAACTTCATGTTGTGTTTTTTCACCACTAACATTTTGTCTTAGTTCTTCAATACTTTCACCAAAATAAGCACTTACCTTGTTATCTATTCCATCAGGAACATAAATTTCTTGTACTGATTCATCAGCCTGTGGTGTTTCTTGAGATGATTGTTCAAGCATTAAAAACTCTTGTTTAGGCATAAATATCTTAACAAAAGCGTTTTTGAAATTTGACAAATCCTCCAAAAATAACTTCCACTCATTTTTCCAAAATTCTAACATATATATAACACCTCTTTTGTATGCGTCTAATGTTAATATCATTTGCAGTTAAATTATATATAATATGCTACTAAAAAGCAATAACAATATGATATAATTTATGTTACATTTAAATTACATTTTTAGCTTTCTAATATCATGTTTGCTTATTTATCCATATATTTATTTAAATTAAATTACCATAAAAAATTGAATAGGAAATTTCTCCCATTCAACTTTTTATTTGTTTTCTTCTAATATTTCGACAATTTCGTCTTTTTCAATCAGCCCAATAATTTTTTTACATATTTTTCCATCTTTATAAATTATCATAGTTGGAATAGTATCTATTTCTAATTTTTCTGCTATCTCAGGTGATTCATCTACATCTACTTTAATTATATCATAGCCACTTCTACTATTTGCAATCTCTTCTAAAATTGGGCTTAACATCATACATGGGCCACACCAATTTGCATAAAAATCTACTAATACTAGCCCCTTTTTATTTAATACCTCTTTTTCATAATCATCATTTTCAATATGTTTTATCATAATTTTCTCCTTCACTTCTGTTGGTATACAAGCATATTTCTGTATGGGAAAGTTGCAAGTGCTGCGTACTCCCATATATATATATTATATCCAAATTTATTTAAAAGTTGTATTGCTTTTTTGCTTCTAGCACCACTAGAGCAATATACCATAATGTTTTTTTCTTTATCAATTGTTCCATCTGATATTTTATTTAACAAAGTATCAACTGGAATATTAATTGCATTTTTTATGTGCATCAAATTATATTCGCTTTCAGTTCTAACATCTATTAAAATTACTTCCTGCGTTTCTATCATGTTTTTAGCTTGTTCAAAAGAAACTAATTTATAAGAATAACAATTACTTCTACTACCTCTATTACTTCTATTATTCATATTAAATGCACTCATAAATCTATTAAAAAACATAAGGTATACCTTCTTTCTATATAGTATAACTTATGTTTTTTCTAATAATTATATTACTTATTTTTTAGCTTTTATAAAAATTTTTGCAAGTATTTTTTTCACAATCTCAAATATAATAAAGCAAATTATAGAAATTGCAATTATATATATAAATAATCTAGTAGAAATTGTTGGTACTTTAAGTAAATTTCCTAAAAACGGTGTAAAGGTAATCACAGTTTGTAAAGCAATAGTTAAAGCGCAACAAATAAACATTGGTTTATTGGTAAATAATCCTATCTTAAATATTGATTTTTTATCAGATCTGCAAACAAATGAGAATAGTATTTCTATATAAGATAGAGCTATAAATACTGCACCACTTGCTACTAAACTTCCATATAATTTATCTGCTACATTATATATGATAAATATAGCTAAGACTTTTATAAGTGCTGGTATAACTATTCTTAATATTAAGAAAGGAGTAAATATACTTTCATTTGCATTTCTAGGCTTTTGCCTCATAATATCTTTTTCTTCTCTTTCAAATCCTAAAGCTATAGCAGGAATTGTATCGGTTATAAGATTTATCCACAATATTTGTATTGGTGCAAGTAAAACCTTATTAAATAATGTAGCAATAAATATTATGAGTATCTCTGCCAAATTAGAAGCTAAAAGATAAGCAATTACGTTTTGTATATTTGTATAGATTCTTCTTCCTTCTTTTATAGCAACTACTATTGTTGCAAAATTATCATCTGCAAGTACCATGCTTGATACACTCTTTGAAACTTCTGTTCCTGTTATTCCCATACCTACGCCTATATCTGCGCCTTTTAGTGCTGGTGCATCATTTACACCATCTCCTGTCATAGCAACTGTTTTTCCGTGTTTTTTAAATGCTTTTACAATTCTAATTTTATTTTCAGGAGACACTCTTGCATATACTCTTATATTTTCAACCCTATTATAAAGTTCTTCATCAGACATACCGTCAACTTCCAAGCCAGTTACAGCCTCTTCATTTTCTTTAATAATTCCTATTTCTTTTGCTATAGCTACTGCTGTTTCTTTGTTGTCTCCTGTTATCATTATTGGAATCATTCCTGCATTATAGCATCTTTCCACCGCATGCTTTGCTTCTTTTCTTGGTGGATCTATCATTCCAACTAACCCTGCAAAAACTAAATTTGTTTCTGACTTATCTATTCCTTCATCTTTTTTATAAATCCTATAAGCACAAGCAAGTACTCTTAGTGCCTCCTTTGCCATACTAATATTATTTTCAAATATCTTATCTTTTAATTCTTGAGTTATGTTTTCAAGTTTTCCATTAATTAATATTTTGTTACAATTTGAAAGTACTGATTCAACTGCACCTTTAGTACATTCAATATATGTTTCATCCTCGTAATTATTTACAGTAGTCATCATTTTTCTTGTTGAATCAAATGGTAATTCATCAACTCTTTCATATTGAATATCCATTTTTTCCTTATCATAGCCTACTTTTTGTGCAAACTCTATAAGACAAGTTTCTGTTGGATCTCCAAGTAAAATTTTCTTTCCACCATCTTCACCAAATTTTGTATCATTACATAGTGAATATACTTTAGTTAATATATCAAAATCAGTTTTATCAATTTTTATATCATTTATATCGTTTAGTTCTTTTATCTCTGAGACATCGAATTCTTTATTTGTGATATATATTTTTCTTAGAGTCATTTTATTTTGTGTAAGAGTCCCTGTTTTATCTGAGCATATTACTTCTGTAGCACCTAGAGCTTCTACTGCTGATAATTTTCTTACAATAGCTTTTTCCTTTGCCATTTTTTGTACGCCCATTGCCAAAGTTATAGTTATTACAGCTGATAATCCTTCAGGAATTGCAGCAACAGCTAAAGATATAGCTAACATAAATACATCTAAGATATTATTTTTTTGTACGAAATATCCTATTATAAACATAGCTACTGCTATTATTACTACAACTATACTCAAAACTTTGCTTAATTGATTCATTTTCTTTTGAAGAGGTGTAATTTCTGGCTTTTGATTAGCTAGAGCTGTAGCAATTTTTCCAAGTTCTGTGTTCATACCAGTTGCTACTACAATTGCTTCTCCTCTACCATAGACTACACTACTTCCTGAATATAACATATTATTTCTATCTGCTAGGGCTACTCTACCATCTGATTTTATTTGCTGATTTGTTTTATCTACAGGTACAGATTCTCCTGTAAGTGCAGACTCTTCTACTCTTAAGCTGTGATTTACTATTATTCTCATATCTGCAGGTACACTATCTCCTGCTTCTAATAAAACTATATCTCCTACAACTAGTTCTTCTGTCTTTATACTTTCTACTTTTGATTCTCTTCTTACCTTTATATATGGAAGAGACATATTTTTCAAAGCTTCTATAGCTTTTTCAGCTTTACTCTCTTGAATTACGCCCAAAATTGCATTTAAAATTACTACAAAGAGTATAATAAACGTATCTGTCATTGGTTCATCCATTCTAGCAGACACAAATGCAGATAAAATTGCTGATATTATTAGCACTATAAGCATAACGTCCTTAAATTGTTCTAAAATTTTTATTATTAAACTTTTTCTTTTAGCTTCTTTTAATTTATTATAGCCATATTTATTAAGTCTTTGTTTAGCAACGTCATCACTAATACCATTAATGTTACTTTCAAATTTATTTAATACATCTTGTGTACTAGCTTTATAATACTCTTCTTCCATTTTATTTCCCTCTTTAATATATCTTAATCTTTTAACTTTTTATTTTTGAATATTCTTAACAAGATTATACCATTTGATATCATAACAAGAGCAACTGTTACATAATAATCTATAACTGGAATTCTAGCAAGTGCGTATAATACTGCAAATAATAAAAAGCTAAATCCAAATTTTGTTAAACTGTTTTGGTCTTTTATAAATTTTTCTGATATACATTTTATCATTAAACTACCAACGATAAATGTCGATAATAGTCCTGCGATAAGTAAAAATGCTAAATATATTATTAATATTGGTAGTGCAATAAAATCAAAGTTAAGCAAAGCTGCTACCAAAAGTGCCAATATAATAAGTGGGCAAACAATTATTGATAATGGTCCTGTTAATAATAAAAATGTTGGATGCTCTTTAGCTAATTTTGTAACGTTTTCAATAACTTTTGTCTTTTTATCAAATAGAACGTATAATAGAGAAAATACCAAACATACTAGTAATCCTTTTGAAACCATTTGTAATACTTCTGCTTTTGAAATTTTATGTCCTTGCTCTAATATTTTTACAATAGCATTTGGATAAGTTTCTTTCAATTTTATATCATTATTATAAGTTTCTATATAAATATTTTTCTTAACATTTTCATTAGAAGAAACTTCAATATTTTGGCAATTTGCTCTTAAATCTCCATTAACTGTTCCACTTATATTTACATTAGAAAAAGTTCCTAATATACTTCCATCTATTTGTCCTTTAAATTCTAAATTACTTGCAAAGCAAATAATATCTCCATTTACCTTAGCATTTTCAGTAAATGTTACTGTATTTGTTCCAAATATTATAAGTGAATTGTTTATTTGAGAATCTATTACTGCATTTTGTCCTGCAAATACTATAGCATAATCCATAGGAGCATTTATTCTTACAGTATCTGTTGCAAATAAGCATTTTAAACCAGTCTGTTTTTGTGTAACTTCTATAGATGAAGATGAAAATAATGTTCCTAAAGAAGAATTATTTTCTTTATCAAGTACTATTCTATCAATAGCATACCTTATAAAAGGTAAATATATATTATTATCTTCACTTAATTTATATACACCATCTGTAGCTTTTGTATCTAATATTTGTGCTTGATTTTCATTTTCTTCTGTAGATTCTTCTACACTGATAGGCTCTGCCTCTTCATTTATAAGCATAATTCCGTTTTCTTCATTTTTTGTTGTAGCTTCAGAATAATTTAATGTAACAAAAAAAGTTATTAAAATTAAACATGCTACAAGTATTTTTTTAGTATTTTTCATATTATAAATTCCTCCATTCCATCTATATAATTTTATTATAACAATAAAAATTTATCAACATTATTTTATAACTTTAGTTATCGTACCTGCTCCCATAGTTTGAGAATCACTCCTTATAACAAAAGTTGTTCCTTCTTCAATAGCGATTTTAGTATTTAATTTAACCCTAATTGTAGCTGCACTACCCGGCTTTACCTTATTAAATTCTTTTATGCTTTCAATTTTACCTTCAAAAGAGGAAGTTCTAATATAAAAATCTAAGTTATCATTTTTCTTAAATGATTTATTTATTCCTCCTTCTTCTTTACTTAATATATAAATTTCAGCAATAAATTCATAATAAGATCCTATCGTGTTACTTTGAGCTAAAACTTGCCCCTGCTTTATACCATTTTGGCTAATTCCAGATATTACAATATTTATTCTTTCATCTTCTGAAGCTTCTTTTACACTTTCATTTTGATAATCTAATATTTCTTCAACCTTTACTTCTTTTTCATCATCGATACCTACTAACGATAAAGTGTCTCCTACCTTTACAGTTCCTCTAATTACTTTTCCTTCTAGTACTACACCTTTATCTGTGACATCATTTTTATAAATTATAGACATTAAAAAAGCATCATCGCTATAATTTTTTTCTACATAATTTAAATTTTGTAAATCGTAACTAAAAATTTCTTCATTAGTTTTGTAATTAAAGTTTATAAATATTAATAGAGAAATTATACCAATAAAAAAAGCTGTTATTAATAATACATATATTTTTGTTTTGTTCAATTTTTCCTCCAACTCTAATTTGTTCTACAGTATATCACAATTATACAAAAATTAAAAGTAAAACACCTATTTTAAGTATAATTTCTAACAAAAAAAATGAGTAAAAACTCATTTTTTTAATAACCAACTTGTTCTCTTATTTCCCTCTCAACATCTTCCTTTTTCCTATCTGTTCTTATATTAATAACTTTTATATTAGGGTATTTTTTCTTTATATCTTCTGCCATTTTCAAATATTCTCTTTGTTGTTTAATGCTATTTTCAACTTCGAATTTAGATGACTCAAAAACTGCTTTTCCATCTCTTTTGAGTCTTTCTTCAAACACTTTCTCATCCTCTACATATAGTGTCAAATAATATATTTCAAAGTCTAATTTACTAAACTCATCTAATAATTTATTATATACATCAGTAAAAGAATAAGCCTTTTTACCTAATCTACAATAAATTTCTTCTGTGAAAAATGTCCTATCAAATACTAAATTAACACTTGTATTTTCAAGTTTTTTCATATATTCCAACAAATTGTCATACATCTTTTTTGCCTTCTCTAGGCCAGTAATTGAGCTATCAGATGTTCCACAAAGTCTATATAAATTAGTATAACTTAATGAATATCTTAAATAATCTGTAAAAGTGGTTTTCCCTGCTCCCTGAGCACCTTCTACTACAATAAGTTTTGAATTTGCCATATTATTGAACTCACCTCATAACTAATTATATATAGTTAATATGTAAAAGTCAATAAATAAATTTTACATTGCCATATTAATTCCACTTGAAATTATATCAGACATAATTTCTATAAGTTCGTCTACCTCTTTTGGAGTAACAATATAATTTTCAGTATCTAAAGTATTTGATATAAAAATTTGTCTATTTTCTCTATCTGATAAATTAGAATTTGTAAACTCTATATTTTTTATAAATTCATTATTTTCAATAACTTTATCTAGTGTCTCATTAGTAATTGTTGCAATATCTACAACTGTTGGAACTCCTATTGCTATAACAGGAACATTTAAAGTTTTTTCATTAAGTCCTTCTCTTTTATTTCTGACACCCGATCCTGGTGTTATTCCCGTATTACTTAATTGAATAGTATTCCCGACCCTTTTAAAGCTTGATGAAGCAAGACTATCAATTGCTATTATTATATCTGGCTTAACACTTGACACTACACTGTTAACTATTTCAGATGTTTCTATTCCAGTTGTACCCAAAACTCCCGGAGAAATTCCACTTACACTTCTAGTGTCAGGATCCATAAAATCTTTTGCAAAATTGAGTAAATGTCTGGTTATGTCTAAATTTTCTACGACTTTAGGTCCTAAAGAATCTGGTGTTGCTTGTGAATTTCCAAGTCCTACTACAAGTATTGACTTACTATTATCTGTTCCAATAAGAGCTTTTATCTGTTCTACCAATATATCAATAATATTTTTTCTTTGATGTTCATCCAAATACTTTACATCTTTAAGTTCAATAGTTATATATTTTCCTATGTCTTTTTGCAAAGCTTGACTTCCATTTTCGTTTAATATTTCCACAACAGTAGTTGATATATCATTTTCTTTTTCGGTACTAACTTTGACTCCATCAATACTACTTAAATTATGAAATCTCTTATATACATCAACTCTTTCATCAGCCATGTCAGTTTTAAAATTGATATCTAATTTACACATAAAAACCTCCCAAAATAAAACACAATACATCAAGTATATTATGTCTTATTTAAAGAGATTTTATAATTAATATTTTATCATTTACATACTAAGTATTATTTTCTTTAATCCCAATTCAAAGTCCATCTCTCCAATTTTTGTCTTTTCATCGTAATCATCAAAAGTATAAATTATTTTCTTTAAATCTGCTAAAGAAAAACTATCGGTTACTCTACTCAAATTATTATACACGTAAGGATTAATTTTCAAATACTTTGCAACATCTGTTACTTTATTATTCTTTGCAAGTTTTATCAAGTATAATTGTTTTATTTGTTTATATAACATTATATAAATTTTCACTATTGGTTCTTTTTGGTTTAGCAATTCTTCTAACTCATTAAGTGCTTTATTTTTATTCTTTCTTACTATATCATCTAGTAAATCAAATATTTTTGAATTAAATGTTTTAGAGCAAACTTTATCTATTATTTCTTTTGTTACTACTTTTTCATCATCAAGATAATTTACTAATTTTTGCAATTCATTAATAATATTTGTCTTATCATCTGCACATATACTTTCCATATACGTAGCATTTTCTTTTGAAATTGTAACATTATATAATTTAAGTGTTTTTATGATATATTCTATCGCTTTATATGAATCCATCGTTTTAAATTCTTCTATTTCAGCAATTTTTTGTAAAGTTTTATATTGTGTTGTTCTTTTATCAATACTGTCTTCAACGATTATTATTGTAATTTCAGAGTTTTCATTTTTAGTTATTATATCTACATCAAATTTTAATTTTGTATCTCTTATTATAACTAACTTTTGACTTCCAAAAAAAGATACTTCTTCAAATACATTTGGAAGTTCTTGAATATTATTTGAATCAATATAAAATAAATTTATTCCCAATTCCAAATTATTAAATTCTTTTTTTATTTTTTCTATTCTCTGGTTTAAATCATATTTTTCATCCCCAAAGAACAAATAAACTTTGCTCATAAAATCACCTATTATTCTAGATTTTTCTTTAATTTTTCTATACTATCTATTGCAATATTTGCTAGTTTTTCATATTTTAATTTTTTATCTTTAATTTTTAATTCTAAAGGTCTTATAATTCCAAAATTTGCATTCATTGGTTGATAATTTTTATTTTCTGTAGAAATGTAATTTGCAAGACTCCCAAGCATTGTATTATCTGGAAATTTAATAGAATTTCCCTTTAGTCTTTCTATAATAGATACTGCTACCATAAGTCCAGAAGCTGCTGATTCTACGTACCCCTCAACTCCTGAAATTTGTCCTGCAAAATATATATTATTGTTATTTTTTAGGCAAAAATTACTATCAAGTAACTTCCCACCATTTATATATGTATTTTTATGCATAACACCATATCTTATAAAATTTGCATTTTCAAGTCCAGGTATCATACTGAACACTCTTTTTTGTTCGGGAAAACTTAAACTTGTTTGGAATCCTACCATATTATACATAGTTTTTTTGCTATTTTCCGGTCTTAATTGCACTACAGCGTAGTTTTTTTCGTGAGTTTTTGGATTATCAAGTCCAACTGGTTTTAATGGTCCAAACACTAAAGTTTTTTCCCCTCTTTTAGCCATTTCTTCAATCGGCATACATCCTTCAAAAAGTTTTATATTATCAAATTCATGGCGATTTGCCATTTTAGCATTTATCAACTCATTATAAAATTTCAAATATTCTTGCTTATTCATTGGAAGGTTTATATAATCTCCTCCATCTTCGTTAGAATATCTATCCATTTCATATGCTATATTCATATCAATACTATCTGCTTCTATTATTGGTGCTGCTGCATCGTAAAAATACAGGCTTTCATTACCAATAAGTTTAGAAATATTTTCCATTAATTTTGATGATGTGAGTGGTCCAGTAGCAATAACTGATATTCCATCTAATTCTTCCAAATTTTCTACTTCTTGATAAATTATTTCTATATTCTTATTTGATTTTATTTTATCTGTTATATACTTTGAAAATTTATCTCTATCAACAGCCAAGGCTTGACCTGCATTTACTCTCGCCAAATAAGCCGCCTCTATAAACAAACTTTCCAGTATTTCCATTTCTTTTTTTAACAATCCACAGGCATTTGTTATATTCTCTGATTTTAAAGAATTACTACACACTAATTCTGCAAAATCATCACTTTTATGTGCTTCGCTCTTCTTTACCGGTTTCATTTCATATAACTTTACTTTTATTCCTGCATTTGCAAGTTTGTATGCACATTCACATCCTGCAAGTCCTGCACCTATAACATTTACTTGTACTCTATTCAAAATGAAATTCCTCCAAAATTCTCTGTAATACTAATAATTATAATATAATTACTTTATTTTTTCAACAAATTTAGCTATATTACAGTGAAAAAGAATAAAAACAAATATTTATTATTAATGTATACATTTTCATACTAAAACTAAATAATAAATAAAAAAGGGGCGTCCTAAAATTAGGACACCCCACAGCAGAAAATCTTTTTTAACTGAATTTATTAAAAAATTTCAATTTTAAAAGCCTGCTCTCCTTTCAAAAATAAATTTTACTTATACAAGAGCCGAAAATCAAAAATCAATTATCTAGAATTTTCTCTTTAAGTGAATCCAGAATAAAACATATTCTTTTTTCCTTTCCTTTAAATTTTCTGCTCAGTTTTCGCCCGATAGCTCTCAGCATCTGAACAGAATTATAAATTTATTTCAATAATTGAAACAAATTTTCAAACAAAAAAATTTTTTATGTTTTTTTCTTTTAAATACATCTACATTATAACATATATTCTGTTAAAAGTCAACTTATTTTTACAAAAATATTAAAATATTATGTGATTTTATTCCAGTTAATGTCAAAATATATCGGCATTTTTAGAACAGTTTAGTAAAAAATCAGCACCCATATTGTTTTAAAGGGTGCTAGTTATTATTTTGTTTTCTTAGGTTTATTCCAAGATATATAATCGCACTTACTATCTGGTGAATTTGTATTATTTTCACAGACATAAAATTTTCTTTTCTTTTTAGATTTTTTAACTAATATTTTTCCACCACATTTTGGGCAAGGAATATCAACAGTTTCAACAATAGGCTTTGCATTTTTACATTCAGGGTAACCAGGACATGCTAAGAACTTTCCAAATCTACCTTGTTTTATAACCATATTTCTTCCACACAATTCACATACTATATCTGTTACTTCTTCTGGAATTTTTACCCTCTCTATTTTATCTTGTACTTGCTCTAGGTTTTTAATAAATGGATCATAAAATTCTTTTAGCATATCTAAATAATTTTCTTTATTTTCAGCAACCATATCTAATTTTGTTTCCATCTGAGCAGTAAATTTTTCGTCTACAATATTTTTAAAATTATTTTCTAATAATTCATTTACTATTTTTCCAAGTTCTGTTGGCACTAAAGCTTTATTTTCTTTTTCAATATAAAGTCTATCTTCTATCGTTGATATAGTCGGAGCGTATGTGCTAGGACGTCCTATTCCTTTTTCCTCTAAAACTTTTACTAAGCTTGCTTCAGTATATCTTGCAGGTGGCTCAGTAAATTTTTGTTTTGGAATTAATTCTATTTGCTTTAATTTATCTTTTATATCTAATTTAGGTAGTATATTTTCATTTTCGTCTTCGTCATCTTTTTTATCTTTTCCTTCAATATATAATCTCATAAATCCGTCAAATTTTATAACACTACCATTAGCTATAAAATTATAGTCACAGACGTTGATACTAACTTTTGTCATATCATAAATTGCAACTGCCATTTGACTTGCTAAAAATCTATTTACAATAAGCATATATAGTTTGTACTCATCTTTTGCAAGATTTTCAACTACATTATCTAAATTAGATGGTCTTATTGCTTCGTGTGCATCTTGGGCATTTTGATTAGTTTTAAAATATCTATTTTCATAATATTTTTCAGAATAATTGCTAACAATATATTTTTTTGCCATTGCTCTAGCTTCTTCAGAAATCCTTACTGAATCAGTTCTCATATATGTAATATAACCAGCCTCATATAATTTTTGAGCAATCATCATAGTTTTTTTAACACCAAATCCCAATTTTCTTGAAGCTTCCTGTTGTAAAGATGATGTAGTAAATGGAGGTGCAGGATTTTTCTTTCTCTGACTATACTTTACATCTACTACTTCATAATCTTTTTTATCTATATCTTTTATTATTTTATCTACTTGCTTTTTATCTTTTAATTCTATTTTTTTATTGTCTTTGCCATAAAATTTAGCTAAAAATGTAGATTTTTCCTTTTCTAATAATACAGATAAATCCCAATATTCTTGTGGAACAAAACTCTCTATTTCACGTTCTCTATCAATTATAATCTTTAAAGCTACTGACTGAACACGGCCAGCACTAAGTCCTCTTTTTACTTTCTTCCACAATACAGGAGATAATTTATACCCAACTATTCTATCTAATACTCTTCTTGCTTGTTGTGCATCAACTAAATTATAATCAATACTTCTTACATTATCTACTGCATTTTTTACCGCATTTTTAGTTATTTCATTAAATTCAATTCTGCATTTTTCATTATCATCTATTGCTAAAGTATTTTTTATATGCCAAGCTATAGCTTCTCCCTCTCTATCAGGGTCGGTTGCAATGTATATATTTTCTTTACCTTTGGCTTTGTCTTTCATTTCCTTTATTATTTTAGCTTTGCCTTTCATAGTTACGTACTGTGGTTTAAATCCATTTTCTATATCTACACCAAGTTTACTAACTGGTAAATCAATAATGTGACCTTGTGAAGCAATTACTTCATAATCTTTTCCCAAATATTTACCAATTGTCTTTGCTTTAGAAGGAGATTCCACTATTACTAATTTTTTTGCCACTTATATCATACCTTTCTTAAAATTTTCTCTTGATTATATCATATAAATTTTTTTCTATCAATCTTTATATATTATATTTAATAAATTTGTCAAGCACCTAGTTGTATAATATGCTTCATCAAAAGTATTACCTGAAGCACCGACTTCTATTAATATAGAATATTTATTTAAGTCCTGATTATATACAGAATTTCTTATTATCATGGGTCTAAATAATCCAGGATAAATTTCGTCTGCTATATATTGTAATTTTAGTGCCAATTTTAAATTATCTTCGTAGTAAGGATTACTTTCATCATCGTATCCTACACCCATTACAAACATACACTGTGCTACATTTACTCCATTTATATTAACTGATGGTCTAAAATCTAAATCTGCTATTGCATCCCTATGTAAATCAATGCTAATTCCTATATCAGGAGATTTTTCAAGTTCAGATTTAACGGTAATTCTTGATCTTGCATAAGCACTATCATATGTTCCATAGTCGTGAGGAGTTGTATTGTGAGTTACATTAAATCCTTTATATTTTAAATTTAGCATAAACTCATTTGCTACACTTAACATATTATAATTTGCATCTCTTGATCTTCTCACTCCTGAATACTCAAATTGATAATCTTCACTATTTGCATAACTTTCTGATGTATGAGTATTATAAATTAAAATTTTATCACTACTCTTAGTCAAATTCACAACACCTTTTATTAAATTTTCATAGTCGATTTGTCTTTTATCTGAATAATTTAATATTCTCATATTTGAAACAGAAACCCTTTGAAGACTATCTGTATCTTGTGTTATTTGAACATCAATGTTTTTATTTGCAAAAACAGTTAGCTCGTCTTTTCCCTGAGCAAGTTCATCTAATTTCATTAAATTAGCCTGTTTTACATCAATAATTTCTTCATTTACAATTTGTTTTTCTTTTACTAAATAATTTTTAGCATTAAATATTCCACTAATTGATATTATATCTTTCATTCCATAATCAAGTGGTTCTGGTTCCCTAAAATTAGTAGCAATATTTAATATTTCTTTTGGAATTTTTATATATTTTGAAATTAACATTAAAAACATTGTAAATATAAAAAATATAACTATTAGAGCTATATTTTTTGAGAATAATTCTAAAGTATATTTTAATTTATTACTAATTTTTTTAAAAAATTCGTTATTAGACAATAAAGTAACCGTAACTTTCATAAAACACATTACCTCTTGTTTTATTTATATTACGGTTATAATATTTTATTACTAATCTAATAATGAATTCATCTCATTACTATATTTATCTAGTAATCTAATTGTTTTTTCTTTTAAATCAATTACTTCTTTTTTCATATCAAGTAGCTTTTCTCTTTCCATTTCTATAAGATTTTCTACTCTTTCTTTCTCTGCACAAGCTTCCACTCTTGCATTTTCAATTATTTTTTTAGCTTGATCTTCTGCAGTTATTAAAGCATTTGCTACCTTTTCTTGTTTTAAAACATAATCACTTTCATATCTTTCTAATTTTCTTTTTACAATAGTTAGCTCATTTGCAACTCTATTTGATTCTGATCTTTCAGCTTGAAGTTTACTCTCATAGTCTGCCTTTATTGCCTTTACATATTCTTCAACCTCTTTTTTATCATAACCAAACATTTCACTATTAAACTTCTTTTCATTCTCCATCTAATACTACCTCCACTACTTTATTTAATGTTTGTTTTTCAAATTATATCAAACTTTTTTTTGAATTTCAACTTTTTTAATATTATTTACAAAATTTGCAAATAATATTTTTGGTGATAATTATGAATGAAAATATTGCAATGAATGATGAAGAATATTCTGATTATGTAGAACAGAAAGCAAAAAAGAGTCCAATTGCCAAAAATATTTTTTGGGCTTTTTTAGTTGGTGGCTTAATTTGCATGATTGGTCAACTTATTGCTGATATATGTATGTTCTTTTCTATATCAAAAGAAGATAGTTCAACTATATCAACTATAATTCTTATATTTTTAGGAGCATTTCTTACTGCAATCAATGTATATTCTAGACTTGGAAAAGTCGCTGGTGCTGGGTCAACAGTTCCAATAACTGGATTTTCCAATTCAATAGTAGCTCCAGCAATAGAATTTAAAATGGAAGGATACATTTTAGGACTTGGTTCTAATATGTTTAAAGTAGCCGGTCCTGTTTTAGTATACGGTATAACTTCTTCTGTTATTATAGGATTTATATACTGGTTAATAAAACTATTTATGTAGGAGGATTTTTATGAAAGTTGGAAAACAAACAATAAGATTAGAAAATACACCTAAGATTTTAGATACATGTAGTATAGTTGGCCCTAAAGAATTTGCTGGTCCACTTAGTTCTTATTTTGATCTTCATGTAGATGATGTTTTTGTCGGCGAAAAAAGTTTTGAAAAAGGTGAAAGTCACATGTTAAATTCTTGTATAAATCACTTGCTTTCAAAAAATGGATTTTCTACCCAAGATATAGATTATATATTTGCTGGAGATTTGCTTAATCAATGTATTTCTTCAGGATACTGTATAAGAGATTTCAATATTCCTTTCTTTGGATTATATGGTGCATGTTCAACGTTCTGTGAGAGTTTAACTTTAGCCTCTTTACTTGTTGATGGAGGTTTTGCAAAAAAAGTAGTAGCAGCTACTTCATCACATTTTTGTAGTGCAGAAAGACAGTTTAGAATGCCACTTGAACATGGTAATCAAATGAGTCCAACAGGTCAATGTACTGTAACAGCATCTGGTTGTGCCGTTGTTGTACCAGGAACTGTTAAAGGTAACTCTCCTAAAGTAACTTATGTTACTCCAGGAAAAATAGTTGATATGGGAATAAAAGATATGACAAATATGGGAGGTGCCATGGCACCTGCAGCATTTGATACTATACTAACTCATTTCAAAGATACTGGTAGAAATCCAAATTATTATGACAAAATAATAACAGGTGATTTAGGCCTTTTAGGTGCTGATATATTAGTAGACTTATTTTCAAAGCAAGGAATTGACATTTCAAGTAAACATGAAGATTGTGGCTGTATAATATATGACAATGAAGCACAAGATACTCATTCTGGTGGTAGTGGATGCGGTTGTATTGCTAGCGTATTTAGTGGCTATTTCTTTGAACAACTGAAAACTAAAAAATTAAATAAAGTTTTACTTGTCGCTACTGGTGCATTAATGAGTCCAGTTTCTTCAATGCAAGGTGAATCTATACCTTCTATAGCTCATGCAGTAGCAATTGAAAATGAGGTGTAATTTATGGATATATTTTTAGAATATTTGAAAGTATTTATAACTGGTGGATTAATATGTACAGTTGGTCAAATTTTAATAGATAAAACAAAACTTACTCCTGCTAGGATACTGGTACTTTTTGTAACTTTAGGTGCCATTTTTACAGCAATTGGAATATATGAACCTTTAGTTCAATTTGGTAATGCTGGTGCAAAAGTACCTATATCAGGATTTGGTTATTCACTTGCAAAAGGCGTCATGAAAGAGGTAGATGAAATAGGGTTCATAGGAATATTTACTGGAGGCGTTAAAGCTACATCTGCAGGTATAGCCGCTGCCGTCGTATTTGGTTATTTAGCTTCATTATTTGCTAAACCAACTATAAAATAATTGTAAATAATTGTATGTAATCATTAAGTATATTTTTAATTTATGAGTAAATAATATTTATGTATGATTTAATAAGGAGGTATTTATTTTATGGATAATTTAAATCAAATTGAAATTCAAAACATTAGACACATCTGTGGTCACTCAACAAATTTTTGCGATAAAATAGCATATTACAAAACTTTAAGTCAAGATCAAAATCTTTTGCAGGTTTATGATGAGCTTTGTACTGAATTAACAGAGCTTAAGAGTAAACTTACAAATATGCTGTAAGGAGGTGTTCTAGAATGGATGAAAAAATGTCTGTAAGTGATACATTGTCATGCACAAATTCTATAATAACTCTTTTAGAGTACACTATTGAACAATCTAATAATAAAAATTTTAGAGATACAATAGTAGATTCAAGAAACAAATTAGAAGATATTCAATGGGAATTATATCTAATTGCTAAGCAAAAAGGTTATTATGTTCCTGCTGCTCCTGCAGGTCAAGCAGATATTGATCAAGTTAAACAATCAATATCTAAATAGCAAAAAGGGTAACATTTTAAAATGTTACCCTTTTTATTTATTTTATCTAGTTTTAGCTTCTCTATTTTTATTTCTTGTATGCTCTTTAACAGTATTTATATGTGCTCTATCTTCTATTATTTGCTCTTTGTTCATTGCTCTTTTCATTTCTTGTTTTTTAATTATAGGATTTAATACATATCTCATAAAATATTCTATATATCTATCTCTTGAATCTTTTTTTGAAATCTTTTTTCTCTGCCCATTTGAATTTGTTGTATCAATTAGGAAAAATTCCCCATTATCGTACAATAATTGTTCATTTCCATCTGTAAAGATTATTCTATAAGAATCATCACCCATATTAATACTTTTTAGTTTTTCTAAAAATTCTATACTCTCATTTGACTCTTTTAAAAGCTTTTCTACTTCTTCTTTTGATAATTGTTTGTTTTCCTTACTAGCTTTAGCTATTAAATCTGCTATGGTCGGATCCTGTTTAGATTCAATATCTTTATTTTTTACATTACTTTCATCTGACATATTACAACACCTCATTTAATCTTTTTATTGATTCTTTTATTATTACTTCAAGTCTATTTATATCTTTTTTTATATATAAATATCCGAGCAACGCTTCAAATCCAGTAGCTTTTTTATAATCTACAACGTCCACATTTTTTGAAACTGTTGGGACATTAGTATTTCTTCCTCTTTTATATACAAGAATTTCATCTTGATTTAATATATCTAAAATTAAATCTATAGTTTTTGATTGTGCTTTTGCACTAACATACTTTATAGATTTTACGTGTAATTTACCAGTTTGTTCGTTACTAATTGATGCAAGATAAGTTCTAATATAAACATTATATACTGCATCTCCTATAAAAGCCAAAGTCTGAGTTGAAATTTTTTGCAAATCAATATTATCTATATATTCTTCCATAGTATTCTCCACTTACATGCTATTATATATTATTTTTCTATATTTTGCAATAATATGTAAAAAAACTTATTTAATATTGTATCTTTAAAAAATCTATGTTACTATATCTGTAGAAGGGAGTGATTCGATGAATAAAGGAAAATCTACTGCAGGTTTTATTCTAGGAATTGTTGGATTAATAGCTTGGCTTATTCCTCTATTTGGTTATCCTGTTAACATTGTTGGTATTATTATGAGTGCAACAGGAATTAAAAGTGATAATAAAAAATTTGCTATGATGGGTCTTATTTTTAGTATAATTGGTTTAATATTAACACTTATAAATTCAATATTAGGAGTTATTATGGCTCTTAATCAGTTATAGAATAAAAAAGAAAAGAAAAAGAAAAAGGGAAAAAAAGAAAACAGAGAATTTCTCTGTTTTTTTAATACATTCCCATTCCTGCAGCATCTTGATGTTCATGTGAACAATTACAATTATTTTTTTCTTTTTTTTCTGCTACTAATGTTTCTGTTGTAATTATCATAGATGCTATTGAAGCAGCATTTTGTAAAGCTGTTCTTGTTACTTTAGTAGGATCTACTATTCCTGATTTTTTCATGTCTACATATTTATCATTTAGCGCATCATAACCCATACCTTTTTCAAGGCCTAAAACATTATGAGCAATTACAGCTCCTTCTACACCAGCATTATCTGCTATTTGCATTATTGGTGCTTTTAAAGCTGTAAGTACCATTTTAGCGCCTATTTTTTCATCGCCATCTAAAGAATTAACTAACTTTTCAATTTCTGGTAAAATATTTAAATAAGCTGTTCCTCCTCCTGCTACAATACCTTCTTCAACTGCAGCCTTTGTTGCTGCTAAAGCATCCTCAATTCTTAATTTTTTCTCTTTCATTTCTGTTTCTGTTGCAGCACCAACTGCTATTACAGCAACTCCACCAGAAATTTTAGCAAGTCTTTCTGATAATTTTTCTTTATCATATTCAGATGTAGCATTTTTTAACTCATTTTTTATTTCCTTTATTCTTTCTGAGATTTTATCTTGTTCGCCATATCCATTTATTATTATAGTATTTTCTTTAGTAACTTTTACCTGTTTTGCTCTTCCTAATTGTAAAATATCAGTATCTTTTAATTCTAATCCTAAATCTTGACATATAACTTCTCCACCTGTAAGTATTGCAATATCTTGTAAGATTTCACGTCTTCTATCTCCAAATGCTGGTGCTTTAACAGCTACGCATGTAAAAGTTCCTCTCAATTTATTTATTACTATTGTTGATAATGCATCGCCTTCAATATCATCTGCAATTATAAGTAACTTTTTACCCTGCTCTACTACTTTCTCTAATATTGGTAAAATCTCCTGTATTGATGATATTTTTTTATCAGTTATTAGAATATATGGTTCATCTAACAAGGCTTCCATTTTTTCTGTATCAGTTACCATATAAGAAGATATATACCCCCTATCAAATTGCATACCTTCAACAACACTTAATTCTGTATTCATAGTCTTAGATTCTTCTATTGTTATAACTCCATCATTTGTAACCTTTTCCATAGCCTCTGAAATTAAGTTACCTATATTTTCATCATTTGCAGAAATTGAAGCTACCCTTGCAATATCTTGTTTACCTTCAACAGGAGTTGAAATTTTTTTGATTTCATCCACGCATAAATTTACTGCCTTTTCAATACCCCTCTTTGTTATAATAGGATTTGCTCCTGCTAGTACATTCTTAAGACCTTCCTTTATCATTGCTTGTGCTAGTACTGTAGCTGTAGTTGTTCCATCTCCTGCAACATCATTAGTTTTTGTTGCTACTTCTTTAACTAAACTAGCTCCCATATTTTCGAAGGAGTTTTCTAACTCTATTTCTTTTGCTATTGATACACCATCATTAGTAATTAGAGGAGAAGAAAAACTCTTCTCTAAAACTACATTTCTTCCCTTTGGTCCAAGAGTAACTTTTACAGAGTTTGCTAAAGCATCTACACCTCTTTCCAAAGCCTCTTTTGCTTCTCTACCAAATAATAACTCTTTTGACATTACTAAATACACATCCTTTCTTATTCAACAACTGCTAATATATCATTTTGACTAATTATTAAATATTCTGTATCTTCATATTTTATTTCACTTCCAGAATATTTAGAACATACAACTTTATCGCCTATTTTTAATAGCATTGGAACTTGTTTTCCATCTGGCATTTTTCCGTCACCTAAAGCTACAACTTCCATTAAAGAAGATTTTTCTTTAGAAGAATTCGGCAAAACAATACCAGATTTTGTTGTATCTTCTAACTCCACATTTTTTAATATAATCTTATCACCTAAAGGCTTAAGCATTATAAAACACCCCCTAAAAAATATGTTAGCACTCTTCTTGTTCAAGTGCTAACATATTATATCACAATAAAATTTCGGTTTCAATCATTTATATAAAATTTAATAATTTATCACATTTGTTTCACATTTTTGACAAATACTACTCTAGAATACTAGAAAGGTCGATATTTTTACTTATTTTTCTATTATTTTTAGTTACATTTATATCTGAGAAAAGATAATCTTGATCTATCAAAACTTGTTTTAATTTACTAAGTTCAAGTACACCTAAAAATGCAGTTGCAATCTCTAAATTATTACAATTTTTAACATTATACATAGAATTAAATACCATTTTATTATTGCTATTTAAATAATTTACAATTTGCTTTACCTTATCTTTTACAGTAACTTTTTCGTAAACTGCTAATTTATTTATTTCTTCTGCTTTTTTATTTATTTTACTTGCATTTCTATATAAAATATCTGAATAAATTTCATATAATTCATTTACATCAAGTTTTTGACCTGTATAATGAATATTCTCTTTATATTTTATTTTTTCAAAAGGTTTAGAAAAAGAACCAAAATTAGTTGAATATAATTCTTGTATTTTTTCTGATATCTCTTTGTATTTTTTATATTCTATAATCTTATTTATAATATCTTCTTCTGTGATTTCCTCTTCATCTTCTTTAGGCTCAATTTCAGGCAATAATCTTCTAGCTTTTATATCTAGCAAAGTTGCTGCCATAACTATAAATTCACTTGCTACTTCTATATTAGATTCAGTTAATTCATTTAAATACTCTACATATTTATCTGTAAGTTCACTAAGTGATATATCGAATATATTCATTTTATGTTTTGAAATTAAATATAGTAGCAAATCCATTGGGCCTTCAAAATTCTGTAGTACAACATTATATTTTTCTTTGTTTAAAATATCCATAATTCTTCCTTTATTTTATTGCTGCCTCTAAAGCAATTTTTATCATATTATCTAAATTCTTTTCTCTCTGTTCTGATGATATTAGTGTTTTTTTGCTATGTGAATCAACAACAGATAACAAACAAGATGCCTGTTTATTTAAAGTTTTTGCAATATTAAATAGCGCATATGATTCCATCTCAGCTGCTATACATTTATATTCTTTTGGAATCCTTGATAGCAGTTTTTCAACGTCTATGTACCAATCAAAACAATCACTAGTAAATACATTTCCTTTAACTAGTTTTATATTAAGATTATTTGCTACACTTTCAATAATATCGTTTAATTCTTTTGTGCTTTCTATTATATGTTCATCACTATTTCTAAAAGTTAAAGCAAAATTAGACTCAGAATAAGATTTGTCAACTAAAATTGTATCTAATAATTCTAAATTTTCATCATATGCTCCACAAGAGCCAATTCTAATGATTTTTTCTACATCATAAAATTTATATAATTCATAGGAATAAATTCCCATACTAGGCATTCCCATACCACTACCCATTACGGAAATTTCTTTGCCTTTATATATTCCTGTAAATCCTAACATTCCTCTAACTTCATTAAAGCAAATTGGATTTTCTAAAAATTTTTCTGCTATATATTTTGCTCTTAAAGGATCTCCTGGCATTAAAACTACTTTAGCTATTTCTCCCTTAGCTGCACTATTATGAACAGTTGGTGCTTTCATATAATTCCTCCTTAATCATCAATGTAACCTAAACCTCTTCTATATAAATATTGCTTCTTTTTAATATCATCCATATTTTTGCACTTTCCACTATTTAATTTTTCTAGTATTTTTTTATCATAATCTGCATCTTGCAAAATCTGAATTTTGTCTTCAATTATATACTTATTTATACCTTTTTGCAATAGTTTGTTTTTAATTTCGTACGTAGAATAGTCTAATAGACGCATACATTGTCTAATATATGCGTCTACATATTCATAATCATTAATATATCCTAATTCTTTCAAATATTCTATAACTTGATCTATGATTTCTTCATCAAAATTTGATTGAGATAATTTTTTTCTCACTTCAAATTCTGTTTTTTTAGATATTCCAACATACTTTACTGCTTTATTTTTTGCAATTTCAAAGCTCATAAAATACTCCTATCTATTCTTCATCTTCTTTTTCATCTGAGATAACTCCCATACTTTTTTCAAAAGCAGCATTGAAATTATCTCTTATTTTACCTTCAATTTCTTTTAATACTTCAGGATGCTCTTTTAAGTAAGTTTTTGCATTCTCTCTTCCTTGTCCAATTTTTTCTCCATTATAAGCAAACCATGCGCCACTTTTTTCAACAATATCCATGTTTACACCTAAGTCTAATACACATCCTTCATTTGATATACCTTGTCCATATACTATATCAAATTCTGCTTCTCTAAATGGAGGAGCTACTTTATTTTTTACAACTTTTACTTTTGTTCTATTACCTAAAACTTCTCCATCAACTTTTATTGCTTCTTGCTTTCTTACCTCAAGTCTTACGGAAGCATAGAATTTAAGAGCTCTTCCTCCTGGAGTAGTTTCAGGATTTCCAAACATTACTCCAACTTTTTCACGTAATTGATTTATAAATATTGCTACTGTTTTTGATTTATTAAGAACACCAGCTAGTTTTCTTAAAGCTTGTGACATTAATCTAGCCTGTAATCCTACATGGCTATCTCCCATTTCGCCATCAATTTCAGCTTTAGGTACTAATGCTGCAACTGAATCAATTGTTATAATATCAACAGCACCACTTCTAATAAGCTGTTCTGCAATTTCTAGGGCTTGTTCTCCAGTATCTGGTTGAGATACAATTAAATTATCTACATCTACTCCTAATTTTCTAGCATATACAGGGTCTAAAGCATGTTCTGCATCTATAAATGCTGCTATACCACCTTGTTTTTGTGCTTCAGCTATTGCATGTAAAGCTACTGTAGTTTTACCAGAAGATTCTGGTCCATATATTTCTACAATTCTGCCTCTAGGAAATCCTCCTATTCCCAGTGCAATATCTAGGCTTAAAGCTCCACTTGGTATTGAATCAACACTAACTGTTGATACTTCTCCTAGTTTCATAACAGAGCCTTTACCAAAATTTTTTTCAATTTGAGACATTGCTATTTCCAATGCTTTTTTCTTTTCTTCTGATATCATAATCTTCCTCCTAATTTCAAACATTTGTTCAATAGACATTTTACTATTATTTTTTTCATTTGTCAATACTAAAAATTAAAAATTATAAAATATTTTAGACTAAGATATCATTATTTTCATCACTTAGCACATCATTAAGTCTTGCATTTATAATGTCAATTTTAAATGATGCAGGCTCAATATAGTTACCTTGTATATATTTTACTCCAATTCTTTTTAAAGTATCTAGTTCTTCTTTTGTTTCAACACCTACTGCAATTACGTTAGTTTCTTTTCCTATACAATAATTGACTAACTTGTTTATATACTCCTGTTTTTCAGTGTTTTCGTTTATACCTCTTACAAAACTCATATCTGGTACAATATAATCAACATCTAATACATTTAAATCATCTACCGTAAAACTACCTGTGCCAAAATTATCAAAAACTACATAACCTCTATTTTCATGTATAAGATTGATAGTATTTTTTATTACATTTATATCTTCTCTTTCATAATTTTGAAATTCTATAGCAATTTTGCCATTTCTCATGAGATCGTACAATCTTGGCTTATTTACATATTTATTATAACTTGATATATCTACATTTACAAATACAAGTTTTGATTCTTTGGAATGTTGCATATTAAATTTTTCAATTGAATTTATAAGCAATGTCTGTTGTAATTTATCATATCTTTCTAAGTTCTTTGAATAATTTAATAGTTCAACTATATCAATATCGTTAGAAGATACATGTGTAAATACTTCGTAGCCATGAACTAACTTAGAAGCTAAATTTATAACCGGTTGATATTTTACCTCAATACCTTTTCTATCGATAGCTTCTTCAACCGCATTTTTTAATTTTAAAGATCTAATTTCTCCAGTACCATCACTGTCTAAATTTACATCTTCATAATCTCCATTTTCATCAACTGTAACAACTTGCTTTGGTTGTTGGCTATTATCAGTTTTTTCCTGAACTGATTCTCTAGGGGCACTATAAGCAAAATAAGAATTTAAAAATTCCACATATTTTTTCCTTGTAAGTTTATATTTATTATACACATCAATACTCTTTGCTTTTGCATCAGCCTCTTTTACATCAATAAGCATAAAGAACAATTCTTTATTATTATTTAATTCAGAGGCTAAAAATTTTAAATTATCAAATATAATTTCGCCCTCATTAAGATATCTGTCATGGTATTTAATAAGAGTTAAAATAATCTTTTTTTCTTCCTCATCAAAAGAAAATCTTTCTAATATATTTCTAGCTAATTCAACTGATTTATCGTCATGCCCTGCAAAGCTCTCTGTCCCGTCCTCATTTACAATTTTTACGTATGGTTTGCCTATATCATGTAAAAACATTGTCCACTTCAAAATTTTTCTTTGCCAGTCTCCAATAGGTAATTCTTTACTTCCAACATATTCAATTGTACAAAGTATGTGTTTAAATACTCCATACTTGTGATAAGAATTATTCTGTTGGCAATTTATTACATTTTCACCTAAAGCGTTTTTAGTATAAAATTCAGGAAAATGCTTCATAAATATAGGATCTTGTGTTACCTTAGTTAAAATAAAAGCTACATTATCTTCGAGTAAAATATTTGTATATATATTGGTAAGTTCTTGTGGATCTTTATCATACATATAAAGATTTCCTATTATCTTCCTTACTCTTGCTTCTTCCTTTATATACAATATATCAGAATCAATATCACTAACATTTACATTTTTTTCGTTATCAACCATCTTAATCCTCTCCAATACTTTCACTTAATATATTAACACATATTTTATTTTTTAACAATATTTAATCTTTTTTTTGTAAATTAATTTTATTTTCCAAATTTATGTTGACATTTTCGTTAAAAAAAGGTATAATGTATAAGTATTGTAACGTAATTTTGAATAAAACCCCGGAAACGTTCAAGATTGCTTTAAAATAAATTTAGGAGGATATTTATAATATGAATAATACTACACATAGCGTAAAAGCTAATGAAATTGAAAAGAAATGGTATATTATAGATGCTGATTCTAAGCCTCTTGGTAGAGTTGCTTCAGAAGCTGCAAAATTATTAAAAGGCAAACACAAACCTACTTATACTACAAATTTAGATTGTGGTGATAATGTAATTGTTATAAATTCAGATAAAATGATTTTAACTGGAAACAAATTAAATGAAAAAATTTATAGACATCATTCTGGTTATATTGGCGGAATGAAAGAAACTCCTTATAAGGACCTAATGGCAAATTCATCTGACAAAGCTTTACTTATAGCAGTTAAAGGAATGTTACCAAAAAATTCTTTAGGTAGAAAAATGCTTACAAATATAAGAGTATTTAAAGGTTCAGAGCATACTCATTCAGCTCAAAAGCCTGAAATTTGGAATTATTAGGAGGAATAAAATATGGCAAAGAAAGAATACATATATGCAACAGGAAAAAGAAAATCTTCTATAGCAAGAGTAAATATTATTCCTGGAACAGGTAAAATTACAATAAACAAAAAAGATATAAATGAAGTTTATAACCTTGAAACATTAAAAGCAATTATATTAAAACCTTTTAATGTTACAAATATGATTGAAAAATATGATGTTGAAGCAACTGTTAGAGGTGGCGGATTTTCAGGTCAAGCTGGAGCTATTGCTCATGGTATAGCTAAAGCTTTAGCTACTACAGATCCTGAAGTAAGACTTATATTAAAGAGAAATGGATTACTTACTAGAGACTCAAGAGTTAAAGAAAGAAGAAAATATGGTCTTAAAAAAGCAAGAAAAGCACCTCAATTTTCAAAGAGATAAGATTATACAAAAAACTCGGAAATTTTATTTTCCGAGTTTTTTCGTTTAATCGAAAAAACTTTTTATTTTTGATATTTTTTTCGATTCAGTTTGCAAAAATGTAAAAGTTTAGAAATTTATTTTTCAAGTTTAATTGTATAATCTATTCTAACAATTCTAAAGCTGTATCATTCGTTACATTTTCCATACCTGATATATTATAAAATGTACTTGGTATTTCTCCTATTATAACCGTTTCTGCTATTACTATATCATTCGAAAATGTTTGTATTGATGAGTAAAATGGTGCTATTGTTTTTACATCTGTATCAATTTTTAATATTATTTTATGCTTGGTTTGATTTATTCCTGCTTCTTCAAATTCAGATAAAAACTTTACAGATATAGTTCCAGATAACACACTTTTTATTTTTATTTTTGGGCCATACCCACCAAATATATTACTACCAAATATACTTCCTAAAGGTATCGTCATGTTAGAATAACTAGAATCTTGTAATCTGTTTTGCATATCAATTTCTATTTTTCCTGCTAATTTATTCATTTGAATCGAATTTGAAGTTATTGATCTAACTTTACCTTTTTCATCTTGATTTACAGTAACTAAAGTATCATATGTTATATTTTGCATATTGGTTTCTACTGCTTTATTGGAAATTGTTAAAGCAGTAATTCTTGCTTTATACTCACACAGTTCCTTTATAGTCGGTTCTATTCTTTTCATTAATATAAAATATATAAATATTATAGATATTATTAATATAAAAATAAAGACAAACGGTTTTTTATTAAAACGCATTTGTCTTAAAGTTAATTTATAATACTTAAGTCTCATATTTTATCTGATAATAAATATTTTTTGACCTACATCTATAATATTTTCATCGACTATATTTTCGTTTGTCTTCATTATTTTTTCTACACTTGTTTTATATCTCTTAGCAATAGACCACAAAGTGTCCCCTGGTTTTACAATATATATATTCATACTGTCTAAATTTACAAGTTCCATATCATTTTCATTTAAATTATCAATTATACTCAAATTACTAACATTCTCTACTATTACTATTACTTTTAGTCCAATTTTTACCTCTATATCATTTCCATTTTGTACTATGTTTATTCCATTGTTCTTGATATCTACAATTAACTTAGAATTATTTTGGACTTCATCTAGTACTAAATTTTCATTTACTAATATATCTATTGATTTGCTTTCTAATTCTAAGGTATCTTGATTAATATAGAATAAATTTACTTTTGCAGTTCCGGACAATGTTACATTATTTCCAGTAATGTCATAATTTATATAGCTTAAATCCAAATCATAATCAACCAATTTGGCATTTGCTGGTAATATATTAGTTATATTTTCTTTAATATCTATATTTTTTGTAAATTTATTAGAGGTTGATACAACTTGCATATCATTTGTATCATACGTTAATTCTTTAGATTGACTATAAAAATCATCTATATACTCTACCTCTTCTTCTTCATACATATTTATGCATGCTTCTATTTGATATTCTACAGTTATTGTCTTAGTAGATGTAATTTCATTATTTATTCTTATATCGAAATCTTTTATAACATAGTCTATATCATATTTTGATTTGTCGTTTATATTATCAAGTTCTACCATGGCAGAAAATGGAACTGTTACATTAATTTTCTTTACCATATTTTCTTTATTTTCAGCAAGATATAGTATTCTAATATTAATATCACCTTTTAGCATAATTTTATTGTAACTTTCTTTATATTCTGTATTAACTATATTTGCTTCCACTTTTAATATTTCAAATAAATCTTCTGCTTCGCTCGGCAAAACTACATCTTCTTTAGATGCTATTATACTCCTCTTTACGCACATCATATTATTAAAATTTGACCTGCACATTTTACACTCTATTGGATCATCAGTATTAAATTTATTAACTAAACTTATAGAATTACTCTTCTTTGCTTTAATTTTAAATATGATTTCTGTCTTTACAGCTATTTTTCTCTCATTTGGTAATGAATGAATTATATTTTTAGTAATTGGTACTATACCTATATCCATATCATTTTGAATTCCTTTTACATTTATTATTTGTGTGTATGGATGAGAAACAAATAACCCCCTTGTACTAAATTTTTCATCAGCAACTTTGTATATAACGAAGTAATTTATTTTTCCATCTATCTTTATTTTATCATTATATACATCAAAATCTGATATGTATGGTGTTACAGAAACATTAATTATTTTTACCGCATCTGGTTTTGTATCTGGAACTATAATATCTTGTTCCACCCAAGTACTTATATCCTCACTAATTGTAGCATTATTCAAATTTAAATTTTTTCTTTCTGTGTTTACTAACATAAAATTCCTCCTCTTTATATTAGTACACTATATTCATATAATTTTGATTATATTACTATTTTTTTTATTTTTGTAACTTTATTTATTTCATATTCATAATATATATTAGTTAAATAATTTAATATTATTTAACATTAGAAATTTATCTTAAACTTTAAATGATAAAATAATACTATATATAATCTCCTTTAATAACAAATGTGGCACACTAGTCACTTACCGCTCCTAAATTATTTTAGGAGCGTTTTTAAAGTCAAAAAAAGATAGTGAAAAAATCACTATCTTAAATCAACCTCTTATTAATCGCCAATATTATAATCTAGTATATTTTGGCGTAGAAAAATCATATCTTGTTATAGCTTCCCCATTTGGTAAGCTAAGTTCTAAGTTATTAGTAACTAAATCTGTATAACTATAAGATAACTTATTATCAGTTTCATTTTCTCTAAATACAAATAGATTAGAATACGTACTATCTATAACCCCTTTTTTATATATGCATTTATTTCTTCCTATGTTTGCTTTTACAAAAATCTCTTGTCCAACATATTCTTCAACGTCACGTCTAACTTTTAGTAAAGATTCTTTTGAAACCATAACAATCACCTATATGTACCCTCTCTATGGCCAAATTATAGCATTTTTATCAATACTTGTCAAAACTAGTAGTTTTATAGGATACACTATTATTTCAAAATTATGTATATTGTTTTTGCGTTTACAAACAAGATTATAGCAAAATTCAAAATGTGCTTTTAAAATATTACATTTGTGTAAAAATATTATTTCCCTGTATTTATATATTCAATTGCTCTTTTTAATTGTGTGTCTTTTTGTCTATCAAAAGTTATTTCATTTTTTTGATCTTCAGGTAACTCTACAAATATATTTGGCTCAATTCCATTTTTATGGATTTCTACACCACTTGGTGTATAATATTTTGATGTTGTTACTGCCAATGCTCCTCTTCCTTGTAATTTTTCCACAGTTTGCACTATACCTTTACCAAATGTTTTTGTTCCAACTATCTTTCCTTTAGATGTATCTTTAATAATCCCCGCTAAAATTTCAGAAGCACTTGCACTATGTTCATTTACTAAAACAACTAGTGGCACTTGTACTTCATCAGACTTACTTGCCTTATACACTTTCTCCGTTCCATCTTTATATTTTAGCCTTAATATTTCTCCTGGTGGCACTAATAAATCTGCTATTTTTAAAGTTTCATCTACAAGCCCACCAGAATTATTTCTTAAATCAATTATAAGTCCATTTACATTTCCATTAAATTTATCATACTCTGTTTTAAATTGTTTATATATACTATTTTCAAAAGCCCAAATTCTTATATACCCTATATTACCTTCTAACATTTCTGATTCAATATTATTTACTGATATTGTTTTTCTTTGTATCTGTTTTTCTAACATCTCATCAGAATTTCTTAATATAGTAAGTTTTACAGTGCTTCCTTCTTCTCCTTTTATTTTATCTGTGCATTCAGAATATGTTTCTTTTGTAACTACCAAATCATCCACAGTCAAAATTATATCTCCTACTTTTAAGCCTGCTTCCTGTGCTGGAGTATTTGGCATAATTCCTAAAATGATTATTCCTTTATTTTCATCATCATAAGAAATATGAACTCCTATACCACCATATTGTTCTGTGCCAGAGATCAACATTTCTTCATATTCTTCATCTGTAATATATCTAGTATATGGATCATCTGTTGCTTCAGCTATTCCACTAATGGCTCCATCAATTAGCTTATCTACATTCTGGTCATCTATATGCTCTTTTACTATTCTATTAAGTGCCTCATTTATTCTATCTATTTGCTCTGAATTTAAGCCATATACATCAACATCTTTTTTATCATCTGCTATTGGGCTTAAAATTGTAACAACAGCCCATATAGTAATTGCTGTAATAAGCACAATAATAGCAATACATAATACTCTATATACAATTTTTCCTAATTGCAATTTATCATCTTTTTCCATAAGAAATCTCCTCTAAACATTTTTATTATATATTAAATAAAAATATTAGTCAAATAAATTACGGTAAATATAATGTGTAATTTTTGTGTTAACTTAAAAAAAATATTGCTATAACTTGACATATTTAATAATATATTGTATAATTTATGAGTAATCTCAGAAATACTTATTACAGCAATAACAAGTATTTCCCACTGGAAGGAGGGAAACTATATGCCAGGAATAAAAATCAAAGACAATGAAAGTTTAGATAATGCACTAGCTAGATTTAAGAAGCAATGTGCAAAGTATGGCGTGCTTGCTGAAATTCGTAAAAGAGAACATTATGAGAAACCTAGTGTAAAAAGAAAGAAGAAATCAGAGGCCGCAAGAAAAAGAAAACATTAATATTGTTAATTTTTAAATTTATATAGAAAAAGCAGAATTTTATTCTGCTTTTTTATTTATATATTCTTGATTTTATTTCTTGCAAACTGTATTTCTTATATTGTCCAACTTCTATTCCATCAACCTTCATATTTCCTATTGCTATTCTTTTTAATTTAATAACTTTTTTATTAATTGCTTCAAACATTCTTCTAATTTGCCTATTCTTTCCTTCGCAAATTTTTACCTCAGTTAAATTTCTTTTTATTCGTTTTACTATGGCAGGTTTTGTTACATAGCCTCCTATATCAACACCAGAAGAAAGTTTTTGAATTTCTATATCATTTAAATCAAAATCTGTTTTTACTATATAAGTTTTATATATATTATTTTTGGGATGAATAAGTTCATTTGCAAAATCTCCATCATTAGTAAGAATTATAATTCCCTCTGTATCCATATCTAGACGTCCTACTGGAAACAATCTTACTTTTTCATGTATAAGATCCATTATACACTTTCTATCAAATTGCTCAGCACTAGTTGTTATGTACCCTCTAGGTTTATTTAAAGCAACATAAACTTTTTGTGTTTCTACATTTATCTGTTCTCCATTAATTGTTACAACATCAGTTCCTGCTTCAACCTGAGTAGATAAATTACTAATACATTTTCCATTTACATATACCTTATTATTACTTATAAGTTCATCTGCTTTTCTTCTTGAACAATAGCCACTACTAGCTATATATTTATTTAATCTCAAATTTCTATCTCCAATCTTATAAATTCTCTTTTTTATCTAATATGTTTAACAAATCTTTAAATTCTTCTGGTAAATCAGCTTTAAATTCTAAATATTCTTTACTAGTCGGATGATATATTCCAAGTGTCATAGCATGCAACATTTGACCGTTTACTTTAAATTTATTATCTTTTTTAGAATATTTTTCATCTCCTAATAACGGATGTCCTATATAAGAAAGATGTACTCTTATTTGATGTGTTCTTCCTGTTTCAAGAGTTGCTTTTATCAAAGTTAAATTTGAATTATAATATCTTTTCAATACCTTAATATGTGTAATAGCTTGTTTACTATTTTTATTTGTAACAGCCATCTTTTTTCTATCTTTTGTATTTCTTCCTATTGGTAAATTGATATCTAAATCATCCTCTTTTAATATTCCTTTAGCAAGTGCTATATATTCTCTCTTTAAATTATGAACTTTGAAATCTTTAGAAAGGTTTTTATGAGCTTTATCATTTTTAGCCACTACCAAGATTCCCGAAGTATCTTTATCTATTCTATGTACAATTCCAGGTCTAATTACTCCATTAATAGAAGATAATTTTCCTTTATGGGAATACATTAAAGCATTTACCATAGTACCAGTATAATTTCCATTTGCTGGATGTACTACCATACCTTTTGGCTTATTTACTATTATAATATCATCATCTTCGTACAATATATCAAGCTTAATATCTTGTGCAATAATATCAGATGTAACCTCATCAATATCTTCAATTGAAACAATATCATTTAATTTTAATGAATAACCACTTTTTACCTTTTTGTCATTAACTAAAATTTTGCCATCAACAATTAACTTTTTAATATAACTTCTAGTTTTTAATTTATCAACTTCAGATAAAAATACATCTAACCTTTTTGATACATTTATTTCATCAATAATATACTTTTTCATACCCTATTTCACTAAGTATATATTTTACCAAAGATTTTTACTATTTTCAATCCTTTTAGCAATAAAAAAAGAAGCCTTAAGCTTCTAATTACTTGATTTTTTATTTTTTACCTTTTTAGTCAATGTTATTTTTGTTCCCTCGTTTGTAACAGAATCTATTAATATCTCATCCATAAAACTCTCCATAATTGTAAATCCCATACCTGCATGTTCCAATTCAGGCTTAGAAGTATAAGATGGAGTAGTTGCAAGTTCAATATCATCTATTCCGATTCCTTTATCTTCAATAATAATTTTTACTATATCATAATCTGATTCTATTATATAAGCTGAAACTGATACAATACCATCTTTGTTATTATACCCATGTTCAATAGCATTAGTAACAGCTTCTGACACTGCAGTTTTAATATCTACAAGTTCATCTACTGTTATATTAAGATTAGATATAAATGTGGCAATAGCGACCCTAACTGGTGCAACATTATCAAGAGTTGATTTAAAATCTAATTTCATATAATTTCGTTCCATATTATATACTCCTCATATCTATATTTTTGGCAATATTAGATAATTCTAATACCCTTCTTATACTATTACTAGGATTAATTATAGTCATTTTTGAATTAAGTAATTTTAATAAATTATATCTTCCAATTAAAAGGCCAATTCCACTACTGTCCATAAACTTTACCTGACTTAAATCAACAATAAATTCTTGTGGCTGATACCTCATAATATAGCCATCTATAACAGTTCTCAATTTTTTACAAGTCTTCATATCTAATTCCTCATCTAAGTTAATACTCAAATTTCCTTTATCATATTCGTATTTCATATTATACACCTCTTAGATAAAAGTATATCACATTGAAAACTCGAACTTTGTAGAATTTTAATTTATAAAATAAATATTTAAAAAAACAAAAAAAATAAACCCGAGATTATTAATCTCGGGCTTATATTAAGTGTCACAATGGGGCTATGTGACACACTCACTGGTTTGTAGCGTACATCGTAACGTACGACTCTGCTACGATGTTGCCGTTTGCATCGACTACCGTGACCAGAACGGTGTCTCCACCATTCAAAGTCAACTGTACGCGTGCGTACATACTCGAAGCATCAGAGTCAATCAATTCATATGAATAATTGCATTTCACAACGTCACCCTTTTCAAGGCCCGTTACCGTGAAGTAACAGCCTTGGGTCGTGTTGTTACTTGCAAATGTAACAACCGGGCTAACTCTTGCGGGCTTTGTCTCCGAAGGTTTTGTCTCCGAAGGCTTTGTCTCCGAAGGTTTTGTCTCCGAAGGCTTTGTCTCCGAAGGTTTTGTCTCCGAAGGTTTTGTCTCCGAAGGCTTTGTCTCCGAAGGCTTTGTCTCCGAAGGCTTTGTCTCCGAAGGCTTTGTCTCCGAAGGTTTTGTCTCCGAAGGTTTTGTCTTCGAAGGCTTTGTCTCCGAAGGCTTGGTTTCATTCGGCTTGGTTGTTGTGCTCGGCTTTGTATTCGTAGGCTTCTTAGTTACCGTTGCCTGCTGACTATTCTGCTGTTTTTCCGTAGCGCTTGCGCTAGGGCTTTTATTATTATTGGCATTTGCATTGCCTCCAGCGCTTTCCTGAGAATCTATAACAGGACCATTTTCATTGTCTTGAACAACGTCACAATCCTGATTCTCATCAACACTATCCATCTGGTTTCCATCGTTCTCCTTGCCAAGAACGCTGTTTTTGATGTTAGCATAGTCACCAACAATAAGGGCCTCTGACGATGTTGAAAAGTCAAAATCCTTCAAGGTATCTACGATACTCTGGACATTGATCTCCAAATTTGCACCTTCGCCAATGTCACCAACCTGAATCGTTCCGGAGAACGAATTGTTTTCAATCTTAGTGTTAAACACTAAGATAGAGGGATACCTCTCCATAAGTTCTCTGTAATTCGGACATTGGGTGTCACAAACAACAAATATCTTACATCCATCCTTTTCAAACCAATTTTCTAATTCTCCGTCACATGTCTTATGACAAGTGCATACAAAGGCAGAATTCTCTTCTTTCGAAGAAGTCAAAGGTGCTTCTGTAGTAGTCTCAGTTTTGCTCTCCGCCGCATAAGCTGTATTCTTCTCAGCAACATTACCGTCATTTGACATCATAGCAGCGAGTGCTACCACGATAAAAACCATCATGATTATCAGCAGCATTACTGCCAATAATCTAGTCCGCTTACTTCTTGCGACCTCGTTGTAAGAGGTTGTATTATTCGTATTATTTCTCATATATCATCTTTCCTTTCATGCGTGTGTTTCGTTTGTTTGTTTTATATATGAAAACCCCTGATTTTAAACCCCATAATCAGAAGGTTGAATTTAAAAAACCTATTAAGGTTATTACTACTTTTATAACCCTACTATTATTATAGCATTTTCTAGACTATTTGTCAATATTTCTAGCATATTTTTGATAAAAAATTACATAATTTTGCATTATTAATGTAATTTTACTTAAAAATCACGAAATAACTCTGGGAATTTTACTTATTCTCAGAGTTATTTTTTTATTTTATTAATTTTGCTTGTACTACAAATCTTCCATCAGTTATTGAATATTCACAAGTTGATAGAGTTAATATTGTATCTTCTTTAGATACTTCTACTTTAGTATCATATAAACTTTTAGATTTTAAAGTCTTTAAAAATTCTGCATATTCGTCATCAGTTTCAAAGTTTGTATCAATATAGAAGAAATTTGTGTCTGTTATATATACAGAAAATACTTCCCATTTATAATTACCATTTAGAGTAGAAAATTCTATTTGTTTATGATCTTTGTAGAAGTCTTCTTCTTTATACTTAAGTAAAGGTGTAAAACAACTATCTTCGCTACTATTGTGTCCATATATTATATAATGAATATTTTTTTCGTTTATATTATCAATATTACATCTATAATCTAAGAAATTTTCTCCCCACATATAATAATTGTTATCTCTATCATTTCTTAAATATCTGTCGTTATCTGTACTTTGGAATACTGGATAATCTATTGATGTTCCTGATACCTTTAGCCATCCAATTGCATCTGAATAAGTAGCATTTAATGCCTTAATTTCGCTTTGTAGGTCTCTTCCTTCGTCTTCTGATGATGTAACATCACTTAGCTTGATATATTCTAATTCATCAGTTTTTGGAATATCATCGTTTGCATTTCTATTATATACTATATAACCAATCCAACCTAATAATGCTAGCATTAAAACTACTAGTACTACTATTACTATTATCTTTTTCTTTTTATTATTTATTTGCATAGAGCTTACCTCCTATTCTAATTTATACTATAAAAAAAGGGATTATATTTTCATACAACCCCTCTTTTACGTATTTGCTTAAATTATATTCTACCTGTGTTAGGATTTGGAATCCAATCAGCTGGTTTTTCTGGTTCTGGTTGACTTGGTGTTGGATCTTGTGGTTTTGGATCTTGTGGTTTTGGATCTTGTGGTTTTGGATCTTGTGGTTTTGGATCATCTGGTTTTTGAGTTGGTTTTTCAGCTATTACAAATGCTGGAGCATTTACTGCATTTGCCATATTAAAATCGTCATCTATAGCAGTTCCACCTGCAACATGTAAGATTTTTCCTCCACCTATTGAACCTTGAATATTGCTTAAAGTAACTGTAGCTGTATTATTTGAATTAATAACTACTTTTTTAGTAGCTGTAAATCCTTCTAATCCTAAATCTGCATCTTTAAGACTTATTTTTCTTATTCTAATATTATCAGTATAAGTTAATGTGTAAGTTACTGTTCCACCAACATAAACTTTTGTTGGATTTGGATTACTAATTTTTAAAACTGGTGCTACTGTATCTTTTGCTACTATTGTAAATACTGCTGTATTTATTGGATCAGTCATTTTAAAATCACTAGAGATAGCTGTACCACCTGCAATATGTACAATACCTTGTTTAGAATTGTTTTTTGGTACAATATTTGTTAAAGTTACAATTCTTTGATTTCCGTTTGCTGTTATACTTTTGTTAGCAGTAAATCCGTCTAATCCTATGTCATCATTTTTTAAGCTTATTTTTCTAACATCTCCATCATATTTTAATGTAAAGCTTACGCTTCCACCTTCTTTTACTGTTGTAGATGATAGTGCGCCAACAGATACTACAACACTAGATGCCTCTACAAAACCTCCTACTGGTATAGTTAATAAAGACATTACAGCTATTGCCATAACCGCAAATACTTTTTTAATATTTAATTTTTTTAACATAATTTAAATACCTCCTAAATTACCTTACGATTTTATTATAACATACTTTACATAATAATGCAATACTTTTTTAATAATTTTTTGAAAAAATTGCAAATTTCAAGTTAATTATATTACATAAAAGTGTAAAAAAGACCGAGAAATCGGTCTTTTGACAAAATTACAATATTTTTTACTTTTTTATTTATTATCATCAAGATTTAGCATTTGAGTATACATCATAGTAGATGCAACATCTGTATGTCCTAATAATTCTTGCACTGTTTTTAACTCTGCACCATTTTGTAACATATGTACTGCAAATGAATGTCTTATAGTATGAGGTGTTATATCTTTATCTATATTTGCTTGCTCTTTATATTGCTTTAAAATTTTCCAATAACCTTGTCTAGTCATTTTTTGTCCGTTAGTATTAATGAATAAAGTTTTTTCTTCTTCTGTTTTTATAAGTAAAGGTCTAACTTTGTCCATATATTCTTTTAAGCATTTTAAAGCTAAAGCTCCAAGTGGTATATGTCTTTCACTATTTTTCTTCTTAACCTTTATATAACCGCCAGATAAATTTACATCCTCAACTCTTAAAGATATAAGCTCAGTAACTCTTATGCCTGTAGCATATAAAATTTCTAACATTGCTTTATCTCTTTGTCCTTTTAATTCAGATAAATCTGGTTGTTCTAATAACTTTTCTATTTCACTTGATGTTAATATCATTGGTTCTTTTCTATCTACTTTAGGAGCTTCTACGCTATCAGCAATATTTACTTCTGCTAATTTTTTGCTAACTAAATATTTATATAATGCTTTTATAGATGCTGTGCTTCTTGAAATAGTAGAATTGGATCTCCCAGAAGCTATTAAATGATTTATATAATCTTGCATATCATCTTTTGTTAAGTCAAAAATCTTTTTACCTTGTGATTCAAAATAATTACTAAATTGAACGATATCTCTTTCGTATGATGCAAGTGTATTAGCTGATGCTTGTCTTGCTTTTAAACTATCAATAAATTCGTCAATAATGATTTTCATGTTATTGCTCCTCCATTCTGACAATCATTTTACAACATTTTTTGTTTTTTTGCAAGACTTTTTTTAAAAATTATGTAATGTTTTTCATATTTTATATTTTATTTATAGTAATTATATATTATATTTTCTTGTAAATACTTATTATATTAACTGATAATATTTGTTCTAACAGCACTGAAAGAAATATAAAAGAAAATCCTATTACAATATAAGTTAAATGTTTTATCAATATTTTTGTTCTACTTTCTTTTAACTTCTCTGTTATAATATAATGCAAACTCAAGGCATTTGTACTTAAGAAAACAAAAGCTGGAAGATAAAATAAATTTGGTATTATAATAAGTAATAATAAAGCTATTATTCCATTATAAATTCCAAACACACTAAATAGTATAGGTACATATATACCTATAGATATACCTTTAATCATATTAATTAGTGATATTAAAATAGGACATATCATTGTAAGAGAAGAAAAATATACTAAAATAATTAATATTAAATTTGTACTAATTCCATTTTTAATTATATTTATTCCGTCAAAGTTATCTTGCTTTGATATATTCAAAGTATTTACCACTGTATCTTTCAATTCTATTTTTGTTTGTTCACTAGAAAATTGATATATAATTATTCCTGATACTACTCCTATTAATATAGAAAGTAAAAATATAGTTATAATTTTTGAATTTTCTTTTATATAGTTTATTAAATATCTTTTCATAATTAAACCACCATAGAACATAATATGCTCTATGGTGGTATTTAATAACTCATTAACTTATTATAATTTATAAGCTATATTTTTCTCTTGCTTTTACTGCCAATTTATCGCATCTGTTATTATACTCATTATCGCTGTGCCCTTTTACCTTTATAAATTTAACATCATGAATACTTAAAAGTTTTAATAATCTTTCCCACAATTCTATATTCTTTACTTTACTTTTATCTGCTTTTATCCAATTATTACTACTCCAATTATATACCCATCCATTATTTATTGAGTTTACCACATAAGCACTATCACTATATATAGTAACATTACATGGCTCTTTTAATATTTCTAATGCTTTAATTACAGCTAGCATTTCCATTTTATTGTTTGTAGTATTTGGCTCGCCATCTGAAATTTCTTTTTCAACATTATTATATATAAGTATTGCAGCATAACCACCTGGCCCTGGATTCCCACTGCAAGCTCCATCAGTATATATTACAACATTCTTTTGTTTCTTATTCTCCATATTTATATATTTCCTCCAACCTTGATTTTTTGTACTAATACTTATATAATAATAACATAGTTTGTATTAATATTCAAGGAGGAAGCAATGAAAGCTTTAGGAATAGTATGTGAATATAATCCATTTCATAATGGTCATAAATATTTAATTGATGAAGCAAAAAAGATAACTAAATGTGACTTTGTAGTTGCAATAATGTCTGGAAATTTTACTCAACAGGGAAATATTGCACTTTATGATAAATTTACACGTGCTAATCTTGCTATAAAAAATGGTGTAGATTTAGTAATAGAATTACCTGTGCTATTTTCAAACTCAAGTGCGCAATATTTTTCTTATTCGGCTATAAGGATATTAAATGATTTAGGATTTATAGATAATATAGCATTTGGCACTGAATGCGATAATATAAAAACTTTAGATAATATAGCAAAAAAAATTATAGAAAACGAAAAAATGATTTGGGAAACTACTTCTTCTATAATGAATGATGGTATTTCATTTGCTGATGCTAGAGCTGAGGCTTTAAAAAATTTTTTAACTGATGACGAGTTATTAGAAATAAAAAAGCCAAATAATATACTGGCTATCGAATATATAAAATCACTTATAAAATTAAATAGTAAAATTAAACCAATTTCTATAAAAAGAGTTGGAGCTCAATTTGATGAAAATAACATCACTTGCAATAACTATTGTAGTGCTACTTCAATAAGAAATTTACTTTATGACAATAAAGATATTTCTATACTAAAAAATTATGTTCCAAGTGATACATTTGATATAATTCAAAAAAAATCTTTTTTTAGAAATGATGATTTATTCTATATATTAAAATATAAAATATTATCTCTTGGTACTAATCGGACTTAAAGATATATTTGAAATTACGGAAGGACTTGAAAACAAAATATTTAAAGCAATTAGTACCTCAGAAAACTACGACCAATTGATTAAAAATATAAAAAGTAAAAGATATCAAGAATCTAAAATAAAAAGAATTTTAATAAATATATTATTAAATATAACTAAAAAAGATTTTAGTGACATATATAATGCATCTACTTATTATGCACACATATTAGCCTTATCAAATATTGGAAAAAAGAATTTATCAAATATTTTTAAATCTGCTAGTCTTCCTATTATAATAAAGAAAGAAGATTTTTTGAGCCTGTCAGATTCAAACTTAAAGAAGCTTGCTGAATTTGATATGTTTGCTTCTAATATATGTTCAATAATAAATAACGAAAATTTAAATAAAGATTATATAAATAAATTGTAAAATTTTTCCCTTTATTGTATAATTTTGTTATAATTTAAGAGGAGGTATTGTATGGAAGTATTAGATCATAATTGTCCTAAATGTGGTGCTAAGCTCCCTTTTAATCCTGCAAGTGGTAGATGGGATTGTAGTTATTGTGGAGGTTCTTTTGCATTAGAAGATTTAGAAGAATTTGAAAAAAAGCAAAATGAATCTGATTCTACTAAAGAAGTAGATATAGACGCCGATTTATACGAGTGTCCTAATTGTGGTGCAAGAATTATTGCAGATGAAACTACTACTGCTACATTTTGCGTATATTGTGGAAGTTCAAGTATAATTAAAAACAAATTAAAAGATGAATTTAGGCCTTTAAAAATAATACCATTTAAAAATACTAAAGAAGAAGCTATAGCAAAATTTTTAAAATTTAAGAAAGGTAAGATTTTTGCTCCAAAAGATTTTGGAACCAAAGAAAATATAGAAAAATTGACTGGTGTGTATATTCCTTTTTGGACATATGACTGTGATGTTGAAGCAAATATAAATGCTGATGCCTCAAAAATTAGTTCTTGGCGTAGCGGTGATTACAGATACACAAAAACAGATACATATTCAGTAGATAGAGCAGCAAATATGTCGTTTGAGAGAGTCCCTGTGGATGGCTCTACCAAGTTTGATGATAATACAATGGATTCAATAGAGCCCTTTAATTATGATGAATTTAAAGAATTTAACATGTCTTATCTTTCAGGATTTTTAGCCGAGAAATATGATGTAGATAAAGTTGAAGCTTCTAAAAGAGCACATGAAAGAATAGTAACTTCTACAATTGATGAATTAAAATCAACTATAAAAGGTTATTCTACTGTAACTGTTAAAGACCATAATGTAAAAATAGATACAAAAAAAGCTGAATATATATTACTTCCTGTTTGGATGTTAAATATAAAATACAAAGATAAATTGCATTTGTTTGCAATGAATGGTCAAACAGGTAAAATGGTTGGTAATATTCCTATAGATAAGAAAAAAATGATATTATACAGCATCGGTTGCTTTTTAGCATCTACTTTAATTAGTTCTGTTGTTGTTATAATTGTAAAATTACTTTTAGGAGGTATATAATATGAAAAGATATAAATTAACTTTAATATTAAGCTTATTCTTTATAATAGCTTTTTGTACAAACATATTTGCCTCTACTAACACTTATCCTAGAACAGAAGAAGATTTGGGAGTAGATAAAAATTTTCCACTTACACCTACTTTAATAGATGCTGCATTATCAACTCCTAAAGTAGATGCAAGCGAAAAAGTATATGATTTCGCTAATTTATTCACAGATGAAGAAGAATTACAGCTATATAATAATGTAAATAAATATATCAAAAGATTTAATATGGATATGGTAATTGTTACTATAGATTATAATGATAAACTTAATGCTAGAGATTATGCCGATGACTTTTATGACTATAATAATTTTGGTATAGGCACAGATTATGACGGTATACTATTTTTAATTGATATGGACAACAGAGAAATGTGGATATCTACCACAGGTAAGGCAATACAAAAATATAATGATGAAAGAATCGATGAAATATTAGATGATACATATAATTATATTTCAGATGATAAATATTACAAGTGTGCTAATGCATTTATAGACTCTGCTTCTTCTTTGAATCTTCCTATTCCTGCAATACTAATATTTTCTGTTATAGTAACACTTATATTTATATCAGTAGCATCTAGTAAGCATAAAACTATAGCGAAGGCAACACAAGCAAAGCAATATTTATTGAAAGATTCATTTAACCTTACTAAGAATGAAGATAGATTTTTACACACAAATACTTCTAAAGTTTATGACCCTCCTTCATCTTCATCAGGTGGTTCTTCAGGCTCATCTACTCATAGTAGTAGCAGTGGTTCTTCTCATGGCGGTGGCGGAAGAAGCTTCTAAAAAAATAATATAATTTAAAGCATAAAACATCTCCTGACATGCAATATTTTAAAATAAATACATAAATATGTAAAGAAAAGTAAAATATTGGAGGTGTTGTATGCTTTTTTCTTTTTTACAATCCATATTCTCTCATATATTCTTCTTATTTGGCTACATACAAAGTTCTAATTTATTTCCCGAACCACTAAGTAAGACAGAGGAAGAATTCTATTTAAGAAGATATTTTGAAGGCGATACCGAGGCAAAGAATAAATTGATAGAACACAATTTACGTCTTGTAGCACATATTGCAAAAAAATATGAAACTAAAGAACAAGATATAGAAGAGTTAATTTCAATTGGCTCTATTGGTCTTATAAAAGCTATAAATAGCTTTAAAGGAGAGAAAAATTATAAAATAAGTACTTATGCTAGCAAATGTATTGAAAATGAAATACTAATGCATATAAGGGCAACTAAAAAGCAAAAATCAGAAGTATCTATGAATACAATTATTGGCACAGATAAAGACGGCAATGACATGGAGCTAGTTGATACTATAGATTCAGATGAAAAGGATGCAATAGAAACAATATATAATAAAATGCTTACTGCACAGGTTAAAAATTTTATAAAAAACAAACTACCAGAAAGAGAAAAATATATTATGACATTAAGATATGGATTAGACGGAAATTTACCAAAAACTCAACAGCAAATTGCAGACCAACTTGGAATATCACGTTCCTACGTTTCAAGAATAGAAACCAAAGTTCAAAATAAATTAAAGAAATTCATAAAATATGAATGAAAAAATAGCAATATTCTTTTACTAGAATATTGCTATTTTTTAATCTGATAAATGATAAACTTCATTCAAATTTGAACCATATTCATTTACTTCTTCTTCAAGCCAAGTATTATCATTTTTAAATTGTTCAAAAATTTGTAGTAATACAGGATAAATATTATTTCTAAAATCTTCAGCTGAAGTATCTTCCATCTGTCTTTCATCATAACTAGTAGTATAGCCACTATCATCATAGTAATTCCTTGTAACACCTGCTATATAATTACCTGAATACTTCCTTGTATAAGAATTATATGCTATTCGGCCTACTCCACAATTGTAATATTTAGACTGTGAAGTTTCAATTTTTCTACTTTCTTCTTCTAACTCTTGTAATTTCTGATTTTCTTGTGCAACCGTATTATCAAAATCATCTTTTACCTTCTTTGCAATCTCTTGTGCAAGTTTGTTATATGCCTCTTTTTCTTCATCTGTCCATTCAGATACATCTTTATAATAACTTGGTATTATTACATACTTAGTACTTTCTTCACCCATTACATAAGTACCATCTTCCATTTGATATCCTTCTTTAGTCTCGTGTTTTATATCTACAGTGAAAGTAAGAGGTTCTCTATTTTCAACTTCCGATTGTTGTAACTGTGAATCTTGTAAATCTAAACTTGGCTGAGAAAGTAAACTTATATTTTCATTAAAATATTCATTAATTTTTTCATGTTTATTACTTTTTATAACAGAAAATACTATTGCAGAAGTTATAATTAAAATTAACAACAAAGCAATAGAGATTATTAAGAAATGAGATTTAAAAAACTTTTTTAACATATTTATTACCTCACAACATATTTTAATAATATCATAATTTATACTAGAATGCAATATACAGGTAAGTTATATACTCACTAATTTATGAAATTAATTTCAATAGATAGTACAGATTCAGGCTATCTTAATTTTTAAGTGCTGTTATTGGAATTATATATATTCCATCAGGTCTTTTAATAATAGCTTCATGTAATCCACTAATTATACATAAAAATTTAGGCTTCTTTTCTACTAAGTCATTAAATTTCAATAAATTTTGTGCTGCTTCTTCTATCTTATCAGTTCCTAGTTTTATTTCAATTGCTCCATATTCTCCATTTGGCATTTCCACTATTGAATCAATTTCTAATCCTGTTGTATTATCTCTAAAGTGATATAAATTGCCATTATAACTTTCTATATAAATTCTTAAATCTCTTTCACAAAGAGATTCAAATAAAAATCCTAGAAAATTTACATCATTTAGTAAACTTTCAGTAGTTAATCCTAGAATACCACAAGCCAAAGATGGATCTGTAAAATGTCTCTTTGCTGATTTACCTATTCTACTACTTGAACGTAAATTTACACTAAATGCTAGCTGATTTTCTATCAAATGTAATTTTTCTAAAACATCAATATAATCTAAAACCGTATTTTTACTTGCCACATCATTATCTTGATTTACATCGTGTATTATTGTATTATTATTTACAATTGTACTTTCATTTCTAGCTATAGTACGCAATATCATACGCATTTTATTAATATCCCTTGTTACTCCATCAATATTAGAAATATCGAAATTCAAGACATTATTTATATAACTTTGAGTTAATTCCAAAGCATTCTCTTCTGTCATCCCTATGCTTTGTGGCCATCCACCTCTTATGATTAAATAAATCAACTTTTTTAAGCCTACTTTTTCTGTCAACTTATCTTTAACATTGTTTTTAAATAAATCTTGCAATGTAATTTCTCCGACTAGAATCTCCTGATTCATACAAAGACATTGTGTACATTTTCATTCGTGCTATTCTTCCAGCACCTGAATGATGAATATCTTTTGTTACTGGTGTTGCTGATCCTGTTAATATATATTTTCCTCTCTTGTTATCTTCATCACATTTGAAGCGAATTCCATCCCAAATTGCAGGTACTTCTTGCCATTCATCAATAAGTTCTGGATATTCCTTATTTAATATTAAATCAACATTCATTTGTGCCAAAGTTCTTTCATTAAAATTATTACTAACATTATTAAGATAAACTACTGAATTTGCATGGTTTAGAGAGGTCCATGTTTTTCCACACCATTTTGGCCCTTCTATACTTATTGCTCCAAATATTTTTAAATTTTTTTCTATTTTTTCATCTATAATTCTTTTTTTATAATCATTTTTTGTAAGTGCCATATTATCCCTCCCAAATAACTATTTTCATATATTATAACATTTTGCTGGTATTTTTTCAATAGTTTTATTGGTACTTTTTCAAGTTTTATTTCGGACATTTAACATATTATAAAATTTTAAAAAATATATTTCTAAATATCATAACATCTACTAAAGTGCAATATCTAATATCATCATAATAATAAATCCTAAAGAAAGACATATAGTACCTAAATTAGATTTTTTATCTGATTGATACTCTGGTATTAACTCTTTTACTACTACACAAATCATTGCACCTGCTGCAAATGATAATAAATAAGGTAGCAATCTAACTGCTAAATTTGTTAGAGCAATTGTTATAAATGCTGCTATTGGTTCTACTACTCCAGATATTACTCCATAAAGAAATGATTTTTTCTTACTTTTACCTTCATTTCTAAGTGGCATTGAAATTATTGCACCTTCTGGAAAATTTTGAATTGCAATTCCAATAGATAGTGCAATAGCATAAGTAAGCATTACACTTTGATTTGATAGTATATATCTTAAATAAGATACTCCTACTGCCATTCCTTCAGGAATATTGTGTAAAGTAACTGCCAGCATTAAAAGTATAGTTTTATTATCTTTCTTATTTTCACTTATATTGGGAGATAATATATCTAATATTAATACAAAAACTGTTCCTAGTATAAATCCCAATGCTGGTGGTATAAAATAAAGTTTGCATATATCTTTTGATATTTCTATAGAAGGAATTATAAGAGACCAAATAGATGCCGCAATCATTACTCCCGAGGCAAATCCTAAAAGTATTTTTTGCAATTTAATATTAGAATTATTTTTCATAAAAAATACAGTACACGCTCCAAGCAAAGTTCCTATAAATGGTATTAATGTTCCAATTATTACATTAATCATAATTTCTTATCTACCATTTTTAAAGCAGAGTGTATTTTTTACTGCCTTGAGTTGAACTATGCCATGACTTTGCTCATTTATAATTGATTTTGCAACTTTAACCAATCTAGGATCTATATTAAATTCCAACAAATTAGAGCACATTGAAATTGCACCCGCATGATGTGGAATCATTTCATTTATAAAATCTAAGTTAATATTAGTACACCTTACACTATTACGCATTTCAAATAACATTGAATTTACTATTTCATTATATCGGTACATGTAGCAATCTACCTTTGAAATTGAGTTTGGAAATGTTGTTGTAGTTTTTGCTATATACTGCATTTGTTTTATTCCATCTGTCTGCATACGTATAATTGAATTTGCTATATTAATTAATGAATTTTGTTTAGTATATTTTAATAAATTTTCACACATATATATTGCTGCTTGATGATGTGGTATCATACATCTAATAAAATCAAGTGTTATGTCCTGATTTATTTTTTGTGATAACATTTTATTTTGCATCTGATTTAAGATATTATCAAATGTTAATAAATAATTTTGAGCGTTTATAATTTCTTCAGTTTGCATTAGCTCATCCTCCTCATTATTACTATTTCATATTTTTAGTTATTAAATAGTTATACTTAATTGCATGTTTCATTTCATCACTCATTATTTCAAACATTTTATTATAATTATCTTTATCAGCCATATTTGCCAATACCTTTCTATATTTTTCAAAGGCTTTTAATTCGTCCATAAATGCCTTCTCTAATCCTTCCATGTATGTAATTTTATTAGTAGTATTACTTTCGCTACTGCTTTCTACTTTAGGATACATACCAGTTAAATTTTTATAAATTTCTGATAATAAAGTTCTATGCTTTTTTTCATCATCTCTAATTGTTGATATAATTTCCTTGTCTTCTCTTCTTGGGGTACTATTAATTAAAAATTCATAAAATACTTCATCATCTCTCTCATTTCCTAAAGATTCAAGTATTATTTCTAAGATTTCATCTGTTTTACTATCTCTTGTTTGGCTTCTGTAATAAGCATTTCTTTGTGCGTATGTTAATTTATTTGGTAATAATCCATATTTTAGATAGTAATCATACATATTTTTCACCTCCATATTATACATTTTATGCCATTTTTAAATATTAGTGAAAGAAGAAAAAAAGAGAAAAGCTTTAGCATAAACTTTTCTCTTTTACAAATATAATACTTTATTTTTTTCTTCTTATAACAAGTCCTTCTTCAACTTCGTAAGGAATTTTAATTTTTACTAGTTGTCCTTTCACTCCTGGATTAACTGTAGTAATTTCTTTATTTGTTTTTATATCATACAGTTTCTCTACTGTAAAATTCTTGCTTTCAATTGTATCTGTTGGCAATAGTTCTAATTTATCATTTAAACTTATTTTATTTTTTACCTCAGCGATAACAATATCTGTATCTTCAGAATCTTTCTTTACAACTTTTGCAGCATATTCATATTCCATATTTTCGCTCTTTCCATCTAAATCATGAATATCGCAGTTGTCTTTATTTGAAAAATAAAATTCTGATAATCCTCTTGTTTTTACTTTTTCTAGTTCTCTTAAATATTTGCTTGAATCAAACTTATCTGCACTGCCCTCTAGCTTTAACTTTAAATACTCATCTATTGCTTTTCTATATGCTCTTACAACAGTTGCTAAATAATATTCTGTCTTTAATCTACCTTCAATTTTCAAGCTATCTATTCCCATTTTATCTAATAGAGGAATTTGATTTATAAGGCACATGTCCTTTGAGGAAAATAAATATGTCCCTCTTTCATCAAAATCAATATTTATTTTACTATCTTTATTATTTACTTCAGTTGCAGTTATATTATATTCCCATCTACATGGTTGTGCACAATCTCCTTCATTTGCACATCTATTTGCAAGATATTTACTTAGATAACATCTACCAGAATATGCATAACATATAGCGCCATGTACGAACATTTCAATTTCTAAGTCCTCTGGCTTATTTTTCATTATATATTCTATTCTTTCTTTACTAAGTTCTCTTGCAAGTATAATTCTTTTAGCGCCATATTTATACCAAAATTTTGCATCTTCTAAACTTACACTATTTGCTTGTGTGCTTATATGTATTGGCATATCTGGTGCTAATGTTTTTATTTTCTCTATTATTCCTACATCACTTGCAATTATTGCATCAGCCTTTACCTTAGCCAACCTTTTTATTTCTTCTTCTATTTCTTCATAATCTGAGTCTTGTGCATAAATATTTAATGCTACGTAAACTTTTTTACCTAAACTATGTGCATATTTTATAGTCTCTTCTAGACTATCAGAATTAAGTTCAGCTCTTGACCTTAAAGATAGTTTAGCTGTACCAGCATATATTGCATCTGCTCCATACTTAAAAGCTATTTTTGCTTTCTCCAGACTTCCTGCTGGAGCAAGTAATTCTAATTTATTCATCCTTATCTCCTACTTCTAAATCTTCAACTATTACCAATTTACCTGCTGTTCCTCTAACTGGATAAATTTCTTGTACATTTCCTGAAAAATACAAATTTACAAGTTGACCGACTTTTACATCACTTTTTTTATATTTTTTTGTTCCGTCTATACTTTCAATTTCAGTACTATTAGATACAACTGCATAAGCTTTATCATATTTATATTTTTTGGTAAAATATGAATCTGTTTCTATATAAACTACGTATACTCCATTATTATTTTGTATATTTTTTATATGTCCTTGAATATCTATTGGAGGCTGTAAATTTTCTATGAATTCAGGATCATACTTTAGTAATAATCCACCTACTTTTAATTTTTGCTCTTGATCATTTATTTTATATTTTATAATTTTATAGCCCAGTCCAATATACTCTGTTGAATTTTCTGAATGTTCAATCTTGTTTAAGCAAAATTTAGGCGAAGATCCTGATGCTATTAAATTAAAATCAACAATAAAAGTAAGCAAAATTATAACTGCTATAATAAAAATAATTATAAACAATTTTAAGAAAAAGCCTTTTTTCATTTTACGTCTCCTAAAAACATATTAACATATATTATTATACTATTAATATTGGTATTTGTAAATAATTTAAGCTTAAATCCAAATCGATTTAAGCTTATTACTTTTTCATAATTAAAAATATAAGATCTGTTATTTTATTTCCAATGAAACTACAAAATATTATATATAGTTCTATAATATACTGTGCTCCAGTAAACATTAAAATAATTGCTCCTAAAGCTATAAATGGTCCAAATGGCATGTAAGCACTATCTTCTTTTCTCTTTATTATAAGTATAAATACCCCTACTATTGCACCTATAAAAAATGCTATTAAGGCTATAACAATTATTCCCTTTATACCAAACATAAAGCCTAAAGATGCCATTAGTTTTACATCCCCAAAGCCCATTCCTTCTTTTTTAAGAATAGCAAGAGTTAATAAATTTAGTAGCCAAAATATAGCACCACCAACAAATGCTCCTAGTAAATAACTCCACCAATTATTTATATTCAAAATAAAATTTATAAGACCTGCTAAAAGTATAATTATATGTGTCTCATCAGGTATTAATTGATATTTAATATCAACATAAAATACTATCGTAAGTGCAACAATTATAATCGTATATAAATAAGAAGTTACATTATTTCCTAAAAAATAAATAAATGAATTATATAAAATTAAAAATATAATTGTATATTTAAAATCAATTTTAAAATCAGTAAAAAATGTTTTATAATACTCTTTATATGTTATCTTTTCGCAAACGACTGGTGGTAATTTTTTATTTAGTTGTCCCACTAGTTGTCCAAAAATAATTGCAAGAATACTCATTACTATATATGGTATATATTGCATCAATCAATTTCCCCTCTTTTTTTATAATATTTTTTTAATACTATTTTCTCAAATGGCCTTTTAATCTTTGTAATAATTGCTTCTTTTGTAGCAATTGGTCTTACTAAGATTGTTTTTATGCCAAATCTATTTCCACCCCATACATCAGTAAAGAGTTGATCTCCTATCATCATTACATTCTTCTTTTTAACTTTTGAATTTTCTACTACTGCCTTAAATCCCTTTAAGAAAGGTTTTTTTGCATTATATATATACTTTATTCCCAACTCATTTGATATTCTTTTTACCTTTTTTTCCATTGGAGAATTACTAAGAATATATAATTTAACACCCTTATCTTTAATGTGTTGCATCCATTCTTTAAGTTCTTCAGTATATGTATATTTATTATCTACTAGAGTATTATCCATATCAAATATTATTAATTTTATTTTTTCTTTTTCTAATACCTCATAAGGTATTTTTTCAACACTTTCAAATACATAATTTGGATAAAATCTATTAAAAAAACTTTTACTTTTTTCCATATAAATCACTTTCAATTTCCTTATTTCATTTTACTATATGATATGCATTTTTGCAACATTTTAATTAAATCAAATATATTTTTTAAAAAACTTTAAATTATATACAACTTGTGTTATAATATTATCTGTAATTTGGAGGTATTTTATGAACTTATATGATGAATTAGTTTGGAGAGGATTAATAAAAGATGTTACTTCTGAAAATTTAAAAAATATATTAAATGGCGAGCCAATTTCTTTTTATTGGGGTACTGATCCTACTGCACCTAGTCTACATCTAGGACATTATTCTTCACTTGTAACTGCAAAAAGACTTGCACTTGCAGGTCATAAACCATTTTTGCTTGTTGGTGGTGCTACAGGACTTATTGGTGATCCCCGTCCTACAGCAGAAAGAGAAATAATTTCAAAAGAGGCACTTGCTAAAAATTTAGAAGGTATAAAGAAACAAGTAAATGATATACTTAAAGGTAAAGCAAGTGTAATAAATAATTATGATTGGATAGGAAAAATAGATTTTATAGATTTTTTAAGAGAAGTTGGAAAATATATAAATGTAAATTATATGTTAGATAAAGATATAATAAGAAGAAGATTAGAAACAGGAATCACATTTGCAGAATTTTCATATACTCTAATCCAAGGGTATGACTTCTATTATCTATTTGAAAATAAAAATTGTGTAATGCAAGTTGCTGGTTCTGATCAGTGGGGTAACCTTACAACTGGTATTGATTTAATTAGAAAAAAGACAGGAAAAGAGGCTTGTGGTTTTACAATGCCACTTATACTTGATAGTAATGGCAAAAAATTTGGTAAATCAGAGGGAAATGCACTATGGTTAAATAAAGATATGACTTCTAGCTATGAACTATATCAATATTTAGTCAATACAGATGACAGTATGATTGAACATTATCTAAAAGTATTTACATTCTTAACTCCTGATGAAATTATGGATATAGTAAATAAACACAATGAACATCCTGAATTAAGGCTTGGTCAAAAAACTTTAGCACGTGAAATTATTACAGATTTGCACGGGGCTGAAGAATATGAAAAAGCTGTAAATATTTCTGAAGCTTTGTTTAATGGTAATGTAAGTAAACTTAAAGTAGATGAAATTTTAAATTGCTTAAAAGATGTTCCAAGTTTTGAAATTGGTGAAGATATTCTACTTGTTGATTTACTTGTAAATTATAATATATGCTCAAGTAAAAGAGAAGCAAGAGAATTTTTAAAGCAAGGTTCTATTTTAGTTAATGATGAAAAAATAACTGATGAAAATACTTTAATTACTAGAAAAAATAGTATAGATGGCAAACTTCTAGTAATAAGAAGAGGAAAGAAAAAATATTTCTTAGGAAAATTTATATAATTATCAATCTAAAGCAAGTAGAAAATACTTGCTTTTTTACATAAAAAGTGGTATAATCCTACTAATCTTTTTAAAACTCAAAAATTAATATTTTAGGAGGTATTTATAAATGAAAGCAAAGGTTAAAAGAGCGATTAAATATATATTTATTACCGTTTATGTAATAATATGTATTTCATTCTTCGCATTTCAAGTAAGGGACCATAAGTTAGGAAAAGAACAGGAAAGTAAGCCTGATAGATTGCCAAAAATTGTTTCACAAATAACTGAAACTAAATCTCTTGATATATTATTTCCATCATCAGATTATTTTTATAATATAGTCTCACATACTGATGTCAGTTCAATAACAATTGATGTAACTCCAAAAAATCATTTATTCTACTCTGCGACTATAGAATTGTCCCCTGAATGTGAACTCATAGGGTTAGATCTTTCTAATACTTTTTATTTTGTAATTTCGTGTATTATGGAATTTTTAATTGAATTTATGATTTTATTTCTTATTGTTACTTTTGTTTTTGACTAATAAAAGAATGCACAGGGAAACATCCCTGTGCATTCTTTTAAAATTCAGGAACATATTCTTCTTCATGTTCACCTAGTTCCTGAATGTAGCCATTATAAAGTTCTAAATCTTCTAAAGCACAATGTACTTCTTCTAATTCCTCTTTAGTTATTTTTCTATTTATTGTATTATTTTCTTTTGCTTTATAAGTTGGAAAATACTGTGCCATAACACTTACAAAAACATCTTTTCCAATTTCTTTTCTAATCCATTTTAATACATTAATTGAATCTTTAGTATTATTTGGAAGTATTAAATGCCTTATAATTAAACCCTTTTTTATAATTCCATTTTCATCTAAAATTGGTTTTCCAACTTGTCTATACATTTCTTTTATAGCTTTACTTGCAAAATCAAAATAATTTTTTATTCCAGAATATCTAAATGCAATATTATTATCAAAATATTTTAAATCCGGTAAATATACATCAATAAGTCCTTCCAGTTCTTTTAAAGTTTCAACTCTATCATAACCTCCTGTATTGTATATTACAGGTAGTTTCAATCCTTTTTCTTTTGCTATAATTAAAGCTTCCTTAATATAGCAAGCATATATTGTTGGACTAACTAGATTTATATTGTGTACTCCACTTTTTTGTAAATCTAAAAATATATCTGCTAATTCTTCTACAGAATATTCTTTTCCTTTTTTCTCACTACTTATTTTGTAATTTTGACAAAACTTACATTTCAAATTACAACAAGAAAAAAATATTGTACCAGAGCCTGCTGTTCCACTTATACATGGCTCTTCATAATCATGCTTTGAAACTAAGGCAATTTTTACTTTGTTACCTGCACCACATTTACCAATTTTACCAATTTTTCTATTTACTAAACAGTTATGTGGACATATATTACATTTTTCTTGATTCATTTTTATTCCTTTCTAAAAAAAGTCTGACTATGTGCCAGACTTTTTAATTTATTATTTTATCAATTTTGCATGTATTACTAATCTTCCATCAGTTTTTGTATAATCACAAGTTGAAAGTGTAAGAACTGTATCTGACTCTGAAATACTTAAACCTGTATTATATATGCTCATATTTTTTCTGTCATTAAAGAAGTTTGCAAATTCAGTGTCTGAATTGAATTCAGTTTTTATATAAAAATCATTAGAATCAGTTACATATATTGAAAATATCTCCCAAGTATGATTTCCATTTACATCAGAAAATTCTATTTGTTTATGAGTATTGAAGAAATCAGGTCTCTTATAATTTACTAATGGAGTAAAGTTATCATTTGTCTCTGAATTATGTCCATATATTATAAATGCACTAGTTTTTCCTATATTTTGAATATTACATCTATAATCTAGGAATGGCTCTCCCCAATCAGTTGCATTATTGTCTCTATCATGTCTTAAATATCTATCATTATCTGAGCTATAGAATATTGGATAATCTATAACAGTTCCTGGTATTTTTAGCCAAGCAACTGCATCTTGGTAAGTAGCATTTAGAGCCTTAATTTCTGAAGACAAATCTCTTCCTTCATCAGTTGAATTTAAAACTGCAAGACTTAAATCTCCTACTGCATCCTCTATTATTACATCGCTATCATTTTTACTTTCATCCTTATCTTTATTACCACTAGTCAAAGATATTATTACTCCAACTATTGATATTGTTACTACTAAAATAATAAGTCCTAAGACAAAATATTTTCTTTTTGAATCTTCGTTTTGCATAATCTATACCTCTCTTTTACAATATCAGTATAACATAAATTTTTTTATAATACAATAATTAGTATAGTAAAAACTATTATTAATGTGGATTAACGTGTATAATTATATCTTCTACATAGTCATACTTTTTTGCTATATCGTCTTTTATTTTTCCTATTACTTGATGAGAATGTTCTAGTGTTAAAGTTCCATCCATAGACAGTTTTATTATAATTATAAATTTTGAGCCTGTTGGTTTAGAAATAATACTATCAACGTGTAAAATTTCATCGTTTTCTTCTATAAATTTTACTAACTCATTTTGTTCATTTATACCAAGACTTGTATCCATAAGAACTGTATAAGCTAAATAGAATAATTTTAAGCCAACATATATTATCCAAATTGATATTAATATACCTACAATTCCATCAACAAAGTTATAACCTAAATAGCTAAGTATAATTGAAATTAATGTTCCTGAAGTAATGAATATATCATTTCTGTGGTCCTCATTATTAGCCTTAATTAATATACTTGATGTCTTTTTTAACACCTTTTTAGTATATATAAAAAGTGTTATTTTTACTAGTATTGTTATAATGCAAATTGCTATTAGCTTAATTGAGAATTCCATTTTTGAATGATTTAATATGCTTTTTATTGAACTGCTAATCATGCTAAGAGATGCTATAATCATACATAAACTTATTACTATTGTAAAAACATATTCTGCCTTTCCATGTCCATGAGGATGATCATAATCTTTTGGTTTAGCAGAAACTTTTGCTCCTATATAAGATACAACTGAAGCAACAATATCGCCTGCACTATTTAAGCTATCTGCAAGCATTGCTTGGCTTTTAGATATGATACTTACTACTAATTTTAATAACAAAAGTAAAAAATTTGATATTACACTTATTATGCTTACCTTTTTTACAATATTTTTTTCTTCCATAATAAATTCACCTCTCTTCAAGTTCTATTAATATAATATACAAATATTTATGAACTTGTTTACTTCTGTAAAATTTTTAAGCCTCATATCTAAAAGTTATTATTTTAAATTCAACAATTCATTTAATTCTTTATCTATATTTTCTAGTAATTCTTTGTATTTTGATTGCTTTTGTTTCTCATTATTTACTAAAGCTTCTGGTGCTTTTTCAACAAAAGCTTTGTTTTCTAACATTTTTGTTGCTCTTATTAATTCTGATTCTGCCTTGCTTTTTTCCTCTTTTAGTTTTTGTATTTTAGCTTCACTGTTTATAGAATTTGACATGTCTACATATACATGAATATTTCCAATAATTACTGATATATAATTACCTTCTATATTATCTTCATTTTCTAAATAACAAATTTTTTCAATTGAACACATTTTACTAAAGAACATTTCACATTCTTTAAAAATATTTGTTGTTTCATTTGATTTAATATATACTTCAATATTTAACTTTTGAGAATTTTGTATATCATTAGTAGCTCTGATATTTCTTATATTTTTTATAATATCTAATATATCATTTACTGTTTTTGTTTCATCATTATATTTAAATTCATCACAAGGCCATTTTGCATTTATTAATTTTCCAGGTTCATGTTTTAAATTTGAATAGATTTCTTCAGTTATGAAAGGAATGTATGGATGTAGTAATTTTACTGTACTTACTAAAACTTTATTCAAAGTCCAAATAGCTGACTTGTATGTAGGCAAATCTTTATTATAAAGCCTTGGTTTAATCATTTCTATATATGAATCACAAATATCAGACCAAACAAAGTCATAAAGTATTGCTACAACTACACCTATTTCAAATTTATCAATATTTTCTGTAACTTGTTTTTCTACTTGAGAAAGTTTTGTTAATATCCATTTATCTTCTGGACATAAATTGTCCACACTTTCAACATCTAAATCATTCAAATACATAGTAGAAAATTTTGCTGCATTCCACAATTTATTTGTGAAATTTCTGCTAGCTTCTACTTTTTCAGGAATATATCTTATATCATTTCCTGCACTTATATTTTGTACAAGTGAGAAACGAAGTGCATCTGCTCCATATTCACTTATTACATCTAACGGATTTACGCCATTACCTAAAGATTTAGACATTTTTCTTCCCTTTGCATCTCTAACAAGTCCGTGAATATAAGTATTTTTGAAAGGTACCTTACCAGTATAAGCTACTCCAGAAAATATCATTTTACTTACCCAGAAAGGTATTATATCGTATCCTGTAACAAGAGTAGATATTGGGTAGAAATACTTGTAATCTTCAGTTTCTTCTGGCCAACCAAATATAGAAAATGGCCATAGTGCAGAACTAAACCAAGTATCTAGAGTATCTTCATCTTGATGTAGAGCGCCTCCACATTCGTCACATAAAGTTATTTTATCTTTAGATACAATTGTTTTTCCACACTTTTCACAATAATAAGCAGGAATTCTATGCCCCCACCATAATTGTCTAGAAATACACCAATCTTCTATGTTTTCCATCCAATTAAAAAAGTTCTTTTCAAATCTTTTTGGAATAAATGTTACCTCACCATTTTTAACAGCATCAATTGCTGGTTTTGCAAGGCTTTCCATTTTTACAAACCATTGATTAGACATATAAGGTTCGATTGTGTTATGACATCTATAACATTTTCCAACATTATGGCTATACTTTTCTTCTTTTACTAAGTAGCCTTCGTTTTTTAATCTTTCTACAATTAACTGTCTTGCTTCTTCTAACTTCATTCCCTTATATTCTAAAGCATTATCGTTTAGAGTTCCATCTTCATTTAACAAATTTATAACTTCAAGGTTATGCCTTTTACCTACTTCAAAATCGTTTTTATCATGTGCTGGAGTAATTTTTACAACACCTGTTCCAAATTCCATATCTACATATCTATCAGCTACTACTGGAATATATTTATTTACAATTGGAAGTAAAACTTCTTTTGAAACGAGATGAGAATATCTTTCATCTTTTGGATTTACTGCTACTGCTGTATCTCCAAGCATTGTTTCTGGTCTAGTTGTTGCAACTACGACATATTCATCACTATCTTTTACCTTATATTTTATATGCCATAAATATGAAGGCTCTTCTTCATATTCAACTTCTATATCAGATATTGATGTTTTACAAGTTGGGCACCAATTAACAAGTCTTTCTCCTTTATAAATTAATCCTTGATTATATAAATTTTCAAATACTGTTAAAACTGCTCTACTACAATTTTCATCCATAGTAAACTTTTCTTTTTTCCAATCACAAGAGCTACCTATTTTTCTTAGTTGCTTTGTAATTTCTGAGCCATATTCATTTTTCCATTTCCAAACTTCTTCAATAAATTTGTCTCTTCCAACTGAATCCTTAGTTTTTCCTTCTTTTTTTAACTTTTCTACTACTTTTACTTCAGTTGCTATACTTGCATGATCTGTACCAGGTACCCACAATGTAGGCACTTGTTTCATTCTATTATATCTAACAAATATATCTTGTATAGTATTATCTAGCGCATGACCCATATGCAATTTTCCTGTTATATTTGGTGGTGGCATTGCTACTACAAAAGGTTTTTTACTTGCATCTTTAGTACAAGCAAAATATCCACCTTCTTCCCATTCTTTATAGATTTCGTCTTCTCTTTTTGAAAAATCAAATTTACTTTCCATAATGCATACTCCTCCTATCTTCTAATTAAAATATAAAGCATACCCAAAGCCAAAATACTAACTACATAAGCTAATATTTTAACTAAGTTTACAACTTTGTTTTCATCTTTTTTCATTTTCTCAGCCTTTTTCTTAAAAACTGCTCTGGCATTAAAAATGAAAAATACACCAATGAATAAAATAACTAATACTACAAAAATTTCTAAATTTTTTACCATATCTATCACCATATAAAAAAACAGACGTAATCCTAAAACATAAGGACGAACGTCTGATATTCGCGGTACCACCTTAATTCATGTATAAATACATGCTCTTAATTCACAATTTACCGATGTGTGACGGAATATACTTACACATTTTCACTTCAGTATATCAGCTCCAAAGCTACCTTCAGATATGTTTTTTTAAGGAATCTTACAGCTTAAAAATTCCTCTCTCTTGAAATAACCTCTATCTTACTCCTCTTTTTCACAGCTTTTCTAAATTTGTATTAGTATACCATATTTTTATGTATATTGCAAGAAATTTTGATATATATTTTTTGTAAAAAAATAACAACTCATTTTTATTGAGTTGCCATTTAATATTATTATTCTTGTTCAGGTGCTCCCATAGGACAAACAGCTGCACATGATCCACATTCTATACATTTTTCAGGATCTATTACATACTTTCCATCCCCTTCAGAAATAGCTTCAACTGGACATTCTGGTGCACACATTCCACAAGCCACACATTTATCTGTTATTTTGTAAGCCATATTTACACCCTCCTTTCTACTCATTATTATCATCTTTTACTTTTTCCCATTTTACGAGATTTACTGGATATACTTCAAATCTTTCATCCTCTTTAGTTGTACCAAATTTTACTTTAACTTTTAGATTTAAAATATCAAGAGATGCTACCTTTCCTTCCTCTTCTTCTCCTTTTATTTTAACCTTTGCTCCAACTTTTGGTAATTTATCTAAATTTTCTTTATATGTATCTTCTTCATATTTCAAGCAACATTTAAGCTTTCCACATGCACCTGATAACTTTGTCATATTAATTTGAAGTCCCTGTTCTTTTGCCGTCTTTATTGTAACTGGTTCAAAATCCTGCAAATAAGTTCTACAACATACTTCTTTACCACATACTCCAAGATTTGGATAAACCTTTATTTCATCTCTTGGGCCAATTTGTCTCAATTCAATTCTTGATTTATACTTACTTGCAATATTTTTAACTAATTCCCTAAAATCAACTCTTTCTTCTGAAACAAAGTATATAGTTAATTTAGATAAATCAAAAGTATAATCTGCGCACAAAACTTTCATATTAATTCCTAGTTTTTTTATTTCTTCTTTACAAAAAGCTAGTGCCTCATCTGCTTTTTCTTGATTTTCCTTAAAAATTGCAATATCTTTTTTTGTAGCTGGTTTAATTATCTTGTCAACATTTATATCTTTTGATATCTCATCAGCATCTAAAATTTTTACAACTCTTCCTAGTTCTTCTCCTCTTTCTGTATTAGCAATAATAGAATCTCCTATTCTAAAGCCAAAGTGAAGAGGATCAAAATACATGAGTTTTCCTGTTCTTTTAAATCTTACTGCTATTATCTTTTTCTCCATTTTTATTCTCCTCAGATACTATCTATTATTTTTAGTATCATACTATCTACAACTATATCATAGTTGCCATTATATTTCAACCTCTGTTTAGCTTTTTCGACTATTGGAACTGAACTATAATAATTATTTTTATATAATATATATTCTAAATAATCTATTATATTCTTGTTATTAAAATCAATATTTTCAAGTAAACTAAATGCACCTAACGTATCTTTTTGCTTTATGCATAGTAGTAATTTGTCTAAAAGTTCAAGTTTTTCTATTGAATTATCTTTTATCATCGTCTCAGCTTGTCCAATTGAGCCTTCAAAGAAATCTATATAATCTACACTTAGTCTTGTATCAAATTTTTTGTTTATGTATTCAAGCAACTCTTCATCAGACACTCCATCAAATTGTAATACATTTAGTCTTGAAATAACAGTTGGTAAAAAAGCTGAAATATTTGAAGCTATTAAAATAATAACTACATAACTTGGTGGTTCTTCTAAAGTTTTAAGCAAAGCATTTTGTGAGGCTAAATTTAAGCATTCTGCATCATCTATTACATATACTTTTTTATTACCTTGTGATGGCACAATATAAATATCATCAATTATTTGACTTCTAACTTGTTCAACTACTATATCTTTTTTACCTTCTTGCCTTGAAATATATTTAAAATCTGCAGATGCAGAAAGATTTTCTACATTTAAGATTTCTTTTGCAAAATCTAGGGCAATTAATTTTTTTCCTATTCCATCTTTTCCACAAAACAAGTAACTTTGAGATATATTATGTTCTGTTAATTCGTCTTCTAAAATTTTTTTATTCTTTATATGTCCTATCACATTTTCAAACATCAAAACACACCACCATTAGTCAAGTTTTCCTAGTCTATTAAATGGCCATACTCTGCATATTACGTATCCATTCACCTTTTCTATTGGTACACATCCAAATACTCTTGAATCTTTACTTTCTAATCTATTATCTCCCATAACAAATACAGAGCCCTTTGGTACTTCAACATTAATATATTTGCCTGTTCTACTAGTAGTTCCATCCCTAAGATAAGGTTCATCTAATTTTATTCCATTTCTATATACCTGTCCTGTTTCAGATATATATATATGGTCTCCTTCAAGTCCAATTACTCTTTTTATATAGCTAACTTTATTTATACCAATAAAATCGTGTAAAAATTTATTAAATCCAGAATAATTAGCATATTGTGCCACATCACTATAAATAGTCTGACCATTTGTATTATCTACAATATAATCATCACTACTACTTAGTGGAGCTTCAAAAGTTATTATATCAGAATAATTTAATTGTCTTTTAAATAAAACTGTTCTTTGAATTATTAATCTTTCGCCCTCTTTAGCAGTTGGGAACATTGATACTTGTTTAACTCCAGATATTGTTCCAACAAAATAATTTAGTATTAAATACAATATATATGCAATTACAAAGCAAATAATCCATTCTGAAATTTCTTTAAATACTTTTTTTATCACCATTTTTGAATCTTTCTTTTCTTCCATATTATAAACTATTAAAAATTAATAGCTCTCCTTTCTTTTGTTGAAATATAACACTTATATTTTATCATAGTACATATAAAAATACAATAGAAAAAGGCTTAAAAATACCACTAGAAATTATTATTCTAGTGGTAAATGAAATTTAATAAAATGGTATTAAGCTAGCCTTAATCCTAGGCTTTTAAGCATTTCTTTATCGCTTTTTGTTATTTTAGTATTACCAAATTTTATGCTACTAAAGAATTGACCTATTCTTACGTCTTTATAATTTTCTTTTTGTTTGGGTTCCCTTTCATATTCTTTATAAAACTGAGTTAATAGTAATACTTTTTTATGTGTTTCCTCTGCTTTATTTTTTGAAACTAAATTGAATCCTAAATTTTCAAGCATTTTTCTATCGCTCCTTGTTATTTGAGTATTACCAAATTTTATGCTATTAAGGAATTGACCTATTCTTATATCTTTATAGTTTTCTCTTTGTTTAGGTTGTCTTCCATATTCTTCATAGAACTGAATTAATAGCAGTACTTTTCTGTGTATTTCCTCTGCTTTATTTATTGTAGATAAATTAAACCCTAAATCTTCAAGCATTTTTCTATCACTTTGTGTTATTTTGGTATTACCAGATTTTATACGATTAAAAAATTCACCTATTTTTTCACCGTGATACTCTTCTGGAGTTTTGGGTGCCCTACCATACTCATTATAGAACTTAATTAGCAATAATACTTTTTTATGTATTTTCTCTGCTCTACTTATTGTGGATAAATCAAGTCCTAAATTTTCAAGCATTTTTCTATCACTTTGTGTTATTTTGATATTACCATATTTTACACCACTAAAAAATGAACCTAACTTTATGCTGTGATACTCTTCCTTAGTTTTCGGTGCTCTACCATACTCATTATAAAATTCAATTAATAGCAGTACTTTTTTATGTACTTCATCTGCTTTATTTATTATAGTAAATTTAAGCCCTAAATTTTCAAGCATTTCTCTATCGCTCTTTGTTATTTCAGTATTACCAAATTTTATATTTTTAAAAAAATGGCCTATTTTTATATTATGATACTCTTCCATAATTTTGGGTTTTCTACCATACTCTTTATAGAACTCAGTTAATAGCAGTACTTTTTTATGTACTTCATCTGCTTTATTTATTTTAGCAAAATTAAGTCCTAAATCTTCAAGCATTTTTCTATCGCCCTTTGTTATTTGAGTATTATTAGATTTTATTCTGCCAAAAAATTGACCTATCTTTATACCCTTATAACTTTGATTACGTTTAGGTTCACTTCCATACTCATTGTAGAACTCAATTAGCAGTAGTACTTTTTTGTGTATTTCCTCTGATTTATTTATTACATCTAAATTAATTCCTAAACTCTCAAGCATTTTTCTATCGCTCTTTGTTATTTCAGTATTACCATATTTTATGCTTTTAAAGAATTGACCTATTTCTATATCTTTATAGTTTTCTCTTTGTTTAGGTTCTCTTTCATATTCTTCATAGAACTGAGTTAATAGTAGTACTTTTTTATGTACTTCCTCTGATTTATTTTTTCTAGCTAAATTAAGCCCTAAATCTTCGAGCATTTTTCTATCACTTTGTGTTATTTTGGTTCTACCAGATTTTATATTATTAAAAAATTCTCCTATATTTACACCTTTATACTTTGACCTCCGTTTAGGCTCCATTCCGTACTCATTATAGAACTCAATTAACAGTAGCACTTTTTTGTGTACTTTTTCATTTTTGATACAATTTTCCATAATAAACCTCCAATTAGATAAAGATTAGTCAAATTGCTATTTTTATAGCAATTATTTTTACAAAATTTTCTAAATTATATCACTTTATGTAAATTATTGCAAGATAAAATGCTATTTTTAAGTAAAAGGCACAAAAAAAGAGTCAAATGACTCTTTTAATGTATATTAGTACCATTTTCTAATGTACCTTGATTATTATCTAATACTAATAGCTTTACTACATCATTATCACCTGCTGCAAGTAGCATTCCTTGCGATTCTATGCCTCTTAATTTTGCAGGCTTTAAGTTAGTTACTACAACTATTTGTTTATTTAATAATTCTTCCTCTTTATAATAAGGTACTATACCAGATACTATAGTTCTTTTTTCATTACCAATATCAACAATTAATTTATATAATTTATCTGAATTTTCAACTCTAGATACTTCTAGTACTTGACCAACTTTTAACTCTACTTTAGATAAATCATCAATTGTAATATATTGATTTTGTACTTCTTGTACAACTTCATTATCTTTCTTGTCCTGTTCCATTTTTGATTTCTCCTTATTAATTTCTATTCTCTGGAATAAATTTTTTCCTTTCTTAACTTTAGTGTTTTCCTTTAATAATCCAAACTTTTTACTTGAATCCCAAGTACAAATATCATCTTCTACACCTATTTGGTTAAATATTTCTGATGGTGTCTCCACTAAAAATGGTCTTAATGCTATTCCTATTATTCTTATTGTTTCCACCAAATTATACAATACTGCGTTAAGTCTCTCACTATTTTCTTGCTTTGCAAGTATCCATGGCATTGATAAATCTATATATTTATTAGCTTTCCTTATAACATTCCATATTTTTTGAATAGCTTCATTAATTTTTAATTGGTCCATCAATAATTCAACTTTTTCTGTTAAAGTCTCTGCTGCGTCAATTAAATTATCATCATAAGACTCTTTGACATCTGATTTAATTATTATTCCATCATTATATTTTTCTACCATAGCAGTAACACGACTTACTAAATTACCAAGATCATTTGCCAAATCTGAATTAGATTTTTCTATAAATAAATCTTCAGAAAAATTGCCATCTTGACCAAAGTTAACTTCACTTAGCAAATAATATCTTAAGCTATCAACGCTAGTTTCATTTATGTACACTCTAGGATCTTTATAATTTCCACGTGATTTTGATATTTTTGCTCCGTCAACTATTAACCAACCATGTCCAAATATTTTTTTAGGAATAGGTAAATCTAGTGCCATAAGTAAAGCAGGCCAAATTATAGCATGAAATCTAAAAATTTCCTTACCAACTAAGTGTAAATCTGCTGGCCAATATTTTTTCATTAATTCATCATTATCTGATAAATATCCTAGTCCAGATATATAATTTGATAATGCATCTATCCATACATATACTGTATGCTTTGGATCAAAATCAACCTTTATACCCCAATCAACAGAAGTTCTTGATACACAGAGGTCAGTTAAACCTTTTTTAAAGAAATTTTCAATCATTTCATTTTTTCTTGTAATTGGTTCTAACAATTCTGGATTTTCATCATATAATTTTTCAAGTCTTTTTTGATATTTTGAAAGCCTAAAAAAGTAACTTTCTTCTTTTACTAATTCTACATCTCTTCCACAATCTGGACATTTTCCATCCACTAGTTGAGATTCTGTAAAAAATGACTCACAAGGTGTACAATACTTTCCCTCATAGCTAGATAAATATATATCGCCTTTATCATACAATTTTTTGAATATTTTTTTTACGCATTCTTTATGTTCTTCGTCAGTTGTTCTAATGTATTTATCATAACTTATTCCTAATTTTTGCCACAAATCTTTTGTATCTGCAACTATTTCATCTACATATTCCTTTGGAGTTTTAGATGCTTCTTTTGCTTTTCTTTCAATTTTTTGACCATGCTCGTCAGTACCTGTCATAAAAAACACATCATATCCTCTAAGTCTTTTATATCTTGCAATTGCGTCTGCTACAACTGTACAATAACAATGACCTACATGAAATGAACTACTAGGATAATATATTGGTGTTGTTATATAATATTTTTTGCTTTCCATTATTATCTACTCCTTGTCTATTTTAACAATAGCCATCGCTATTGCATTTGTTTCTATATGAGATATGCTAACATCTACGTCTATTAAATATTCATTGCATAAATCTGCAATTTCAGAATTTAAGAATATTACCTTAGGTCTATTTAATAGCTCATCTATATTCCTTATTTCTATATCGCTAAATTTAATAGTTATATTTTTTTCTATTAAAATTTTTGACATAGCTTTATATATTGCCTCTTTTGCTGCAAATCTTCCTGCATAGCTTTGATATTTAATATCACTAACTATTTTGTCTATTTTTTCTATCTCATATTCAGTATAAATCTTTTTCTTAAATTCTTTATTGTTTTGTATAGCATTTTTTATTCTATCTACCTGTATTATATCTGTACCAGAATATATGTGCATTTTTTATCTCCTTATATCATATATTTTTCTGTTTTATGCTTTAGCCATCTTAAAACTATATACACTGGATAGCTAAGCACTGTTATTGCCATTAGTGCCACGACTAAAATTTCTAACCAAGCTTGCCTTATATTAAATACATTAGTTAATATCTGTAATCCTGTAAATAAAACACTTACTGTATAAAGTAAAATAAGTATTATATTAATTTTTTCTTGTCCACTTGCTGCGACAGAATCATAATATTCAAGATATTCCTTATGTACCTCATCATATAGTTCCTCTAATTCAAATGCTGCTTTCCATTTTTTCCATATAGACATTCCATAATCTGAATTAGTTATTTGACTGAACCAAGAAAAATTAGTAAATCTAGTAAGATCTTTTTTTAGTTTCTTTATTCTTGTTTTATCATTTTTAACTAAATCTTGTGAAAAGTTTATTAAACATAATCTTTGATAAAAAGCAAGCAACATTATATAGAGATATTTTTTTTCATAATCAAAAGGCATATGAGTTATGTTATAATCGTCATTATCAGCTACAAATACCACTCCACTTTCTCTTGAAAATCCAAACATAGAATTTTCCCATCTAGAGTATGTATTTTGTTTCATATCATCATCAGTAATTGTATATAAACTTTTATTACTGCTATCAGCTACATACTGGAATTTTAAAAATTCATTCTTAAAATTTTTAAAATCATCATGATTTTCCCAATATTTTTTATCTAAACACATATATGAGTATGTAAACATTCTATCATAATAAATTTTTTCTATATCATTTGCTTCATAGCCAGCAATTATTGAATTTATAAAAATAGCTATGTCATCTATTCTATTTATATTATTTCCATGCATAAAATTTTTATTTTTTATTCTACTTATTGCTCTAGGTGTTAAACTTCTAAAATAATGATTGAAATCTAAGATTTTTTCAAAGTCTATTAAATCTGATTGTTCATCCACTTGTGCCTTTATATCAATAAAACATACTCCTGATTTAAAACATATTAGTCTAATACTTGAAATGTCAAAATTAATCCTTCCATATTTTCTATCAGAAAGTGAGCCTGTCTTTATATTAGCAAGGTCATAATCAAATTCTAAGCATGACATTTTTGTTGCTATTAACAACTTTTGCTTTAAATTACTCTTTTTAAATTGTTTAATATCTTGTTCGCTCCAAAATAATGTAGGAAATAAAAATTTCCTCATATATGGTAAGAAAAAATTATACAAACTTTCATCATCTTTTTGTCTACTTATATTAAATTTCCAATGTCTATCATGTACGAATAAATTTGATAAAAATTCCTCATATTTCTTTTGTTCAATTATTACTGGATATATAAAATGTGTATATTGGTATTTAGCTTTTAATTGCACACTATTCACCTCTTTTGTACATATAATACTTATAAATATATTAAAAATCTTATAAAAGTATTGCTTTTTTTTATTTTTGATGGTATAATAAACTTTGTATTTCGGGGTGTAGCTCAGTTGGTAGAGCGCGTGGTTTGGGACCATGAGGTCGCAGGTTCGGGTCCTGTCACTCCGACCAATAATTAAAATTGTAATTTCAAGTATTAAATCTTTTAAAAGATTTAATATTTTTTTATTTCTTACAACTGCTTACCATTTAATTGTTAAACAAGTAATGTTCCTAAATACTTATTTAATTAACCAATTTGCAATATCATATATTTGTATTCCTTCATATTGATAATCATCATGTTTTGTCCTTGCTATTATCACCTTTGGATATGCATCTTTTATTTGTAGTAAAGGTGCTACTTCTCTTTGTAATGTTTCATCATTATCTATATTATCTGCTACTTGAATATAAATCTTTTCATTTTGCTTAGTAACTACAAAATCTATTTCCTTATTATAAAGAACACCTGTATATACTTCATGCCCTCTTCTTAGTAATTCTATAGCAACTATATTTTCATACGTTCTTCCATAGTCCATATTTCTAGTTCCTAGACGAGCATATTTAAAAGCATGATCCGATAAATAATACTTCTCATCACTATTTAAATATCTTTTTCCTCTTATATCATACCTACCAATTTTGTAAAATGCAAAAGCTTCGCATAAATATTGAATATAATTTCCAATAGTTTTATGATTAGTTTCTAGATTATATTCGTTGGTATTTAATGAATTTGCAACATTCCTAAGTGAAGTTCTATTAGATATATTATCCATAAGAAAATCATTTAAAGAACTCATTAATTTAGGATCTTTTATATTATTTCTCTCAAAAATATCTCTTACAATTAAAGTATTATACACTTCATTTATGTACTCATATTTTTTATCTATCGAATTGTACAAATATGAACCTGACATTCCACCTTCAATAACATAATTTTTGAAAGCTTCATCTATATCTGTGTATTCAAAATATTTCATATATTCTTTAAATGAAAACGGATATATTTTTACTTCAAATGTTCTTCCTGTAAATAATGTAGCTAAATCACTACTTAATAAAAAAGCATTTGAACCTGTAATGTATATATCATATTTTTCTAATGCATGAAAGCCATTAATTGCTTTTTCAAATCCATTACACATTTGTACTTCATCAATTAATAAAAAATTTTTTTTACTTTTTTCATATTTACTTTCCACATAATCATATAAATTATGATATTCCATTAAATTTTCAAATATAGGTATATTAAAATTTATATATATTATATTAGAATTTTCTATATGTTCTTCTATATAATTTTTAAATACTTCTAATAATTTAGATTTTCCACTTCTTCTAACTCCCGTAATAATTTTAATATCTGGTGTTCCGATGATGTCAATTAAAGTATTTAAATAATCTCTTTCGATTAATTTCACAATATTCACCTCAATAATATTATAACATATTATTTCCCAAAAATCAATTTATTTTAAATTTGGGAACTGCAAATATTATTTTATAACTAAAATTAATTTATTCATTTTGTTTTATAATATATATTTTTAGACTTAGGTCACTCCGACCAGTATAGATATTTTTATAGAATTTAATTCTATAAAGACATTTTTTCTGATAATAATTTTTATATGTATTAACATTTATATGTTTTCGTTTATTTATATGCGTTTAATTATTGATTTTTCAACTATATTACTTTATCTTCAGGTCCGGAAATTACTTGTTTTTCATCTCTAGCATTAGCTTCATTTTCTACAATTTCACTTATTCCATTTGTAAGCGATGATAAATTTTCTCTAATATTTGTCTTGGCTTTATCATATCTTTCTTTAACTCTCTGTCTTAATAATTGTACAATATATCTTACACTATAATTTATGCCTTTAACATTTCCTTCTTTATCTAGCTTAACATTAAATTTTTTTCTGTCTATTTTTCCATCTTCAGATGCAAATGGTAGCATATTTGCTATTTCTTCTTCATTGAAAGTTCTATCAGTCTTTTTGAAGCTAATATTAAACATTCGAGTTTTCTTATCTAATCCCTCATTTAATTCCTCGCGCAAAGTTTTAAATTTATTTAAAAATCCCTTCTGTTGAGAAATTCTTTCCTTTATCTCATTTTTCCTTTTATTTCTATATTTTTTATCTTCAGCAGTATTTCCTATCATTGCCCTAGCGTTCTTTAGGCTTCGTTCACCATATGGCTCTTTTTTTAAATCAGATATTATTCCTTTTTCTTGTAATTCTCTTAATAATTTATAATTGAGAATATGAGTAATAGTATTATATTCTAAACTTTTACCATTCTTGTCTTTAGTGTCTAATCCTAATAACAAATTAATTTCTTGTAATTTTAAAAACTCTTGTTTATTCTCCGTAAGTTTAGATTGTAAAAATTGTTTTACTGTTGGCATCGTCTGTGCTATATAATTTTCAGGATGATTTTGTAATTTATTCATAATTTTACTTGTTTCAACACTCATCATAGAATCTTTTATATAATCACCTTGTAAACTTCTAAAAGCATCATTTACTCCTTTTGCCGTCATAACAAATCCTAATGGTATTGTCTGAGGTGAGCCAATCATCAATACAGTACCTAAAAAAGCTATGGATGTTCCTTTCAATCCTTTTCCAAAATTTTTTATTGATCTTATATAATTTGGCATATTTTTTCCCTTCTTACTATAATAATTTACTTATCGTTTTAATGGTAACATATAATTTTAAATTTGTCAAAATTTTACAAAGATTTTTTTGCTTAATATAATATTGCTATTAAAAAAATTAATCAAAAATTGAATTTAAAAGATTACATAATATTGACTTTATAAAAAATTCATGTTATAATAAAAATAGATTTTACAATAGAGGAGGGCATAATTATGACTAAGCACTTTTACGAAACCACAATAAAGCCTGTGGTAGACAAGATCGAATTATTCGTTAAGGAGCACTCAAACGACCCAGAGGAATTCGTTGTAGATGCTTTATGTGTCGAAATTGCGAAGAACGAATTTGACATTGAGGCCTTAAAAAAGCTTCTAACCGGGGCGACACCCCTTGAAAGGAGAGTTCTCCTAAAAAATGGAATTGACCTTGAAGGTCTCCTTGAACAGATAAATAAAATGGATACTTAATATGTATCCATTTTATTTTTATATCTTTAATTAACTTTTTTAAAGTTCTGGTGGTTCACTTTCCTGAGATTTATTTTCTTTCTTCTCTACTTCTTTATACTCAGTAACATCTTGATTTACTGCATCAGAAAGTTGTTCTTGAAAATTTGCGCTATTATTTCTACGTATTTTACTAACATCTGGTGTATCCCATATTACTTTTCCGTCTTTATCATAATTTACGCCTATAGATTCAGGTTCTTTTTCTAATATATCTACCATTATATCAACCATATTCGGATCAAATTGAGTTCCAGCACACCTTCTTAATTCAGCCACAATTTCATCCTTTGTTTTTGTTCTCTTATCATATGCTCTACCAAACATTGCCTGACTTGAATCTGCTATTGAAAGGACTCTTGCAAGTTTATCTATTTCTTCTCCTTTTAGTCCACGTGGATAACCTGAACCATCATATTTTTCATGGTGTTGATCTATTAAATATTTAGCTCTTTCATAATCACCTAAATCATACCTTGCTAATTCTGCTTCGCCGAACACTACATGTGATTTCATCTCCTTGAATTCATCATCTGTAAGTCTTTCTTTCTTTTGTAAAACTTCTGTTGCAACATCAAGTTTTCCAATATCATGAAGCAAACTACCTACTTTAATTATATCTATTTCTTCTTGACTAAATCCTAGCTTTTGTGCTAATACAGTTGAAATTTGCATAACAGATTTTACGTGTTTTGCAGTATATTCATCTTTCTCATTTTCTATAGTTGAGACAATATTTCTTGCCAAATCAAATACTTGATCTTCATTTAAACGTATTTGTTCCTTAGTTTTTAATCTATCATTTCTAGCACCTCTTATACTTTGACTAAATAAATTCACTTGATTTACATCTAAATGAGTTATACTACTATTAAAGTCGTCAAGTAACATACTACCTATATCTTCAGATCTCTTTTTACTTTGATCATTTTGAGAATCATATACATTTAAAAATTTTATATTTTGCTTGTTGTCCAAATCAGATTTTAAAACGCTTATCATAGTGTCTTTATTTCTACTATTTGCAAGCGAATCAGCAGAAAATAAATAGCAATCTATATAGCCATTATCTGCAAATTTTTTTAAAGTATCTTGATTCATTGCTGATATATCAACCACTACAGCATTTTTATCTGATTTTAAGCTGCTTAAAGCCTCCATAAATTTTTCATTATACTTTTCTCCATCTAAGCAAGTTGCTATAATAAATTTTTGTCCTTTTGAATTAGCCACATATATCACCTTATATACTTCTATCACAAAATTATTTTTTTTTCAAGTAGCAACTAATATTTTAACAATATTAGTTTGTATTCATATAATATAGTATTAATACTAGCAATTTTAGGACAGGTTAGTACTAATTCTATTATATCAAAGAGGTGTATTGCAAATGGATAACAATTTAATTATTTTGCTTTTAAGCTTTTTTTCAATTTTAATAACAATTTTAACACCCATTATAAAATTAAATTCTACTATTTCTAGATCTAACACACTAATTGAACAACTTAATGAAAGTGTTGTTAAAATAGAAAATAGAATTGGTAAAATGCGTGATGATATTGCTAACCTTGAAACAAGAATATCAATACTAGAGCAAGAAAAAGAAAAGGCTTAAAAAATATCTAGTTCAATTTACTTTGAACTAGATATTTTTTCACGCATCTGCTCTACGATATCTTTTTTAGGTGGTAATAATTTATGTAATAATCCAAATATGCATGTTGTTGCAGGAATAGCGGACATCATTCCAATAGTACCACATAATCCTCTTAAAATTTCAGTGGCTATTATATCAGAATTTACAATATTAATTAATGAAGACCCATTTAACATTAAAAGTATAATTAATACAAGTGATCCTCCAACGTAAGCAAATATCAATGTATTTGCCATTGTCCCCATTGCATCTTTTCCAATATTCATTCCTGACTTCATAAGTTCTGTTACTTTTATATCTTTTACTTTTTCTACAAGTTCTGTCATTGCTGAAGAAATACTCATTGATATGTCCATTGCAGCTCCAACAGTAGCAATTAATATTCCTGCGAAAAGTAATCCATTTACATCTATGCTAGTATTTCTAGAAACATATATAAGTGTTTGTGCATCACAATCAGATAGTCCTGTTATATTTCCAATTTTTCCAATAATTATTGCTATGACACCTGATATAATGACACCAACTATTGTTGACAATATAGCAACTAAAGTTTTTTTCTTAAATCCAGCTATCATTATAAATGTAATAATTGATATTATTGTACATATGAAAATAGATGACCATATTGCACTATAGCCTTTTATAAGCATAGGAATTAATATGTAGAATATAGATAATGTTGTAACAATAAGTGATATAAGTGTCTTTATTCCTTGTTTTCCACCAATTGCTAGCACTACTATAAAAAACAACACTACAAGTATAACTAAATAGGGTATTCTATATATGTCCTCAACTGTAACCGTTATATTTCCATCTTCTGTTTGATTTAATAGTACAAATACTTTATCATTTTCATATAATTGTTTTTGTGCTATCCCCTCTTCAACTTGCAGAGTATAAACACATTCAAATTCTCTTCCCTCATATTCTTTATCTAGTATTCTTAACTTTACATTTTGATATTTTGTCTTATCTATATCAGTAGTATATGGTTCAGATGCCTGTGTAATTCTTGCTTTATAACTTTGATTTTCTTTAACTAAAGCACTTTCATCATGTGCTAAAACCATATTAAATGAAATAACTGTTATTAAAAATACTATTATCAATCCAATTTTTTTCATTTTTCCACCTATTTTTTATTCGATATTAGTATACAACTTTTTACTTTTAAAATCAAGATAATAGTTTATGGAGAATTTGGAAATATTTTCATACGTATAACAACGCTTTTAGTGTTGATATTAACATTAATAGATTGTTCAAATAATCAATTAAATGGTATATATTATATTTATAATGGAGGTCTTAAAATGTCAAAAAGGTCAAAAGAAGTCCTAGTTATAAATACTAAAGCATTTGGTAATAAAATTCGTGAAGCAAGAAAACAATTTGGTTACACACAACTTGAATTATCTGAAATATTAAAAGTTTCTCCTAATTTTTTAGGAGATATTGAACGTGGTAAAAAGCTTTCAAGTCTTAACAAAACAATTATGATTGCCAATGAATTAAAAATTGGACTAGACTATTTATTTTCAGAATCTCTTGATAATCAAGTAAAAGAACCAGACGAAATATATTTTACTGATAAACAATTACACATACTAAGTAATTTTGTTAAACAAATAAATGATTCATTTAAAAAATAGCATATATGGATTAACATATATGCTATTTTTGTTTTATATTAAAAAATTTTAATGAATTTTCATATACAGCTTTTGCTACATCTTCAACATTCATCTCTTTATATTCTGCTAATTTATCACAAATGATTGGCAAATTTGCAGATGTGTTTACAGTGCCTCTATATGGAACCGGTGCAAGATATGGGCAATCAGTTTCTATAACTATTTGCTCTATAGGAATCTTTTTTATATATTCCTTAAAGCTTTCATTTCTCTTAAAAGTTATATTTCCACCAAATGCAACATAATAGCCATTTTCAATAACTAACCTTACTAAATCATCTGATGGTTGGAAACAATGAAATAAAGTCCCATATTTTGCCTGTTCTTCATTTTTTAATACATCGTATGTATCAAATGATGCATCTCTTGAATGTATTAAAATAGGTAACTTTAAATAATTTGCAAGTTTTATTTGATCTATAAATAATTTCTTTTGCTTTTGTTTGTTATCTTTAACAAATGCATAATCTAAGCCTATTTCTCCAATTGCGACTATTTTATCATTATTCATTTTTTCATATAATTCTAAAATTTGCTCTGGTTTATAATTATCTACATCATGTGGATGAATTCCAATAGCAGAATAAATGTAATCATATTTATCAGAAAGTTCTATTGCCTTTTTAGATGATGGTACGTCATAGCCAACATTAACTATATAATCTACATTTTTAGATATACAATTATTTAATGTTTCATCCAATATATTTTCATAAGCTTCATCATTATAATGTGCATGTGTATCTATATACCTCATTTTTCCTCCATTAACTAAAAAATCTATACTTTAACTTTTGTAGGAAGTGTTATAATAACTTCTGTTCCTACATCAACTACACTTTTAATATCTATTGTTCCATCATTTCCATCAATTATTTCCTTTACTATAGAAAGTCCTAAGCCTGTACCGCCCATTTTTCTAGATCTTGCTTTATCAACTCTATAAAATCTTTCAAATATTCTTTGTAAATCTTTTTCAGGTATTCCTATACCATTATCTACTACTTTTATGTATGCATTTGAATTTATAGAACCAACATACAATTTAATATCCCCACCATCAGGAGTATATTTTATACTATTTGTAAGTATATTTACTATTACTTGTTCTATAGCATCCTTGTCAGCATAAACCTTTGGTGGTGCAACTGTTACTATACATTCTAAATTGTGATGTTTTTCACTTGCAACAAATTTCATTTTTTCACATACAGATTTAGACAAATCTTCTATTGAAAACATCATCTTTTTAAAGTTTACTTTTTGATAATCAAATCTCGATAATTGCAATAGATCAGAGACAAGTCTACCCATTCTATTGGCTTCTTGGTTTATAACTTTAGAGAACTTCTCTACTTCTTCAGGAGTCAAATTACCATTCATAATTGTTTCTGAATAGCCTTTAATTGAAGTAAGTGGTGTTTTAAGTTCATGTGAAACATTAGATACGAACTCTTTTCTCATATTATCTAATTTAACATTTTCAGTTATATTTCTAACCATCATTATAACGCCCATTGGGATTAAATTATTACTAAAGAATGGTGCAAATATTATATTTAGCACATTCTCCCCAACTGTTATTTTTGTCTCTATGCTCTTATAATTTGAAAGATAAACTATTTCATCAAAATTAACATTAATCTTTAATTTTTTAGTTATCTTTTCGAATGTATCTTCACTATTACTAAGTTCAAGTAATCTTATTGCTGGCTTATTTATGTGAACAACTTGTTTATTAATTGAAAAAGCTACAACTCCATCAGCAATATGTTCAAGTATTATTTCAGTTTTACTTTGCTGACTATTCAAATCAAAATGATTTTTCTTTATTAATTCTAACATTTGAGAATAAGAGTTTGTAAGTTCTTCTATTTCACGTAAATTACTACAATCTTTTATGTGTCTAGTATCAAGTATCTTTCCTGAGACAACACTTTTCATATTTTTATCTAACTTCTTTAAAGGCGTAGTTATAGACCTTACAATTATAGTAGATAAGATAGCTGTAAGTATTACTAGCACAATAAGCACAATTATATTATTTAAAGACAAAATTTTATCTAATGTAATAAATTGCCTAGATAAGAGAATAGTAGCTATAAAAACTATAACTACCATTAATATATTAAAACAAATAACACTAAGTTTTATTGAATTTTTCATATTATTCTCCAATACAAAACATATCTTTAGTCACAAACATAATATCCCATACCTCTTTTTGTTTGTACATATTGAGGTTCTGCAGAATTTTTTTCTATTTTTTCTCTCAATCTTCTTATAGTAACATCAACAGTTCTAGCATCTCCGTAAAAATCATAACCCCATACTCCTCTTAAAATTTGCTCTCTAGTAAATACTTGATTAGGAGCTGAAGATAACATTTTTAGCAATTCAAATTCTTTAACTGTCAAATCAATTGTTTTGTTATTAATTATTGCAATATATCTTTCAGGATCAATAATCATATCTTTAATCTTTATTCTATTTTTTGAAGATTTTTCTTCAGAATTTTCTTCTGGTAATACATGCTTTCTTAAATTTGCTTTTACCCTTGCAATAACTTCTCTTATGCTGAAAGGTTTAGTCATATAATCATCAGCTCCAAGTTCTAAGCCGATTATTTTATCAACAACTTCTTCTTTAGCAGTTAGCATAATTATTGGGCATGTTAAATGCTTTCTGATTTCCTTACATACATTAAATCCATCTATTTTTGGTAACATTAAATCAAGCAATATAAGGTCTGGTTTTAATTCAAGAGCTACCTTGATAGCCTCTTCTCCATCATAAACAGCAGTAGTTATAAATCCTTCTTTTGAAAGATTAAAATCTAGTATATCTACTATTGGTTTTTCATCATCAACAATCAAAATTTTCTTTTCATTCATATAAACACACCTCGTTAAATTAATTACAAAGTTATTATATCATGTATATATTTTTTTTGCTACATTTTTTATAATTTTTTTAATTTTTTTGTCATTTTTTTGTAACTATATTTTAATTATTGTAATTAATATAAAATATTTTAATATAATTTCATATAAATACATAAAATATTGGTAAGGATGTGATAATTTTGAAGAAACCAAATTATAAACTATTAATAACTTTTATAGTTGTAGCTTTAGCTTTTGGAGGCATAGGCGCACTTTTAGGTGGAAATATGGATAAATTTGATACCTTAAATAAGCCATCTTTTGCTCCACCAGCTATATTATTTCCAATAGTCTGGTCTATCTTATATATCTTAATGGGAATATCTGCTTACATCGTCTGTGTAAATAGAACAGATGACCAAAGTTTTAAAAATAAGGCACTAGCAATTTATTTATTACAACTTGTAATAAATTGTCTATGGACTTTATTCTTCTTTAGATTAAATATGTTATTATTTTCATTTATATGGTTAATATTATTACTTGTTGTAGTAATAATTATGATATTTAAGTTTTATAAGATAAGTCCTATTGCAGGAATTTTACAAATACCGTATGTCATTTGGTTAATTTTTGCAGCTATTTTAAACTATGCAATTTATACATTAAACTAAAAAATTGTAAAGATTATTCTTTACAATTTTTTTATTTATCTAATTGTGTGATACTATATCTTTAAAATAATTTCCTCTTTCTTCAAAATTTTTAAAATGTCCATAACTTGCTGCCGCAGGTGACAATGCACATATAGTACCTTTTTTTGTTATCCTTTTTGCATATTTGCATGCCTCTTGTAAATTTTCAAAGTATTTTACATTTTTATTTGTTCCCATATCGTTAATCATGCCATATATTTTTTTACCTGTCTCGTACATACAAATTATATTTTCCACATAACAATTGTTCAAATATTTTGCAAGTCCTAAATACTCTATACCTCTATCTAAGCCTCCTACTATTATCGTATTAACATTTTTCAAAGTTTCTATGCAAGTAATTGTTGCCTCTGGTATAGTTGCAATAGAGTCATTATAATATGTAACATCATCATATGTTCCAACTTTTTCTAACCTATGTGGTAGGCTATTAAATTTATATATTGTATCACATGCCTTATCAATATCTAATCCCAGTATTTCTGTGACTTTTAATGCTACCATTATATTAAAATCATTATGTTTGCCTAAAAGTTTTCTATCTTTATTGAAGTCAAATTTTTGATAACTTTTTCTATCATTAATATCAACTTTTACCTGATTAGAGAGTAATTTAACATTTTTTAAGTGATTTGTTAACTCAATATCATTTGCATTATAAATCGAATAATCCGATTTACTTTGATATTTTAAAACATTTATCTTTGCCATTATATATTCATCATAAGAATTATAATGATCTAAATGTTCTTCAAAAATATTTAGTATTATTCCAATATTAGGAGATTTTTTTATGTATTGAGATTGATGAGATGATATCTCTAAGACTACTATATCTGAACTATTTATTTCATCTAATTCTGTAAATATTGGTTTCCCAATATTTCCTAACAAATGAACTCTTTTCCCTTGGTCATGTATTATTTGGTAAATTAAAGAACTAGTTGTGCTTTTTCCTTTTGTTCCAGTAATTCCAATTGTATAAGCTTTTTTCATGTCCAAAAAGACTTCTAATTGAGAAGTTATTTTATCTTCAATATCAGATATATTCTTTCCTTTAAAAGATATTCCAGGTGTCTTAAATATGACATCGTACTGTTTTAGAATATCTATATAATCATGAGTTTTTATTATATTTGTTCTGCTGTCACTTGCATAAATTTTATTTTCATCACCTGAAATATCAATATTTTCATCAATGATATCTAGTTTTATACCTTCAATATGTTTTCTTAAAAATTCGTATGTAGATTTTCCTTCTCTTCCAAATCCTAAAATTACTATTTTTTTATTTCTAAATTTATCTAAAATTTCCTGCATCATAGCACCTTCAATTCATTTTTTAATAAAACTTCAAATTTTTCTGGTAAGTTATTTTTAGCATAAGATTTTAAAAGCTTATCATAATTTTGATTTTTGAATTCTTGGGCTTTATTAAAATCATTTAAATATTCTATTTCAAAATACTTCTTTATTAATAATGGCAACTGCTCATTTTTACTCTTCTTATTAATTAAATAATTTGATAGTGAAAAATTAATTTCATCGTATGTTCCAACGCAGTCAAATGGTTTATTTTTACCCTTGCCTATAAGTTCTATAAAAGTTTTTTCTAATTCTTTTTTATCAAGTAAATTTAAACCGAATATATCTATTAATTCATCATCACTTAAAAAATTTGATAAAATTATATATACAAATAAACATTTTGAACAATTGCAACACCATTCATTTTTTTTGCTTCCGACATTACAACTTTTAAAAATCTTGTGATATTGTTTATATCTAGAAAACAAACCTGCTATTTGCAATTCAGTAAGTGGTCTTAAAAAGCTAAAATATTCTACACCTGTTTTTAAATATTTATTTGAATAGTATCTAAAATCATCTTCAAATTCTAAACTTTTTGAATATTGATGGTTTATATTTGTACCCACTACATTAGCCTCATTTGCGCTGGTTTCATTTGAAAGTACAACGTATTTTTTAGATGATATATATGCTATAAAAGTAGTTAAAAAAGCTAGCATAGCTGAAAATGGAGTATGTCCATTTAAAAATCCTTTTTTGTTAAGTTCCAATAATCTATTATCTATTATTCTATCAACAATTATAGTATCTTTTTCATAACCGGCTACTTTTACACTATCTAAAGTTGCGCCTCTTGGTCCAACTATAAAAGCAGTATTTTCAGATTTTAATGATTTCAACACTTCCATTGTAACATTAGAATCTTTTCCACCACCAACTGGAATTAATTGTCCATTTAAAACTTTTTTACTCTGACAAATATCACATTTTAAGTTTTCATTTGTAGTTATATTAATAAAATCATCTGCATTTGTTTCTATATTATTATTATAAAAAAATTCTCCCAGTCCGTTTATATATAACTTTTTAAACCAATTAATTTGTTCTGGATTTAAATAGCCACAATTTACAATTAAATTTTTTGAACACGTTGACTTCAGATAGCTAATAACCTCTACCATTCCCATATTAAATGCTAAATTTTTTATTATGCTATCTTCAATATCAATGTGTGTATCTATATTTTTAATATTATCTAAATTAATTATAAGTTTTGGATTAAATTTTTCAAGGCCTTTTATTTCAAAATCAAAAGTTATTGTTAATAAATTATTTTTTACATCTATATTATAAGCATTATAAATAAAAGTATCATATTTCTCCCTTAATTCATCATATTTTTTGTTCATTGTTAACTCCTTAAAACTACTACAAATTATATCATTACTTAATTTGCGTTACAAGTTTTTTATTAATATTTATGTATAATATTTAATTTTTAATACATAATATTAATAACTACATGTGTAGTCTAAATATATTTTATATTTCTTGGTTCTACCACAATGTAGATAAGAAAAAAATAGGTGAGAATTTTATCACTCACCTATTTTTATATTTCTCTTCTTCCTTCCATTGCTTTAATTAAAGTTATCTCATCAGTATATTCCAAATCTCCTCCAACTGGAATTCCATGTGCAATTCTTGTAACTTTAACTCCCAATGGTTTTATAAGTCTAGATATATACATTGCAGTTGCTTCTCCCTCTACTGTAGGATTTGTTGCAATTATAATTTCTTTTATTTCATCATCAGATAATCTAGATATAAGTTCTTTTATTTTTATATCAGAAGCCGTAATATTGTTCATAGGGCTTATTGCTCCATGTAAAACATGATATAGCCCTTTATATTCATGTGTCTTTTCCATAGCAATTACATCTTTTACATTTTCTACTACACATATAACACTATTATCTCTTTTTGCATTTGAACAAATTTCACAGGGATCATTTTCTGTTATGTTATAACATTTAGAGCAAAATTTTATTTTTTCTCTTGCTTCTACAATTGCTTTAGACATTTCTAGTGCATATTCTTTGGGAGATTCTAAAACATAAAACGCTAGTCTTACAGCCGTTTTATGTCCTATTCCTGGTAATTTTTCAAATTGATTTATCAGCTTTGTTATTGTCTCTGAATACATTTTGCTATCACCTAAAACATCCCAGGAATATTGAAGCTTCCCAATTTATCTTGCATCATTGAATCTGCTTTATTTAATGCTTCATTTACTGCTGTTAAAATAAGATCTTGTAACATTTCTACATCTGATGGATCAACCACTTCTGGTTTTATAATAATTTCTTTTATTTCTTTATTTCCTGTTGCTTTAACAATTACAGCTCCTCCACCTGCAGAAGTTTCAAATTCTTGTTTTGCTACCTCTTCTTGTTTTTCTTGCATTTCTTTTTGCATTTTCTGTGCTTGCTTTAATATATTTTGCATATTTCCCATTCCACCTGCACCTGGGAATCCGCCAAATTTAGCCATATATATCATCCTTTCTACCAAAATATTATATTATAACATTTTAAAAATTTCAATCCAAATTAGTATATTTTATATTCTTGTCCTTAAGATATTTCTCTAAATTAACTTCTGAACTTTCTTCACTATTTTCAAACTTTAATATCATATCTAAATTTAAAGAATATTTTTCTATAAATATATTTTTTAATGTATCTATACTTTCTTTTAATTTTAATATATCATATGCAAAACTATTTTGAGTTATAATGTACATTTGTGTATCATTAAAATAAATATCTATATAATTAAGAGCTGAATATAATTTCAATTTTTGAGCATCAATTACTAACTTTTTCAACTCTTCCATATTTTCAAATTTATTTAATGATGACTTATCAAAATCCTGAGATGCTATGTTTTGCTTCTTTTCATTATTATTTATTTTTACTTCTCTTGGAATAACATTTGTAACTGAGTGTTGCTTTTGCTTTTCAAGTTGCAAAATTTTATTTTCAAGAATAGATATTTTCTGCATCAATACATTATTTTCATTTGTATTTTTAGTATCATTAGATTCTAAATTTGTACTTTCAGAAAAATTATTGCACATTCCTATAATAGAAGATTTTAAAACAATTGCAGGTCTTGTAGTTAATCTTATATCATTATCTAATTTTGACAATCTGTCTATTATATTTATTATTCTTTGTTTTTGACTTTCATTACTATTTATTAAAATTTCTAAAAAATTCTCTGTAAGTTGCGTTGTAAGTTGCCTTAAATCAACACTTTTCTTTATCAATTCATCTATGGTAGATACTGCTAAAATAGCATCATAATTTAATATAGCATTACTTATTTTATTAATTACATCTTTATGAGTAAGTCCTACTATATTTATTACATCTTCATATGTAAGCTTTTTATCACTTTCAAATATGCATCTTTCCAATATACTAAGTGCATCTCTCATTCCACCATCAGCAAGTTTAGCTATATATTTACAAGCTTCTTCGTCATAATCAATTTTTTCTTGTTCAAGTACATATTTTAAGTTACTAACTAACATATCATCTGACAATCTATTAAATTCAAATCTTAAGCATCTAGAAAGTATTGTTACAGGTATTTTATGTTGTTCAGTAGTGGCAAGTATAAACACAACATTTTTAGGTGGTTCTTCTAGTGTTTTTAATAGCGCATTAAAAGCACTTGTAGTAAGCATATGAGCTTCATCTATAATGTAAACTCTATATTTAACATCCACTGTAGCATATTGTACTTCCTGTCTGATTTGTCTTATATTTTCAACACTATTATTAGATGCCGCATCCATCTCAACAACATCTGTTATATTAGAATTCATTATATTTTTGCATACTTCACACTCATTACATGGTTCTCCATCGTGAGGATTTAAGCAGTTTATAGCCCTCGCAAAAACTTTAGCTGCACTAGTTTTACCAGTTCCTCTACTTCCACTAAATATATAAGCATGAGAAATTTTTCCATTTTTTATCTGATTTTTTAATATCTTTGTAACACTCTCTTGTCCTAATATTTTATCAAAAGTATCGGGTCTATATTTTCTATACAATGCTACATATTCCACTACATCTCACCTCAATAAAAATCACCAAACACATAGAATGTCATGCTTATTGCTGCTTCCTTCCGGACCTGACAAGGTTCACACTACTCTATCGTTTGGTGTAAAAGTATTATACAATATTTTTTTATCAAATTCAATAGTTTATAAGCTATTTAACTGAAAAAATATAATCAGAAACTGGTTGTCTAACAATGCTAACACCATTAGTAATCAAATCCTCATTTGGAAGAGTTAATTTTACTTTACAAATATTAAGTTTATTGTTTTCATCTACTATATTAACATTAAAACTAACATCAAATTTTATATCTTTAGTACTTAGTCCATAAATTTTCATCAATCTACCATCATATATTACTTCATTATGTCCTTCGGGTATAGGCTGATCTTTTATTATTCCTACATTATTTATTTTTATTTCAATTAAATATTGACCATCTTTATCTGTAGCAGTTATATTTGCTGTTTCTACCTTTATATTATTTGAATATATTTCATTATTTTGATTATCATATATTGCAACATTTCCTAAATTAGCGTTTGAAACACTAATATTATCTATATATACTTTTTGTGGTTTTACATTACTAACTACAAGCATAGATAATATATTTTCTTGATCTGCATTAAGTCTTATATCAGAAAGTGAAGTTATATTTTCATCAACGGTTTGTGTTTCACTTACTAGTAATGATGATTTGGTCATAACATCATTTACTCTAAAGTTTCCCTGATTGATTTTTCCTGTATTATCTAAAAGATACATACATATAAACACAACAAGCAGAATAGCCACTATAAATATAAATAATTTTAATAATACGTTACCTCTCATATCTTACCTCACTTAACACTTAAATTATACTACAATAAATAATTAATTACAACTAAAATAGAAAAATAGATAGCTCTATGCTATCTATTTTTTTAATGATTGTCAGTTTCACCAAATAATTCATTGAATTTTCTTTCCAATTCTTCCTGTAAATCAAATCTTTCTAATTCTTTATCTATTGCTTCTGTTTGACTCATATTTGGACTTGTATTATTATCTTGATTTGATAATTGTGGCTCAGCAGTTACTGTTTTTTTACTCATATATTCTCTTGCTCTTCTATCTCTATCGTCTAAGTGTTTATATACGTCCATTGTACGTATTTCAACTTCTTCTGTTTTAGGCATCTGTGAGATGTCCCCTATTTCATACTGCTTTGCATTATCTTTTTCAGGATGATATTTAAAATACCATGCTTTTTTAGCCCTAATTGGTTTTAGACCTCTTACAAGTATTATTTCATCATTAAAATCAAGTCTTTTTAATTCGTCAACTGTCATAAGTTCTCTACCTTGTTTTTGCTTGTTGATAGTTACACCTTGTTTTGCCAGTTCATCTTTATCTTTACTTACAGAACGGCTTTCATATTCTATTGTCTTTTGTCCTAAACTCTTAGAAAAATATTCACAAGTTTTTATTGACTGGCTTCCTAAAAATAGCTGTGTATCGCAGTTACCAATTATATTTTCATAAGTATCTTTATAAAGTCCTTCTAACTGATCTAAGCTCTGTACAACTATTGAAATACTTATACCTAAACTTCTTGTTGTACTAAGTTTTTTATTAAAGTCTGGTATTTGTCCAATATTTGCAAATTCATCTAGCAAGAAATAAACTTGATTTTTTAATGTTCCACCATTTCTATCTGCTTGGCTATACATTTTTTGTAACATTTGACTAAAGAATATTGTTGCTATGTAATCATAAGTACTATCAGCTGCTGAAGTTATTACAAATAATGCTGTTTTTTCTTCACCAAGCTCTTCAAAATCTATATTATTTGATGTTGTAATTCTCATCATTGGAGGTGAGTCAAATGCACTAAGTTTTGATACTAAAGATATTGCTATACTTTGTTTTGTTTTATCAGCACCAACCCTAATACCTTCATATTCTTTTCTCCCTGGATGATCAGGTTTTAATTCATCGATAAATAATTTATCAAATATTGATTCATCTGCTCCACCTTGTCTTACTATATTTAAACAGCTTGACAAGTTTTGTTCTTCTGGCGGTAATACTGAAATTACGTAATATATACATGCTTTAAGTAACATCTTTGCTGTATTGTCCCAAAATGGGTCAGCAGATTTTGCACTGTCCCCACCACTTCCCATAACTATTGTATGTGCTATAATATCAACACTTGTATGGTCTATGATGTGAGCTAGTGGATTATACCTGTCACTATACTCTGGATTTACTAAATTTAAAGTTCTAACCTTATATCCATTTGCTTTTAAGTATCCTGACGTTTCTCTGTAAAGTTCTCCTTTTGGATCTGTTATAACATAAGAGCCTAATTTTTGTAGTATATTAGGTTTTATATAACATGCTGATTTACCTGCACCAGATCCACCAATAACTAATATGTTTTTATTTATTTTTACTTTCTTTAAATCTGTTCCCAAATAATGATTTTTACTTAATATAAATCCATCTTTTCTATTTAATATTTCACTGCCATCTGATAATTTTCTAAATTCTTCTCCGCCTTTACTCCATTCACTTGAACCATGTTCTTTTCCTTCATACTCACCTTTACCAGACATTTTTATTTTCCAATAAATGAATATACCAACAAAAATAATTAAAGTCCAAAGTGACCAAGTTAAAAATCCTGAAAAATTAGAAAATATTCCTGGGAATATTCCTGGTATATCAGAACTAAATGGATGAGTTAATGCTGGAATAAAATTTGAAAAACTTGCAAATAGTCCTATACTTTCTCCATCTACTTTTGCTTGAGTAGCTGCAAAAAGTGCTCCAACAATAACAATATCAAATATTAAATATAATATGAGAAACATTAATATTTCTTTTTTTAAATTATTCATATATCAAACCTCTTAAAAATTATATAATCATATCATCTTCTCCGTCTAATACATTAGACTCTTCTTGTTCTGGAGTATTTGGAGCATCTGGTTGTTTTTCCTCTTGCACTTTTTCTTCTTCTTTTTTCTCTTCTTCTTTTTCTTCTTCTTCTTTTTCTTCTTCTTTTTCTTTTTCCTCTACTTTTGTATTTTCTCCTACTACTTTTCCTATTCTTTCACTTAATTCATCTATATTTATTGACTTTTCTTCTTTTATTTGTTCTTCTTTAGTTCCTATAGATTTTTTTGTAGGTGAATTTAATTCTCCCACTTCTACTGATAATGGATTATTTACTATTAATTTGTTATCATCAATTTCTGCCATACCAGCATTTACTATTATTTTTCCCATATAAATCTCCTTCTAATCTTCATATCTTAGTTCTAATACAATATAAGGCTTATTAGGAAGAATTTTACATCTTCCTTTTAAACTTCCTGTGATTTCATCTTTATAAACAACTGGTTTAACCTCATTTCCAGTTTGTGTATCTATTATAGAAAAATGCCTCTTATAATTTGGTGTATACTCAACTTCCTTATATTCTACACCAGTTTGATTAAATATTGACCCATAACTTAATGGAACATTTGACTGAGTTGCTTTAAATCCTTCATCTGAAAGCTCTCCAGTACTAATTATTGCTTTAGAATTTGTAAGAGTTAATAAAACTATTAACTGTGCCTCTTCTCCTGCCTTTAAAACATTAAAAGTTTTCTTTATTCTTCCATTATCTTGTGTATCTATACTTTCTATTTTTTGTAATGATAAAAGTGCGCTTCCTTTACTTTTTTCCTGTTCATTTTTCTCAACTAAAAAAGCTATTGTATTCATTCCTGGCATATCTATAACATCAAATTTATTCATATCTAAAAATGGTTCCATATTTTCCCCCTTATATTAATCTAACTTGGAGCATTACCTGTTCCATAAGTTACAATTTCTTGTTGTGGTTTATAAGTATCCCTTGATAATAGAGCTGAGCTAACCACTGTTCCATTTAATTTTTTAGTTATATAACCTTCTGACACATAACCATTTACGCCTTTACTAATTACAATCATTTGTCCCTCAGGCATATTTGGATCATAGTTATATCTTGTAGTATATGGAATAGTTGAAATAACTTGACTTGATAAAGAAACTTCATATTCGTTTTCTTCTCGTGTTCCATATAAGCTAATATTCATAGTTCCATTCCAACTGTAAGATGTAACTATTTTTACAGGATAATTTCTTGTATTTTTAAATTTAAAGTCCAATACTCCAATGTACACTGTAGCATCCCTGCTTGGAGGAACATATCCTACAGGCAAGCCATGCTGGTATCTTTCTACTATTTCTAAATTTGCCATAAGTGCTACATTATATAATGTTGAAGTAGTCTGACAAATTCCTCCACCTATCTCATTTTCAACTGTACCTGCTTTAAATACAGCTGCTGGCAAATATCCTTTAGAAGCTGTCGTATCACCTACAGTATCATTATATGAAAATATTTCTCCTGGCATAATAATTTTACCATTTAAGTACTTAAGTGCAACAGACAAATTATTTCCTCTTGCATAATTTGAAGCATCAAAATATGTTGTATATCCAGCTAATTTATCATTATACATATCATACGTTATATCTTGCAACTTCACTTGTGGCTCTTTCTTTATTAAAGGAAAAACTATAACTTTCCCTTCTTCTTTATTTTCTTCTTTTTCAAGTTCTTTTTCTAATTCTTCTACAGAAAAATCAAGTCCAATTTCCTCTTTAACAAATTTAATTGGATTTACATTCCTATCTATATATGCATCCTTTGGTTCTCTCTTAACTTTTGAATATATTTGTTCTGCACTAATTGTATCAGGAATTTTTTCAAATGTATTAAGTTTTAATGAAGTTTCAGTATTTTTAAAACATGCTATAACTTGTTGTTTTAAATCATCAAAATCTACTGCATTTCCTCTTTTACCTTTTGTTATTATAAGATTTGAATTTTCTTCATCTACGCTATATGCATCTTCAATATATCTATTTTTTATACTAAGGTCAATATTTTTCATTGCCTCGTCTAATTTTTCTGAACTATATACATATATTGGCTCAATTTCAACTTTTTTAAAATGTGCCTTTAATATGTTGAAATTGTTTACAAAAACATTACTGTTTCTACCAAATCCCATTATACTATTTACAGTTGCTTCTGTATCAATTTTAAATTCTATTTCATCAGATTTTATATCATAAATTTTATCTAAGTTTTGATATATATCTAATTCAATATCTTTATTTTTGCTTGTAAGTAGTTCAACTAATTTATTAGAATCATATCCTGCTAAGTTATCGCCAAATATATACACATTATCATAAACATTTAAGTTAAATCTATTAACACATACAAATATACTAAAAGCTACTACTATTAAAAGTAGTATAGATAAAGTTATAATTAAAGGTTTTGCATATTTCTTTTTCATAAAGTTATGATACATGCTCTTTAGTTTATGAGACTTTTCTTTTTTTACTACCTCTATTTGAACTTTTCTATTTTCAACATCACTATTTTCTTCAGACATATTAATCATATCTCCTATGTAAATATTAATATTATATTTATACTATGCTTTTCTAATTAAAACTAACGGAGTTAATGTCTTTGCTTGACCGGCAGGATTATCTTTTATCATGCCTTTTAATTCTTCTTCAGTATATTCAATACTGTCAGCTTTTCCTAAGATTTCAACATTAAAATCATTAGCATCAACTATCATACATTTTACACCAGTTTTTTCATATATTTCGTTACATACTCCTGTAGAATTTTCAGGAATTCTTATTCCAAATTCTGCATAATCTTCAAATACATCTCCATAGAATCCGTCTAATCCACTTATTTCAGGTCCAACTATTTTATAGAACACACCATGTTTTCCGAATATTTTACAAACTCCACCTGCAATTGCAGCCCATAAAACTTTTAATCTACCACATAGCATTATAGCAAATTGCATTTTATATGGATTATCTACTCCAACGCCTGCATCACTTTTCATTGCGAACTTTGATAAGAATTTTGCCATTTTGCTAACTTTTACGTCCTTTTTGTAAATAACTCTTTTTTGGCAAAGTCCTATAATCTTTTCGCTAATAGATATTACATCGCCTTCTTCATAAATAGGCTTAACGTATTTTTCTATTATATCAACGTAATTTTCACCTATTTGTACATAATGAGTTTCTATTGCATGTCTTTTATATGTATTTTCTCCTACTTTTATTTCTACATTTTTATTTGGATTGGTCTTAAATTCCATATAAATCCTTCTTTCTTTAATTACATAAATAAGTATATTATAAAAGCCAAAAATTGTCAACAAAATACTGTAATTAATATAAAAAAAGCCCACTAAAAGTGAGCTTTAAGTATTTCATAAGCCGGATTCTGTTTTAAGTAGTCATTTATCTTGGACTAATATCACTATTAGCCTCTAGCCACCAACCACGAAAGACGACGGGCCATCTTTTCCTTTCTTATTATGGTGTTGCACCAAGTGGGGTTTACACTACATATATGTCTCCATATAAGTCCGTAAGCTCTTACCTCACGTTTTCACCCTTACCAAAAATAGTATATTTTTCTTTGGCGGTTATTTTCTGTTGCACTTTCCTTAGGATCACTCCCACTAGACGTTATCTAGCACTATTGCCCTACGGTGTCCGGACTTTCCTCATGTAAAAATACACGCGACTACTAGAAATACTTATAAATATATTATATCATATCATTTTACTTATGTAAAGAAAAAAATACGAATAACTGTCTTTATAGCTATTCGTATTTATATATTATTCTTCTATTTTTTCGTCATCTTCTTCTGGAACTTTTGCAATATTTATAACTTTTCCACCATCAGATGTTCTCATAAGTGTTACGCCCTGAGTATTTCTTCCAAGTACACTAATATCTTTAACATTTATTCTAATTATAACGCCAGTATCTGTTATCATCATAACATCATCTGTATCATTTACAATCTTAATTCCTATTATATGTCCTGTTTTATTAGTTGTCTTGTAAGTTAAAATACCCTTTCCTGCTCTTGCTTGAGTTCTATATTCTTCAACTTCTGTTCTCTTACCAAATCCATTTTCTGTTATTGCTAAGACATAATCTTTATCAGATGTTACAGGTTCCATTCCAACGACTTTATCATCTTTTCCTAAGTTAATACCTTTTACACCCATAGAAGTTCTTCCTACAGCTCTTACATCTGATTCACTAAATCTAATAGAAAGTCCCTCTCTTGTAACAATTACAATATCACTATTTCCATCCGTAAGTCTAACATCAATTAATTCATCGTCTTCTTTTAGAGTTATACCTTGAATTCCAGTTTTTCTAATATTACTATATTCTTCTAATCTTGTTTTCTTTATAAGTCCATTTCTTGTTGCCATAAGAACATATAAATCATCACTGTAATTTTTAACTGGTATAACAGCAGCAATTTTTTCTCCTTGAGAAAGTTGTAATAAATTAACAATTGCTGTTCCTTTTGAAGTTCTACCAGCTTCTGGAAGTTCATAAGCCTTTAATCTAAATGTTTTTCCAGTATTTGTAAAGAACATTATATAATCATGCGTAGATGTTATAAATAGATGTTCAACAAAGTCCTCTTCTCGAGTACTCATTGCTGTTAATCCTTTTCCACCACGTTTTTGACTTCTATATGCATCTACAGATATTCTCTTCACATATCCAAAATGAGTTAAAGTTACAACATTAGTCTCTTCTTTAATAAGACTTTCGATGTCTATGTCTCCCTCTCCATGTGAAATTTCTGTACGTCTTTCGTCTCCATATTGATTTTTTAATTGTAATAATTCTTCTTTAATTATATCTTTTACAAGTTGTTCGCTCTCTAAAATTTCTTTTAAGTGAGAAATCAATTTAACTAAGCTATTATATTCGTCTTCAATTTTCTCACGTTGTAGTCCTTGTAAAGTTCTAAGTTTCATTTCTAGAATTGCATTCGCTTGTATTTCAGATAATCCAAAAGATTCCATCAATCTTTGAGCAGCATTATCATATGATTCACGAATAATTTTTATTATCGCATCTATATTATCTATAGCTATTCTTAAGCCTTCTAATATATGTAGTCTTGCTTCTGCTTTGTCTAAATCAAATTTTGTTCTACGAACTACTACTGATTTTCTATGCTTTATGTATTCAGCAAGTATTTCATTTAATTTTAATATTCTAGGTTGTCCATCAACCAAAGCAAGCATAAGCATACTTTGTGTTGTTTGAAGTTGTGTATGTTTGTATAATAAATTTAATACAACATTTGGATTAGCATCTCTTTTTAATTCAATTACTATTCTTAATCCTTCTCTATCAGATTCATCTCTTAAGTCAGATATTCCTTCAATTACTTTTAGTCCTACTAGCTTTGCAATATTTTCTACTAGAGCAGATTTATTAACTTGGAAAGGAATTTCAGTAACTATTATTCTATACCTTCCTCTATTGTCTTCTTCTATTTCAGCTCTAGCTCTAAGGCAAACTCTACCTCTTCCAGTTGTATATGCATCCTTTATTCCATCTTTTCCAAGTATTATACCTGCTGTTGGAAAATCAGGTCCCTTAATATAATTCATTAATTCTTCATTTGTTATATCAGGGTTATCAATTTGTGCAATAATTCCATTTATTACTTCAGTCAAATTGTGAGGAGGTATACTACAAGCCATACCAACAGCTATACCATATGCTCCGTTAATTAATAGATAAGGTAATTTTGCTGGCAAAACAGATGGCTCTTTTAATCTATCATCATAGTTTGGAACAAAATCAACTGTATCTTTATCCAAATCATCAAGCATTTCTAGAGCTACTTTTTCAAGTTTTGCCTCTGTATATCTCATTGCGGCTGGTGGATCATTATCGATTGATCCAAAGTTACCATGTCCATTTACAACAGGATATCTCAAAGAAAAATCTTGTGATAAACGAACTAAAGCATCATAAATTGCGGCATCTCCATGTGGGTGGTAGTTACCCATAACGTCACCAACGATACTTGCAGATTTTCTAAATGGTTTTTCAGGCCACAAAGATAATTCATTCATTACATATAATATTCTTCTATGTACTGGCTTTAATCCATCTCTTACATCTGGTAAAGCACGAGATACAATAACACTCATTGCATAATCTATATAAGACTTTCTCATTTCATCTTCTATTTTTACTGATACAATTTTTTGCGCGTCTAAAAAGTTTTGTTCATCCATCTAATATTACCCCCAATTAAAGTCCACACTTATTATACAAGAAAAAAAATAAAAATGCAAGTAAGAATATTGAAAATTCTTGATTTTATGATATAATGAAATAAACTTGTAAAATGTAACAAAAGGAGCTTTATATGAAGTATAAAAATTATTATGAAATATTAAATGTTAATAGAAAAAGCAGCATGCAAGAAATAAAATTATCATATAGAAAACTAGCGAAAAAGTACCATCCTGATACTAGTAAAGAAGAAAATGCAGAAGAAAAATTTAAAGATGTAAATGAAGCTTATGATACGCTTACTAATGATGAAAAGCGTAGAAAATATGATCGTCAAGTTCACAAATACGGCTATGGAATTGTAGATACAGAAGATAGTCTTTCTAATATAAAATATGAATTTAAATCTGGTGTAAATGTAATCAATGACATTCTTACAACTATTCTTGGGTTTAAAAAAGACGATGCTCAGAACTTTGGTGACATTAATAATGCTCCAAGTGACGAAAAGAAGCAAAAACAAAAATCTAGTCGTGGTTCTGATATTGAAACAAATTTAGAAGTAACTCTCGAAGAGGGATTTTTTGGCGTAGAGAAAAAAATTGCTATCAAAGGTTATAGAAATGGGGCTAAAACATTCTCAGTAAATGTTCCTATTGGTATAAAAAATGGAGATAAAATTAGACTTGCCGCATTAGGAAATCCAGGAAAAAACGGCGGAAAAAATGGTGATTTAATAATAAATGTAAAAATTGCTGAAAATGATGAACTAAAACTTGATGGCATAGATTTAGTAAAAGATATTACAATATCTCCTGCTTTTGCAGCAGTTGGTGGAAAATATAAAATTATTATATTTGGCGAAAAGATATTTGTAGATTTACCAAAATCAGCACGTGCAAATCAAATAGTTACAGTAAAGGGACAACGGTTATGTTTCTGAAACTGGCACTAGAGGAAATTTAAAATTAAGATTGCATATAGATATGCCTGAAAGTATATCTGAAAGAGAATTTAAACTATATGAGCAGTTATTAAAAATTGAAAAAAAGCGTGAAGAATCTAAGAAAAATAACAAATAATTAAAAGACTAAATTAAGAACACATCTTAATTTAGTCTTTATTTTAACTTAATTTTTTCTTTTTAAGTCTTATATCATCGCCCACAAATTTACATATAATAAAGTTTCCAATCAATCTTGACATTACTCTTTCATCATATTCTTTATATAGTTCATTAAGAGTTAAATTTGTTGATATAACTATTTTTTTCTTATTTAAAATTCTAGTATTTATAACATTAAATAATTCCGTAAATTTTAAGTTATTCATACTTTCAGTGCCTAAATCATCAATTATTAATAAATCTACATCAAATATTTTTTTATAATCTGATACGTCTTCTTTATCTTTCTTTTGTGAAAATTTGTATTCTACTATCTTGTCCATCAAAATAGGAGCTGTCTGATAAACAACTGATTTATTCTGCTTTATTAACTTCCCAGCTATACAATTTGCAAGGAAGGTTTTTCCTAGGCCTGTATTTCCTGTAAACAATAAATTTTTTTGTTCATCAGAATCTATATTTTCGCAAAACTTAATAGATAAATTTTTTATTGCTTCTATATTTTCTAAAGGAGATTTATCTATCCCATACTTTTCTTTATCTGGTTTCTTAGAATAATATCCTATATCAAAAGTTTCAAAATTTTCTTCATCTAATCTTAACATATTAGCTTCATTATAGCTTTCATTTATTACTTTTTGTAAAATACATGAACAATATTTTGCATTTGAATTTTCATCCTTTACAAATCCTGTATCTTGACATTTTGAACATTCAAATTTTGGTAAAAAATCTTCCTTTTTATAGCCATCTTTCTTTAACTGGTTTTCTAATTTTTCAGTTAAATTTTTTATTTTCATATTCAAATTTTCTTGTTCAATTTGTTTCTTTATTTCATCTGTAGTAGTAAGTATTGTTTTAGTCGTATTTAGTGCTAACATATTTATTTGGTCTTCTAATTCTTGAAGTCTTGGATCTTGCTCAAAAGCTTTTTCTTTTTTTTCTTTTGCTATTCTTATCGCCCTTTGCCTTTTAGCATCCATCTCACTTTTTATTTTCAAATATATATCTCTATCCATGTCAGCACACCTCCATTTTAAACATTATCGTAAAATGACTCTAAATCATCGTATGTCCTTTGTCCATAATTTTGATATTTAGTTTTTGGAACTTGTTTATCTTTAGAAACATTGGCTACTCTTTTTTGTTCATTTTGAACATCTTCAACAGTTTTATAACCTTTTTTATGCCAATTTGTTAAAATACCATTAACATAATTTATAGTTGGATTATAGCTATTAACTGTTTTCTTTAGTGCTTCTTCTATAATAGAAATATCATATCCAAAATCTTTTATCCAAGTATCTACATATTGTTCTTCATATGTAGTTAAATTTCTATTAAGTTTTAAGTTTTTTACAATCTTTTGCTTTATTTTTTGAATTTTATCATAATTTTCAAAGTATTCTTCTAATTGTTCAAAAGTTCTAACACCGGCTTTATACCAGCTTTCAGCTACTGCATGTACATACTTTTTACTAAGTGCTTTCTTTTCTTGACAGTAATGAAATAAGGCAATCATAACTTCCTCAGAAAACATATAATTTTCAAACATAGTACCAATATCAGAATACCATCCAATAGACATTATGCCTTGGAAAAAACTCTCATTAATTGCATAAGCTGCTGCTATTCTTTTCTTTTCTTGTTCAGTCTGTTCTTTATTTTGTTTATTTTGCATTTTAGGAATATAAGATTTATTTATTTCTAACTCTTTTATATCTACTATGCTAAATCCATGAGTATTTTTCAAAATTAGTCCTTCGCCTTGTAGTCTATCTAGACTTAACTCCAAATCTTGTTCAGACATACTTAATCTCTTCATAAGTATTTGATTATCTATCTCTAAATCTCTTTTAGATGCAAAAATTAAATATAAATATAACTTTACATCATTGCCTTCTAAAGATCCCATGTGATTTAATATAAACAAATCTGGTATTTCTATATCACTTAATTCTAATTTACTTTTCTGAGAAACTTTCATAATTTACCTCTACAAATTAATGTAGCTAAATTATATCATCTATTTTTGCAATTTACAATATTTTGTTTATATATTTTTGAGTTAAATTTAATGTAAAAAGGTCCATTTACATATATTTTTTTTGAAAAATAGAATTTAAATATAAAGAATAAAATTTCAAATGCATATTCCTCTTTACTGCAAATTAGTAAAAATGCTATTATTGGAGTTAGAAGTATACAAAATATTGAAAAGTTTTTTTGCATACTAAATGAAAAAATTTCTAGAATTTTAATTACCAAAAAAATATAAGCTATAACTACACAAATAACCCTATAATCAATTATTCCAAGCCATTTATTACTTCTTTTAAAATTTGAATAAATTTTTTCTACATTATTATCATTCATTTTGCTACCTCTTAGATATCTTTATATTTTGCATAAGCAAAGTACTAAGGTCATTTAATCTGTATATTATATAAATAGTACCAATTAGTACTATTTTAAACATAAGGGTATCCTTGCTTTTATACATAAGTGGAATAGAAATTATTAGCTTTACAAATACTTGTGACGACATATTTATAATAAATTGTTTAACCCAAGAATTAAATATTTCATTTGTAAGATCACTTGCAAGCATACAAAAGCTAAAGGGAGATATTATTATTAAAAATATTATTTTTACATATCTTACTGAAAAATTTATTAATACACTTATCATGCTAAAAGATACAGCACTTTTTATAATACCATCTACGCTTAATAAATCACTTTTCATAAATTCATCTATTGATAAAATTGTCTCTTTCAAATTTTCAAAAGATGGTTTTATTCCTATCATAGATTCCAGTATTTGATCCATACAATTAGTTACAAGCCCAAATATATTAAGTAATGTTTCACATATAAAATAGCTATTATTCACAAGTAAAGATGTAATTAAAAGTTTAATTATAAAAATATAAACATTTTCCACAGATTCGCCATTATAAATACTTATAAGTTGTGTAACTATATAGTATATAATATATATCATTATTAAACTTCTTGCCAATGTGTTAAATACCTGTATTTTGTCATTATTTAAAAATAAATCTAGTGGCTCTTTTTTTAGTATTTTATCATCTATATAAACTATATCATCTAATATTTTATATGCTTGTCCTTCTATACTCTTAAATAATTTTTCAGAGACTAAATTTAAGTTATTTAATATATCTTGTCCTTGCATATTAAATTAGCCCATCTACAAATTTTATAATTAAGTCTATAGATAAAATAATTGCATAACCAACTATTGCATTTACTATTATTTTTTTACCTTTTATCATTTTTTCATCATCTCCAAAGCTTAATTTTCTCATTAATACTCCTGATGCTATGGCAACTCCGGCAATTGGAGTTGCCAATTTTTCAAGATAGCCTTGTATTTTTTTAAATGCAGTATTTACTTTAGTAACCAAAGTTGGATCTGATGCTCCATAGATACTATACATACTCATTATACTTAAAGTAAATATTAAACTTATTATCATATATTTTAAAAAATTATTCTTCATAATCTTCCTCCTCCCATCGATTAATTTTAACCTTTTTATATACATCAATGCTATTTCCATCAGATATTAAGCATAGGCTTTCAAACGTATTTAATTTTTGTGTTAAGTAACTTTCGTCAATCATATACTCCTGTCTTTCAGTAATAGTATAATTTTGTGATAATGATGTCTTAAAACTTTTAAATTTATTTGAAAACATGCTATATCTTGCTCTTCCACCTCCTTCTCCAACACTTACAGATTTACTTTTCTTTATTTGCTTTCCAAATAATTTAATTACCTCTTGTATTGTATATGTATCATCATTTCTAAAGTAAATTTTATTAACTAGATTTTGTATAATAACATTACTTGCTTTTTCATTTTTTAGGGTATTTATAAGAGAACTATAACTTTGCATACTTACTATGTTTATGCATTTATATTCTCTTGAAATTGAAAAAAAGTGAGAATCTTCTTCATTAGCAAATTCTTGATATTCATCGCAAATAAAGAATACCTCTTTACTAGAATAATTAGAAAGGACTTGTCTTTGAAAATCTAATTTTAAATATGTAGAAAGAATCTTAGCAATTTTTTTATTGCTACCAAAATCTATAGATAAAACTACTATTTTATCTGATAAAAAATTTATATTTTCTCTACTAGTACAAAATTTTTCATATATTTTATAATCTGATACAAATACACTAGTTATTCTTGTAATTTCAGATCTTATTATATTAATCGTTCTATCATCTAGCTTATAATATTCATTAATTATTGTTTGTAATGAAGAATTTATATTAAATAATTCTTCATCAGTATATTTATTTTCTAATATTTTTGATTTTAATCTTGCAATTTTTTCATCCAAATATTCCTTATCAATTACCATATTATGAATTTCATAAAAAGTAACATAGCCATCAACTGCTTTAGCAATAATAATAAAATCTTTAACATATTCCTCTACCTTATCAAGCCAAAACGGATCTGAATTATTATTTGAAGATATTAAGGTTAATACTTTTTTTAGGACACTTGCCATTTCTACAGCAGATATATCTTGTCCTAAAGGATTATATTTTGCATTTGATAAAAGAGATATTTCAATTAATTTATTTTCACAATGATACTTTTTAATAACCTTTTTAACAGTATTTATATAATTTCCCTTTACGTCTATTATAAGTCCAAAAATATTGTTTCTTATCAAACAATCTAATATATTAGTTATTGCACTACTTGTCTTTCCGCTTCCTATACTTCCTGTAATAAGAATATTTTGAAAGGCACCTGACTTGTTTATAAAAACTTGTCTATTTAGTTCGTCTTTTCCAAGTAAAATAAATTCTTCTTTAACATTTGTACCTGTATTATTTTTATTTTTGAGCATCTTAAAATATTTTGAGATTTTTAAAATTAAAAAGAAAATAAAATAAAAAGATAATAAGTAGTAAAATATTTTAAAATAAATATATTTATTTGATAAAATTGTAGATATTAAAATTTGTTTATTAAATATTTGAATATAATAAAAATTAGAAACTAAAAATTTATAAGTTAAAGCTAATTTGATAGAAGTTAAGCTCATAGATACAAGTATTAATAATAAATAATACTTGTATTCTGTTTTAGATGATTTTATAATTTTTTTAAACAGATTAATGAAAGAATTTTTATTTTTTTGCTCTTCAAAGTTGCACGTCATACTTTGCAGATTATTATTGATATATTTTTTTAGTTTTGTGCCTAAACTAGATAATATAAAATTTTTATCTAACAGATCATATGACGTATAAAGAAAAAATACAATAAGAAAAAAATATTCTAGACAAAACAGCATTATAAAAATCACCTATAAATATTTTAGCACTATATAACTACCCAATCAAATACTTAGACATTATATTACAGCTTATGATAAAACTAGCAATTTTTTGACAATAAATATTGTAGTATTTTCTATTATCTTGTCTACTATTTTTTTACTTTTTTTCGGAAAACTATTGACAATCATTTAAATTTATTGTATCATATATAAGCAATACATTTTATGGGCCATTAGCTCAGTTGGCAGAGCACTTGACTTTTAATCAAGTTGTCCGCAGTTCGAATCTGCGATGGCTCACCATAAAATGGCCCGTTGGTCAATCGGTTAAGACATCGCCCTTTCACGGCGGAGTGAGGAGTTCGACTCTCCTACGGGTCACCAGGAATGCTGGAATAGCTCAGTTGGTAGAGCAACGGTCTTGTAAACCGTAGGTCCTCAGTTCAAATCTGAGTTTCAGCTCCAAGAATAAATATCAGATGTTTATATCTAAACATCTGATATTTTTTGTTTAAATGTTGACTTATAATAATAACTTATAATATAATGTAGTTGGTGGTATATATGAATAAGAAAAAAGTTTTAATTTTTATTTTTGCTATAATATTGTTAATATTATTCTTGGTATTCTTATATTTAAAATTTTATAATACTGATAAATATAGTAAATATGATGAAATAATATCATTTTCAAATGAAGCAAATTCTCAAATTGTTTTTTATAATGTAAATAATGATACTTGTCAAATAGTTAATTATACTTTATCTCCAAGCAAAAATAAAGTAGGGCAAGATATTATGGTAAGAAAATATAAATCTAATAAAGAAATTTCTATGGAAAAATTTAAAGTATTACTTGAAGAGATTTCTACTTTAACTAATAAACAATACAAACTAGATGAAAATAATATAATAAAATATGGTGGAGAAAAAGTTATAACTTCTGCTGAAGAATTAGAAAATATAATAAAACTTGTTGATGAACAAACAAAATAAAAAAATGGGGTTTTTAAAAATCCCATTTTTTAATCTTTCATACATTCCTTATAACATTTTCTACATAGTGCAATATATGATTCATTTCCACCAATAAAAATCTTTTGCCCATCTTTTACAGGTTTTTCATCCACTATTCTTAAATTACAAGTTGCTTTTTTCCCACATTTGCAAATAGTTTTTATTTCTTCTATCTTATCAGCTAACTCCATAAGTGCTAAAGAGCCTTCAAACAATTCATTTTTAAAATCTGTCCTCAATCCATAACAAATTACTGGTATATCAAGATAATCTACTACATCACTTAAATTATCAACTTGGGACTTTGTCATAAATTGTGCCTCATCAACCAATACAATATCTGGTTTTTTAGTTAAATTTTTTACATATTCAAACAAATCATCTTCACTAGAGAAAGCATAACAATCTTCAGATATTCCTATTCTAGTAGTTATTTTATTTTTTCCATATCTGTTATCTAGAGCTGAAGTTAATAATAAAGCCTCTTTATTTCTTTCCTTATAATTATAAGAAACTTTTAATAAATCAATAGTCTTTCCACTTCCCATACTTCCATATCTAAAATATAATTTAGCCACTTATATTCACCTTCTTTAATTTTATATAATACATTATACAAAAAAAATGATTTTATTTCAATTAAAATAAAATTGTTATTAAATAAGGATAAAATGTTGTGATTTAATTGATATATTAAATTTATTGTGATATTATAATGTCGTAATTGCTGGAATAGCTCAGTTGGTAGAGCAGCGGCATCGTAAACCGCAGGTCCTCAGTTCAAATCTGAGTTTCAGCTCCAAAAAAAGCAGGAATATTCCTGCTTTTATATTATTTATTTTTTGTCTCTGAAATTTTATCTGCAAGTTTAATATATTCATTTATACTTAATTCCTCTGCTCTAACGTTATCAGTTAAGCCACAAATATTAACAAATTTTTTTATATCTTCTTTATTCATGTTTAAAAAATGCGCTTGCTCTAACGAATTTATCATTTTCTTTCTACGCATTGCAAATGCAGAGTGTATTAAATCAAATAATACATTTTCATCTTTTACATTATACCTTTTTTCCTTTTTCAAATTAATTATAGCAGATTCCACATTAGGAGATGGTATGAAACTTGAATTTGGGACAAAAAATTTAATTTCGGGTATTGCTAAATATTCTACCATTAATGTAAGTATTCCGTAATCTTTAGTCTTGCAAGGTGCTACCATTCTTTTGGCTACTTCCTTTTGAACCATTACTGTAATTTCTTTAATATCACTAGATTCCTGTAATAATTTAAATAATATTGGTGTAGTTATATAATACGGTAAATTTGCTACTACTTTTATATTACTTGAATTATATTCTCTTGTTAATTCATCTAAATTTATTTTTAGTATATCTTGATTTAATATTTTATAATTTTGGTACTCTTTAAATCTATCTTCCAATACCCCTATCATACTATTATCAATTTCAATCAATATTACAAACTTTGCTTTCTCTATAAGATATTGTGTAAGATTTCCAAGTCCTGGTCCTATTTCTATTACTATATCATCTTCAGTAATGTTTGATGCATCTACTATATTTTGCAAAATATTATCATCTATTAAAAAATTCTGACCAAATTTTTTAGTTGGATTTATATTATATTTATTCATTAGATATTTAGTTTTATTTAATGTATTCATTTTTTATTTAAAAACAAAATTGCTAGAAAACTCTAGCAATTTTATTTTATAATCCTCCATTATTAATTATTCTATCTCTTATTGCTCTTACAGTATTACTATAAGATCTATGTAATATTCCTTGACTATAACATGAATTATAATAAGCTCCTTCACCCATGTTATATGCATTTAATGCATATGCCTCTACACTTGCTACATCTGTTTCTCTAGCTCTAGCTAAAGAAAAATAATGAGATAACAAGTATGCACCAGCAGTCATATTATCATAAGGATCAAAGAAATTAGTAACGCCTAATCTTGCTGATAACATTGAATGATTGGATACATGTATTTGGCATAATCCATACGAATTACCTCCACCTACTGCACCAGAATTAAATCCACTTTCTTTATACATTATAGCTAAAAATAACTCATATTGAATTCCATATTGTTGACACAAATTATAAGCATATTTTTGTTGTTCTACAGGAAGACCAATATTATATTGTCTAAATCCTGAATCAGTAACTATTTCATTTGATGAAGCAGTTATCATTGAACTTCTTGAAGTTGTTGTATTTAACATTGTTCCAACTTCTATTACTCTTGGAGTAGCTTCAGAGACTACAGAACTTGCTATTTCAGTTCTAAGTATTTCATCCTTACCACTAGTTTTTACAATATATTTTGTTATTTTTTCTCCCTCTTTACCTTCTTGTGCAACTCTTACTACACCTCTAGTAATTAAGGAATTATCTACTTTTTGTTCTTCATATGGGATTGATTCAACAACCTCTTCAACTTTTGCAACAACTGTTGATCCATTAGATAGCTCTTCTTCAAAATTAAATTTTGCATATTCTTTATTTGAAGAAACCTTTATTTCCATTCCATCAGTTATCAAAGAATCTTTTGATGGAGAAATATTAGTATCATTTCCAACATATATTTTATTTTGAATTATAAATCCACTAACTGTTTGAGATAATGTCTTTATAGTTGTTTTTTCACCATAATAATTTAAAGTAATTGTTTTTACTTGAGAAGCTACTAAAATAAGTCCCGCAGTAGCAATAATCAAAATGATTGTGACTATACTTAGTGTTTTTCTTAAAGCATAAGCCTTATCTTCTTTCACTAAAACAACCCTCCTTAACTGACAGTTTAATTATAGCATTTTTTTATTTCCTTGTCAAATTTTTATTATTGTTATGTAAAACATGAAATGTAAGTTTATTTTATATTTGTAAACATATAGCATATTTTAAACATTTTTATTACATTTAGATTACATATTTATTTCGTTTTATATTTTTTTAGTCTGTGCTCTATATGCACTTTCTAATAATATTCTATCTGGTATTATTTTAGACGCCAAATATATAAGTTTTGATATTTTACCAGGAATTATTACTTTTTTACCTTTAGATAGTTTTTTTATTGTATATTTTGCTACATATTCAGCTGTTAGTGGTTTCATATTAAATTTTACTTTTGCTACATCATTAAATTTGGTATCTACTGGTCCAGGACATAGTGCAGATACTATAACTTTGCTACCTTGTTTTCTTAATTCTTTATCTATTCCTCTTGTTAAGCTAAGTACATAAGCTTTTGTAGCGTAATATGTAGACATTAAAGGCCCTGCAGGCATAAATCCAGCAATTGAGGCAACATTTAATATTTTACCTCTATTATTTTTAATCATATCTTTTAAAAATAATTTAGTAAGGGTATGCAATGCCTTTACATTTAAGTCTATCATATTTAATTCTCTATCTAAATCCAATGTTCCAAAATCACCAAAAATTCCAAATCCGGCATTATTTATTAAAAGATCAATTTTTTTGTCTTTCAACATTTCATGAAGTTTCTTGCAATTATCAATATTTGAAAGGTCCATATCAATAACTTCAACTTCAGTTTTTAATAAATCTTTTAACTTGTTTAAATTCTTTTTATCTCTAGAAACTATTACCAAATCGTAACCTATGCTACTTAATTGTTTGGCTAGTTCATAACCAATTCCTGAAGAAGCCCCTGTAACTAACGCTCTCATATAAATACCTCACCTAAAATATTATCACATATATACAAAATTAACAATATTTATATTAAAATTTGCCATGTTATTACATTTTATCTTAACATTTGACTTATAGTGTGATATAATACCACTTACTAGGAGAGTGAAACTTTGAATAATCTATACGTTTTTGTTGAAAAAGAAAAGTGTGATGACTGTGTAAAGTACGGAATGAAATTATCAGAATATTCTAACAAGATAATAAGTTGTGAAGATATTGATAGAAAGGGAATTCAAGCTTTCTTGTCCCCTAAAGATTCTAATCTTTATTTGAATCCTAATTATTGTTGTTTAAGAATAAACGTTAATTTACTTAATGTATATATTTATAACCAAGCATTAGAAAATACTGATATGATAAAAAAATTTATAGTAAAGCTATCAGATTATGTTTTAGGCAGTTTTGAAGACCCTATTGCTCTAATAACTTCTACTATATTACCAGAAAACATTTCTATTTATAATGAAACTTTAGATGTTCCACTTATAATAGAAAATTCAAAAGAATTTTATTATAAAAAATCAATATTAGAATTGATAGAAAACGAAGATTTTTCAAATTATGAAATATATCAAGTTTTACTGTTATTAGGAGAAAAAAAACAGGCTTTAAATATCAAAAAATGTTCAGATAATTTGAGAATATATGTTGATTCAAAGCACAATAAACAATATACAAGGAAGGGCAATTTTTAAGTTACCCTTCCTTATATATTATCTGATCATATACTTTTAATTCTTCACTTGGTGAATCTAAATTATATTTTTCTAAATTTTCATCAGACATATTTTTTACGATACAAACATTATCACTTTCAATTTCTATATCTACTGGAATATCTAAATACTGCCCTATATGTATTGCTGTAACGTAATTATAACCCTTTTCAGGATCTTGTTTTATATAATGTTTTGGAATAGCAAGTCCTGATACTTTTTTCCAAACTATATTGATACTACATGCTCTTTCATCTATGATGTTTTCAATTCCATTACTTAATTTTAATATACAATAGTAATAATTTTCACTATCTACTATTTTTTCAAGTTTTGCTGAAAGTTTAACACCATTAATTTCCGGTAATTTAATATTATAAGTTTTTCCTTCACTTATATAGTCATCATTTTTTCCTTTTTCCTCTTTAACTACTATATATGCCTCATAATTATCAACTACTTTAATTCCAAATTTATTTTGATCATTATTACTATATTTACTAATTATATTTTCTAAATCTGATATACTATAACTAAATATACTCTTTACATCACTTGTATTTTCTAGTCCATCTATTTTATAAGTCACAATACCGGTAATTGGAGCTTTTATATTATTAGATGAAGTTTTGCTTTTTGTTTCATATTCTTCTCTTTCATTAATTAAGTCCCTTATCTTAGAGCCTTCTGGGCTCAAAGATCCAAGTATTAAAACTTTTTTATATGATAATTCATCTAATTTATTCTTATATTCTTGCATTTTTATATATGAAGTAGTTTTTAAAGCAAGGTTAGAAATATTAGAAATTTCGTTTTCAATTTCTTTTACATCACTAGAGTATGTATATGGTAAGTCTTTAACTAAAGATTCTATATCTTTATCCATTATTGCTATTTCTTCTAGATATTTATCATAATTGCTATCTTTATATATTGCAATTATTTCATTTTTTGCAGTCTTTTTTCCTTGCTCTATAACTGGTATTGCAACTCCTGAATTAGAAATGCTTGCAACACTTTCGTCCTTTACTATATATCCTAATGTGTCTGTTGATTTTTCTACATATCCATTGCCTACTGTATAAGTTTCTATATTGCCATACCACTTATTATACATACTGACACATAGAACAATTATAAAGATGAAAATTACAATAAATATATTCAAAAAATTTTTTTGAAAAAAATTTTTTATCTTTCCTTTTTTACCTACATTTTCTTCAGTTACTTTTTCCATATACTTCCCCTCATTTATAAATTATCAATTATAAATTTCACTTGTTTTTCTTTACTCATATTTCCATCTATTTTTATAGTATTAAGTTTATTTTTAAACCAAGTTATCTGTCTTTTAGCATATCTTCTTGTCTCTTGCTTTAAATTTTCTATACATTCTTCTAAAGTTTTTTCACCTTTAAAATAATCAAAAAATTCTTTATACCCTATAGCCTGCATACATGTGCAATATTTGTTTAAATTCATGTCATAAATCTTTTTTGCTTCATCTATAAGTCCATTTTCTACCATCAAATCTACTCTTTGATTTATTCTTTCATAAAGCTTTTGTCTCTCATAATCAATGTAAAATACTTTAAATGAATACTTATTTTGATTTTTAGAAATTCTTTCTTCTTCATTTTTCATATGCTCAGATTTTTTTATTTTAGTATTATTATAAATTTCTAATGCTCTTATTACTCTCTTTGTATTATTTTTATGTATTAGCTTTGCTGATTCTGGATCAACTTTATTTAGCATATCATACAGATAATCAGCAGATTTTTCTTCTAATATTTTGTATAGTTCATCCCTATATTTTGTATCAAATGATTCTTCGTCAAAGTTCATTTCATTAACAATAGCATTAATATAAAGTCCTGTTCCGCCAACGATAATTACATTATTTCCACTGTTTTTTATTTCATCGATTTTATCATAGCACATTGATTTAAAATCTGCAACACTATATTTTTCATCAGGATCTACTATATCAATTAAGTGATGTTTTACACCTTGCATTTCTTCTTTTGTTACCTTAGCAGTCGCAATATCAAGTCCTCTATATACTTGCATAGAATCTGCAGAAATTATTTGTGCATTTATTTTTTTTGCAAGTTCAATAGAAAGCCCTGTTTTTCCAGATGCTGTTGGTCCAACTATACAAATCACTTCATCTATCATAAATTATACCTATTTTCTCAAAAATTTCCTTTCAATTTCATATTTGCTCATAATAATTGCTGTTGGTCTACCATGTGGGCAATTAAATGGATTATCAAGTTTTATCATATCATCTATTAAAGATATTTGTTCCTCTTTAGTTAACTTCATTCTTCCTTTTACTGCAGCTTTACATGCAAGTGTAGCTATAAATCTTTCTTCCTTAGATTCAGAATAAGTTTTACTTGCACCTAACAAATCTTCTATCATATCTTTAAACAATGATTTATAATCCAAATCATACCCTATATTTGGAACTCCAGATACTTTAAAACTGTTTTGACCAAATTCTTCCATATCAAATCCAGAATTAATAAACATATCTAAATTTTTATCTACTATTTCTTTTTCCTTAGAAGTCAATTCTATTATAATCGGAATAAGTAACATTTGCGTAGAAGGAGATTTTGAAAAATAATCTTTCTTTATTTTTTCATATAGTAATCTTTCATGTGCTGCATGTTGATCAATTATATACATTTTATCATCTATTTGTATTATTATATAAGTATCAAATACTTGTCCTATATATTTATAAAATATTTCTGGAACATCTTTAACTTCTTCTTTTACACTTTCATTGCTAACAACATCATTTATTTTTTCTTTAGTTTCAATACTAAATATATTTTCTTTAGGTTCTTCTGCAATGTAAGGAATAAATACTTCTTCTGCGACTTCTAATTTAGGCTCAACTTTTTCAATCTTTTCAACCTTTTCAATTTTTTTAACTTCTTCAATATTATCTTTTTTAATTACATCTTTTGATATATCTAGTTCTTTTTTAGGCTCTATTTTTTCATATTCTAATTTTGTATTTTTAATAGTAGTAAAAGGACTATTTTTAGTAGCATCTTCTTCTAGGCATGTTTTAATACCATTATACACAACATCAAAAATTTTAGATTCGTTTTCAAATTTTACTTCTAATTTTGAAGGGTGAACATTTACATCTACGTAACTTGGATTTATTTCTAAATTCAAAACTATAAAAGTAAATTTTCCTATAGCATATTTTTGAAGACACGCCTTATCAATAGCGGTGTTTATAATCTTGTCCTTTATATATCTTGTATTTAAGAAAGTAAATTGATGCATCCTAGTAGAACGAGAAATACTTGGGCGTCCTATCATTCCTGTTACTTTCATATTTTCATATTCATAATTTATTGGTATAACATTATCATATATTTCTTTTCCAAAAATTTCATATATAGTAGACTTTAAGTCTGATTTGCCTGAGGTCTGCAATATTGTTTTATTATTATTTATATATTTTATGCTTATCTCTGGATGAGCAAGTGCAATTCTTGTCACCACATCTTCTATGTAAGATGCTTCTGTAAAATCTTTTTTCAAGAATTTAAATCTAGCTGGTACATTATAAAAGACATCTTTTACTTCTATCATTGTGCCTTGAACTGCAGCAGAAGGCTCAATACTTAAGATATTTCCAGCTTCTACTATTGCCTTCATTCCAACATTTTCATCTACATTTTTAGTAATCAAACATACCTTTGAGATTGCAGCAATTGACGCTAAAGCTTCACCTCTAAAGCCCATTGATTTTATTTTTTGTAAGTCCTCTTCTTTTCTTATTTTACTTGTAGCGTGTCTTTCAAAAGCAAGCTCTACATCATCACTTTTAAATCCGACTCCATTATCAGTAATTTTTATTAGACTTACTCCTCCATTTTTTATTTCAACGGTTACCTTGGTAGCCTTAGCATCTATAGAATTTTCTACAAGTTCTTTTACAATAGATGCTGGTCTATCAACCACTTCACCTGCTGCTATCTTATTTATTGTATATTCATCTAGTAATACTATATCGCCCATACTTATATTACCTCCAATAAAATTTTATATATAAATTATTTGCAAATATTTAACTAATCTAACTTTTCCTTTAACTTATATAATACTTCTAGAGCATCTTTTGGAGTAAGTTCATCCAGATTAGTTCTCTCCAAAATTTTTGATACTTCAGCCATTTTGTAGTTAAACATATCAACTTGAATTTCTTCTGTTGTAATTTTTTTCTTTCTTTCATTAATTGTTTTTTTGGCAAGATCCACATTTTCTAAATCTTTTAATATCTCTTTAGATCTATTTAAAACTTGTTTTTTAATTCCCGCAAGTTTTGCTACATAAATTCCATAAGATTCATCTGCTCCACCAGGAGTAATTTTTCTTAGGAAAATTACGTCATCACCTTTTTCTTTTACATCAACAGAATAATTTTTTACTCCATCTACTTTTCCTTCGAGCTCTATTAGTTCATGATAATGTGTAGCAAATAATGTTTTTGCACCAATTTTTTCTTTATCTGCCACATATTCAGCAGTAGCCCATGCAATAGCAAGTCCATCGTAAGTAGAAGTTCCTCTACCAATTTCATCTAAAATAATTAAACTATTTTCAGTAGCATTTTCCAATATATTTGCAAGTTCCTTCATTTCTACCATAAAAGTAGATTCTCCCATTGCTAAATCATCTGAGGCTCCAATTCTTGTAAATATTCTATCAACTATTGAAATTTTAGCACTATCTGCTGGCACAAAAGATCCTACTTGAGCCATATATGAAGTAAGTGCTACTTGTCTCATATAAGTAGATTTTCCGGCCATATTAGGCCCTGTTATAATTAAAAATCTATCTTGATCATTATTTAATTTTACATCATTTGGAATAAAAGCTTCATTTTTTAAAGCTTTTTCTACAACTGCATGTCTTCCATTTATAATTTCAATTTTACCATCAGTTGTTATTTCTGGTTTTATATAATTATTATTTACTGCAACAGTAGCAAAGCATGAAAGTATATCTAAAGTAGATATTACTTTTGCTGTATTTTGAATTCTTATTATTTGATTTACAACATAATTTCTAATTTCACAAAATAACTTATATTCAATTTCTACTAACTTATCATTTGCACCTAGTATTTTATCTTCAATTTCTTTTAATTCACTTGTTATATATCTTTCTGCACCTGCTAAAGTTTGTTTTCTTATATATCTATCTTCTGGTATTTGAGATTTGTATGAATTAGTAACTTCTATGTAGTATCCAAATACTCTATTATAACCAACTTTTAATTTTGGTATATTAGTTAATTTTCTTTCTTTTGCTTCCAGTTCTAAGACCCAATTTTGTCCTTCCACAGAAGCTTTTCTATATTCATCTACTTGTGAATCATAACCTGTTTTTATTATATTACCCTCTTTAACAGAAATTGAAGCATCCTCTATTATACTCTTTTGGAGTAATTCATACACATCTTGCAGTACATCTAATTTTGCATAGAGTTCATCAAAGTAATTGTTATGATATTTTTCACATACTTCAAGTAATAGATTTTTTAAATATGGTAATTTACTTAAAGAATTTTTTAAAGAGACCATATCTCTTGCATTAGCATTTGAACCAGCTATTTTAGAAATTAATCTTTCGATATCATATACTGTTTTAAGAGATTGTCTTATATCATCTCTTAATATAGAATCATTTACTAAAATTTCTACTGCATTTTGTCTCTTAATAATTTTATTTTTATCAAGTAGAGGCGCTTCTAACCACTTTCTAAGTCCTCTACCACCCATTGCAGTAACTGTTTCATCCATTACCCAAAGTAAGCTACCTTTTTTTGTTTTTTCTCTATTAGATTCCAATATTTCTAAATTTTTTCTTGTACTACTATCTAACTGCATATATTCTTCAATAATGTACTTTTTTATGCTATTAATCTGTTCTATACCAGTCTTCTGTGTTTCTTCTATATAATTTAATAATATTCTACACACTTTATTTTCATCTTCAGTTAATTTTATATCGTGTGTATCTATTAGTTTTTTTAATGTATCATTTTCTGAAATATCATCATATTCTGATGTATATATTTCAAAAGTTTTCTTTATTTCATTTATTATGATATTGTTACTTAAATCCTCTTTTAAAAATATTATTTCAGAAGGCATAATTCTAGAGATTTCATTTATTATTTTTATATCAAAATCATTTCCTTGTACACTTGAAAAAGTAAATTCTCCAGTAGATATATCGCAAAATGCAATACTTGCACTATCACTTTTTAATAGCATTCCCAATATATAATTATTTTTCTTTTCATCTAACATTGTAAGTTCTGTTATTGTACCAGGAGTAACTATTTTTACTACTTCACGCTTCACTATTCCTTTAGCATCTTTTGGATCTTCTACTTGTTCACATATTGCTACTTTGTAGCCTTTTTCAATCATCTTAGGAATATATGCATTAACAGCATGGTAAGGTATTCCACACATTGGGGCTCTCTCATCCAAGCCACAGTCTTTTCCTGTTAATGTAAGTTCTAGTTCTTTACTGCAAATCTTTGCATGGTCAAAGAACATTTCATAAAAATCTCCTAATCTGTAAAATAGTATACAATCTTTATACTTTTCTTTCATTTCTAAATATTGTTGCATCATTGGTGTAAGTGCCATATTAATCTTCCTCCGAATTTAAGTAAATTATATCAAAAAATGTAAAAAAAAACAATAAAAGTACCTTTAAAAAGGTACTTTTATGTAAGTTATCCTTGATATTCAGCAGAACCAAAACCAAGTATCAACATAAATATTGGGTTTAAGAAAATTAAACCTGCAGCAAATCCGCCGCCTTTTCCAAATTTTTTAGCAAGATTAATATATAACATTATTAAAACTATAACGTTTGCAATTGGTATTAATTCTAATAATATCATTAAAGGATTCATTCCTGCTATTTGGAATAATACAATAATATTATAAATTGGTATTATTGATGCCCATCCTGGCTTACCTGCTTTTGAGAAAACTTTCCACATAGCAATTATACATAGAACACTAACTATTAACATTACTATGTACATTCCTGCAAAAGCTCCACCAACAGCAGCTGCTGCAGAAGAATCAGTTAAACTTGCATAATCGTAACCGTAATCGTACACTTATTTCACCCCCTAAAAGCATAAGAGAAAGAAATAATTCATCTCTATGAACATACTATATCATATCGACATTTTTTTTGCAACCGTTATTTTTAAATTTTTATAATATTAAGATTTACTAATAATATAGCTGTGATTATTGCTGCAAAATCGGCCATTAATCCAGCAATTAAAATTCCTCTTGCTTTTTTTATTCCAACAGCACCTAAAAGAATAGTTGTGCAATATATTGTCGTTTCTGTACCTCCCATAATTATTGATGCAATTTTTCCGGGATTTGAATCTGGTCCTAATTTTTTAAATAGTTCCATGACATATGAAGTAGATGCACTACCAGACAGAGGTCTCAGTATAAATAGAGGAACAATATTTTCATCTATTCCAAGTTTTGTCAAAATCGGTCTTATTGGATAAATTAAAATATCTAAAGCATTTGTACTTCTAATTAATCCAATAACAACTGTTATAGCAAATATATATGGAAAGATGTTATATATTACTTTTAATCCTTTTATAACGCCATCTATAAACAACTTAAATATATCTTTTTTCTCTTTTAATCCTATAAATAAAACTGTTAGTATCATTGTAGGAATTATAGCCGATATTATATAACTTATTTTAATCACCTGAACTTCTTATTTAATATTTTTATCATTGTAACACCAGTAATTAAAGAAATGATTGTTACTATCCACACAGGAACTATTATACTACTTGGATTTGCACTCTTATACATTGCCCTCATTGCTATCATACTTGTAGGAATTAATTGCAAAGATGCCGTATTCACTAGTACAAATGTAGCCATGTTATCTGATGGAACATCTTTTTTATCATTTTGTTTTTGCATTTCCCTCATTGCATTTATTCCATTTACAGTAGCCGCATTTCCTATTCCTAAAATATTTGTAACAATATTTAAACTCATATACTCTTTTGCCCTCTTTGACAATTTTGTATTATCAAAAATTTTAAATATAAATCTATTAAAAAAATTAGATACTTTGGTAACTGCACTAGTATTTTCAAAAATATTAAAAATTCCGCTCCAAAAGCACATAATTCCTGCCAGTTCTAATATATTTTGAATAGATATCTTACTGTATTCCATAATATATGATATAACATCCCCGGGACTACCTAAAAATATAGCAACAGCCATACTAAATATCATCATAAATGCCCATATTTTTGACATGACTATTCCCCCAATGATTTACTTTATAAAATATATGTTGTATAATTTTTTTATATGAATATATTTTAATGAGGTGTTTTTATGAAAGGTTACAGAATAAATCCAGATATTGATTTTGTTTTAAAAATAATTGAAGGAACTGAAAGAAAAAATGGTCACTGCCCATGTAAGTTATCTCAAGATGAATCTAATCTTTGTCCATGTGATGACTTTATTAAAGAAAAAAATTGCAAATGCAAACTTTTTGTTCCAATTGAAAGTGAAAAAAAAAATCTAATTAAAAATTAGATTATTTTTTATTTAAATTTTTATACTTCTTAATCTTAGTGCATTTAATACTACTGCTAGGCTACTAAGTACCATTGCAAGGCTTGCAAACATTGGGGTTATAACAATATTTAATGGTGCAAGCACTCCCATAGCAATTGGTATCATTAAGCAGTTATAGAAAAATGCCCAAAACAAATTTTGCTTTATATTTGTAATTGTTTTTTTACTGATATTCATAAGTGTAATAATATTTCTTAAATCATCATTAATTAATATTACATCTGATGAATCCATTGCAATATCTGTTGCATTTCCAACACTTACTCCAACATCACTTAAAGTTAGAGCCAAGCTATCATTTATGCCATCTCCACACATCATTACAAATTTATTTTCTGATTTTAGTTCTTTTATTACATCTGCTTTTTTTGTTGGTAAAACATTAGCAATTACTTTTGAAATTCCTATTAATTTTGCAATACTTTTGGCTGTATTTTCATTATCTCCAGTAAGCATTATTGTTTCTATACCCCTATCATTTAAAGTTTTTATGACTTGATTTACATTATCTCTTACAATATCATTAATTCCAATAAGTGCAATAACTTTTTTATTTTTAACAACATAAACTATTGTATTTGAAGCATTTGAAAGCATTAATTCATCTTTTGAGTAATCATTTTTTATATTATATTTTAATAATATTTTTGAATTTCCTAATAAAAATTCATTATCTTTAACAACTGCTCTTATTCCTAATCCAGGAATATTTTCAAAATCATCGATATCTACTTTTGAAAGTTTATTTTGTTCTATATAATCCAAAAAAGCCTTTGCTATTGGATGCGTAGATCTTGACTCTATGCTACCTACAATTTGTAATAAACTCTCATCATCTATTTGAGAATAATTATTTATTTTTGATATTTTTAATTTTCCATAAGTTAAAGTTCCTGTTTTATCAAATACAACCGTATTAACTTTTTGCACATTTTCTAATATCTTACTATCTTTTACAACTATTTTGTTCTGTGCACACCTTCCCTGAGCTATTACCACAGCAAGTGGACTTGCAAGTCCCAAACTACAAGGGCAGGCAACTACTAGTGTACTAACAAATCTTATAAGTGATGTTTCAATACTTTTAGTTACAATAAAGTAAAATATAAAAGTTATTATAGCAATTAAAATTACTATTGGAACAAACACAGATGAAACCTTATCAGCCACTTTAGATATTGGAGCCTTTGTATTACTTGCTTCTACTACAAGTTTAACAATTTCTGAAATAGTAGAATCTTTTCCTATTTTCTGGGCTTCATATTCAATATAGCCATCATAATTTACACTACCTGCTATAACATTATCAGATACTGTTTTTTCAACCGGCTTACTTTCTCCTGTTATGAAAGATTCATCTATATGAGTTTTACCAAATACAATTTTACCATCAACTGCTATCTTATCTCCTGGTCTAGCAACTACTATATCAGATTTCTTTATTTCATCTATAGTTACTTCTTTTATATCATCATCTACTTTTATATTAGCAGATTTTGGTGTTATCATAGTTAATTTGCTAACTGCCTCTTTAGTCTTATTCTTGCTTATATTATCAATATATCTACCAAGTTTAACAAAATATATTACTATAGAAGTGGACTCAAAATATAAATTCATAACTAAATCCTTGTTACCTTTTAATATCATAAATGAATTATATATACTATAAAACAAGCTTGAAATTACACCTATCAATACTAACGTATCCATGTTAGGAGTAAAATGTATCAAATTTTTATACCCATTTTTTATTATATCAATACCATAAATTAAAAATGATACTGTAATTACAAACAATGTTATTATATAATTAAGGCTGTTTTGATGTGGATCTAAAATTTTTATTGTTGGTAGTCTGAGCATATGTCCCATAGAGACATACATTAAAAATATCGCTAGAACAGTAAATATTATAAATTTGATTTTTTCTTTTTTGTTTTTTTCTTCTAGTTTAATTTCCTTAAATTCTCCCAAGCTCTTAAATCCAGCCTCTTTTATAAATTCTTCAATATTATCAAGCTTTAATATTTTTTCATCGTACTCTACTGTAGCAGTAGCCATTACTAAATTTACTTGTGCCAAATTTATTCCTTTTTGCTTATTTAAATATTTTTCTAGGCCACTTGAACATGCAGAGCAAGTCATTCCATCAATAGATAAAATTACTTTTTTCATAAAATCCCTCTATTTACTCTACAACTTCATAACCTATATCTTCTAATTTTTCTTTTATTTTACTTTCTAAAGCTAAGTCATCAACTTCTGCTTCTACAGATGAAGTCTTATGATTTGCTCTCACACTTATAACTCCATTTATGCTACTTAGTGCATTTTTAACCCTATTTTCACACCCTTCGCACATCATACCATTTACATTTAATTTTATATTTTTCATAAAAATCATCCTTTCTTTATTATAATCATTTTAATTTATTTCTATTATATCTTTTATAACTTCCCCTGCAATTATTAAACCTGCTACAGATGGTACAAAAGATATACTAGCTGTAGTTTGTTTTCTTAAATTATTATCAAAATGTTGTTTCCTTGGTTCCTCTTTTGAATAAACTACTTTTAGATTTTTTATTCCTCTATTTTTTAGTTCTTTTCTCATAACTTTAGCTAGTGGACATACTGATGTTTTACTTATATCTGACACTTCAAATCGAGTTGGATCTAGTTTATTTCCAGTTCCCATGGAAGAAATTATTGGAATTTGCAAATTATTTGCTATCTGTGCTAAATAAATTTTTGTAGCAACTGTATCCACACTATCCACAATATAATCTATACTTTTATCAATTATAATTTTACTGTCTTTAGTAAAAAACTCTTTATATATTTCAACTTTTGCTTCAGGATTTATAGATAAAATTCTTTCCTTTGCAACTTCAACTTTATATTTTCCTATTGTGTCCAAAGTTGCGATTAATTGCCTATTTAAATTAGTAATGCTAACTTTATCAGCATCTATTAATACAAAATTTTGAACGCCAGATCTAACTAAGGCTTCAACTACATAAGAACCTACTCCACCAATACCAAATATAGCAACCTTTGATTCGTTTAATTTATGAACAGCCTCTTTTCCTATTAAAAGTTCTGTTCTTGAAAATTGTTCTAACATATATTTCTCCTTTATTGTAACTTTTTTATAAGTTTCATAACTTCATCTATTATGTCTAAATTATCATTTTTTATATCTCTTATGACACACATCCTCATATGATTTTCTAGTATTATATTACCTAACGTTTGTAAAGATTTATTAACAGCAGCTATCTGTATTAATACATCATCACAATATCGATCATCTGCTATCATTTGATTAATTCCTCTAACTTGACCTTCAATTACATTTAAACGCTTGGTTAAATTTGCTTTTTCTTCTTCTGTTCTACGTGTACTTTTTGTACATTTTGTACACTCCATATTTTTCACCTCAAAATAATTATACACCCCTATGGGGTATATTGTCAATACAAAATAGCCTAAAATAAATCCGTTTTATTTTAGGCCTGTAATATAATTACTTTTTACTTTCTTTAGATTCTTCATAGGCTTTTCTTACTGCTATAGCCAATTGATCTGCACATGATGTTCCCCTTCTAGAGCAATTTATTCCCTTAAGCTTTTTTTCAATCTCTTGAACTGTCATTCCCTCAACTAGTTTAGGAATTGCTTGTAAATTACCAGGACACCCTCCCTCAAATTTAACATTAGACACTACATTATCTTTTAAAGTAAATGTAATAATTCTTGAACAAGTATCTTTTGTGTGATACGTATATTCCATACATAATCATCTCCTTTGCATATTTTCATTTTTTATAATATAATCAACTTTTTGTTTAAATTCATCTAATCTGCCGTTTACTAATATATTATGTGGACAATTCTTATTTGTAAAATCGCTATGTGTCTTAATATCTTCTATAGATAAATCATATTCATTTAATAGATATGCTACTAATTTTGTAGCATTTTCAAATGTTTTTTCATAATTTCCATCTTTATTTACACATAGTTCTATTCCTATGCCAAACAAATTTCCTGTTCTGTTTGATGCATGAAATGCTACTTCATTGTCAGGTACATGATGATAAATTTCGCTATCATCTACAGTATAATGCCATGAAGTGGAAGTTTTATTTGTATAACTTAAATAATTTGCATGATTTTTAGCGCCTGTATTTTTATAAAAATTATCTGTTTCATGTAGTACAATATATTTTATTTTTCTTTTTATTCCCCACCTTGAAATACTATTACTTTCAATAAACTGGGTATATACTTTAATTCCATAGACATCATTTGGAAAACTTGACTCTTCAGTTATTCCACCATAAGCATTGTTATCTTCAATATTAAAATCTATGTTTGATTCATCATAATTAGATTTTTTCTTTGATATGATAATCTCATTAATAATTATAATTGTTATTAGTAGCATAACTATTAAAGAAGCACAAATTATCTTTTTTAATGAAATGTTAAACCTTTTCATCTTATCATCTCACTACTAATGTATTATATTAAAGAAATTTAATTAAATGAATACATTTCTAACATATAATTAATTTTGAATATTTATTTGTTGTCCCTTAATTAAATTATAACTTATTATTTTGTTACTATCTAGATTTTCTTTATTCATGTCTACTGCTGTGATTTGACTATTTTCATAGGTTGTATAGTAATATATTCCTTTGTCCATATTACAACAAGAGCTATAAATTGTTATTTCATATTTTCCTTCTCCCATGTGAACACAACCTCTTTGTTGATATACAGATTCTAAAATATGAAAAAATTGACTTATGCTTTCTGATTCCAACTTATCAGATTTTGAATTCATTTTAGTAAATGTTGCTTTAACAAATCTAGAAGCTGAAGATAAATCACCAGGTAAGCCCATGGCACCCATTCCACGACTATAAGTTTGTAAATCAAGTTCCTTTGAAAAATTATTTACTGGCTTTTCAGTTGATAAATTAATATAATTATTTAAATTGAAAAGTTGTATATCAAAAGTTGGATTATTGGTAAGAACGCCAACTGGATTATCATATACTTTTAATCCCTCTTTGACACTTTCTACAACTATAGATTTTTCTTTATCAGCAATTATCCAATGTAATGGAGATACTGGCAATTCATCGCTAAAATTAATTTTGGCAATATTTATATTTTTTAATTCTTCTTTTACCTCTTTAATATTAGAACATTTAGATAAAATATATGGTATGAACTCAAAAGGAGCAATATTATTTTTATCTCTATCTATTTCTTTATAATCTGCATTTTCTGGGAAATTTAATCCAGCCATTCCTAAGCCTTTTTCATTTATTGCATCATAATAAAGAGGGTAATCATTTGCAACATAGGCCATTCCTATAATTGCGTAATGATTCTTTATATCTTCAACCTCCCTAAATTTAAATTCATAATTCCTTGGAGTTATAGTAACTGTCTCATTATATGAATATTCTAAGTCAAAATTTCTTCCAAAATAATGGTCCTCTGTTTTATACGTTATCGCTGTACACATAATTCATCCTCCTACATAAATATTATAAATTTTTTGATATAAACTTTGCTAATTTTTATTTCAATCATTCTACAATCAAAAATTTAAATATTGAATATCAGCAACATAAATATATCATAAATTGTTAAAAAAGACAAACTAAAGAGCCTAAATTTAATGAGGCTCTTTAACATCGGAATTTATTCCACTTTTTATTTGGTTTTTAAACCTGATATTTAATTTTTACACAAATTTTTCAAATTATTGTAATTTTTATTTATCATATATTCTTAGAATCTTCTTAATAAATGAAACTATTTTTTCATGCCATTTCTTTTCTTCCACTTCTACTAATGCAACTTCATCTTTTTTATCATATTTTTCATTATTTTGGAATATACTATCTGCATCATATTTTTCTAATCCTTCTTTTTCAATCTTTTTTTCATTAAATTTATGTAATTCTTCCATCAACTTCTTTTGTTCATCATTTAGTAAGTATTCCATATTTAAATAAGATAACATTGCTATTGTTCTCCTATTTATATTTTGTTCACTTAAGTTTTTAGATTCATCATAAGTCCAATTGTAATTCTTATCCTTTTTCTCATGTATTGATTCTATTATTTCATATGGTATGTTTTTTTTCTCCTCATCATCTAAATACTTAAGTATTTCATCTAATTCCACTAAACATTTTTCATATTCCATTATTTTTCACACCTTACATTAATTTATTTTTCATGACCATCTTTCTTTTCTAAAAACCAACTCTTTATTTTATTTATCATTCTACTACCTATACTTATCTCAGATGTTGTTAATTCATTTTCTTTATCTAATAGAGCTATATTTAGCGAAGTTATTTTTTTATTTCTTTTTGATTTTAATCTAGGTTTTGATAGCCAAGATGGATTAGTACGTATGTCTGGATGGTTCTTTAGGAAAAGGTCTCCTACTTGTGTTAAGTTTGGCAAAAATATCTCGCTTAATTCTTGATTCTCATCTAGGAAATGGTCTCCTACTTGTGTTAAGTTTGGCAAAGATAACTCAGTTAATTCTTGATTATGAGCTAGAAAATCGTCTCCTACTTGTGTTAAGTTTGGCAAGTCTAGTCGCTTTAATACTTTATTACGCTCTAGAAAATCGTCTCCTACTTGTGTTAAGTTTGGCAAAGATAACTCAGTTAATTCTTGATTATTAGCTAGAAAATGGTCTCCTACTTGTGTTAAGTTTGGCAAAGATAACTCAGTGAAATTTTGATTTCTAAATAAAAAATAATCTCCTACTTGTGTTAAGTTTGGCAAGTCTAGTCGCTTTAATTCTTTATTACGCTCTAGAAAATCGTCTCCTACTTGTGTTAAGTTTGGCAAAGATAACTCAGTTAATTCTTGATTATGAGCTAGAAAACTGTATCCTACTTGTGTTAAGTTTGGCAAGTCTAGTCGCTTTAATTCTTTATTACGCTCTAGAAAATTGCCTCCTACTTGTGTTAAGTTTGGCAAGTTTAGTTGTCTTAATCCTTTATTAAAAAATAAGAAATCATCTCCTATCTCAGTTATACTCTTATTCTCATATTTAACAATTTGATTACTTTTATCAATTCCTATTAGTACTGGTTCATTTTCATCTTTTAAATATACTTCGATCATTCTATGTATATTTTCATCTTCTGCTTTTACTACCTCTATTTTCTCTATGTCTTGTAATCCATCAACAAATGAATCCTTACCTCTAAAACGATCATCATCATTACGACCGACAATATTCTATTTTTTTATTTTTTATATCTACATAAAAATAATCTATCAACAAGCCATCTTCTGGATTTCCAAAACTTATTACTTCTCCTTCTTGGTTGACAACTACATTTTCTTGGCAATAATAATTGCCATGTAAACTAATATTGTATTTGTAATATTTTCCATCGTTTGCCTTTATATAACCAGGCTTTTCAGTTAGTTCTTCCATTTTTATTCACTCCTCTTTCTTAAATAACTTACTATTTATCTTTATTTTTACTTTTTTAATTTAATAAATTATGCAACACTATAGAATTAATTCCTATATTTTACTTATTCAGATTATCAAAATTATAACAAATAGCATTCAACACTTCCTTAATTGCTTTTAACTGTTTTTCATCACAATTATTTAATATATTTTCAATAATTTCCCTGTCTTCATATTCTTTTATTTCCTTTCTATCACCTTTCAATAAACTGTCTGTGGTTACATTCATCGCATTACTTAACTGGTATAAAGTATGCAAGCTACAACTTTTTCTACCACTTTCAATTCTAAGTATAAAATTCTCTGTTCTATGTGATTTTTCTGCAAGTTTTTCAGATGTCATTCCAATTTTCTTTCTGGCATCTTTAACTCTTGAACCAAATCCTATCCAATCGGTGTATTCTTTACCTTCCATATAATCACCTCACCCTTAATAGACACAAAATAGATTCCTACCAGCATTATTTCACAAATAATAAAAATTTGTTATTGTCTCTTAGTTACAAATTAAAATGCCTGCTAGGAATATAAAAGATAAAATAAAAAACATGATAAAAATTACTTAATTCTTTGTATTCTTAATTTAATTATTGTTTATAGAAAACCCCCAGATAGTCTGGGGGTTCAATAAAGCATTGTATTTGCACAAAAATATAGTGTAACAAGTATAATGGTATTTTTAAAAGTAAAAAGTAGCATAATGATATACAGTAAATGGGAAAATATGAAATATAAATATAGGAATAGAGAGTTTTGGTGTAGAGAATACTATGTGGATACAGTAGAAAAAATATTAAAAAAATACAAGAATACATAGCAAATTAATTAAAAGAGGATTAAGTAAATGATAAAATGACAATAGAACAAATAGACCCTTTAAAGGGTAGCGAGTAACAATTGCAAATGTCAGTCGCAAAGGCCACTTTAGTGGAGGTCAGTAGTATAAAATTTTAGCTGAAAAGGAAAAACCACCAGCTTAGCTGGTGGAAATTTATTTTAGCATTTTTCTTACTTAATCCTTTTAAGAAGTTAATATTATCAAGTTTTACGTAATTATCTTTTGTTCTCTGACTTCATACGCTGTCAGTGTTGAATATACATAAACATCATTTTAGAAATTATTTAGATTTATCTGATTTGTAATTTTTTCCTTATAAGATAATTCTGTTTTATTTTCTCTTTCTTTCAGAAAATCATCAAATGTTACAGGATTGTTTGCTCTCCTAGTTCAGTAATTGTCCCAGTATTTGCATTTGTAATTGTTCCTATTTCTTACATTTTTATTTCTTTCTCATAAAAATAGTTTCTACTTATTAGTAAGTTTTATTTATCGTTGTCAAATAATCCTTTACACAATTTTTCTATCATCTTATTAAATTCTGAATTTTTATCTATTTTTTGATTAGGATTCCAGAATGGAGCTTCTAAACTACTTTTTGCTTCTTCTTTTGTTAACTTAATTTCTCTATCTAGTAGTTTCATAATATATTTCCTCCAATTTCACACATATTATATCATTTTTCTTTTTAATGTCAATTAATTTAAAATTTGTTTTCCTGAAAAATAATATTTTTCGTCCTTTATCATTCAATGTTAATAAGTTTCTTTAAGTTTTTATTTTAATATATACTAGTGTTGATAATTATGTAAATTTGTGGTATAATAATATGAGAGATATATATTAATCCAATAAAATTTTATGGAGGTTTTAAGCATGAAAAAAATAAAAAAGAGCAATCCCAGGCTCAGACCTGAGGAACGACCGAAACCAATCCCATCTCCTAAGCGTTTCCGTAATCGGAAAAAAGATTATAATCGAAGAGAAGAAAACAAGAGGTGTTATGATTGGTAAAAAAATACCATTCTTAAAAAGAATGGTATTTTTTATTTATTAGTTGCATTAGTTTGAGCAGATACGTCGTTGGTACAACCGACAGGACTTGAACCTGCAACCCCCAAGTTCGTAGCTTGGTGCTCTATCCAGTTGAGCTACGGCTGCGTATATAACCTACGTATTATATTATACTATATTTTTTCATAAGATTCAAGAATCTAGTATAACAAAATATTTAGTTAAATCTTGAAAATTTAATCAAATATGCTATAATGTATGTTGTAATTAATGTCCTCGTAGCATAACAGGATAATGCAGTCGCCTCCTAAGCGGCAGACTGGAGGTTCGAATCCTCTCGGGGACGCCAAAAGAAAAAAGATGCTCTAGCTAGAGCATCTTTTTTACTTTAAAAATTTAAGTTTTGGTTTACAAAGTTTTCTATTTCTTGTTGAGATAAGTATTCTTTTTCCTTCAGGAGTTCTGCCATTTTCTGAATTTGAACCTTATAAGATTTTACCAGATTGTACGTATCAGAATATATTTTTTTACAAAATTCTTCTACATCTTCCAATCTTTTTTGATTCAAAAATTCGTTATATTTTTCTTCGCCATTTACATTTACAAGCAAGTACTTATCCATAGCAAACTCATTCATCATCTTTTGTGCTATCTTAGTTGCAACCTCAAAGTCGTTTGAAGCGCCACTAGAGACTTGACCTAATATGACTTCTTCTGCCAATCTTCCTGCATAAAGCACCTTGATTTTTGCCTCTAGGTCTTCTTTAGTAAGGTATTTTTTATCACTTTCATTAAAGAAATTATAACCTCCTGCCCCTTTTCCTCTCGGAATTATTGAGATTCCAAAATTTTTAACTTGTGGTCTCAATAAAGCAGAAACTATTGCATGACCAGATTCATGAATAGCCGTTATATTTTTTTCTTCATCTGTTATAGCAGAATTTTTCTTTTCAAGCCCAACTAGTACTCTCACAATTGCTTCATCAATGTGTTGCTTTTTAATAGCTTCACAAGATTCATTTACAGCTTGTATAGCAGCTTCATTTAAAACATTTGCAAGGTCTGCACCGGAGAAACCCACTGTTTTCTTAGCAATTTCCTCCAGATTAATTTCTGGATCAAGAATTTTATCTTTAGCATGAATCCGCAGTATTTCTTCTCTTGCCGTTACATCTGGCATAGGAACAAATACATGCCTGTCAAATCTTCCAGGTCTAACTATCGCAGAATCGAGCACTTCAAAATGATTTGTAGCAGCAATAACTATTACATTATCTCTACTTTCAAATCCGTCCATTTCAGATAAAAGTTGATTTAAAGTTTGCTCGCTGTAGTTACGTTCTGAATACCTACTTTTAGCTACTGCGTCGAATTCATCAATAAAAATTATGCAGGGTGCAATCTTTTTTGCCGCTTTAAACAAATTTCTAATTCTAGATGCTCCTACTCCTACAAATTTTTCTTCAAAACTTGATCCATTTGCTTCAAAGAATGGTACCTTAGCTTCACCTGCTATTGCTTTTGCAAGTAAAGTTTTTCCTGTGCCAGGTTCACCGTTTAATAGTATACCTTTTGGAATTTTAGCTCCCATTAAATGATATTTTGATGGATTTCTTAAAAACGATACTATCTCTTGCAACTGTGCTTTTTCTTCGTCTATGCCTGCAACCATATCAAAATTTACATTTGATGTAACTGGCAAGTAGCTTTTTGTAAAATTCTTACCTATCATATAAATGTAAATGATTATTATTATTGTAAGTATTATGACAGGTAACGTGGTAATTATAGCTGAAAAATCTTTTTTTACTAGAATTTCAATATTATTACCGTTTTGAATTTCTTCTGATATAAAAGCACTGAATTCTTCTCTACTTGGTACTGTTGATTCTTTACTTACTCCGTTAGACAATATTATTTCTATTGTATTGTCTCCTAAGAAAGTAATTTTTGAAACATAACCTTCCTGAATGTACTCTACCACCTCGTCGTAGGTCAACGATTTGCTAGAAACTTTAGCATTGAAAACAACTAAAAAAATTACCGAAAGTAATGCCAAAATAACAAAAATTTTTATAAGCAACCGATTTTTCATAAACTTTCCTCCCATTTTTCAAAAATTTTCTCAAAACATAACAATTTATCGCATATATTATATCATATATTTACATAATTTTCAACTTTAAACAAAAAATAATAAGGAATTTACCTTATTACTTCACATTTTTTTAATATGTCTTAATTCTTTAAAAAATTTAGTTAAAATATATGAGCAATCTCTATTATCTACATATTCGTATTTTACCCTGTGTGTAGTTGGTATATCATCAAAAATATTTGCAATGGAACCAACACATCCATTTTTTTCATCTTTTGCTCCAAAATAAACCTTGTTTATTCTTGCTTGGGTTATCGCTCCAGCACACATTGCACAGGGTTCCAAAGTAACGTACAAATCAGCTCCATCTAACCTCCATGACTCTAACTTTTCACATGCCTTTTTTATAGCAATAATTTCTGCATGAGCTAAACTACTTTGCTTTTTTTCTCTTAAATTATGAGCTCTTGCAATAATTTTACCATCTTTAACTATTATTGCTCCAATAGGAACTTCTAATTTTTTATAAGCCTTTTTAGCTTCTTTTAATGCCTCTTTCATATAATCTTCATTCATACGTTTCCTCCAAACTATTTGAAAAATATTCTTGTAATCCTGTATAAATTCCCCATGCAAGTTTATTTTGATAATTATCAGTTTTTAATAATTCTGCTTCTTCTTTATTAGATAAAAAGCCACACTCTATTATAACGCTTGGAACAGTCACATGATCCATAATATAAACATTTGAAATTGGTAGCGGAGATCTATTATTATCAAATTCTATATTTTTATCTATAGATGATTGTAATATCGTTGCTAAATTTTTACTATCTTCATTGCTCTTTTGATAAAATGTTTGCCAACCTCTATATATTTCAGAAGGTGGATATTTATTAAGATGAATAGATATAAATACATCTGCATTAGAATTATTTCCAATTTCTACTCGATTTTTTATATCACTGACTTTTTTATTTCTTATACTAGAACTATCTAATGAATAAATTCCATTTTCGTCACTTCTTGTAAGTATAACTTTTGCCCCACTCTGTTCTATAATCTTTTGCAACTTTAGGGCAATACTCAAATTAATAGCCTGTTCTGTTGTACCATTAAATCCTACCGCACCTTGATCTGGTAATCCGTGTCCAGCATCTATTATTACTACTTTATTAGTTATCGGAGTAGCATTTACGGTTATATCTTCCTTAATATTATTTGGTCTTTGTAAATCAATTATAGCATATACTCCTAAAGAAAAGCAAATAAAAAAGCACACATATGCAAGACGTTTTTGAAAAATAGTAAAATTCATAATATCACCTTGTATATGTATATGCTTTGATTTTAAAAATCATAATTCAATGATTCAAAAAACTTTTTATTACTTAAATATTGCAAAGAATTTGGTTTAATTTTTCCTGCTTTTTCATTGTATTTGTATGATAATTTTAAATTATTTAATTTGTAGTAACAAAAGCTTAAATTTATGTATGGAATATATCGATAATAGTCAATTATATAAAATCCACCATTATCAATATTTATTTTCCTCTTAGTTGCCTCTTTATACCAATACACTGCATTTTTATAATCTTCTTTATTAGCAAAATAACTTGCAAGCAAGCAACAAGCCTCCGCTCTAGGCAAATCATATTTAAACGTATTTAATACACTATCTATTGCTAAATCTTCTTTTTTTATCTCCATATATAAATTGTATAAATCAATTTGAGCTGATATCTTATTTTCTACCCAAGCGTCTGGCATACTTAAAAACTTTTTAAATTGTGCTATTGACTTTTCATACTCCTTTGAATAATATAATTCTCTTGCATAATAAAATGTCTGTCTTGCGTCAAATTCAACATTATTTTTTATCATATTTTCAAATATTAAAAGATTTCTTTTTGGGTCAGACTGATGTATTTTTTTATGAGTTATGCTGATATCTTCCTTTACTATATTACCATATGTTTGTATTACTTCATGTATTGGGCTTTCCCAAAAATAATTATTTTCCCTTTTTAATATTCTTTCTCTGTAGAAAGTCATTAGAGGAACTCCATTTTCATCTAAATTTAAGTCATATTTTAGCATTACAACATCTACGTCTTTATCTAAATTTTTCTTTAAGTGAATAAGCTTTTTTCTGTCCTTTTCTAGTATTACATCATCTGCATCTAGCCACATAATATATTCCTTTGTAGCCTTTGAAAAAGAAAAATTTCTTGCTTTTGAAAAATCGTAGCACCATTCAAAATCATATATATTATTTGTAAACTTTTTTGCAATTTCTTTTGTTTTATCAGTTGAGCCTGTGTCTACTATAATAATTTCATCTACTATATCTTTTACTGAATTTAAGCACCTTTCTAATGTATCTTGCTCATTTTTTACAATCATACATAAACTTATTGTTATCATAATTCACCTCATATAATATAAATATATGAAATAAATTTTTATATGTGAAAAAAGTAGCTATAAGCTACTTTTAATTACATTTTCAATATAGGCAATAAAATAAATAATCTAACAAATCTTCCAAAACAAAGTGAAATAATAAATAATAGTGAATATTTTTTTAAATATTTTCCTGAAGTATTTATAATTAAATTGGCATGGTCTTTATTACTCATCTTTTTATACAAGTACTCTCTTCCCAATTTTAAAGAATTAACCACTGCACAAACTTCTAAAATTAATCTAAGAATAAGCGAAATTAAACAAACACTTACATAACTATATATAAGAACATTATTTACTGTTTTTAAAAATATTTTAAGGAACAGTATTATTAAAAACATTATAACTTCAATATTCGAAGATAAAAAATTAAATATTTGAAGTATTTTTGACTGCATAGAATGGATACATTCATGTGCAATAAGTACTACTCTAGTATATAAATTATTATTTTTAGTATTATCTGCTATATATATTGAATTATTTAAAAATACATAATAGCTATCGTCTATATCTTTATCAAAAATAACTTTTGTAGTATCATTTTTTAATAGTTTAAGTATATCTTTACATACTGTTTGATTATCTGGCAACTCTTTTGAATATTCTTGAGCTAAATTATCTTCTTTAGTTTTTATAAACTCCATTAAAACTCAACTACTTCTTTTATGGCTTCACCGACTCTTTTTTGCATATCTGCTAGTAATATATTAAGCCTCATTTCATTTTCAAATAACTTTCTTGTCTGTTCATCTTGTATAAGTATAGAATATAAATTTTGTAACTCGCTATTTTTTGTTTCGTCAACCTTTCCAGTATTCATATACTCAATCTGATGTTTTGTTTGTTTTTCCTTAAAATCTTTTAATCTATTATATTTTTCTTCATTTTGTTTTATTTGATTTTTTAAACTTATAAATTCTTTGTATTCAGTTGTTTCTTTAAAACTCCTTACAAGTTCATCTATTTTATCATAAAAATTCATTGTATCTCTTCCTTTCGCTTAAGGAAATTATACCACATAATTTTTATTTTTCAAATAATTCTTTGAAATCTTGTTTTAATTTATTTTATCAACTATTCCACTTATAATGTTATATAAAAAAGCCTCTTCTTTTGTCTTTTTACCAAATGTGTAATCAAGTAAATTCTTATTTTCAACTGTTATAAAAATAAATAAAAAGATCCAAATAATCAGCTTAATTACCTGCATTAAAGTTATTTTACTATCATCTTTCATACTCCATCTAATTTAGTATTAGTATAAAAATAAATATCATACAAATTTTTAAATTAATTTATATTATACTACAAGCTTTAAACTGCATTTCACTTAATTTTTCTTTTTTATTATTTATAAATGTTGTTAAATTTTGTATAACATCATTTGCTTTCTTTGCATCTTCATTAAAACTTACTCTATTAACCAAATTCGTAAGTTTTTTTGATATAGAATTTATCTCATTTAAATTAAATTCATTATATGATTTGTACCAATTATTACATAAGTCTTGAAATTTGTTTAATCTTTTTATACTCTTAGATATTCCTTGGTCTAGCTTATTTGTAAAAGCTCTATTATTTATGAAGTCCTTCATTTTAGAAATGAAATCCTTTATATCTATAAAATTTAAATTGTTCTTTACATATTTATTCAAAATTATTTCAACTCCAGCTGAAAGTGCACAAGAAAGTCCTCCTTTCATTGCAACATCTTTTAGCTTGCCTATATCTTTGATAATTTCTTTAGGAACAGATAGCATTTCTAACCCCTCCCTTATGCTACTGTTTATTGCAGTTGATACAATATGTCCAAAATCTTTAGTTTTAAATGCTTTCTTTACATCGAGTAATATATCTTTTAAATTATCGTTTATTGGCATTGCTTTTATTATATAATTTGCTCCTCCATCTATTACATTTTTTACTATATTAGAAAACTCATTTTTTACATTTTTTAACTGCAATTCTAGTTGATTATCAATATCTAATTTTTTTAGTAAATCTTTTGATTTATATAATTCTTGTGTTATTTCCATATTTCATTCTCCTTTTTATATACTTGAAATTTTTGAAAGCTTTTCTTTCATCAAAAACTTTCTTATCATATTTGCATTTTGCAAATAAATTTTTCTTATATCAATCTCTAAAAAGTTATAAACTTTATTAAAATTATTTTTCAAATTAATAATATCAAATTCACCATTTATTAGGGCTTCTACGTTTTTATCATAATTTAAGTTTAAGACTATTTTATATCCTTTTAATAAAGTTCTTATTTGTAAATTATCTAATGAATTTTTCGTAACTTTATTTATTACTAGGCCTATTTTTGAATTGTCGATATTATATAAATTAGTTAATATATTAAGTTGCTTTGCAGCTTGTCTTACACTTATATAATTTGGATTTATAACAAATAAAATTTTTGAAGCATTAATTAAGCTATAATTTACAACATCTAAAAACGGAATCGACGGTAAATCTATTATAGATAAATCAAATTCACTATTTAATTTATTTATTACAAAATCATAATATTTGCTGTACTTTTTATTTTTAATTTCAAATTCATTAAAAGAATTTGTCATATAAGATAACTTCTTATTTTCTGCATCTTTTAAAAGATAAGTATTTAATTTTTTATTTAATATGCTATATTTATCCACATCTTCCACAATTTGTCCTAGTACATTAGTATTTACTTCTAAATTATTAATTATATCAATGGACGGATTATTTACATTCATATCTAATAGTGCTACTGACTTATTTAAATTTTTAGCCAACTCCTTTGCTATCAAACTAGCTACAACAGACTTGCCTGCTCCGCTTGTCCCACAAATTGCTATACTTTCTTTTTTAAAATTATTTATACTTTCATTTTTTTCTTGATTTTTATAAACTATAAATCTATTTGTATCTATTGTTTCTTTTATATTATCTACATCTATTACTTCTCCTTCTATTATATTAATAACTTCATTTGCAAACAAAAACTGTTTATACTCCATGTCTAATTTTTCCACAATATAAATTATTTTTATATTAGGACATATATTTTTAATAGCTTTTATATATAACCTCCTATCTAAAATTCCATCTAAAGTGTCCTTAGTCACTAAAATTTGGTTATTATCTTTATTTTCTTCTAAATACTTTATTACATTTTCTTTATCATATATATCATGTTCATATACTTTATCTTTATATGTACTTACTAATTCGTCCATTATTAACTTATTATTTAATGCAACTACTATTTTCATATTACTCCTCCTTCATTAAATCTTGTTCAAATTGATTTGCACTAACCTTAATAAAACATTTATTATAATTAAATCCTAAAAACATATTTCCTTTTTTTAAAGAATCAAATTTATAAAATATTTCCTTTTCATATAAATTTATATTCTCTAATATTTTCATATCTGAATATTCCATCTTAAAAAACACCTTAAATAATGAGTTATTAAGTATGCTTTTACCATAATTTCCTTTATTATAATTAAAGAAATCTGACACATCTTGCGTAATTGTTACTATTGCTGCATTTTTCTTTCTAATTGTTTTAAATAAAGAAAATATTTCCTCAGATATATTAAATTTTACATTATTAATATATCTCCATACTTCATCAAAATATATAAGTGTTTTTTTATCAAATTTGGGAAGATTTTTTAATATAGAATAAAAATACTTTAAGATTGAAATTGATTCATTTAGATTAAGATTATTAAGATTAAAACAAATAAGTCTATTTTCCATATCAACATTGCTGTATTCGCAAATAGAATGTAACTTATCAATAATATTTATTTTTATTTTTCTTTTAAGATTTACATCTTCTATTGCTTCATAAAGTTCCTTCATTTTAGGAAAATTACTAGCTTTTATTAATTTTTTATCAAGATATATATTTTTTCCATCTTTATCTAGTAGTACAGTGTTTATATCTTTGGTTATTCCTCTATTTTTATAAATTTGAAATATCTTTTTTACGAGTATTTCAGTATATGATTTATTACCTTGTTCATTAATTAAATCTAGTATTAAATTACTCACCTTAGCTATTTTTTCCTCTAAAAAATTACCACTGCAATTTGAAATATCATTTTTAGTTATTTCAAATACATTATAATAGCAATTATTACTTTTAAAATCTAATACTTGACCTGATAAATGTTTAATTAAATTTATATATTCACCTTCTGGGTCTATAATAAATTGTCTGTTATTTATAAAGAAATCTCTAATAATAAGTAATTTTATAAAGTATGATTTTCCTGATCCACTTGAACCAAATACACACATGTTACCATTTAAATACTTACTCAAAAAAGGATTTATACAACAAATTTTATTATCTGAATTTGTATACCCAAATAAAATTCCTAAATCATCAATACAATTTTTATTATAAAATGGAAAAATATTACTTAAAGAATTAGTTGTAAAATTTTTGTATATTGTATTAAATAGAGTTTTATCTATATAATTTAGTGGCAAAGTTGCTATATAAGAATCTAATTGTCTAAAATTTAATATGTTAGAAATAATATTTTTAGAATAAAGTTTACTCTGTAAATCTTTTAGATTGTTTAATAAATTTTGTTTTGTATCTGAATATATACATATAATTATACTTACATAGAATATTTCCTGATTATCAATTTGTATAGATTTTCTAATACTCTTTGCATCCTGTACTACATTATCTAATATATCTATATCTATTTGATTTTGATTATTAGTCTTTATTTCTGTATTATTCGACGATATACTGTAAGTAAGTTCTTTAAGTATTTTTGTAGTATCTTGTTTTTTTACTTGATAACTTAAGTCATAAGTTACATTTTCTGGTATACATTCAATAATTTCTAAAAATCCTGCCTCTTTGGGATAGTTCACAATAGCCAAATTTCCTATATACTTTCCATCAACTATTATATATCTAAAGTCCCTATTATCTATAAACGAAGGGAAAAAATCAAATTTAGTATCCATATTACCTCCTAATAACATTTATTTAAAGTACAATATAAAATATTTTTTAATTTTAAAGTGTCAGTTATTCTTTCTATTACAAGACCCAGTTTTGATAACTTATTTAAAATTCTTTCAACATCTTCTATTTTTCCATTATAGGAAATACAAATGAAAAACTCTTTTGTATATATGTTACTTTCTTCTAATGAAATTTTTAATTGAGTAAAGTATTCATTATAAAGACCACTAGTATCCATATTCTTGGAAACATCTGCAATTTTTATAAGATTTTCTATGTATTTTTCTACATTTAATTTCTTATTAATTTGTATAATTTGAAATTCAAAATTCATCTCCTTTAAAAACTCTTTATAAGTAGTCAAAATATTATCTTTTAATTCATATGAAAAATTTAAAAATTCAATTGGTTCAATTCTATATAAGTAAATATTTCTTACTTTTTCTTTATTATTTACTATAATTTTTCCGTCTTTTACTTTATATATACGATATATCTCATTTATATCTTTGTACTTATTTTTTATAATATCCCTCCTAACTTAATCTAAGCTATCACATAATAATTTATTATGCATATAATTAAAATATAATATATAAAAGGAGATGATTTTTTCATGGAAAATCAAAATGATAAAAATTCGATGTTAAATGCTAAATTAATGGAATTATTATCAACTATAGATAAAGATAAATTGAACCAAGTAAGTAGAATGGTACAAAACATGTCGAAGGATGATTTAAACAATTTAGTGGGAATGTTAGGAAATGTTTCAAATAATAATAATAAAAAAAATTAGAGAATAAAAATGAACGAATATAATAATAATGATTTATATGATTTAATCCAAAACATTCAATCTAAATTAAATAGTGACCAATCTGAAAATCAAAATACAAATGTAAATCAAAATATAGATTTTTCTTCAATAATATCAAATCTTTCAGGGTCAAATAATTCAGAAAATACTACTAATAATGGGGATTTTGATATGAATACAATTTTAAAATTACAAAAAATCTTCTCTGCTTTAAATAGAAATGATCCGAAGAAAAATTTATTACTTTCACTAAAGCCTTTTTTAAGAAAATCAAGACAAGATAAAATTAATGAATATATCACATTACTTAGCATTTCAGACGCACTTGGAATATTTAGTAGTAGAGGTGAAAATAAAGATGAATAGCAATTATTTTTATAGAGGATTTAATCCTTATTATAGATATGCCTACCAAAATAGATATTTTAATCCTGCTCAATATTCAAATTATAATAAACAATGTGAAACTATAGAAAATAAAACAAATGAAATAAAAGATGATGAATATAAAAAAATAGATAATGATGATTCTAAAAGAGAAGAAAACAAGGAAAGAGTATTTAAATTTGGTCCTATAAGGATTGTTGATAATAAAATATCTGGTTTTGGTTATTCATTCGCTATAGATGATTTAATTATAGTAGCTCTTATTGTTTTCTTACTCTTTGAATCAAAATGTGACTATGCATTATTAATAGTATTAGGATTAATGTTATTTAATATTAGCTTTAGTTCCCTTAATTTTAGTTTCTAGTTTATGCTCGTTGTAATAATCTATTAACAATTTGTCAATTTTTACACTAGTCTCATATATTTTATCATATGAGTCTTTTTTTTCTATTTGATCCTCCAATGCTTTTTTTAGTACATTAATTTCTTCAACAACCACATAACCATCTCCTTTTGATATGTTTTATTTATACCATTTTTCTTATATAATGTCAATATTTGTTGTCAAAAAATCGGTCGCAAATTTCGACAAAAAATAACAATACACAAACAAAATCAGTACTTTTAGTTACATAATTATTGTTTCCTTTAATGTTGCTTTTATACGTAAAAAGAAGATACTTTTTAAGCATCTTCTTTCTGTACAGGTAATATTTTAGATATAACCATATTTTCTCCTGTAAGCAAATTTAAAAAATCTTTTATGTCTTTAATTTCAATATTTTTTAATATTTCTATTTCTGAATAAAGTGGTGTTTCATTTATTATACTATCAATTATTGTTCTATATGTTAAATTTAAATTATCAATAGCAAATATTTCACTACCAATTATCTTTTTCTTTATTATTTCTAATTTTTCCTTGTCTACATCTTCTGCCTTTATATTTTTAATATAATCCTTTAAATCATTTATAAATTCTTCTGGATTAATAGTATATGAAGTAATAAGTACATGTGAAAAATCTTTAGTACCTTCATAATCAAAAGATACTGGCTCATTTATAATTCCTTTTTTATATTCATCTTCGTAAAATTTACTCATTTTAGAAAAATACAAATCTGAAATTATTTCACATATCAATTCTCTCTTTATTATATCTTCATTTTTTACTACTTCAAGTTTATATGCCATTGATATAATTGGCATATAAATATCCATATTTCTTGTAACTAGATGATTATTTACTTTTCTTTCTTCATCTGGCATAAATGTTGTAATTTCCTTTATGTTGCTAGATTTATCATAATCTTTTTCGTAGACCTTTATATTTTCTTCAATCAAATCTACTGTTTTTTCAACGTCAACATCACCAACTATCAAAAAGAACATATTTTGTGGACTATAAAAAGTATTATAACAAGTATATAATAGTTCCTTTGTTATATGTGAAATACTTTCTTTTGTACCGGCTATATCAACTTTTACTGGATGAGTATTATACATTCCTTTTAATGCATTAAAGTAGGCTGCATAATTTGGTTCATCATCGTACATACTTATTTCTTGCCCTATTATTCCTTTTTCTTTTTCTACATTTTTATCAGTAAAATATGGTGTTTTTATCAATTGTATTAACAGTTTTATGGATTCTTCAAATTTATTGCTAGTTTCAAAGAAATAAACTGTTTGATCAAAAGAAGTATATGCATTAGATGACACTCCTATTTTAGAAAATAAATCTAGAGCATTTGCTTCTTCTTGTTCAAATAATTTATGCTCCAAAAAATGAGCTATTCCATCTGGGACTTTTATTTTTTTATTTGTTTGTATATCAACAAATTCATTTATTAATGAGCCATATTTTGTACCAAACATTCCTATTTTTTTACTGAATCCTGGTTTCTTACTTATATATATTTTTAGTCCATTTTTTAGAGTAGTGATATATGTCTGTTCACCTAAATTACTGCATTTAACTTCAAATTTTCTCATTTTCTTCACCACCTAATAAATAAATCAATTTTAAATTAATTTTGTTTGAAATTAAAATTACCTGCTCTAATGTAACTTTTTTTATTTCTTCTATCATAGTATCTACAGTTATTTCATCATTGTTATAATAAAATAAATTAGAAATTAACATTTTGGCAAGGCCTATCTTAGAATCTTTTACTTCTCTTAAGTCTGATATTACACTTTCCTTTGCTGCTTCAAATTCTTCTAAAGTAATATTTCCTTTATTCATATCATCTATTTGTACTTTCAATACTTCTTTTGCTTTTTCATAATTTTTTTGTTCAATTCCAGCATATATTATAATCATATCTTTATATCTATAATATCTAGATCTAACTGTATATGCAAGAGATTCTTTTTCTCTGAAATTCTGAAATAATTTTGAACTAGGCGTTCCTCCTAAAATAGCATTATATACACTCATTACAAAAAAATCTTGCTTTGACATATTATTAATATCAAATCCCAAAGTTATAACACTTTGAACAGTTTCAACTTTTTCCTTTATTTCAGTTATACCTGTTTCATCTTTATTAATTTTATTATTTGCTTTGTATAATGTATAGTCATTTATATTATTAGCTTTTTGTCCAAATACATTTTTAATTTTTTCATCTATATTATCATAACCATTTAAATTGCCTGAAACAATTACAGTAATTATTCCTTCATCTATCATCTTTTTATAATATTTTTGCAAATCATCTAATTTAATATTTCTTACTGTATTTTCATCTCCATAAATAAATGTTCCAAACGTATCATCTTTGCACATAATCTCTTCTGTTCTATTAACTGCATATTTTAATTTATCATCTTTTCTTGTTAATATTTTCTCTAATACGTTTTCTTTTTCTCTTTGAGCTAAATCTGAAGCTAACTCTTTTTCATATAACAAAGTATCATAGGCGCTAGAATAAATAAAGTTTAAGCAATCATCTAATATATCTTGTTTATTTGGCAAAAAATTAAAATTTATAAATTCTATTTTAAATTCTATATTGAATAAATCTCCGATTTTTTCAACATTTACATCAAAATTTGCTCCATATAAAGAATATAAATATTCCTGTAATAATTTCTGATTTCTAAACTTATTATTACATTTTCCAAATATTGATGCTAATACGTTATAATAAGAAATATCTTCTTTATTTGCAACTACTGTAAAATTATATGAAAAATAAATACTTTTAAATTTATCATTGTTTATTTTATAAATATTCATTATTACCTCCTAAAAGATAAAAGCCAAGAACTAATATCTTGGCTACATCTTATGCTAATTTTGCTTTTACTATATCACTAACCAATTTACCATCAGCTTTACCTGCTATTTCAGGTCTTAATGCTTGCATAACTTTTCCCATATCTCTTGGACCAGAAGCACTTGTAGATTTTATAGCATTATCTACTAAAGTTTCTATTTCTTCTTTAGTCAATTGTTTTGGTAAATATTTACTTAAAATTTCAATTTCTTTATTTAAATCATCTACTAAATCTTGTCTTTGAGCCTTTTTGAAATCCTCGATAGACTCTTTTCTCTTTTTTACTTCCTTTGCTATTATAGCTGCCATATCACTTTCTGAAAGTTCTCTTTTTTCATCCTTTTCTACCTGTAAAATAGCAGCTCTTACCATGGTAATTGTATTCTTTCTTAATTCATCCTTATTTTTCATTGCATCTTTTAATTCTAAAAGTAATTCTTCTTTCATAATAATCCCCTTCCTTAATATTATATATATATAATAAAAATATATACTTAAACTTATTTAACACCATCTAACTTCTTTATTTCCTTAGATTTTTTCGCATTTATTATTCCTAGTAAAACAAAACATATCGCTGCAATTAATAAAATTAAAATTTTCCATACATCTGCTGAAACTATAAGTACAGCAATGATACAAAGAATAGTAGTTATTGTATATAAAAGCAATACTGCCTGTCTTTGATTTAATCCTCTTTTTAGCAATCTATGATGTATATGTGCTCCATCGGGTTTTAATGGTGGTTGTCCCTTAAGAATTCTTCTTATCATTGCAAATAATGTATCAAATATTGGTACTCCCATAGCAAGTATTGGCACAACTATTGCTATTATAGTATAACCTTTTGCAAATCCCAATATTGATACTGTTGCAAGTGTAAATCCCAAAAAATTTGAACCTACATCGCCCATAAAAGTTTTAGCTGGATTAAAGTTATAAGGTAAAAATCCAAGCGTTGCACCAACTAAAGTTGCTGTGATTACAATTGCTTCCAAGCTTAGTGATGTTGAAATAAAAATAATCAACAATGATGTGGCTGCAATTGATGCAATTCCTGCAGATAACCCATCTAATCCATCTATTAAGTTAAGTGCGTTTGTAACTATTAATACCCATATTATTGTTGCAGGAAATTCGAGCCATTTTAACTGTATCATATCCATATTTAAAAATGGTATTGTTATACCAGAAATTCTTATTCCAAACACATATAATGATATACCTGCTGCCATTTCAAATATGAATTTATATCTTGCTCTAAGTGAAAATGCATCATCAATAAATCCCATTGTTGCTATTATTAAAGCACCTATTGCATAGCCTAAAAATACTTTGTTTAAAGCAATTTGTTCAATATTTCTAGTAAAGAAATAATAAACACTAAGACCAACAACCATTGCAACAACTATAGCAAGTCCACCAATTCTAGGCATTGGTTTATTATGAACTCTTCTATTATCTTTTGGTATATCAACAAATCCAAACTTTTTTGCCATTTTTATAACAAGTGGTGTTATTAATAAACATACTAAAAAAGATATACCTGTAATAATGTAAATAAAAGTCATTTTTATTCACCTTCTAAATCATTTTTTTCTTCTAATGTTCTTATCTTCTGTAATCTTCTATCATGGCGTCCACCTTCATACTGAGTATTTAAGAAAGCGTCTAATATTTTATATATTTTTTCTATATCTTTGCTATAAGCTGTTCTCGCACCCAAGCATATAATATTAGCATTATTATGCTTCCTTGCCATTTCGGCAGTATATTCATCTACGCAAACAGCTGCTCTTATTCCCTTTAATTTATTGCACGCAATAGACATTCCAATTCCTGTCCCACAAATTCCTATTGCTAAGTTTTCATTATTTTTTAAAACTTCTTTTGATAGACTTAGTGCTATATCTGGATAATCATCTTCTGCAGTATTAGCTTCACTAATATCTATAACTCTAATTTTTTTATTATTTAAATAGCTAATTATTAATTCTTTTAAATTTATACCTGAATGATCTGAACCAATAAAAATCATATTTATTCTCCTAAAAATTTATTTATTAATTTATCAACATTTTCAACTATTTCTTCTGCACATTTTTCATATGTTTTAATATCATATCCCCATGGATCACTTATATTAATATCTGAACTATCTGCTCCATTATACTCTTTTAATGTATATACTTTACTTGATAATTTTGGATACAAATATTTTACTAATTGCTTATGTTTCTCTGTCATACATATTATCAAATCACATTCAGCAATATTTGAATATTCTATTGGTGTGGCTCTATGATTTTTTAAATCTACCCCATATTTTTTCATTACTTCAATAGCATTATTAGTTGAAACATCTTGACTATAAGCACTAGTTCCACATGAAGTTACAAGACATTCATTTTGCAAATTTTTATCATACAACCTTTTTTGCATATAATGATGAGCCATTGCACTTCTACATATATTTCCTGTACAAATGAAAATTATTTTTTTCATAAATTACCTCGTAAATTCCTTTTTTATATTACCATATTAAGCTAAGAAAGTCAATTAAACAGAATTATTAAACTTAAAATAATCCCAATTATGTAAAAAATAGAAATAAATCGACTTACAAGTAATTTTTTCGAACTAGGTATAAGATCACAAGCAACAACATATAACATTGCTCCTGCTGCTATACTTAAACATATTGCTATATTATTATTTGATATATCTCCTATCAACCTACCAAGTATTGCCCCAATTCCAAAAAATGAACCTACTAAACTACTATTTATTACTATACTTTTTATATTAAATTTATCTATTTTATTAGTAATTCCAACTATCATACCTTCTGGTATATCATGCAATATCATTGAAATCATAACATTTATAGCCAAAGCATACGAATATGAAAAACTACATCCAATAGCTATTCCCTCTATCATATTATGTATAGCCATAGATAACATTATTATTATTGATGTCAATTTACCAATTTCTTTATTACTCAAATTATAAACTAATAAATCTATAATTAAAATTATTATTGTTCCTATGACTACTCCACATATAACCAGCCATGTATTTGACATTCTGATACTTTCAGGTATCATATCAAAACACACTATTCCTGTCATTATTCCAGAAGTTACATCCATTATCATAGAAACATTTCTATCTTTATTTACTCTTACTATGCCACCAAGTATTCCTCCTATTCCGCTTCCAATAATTCCTATAAGAGTCATTATTATAAAGAAAGTTAAATTATGTATCATATTATCACCCATTTAATAAAATATATTCAATACTCATAAATTTTTGCACAAATTTTCTATTTATGTTATAATGTTAAAAATTGGAGGTATAATATGGAAATTTTTGTAAAAAGATATAGTAAGAACTCTATTGTTATTTCTTTAATGCTTATAATTTTATCTTTATTTTTGATAATAAAACCAGATGATTCTTTAATTTTTGTAGTTAAACTATTTGGCTGCATTTTGATGATAAATGGTATTATACATTTTATAACTTATTTTATAAGCAGTAGAAAATTAGATAGTTTTAGTTTTGATTTAATTCAAGGTGTAGTTAGCTTTATTGCAGGAATAGTCTTATTTGTAAATCCCGTACTTGTAAATAGCATTTTACCTTTTATAATAGGTGCTTGGATTATAATTGAAAGTATAATAAAATTTCAAATTTCATTTAATATAAGAACTATAACAGAAAATTGGAAAACTACTTTAATTTTATCAATAATTCTTTTTGCTATTGGTATATTAATTATTTTTAATCCTTTCAAAGCCGCTGTATCAGTAGCTAGACTTTGTGGAATTGTTCTACTTATATCAGAAATTATTTCTTTTATAAATTCTATTATCTTTATTTCTAAATTAAGTAAATAGAGAGGAGATTAATATGTTTTCTAAATTATATATACACAAAGATAATTTACAAAATAATTTAAACTATGTAAGAAGTTTATTATCAAAATCCACAAAAATTATTGCTATGGTAAAAGCTAATGCATATGGATGTGGTATGGTAGAAGTTACTAAAATATTGGAAAACATGGGAGTTTCAGATTTTGGAGTAGCCTATGTTGAAGAAGGTGTTACTTTAAGAAAGGCTTCAATAAATTCTAATATAATTGTTACTTCTCAATTTTTAGAAAGCGATATAAACGATATTATTAAATACGATTTATCTGTTTGTGTTTCTGATTTACAATTACTAAAATTACTTAATCAAAAAGCCTTTGAGCAAAACAAGTATATAAGAATACATATAAAAGTAGATACTGGTATGTCAAGATTAGGATTTGATAAAACCAATATCTTTGAAAGCATATCAATAATGAAAAATGATTTTAAAAATGTAATTATAGATGGTATTTTTACACATTTATCATCTGCTGATTCAGACGATAAATATACTTTAAAACAATTAGAGCTTTTTGATGATATTGTAAATAAATTAAAAAGTTTAAATTATAATTTCAAATATATTCATGCATTAAATAGCTATGGAATATTAAAGTATTCTAAATATCAATATACTCACGTTAGACCTGGAATTATTTTATATGGATACATTCCAAATATTAAAGAAATAAAAGGGGTGCTTTCTTTAGAGTCTCCTATCATTAGAATAAATAATATATCAGAAGAATCTAAAATTAGCTACAACGGTACATATATAGCTAAGCCAAATGATAAACTTGCAACTATTAAAATTGGTTATGCTGATGGGCTTCCTAGAGCTTGTTCCAACAAATATTCTGTGAAAGTAAATAATACTCCTTGTAAAATAGTAGGAAATATATGTATGGACATGTGTATGATTGATATTACAAATATTAAACAAGATTTAAAATTAGGAGATTTTGTTACGATATTTAATAATAAGGATGATATTGAACAAATCTCTCAACTTTCAAATACCATTAGCTATGAAATAATTAGTAAATTAGGCAATAGACTTGATAGAATATATATATAATTTTTACCTCAAACTGTTAAAATATAGACGGCTTGAGGTTTTCTTTTATTCACACTTTTCACATGATATCATAATTTATAATATAGTAATTTTTACTATAAGGAGGATTTTTTATGAATAAAAATTCATGTGACTATATTAATCAAATCTCTTGCTGCAATCCTTGCTTACAACCTCCTCAACCAGTAATTTGCATAACCGGACCTACTGGTCCACAAGGACTACAAGGTGTCCCAGGGCTCCAAGGAGTTCCTGGTATTCAAGGACCCCAAGGATTAACAGGTGCTACTGGTGCTACTGGCCCTACAGGTGCTACTGGACCTGCTCCAATTATTAATATTGGCTTAGTTACAACTAGTGAACCAGAAAGCCAAGCCGTTGCATCTATAGAAGGCTCTTCACCAAATTACACATTAAATCTATCAATTCCTAAAGGTGAAAAAGGAGATACTGGTGCAATGGGACTTGCCGAAGTCATATCAATTGGCGACGTCAGTACAACTGACTTAGATGATGAAGTAAAAATAGTTGACAACAAATTTGGTTTAGAACATGTTTTAAACTTTGTAATTCCAAAGGGTAAAGATGGTGAAGATGGAAAAGAAGGACCTCAAGGACCAAAAGGCGATACAGGACCCATAGGACCTACTGGACCTGCGGGAACAAGTGTAACAATACTTGGCTCTTATGATGATACTAATCAGTTAAATAATGAACATCCTGATGGAAAACCGGGAGACTCTTATTTAGTAGGTGATGACCTATATGTATGGTCTAGCGATACTTCTTCTTGGGAAAATGTAGGTAGAATAAGAGGTCCTGAAGGTAAACAAGGAATACAGGGTATACCTGGTCCTCAAGGTCCTAAAGGAGAAACAGGAGAAATAGGTCCTAGAGGTGCTACTGGGCCAACAGAAATTGCTTGTGGTTACTTTATAACTTATAATAATAATCTACCAGAAAATGGTTATGAAGTTGCATCTGGACAAAGACTTCCAATTGGTAGAAAAGAGGCTGATAATGCAGGAATATATGTATTAAATGATACCTCAAATACTATTAGCTTTGATAAAGAAGGCGTATACAAAGTGGATTTTATAGTTAGTGCATATTTAAATGATCCAAGCGCATTTAATAAAACTCAGAGCAATATGGCTTTTGGTCTTAAAAAAGTTGGAGAAAATATTGTATATGCTGGTTCTAGTAACTTTGTATATAACAACACAGCTATTCAATCTATAGGACAAGGATTAATAGTAATTTCTAGTTCAAACGAACAAGTTGAACTAGTAAACTTATCAAAAAGAAGTATCTATTTAGAATCTCCTAGTATAGATTACAATATTTCTGATTCATATATAGTTAACCCTGTTGTAACTATAATATTTCAATATTTAGGATAACTCTAACACAACGTTTTATTTTTAAAGCGTTGTGTTATTTATAGTAAAAACAATCACATATTACTTTTAAAAACATACATTATTAATAGGTAATATTGATAATATTGCCTACGAAAGGGGAAATTTTTAATGAATAATAATTATTATCAACCTGGTTTTAACTCTTGTAGACCACCTTGTCCACCACCTGTTCCACCTACTACTGTTTGTGTAACAGGAGCAACTGGACCTATGGGTCCTACTGGGCCTCAAGGTGTAATGGGATTACAAGGTGTTCCAGGACCAATTGGACCTACTGGACCTCAAGGTGTTCAAGGAATTCAAGGTGTTCCAGGTGCTACTGGTGCTCAAGGTGCCCAAGGTCCTCAAGGTGTTGTTGGACCTGCTGGTCCTACAGGCCCTACAGGTGCAACTGGTGCTACAGGAGCCACTGGAGCAACAGGTGCAACTGGTGCAACTGGTGCAACTGGCGCTACTGGGGCTGCAGGTGCTCAAGGTGCTACTGGAGCCACTCCTGTACTTTCTATAGGAAATGTTACAACTGGTGCTGCAGGTAGTGATGCTTCTGCTACTATTTCAGGAACTGCTCCTAACTTTACTTTAGATTTAACAATCCCTCAAGGGTTACAAGGAGAAACAGGTGCAGATGGTCTTACTCCTGTGCTAACAGTTGGACCAGTTACTACTTTAGAACCTGATCAACCAGCCACTGCAACTATTACTGGTACTGCTCCTAATTTTGTACTAAATTTATCAATACCTCGTGGAGCTACTGGTGCAAATGCATAAAAAATATAGAGATATGTAAAATCATATCTCTATATTTTTTACTTTAATCTTTGAATTACCATTGTAACAACAGTATTTAAGAATAATGATACATCATCATCTAATTTTGGACTATCTAAATAAATAGGTGTTTTTCCTAAATTTACTAGTTCAAATGTATCATTTTCAAGTACAGTTGAAAAGATTCCTTGACATACTAATTGAGTTGGAATTTGATTATAATCCCACATAGTTCCACCGGCATAAACTGTATCTTCTCCTACTTTCTTAAATCCAACAACAACTATATCTCTATCTTTGACAATAACAGTATCATTTATCGCACTTGCTTGAACTGTAAAACTAACTCTATAAGTTCCAGGGTTTACTATTGTAATAGTGTTATCATTTTCATTAAAAATAAAATTATTTTCTGTATCTGATATTTTCAAATCAAGAGGTATTCTGTTTTTAGCATAAACCCTTATACCAGTTGCTCCCAGTGAATCATCATAAAATGTTACAAAAAAAGCTGCTGGTATATCTAATGGTCCCGGTATACCTTGTATTCCCTGTATTCCTTGTTTACCCTCAGGTCCTCTTATTTTACCAACATCTTTCCAAGAAGAAGTATCGTTAGACCATACATATAAGTCATCGCCAACTAAATAAGAATCGCCTGGATTTCCTTCAGAATGCTCATTATTTAACTGATCAGTGTCATCATAGGAACCAAGTATTGTTACACTTGTTCCCGCTGGTCCAGCAGGTCCTATGGGTCCTGTATCGCCTTTTGGTCCTTGAGGTCCTTCTTTTCCATCTACACCATCTTTACCTTTAGGCAAAACAAAATCTAATATATGTTTAGAACCTAATTTGTTATCAATTACCTTTGCCTCATCGTCTGGATCAGTTAGATTAACATTACCTATAACTATCTCTTCAGATGAACCTGTTGGTCCAATTGCTCCTGCTGGACCAGTTGCACCTGTAGCTCCTGTAGCTCCTGTAGGCCCTGTGGCACCAGTTGCCCCTGTTAGTCCTTGAGGGCCTTGAATACCCGGAACTCCTTGGAGTCCTGGGACACCTTGTACTCCTTGTGGTCCAGTAGGTCCGGTAGGTCCTTGTACAAATTGTAAGCTTGGTGAAATAGTAGGATATTTACAGCAATTATTGCATATAAATTTATTTCTATTTGACATAGCCATTTAATTCCTCCTTATAAAATTCCTACTATATAATATATATTTATCAAAGTATTTGTTACTTCTTTAATTTTAAATATAATTAATAATTTCATAAAAAAAGAGGGAATTTAATCCCTCATAATTTTATTATTTAAATACTCGTTTGCTTTTTTTCTTATTTCTTTAATCCTTTCTCTAGTTTGTTCATCCTTAATATTATATCTATCTAAAATTTTATTTATATAATCATTTTTTTTCAATATTTCATACGTTGCTTTAAAATTTATATCAAATATAAACGCCAAAACTGATACAACCTTATTTATATTTTCTATATTTACATTTTTTTCTCTTTTAACAAGATTTTCTAATTTAAATTTTTCATATACATCTTCTAATAATAAAGAGTTATTAACCTTTTCTTCTTCTCCTTTAAAAAACATGCAAACTGATTCGTACATTATATCAATTTTATCAGCATCCCTTATTATTTTTGCAAATAATAATTCTTCATCTGATAAACCTTTTTCTATCTCAAATTTATTATGATTTTTAATAGCTTTCTTTATTATTTCATCATATTTATTATCTTGTATATATTTTCTTAAATCTTTTTCTAATATTTTTACTGCATAATCTCCATGATCAAAACTCTTTAAATCATAAAAAGTTTGAAACTTTTTATATTGTTCAAATCTTGCTATGTCATGTAATAATCCTATAAGGGTTGCTAAATCTATTTGTTCTTGTTTTAATCCAATTCTTGTAGCTATTTCTCTCGAAATTTTCATAACTCTTATTGAGTGACCAATTTTTCTATCTATATTGCTATCATTAACATCATAATTAGCCGTATAATTTATAAAATTTTTTTTGGCAATCTCCAAATCTATAATCATTTTATCACCTAATATGTTTTACACATTATATAATCTTTTAAAAATATTGTCAAACACATAAAATGCTAATCCTATATTTACTATAACTTGACATTTTAAAAAATATATAGTATATGTAAATAAAGGAGGGAATTTATATGGCTAAGAAACTATTAATAATATTCTCAATCGTTTTTCTAATTATAATTGGCGGATTGTGTTACTATATATATGCTTTAAAACCTGTTTATGACTATGTTCCTTTTACAGATGAAAGTAGTAATTTTATTAATTTACAAGACAATGGAAATGAAGTAATACTTACTCGCTACACAAGTGGAGGAATAATTTCAAGTGAAGAAATATATACATTTGAAAATGATTCTTTAAAGCAACTAAAAATAATAAATCATAGCATAAACATTTTACAAGCAAAAGAAAACGTTAAAACAAATCCATACGAAAATACTACTGTTACAAGAGATAAAAACAAAGTAACATATTCTTATACGGACTATGACATGTATGGAAAAAGTAAACAAGAAGTTTTAAATTCCATAAACGAATTTATTAATATTTATAATAACAACTAAATAAAAATAAACTGATATTTATAACTTAACACTAATAATGTAAATAAAGGGGAATGTTAAAATTTAACATTTCCCTTTACTTGTAAGGCAGATTTTCATAATTTTTATATTATCATAAAAATTATCTCAAGTTGATATTTAAATTTTTAGAAATATATTTTTGTTTAAACATTACTTCTACAATCATAAAAAACTTTTAACAAAATTATAAAAAATAAAAATTAAAAAAAAACAACAGAAAATCCAACTTTTTAATTAGATTTTATGTTGTAATCCAAATAGAATTAACTTTTTTTACTTATTTTACCTATAATCTACCAAAAAAATGACAGTATAAAAACTGCCATTCGTAAAAATTTACTAACATTTTTTATGGCGGAGAAAGAGGGGTTCGAACCCTCGCGCCCCTAAACGAGACCTAACAGTTTAGCAAACTGTCCCCTTCACCACTTGGGTATTTCTCCAAAATTTATACATTTTAAGCGGAAATACTTTAAAATATCTCCGCTTTTAAAGTTTGGCGGAAGAGGTAGGATTCGAACCCACGGTACCTTTCGGTATCACCAGTTTTCAAGACTGGCTCCTTAAACCACTCGGACACTCTTCCAAAAAAACTTGATACAAGTATTATTATACCAGTTTTTTTTCGTTTGTCAATAGATTTAAAAGAAAAAAGAGGAAATTGAAATCTATTTTCCTCTTTTATAACAATATTACAATTTTTTAACTAGCCTATTTAACTGTGATATATATTCTTCTTCTGTTAATAAAGTTTCATATGAATCATCGCAACCTATAGAATGTATAAAGTAATAATCTTTAAATGAATTAAGACAATATCTAAATACGTTATTTTCAAACAATCTGTCGTATGCTTTGGTAATTAATTCATCATATTCTTCACTATTTCTAACAATTTCTTTTGACTGCCAATATACTTTTCCTGTCTTTCTCCAATCTGGTAGAGCTAATCTCAATTTTTGTGCTATATATCCATTATACTTTAAACAAATTTCATTTTGTATATCTTTTTCTTTTACTCGCAAAGACTGTATAAAGCTTTCCATGGACAAACATTTTACATCATCAATAGTGAATTCATGTGGAAATAAATTTGATAAAGAACCTGAGAGCTTGTCTTTATACATTATATCTAAAATTTTTTCTTCATTTCCGCAATTTAAACATACAAATTGTTTATTTTTTACAGCTATACTCCGTTCATATAAAATACCGCATTTTCTGCATTTTATTACCTTCATGCAAACACTCCTTTAATTAAATTATGATTTACAAATATTTTTATATATTGTATCATATTTTTATTAAAAAGTAAATGAATGTAATTTAACGCTATTTATTCATCTTTTTGTACAATTTTTCTTTTATAGCTTCTGGTAATAAGTTATATTTTAATAAATTACTTATTTCTATATATTCTATTTCATATTTACCATACTTTTCTATATCTACATTTTGCCATTCTTCACCAGTTCCAGTTCCAATTTCTCCTGATACATAATTACATATAAAAAACTTTTCATATTTATCTAAATCATCATTATATAATGATTCAAATTCTTCAATTATTTCTACTTCTATTCCCAATTCTTCATATACTTCTCTTAAAAGAGTCTCTTCAAAAGTTTCGTCATTTTCAACGTGACCACCTGGAAAAGTATAATATATATAAGTACCATTTGGTTTAATCTTAGTTCTTTTTATACTTACCAACTTATTATCGATAATTATAATAGCTCTTGCTGTTTTTGCACAATCCATACTTAACACCTACATTTTTATCTTTAATTTACTTAAAATACTTTCTAATCCGTCATCATCATTATATTCTATTACTAGTTTTTGATGATTTTTACTAGGATTTATTTTTACTTTATAGCCGAAGTAGTTTTTAAGCTTGTCCTCTATAGTTTTATAATATATATTTTTTGGTTGCTTTTTACTATCTTTTCTCTTATAATCATCTGCTCCATAAATAATTTTTTCTATATCTCTTACAGTTAAATTTTTTTCTATAACTTTATTTGCAATTTCTAATTGTTTATCTTTATTTTTCACTGCAAGTAATGCTCTTGCATGCCCTTCTACTAACTTTCCATCTAACACATAATTTAATATTTCATCTTGTAATTTTAATAATCTAGTAATATTAGAAACTGTAGATAAACTCTTACCTGTTAATGTAGCAACTTCAGCTTGTGTGTATCCATCTATGTCCATAAGTTCTTTTATAGCACGAGCTACTTCAACTATATTCAAATCTTCCCTTTGAATATTTTCTATTAAAGCAACTTGTTTTTTCTTAGTATCAGTATAATCTTTTATTATTGCAGGTATTTTTTTAAGACCAGCCATTTTAGCTGCTCTCCATCTTCTCTCACCTGCAACAATTGTATAACCGTCATCAGTCTTTACAACTAAAATTGGTTGTAAAATACCCTGCTCTTTTATAGAACTTGATAATTCTTCTAATTTTTCTTTATCAAATTTTTTTCTTGGTTGATTTAGCATAGGCTCTACTTCTAGAATATCTAATTCTACAACTTTATCTAATTCTTTAAGTTGTTTTTCTTTTTTGGCTTCAGTAACTTTTTTTATTTCTTCTGTATCATCACCAAAAAACACATCTAGGCCTCTACCCAATCCTTTTTGAATTTTTGTTGACATAAAATCATCCTTTCTCATTTAATTTTATCAATTCTTTTGCTAATTTTTTATAAGTATCTGAACCTTTTGAATTTGGATCATATAAGTTTATTGGTAGCCCATGACTAGGTGCTTCACTTAAACGAATATTTCTTGGAATAATAGTTTGAAAAACTTTATTTCCAAAGTATTTTTCCACTTCATCAACAACTTGAGTTGATAAATTTGTTCTAGCATCAAACATAGTCAATATAACTCCCTCAACTTTTAAATCTTTATTTAAATGTTTTTGAACTAATTTTATTGTATTTATAAGTTGACCTAATCCTTCCAAAGCATAATATTCACATTGTATTGGAACTAATACACTGTCAGAAGCTGTAAAAGAATTTAAAGTAATAAGTCCTAGCGAAGGCGGACAATCAATAAATATATAATCATATTCATCTCTTACATTTTCTATAGCATTCTTAAGCCTAGTTTCCCTTGACATCATTGAAACAAGTTCTACTTCTGCTCCAGCAAGATTTATATTTGCTGGACATACATCTAATTTCTTTATCATTGTATGTTCAATTGTTTCTTTTATATCAAGTTCTTCAACTAAAACATTATATACTGATTTAGACTCATGTGCTTCAACTCCCAATCCACTAGTTGCATTACCTTGAGGGTCTATATCTATTAATAATACTTTTTTACCCTTTTCAGCTATACAGGCACTTAGATTTACTGCTGTTGTAGTCTTTCCTACACCACCTTTTTGATTTGCTATTGATATTACTTTTGCCATAATTTCACCTCAATTGGTATTATACAATAAATAATGTAAAAAAAAAAGAGAAAAAGTAAAAAATTTACTTTTTTTCTCTCTTTTTTATAATGGATTTTTTTTGATTTTTCCATAATTTCTTGGATACTTATTAGGAGTATTAGATATTTTTGTTATTTCTAACAAATATCTATTATATGTTTCTTCATTATATGAATATGTATATAAATATTTATTTGTACATTCTAGATTTAAACATTTAATTGCATTTTTTGCCTCATCTATTTCTTTTTCAGCATTATCTCCCTTAAGTAATAAACATTTTCCATTTACTTTTATATATGGACTATCATATTCTAACAGTACGTTCAAACTTGCTACTGCTCTTGAAACTGCAATATCAAAGTTTTCTCTATACTTATCATTATTAGCTAATTCCTCTGCCCTAGCATGTATAACTTCAACATTTTTTAATTCCATTTTATTTATACATTCTTCTAAAAATAAAATTCTCTTATTTAATGAATCAACTAATGTTATATTTACTTCTCCATCAAAATATATTGCTATTACTATACCTGGAAACCCTGCACCAGTACCTATATCAATTATCTTTTGATTTTTATTTATATATTTTACTATTTCTAAGCAATCTATAAAATGTTTCATTATAATTCCATATTCATCAATTATTGCAGTTAAATTAAATTTTTCATTCCATTCAATTAAAAGATCTTTATAAATTTCAAATTTATTTAAGATATTATCTGTTAGATTAATATTCATCTTTTCTGCTTCAAACTTTAGTAATTCTTTGAAATTATTATTTACATCACAATTACTTTTCATGTGAAAACTCCTTTATTTATTTTGGCTTAAATATATTAATAGTACTGATATATCAGCTGGTGAAACACCTGATATTCTAGATGCCTGTCCAACTGAAATAGGCTTTTGTTTATTTAATTTTTGTCTAGCTTCTAAACTTAATCCTAATATATTTTCATAATCTATTTCAGTACTCAATTTTTTATCTTCCAATTTTTTAAATTCTTCTATTTGTTCTAGTTGTAATTTTATATAACCTTCATACTTTATCTCTATTTCTGCTTCTTCTTTAACAGAATAAGGTAAATCTTTTCTTTCATGGTCTAATTTTGCCATGTTATCATAAGTTAATTCACTTCTTTTCAATAAATCAGATAATTTTGTTCCAGTTGAAATTGGAGAACTATTTAATTCTTTTAAATAATTATTTACCTCCTCTGTAGGCTTTATAGTAGTATTTTTTAATCTTTCTACTTCTCTATCTATAGCTTCTTTCTTCTCTAAAAATTTATTATATCTTTCACGTGAAATTAAACCTATTTTATAACCTATTTCTGTTAGTCTTATATCTGCATTATCTTGTCTTAACATTAATCTATATTCAGCTCTTGAAGTCATCATTCTATATGGCTCATTAGTTCCTTTAGTGACCAAATCATCTATTAAAACACCAATATATGCTTCTGACCTTTTTAGAATTAATGGCTCTAAATTATCAATATTTCTAGCAGCATTTATACCTGCTATAATACCCTGAGCAGCTGCTTCTTCGTAGCCTGAACTACCATTTACTTGCCCAGCAAAAAACAAACCTTTAATTGTTTTATATTCTAAACTAAGTTTTAAGTTAGTAGAATCTATACAATCATATTCAATAGCATATGCTGGTCTCATCATTTTTGCATTTTCAAGTCCTGGAACTGATTTATACATCTGTATTTGGACTTCTTCAGGTAAAGATGAAGACATTCCTTGAATATACATTTCAGAAGTTTCAAGTCCCAAAGGTTCAATAAATAATTGATGTCTTTCTTTATCACTAAATCTTACTACTTTATCTTCAATAGAAGGACAATATCTAGGTCCTATTCCACTTATTTTTCCACTATAAATAGGTGATCTATGGAGATTTTTTCTTATAATATCATGTGTCTCAGAAGTAGTATATGTTAAATAACAATCTACTTGTTTCTTTCCTAATATTTCAGGATTATTTTCATTTTCAAATGAGAATGGTACAATTTTTTCATCCCCATGTTGAACTTCCATTTTTGAAAAATCCATACACTTTTTATTTATTCTTGCAGGTGTTCCTGTCTTAAATCTTCTTAATTCTACTCCAATATCAATTAAACTTTGAGATAAATCATTAGCTGGAAAAACTCCATCTGGTCCACTCTCGTAAGATACATCCCCTATTATAACTTTTCCTTTTAAATAAGTTCCCGTTGCTACAACAATTTGTTTGCATTTAAAAGTTGCTCCTATTTTAGTTTTTACACCTACCACAGAACCATTTTCAACTAATATTTTTACAACTTCAGCTTGATAAACATCTAAATTTTCTTGATTTTCTAATGTTTTTTTCATTTCAATATGATACATTTTTCTATCAGATTGAACTCTTAAAGAATGTACAGATGGTCCTTTTGATAAATTTAACATCTTTGATTGAATGAAAGTTTTATCTGCATTTTTTGCAATTTCTCCACCCAAAGCATCAACTTCTCTTACTAAATGTCCCTTAGATGTTCCTCCTATACTAGGATTACATGGCATATTAGCAAGAGTATCTAAATTTATAACAAATACAGCTGTATTTTTTCCAAGTCTTGCTGCAGCTAAAGCTGCCTCACATCCGGCATGTCCAGCACCTATTACAATTACATCATATTCTCCCAAAACATATTCTTGGTCATTCATAATTATCCCCTATTTTCCGATACAAAATTTTTCAAATATTTTTTTAGTTACATCTTCTGTTACATCTAATCCAACTATTTGCCCTAAATATTTAGTAGCATTTTTTAAATAAATTGAAATTATATCTATTGGCATTTTATTTTCAACTTCTACCTTAGATTTTTCTAAATTTTCTAGTGATTTTTTTAATAGTTCTTTATGTCTTTCATTAGTTATGATTAATTCATGCTCATAATCAAAGTTATTTTTTTCAAACATTTGTTTTATTTTTGATTTTAATTCATCTATTCCCTTATCTTCCTTTATAGAAATTATTTGTACATCATTAATATTATTCTTTTTAAATTCATTCAAAAAGGTATCAAAAATCGATTTTTCATATTTATCTGACTTGTTTATTACAGTTATATATTTTAATCCTTTATTTTGAATTTTAGAAAGAATTTCAAAATCTTTTTCCTCTAATTTATTTTCTGGACTAAACATATATAAAATAAGATCAGATGTATCAAAGAGTTTTAAACTTCTTTCCACTCCTATTTTTTCAACTATATCTTCAGTCTGTCTAATTCCTGCACTATCAGACACATTTAAAATTAAATTTCCTATATTAATTCTTTCCTCAACTATATCTCTTGTAGTGCCTGGAATATCTGTAACTATAGCTTTTTCATATTTTGCAAGTTTATTAAGTAAAGATGATTTTCCAACATTTGGTTTACCTATTATTGCTACATTTATTCCATCTTTTAAATATCTACCTTGATCATACGTTTCTATTAACTTTGATATTTGTAGTATTTTTTTATCAAGTATAGAATTAACATTTTCTAGTTTAACTTCTTCATAATCATATTCTGGATAATCAATACTTACTGAAATATGAGCTAATAATTCTACCAATTCTTCTCTCATTTCAATTATCTTTTTTGAAATATCTCCATTCAAATGATTAGATGCAATCTTTGCACTTACTTTAGTTTTAGAATTTATCAAATCAATAACAGCTTCTGCCTTTGATAAATCCATCTTTCCATTTAAAAAAGCTCTCTTTGAAAACTCTCCTGGTTTAGCAAGCTCTGCCCCATTTTCTAACACTATTTCTAAAATTTCACGTGTAATTTCTATTCCACCATGACAATTAATTTCACATATATCTTCTCCCGTATAAGATTTTGGAGCTTTAAAATAAGAAATCAAAACGTTATCCAACACATTCTTGTTTTTATCTAAAACTTTACCAAAAACTATCTTATTTGGTTCTATTTTATTTTTAGTAGAAATTATTTTATTAATTATATCAAGACTATCTTTACCGCTTATTCTTATAATACTAATACCACTATTTGTAAGGCCTGTACTTATTGCTGCTATTGTATTTGTTGACATAAACATTTCTCCTTCTCTTTTAAAAAGCCAGCTGAATGCTGACTTTTAATTTTAATATTTTTTTCTTATCATTACTCTTCTTCTAGGCTCTTCTCCAAAACTTTCTGTTTCTACATCTGATCTTTTAGCAATTTCATTATGTATTATAAGTCTCTCATATGCAGACATTGGTTCAAGTCTAATAGGTTTTCTAAATTTAATTACGTTATCTGCCATCTTATTAGCTAATTTTTTTAATTTTTCTTCTTTTTGCTTCTTATAATCATTTACTTCAACAAAAACTTTAGCGTATTCTTCATCTTCTTTTTGTAAAATAGCATTAATTATTGATTGTAATGATTCAATAGTTTTTCCTTTATAACCAATTAAATGTGAAACTTTATCACCTTTTATATTTAATAATATTTGATTTTCATTTTGTTTTACTTCATATTGTATATCTTTTTCATTAGTAATATTAAATATATTTTCTAAAATTTCTTTAACTTTATTTATAGTTATATTAGCTTTTTCTTCTGTTATTTTCTTATCTACAGTAAGACGTACTTTTGCAAGTTTAGCAGATAAAATTCCTAATACTCCACCTGTTGTAGCTTCTTCTAAAACTTCTATTTTTACATCATCACGTGAAACTTTTAATTCTTCAAGACCTTTTCTAATAGCTTCTTCCGTTGTTTTTCCTACTTGCTCTGTTACTCTTTTCATTATTTTTCTCCTCCTTCTTTTAAGGTTAATCTCTCTTGTTTACTTTTAACTATTCTCTTTATAATTAATTGTTGAATTATTGATATAATATTTCCAAATAACCAATAAATACCTAAAGCTAAAGGCATTGTATAAGCTATAAATCCTGAAAGTAAAGGCATCATTAGATTATTAGTTTTAGACATTTCTATCTGTTCTTCCGTCATAGTTGATGTATTTTGTTGTAATTTAGTAGAAAACATAGATATAACTATTGTTAATATTGGTACTAATAAAGAAATTGCATGTGCCTTATTATTTTGATCTTTACTGAAATAATTTGAAGGTATTTCTCCTAAATCGAAATTTTCAGTAACTTTCATATCTAATAAATCATATTGTTTAGCAATCTGCAATTCATAAGCCCTAACTTCTTTTTGACTAACTTCTTCTTTATTTAGATATTGTTTTGTATAATTAACTATTTCATCATTTGGTATCTGTTTTATATATGTTAGCGGTTGTTTAACTATATAAAACATTGCAAATATTATTGGTATCTGAATTAATAGTGGTAAACATCCACCTAGTGGATTGATTTTATTTTCAGCATACAATTTAGTTAATTCTTCTGCTTGTTTATTTTTATCATTCTTATATTTTTCTCTAATTCTTTGATCTTCTGGTCCGATTTTATTCATATTTTCCATAGATTTCATTTGCATTAGAGTAAGTGGAAATAATATTAATTTAGTAAGTATTGTAAATATTATTATAGATAAAAAGTAATTATTATTAACTAAATTATATATTACCCTTATTATCATTCCAAAAAAACTAGCTATAGCAGCAATCATAAACTTCTCCTTTTATTTTAAATAATCTACTCCACCATGTGAAAATGGATTACACTTTAATATTCTTTTTATTCCTAATAAATTCCCTTTAATTATACCATATTTGTCAACTGCTTGTCTTGTATACGTTGAACATGTAGGATAATATATACATCTCTTAGGTAAAAATCTAGATATATACTTTTGATAAAAACTTATAAATTTTATTTCAATTTTCTTTAAAAAATTTCCTATCAATTTAAAAATTTTCATATAAATTTAATCCTTTCATACAATAAATTAAATCTGATTTTATTAGATTATAGCTTAATTCATCTACTTTTACTTCTTTTTTATAAAGTATTATAAGACTTATATTCTTTTTTATATATTTTTCTTGTTCTTTATATACCTCTCTACTCCATCTCTTTAATTTATTTCTTCCAACGCTATTACCATTTTTTCTTGATACACATATACCAAGAAAATTAACATTTTTATCAGAAATATTCCTATTATTCATATAATAAACATTTATATATTTTCCTTTAATAAATTTTCCCCTTTTGAAAATATATTTAAAATCTTTATTACTCTTTATTTTCAATGTATATTTCATAAATTTACCACCTAATATAAGTAGTCAAAAAGTGGGTATAAAAAACATACCCACTTTTTAATAGTAGTCTTAAGCACTTATTACTTTTCTTCCCTTTGCTCTTCTAGCCTTTAATACTGCTCTGCCAGAAGATGTTTGCATTCTTTTTCTAAATCCATGAACTTTTTGTCTTTGAATTGTTTTTGGTTGAAATGTTCTCTTCATAGTTACACCCCCTAAAATATGTGTATATATAAAAATTATAATTTTTTATTTTAATCAAAGTGTTTTTATTATACCTTAAAAACATAATTTTGTCAATTATTTTTTTATGTTTTCTTACATAAATATATAATTTTATTTATTCTACTAAATATTTTTATGTAATTTTTTTGTAATTATTTTTTCATAATAATTCAATTTATATTAAAAATTCAACAAAAAAATTTGTTAATTTTTGTAATATTTAATAAAAAAAATATTTTTTTCATATTGTAATTTTGTATATTTCGTGATATATTAATCTAAATGAAAAAAATTAAAATTATCTCATTTTTATTAATCCACATTAATTATGTAAATTTATTTATTTATTAATATATCTCTGTCGAAAAGTTATCAACATATGTGGATAACTCTGTGGATAATTTTAAAAAACATGTGTTTTAAGAAAGGTGGTTTATGGGTTGGATAACTTTATGTCAATATGGTCTCAAGCCTTGGAAATACTAAAAGAGGAGATATCTCCAGTAGGTTATAAAACATACGTAGATGTCATGGTTCCTAGACTTGTGGATGAAAATACAATTTGTTTCTTATCTCCATCAAATTATCATATAGATATTTGTAAAAAACGTTATTTAGATTTAATACAAAACACTTTATCTTTTTTAACAAAAAAATCTTATGATATTATATTTGAGGCAAAAGAAATAATACCAGACAGTAATGAAGAAGATAAAGAAGAAGAAATAGAAATAAACCAAAAAAGCACAAAAAAAGAAGAAAAAGTAGAAAACAGGGAAGTAGTAGCACCTAATCTTAATCCTAAATATACTTTTGAAAATTTTATAATAGGATCTAATAATAGATTTGCTCATGCTGCAGCTTATGCAGTTTTTGAAAATCCAGGTAAAAAATATAATCCTTTATTTATATATGGGGGAGTAGGACTTGGAAAAACTCATCTTATGCAAGCAATAGGAAATGCAATGTATCAAGCAAATCAAAATATAAAAATAGTATATTGTACTGGTGAATTATTTGCTAACGAATTAGTATCAGCAATTATGAGCGATAAAAATGAATCATTTAGAAAAAAATATAGAAATATAGATTTATTACTAATTGATGATATACAGTTTTTAGCAGGTAAGGAGAAGTGCCAAGAAGAATTTTTCCACACTTTTAATACTTTATTTGAAAGTGGAAAACAAATTGTAGTAACTTCTGAAAAACCTCCTAAAGAAATTCCTTTACTTGAAGATAGATTAAAAACTAGATTTGAAATGGGTCTTTCAGTTGATATGCAAACTCCTGATTATGAAACTCGTCTTGCAATTCTTAGAAAAAAAGCAGAAAGAGAAAGATATATAATAAATGATGATGTACTTGTAAAGATAGCTACAAAAGTTAAATCAAATATAAGAGAACTTGAAGGAGTATTTAATAAATTAGTTGCTTATACATCTTTTACAAATAATACCTTAACAGATGATGTAGTAGAAAATACAATTGAATCAATACTTGTAAAAAATACTAAAGTTTTAACAAGTAAATTAATAATGCAAGTTGTATGTAAATTTTTTAATATAAAAGTAAATGATATAGTAAGTGATAAAAGATCAAATAATGTGGCATTTCCAAGACAAATAGCTATGTATTTATGTAGGGAAGTAGCAAATATGTCATTTCCTAATATAGGAAAAGATTTTGGTGGAAGAGACCATTCTACTGTACTACATGCTTATTCTAAAATAAAAGATGAATATAATAATAATCCTGAGACAAAAGATTTAATAGATGATATTAAAAAAGCCTTATCAGTAGTGGATTAGAAATAATTATTACAAAAATATTACATAATTATTACTATAATATTACACAATTTTTTTTATCCACAATTGACTGTGGAAAAGTATGTTGATAAACTGTGAATATCTTTTTTAAAATATATTTTTCCACAACAAACAAAAATTCTGTGGATAAAAATAACAACTTATCAACAATTTTATCAACAGCTAAAACACCTATATTTATAGTATTTTGAAGTAGTTTTCCACATAATTCACAACACCTACTACTACTACTACTAAATATATATATATTATTATTATATTACTATTTTTTAATGAGAAAAATTTTTTGGGGGAATTAAAATGAATATAAAATGTAATTTAAAAGATTTAATAAATGGATTAAATATTGTTTCAAAGACAACTCCTACAAGGACAACTATGCCAATACTTGAAGGTGTATTAATAGAAGCATATAATGGAAGAGTTAAATTAACTACTAATGATTTAGAAATCGGTTGTGAGCATAGTTTTGAATCTAATGTTATAGAAGAAGGAAAAATTGTTGTAGATACAAAAACTTTGAATGAAATAATAAGAAGAATTGAAGATGAAGAAATAGAAATAAAAGTAGAAGATAATATATTTATAATAAAATCTATAAATGGAACATTCAAACTTACAGTTATGAATCCTTTAGAATATCCTAAACTTCCAGTATTTAATGTTAGTAGTTCTATAGAATTAGATCAAAATGTATTTAAAGATATGGTAAGAAGAACAATATTTTCAATAAGTACAGATGAAAATAGACCTGTATACAATGGTGCACTTATAAAAGTGGAAGATAGTGTATTAACAATTGTTACAATAGATGGATTTAGATTATCATTAAGAAAAAAATTAAGTGATAAAAAAATAGATGATTTCAAAGCTATAATTCCTGGAAGAACTTTGTCAGAAATTTTAAAAATATTATCTGATGATGAAGGAAAAATAAAAATAGGTGTAAATAAAAATCAAGCTTTATTTGAAATAGGAGATAGTATAGTAGTAAGTAGAATAATAGAAGGTGAATTTTTAAATTATAATTCTATAATTCCAGAAAATTATGATACTAGAGTAAAAGTTACAACTAAATCTCTTTTAGATGCATTTGAAAGAGTAGCTCTTTTTGCTAAAGAAAATAAAGAAAAAGATAAAAAATCACCTGTAAAAATGACTATAGGTATAGATGGTATAACTTTAAGTTGTGTAAGTGAAACAGGGGATGCAAAAGAATTAATAAACTGTAATGTTGAAGGAAAAGAAATAGAAGTAGGATTTAATCCTAGATATGTAATTGAAGCATTAAAAGTTATAGATGAAAAAGATATATATATAGAATTTACAAGTAGTATTTCACCTGTATTAATAAAATCAACAGCAACAAATGAATATATATATGTAGTTTTACCTATAAAATTAAAAAATGATTAAAAATGAGAATATGAGAATATTTTTATATTCTCATTTTTCAAATTAGAGGTATTATATGTACATTAAAAGTATAAATTTAGAAAATTTTAGAAATTATAAAAATCAAAATATAGAATTTATAAATGGTATAAATTTATTTGTTGGTAATAATGCTCAAGGAAAGACAAATATTATTGAATCAATTTATATATCAGCATTTGGAAAATCTTATAGAACTATAAAAGATTTAGAAATTATAAAATTTGATGAAGAATATAGTAAGATAAGTTCAAATTTTATTAAAAATAATACTGAACAAAATATAGAATTATATATAGATAAAAATAATAGAAAAGTAATAAAAAAAGATGATGTAAAAATTAATAAATTATCTGATTTTGTTGGTAATGTATTAATTGTTATATTTTCTCCTGATAGTTTAGATATAGTAAAAGGTTCTCCTTCAAAGAGAAGAGAATTTATAGATATGATGTGTTGTCAATTATCTAAATCATATTTAATAAGTCATCAAGAATATACAAAATGTTTAAAATTAAAAAATAGTATGTTAAAACAAGATTTTGTAGATAAACAATATATACATATATTAAATGAAAAAATGAGTGATTATATAGAAAAAATAGTTAAATTTAGAGAAAATATTATATGTAAATTGTTAGAAAAATCAAAAACTATTCATAGTTTGATTACACAAGGTAAAGAAGAAATTAATTTAGAATATATTTCAGATTTTAGAGGTTTATCAAAAAATCAAATAAAAGATTTATTAGATAAATATTTAGAAATAGAAATAATTAAAAAATCTTCATTAAAAGGAATACAAAGAGATGATTTAAAAATAAATATAAATGATTTAGAAGTAGAAAAATATGGATCTCAAGGGCAAAATAGAACAGCATTACTTACGTTAAAATTAGCAAATTTTGAAGTATTGATAGATGAAAAAGAAGAAATTCCAATATTATTATTAGATGATATAATGTCAGAACTTGATAGTAATAGAATATCTTTTCTATTAAAGTATATAGAAAAATATCAAAGTATTATAACTACTACAGATGCTTCATTTGTTAATAATGTGGAAAATATAAAAATTTCAAAAGTTTTAAATGGAACACTTGAAATTTGATTTAGTATTATGATATAAATATACTAGACTTTTTATTATATTTAGAAAAGGGGTAAAAACATGGCAAAATATGATGAAAATCAAATACAGGTATTAGAAGGTTTAGAAGCTGTAAGAAAAAGACCAGGAATGTATATAGGAAGTGTATCTGAAAGAGGATTACATCATTTAGTATATGAAATAGTAGATAACTGTGTTGATGAAGCTTTAGCAGGTTATTGTACAGAAATAAATATTGAAATATTACCAGATAATATTGTAACAGTCAAAGATAATGGTAGAGGTGTTCCTTTAGGAATTCATCCAAAAATGGGTATACCAGCAATAGAAGTTGTTTATACAATTTTACATGCAGGTGGAAAATTTGGTGGAGAAGGCTATAAAGTTTCTGGAGGATTACATGGTGTTGGTGCATCAGTTGTTAATGCATTATCAGAAAGTATGACTGTTCAAGTTTCAAATGGAGAAGGATTATATGAAATATCTTTCTGTAGAGGAAAAGTTACTGAAAAATTACACAAAATAAAAGATAAAGCTCCTGCTGGTACAAAAGTTATATTTAAAGCAGATTCTGAAATATTTGAAACAACAGTATATAATTCAGAAACTTTAATACAAAGATTAAGAGAAATAGCTTTTTTAAATAAAGGATTAAAAATTACTTTCTTTGATAAGAGAGAAGAAGGTAATGAAATGCAAGTTTTCCACTATGAAGGTGGATTAAAATCATTTGTTGAATATTTAGATAAATCAAAAGAACCTATAAATAAAGATGTTATATATTTTGAAGCAGATCAAAATGATGTAGAAGTTGAAATAGCTTTTCAATATACAACAGCTTATACTGAAAATATATTATCTTTTGTAAATAATATACATACAGGTGAAGGTGGAACTCATGTAGATGGATTTAAAAGAGGTCTTACAAAAGCTTTCAATGATTATGCTAGAAAGTTTAATATATTAAAAGAAAAAGATCCTAATCTACAAGGAGAAGATATAAGAGAAGGTATTACTGCAATTGTAAGTGTTAGAGTTCTTGAACCTCAATTTGAAGGACAAACAAAAACAAAACTTGGAAATAGTGAAGTAACAGGTATAGTAAATAGTGTTATGATAAATAAAGTATCAACATTCTTAGAAGAAAATCCTGCTATTGCTAAGGCTATTCTTGAAAAAACATTAAGTGCATCTAGAGCAAGAGAAGCTGCTAGAAAAGCAAGAGAATTAGTTAGAAGAAAGACAGCTTTAGAATCAACAACTCTTCCAGGTAAATTAGCAGATTGTCAAGAAAAAGATGCTAGTAAATGTGAAATATATATCGTTGAGGGAGATTCTGCAGGTGGTAGTGCAAAGCAAGGTAGAGATAGAAAATTTCAAGCTATATTACCACTTTGGGGAAAAATGATTAATGTTGAAAAAACAAGAGCAGATAAAATTTATAATAATGAAAAATTATCTCCTGTTATTGTAGCACTTGGTGCAGGTATAGGAAATGAATTTAATATTGAAAAATTAAGATATCATAAAATTATAATGATGGCCGATGCCGATGTTGATGGTGCTCATATTAGAACGTTGCTTTTAACTTTCTTCTTTAGATATATGAGACCATTAGTAGAAAATGGTATGGTATATGCAGCTCAACCACCACTATTTAAGATTGCAAAAAAAGGAATGGAAGATGTATATTGTTATAATGAAGAAGACTTAGATGTTAAATTAAAAGAAATTGAAGAAAAAGGAATTGCTAGAGATTCTTTAAATATTCAAAGATATAAAGGTCTAGGTGAAATGGATTCAGAACAATTATGGGAAACTACTATGAATCCTGAAAAGAGAACTTTGGTACAAATTACATTAGAAGATGCAATGAAAGCAGATGAAATATTTACTATTCTAATGGGTGAAAATGTTGAGCCTAGAAGAGAATTCATAGAACAAAATGCAAAATATGTTACAAATTTAGATATATAAAATTTTGAAGTGAACTCCATTTAGTTCATAGAAAAAAATAAGCACAATAAGAGAAGAAGTTATCTTCTCTTATTTTTTAATCTTTTTGTGTTATAAAATTGACAATAAATATTTAATATAGTAAAATTATTAAAGAAAATAGCAATAAAAAATTAAAAAAAATAAAAGGAGGTTTCTTTATGAAAAAGAAAATTTTAATTATAGGATTAATTGTTATTATTTTGATAGCAGCTGTACTTATATCATTTGTTTTTGTTAACAATAAAAAAGATTCAAATGATTATTTATCTTTTATAGAATTTAATGAAAAGGAAAATTGTTATGTTTATATAGATAAATATGCTAATATAAAAAAGATAAATAAAGACAAATACGAACTTTCAACATCAAGTGATTTTGTAGATAATTGTATGATAGTTAAAGACGAAAATAGTAAAGAAATTGTAATTGATTCTGATCAAAATATAATTTTAGACAGTAGCTATGGAGTAGAAAATAAAAATGGTAAATTTTTCAGAACATATAAAGATGGAAAATATGGTGTTATTGATAAAGATAAAAATGTAATTGTACCGAATGAATACGAATTCATACGAATTTTAACTTATAAAGGTGAACAATACAAGAATTTTTGTATTGTTTTAGCAGAAAAATCTGACGATACATATGATATGTATACAAATATTTATGGTAAAATTTTGTCAAACTTTAAATGTGAAACAGGTTTAACTGGTGGAGTTTCATATTATGGGATTGATGAAATTAATGCGGGAATTATAAAATATAACAATGAAAATTATGATCAAGTATATGTAAGCAGTAAAAATGGTAAAGAACTTGCAATTCAGACTAAAGATGCAACAAAGACAGTAGACTTGAGGAAAAATTGTATTATTACAGAAGAAAAAGGCAGTGAAGTGAAAAATGTTCAAATCTTTGATAATAAATTAAATTTAACAAATAAAATTGAAACAGAAGGTACAATAAAGAGTGTGCCAGGTTACATCATCATAACTGAAACTAAAAATAAAACAACTGTTACAAATGTGTATGATATGAATGGAAAAGTAGTTTTTACAAGCGATAAAGAATTGAGGGGTAAATATTCTGATAATGGTGATATATGTTTTTACGGAATGGGAAAAATTTACAATTCAAAATTTAAAGAAATATATGAATTAAAAACTAATGATAAAATTTCATCATATGACGAAAATGAAGAATTTATATATATCGAAAATAATAAAAAAATAACTGCGTATAATTATGATGGAACAGTTGCATTAGAAGATATAGATAAAAAAGATTATCACTACGTTGTTAAAGGAAATGAAAATTATGTTATTTGTGGTAATAAATTTGTAAAAGCAAGAGATGGAAGTGAGTTAGGTACATATCCAGTAACAGAATTACAAGAGGGTTCTGATAAATATATGATAAAATATAATGATGGATTCCAGATTTATGATAAAAAGTCTAATTCAATTGTTTGGGATTATAAAGGTGATGAAAAAGATCCTAAAAATTTAGAAGGTGTATATGCATTAAAATTGGGAAATAGTTATTATAATTATTATGGTAAAAAGATTTATGAAATAAAAAATTAAAAAATTAAAAAATGAATATTAGAAAAAAGAAGTATTTGAAAAAATCGAATACTTCTTTTTCAGCTTTAGAGGTAAAAATTGAGCTATCTAGAGCATAATCATAAACAATTCATTGAGTTATTTGATAGTAATTTTCAAATAAGAAGGCATCAGAATATAGTCATACAGAACTAGTTAAATTGTTGAAAATTACAAAAAAATTAATATTAAAATAATGACATTGAAATATAAAAAAAACTATGATATAATGCCAACATAAATTTTTTAATGCTAAATAATTATTTTAGCAAGTTAATTTACTAGGAGGAATATTTTATGTATGAGAGAATTTTAAAATTGGTATTAAAAAACTCTAAAATAATTAAAGAATTATTAAATGATCCTGACTTTAATATAAATGTTGAAGGAAGGTTTCTATTTAATGAGGCGATAAGAAATAACGATGTAAAAATGGTAAAAATACTACTTTCAGACAAACGGTTAGATCCATCGGCAGATTCAAACTATGCAATAAGATATGCTGCGGAAAATGGTTATGAAGAGTTGGTTAAGTTATTTTTAAAAGATGATAGAGTAGATCCGTCAGAATATAATAGTTATGCAATAAGAAGGGCATCAAAAAATGGCCATACAGAAGTAGTAAAAATACTGCTTGAAGATGGTAGATCAGATCCATCAACACATAATAATGCTGCAATAAGATATGCATCAGAACATGGATACATAGAAATAGTAAAATTATTGTTAGTAAATAAAAATGTAGATCCCTCTGCAGATGATAATTATGCTATAAAAAAGGCTTTAGAAAATGGTCACATAGAAATAGCAAAGTTGTTACTTCAAGATAAAAGGGTAAATTTAACAGTAGATATTGATTATGTAATGAACGAAGCTTTATATTGTGGTTATACAGAAATAATTAGTTTTTTATTGTCAGATGATAAAATAGATCCATCGGCAGATGATAATTATGCTATAAGATATGCATCGGCAAATGGTCACACAGGAGTAGTAAAGATATTACTTGCAGATAAGAGAGTTAATCCATCATCATACAATAATTTTGCAATAAGAATTGCATCTGAAAATGGGCATATAGAAATAGTAAAACTATTATTACAAGATAGCAGAGTGGATCCATCAACGGCAAATAATAATGCAATAAGAAGGGCATCATCAGGTGGTTATACAGAAATAGTAAAATTATTGCTCAAAGATAATCGAGTCGATCCATCAGATTATGATAATGAAGCAATAATAAATGCATCAACAGATGGTTATACAGAAATAGTAAAACTGTTGTTACAAGATAGCAGAGTGGATCCATCAACGGCAAATAATAATGCAATAATAGCTGCAGCAGCAAATGGTCACATAGGAGTAGTAAAAGTACTTCTTACAGACGAGAGAGTCGATCCATCAGCTTGTGATAATTATGCAATAAGATATGCATCAGCAAATGGCCACAAAGAAATAGTTAATTTACTGAAATTTGATAGAAGGTATAGGGCATAACAATATAAAGTACTATAGCATTTGCTATAGTACTTTTAAATTTGCCATTTTATGTTATTTATATATATAAAATGTTGAAATATAGAAGAAACTGTGCTATAATGTTGGCGTAAAAATTTTTAATGCTAAATAATTATTTTAGCAAGTTAATTTGTTAGGAGGAATATTTTATGTATTCAAAAGTCTTAAACTTAATGGTGAAAAATCCAAAAGTAATGAAAGAATTGTTAAATGATTCTGAGTTTGATCCAAATGTTGATGTACGGGAACTATTTAGTGTTGCGGCAATTAGTGGAAAAACAGAAGCCGTAAAATTGTTACTAGAAGATAATCGAGTAGATCCAACAGAGCAAGATAATTATGCAATAAAAGCGGCCGCAAAAGAAGGAAATGTAGAGGTCGTAAAATTGTTGTTAGAGGATAAGAGGGTAGATCCAACAGTACAGGATAATTATGCAATAAACGTGGCTGCAGAAGGCGGATATACGGAAATCGTAAAACTATTACTTGCAGACAAGCGTGTGAATCCAAGGGCATATAATAACTATGCAATAATGAAGGCATCAGAAAAAGGGCACGTAGAGGTAGTAAAATTGCTACTTGCAGATGAACGTGTAGACCCATCAGCTGGAAATAATTATGCAATAAGATATGCATCATATAATGGTCACACAGGAGTAGTAAAACTGCTACTCGCAGATAAGAGGGTAGATCCCTCAGCAAATCATAATGATGCAATAAAATGGGCAGCATTAAATGGAAATACAAAGATAGTAAAGCTCTTACTCAAGGATAGAAGAGTAGACCCATCGGCATGGACTAATTCTGCAATAAGAGATGCATCAGAAAATGGTCATGTAGGAGTAGTAAAGTTATTACTTGCAGATAAAAGAGTAAATCCAGCTGAGATGGACAATTATGCAATAAGATATGCAGTAAAAAATGGTCACACAGGAGTAGTAAGACTATTGGCTGAAGATAATCGGGTAGATCCTTCAGCACATGAGAATGAATCAATAGTAAGAGCCTCCGATAAAGGTTATGCTGAGATAGTAAAAATACTGCTTAAAGATGAACGAGTAAATCCAGCAGTAAATCTCAACTGTGCAATAAGATGGGCCTCGGAAAATGGTCATACGAAAGTAGTGGAACTATTACTTGAAGATAGTAGAGTATTTCTGCAAAGTGGTGATTATGCACATATGATTAGAGAAGCTGTAAGTAAAGACTATACAGAAATGCTGAAATTACTTTTAGATTATTCAAAAAGAAATTATATTTATGAGCCTGATTATTTTGATTTAATATGGATAGCAGCAGGACGTGGCTATAAAGAAATAGTAAAAATATTGCTGGAAGATGAAAGTATAGACTCGTCAATAGTAATGCGTGCAATAATTAAAGCAACACAAGAAGATCGTATAGATATAGTAAGGTTAATACTTAAAGATGAAAAATTAAAATCTTCAATAGATTATGTGAATGCAATGAGAGAAGCCATAGGCGACGGTAACACAAGAATAGTAAAATTACTGCTCGAAGGTAGTAATAAGGAAAATTTAACAATAGATTATTATGACGTAAAATCAGCATATTTATGGTGTGGTATGGAAACAGTAAAATTATTGCTTGCAGATGAGCGTTTTGATCCCTCTGCAGATAATAATTATGCAATAAGAAATGCCTCAAATGAAGGCTATAGTAAAATAGTTAAGTTACTACTTGCAGATAAGCGAGTAGATCCAACAGCACAAGATAATTATGCTATAAAAGCGGCCTCAGCAAAAGGTCATAAAGAAGTAATGAAACTTCTACTTGCAGATAACAGGGTAAAATATAATACTTAAAATTAAGAGTACTATAGCAATTTGCTATAGTACTTTTTTGTATTATTTTAATGACATTGAAATATAAAAAAAACTATGATATAATGCCAACATAAATTTTTTAATGCTAAATAATTATTTTAGCAAATTAATTTATTAGGAGGAATTTTTATGTATGAAGATCTTTTAGAGATACTCTTTAACAATCCCAAAGTTATTAAAGAGCTGTTGAATGATCCCAAATTTGACCCAGATGAACAGGCAGAGATACTATTTAATGATTCGGCAACAAGAGGAAATGCAGAAATAGTAAAAATGTTACTCGAAGATGAGCGAGTAGGTCCGTTAGTAAATCACAGCGACGCACTAATGATGGCATCAGCATACGGTGGTACAGAAGTGGTAAAATTGTTACTTGTAGATAAGCGGGCAGATCCATCAATACAAGATAATGCTCCAATAAGACTAGCGTCAGAGTACGGTAATATAGAAATCGTAAAACTGTTACTTGCAGATGAACGAGTTGATCCGTCAGCGAGTGATAATTTTGCAATACAGACAGCCTCAGAAAATGGTTACTTAGAGATAGTAAAATTGTTGCTTGCAGATGAGCGGGTAGATCCCTCAGCAAATAACAATTATGCATTAAGGATGGCCTCAAAAAACGGTCGTACGGAAGTCGTAAAACTGTTACTCACAGATAACAGAGTCGACCCGTCAGCGCAAAATGCCACATCAACATATGGGCACAGAGAAATAGCTTACGTGTTAAGAAGATATAAAAAGTAAAACTATAAAAGTACTACAGCAATTTGCTATAGTACTTTTGCATTAAGAAAAATTTACAATTTATTTTTAGTTATATTTAAATAAAAACATTGAAATATAAAGTAAACTATGCTATAATGTTGGCAAAATTTTTTAAATGCTAAATAATTGTTTTAGTAAATAAACTAATTAGGAGGAATATTAATGGTTGAAGAGTTCGTAGAGTTCGCAGAATTAATACTCAATAATTCAAAGGTGATTAAAGAGGTATTAAAAGATCCTAATTTTGATCCAAATTTTCATGGAAAAATCATACTCAATGATGCTGTAATGAAAGGAAACGAAGAAATAGTAAAAATGTTACTAGAAGATAAGAGAGTAAGCCCAGCAAAAGATAATGATTATGCAATAAGGATAGCCTCGGAAAGAGGTTATAAAGAAATAGTAAAGCTGTTGCTCGCAGATAATCGGGTAGATCCAACATCAAGAAAAAATTACGCATTGGCAATGGCAGCGTCAAATGGTTTTCTAGAAGTAGTAAAGCTACTACTAAAAGACGACAGAGTAGATCCTTCAGCAGGTTTTAATTATATAATAGGAATGGCATCAACAAAAGGAAATCCGGAGATAGTAAAGTTACTATTAAAAGATAAAAGAGTGGATCCATCGGCATATAGTAATGAAGCAATAATAAATGCAGTAAGATTTGGTCGTTTAGAAACAGTAAAATTACTACTTGCAGATGAACGAGTAGATCCATCGGATAAAGAGAATGATGCAATAAAAATTGCTTCAGATGCAGGTTATACAGAGATAGTAAAACTATTGTTACAAGATAGTAGAATAGATCCTTCTGCAGATAATAATTATGCAATAAAATGGGCATCATATAATGGTAATGCAGATGTTGTAAAAGAGTTGCTTAAAGACAGTAGAGTCGATCCTTCGATAGATAATAACTTTGCAATAATAAGAGCATCAGAAAATGGCCATGCAGAGACAGTAAAAGTACTACTAGCAGATAAACGAGTTGATCCTACATCGTGTAATAATATGGCCATAGAAATGGCATCAGCAAATGGCCGTATAGAAGTAGTAAAACTGTTACTTGCAGATGAGAGGGTCGATCCCTCGCTAGATGATAACTTTGCACTAAGGCATGCCTCATTAAACGGCCATATAGAGGTAGTAAAAGCACTTCTTGCAGATGATAGAGTCAATCCCTCACCAGATGATTATACCGATGCAATAATGTTTGCTTCAACAAAAGGTCACACGAAAATAGTTGAATTACTGAAAAAAGATAAAAGATATAAGGCATAAGAATATAAAGTACTATAGCAATTTGCTATAGTACTTTTTGTATGTAAGATAAATTTATATTTACTAATATTTAAAATTTTTACTTTTTACTTGACTTTTTCTAAAAAATTATGTATAATATTTTTTGTAAAGTAGAGGAAATCTTCTCACCTTACAAGTTTTGTCTTAGTAAGGTTATACAATTTAATATTAAGTTCCAGTTATATTGGAGTTTTTTAGTTTGTATTTTTGAGAGGATTGCCTGTTGTTACAAGAGCAATCTTTTTTTTATATTTTTGTATGGAGGTGTTTAATATAAAACAAGATTTTTTAGTTAATAGTGAAATTAGATTTCCACAGGTTCAAGTTATCACAGAACAAGGAGAAAAATTAGGAATAATGCCTACAAATAAAGCTTTAGAAATTGCAGAAGATAGAGGGTTAGATTTAGTACTAGTTTCTCCAAATGACACAAATCCAGTATGTAAATTACTAGATTATAGCAAATTTAAATTTGAGATGAATAAAAAGGCAAAAGAAGCAAAGAAAAAACAAAAAGTTATAGAAATAAAAGAAGTAAGATTATCTCCAAATATAGATAAACACGATTTAGAAGTTAAAGCTAAAAATGCTAACAAATTTATTGCAACTGGAAATAAAGTAAAAGTTACAATGAGATTTAGAGGTCGTGAATTAAATTTTATAAAACAAGGAAAAGAGATAATGTTGCAATTTGTTGAAATGCTTGAAAATTGTCAAATTGATAAAGAACCAAAAATGGAAGGTAAAAATCTTACAGCGTTTTTATCACCTAAACAAAAATAATAAACTTATAAGAGAGGAGAGAGTATTATGCCAAAAATAAAAACACATAGCTCAACAAAAAAGAGAATATCAGTTACAGGAAATGGAAAATATAAAAAGAATGTAGCTAATAGAGCTCACAAATTAACAGGAAAAGATTCTAGAAGAAAAAGATCTTTAAAACAATCATCATATGTAGATAGTGCAAATAAAGGTGCTATGAAAAAATTGTTACCATATGACTAATTTATTAAACAAAATGAAAGGGGAGAATAAAAAATGGCAAGAGTAAAAGGAGCTGTTACAACAAGAGCAAGACATAAAAAAGTTCTTAAAAGAGCAAAAGGTTATTTTGGAGCAAAATCAGTAAGATATAGAATGGCTAATCAAGCCGTTATGAAATCTTTAATGTATGCATATATTGGAAGAAAGCAAAAGAAGAGAAACTTCAGACAATTATGGATAGCAAGAATTAATGCTGCTGCAAGAATAAATAATACTACTTATAGTAAATTGATGTCAGCTTTAAAGAAAGCTAATATAACAATAAACAGAAAGATGTTAGCTGAAATGGCTGTTAATGATGCAGAAGGATTTAAAGCTTTAGTAGAAAAAGTTTCAAAATAATATTTATTTAAAGGAGAAATAATATGGTTTTAGCAGGAGATTTTAGAAATGGTGTAACATTTGAAATGGAAGGTTCTGTTTATAGAGTAGTTGAATTCTTACATGTAAAACCAGGTAAAGGTGCTGCTTTTGTTAGAACAAAATTAAAAAATGTTATAACAGGTAATACTTTAGAAAAGACATTTAATCCATCAGAAAAATTTGAAGAAGCTCAAATAACTGTTCAAGAAATGCAATATTTATATAATGATGGAGAAAATTATACATTTATGGACACTACAAGTTATGAACAAGTTGAACTTACAAAAGAACAAATTGAAGAAACACTTCCTTATTTAAAAGATAATATGAATGTAAAAGTTTTATCTTATAAAGGAAATGTATTTGGTGTTGAGCCACCAACTTTTGTAGAACTTGAAGTAACTTACACAGAGCCAGGAATAAAAGGAGCTACTGCTACTGGTACTACAAAACCTTGTACAGTAGAAACAGGAGCTAGTTTTAATGTTCCAGTCTTTGTAGAAATAGGAGATAAAATAAGAATTGATACAAGAACTGGATCATATATGGAAAGAGTATAAAGGGACTAAAAAAGTTCCTTTTTTTTGTTAAAATTTATTTATAGAAATAATTTGACTTTAATTTAAATCTATGGTAAAATCTAGCACAAGCAAATTTTTTATAATCTTTATAACTATTAAGGAGGATTTTTTATGAATGAAAAACAGGCTTTTTTCAAAAGGGCAGTAGAGGAAGATAAAATAGGTGAAGTAATGAATCTTTTAAAAAATGAAGAAGTAGACCCGTCAGCAGAAGATAATTATGCGATAAGAGTGGCATCTGAGTATGGCTACACAGAGATAGTAAAGGTGCTACTTGCAGATGAACGGGTGAATCCTTCATCACATGATAATAGTGCAATAATTTTGGCATCAGCAGAGGGGCATACGGAAATAGTAAAGTTGTTACTAGCAGATAAAAGAGTAGACCCAGCAGCACGCAATAATTATGCAATAAGAATGGCATCAGAAAAAGGTCATACTGAAATAATAAAACTATTGTTAGCAGATGACAGAGTAGATCCTTCAACACGAAGTAATTATGCAATAAGAATGGCATCAGAGCATGGACATATAGAAATAGTAAAGTTGTTACTAGCAGATAGTAGAGTTGATCCATCAACTTGTGATAATTATGCAATAAGATGGGCCTCAGTAAAAGGCCATACTGAAATAGTGAAATTACTTCTTGCAGATAAGAGGGTAGATCCCTCAGCAGAAAATAATTTTTCAATAGGAGTAGCATCAGAGTATGGACATGTAGAAACGGTAAAATTGTTACTAGCAGATAGTAGAGTTGATCCATCAACTTGCGATAATTATGCAATAAGATGGGCCTCAGCAAATGGTCATGTGGAAGTAGTAAAGTTGCTACTTAAAGATAAGAGGGTAGATCCCTCAGCAGAGAATAATTTTTCAATAGGAGTAGCATCAGAGTATGGATGTGTAGAAACAGTCAAGTTGTTACTAGCAGATAAAAGAGTAGACCCAGCGGTAAATGATAATTATGCGATAAAAATGGCCTCAGCAAATGGCCATGTGGAAGTAGTAAAGCTACTACTTAAAGATAAGAGAATAGATCCCTCAGCAGAAGATAATTTTGCAATAAAAATTGCTTCAAAAAAGGGTTACAAAGAAATAGTAGATATGTTAATGAAAGATTATAGGGAAAATATTAATTAGGAATAATTTATTCTTGAACAAGTAGATGTAAGAATAAACGATCTCAATATTGATAAGTTTTCTAAATTATAAAATTAAATTCTATGAAAATAGGTGGTAAAATTTATTTACCACCTATTTAGTTTTATATAAATGTTAACAAGTAGTTTTAAAAACTTGATTTTTTAACTAATTATGTTATAATGTAGGAACAAGTAAATTTATAATCTTTATAACTATTAAGGAGGATTTTTTATGAATGAAAAACAGGCTTTGTTCAAAAAGGCAGTAGAGGAAAATAAAATAGATGAAGTAAAGAATCTTTTAAAAAATGAAGAAGTAGACCCCTCAGCAGATGATAATTTTGCAATAATAGTAGCATCAGCAAGAGGTTATGAAGAGATAGTAAAAATGTTATTAGCAGATAATCGAGTGAATCCGAGTTCAAAAGATAATTATGCAATAATAACGTCATCAGGATTTGGTCATTTAGAAACAGTAAAATTATTACTTGCAGATGAGCGGGTGGATCCCTCAGCAGATGATAATTTTGCAATAAGATGGGCATCTGAAAATGGTCATATAGATATAGTAAAGCTGTTGCTAGCAGATGATCGAGTGAATCCTTCATCGCATGATAATAGTGCAATAATTTTTGCATCAGCAAATGGTCACTCTAAGATAGTAAAGTTATTGCTTGCAGATGAGCGGGTAGATCCATCAGCAAATGATAACTTTGCATTAAGATTTGCATTACTAAGTGGCGATACACAATTAGTAGAGTTATTACTCACAGATGAACGAATAGACCCATTAGTACGATGTAAGTATGCAATAAAATTTGCTGCAGCAAATGACAATGTAGAAATGATAAAGTTATTACTTGCAAATAGAAGAGAAGAACTGTCCTCAGTATATAATCATGCAATAGAAACAGCATCAGAACGTGGCTATACAGAAATAGTAAAATTACTGCTTTTAGACACAAGAATCGATCCAACAGAAAATGGTAATTATGCAATAAGATGGGCCTCAGCAGGAGGCCATACACAGATAGTAAAACTGTTACTTGCAGATAAAAGAGTAGACCCAGCGGTAAATGATAATTTTGCAATATGGATTGCTGCACAAAGAGGTTACGAAGAAATAGTAAAACTGCTACTGGCAGATGAGCGTGTGGATCCTTCTGCAGGAGAAAATTATGCAATAATAATGGCGTCAGAGTACGGTCATGTAGAAATAGTAAAACTGTTACTGGCAGATGAGCGTGTGGATCCTTCTGCAGATGATAATCGTGCAATAATATTGGCAACAAGGAATGGATATATAGAAGTAGTAAAGTTATTGTTAGCAGACGACAGAGTCGATCCGTCGGCATGTAGCAATTGTGCAATAAGGGTAGCAGCAGAGTATGGACATATAGAATTAGCAAAGTTGTTACTAGCAGATAGTAGAGTTGATCCATCAACTTGTGATAATTATGCAATAAGAAATGCAGCAGAGTATGGCCATACTGAAATAGTGAAACTGTTGCTTTCAGATAAGAGAGTCGACCCGTCAGCAAAAAATAGTGAAGCAATGGTACTTGCATTAGAAAAGAAACATTTAGAAATAATAAAGTTATTACTCCAAAATGAAAATGTAATTCCATCTGTGAAGAACAATAAAGTAATACAAATGGCGGCGATAAATGGTTACACAGAATTAGTAAAACTACTTCTTGCTGCTAGACGAGTCAATCCCTCAACAGGTGACAATTACGCAATAAAAAAGGTATCAGAAATAGGTCATACTGAGGTAGTAAAGTTACTGCTTGAAGATAGTAGGGTGGATCCCTCGGCAGAAGATAATTATGCGATAAAAATGGCCTCAGCAAATGGCCATGTGGAAGTGGTAAAGTTGTTGCTTAAAGATAAGAGGGTAGATCCCTCAGCAGAAGATAATTTTGCAATAAAAATTGCTTCAAAAAAGGGTTACAAAGAAATAGTAGATATGCTAATGAAAGATTATAGGGTAAATATTAATTAGGAATAATTTATTCTTGAACAAGTAGATATAAGAAAAAACAATCTCAATATTAATATGTTTTCTAAATTATAAAATTAAATTTTATGAAAATAGGTGGTAAAATTTATTTATCACCTATTTAATTTTATATAAATATTAACAAGTAGTTTCAAAAACTTGATTTTTTTCAATAATTATGCTATAATGTAAGAACAAATAAGTTTTTAATCTTTATGACTATTAAGGAGGATTTTTTATGAATGAAAAACAGATTTTACTTAAAGAGGCAATTAAGAAAGGACAAGCAGAAGTTGTAAAACTATTACTTGAAGACAGTAATGTAGATCCCTCAGAAGATTATGATGATGCAATAAAAAGAGCATCAGAATACGGCTATGTGGAAATAGTAAAGTTATTACTCGCAGATGAAAGAGTAGATCCTTCAGTATTGCACAATGCCCCAATAGAACTTGCATCAGAAAATGGTAACACAGAAGTAGTAAAAATATTACTCAAAGATAAACGTGTGAATCTCTCAGCAGAAAATAATTGTGCAATAAAATTGGCAGCGCAAAACGGACATACTGAGATAGTAAGGCTTTTGCTAGGAGATAATAGAGTAGATCCATCGGCAGAAAAGAATGAAGCATTAAGAATGGCAGCCAAAGAAGGCTATACAGAAATAGTGAAGCTATTACTAACAGATGAAAGGTTGGATATATATCCACTAAAGTATGACATAGGAGCAATAGGATTAGCATCAGAAAATGGGCACGTCGAAATAGTAAAAATGTTGCTAGCAGATGAGCGAATAGATCCGTCAGAACATGATAATTATGCATTAAAACATGCATCAAGAAATGGTCATGCAGAAGTAGTAAAGTTGCTGTTATCAGATAAGAGAGTAGATAATTACGCACCTTTTGGTGGTTCACCATTATCAGAGGCGTCAGCAAATGGTCACACAGAAGTAGTAAAGCTACTGCTTGCAGACAGTAGAGTAGATCCTACAGAACATTTTAGTTATGCAATAAGAAAAGCATCAGAAAACGGTCAAACAGGAGTCGTAAAATTGTTACTTGCAGACGGGAGGGTAGACCCATCAATATCAAGATTAGGTTATACATGTGCAATAGGATTAGCAGCAGCAAATGGCCACACAGAAGTAGTAAAGCTACTGCTAGCAGATAGTAGAGTAGATCCCTCGGTAGATGATAATTATGCAATAAAATATGCATCATCATATGGGCATACAGAAGTCGTAAAACTGTTGCTTAAAGATAATAGAGTCGATCCCTCAGCAGAAGACAATTTTGCACTAAAAGTCGCGGCAGAACAAGGTTATGTAGAAATAGTAAAAATTTTAATTGAAGATAATAGGCTGAAAAACATTACAGATAATAATAACATCATTTTAAGAAAAGGGATAAAAAGCAATAATAAAGAAATTACAAAACTGTTAATTAATAATCCAATTATAAAGGAGTCTCTTGGATTGTAGATATAAATTTTATAATAGTAGGTGGCAAATAAAATTTTGCCACCTATTTAGTTTAATATATAAAAATTATAGTGTAATAGTCTTAAAAACTTGATTTTTCCAATAATTATGCTATAATGTAAGAACAAATAAGTTTTTAATCTTTATAACTATTAAGGAGGATTTTTTATGAGTGAAAAACAGACTTTATTCCAAAATGCAGTAGAAGACGGTTACACAGAAGAAGTAAAGTTATTATTATCAAATAAAGAAGTAGACCCATCATTAGAAGATAATTTAGCAATAAAATGGGCATCACAAAATGGTCATACAGAGATAGTAAAGTTATTGCTTGAAGATAAGAGGGTAGATCCTTCAGCAGATAATAATTATGCTATAGGAATGGCGGCAGAAAAGGGCCATACAGAAATAGTAAAAATATTACTAGCAGATAAAAGAGTAGATCCCTCAGCAGATAATAATTATGCAATAAGATTGGCGTCAGAGTATGGTCATACAGAGATAGTAAAGTTATTGCTTGAAGATAAAAGGATAGATCCTTCAGTGGAAGATAATTATGCTATAGGAATGGCGGCGGAAAATGGCCATACAGAAATAGTAAAAACATTACTATCAAATAAAAGAGTCGACCCCTCAGCAGATGATAATTATGCAATAATATTTGCATCAAAGTATGGTCATACAGAGATAGTAAGGTTGCTACTTACAGACAAGCGGGTAGATCCCTCAGCAGATAATAATAATGCAATAATAGCTGCAGCAGCAAATGGCCATACAGATGTAATAAAATTGTTACTTGAAGACCAAAGAGTTAATCCTTCAGCAGATGACGATTATGCAATAGGGGTGGCATCACGAGAAGGTCACATAGAAATAGTAAAACTATTGCTAGCAGATAGTAGAGTAGATCCCTCAGCAGAAGACAATTTTGCAATAGAAGCAGCCTCAGCAAATGGCCATACAGAAATAGTAAAGTTGCTACTGGCAGATAAAAGGGTAAACCCTTCAGAAGATGATAGCTATGCAATAAGAGTAGCATCAGAAAATGGCCATACAGAAATAGTAAAGTTGTTGCTAGAAGATGAGCGTGTTGACCCATCAGCAGATGATAATTATGCAATAAAGGTAGCATCAGAAAAAGGTTATGTAGAAATAGCAAAGTTACTTCTTGCAGATGAGAGAGTGGATTCAGCAGCAACTGATAATGGTGCAATAAAAGTAGCATCACAAAACGGCCATATAGAAATAGCAAAATTACTACTTGCAGACAAGCGGGTAGATCCCTCAGCAGAAGACAATTATGCAATAGGAGCTGCATCACAAGAAGGTCACATAGAGATAGTAAAACTACTACTTGAAGATAAGAGGGTAGATCCCTCAGCAGATAACAATTTTGCAATAGGGGTGGCATCACGAGAAGGTCACATAGGAATAGTAAAACTACTGCTAGCAGATAAACGAGTAGACCCATCAGGAGATAATAATTTTGCAATAGGAGCAGCATCAGAAAACGGTCACGTAGAAATAGTAAAACTATTGCTAGCAGATAAACGTGTGGATCCATCAGCAGATAATAACTATGCAATAAGAGGGGCATCAGAAAATGACTATACAAAAGTAGTAGAATTATTGCTTGAAGATGGTAGAGTAGATCCAACAGTCGATGATAATTTAGTTTTTAGAAATGCATTAGAAAATAATAATAAAAGGATCGTTGAATTGCTAATTAATAATCCCAAAATAAAAGCTTTTTTTAAATCATAAATATTAAAATAGGTGGCAAGTAAAATTTTGCCACCTATTTAGTTTAATATATAAAAATATTAAATTTATGGTGTAATAGTATTAAAAACTTGATTTTTTTAATAATTATGTTATAATCTAAAACAAGCAAGTTTTTTAATCTTTATAACTATTAAGGAGGATTTTTTATGAACGAACAACAGATTTTATTTGAAAATGCAGTAAAAGAAGAAAAAGTAGGTTTGGTAAAGAATCTTTTAAAAGATGAAAAAGTAGATCCAACAGTCGATGATAACTTTGCAATAAGAGTAGCCGCAGACCATGGCTACACAGAGATAGTGAAACTGTTACTTGCAGATGAGCGGGTAGACTCAACAGCCGATGATAACTTTGCAATAAGAGTAGCAGCAACAAACGGTCAAACAGAAGTGGTAAAACTGTTACTTGCAGATAAGAGGGTAGATCCCTCAGCAGATGATAATTTTGCAATAGGAGCAGCAGCAGAAAACGGCCATACAGAAGTAGTAAAACTACTGCTTGCAGATAAGAGGGTAGATCCCTCAGCAAAATATAATTATGCAATAGGAGCAGCAGCAACAAATGGTCAAACAGAAGTGGTAAAACTGTTACTTGCAGATAAGAGGGTGGATCCCTCGACAGGTGATAATTATGCAATAAGTTTAGCAGCAGCAAATGGCCATACAGATGTAATAAAATTGTTACTTTCAGACAAAAGAGTTGATCCTTCAGGATTCGAAAATACAGCAGTAAAAATTGCATCAGACAAGGGTTACATAGATATAGCAAAAATGTTACTTACAGACGAGAGGATAGATCCCTCAGCAGATGATAATTATGCAATAAGAAAGGCCTCAGAAAACGGTAATTTAGAAATAGTAAAATTACTACTCAAAGATAAGCGAGTAAACCCGTCAGAAGGAATAGTAAAGGCCTCAGAAAATGGCCATGTAGAAGTAGTAAAATTGCTACTTGCAGATGAAAGGGTAGATCCTTCCGTATGCGATAATAAAGCAATAAGAATGGCAGCATCAAGAGGCCATACAGAAGTAGTAAAGCTATTACTTGCAGATGAAAGAGTAGACCCCTCTGCACGTAATAATGATGCAATAGGAAGGGCGGCGGAAAATGGCCGTACAGAAGTAGTAAGGCTGTTACTTGCAGATGAGAGAGTGGATCCCTCAGATTATGCTAATTATGCAATAAGAATGGCCTCAAAATACGGACAATTAGAAGTAGTAAAGTTGCTACTCAAAGATAAGCGCGTGGATCCGTCAGCAGTTTCAAATTATGCAATAAAATATGCATCAGCAAACGGTTATATAGAAGATGAAAAATTACTACTATTAGATAAGAAAGTAGCTCTTTCAGAAAAAAGTTTCGTTGTTGTAATAAATGCAACAGAAAAAGATTATACAGAAATCGTAAAACTGTTACTTGCAGACGACAGAGTAGATCCATCGTCAGAAGACAATTGTGCTATAAACATTGCATCTAAGATGGGTTATACAGAGATAGTAAAGTTACTACTCAAAGATAAGAGAGTAGATCCTTCGGAAAGAAATAATTATGCAATAAGAATGGCAGCATCAGAAGGCCATACAGAAATAGTAAAGTTGCTACTCAAAGATGAGCGAGTAGACCCTTCAGTAGATGATAATTATGCAATGAGATGTGCAGTACAAAGAGGTTATACAGAGGTAGTAAGATTATTATTATCAGATAATCGTATATGTGTTCCAAGAGTCGCAAATTATGCACTAAAAATGGCAGTAGAATATGGCTACACAGAAATAGTAAAGCTATTACTAGCAGACGACAGGGTAGATCCCTCAGCAAATAACAATTGTGCAATAAAAATAGCATCAAGGAAAGAAAATACGCAAATAATAAAGATGTTAATTGAAGACAGTAGAGTAGATATTACAGCAGATAATAATTTGGTTTTAAGAAATGTGATAGAAAAAAATAATGAAGAAATTATAAAATTACTACTTAATAATCCTAAAATAAAAGCTTCTCTTAAATTATAAAACAAAATAAGTGGCAAAATATTGCCACTTATTTTTTAATGTACCTTACTAAAAAAAGGTTTATTTTTTAGATTAGCATATTCTGGGTACGCTAAACTTATAGCCTTAAGAGGACTATTATTGCAAAATTTAGAAAGAAGGCCACCAAGATCATACTTATAGAATACAGAAGCAGATAGATTGTTATAAATTTGCTCATGATTCCATTTTAGTTTATCTTCTATCAGCCATTTAACAGCAGTTATTGCTTTTTCTTCGTCCCATTTTGGAACTTTAAAAATTTGCCACTCCTTTATATCATCGGGAATAACTGGTTTTATTAATTCAAATAATCCACCAGCATAAACTAAAGGTTTCGAACTAGAATATTTCTGAATCATGATAGCCGAAAAACGTTTTAAATCTTCTACATTAGTAAGGTCGATATTTTCCTTTTTTGCAACATATTTTACAAAACTATTTCTCATGTTTTCATCTTTCCACATACCAGCAGGAGATTTTTTCATTTCCCAAGGCATAATTTCTAATTCAGGAAAGCAATAAGAAACAATATTATAAACTTTGCAATCAAAGAAATGTCTTACATTCCCTAACTTATAAGAAGAAAAGAATTCTTGATCAAGGTTCAAAATATCTTCCCGATTCATATTGAGTTCAAATAAAACTAGTTGCCTAACTAAAATTTTGCTAATTTCCTTATCTAAGAAATTATTTGGAAATTTTTTTAGATTTCCTGACCGAACAAGATGCCATACTTCTACGGGATCCATAGAAAGATAATTAATTTTTTTGTTTTTTGCCATAAACAAAATCCTTTCATTATATTAATTAAAAAAGTCCAAATTTCAACAGTATAATTATACTACAATTTTACATAAAAGTCAAATTGACATTGACAAAATAAAAAATAATAGTATAATATTAGACAGAATGTAAGGAGTTCATATGAGATTTACAAATAATTATAAAGATAAAATAAAAAAATATGTTGAAGAAAATAAATTAACTTATTCCATAGACACAATGGGATGCCAAATGAATGAAAACGATTCTAGAAAATATGCAGGTATTTTAGAGTCAATGGGATTTGTTAAAGCAGATGAGTCCAAAGCAAATTTAATTTTATTTAATACTTGTTGTGTAAGAGAAAATGCTGAAAATACACTTTTTGGTCGTCTGGGTTATTTAAAATCAAGAAAGAAAAAAGAAACTAATATGTATATAGTAGTTGTTGGGTGTATGACACAACAAAAGCATATATTAGAAAAAATAAGAAAATCATATTCTTATGTAGATATTGTTTTGGGAACAAATAGTATGGGAGTCTTTCCTATAAAGTTATATAAAGCAATTTGTGAAAATAGTAAAAGTTATGAATACAGTGAAGATACAAAAATATTAGAAGAAGTTCCTATTACTTTTGAAGATAAATATAAAGCAAGTGTGAGTATAATATATGGATGTAATAATTTTTGCTCTTATTGTATTGTACCTTATGTTAGGGGAAGAGAACGTAGTAGAAATCCAGAAGATATAATAGAAGATATTAGAAGACTTGCAAAAAAAGGCTATAAAGAAATAATGTTATTAGGACAAAATGTTAACTCATATGGTAACGATTTTAAAGAAAAAAATTATAATTTTCCAAAACTATTAGAGGAAATAGAAAAAATAGATGGAATAGAAATTATTAGATTCATGTCTCCTCATCCAAAAGATTTTAGTGATGAACTTATAGATGTAATAAAAAATTCTAAGAAAATAGCAAGGCAGATACACTTACCTCTTCAATCAGGTAGTACTAGAATATTAAAAGAAATGAATAGAAAATATACAAAAGAAGATTATTTAAAAATAGTAGAAAAATTAAAATCTAGCGACAGTAGTTTATCTTTTTCTACTGACATAATTGTAGGATTCCCAGGAGAAACACAAGAAGATTTTGAAGAGACAATAGATGTTGTAAAAAAAGTACAATTTGACCAAATCTATATGTTTATATATTCAAAAAGAGAAGGCACAAAAGGAGCAACTTTAGAAGATAATACTCCATACGAAGAAAAAGTAGAAAGACTAGAAAAGTTAAAAAAAGTTTATGAAGATAATCTTCCAATATTAAATGAAAGATTTATAGGCAATACATATAAAGTATTAGTTGAAGGAAAAAGTAAAAATAACGAAAAATTTTATACAGGAAGAACATCTCAAAATAAAGTAGTAGTATTTGAGGCAAATGATGAACTTATAGGAAAGATTGTTAATGTAAAGATAGAAAGCCAACATTTGTGGTATTTAAAAGGAAAAATAGAAGAAAATATTTAATTTTCTTCTATTTTTTGTTCTAAAATACTAAAAGAATAATATATATATTATGAGACTTGTACCAAAGTAAAATGTGGAGGTAATTATGGAAAATGTTGTATCTGCTAGACGACTAAGAAAAAGTATGTTAAAAAACTTGGATTATAACAGTATAAACACTTATGATAAAATAGGAATGATTAGTCGATCAAACAGTATAAGAAGGGGCTATAAAACAGAAACATTAAGTTTGCCAAATAAAATTAAATTTAACTTTAAAACAAAATTGATTTTCAAGATATTTGTAGCTACTTTAATAATATTTGTAACTTTAATATGCAAATTAACTATAAAAGATATAATATTGCAAAATCAAAAAACACGAATGGTGGTAGAAGAATATAAAAAGGATTGGTCTAAAGAGAGTATAACAAATTCTTTTGAAAGTACAATATCAAATTTTTATAGCAAAATAAAATATATAATACCTGATAGTATGAAAGTAAAATTAGTCAATTTATACTACAATAATGTAAAGCCTAGTTATATTAGTTTTAATTTAAATGATGTAGCAAAGAAGATATTTGAAAAGAGTGAAGTTAGTTTACCAGCAGAAGATACTCCAAAGCCTGAAGAAAATCCAGTTGTTACAGAGGAAAACAATGAAAGTAGTGAAAATAATGGGGTTGGTGGTGCAGAACCAATAGAGGAAGATTTATATGAGGAAAGTGTTAGTGCAATAAGTTCAATGAATGAGGATGTGGAAGCAATAAAGGCAAAAAATATAAGTATGGTAGCTCCTACTGTAGGGACAATAACTTCAATGTATGGTGCAAGAGATGAAATTTTTGAAGGAGTCAATTCATATCATACAGGAACTGATATAGCAAATAAAAAAGGAACAGAAATAAAAAGTTGCACAACTGGTAAAGTTGTATCAGTTGTACATGATAATAAATATTATGGAAATTTTGTAGAGGTAGAAACAGAAGGGGTAATATTTAAATATGCTCATATGGATAGCATAAATGTTACATTAAATTCAAACATAAATCAGGGAGATATAGTAGGATTTATGGGAAGTACAGGAATGTCAACGGGTCCTCATTTACATTTAGAAATAAAAATTGATTCTAGAACGGTTGATCCTCAAGAACTAATAAGTCTATAGGTTGTGGTATTTTGAAAATAAAGATAAAAGATATTTATATAGAGATAGAATTTCTATTTTTAATAGTAATTTTTATCTCTATATTTTCTTATAAATTTAGAAATATGATAGAATACTTTTATTTATGTTATTTATTTATATTATTTCATGAATTAGCACATATATTAATAGGAAGTATGTGTGGAAAGGAGCTAGAAGGAATACGTCTTTGTACAAGTGGAGTAAATGCTAAGTTTTTAGAAAAAAGATATATTATAAAAAATAACGTAAATAAAATAAATGACATTCTCATATACATAGCGGGACCAATATCAAATCTAATATTAGCCATTATATTTAATAAAATAAAAATAGTATTTGAAATAAATATGTTTTTATTTCTTATAAATTTAATTCCAGTATACCCTTTAGATGGATTTAATATATTAAAAGTATTAATTAGTAATAAACACTTAATAAAAAAAGTATCAAATTTTTCTATCATTGTAATATCAGCTATTAGTATACTAAATGTTATATTTGTAAAAAATTTCTCACTTGTCGTTTTTTGTATTTATTTGTATGTTTTAAACGAAAATAATAATATTTCCAACAAATTCACTGTTGAAAAATGTTGAATATTTTATATGTCAAAAAAATTACAAAAATATTACAAAAAAATTATAAAAAGTATTGCTTTTTTTAAAAAAAGATAGTATTATATATGTAGTTCAAATTTGGAGGTGTAGAAATTGGCCATTGGAGATATAATTGTTGGACTTGATGTAGGTGCGTCCAAGGTTAGTTGCGTTATAGGACAAGTTAATAAATTCAATGAAATAGAAGTAATTGGTTACGGACTATCACCAAATTCAGGAATTAAAAAAGGCAGAATAATTGATCCCCAAGTAGTTGCTAATTCTATAAAAAAATCCGTTTCTGATGCTGAAGAAATTGCTCAAATATCAGCTAATTCCGTATATGCTAACATAAAAGGTATGAACGTAAGAATAGAAAAAGTTTATATGGAATCAGAAGTTGAAAAACCAGATGATGGACTAAGTATAAATGATATTTATGGTCTGTTTTCTAAAGTTCAGTTATCGACGAATTTGAACAAAGGTGAACAGATTATTGATATTTTACCACATGAGTACAGAATAAATGGAAGAGTCTATAAAGAGGAACCGGTTGGAGCTTTCTGTAAGAATTTTGGAATGGAAGTAGAAGTTATAATCGCAAATGGTGATTATATCGAAGAAATTCAAAAGTCTTTAAGATTAGCGGGCTTAAAACTAGATGGACTTATTATTGAGACGCTAGCAACATCAAATATAGTTTTAATGTCTGAAGAAAAAGATATAGGTGTGTTACTTGTAGATATTGGAGCAGGGCATACAGACATATCTGTTTATAAGAATTCAAAACTAGAATTTTATTATACGATACCGGTTGGAGGAGATCATATAACAAATGATATTGCTCTAACATTTAATATAAGTACAGAAGAGGCAGAAAAGTTAAAGAGACAGTATAATCTTGCAATGCAGGCTATGATAACTAATAATCATGATATAAAACTTACTACAAAAATGTCTAGTGAATCAGAAAGTATAATAAAGTGTAGTGATATAGTACAAGTTATAGAGGCAAGGGTAAAAGAAATATATCAAATCATAAAGAAAATAATACGAGATAATTCACTTAATAATAAGATAGAGTGTATGGTAATAACTGGACAAGGTATTAGTAATATAGTAGGTGCAGAAGAACTCGCAATGTTGATACTTAAAATAAATCAAGTTAGAGTTTGTAGTCCGAAGTTGATAAATATAATAAAGCCTCAACATACAACAGTGTTTGGAATGGTAAGATATATAGCTTCACTTGGTGCTAATAAGCATGTTAATAGTGACGTTGAAATAATAACTGAAATGACTTTTAAAGAAAGAATACTTGATGGACTTAAAAGTGTAAGAGAAAAAATAAAATTAAATAATAGTAAAGATAAAAAAGAAAAAAGAAATAGAAAAATGGAAGAAGAGGAATAAATAAGGAGGATAAGATGATGGAAAATGAAATGCAAGCAGGCATGGCTTCTATTAAAGTTGTTGGTGTAGGTGGTGCAGGAAATAACGCACTAAATAGAATGATAAATGCTAATATTAAAGGTATTGAATTTATAGCAGTAAACACTGATAAACAAGCATTAGAAGTATCAAAAGCATCAAAGAAAATTCAAATAGGAGAAAAATTAACTAGAGGATTAGGCGCAGGAGCTAATCCAGAAATCGGAAAATGCAGTGCAGAAGAATCAAAAACTGAAATTTCTGAAGCCTTAAAAGGCGCTGATATGGTATTTGTTACTTCAGGAATGGGTGGAGGAACTGGAACAGGTGCAGCTCCTATTGTTGCAGAAACATCAAAAGAAATGGGAATTTTGACTGTTGCAGTTGTTACAAAACCTTTCCCTTTTGAAGGAAAGAGAAGAATGACTCAAGCAGAAGCTGGTATTGAAGAATTAAGACAAGCAGTTGATACATTGATAATTATACCTAATGAAAAATTATTACAAGTTGTAGAAAAACAAACTTCTGTAATGGAAGCATTTAAAATGGCAGACGATGTTTTAAGACAAGGTGTACAAGGTATATCTGACTTAATAACAACACCTGGACTTGTAAATCTAGACTTTGCTGATGTTAAAACAATAATGTTAGATGCAGGTATTGCTCACATGGGAATTGGTAGAGCAAGAGGTGAAAATAGAGCACAAGAAGCATCAAGACAAGCTATACACAGCCCATTACTTGAAACTTCTATTGAAGGAGCAGGTGGTGTACTAATTAATGTAACTGGAGGAAAAGATTTAGGTTTACTAGAAATAAATGAAGCAGCAGAGTTAGTTCAAAAATCAGTAGACCCAGAAGCAAATATTATATTTGGTGCAGTTATAGATGAGAGTTTAGAAGATGAGATAGTAATTACAGTAATTGCTACTGGTTTCTCAAAAACTCCTTTTGAAGAATTAAAATTAGATAACATCGTTGGAGATGCTTTAAAAAATAGTTTGAATAATCAACAAATGAGACAATCAATATCTCCATCTAGTGATTATAAAGTTGACTTAGATATTCCACCATTTTTAAGAAGAAATAAATCAGAACAATTATAAAAAATTAAAAAAGAGGAAGAAAATTAAAATTTTCCTCTTTTTTATGTTTATGTAAATCAAAAATACCAAGTGTTGATAAGTTATAATACTTATATAGATAAAGTAAAGGCTCAATATTTGTTGACTTCTTTTTTTATATAATATATACTATATACGGGATGATATTTATGAAAAAAATATTAAGAAATATATTGCTAATTATACTAATAGAAATTGTTGTCTTAGCTATTATATATTTTGTAATGAATAGAACAATTAGTGTAAATCAACAAAAAGAATTAAAGAAAATTTATAATGCAAACTACGAAGATATAAATGCAAATTTTACAAATCTTTTTGATAACGAACTCGAAGAAATAGATAAAGATAAACTTATTAAAATATTAAATTTGTTGAAAGATGAAAAGATTACACCTGTAAAATTCTATGAGTATGACAAAATTCCTGTTGGAAGTGCCTATAGGTTAATTATAAAATCAGGAGCTAATCAAGTAAGAGTTATAATTTTAAATAATACAATAAATATTGAAGAAAGAAAATATTGGGTAGATGAAAAAGTAATTGATTCGATAAAAGATATTTTAAGCGAATATTCTGAACATTATTATTAAACTACAAAAATATGAAAAATAAAAAATGTAAAAAAATTAAAAAAGAGGAAAAAAATTAAAATTTTTCCTCTTTTTTTTTCTGTTTATGTAAATCAAAAAAATAAGTTAATGCTTTAATTCTACAAAATTTTGTAATCAAAAATATTATAATATTAATAGGTGAAAGGTAAATGGAAATCTATCTTGACTATGTTTTCTTAGAAAATTTAATTGTAAATTATTTTATTCTTTTTCAAGTACCAATTCTTTGTAAATTTAGAATAAATAAAATACGATGCTTAATTAGTAGCTTACTTATGTCCATTTATTTAATATTGATACAAATGCTTTCAAATAGTATTTTTCAAAATTTGATAGTAAAACTATTGATAGTTGCAGTAACAATATATGTATCTTATAAGCCATCAAAAATAATAGAATATATAAAATATATAATATTTTACTACATGTTTTATATATTATATTTAGGAATAATTATATTTTTAACATTATTTTTAAATTTAAATTTAGAAAATATTTTAGTTAGATTAGTAATTTACCTGATTTCTGCAATAATTCTCACATTGATAAATAAATTAATGTGGAAAATGTGGAAAAACAATATCAAAAATAAAGTAATATACAATATAAAAATTGAAAATTTTAATTTACAGGGATTCGTAGATACGGGAAATAATGTTAAAGATAGAATAAATAATTTAGATGTAATATTTGTATCATCAAATTATAAGTCAAAAATTTTATCAAAAATAGAAAATTTAGATACTATAAAAATTGATATTAAAACAGCTGCTGGTAACGAAAAAATGCAAGGCTATATTGTAAAAAACGCAATAATTTATGATGAAAAATTTTTAATTAATATAGATAAAATAGTTATTATTTTTATTGATAGCAATTTATTTTTGTCAAAAAATTATGAGGCATTGATAAGTTATGATACTTATATAGATAAATTAAAGGGGGTAACACTATGTTGATGATTGATAAAATTAAAAATGTATATATAAAAATATTAAAAAAATTAGGAATAGATGAATCAGCTCTTTTATATATAGCAGGTTCAGAAAAATTGCCCCCGCCTTTATCGCCAGAAGAAGAAAAGCAGTTATTAGAAAGATTGATGAAAAAAGATGTAGAAGCTAAGAATACTTTAATAGAAAAGAATTTGAGACTAGTAGTATATATTTCTAAAAAATTTGAAAGTTCTGGAATTAATATAGAAGATTTAATATCTATTGGAACAATTGGACTTATGAAAGCGGTTAATAGTTATGATTTAGATAAGAATATAAAACTTGCAACATATGCTTCTAGGTGCATTGAAAATGAAATATTAATGTTTCTGAGAAAAAATAATAAAGTGAAGGCTGAAGTGTCAATTGACGAACCAATAAATACAGATAGTGAAGGAAATGATTTATCATTAGCTGATATTTTGGGAACAGATAACGATAGTATGTTTAAGATAATTGAAGACAGTGACAATAAAAAAATTTTAATTGGTGCTATAAAAAAATTAAATGATAGGGAAAAAATGATTATGCAACTTAGGTATGGATTTGATGGATTAGAAGAATTAACACAAAAAGAAGTTGCGGATAAATTAGGAATATCACAATCATATATTTCAAGAATAGAGAAAAAAGTTATAAATGGATTAAAAAAGGATTTTTTATTATAAAAAGCTCCCCTCAAAAAATGAGGGGAGCTTAAAATTTAGAGTATTGTAAAAACCTTAAAATATTCAAAATTGCTAGAAGATTTATTACCTCTATTCGTTATAATTCTTTTATCTGAAACGTAGTAATATCCAGGTGGCAATTTAAGCTTTTCAAGTTTCGTAGCAGGACTCATTAAGATAAATCCAAAACTTGTTTCAGCCTGTAAGTCAATGTCTGAATTTAGAGAGTTGATTTCCCGAACAAGTTCAAATGCCCCAAGATTTTTAGATTCAGTACCCATAGAAAGACCTCCCAAAATTATTTGAAAATATAAAATTAAATACTACACCATTATAATACTATTTTCTAATTATGTCAAGTAAAAAATATTTCTAAAAATGTATTTTTTTAAATAGCATTTAATTTCTACAAAATTTTTAAGTGTATAAAGCTATAATAAATCTAATTTATACTATATTAATTTAGAAAAAATCAACTAATATTATCAAGTAATGTCGAAGCTGTATATTATAAATTCATATGTAAAAAAATAGTAGTAAATTTTAGAAGGAGAGATACATATGAATGTTAAAGTAGAAATTCAAGGAATGGATACATCAAAATTACCTAAACTATCACAAAAAGAACAAATGGAAATGTTGTATAGAATAAAAAATGGTGAAACTTACCTAAAAGATGAATTCATAGAAGCTAATCTTAGATTAGTATTAAGTCTAATAAAGAAATTTAATAATAGAGGAGAAAATATAAATGATATATTTCAAGTTGGTGTCGTTGGTCTAATAAAGGCAATTGATAACTTTGATATAAATCAAAATGTTCAATTTTCAACGTATGCTGTACCAATGATAATAGGTGAAATAAAAAGGTATCTAAGAGATAATAGTGCTTTTAGGGTAACCAGATCTCTAAGAGATTTAGCTTATAATATATCTCAAATTCGTGAAAAATATATAAGTGAACATAATGAAGAACCAACTATAGATGAACTTTGCAAACTTACTGGAGAAGAAAAAGAAGAAATAATACTTGCCATAGATAGTATGGTAAGTCCAATGTCAATTTATGATTCAGTTTACAATGATGGAGGAGATCAAATATATCTCTTAGATCAACTAAAAAACGAAAAAGATGAGGCAGAATTAATAGTTGATAAAATTGCAATATCTCAAATATTAGAAAAGCTAAATGATAAGGAAAGACACATAATAGAAAGAAGATATTTTAAGAATAAAACTCAAACAGAACTTGCTGAAGAATTAGGCGTTTCTCAAGCACAAGTTTCAAGAATTGAAAAAAATGCACTAGAAAGAATAAAGAAAAGAGTAGAAAAGGGACATTAAAATAATATGGACGTAAAGTTCATATTATTTTTTTATTTAAATATATTTTAATAATATAGGGAGGATTATATATGGAAGATATAAAAAAAGTTTATTTAAGCCCATCAACACAAGAAAAAAACATAGGAGTAGGAGACTATGGAACAGAAGAATATAGAATGAACAGAATAGCAGATATATTAGAAAATATATTAACTGATAACGGTTATATAGTGTATAGAAATTTACCAGATATGAATGTTTCAGATATAGTTGAAGATAGTAATTTAAAAAATCCAGATATTCATATAGCAATACATAGTAATGCTGGTAAATCTAGTGGACCTGAAATTTTTACTAATGTAGAAGGAGGCTCATCAGATAAATTAGCAAAAAATATATATCAAAAATTGTTAGATATATATTATAATAAAGAAGCATCTAGGGGTATAAAATATACAAATGAATTAAAAGAAGTAAGAGAAGTATTTGCTCCCACAATATTAATTGAAATAGCTTTCCACGATAATGAGGAAGATGCAAATTGGATCATTAACAATGAAGAAAATATAGCTAATGCCATATTTGAAGGAATTGAAGAATATTTTAGGTAATTATTGTTATAAATTGTATTTTATGGTATAAGTTAATAGGTGATTGATAGTATGCTAGTAAAAGATATGTTAATAGCTACAGAAGGAAAATTAATAAATGGAGATAAAAACATTAACATCAAAAATTATATTGTAGATAGTAGAGAGGACACAAAGGATTCATTTTATATACCTCTTTTAGGTGAAAAAGTAGATGGACACAAATTTATATTAGATTGTGTCAAAAATAATATAATTGGTTTCTATATAAATAAAAACTATACAGAAAAATCTAAGATAATAGAAGAAAGCCTAAAAAATAATCCTAATATAGTTATAATTGAGGTAAATGATACACTAGAAGCATTATATAAGTCAGCTGTATATAATAGAAATATTCACAAAGATATACCAGTAGTTGCAATAACAGGCAGTGTTGGAAAAAGTACAACTAGGCAAATGATTTATAGTGTTGTAAATCAGGTAAAAAATACTTTGGTAACTTATAAAAATTTTAATGGCTATATAGGGCTTTCACTTATGATATTAAAACTAGATAAGCAAGATATTTGTATACTAGAAGCAGGCATAGATAGATTTGGAGAAATGGAAGAATTATCAAAATTACTTTTGCCAGATATAGCAGTAGTTACAGTTATTGGAACTGCTCATATTGAAAAATTCAAAACACAAGAAAATATATTTAATCAAAAAATGCATGTAGTTGATGACTTAAGGGGAATAAATACGCTTGTAATAAATGATTCAGATAAATTTTTATCAACTTTAAAAAATAAAGAAAATAAATTTAATTTAGTATGTTACAATGAAAAAGAGGCAACAGATATTAAAATATTACCTGATGGAATAACTTTTAAAACAAAAATATATGGTAAAGAGGAAGATATAAAAATAAATACTTTAGGAAATCATAATATTTCTAATGCGCTCGCAGCAATAAAAGTTGGAGAACTTTTAAAAATTAGTGCTGAAAAGATAAAAAAAGGCTTATATGAATATAGAAATATGAATGGAAGAATGCAGATAATAAAATTAAAAGATAATATCACTGTTATAGATGATACTTATAATGCAAGTTTTGATTCAATGAAATCAGGAATTATTAGTATTAATGAAATAGAAGGCAATAAAATAGCTGTTTTAGGTGATATGTTACAACTTGGAGACCATACTCAAAAAATTCATGAAGATGTTGGAAAATTATTTGAAACAGTAAAATATAATGAAGTTATTACATATGGAAATGATTCAAAAAGTATATCAGATATTGCCAAGAATTTTGTAGAAAAAAGTATGCATTTTAGTGATATGAAAGAATTGAAAGAATATTTAATAAATGAAATAAAGTCAAATGATATAGTTTATTTTAAGGCTTCTAATGCAATGAATTTTTCAGAATTAGTTAAATATATAGTTGATAACTATTAAATCAAGAACGGTTATAGTAATACAATAACCGTTTTTTTCATAGTATGTATTGGTGATAATATGGCAAGAGGTATAGATTTTAAACAAAAAGAGGTTATAAGTTTAACAGAGGGAAAAATTTTAGGATTTGTAGTAGATGTCCAAGCTGATTTTAATAACGGCGAAATAAAAGAAATAATAGTTGCAAAACCTGGAAAAATGTTAGGAAATATAATGGGAAAAAATAATATAACTATTCCGTGGAATAAAATAAAAAAAATAGGGGATGACGTAATTTTAGTAGAAACTTAAAAAATATGTAAAAAAATGAAAAAAAGTGTTGACAAAGTCGTTTTAAAATGTTATCATATAACACGTCACAAATTGAATAATAGTCTTGTTTAAAAAGTATATAAAAAACATAAATAAGTTTCAAAAATATGTTGACTTTGTTCATAATTTGTGTTAAAATTAAATAAGTCGGCAAAACGACTAAAGCACATTGAAAAATAAACAATATAATACGAACCATAAGGTTGTACAAAAGGGTACAACCGTCAATTAAAAAAGTAAATTCGCGAAAAATCGCGTTAATTTTGAAAAAGGTATTGAACGAGAGTTTGATCCTGGCTCAGGATGA
>CANQYI010000003.1 GCA_947628005.1 uncultured Clostridia bacterium
CAATATAGTAGTTGTAGTAACTTTAGTTCCATCTACTGTTCCATAATCATATATTATACCATTTGCAACATTATAAGCTGCTGTAGTGTATTTTAAGTTTGCAAGTGTTAAACTACTATCTGAAAGTCCTGACAATGTTTGAGTACTAGTTGCCGCTACCGGATATTTTCCATCTGTTCCCATCAAATAGTGTTCAACTTTATAATTAACACTATTTGCTGTCCATCTTGCATACAAAGTGGTATTTGCAGCAAATTTTGTAGTTGTAAAGCTTGTTGTTATAAATCCATTTGCATTTATCAATTGTGTTCCACCAGAAGCTGCATTTGTATCATAAAATCCTGCAAAAGTATATCCAGTTCTTGATGGTTTTGTTATTGCGTTAGCAGTTGTTGACATTGCTGTTGTACATGCTGCTTCTTTATATATTCCAGTTGCATATTTCTCATATATTGCCGTTGTTCCATCTGCTGTTCCACCATTTTTATTTAATGTTATTGTTAACACTTTTGGTGTCTTTGAAGCTGTTGCTGTAAGTGTTATAGCTGTGCCCTCTGGCATAGCTGGCCATGTAAATGTTGCAGCCGCATTTTTCTGTGCAGCAAGATAAGTTGCATTACTACTATTCCATGATACGAATGCTAAATTATAACCTGTAACATTATTTGTAACAGTTGCTGTTATCGAAACACTTGCTTGATAGTAGTATTTTTGCTTAGATAAAGTTGTTATACTAGTAACATTTGCATCTTTTGCCGTTGTAAGATATCCATAACTTCTTCTATAATATAGTTTTATTTCTCTTGTACCATTAGCAAGAATAGTTGTTGTAGTAACTGTTGATCCATCTACTGTTCCATGATCATATATTAATCCATTTGTTACCACATATGTAGATTTTGTAAGTGTAGACAGTGTAAGTTGTGCTGCAGTTGTTCCTGTCTTATCTTCTGATAATGTTGGAGCATTGTCTGCAGGATAAGCTCCATTTGTTCCCATTACGTAGTGCTTTACAACATATTTTGTGTCTGTTCTTGGAGATCTTGTTGCACTAGCAGTAAGAGTTATTGTAGTATTATCTGCCATTGCCGGCCATGTAAATGCTGGCTTTGGATTTGCTGTCGTAGTTGCTATTATACCAGTATTACTACTTGCCCATGATTTAAATGGTTTTGAGTATCCAGTTTCCCCTGGTATTGTAGCAGTAAGGGCTGGTACTGTTGCTCCATAATAATATGTTAGTGTTTTATCTTTAACTGAGCCACTTGAATTTGTGATATCAGTTACATAGTCACCTGCTTTTAATACAAGTTTTCCTGATGTTCTTCTGTAATATAGCTTAATTACTGTTGTTCCCGCTGGTGCTACAGTAGTTGTAGTAACTTGGGTTCCACCTACTGTTCCGTGAGAATAGATTATACCATTTGCAACATTATAAGCTGTTGTAGTGTATTTTAAGTTTGCAAGTGTTAAAGAACTATCTGAAAGTCCTGATAATGTTTGAGTACTAGTTGCTGCTGTTGGATATTTTCCATCTGTTCCCATCAAATAGTGTTCAACTTTATAATTAACACTATTTGCTGTCCATCTTGCATATAAAGTAGTATTTGCAGCAAATTTTGTAGTTGTAAAGCTTGTTGTTATAAATCCATTTGCATTTATCAATTGTGTTCCACCAGAAGCTGCATTTGTATCATAAAATCCTGCAAAAGTATATCCAGTTCTTGATGGTTTTGTTATTGCGTTAGCAGTTGTTGACATTGCTGTTGTACATGCTGCTTCTTTATATATTCCAGTTGCATACTTTTCATATATTGCTGTTGTTCCGTCTGTTGTTCCACCATTTTTATTTAGTGTTATTGTTAACACTTTTGGTGCTGTAGTAGCACTAGCTGTAAGTGTTAAAGCAGTATTTTCTGCCATTGCAGGCCATGTAAACGTAGGTTTTGGATTTGCTGTAGTTGTAGGAATTAATGTTGTATTATTACATACCCAACTTGCAAATGTCGTATTATAACCTGTTACTGAAGCTAAAGTTGCGCTAAGAGATGGCACAGTTGCTCCATAATAATATTTTAAAGCAGTATCTTTTACAGAAGTTGAGCCATTTTTAATATCAGTTACATTACTTCCTATTTTTGGTGTTAAAGTTCCGTAAGTTCTCTTATAATATAAGTTTATTACTGTTGACTTATCACCTTTTATTGTTGTAGTTGTTACTACTTTTCCTCCGACTTGGCCGTTTAAATATAAAATTCCATTTGCCACTTTATAATCTGCAGTAGTTTTTGCAAGTGCAGATAGTGTAACACTAGAATCAGTTGTACCAGATAAAGTTTCTGTAAGTTTAGCTGTAGCCGGATATTTTCCATCTGTTCCCATTACAAAGTGATTTACTTTGTATTCTGATTGACCTGCTGTGAATTTAGCTACAAGTTCTACATTTTCAGCACCTAAAGTAAATTTATATGATGCTGCAGTAGAAACTCTTTGATTATTCTTATACCAACCTTCAAATGAGTATCCAGCAGCTGCAGTAGCAGTTACGGTTACAGAAGAGTTGTAAGCATAAGTATTTGCACCAGTTGTAGTTCCACCTGCGGCAGGTGAACTAGATGTTTTAACTGTATAATTATTTATAGTCCATTTTGCATAATAAGTAATATTATCAGATGTAGATGTAGGAGTTATTTTTTGTCCTCCTGTTCCAATTAATGTACCTGATCCATTATTACTTGTTTCTGTACTATACCAACCATTAAATGTGTAACCTGTTTTTGAAGGAGTTGGTAAAGTTATTTGACTACCAGTATTAGATATAGTAGCTGTAACAGTTGCATCTCCTTCTGCAAATGTAAATACAGTAGGATTTGAAGTATCACTTGATAATGATCCAACACCTGAAGATAATGTCCACTTAGTAACTGTTCTATTAGATTTTACATTAGCAATAGTATTTCCTCCATTAGTATCATAAGTTATTGTAAATTGAGGATTTAATTCTATTGTTTGAGTAGAATTATAATTTCCTTGGTATTTTAATCCACCAGGATTTACAGTTAACGTGTAAGTGTTAATCTCCCACTTTGCATATAGTGTAGTATTAGCTGAAGGAGAGAATTTGCCTCCTGCCTGGCCTACTAAGTTTCCTGAACCATTATTATTAGTTTTACCATCATACCAACCCTTAAATGTATAGCCAACTCTTCTTGCAGTAGGTAATGTTATCTCATTTCCTTTTGCATTGTAGCTTGCTGTAAGAGTTGCATTTCCTGCTCCATATTTAAAGTTAGTAGGATTGCTTGTAGTACTATCTATGCTACCTTGTCCATCAAGTGACCAACTTACAAAGTTTCTAATTGAATTCATACTTGCAACATTATTTCCACCATTTACATCAAAAGTAACTACATATTTTTGTTCAGGTGCTTGTACCTGTAATGAAGTATTATAATTTTGAGTGTATTTTTTATCTCCTGGTTTTACTGTAAGGGTGTATCCATTTATTTGCCATTTAGCATGTAACGTAATATTACCTTTTGGCTCATAGTTTCCTCCTGCCTGTCCTACTAGATTTCCTGAACCATCGTTATTTGTTTCATTATCATACCATCCCTTAAATGTATAACCTGTCTTTAATGGAGTTGGTAAAACTATTGCAGCGCCTGTATCAGAATAATTAGCTGTAAGTGTACCATTACCTGCTCCATAAGTATATGTTGTAGGATTTTGTGTATTACTTGATATAGTTCCAAGTCCTGTTAAACTCCAACTTGTAAATGCTCTATTTGAAACTGAATCTGAATAACTTGTTCCACCATTAGAATCAAATTTTACAGTATAAGTTTGTACAGGAGCGTCTACAGATTTCTTAGAATTATAATCTTGTTTGTATGTGCTTCCACCTGGATTTACAGTTAAAGTATATTGATTTACTTTAAAGTTACCAGTTATATTAACATTTCCTGCTGGCATAACAAATGTTGTTGTTGCAGAAGCAGTAGAAGCAATTTTTATATCAGTATTAGTTGTTGACCAACTACTAAATGAATAACCTGTGTTTGGAGTAGCCTTTATAGTTACTGTTTGTCCATATACATATGAACCACTCTTTTCTACCTTACCTCCTGAAGTTGCAGTAAGAGTTAATGTATAAGACTGTCTCTTATAGTACAATTTTAATATAAGTGATCCATCAGGTTTAATATTTGCTGATTTAAGAGTTCCATTTACAGTTTCATCAAATACATATCCTGTATAAGTATTTGCTTTAGCTGTAGCCAAGTCATCCGTTCTACCATATGCGTCTTGCTTATAAGTAGGCTCTGTAGGATAAGTTCCATCTACATTTTGTAAGTAGTGATAAATTTTATATGGTGTTCCTTCATTTGCACCCCAACCTGCGTATAAAGTAACGTTTTTATCTGTTGTAAAGTTATCTCCTGCCACACCTACTTTATTGTCAAGTTGTTCATCACTATACCAACCTTCTAAGTAATAACCCTGTTTAGTTGCATTAGTTAATTTTATTGGATTATTTACATATTTAGCTAAAAGTGTACCATTTCCATTACCAAATGTAAATGTCTTATCTGTACTGTTATAATTTCCTATACCAGATTTTGTCCATCCGTCAAATGATTTTGTAGTATGGTCACCTGGTGTAGTTGGCGTTCCTCCATTAGCATTATAAACTATATTGTATCCATCAGGTGGTGTAACTACCCCATCTATTGGATAAGTTTGTTCATACATTCCATATAATTCCTGTACGGTAGGATCATCATTATATGTTCCACCGTTAGGATTTATACTAACTTTTACTAATTTTCTTGAATAGTACAATTTTAATACTAAAGTTCCTTCTCCATTTACTACACCTTCACTGACTGTTCCTTCCATCAAAGGAGCATATTCAAATCCAACGTATGATCTTGGAGTTGCTGTAACTTTTGTATCAGTTATTGCACTTAGTGTTTCTTCATAATCTAATTCAAATGTATAATCTAATTTTTGCTTGTAATGTTGTACCTTATAATTAGATTTTAAGGCTTCCCATTTTGCAACTAAGACTGTGTCTCCTATACCAAATGTAAATGTTTGAGTTGTGCTCTTTATTGGAGATACGGATGTAATTTTACCTGCGCCAGTCTTTGTCCAACCTGCAAATTCATAACCTGGTCTTACTGGTACTGGTATATCCATTTCAAATCCATGTTGTTTATTTATTACTGTGTTCTTATTTGAATCAGACCATGTACCACCATTTGGATTAACTGTTAAATTATATTTATTTCTTGTGTAATATAATTTTAAAGTTAAACTTCCATCTTCTAGAACTGTTCCACTTAGCTTTGTTCCTTCAATATTTGGGTCAAATGTAAATCCTGCACTTGAATAATCAAGTGGTTCAGTTGAAACTGTATCACCTGTGTTTGCATCTAATACTTTTGCCTCATATTGATCGAATCCATTTAAAGCAAGATTTTGTCTATAATGTTCTATTCTATAATTTGTCATTTTTGACCATATAGCATAGTACTGAGTATCAGAAGTAATATATTCTGCTTCTCCTGAAATTAAATAATCATTTCCTGGGAAAGCATCTTTATCTTTACTCCAACCTTTAAATGCATATCCTGGTCTTGTAGGTGGTACTTCTGGTAAGTAAGCAGAATCGTATTTTCTATATGTTAACAATTCATAAACTGCTTCTGTACCATCATTTAAATAAGCTACCAAATTATATCTTGGTAATTTATCTGCTATGTATGCAGACTCACCTGAAGAAAGTTTTACATTTCCACTCCAAGAGCCTCCCTCAATTTTAACATAGCATTTTTCTGTAGTTTCATAAATACCATTTGTACTTGCTACCACATAATTTCCGTCTATTGTATTTGATACTGAAATAACTACATCACTGCTAGATGAAATATCAAATACATAACCTGAATCCGGAGCATAAATGATGTAATATCCATCATCTGATTGTAATGTTCCAGCCATTGAATCAAAACTTGCATTATGCGTACTAACATCTACTGCATCAACAGTAGCATATTGCCAGTTTGCTATATAAGTTCTATCTCCTATAGATCCTTGTCTAATTACAACATTAAGTACTGGGTTTAAATCTTCGGGAGTTGACCAACCTTTAAATGCATAACCTTCTCTTATTGGGTTATTTAAGACTATATCTTTAGTAAGTACTGTATAAGAAGTAGGGTTTGGTTCAACTTCTACACCATCATTTAATATATATCTAATTTTGTATCCATTTACACTAAATTTTGCAGTTATATCTACATCAGAAGCTGGCATAGTAAATGTTGTAGTCCTTGATTTACTATCTGTAAGATTTACTCCATTTGTAGTAGTTATCCAATTTGTGAATGTAAAACCATCATTTACAGTTGTAGATATTTCAACAGATTGTTCAAACTTATATGAATTTGCTCCACTAAGTTTACCTGCTCCTGCTGGATTTGCAAAAAGTGATAAATTATATGAATTTCTAGTATAGTATAATTTTAATACCAAAATGTTATCAGGATCAGCAGATACTACACCTTCTAACTTAGTTCCATCAATACTACCATCAAATGTGAAACCTTCTATTTCCTTTGGTGTAACGTTAACTGTAGAATCAGTATAATTAGATAAAGTTTCAAATTCTCTTAATGAGTATGAATCTCCATATATATCTTCAGTATAATATTCTACTCTATATGGAACTTTTTCAGCTGTCCACTTAGCATATGCATTTACATCTGATCTTGGTGTATATGTAGCCCCTGCATCTCCCATTCTAGTATTAAATGTTTCATCTCTATACCAACCACCAAATGTGTATCCTAAACGTGAAGGTGATGGTAAAGTAATTGATTCATTCTTATAATTTGCACTAATAGAAGCATCGCCTATATCAAAAGTAAATATTCCATTTTCAAAAGTTCCTTTTCCAGATCTAGACCAACCAGTAAATGTTTTATGAGCATTAGTATTTTCTTCAGTAATTACTGCTGTACCCTTATTTAGTTCATAAGTTACAATAAAATCAGCTGGTGGTGTTGGATCTTCTATATTTTCAGTATGACCATGTTTTTTACTTATTAGTGTATTAGAAGTAGACTCTCTAAATGTTCCTCCTTTTGGATCAACAGTTAGTGTATATTCTTTTCTAACATAGTATACTCTTAAAACTAGAGGATTTTCTTTATCAGCAATTATATTACCGCTAACATAAGCATTATCTACTGTATCATCACGAACATAACCTAAATATGATTTAGATTCTGCAGTAACTAAACTATTTGTTGTTCCAGTAAGTGTTTCTGTTTCCTTTATAGAATAAGTACCATCAACATTTTCTATATAATGTTCTACTTTATATATTGTATCATTTGCTTCTATCCATTTTGCATATAAAGTTTTGTTATCTTCTGATACATATTCACCTGAAGCATCTCCTGCTTTTTTATTAAAGTCTTCATCTTCATACCAACCTGCAAATACATATCCATAACGTGTTGGTTCTGGAAGTATTACTGGTGCAAAATAGTAATTTGCAACTAAAGATCCTGAACCTATTCCATATGTAAATGTACTTGTAGCTTTATCAAATGATCCTACTCCCATTCTTGTCCATTCTGTAAATGTCTTTGTTGAAACTGTATTAGCATCTTCTAGAGTAATATCTCCTCCATAAGTTTCATATGTAATTATTGCATCTGCTTTTGGTAGAGGATTTTCTACTAAAAGAGTTTGACCATGTTTTTTATTTATTACTGTGCTTGCTGTAGTATTACCCCATGTTCCACCATTTGGATTAATTGTTAAACTATATAAATTTCTTATATAATATAATTTTAATTCCAAAGTACCATCTGGTAAAATATTTGCACTTGTTAAAGTTCCAGGAATTGAGCTATCAAATGTAAATCCATTATATTCATTTATAGTTGCACTAACTTCAGCACCTGTAGTTCCATAATTTACTACTTCTTCTTGTAAATCATAGCCATTTGCATCTACATTTTCTAAATAATATTTTATTTTATATTTTACATCGTCTCTTGGTCTCCATTTTGCATACAATGTTTGAGACTCTGCTGGTAAATATGTCTTTCCGGCATCTCCTACTTTTTCTTCGTACTTATCATTTGTATACCAACCATCAAATATATAACCTACTTTTGTTGCATCTGGTAAAACTATTTCACTGTTTTTATAATTTGCAACAAAGGCTTCATTACCAATACCAAATGTATACAAATGAGTGTCATTATCAAATGTGCCTATACCAGTTCTTAGCCACTGTGTAAATGTATAAATTGATGTTGTATTTTCCTCTTTTAAATCTGCTTGTCCGTCATATAATTCATAAGATACTATAATAGCTGGTGGCACTACTGGATCTTCTATTGGCTCAGTTTGACCATATTTCTTAGTTATAATAGTGCTTGAATTTGAGTCTCTAAATGTTCCACCATTTGGATTTACTGTCAAATTATAGCTATTTCTTACATAGTACAATTTTAATTCCAAGCTACCATCTGGAGCAATAGTAGATGTTACTAAATTATTTGTATTCTTAGAATCAAATTTAAATCCATCATAAGTTCTTTGCTTTGCAGTAACTTTAGCATCTGTTGTACCAGTATAATAATCTGTATCAGCTAAATCATAACCTGTTGAAGTAACATTTTCTTTATAATGTAATACTTTATATTCTGTATTTGTGTTTGGTTTCCACTTTGCATATAGAGTTATTGAACCACTTGGTACATAACTTTGTCCTTCAGTACCTGCTTTTTTAGTAAATCTTTCATCTTCATACCAAGCCTCTAGTGTATATCCTACTTTAGTTGCTCCAGGAAGTGTTATGCTTCCTCCCAACCATTTTGCATAAATATCATGGTCAGAATCAATTGTAACGTTAGTTGTTTCATTAACTAGAGTACCTGTAGTAAATGTATTAGTAGTATACCATCCACTAAATGAAAATACTGAATTTGTATTTTCTGTTGTAAGTTCAACTACACCATTATTTGTATTATATTGAACTGAAAATTCTTTTTTTGGAGAAGGTAGTGTACCATATGGCTTATCAAAAGTTACTTTTTTAGAAGTATCTTCATTATTTGAAGTAGCATCGTTATATTTGTAAGTTACTTCATATTCATTTGCTTTATACGTTGCAGTTATCTTTTCGTCAGAATATGTGAAAGTATAATTTGTTCCACTTATATTTCCTTTTCCTTCTGTTAACCAACCATTGAAAGAATAACCTCTCTTTGTTGGTGTATCTATTTTAATAGTTTCTTCATATTTTCCATGTAAAACTGTATTAGAATTTGTGCCTGCATATATTCCAGTATTTGGATCAATAGTTAATGTATAAGAATTTCTTGTGTAATATGATTTTAATACTAGTTCACCACCATACTCTGCTATACCAGATGCTTTAGTGTTATCATTTCCTAAATCATATTCAAATCCATTAATTTCTTTTGGCTCAGCAAATACAGTAGAATCTACTGTTGCAGTTAAAGTTTCAGATAAATATAGTGAATATGAGCCATCTAACATTTCTATGTAATGCTGAGAAGTATATGTAGTTTTTCCTGCACTCCAAATAGCATATAAAGTTACTATATCTCCATTTTTTGTAGTTAAATTTAATACTTCTTGTTCATCTAAAAATTCCGGTTGTTTTGCATCTTTATTACGATCCCATCCTATGAAAGTGTAACCTGGTCTTTCATAAGTATTTGCTGATAATTTCTTTGGTATGCTATATTTGTGTGCACTAGGTTGCATTAATGCACCTGTTCCCTTATTTGGATCATATTTTATTGTATAATTTATTCCTTCAAAAGCAGCTGTAATTGATACATCAGAATCTGGCATTTCAAATGTAGTCTCAGAACTTAAGTTATTTTCAAGATTAGTATTATTTGTAGTTACAGTCCATTTAGTAAACATATATCCTGCATTAGGAGTAGCTTTTATGCTTACAATCGTACCATAAGGATAATCTTGTGCTTTTTCTACTGTACCTGAATTTACAGGTGTAATTGAAAAGTTTAATGAATGAACATTTCTTGTATAGTATAACTCTAATACTAAGCTACCATCAGGCTCTATATTACCTTTTGTAACTGTTCCTTCTATTGAACTATCAAATGTAAATCCAACATAATTCTTACTTGTAGCTATGGCTTGTGTATCAGTTATTCCTTGTAATTCATCTGTTTCATAAAGTTCATATCCATCTTTTGTAACATTTTCTCTATAGTGTAAAACTTTATATGGAGTATCTGATCTTGCAGTCCACTTTGCTGTTAGTGATACTTCTTCATCAGGGATGTATTTTTCTGAAGCTGTTCCAACTCTTTTTGTACCATTATACCAACCTTCTAAGTCATAACCTTGTCTTGTTGCTTCAGGAAGTATTACTCCATCATTTTTATATCTAGCAGTTAAGACACCATCTCCATCTAAATATTTAAATTCGCTCTTTTCTGCATCAAATTCACCAATTCCTGTTTTCTTCCATTCAACGAACAAATTATTTGTGTAGTCTTCTTCCTTACTGCTCACACCACCATTTCCATTATATGTAACCTTATAGCCAATTGCTGGTACAGGATTATCTATTCTTTCTATAGTCTCATACTTACCAGGAATTACTACAGTTGATGTTACATCTTTATAAGATCCGTTTTGTGGATCAACTGTAAGTTTATATGTATTTCTAGTATAGTATACTTTAAGTAATAAAGAATTATCAGGTAATACTACACCTTCTGACTTTGTTCCATCAATATATTGGTTATATGAAAAACCTACATATTCTTTTAATGGAGCTGTTATAGTTGAATCTGTTGTAGCAGTATAAGTTTCTGTTTCATATAAATCATAATCTGTAGAATTTAAGTTTTCTCTGTAATATTCTACCTTATAATTTGATTTACCAGGTGCCCATTGAGCAGTTATAGTTGCATCTGAAGCATCAAATATAAATTTATTTGAGCTCATTGAACCCATTCCGTCAATTTTCCATCCAGTGAAGACATAACCTTGCTTTTTAGGATTAACTATAGTAACGGATGTTTCAAATTTTCCTGTTATTGTGCTATTTTCAGTTGTATTTGCAAACGTTCCTCCATTAGGATCAACTGTTAAAGTATATATATTTCTTACATAATAGAATCTTAATGCAAGTGAACCATCACCATTAACATTTCCACTTGTTATATTTTTATCTATATTCTCATCATATGAGAAACCAATATATTGTTTTGGTTCAGCACTTACAATTGTATCTGTAGTTGCTGTATAATTTTCAACACTATCTAATATAAATGCTGTAGAATTTAAATTTTCTAAGTAATGTTCTACTCTATATTCAGATATTCCAACTTGCCATACTGCATATAAAGTTACTACGTCACCATCTTTTTCTGATAAGTTTTGTACTTCTTGTTCATCACCAAAATCTGGCTGTGTTGCTTGACTATCTAAACTCCATCCTGCAAATGTATAACCAGGTTTTGTATAAGTATTTTTAGCTAATTTTTGTGGTACATTAAACTGATGAACACTTTCAAATCTACTTCCTGTTCCACCATTAGGATCATATTTTATTTTATATTCAATATTTTTAAAATTAGCTGTTATTGTAACATTTTCTGCTGGCATCTTAAATGATGTAGTAGGAGAATTTTCATTATTTAATTTAAGTTTTGTACTTGAAGAAGTCCAATTTTTGAAAATATAACCTGTATTTGCAGTAGCAGATATAGTAACGTTATCCATGAAAATAGCTTTTGTACTTCCTGTTACTTTACCAGAATCTTTAGGGTATGTTACTAGTGTTACTGTAAATTCATTAGCAGCAGTTATAACATTACCAGATAATGGTACTTTCTGTCCATGGCCTTCATTTTTAACATCATCTGTTACTGTACCCTCTAGTAAATCATATATAGCCAATACACCATTATCATCATGTTCAATTGTGTATTCGTATATCATTTCATTTCCAGAGGCAGATACATATGTTGCATTTTTTACTTCTGAATCTCCAAATCTAATTGTAAGTTGTGGTTGACTTACTACAGTTATGTTTTCAGTCCATCTTACTGCAAAAGTTACTTTTGTACCCTCTTTATATTTTCCAGTCTCAGGAGATATAACTTCTATTTCAGATACACTAGGAGCAATATTATCTAAGCAAATTTCATATTCTTCAGTTACAGTATTTACACCATCAGTAGTTTCAACAATGATAGTTGTAGTTCCATCAGTTACTACTAAAGTGTCTGTATTAGTTGGTGCTATAAATTGAGCAGATCCCTCTTTAGATCTATATTTTGTATTATTTTTAGCGCTATCATCTAATCTGATATATACATTACCTTTTACCTTTTGACCAGGTGTATATGTTGCTCCACTAGCAGAATCTAAGCTAAAATATATTTTTCCAATATTTAATTTCTTTGTTCTAATTAATTTTTCTTCTGAATCAGCGAAGTTTCCTGCTATATCATAAGTTCTAGTTTTTACATAATAATCTGTATCATGATTTAAATTAGTAAATCTATTAGTGTATTGGAATTCACCCCAAAGATCGCCCTTCTTTATTGCATATTGTGTTCTTTCTTCATTTATTCCAGAATAGGCGTAATCACTGGTTGCTGGTGAATCTTCTTGCTTATTTGTTACAACAATCATGTTAGTTGAAGAAGCTGCTGTAGGAGCTGTTGTAGTTGGATCTATTTTATCTATATTTCTTACGTAATATACTGTTGATTCACTCTTTTGATTTGTACTATCTGTAGTTCTAGCATATATATCATAATTTTTTGATATAGGGACTGGAATAGTATATGTCTGCCATCCATCATCACGTGGTTCATCACCTATATTAACTACTTGATATTCTGCTGTAATACCTGGAGTATTATCTTTAGAGACAGTAGCTTTTATATTTAGATTTGTCCAATTTTCATTATCTATTGAAATACTTGGAACAGGAACTTTATGTACAGTTACTGTCTGTTCAGCAAGTTTTGATCTATTTCCGGCAACATCTACTGAAACAACCCCTATTCTATATGATTGCTTTTGAGTTAAATTTTCAAATGTATATTCATTCTTTGTAGTTGTTTCTACTACATTTCCATCTTTATAAAAGATATATGTATCTACTCCACTACCATTTTCATCAGTTGCATTTACACTTGCAAATACACTATTTGTAGTAGCAGAAGTAGTAAGTGCTGCTGTAGGATTTACTGTATCTATTTTTACTATAAATCCATTAGAAGCTGAGCCAACCATATTCATACGATTATATGATCTTGCTATAATAGTTGTTGTACCTTCTGTATCTATTATTGTAGTTGGATCTTCTTTTTCTACTCTTTGCCATGTAGTACCACTATCTGTACTAAATTCATAGTGATCTATAAACAATTGCTCATCTGGTGTCTTAGTTGAGAATAATAATTTAATGTGAGATTTATTACTCCATACATCAGATTGTACACCGTCTTCTCTAGATATTACTGGTGCACTTGGTAGTTCTTTATTTATATTAACTATAAAGTAACTTTCAGGTCCTATTTGACCAGTCGCAGCAATAGCCCTTGCCCTTACTTCATGTGATCCATCAGTAGTAAATACTATAGATGTAGAATTTGGTATATATTCAAGCCAGCTCTTACCTCCATCTAAGCTATATTCTAATTCTTCATTTAATGATGGTTCAGCAGAAGCAATAGTTATTTCTACATTATCACTAGTCCAAGTTCCACTTACATATCCAGTAGTAGAAGTAATTATTGGTGCTAAGCTACCAGTCTTGTTTATATAAACTTCAAATTCTGATACATTACTTCTTACTTGTTCCTCATTTATTGTAGCAACTGTTCTTACTTGAACAATTTGTTTTATATAAACTCCGTCAAAATATAAACTAGTTCCGTTACCTTGTGTAACTTTTGAAAAGCTTAAACCATTATCTAAACTGTACTCATAGTAATGAGGTGTACTCTCATTGCTAACACCGCCACTAAATGTTAGTGTAACAGCTTGAGTTGATAACATACCACTTTCAACGTTAGCATTTATTTCTGGTGAGAAGACTTTTGGTAACTCTGCACATGAATTTTTACATACTTTTTCAGCGCCAGCTAAGTTTTCTGCCCATTTATATTCTTCAGAATTTTCATCATCAATTATAAATACAACTTCACCATTACAAATTTCTACTTTTCCTTCTAAAGGAGAGCCCTTAAGTGATGGTAGCCAATCATAAATTTTATCATCTTTCATTGAGACATTTATGTCTTCATTGGCCTCAAAGTCGTTTATCTTAATGTTTAATTTCGAAGAGGTTAATTCATTTTGTAAATTAACAAAATCATTTCTAAAAGCAGCCTGATTTGCATTATCAGTTGGGTTACTATCTTTTAGAGATAATAGTATAACTGATAAAAGTATTAAAGCTACTAATATTGTAATGATTAGTGTTATTAAACTTATACCTTTATTCTTTCTATTTTTTTCCATGTTTGTTGATTTAAAATATACACTTGTTTTCATAAAATGATAACCTCCTAAAACAAACAATAATTCACTTATATATTACTATAAAACTAAACTTATTTCAACAATTTTAATAAAAAAAATTAGAATATTTATACAAGCAAAAATCCTTAGAGCCTCAAGGCTTCTAAGGATTTCATTTTTATTTAATTTTTATGTTTACATCATAGGCATTAGATATATCTTGATCTACTATATATTCTAGTATATATTTTGAATTTGAGGTTATAACTGGAACCTCTTTTTCAAATGAATGAATAACATTGTTATTTTCATCTAAAAAATCTACTTTTACAGTGAATTTTTTAACTATAGAATTTGAGATATTATTTATATTAGCATGAAAAGCAGTTCTTTTATTACTACACATAAGTTGCATTTTATCTACTACAATACTATCTGTAAGTTCTATTTCTTTATTTATATTTGGATTTACATTTACTTTATCTCCAGAATCCGTCAAAATAACATTATCAAGATTTGCATTATTACCTTTTACTAAACTTTTTTCTTCTGGGGTAAGTGTATCAATATAGCTTGGCTTTTCAAGTTCATCATCTTTATTTTTTTTATTAAATATTAAAGCTAATACTACTATTACAACTATTATTAAAGCTATTGCAATACAAATCTTTATATTTTTTTTCATTATTCACCTCTATTATAATCCATAAATATGAACTTTACTAATTTCAAAATTTTTATTTATTTCACTATTAGATAAAGCTTGGTTATAAATTAATGCAGAATATATATCACCACTCAAATATGAATCTTTTTCATCTTGAGAATTTAATCTTGCCCCTAAAATTATTGGTGTTTTGTCATCTGGAATAGTAATATTTCCTTCTTGTGATAAAGAATCAACTAACTCGCCATTTATATATAGACAAAGAATATTTGAATTATATGTTAAACTAGCTTTTGTTATTTGAGATGTTGTATATAACTCAGGGCTTTCAACAGTTCTAAATGCACCATCTATAAATACACTGCCTTTTATTTTACCGTCTGTATCTATAAAAATTCCTGCTCCGCCAGAATTATTAGTTAAATTTCCAATTATATATTCTGGTTCACTACGTGATTCTCTATTAGATGAAAATACAACTTCTAAAGTAATATTTTCTGTATTAGTGTCCATTAAATTTGCCCATGAAGATGTTCCATTGAAAGTAAAGTAGTTGTATCCTCTAATCAAATTATTAGTGTTAGATCTAAATCCAGTTTTTGCTATATTATACCAATCTAAACTTGAATCAAATTCTTTATTTTTAGTATTGTATCTTCCATCGTAATTTGCAACTAATCCATCACTTACATAGCCATCCATCGTATGTAATAGTGGTACAGTATCTTCATTTACTTTAAATGAAATATTAGAAGAAGAGCCAGTTATACCAACAACCATATTATTTAAAATGTCTATTTTAAAATTATCTAATGTATCAGGTCCTGATTTAGCTAAAGTTAACATACTATCATTTAACCAACCATTTGGGCTATAATACTTTAACTGTGCCAAATCGTTTAACATACCAGATATAGAGTAAATACTTTCCTTATTAGTAAATCTAGTATAAATTTTTGAAGTAACATTTGTATTAATTGTATTATTTAATATTGATATATCTGAGAAATTTGATTCTATATATAAATTATTTATCTCCCAAATTGCATATAAGTCAATATCTTGAGTTATGGACATATTCATAGTTCCTACTTTGCTTTCACTATCTACAGACCAACCATTAAATGTATAACCAATTCTTGTAGGAACATCTGGCATAATTGATAATATGTCTTGCCATTTAACTGTATTTACAGTTTTGTATAAATTCTCTTTTGTTGGAGAATAAAATCTTACTGTACACTCTGGCATATTTTCATATATATATGCATTGTCTGAATTAAATAAATTTATATTTATTACTCCTTTTCCAACAAGTTTTACACTACATTTTTGTGTAGTTATGTATGGTAAAGTTTCACTTTCTTCAGATACTAAAACGTAATCTTCTTCATCATCATTTTTTACATATACAGTAAAATAGTTATTTTCTGGACTAGGTAACTTATTTATCATATAGCCATCTTTAGGGATATCTATATATATTGTATTTTCACTATCACAAGTAAGTGTAGTATTATCTTCAGAAATTAAGTAACCTGGAGCATCACTATCTACTATATATACATCAGTAGCCTGAAATCTAGCTGTAAGTTTTAAAGGTGTATCTGGCATATCAAATACATAATTACTATCTGGACTAACTAATTCATCATCTTCATACCATCCCATAAAAGCAAATCCTGCCTCTGGAATAGCTGTAATTGATACTTGAGAAGAAGGTGAGTAAATTCCAGCTCCATCAACACTTCCTCCTTCTTCAGCTACAAGATTTAATATTACACTTGATTCTTCATAAAGTGTTGCTGTTTGTAATCCAGAATTTGAATCTTTTTCCACAAAAATTGTATATCCTGCTGGTGTATACTGCATTCCACCATCTATAGCAGTTTCTCCAATGATTGTACCATCAAAGAAATGCAATGTTGATTCTTCATTTTTTATACCAAAGCTAACACCAGTTATTCTAACTAAATCATTTTCAATTTGAGTATCATCATTACCCAAAGTTAAATTAGAATTATTTATATTTAATATTGCTGCTCCTCTATTATTTGCATTTATTTCACCTTTAGCTATATTTAAGTTAGCTCCATCTTTATTCAAAATTGTCTCAGAATAGTTTCCATCATCAAATTCATAGCCATTTCCAATATTAGAGTCAGTAACCGTTAAATTTGCATTCTCTGATTCATTTATAATTGCATGTGAATTGTTAGAAATAATTTCACAATTTTTTATATTTAAAGTATTTAGATTGTAAATACATTCTGTATTACCTTCTAAATAAATATTATCTATATCTAAAGTGCCTGTATTTTTTATTATTGCACCTTCTGTTGATTTAATATTATTTTTATTATTTCCAATAATTTTTAATGTTCCTGAATTACTGAATACATAATCAGCAGATGAACTAATAGAATAATCAGAAACGTCAAGTATTATATCTTTTCCTTCATCAATAATAAAAGTTTCAGTTGGGTTTATATCTACAAGAAGTGTTATAGTTGCAGGTGTATCTTGAACATAATCTATAGCATCTTGTAATGTATCAAATATAGTCGTTTCTATACTTGCTACTCCCTTATTATATTTAGCATATAATGTTATATCTTCAGTTGGAACATATTTATCATAAGGTTCTTCTAATTTATTTTCTAATTCTTCATCAAGATACCAGCCATCAAAAGAATAGCCTTCTAATACTGGTGTTGGAAGATTTACTGGTATTATTTCATCAGAATAGTTTGCTGTAAGTATTGAATCAGATGCTCCAAACTCAAAAGTCCATCCTTCTTCCTGACTTGATATTTTTCCTTTTCCTGATAAAGTCCAGCTAGTAAATTCTTTATTAGCACTTATTGTAGTTTGTTCTAAAGTTCCCTCACCAGGTACTAAAGTTACCGTATAAGCCGTTTCAGTTGGAATTTGAACATTAACACTACTTAAATACTGTCCTTCATACTCTATATCACCTGGTTTTACTGTCAATTTATAATTTTCATAATCCCACTTTGCATAAAGAGTAATATCTGAATTTGGTGTATATTCATCTAAAGCATCTCCTGCTCTTCTTTGAAAGTTTTCATCTTCATACCAACCAGCAAATATATAACCTTCTTCTCTTTGAGGTTTAGGTAATTGTACTGATTCATACTCATCTAAAAATTTAGCTTCAAGTATTGCGTCCTGTGTTCCAAAAGTATATTCAACTGGATTAGCTTTATCTGAATTTATACTTCCACCACCAGTAAGTTTCCAATGATCAAAAATTTGATATGATTCTCTTGTAGTATACAGTATAGGAATTTCTTCTGATGTGCTACTATCTATATTTACTCCAAAATTTCCACCATTTGCATCAAATTCTACTGTGTAATAGTTTACACTTGGAACGTCAATACTAATTTTATTATTATACTGTTGTTGGTACTCAGCACCACCTGGTTCAACTCTTAATGAGTATGCATCATAAGTATAAAGTGCTACCAATGTTATATCTGAAGTAGGAGTATATTGACCTCCATCAGATATTTTTTCCAATTTTTGACCTTCATCGTCAGTAATATATGAATACCAACCATTAAAAGTTAAACCTTCTCTATTTACTACTGGTAAATCAATACTTTGACCTATATCACTATAATGTGCTGTAAGTACACCGTTTTGACTACCAAAAGTATATTTTGCTGGATTTTTTGTGTAATTTTCTACAGTACCTCCACCAGTTAATGTCCACTCTGTAAACTGTCTATTAGATTTTAGTGTTTCTACTTTACCATCATATCCATATTCTAGTGTTACTGAGTATGAAGGACCATCTGGTGCAGGTATCTGTTTTACTTCATTAAATACTCCGTTATATTCACTTCCTCCAGGTTCTACTATAAGTACATAATCTGTACTATCAAAATTTGCTGTTATATTTACATTGCTTCTTGGCATTTTAAATGTAGTAGTAGCAGATAAAGTATTTTCTATTACTATATCATCCGTAGTTGACCAATTACTAAAATGTACTCCTACGCCTGGATTTGCAACTATTTGTACAGTTTGACCATGCTTATACATTCCTGGAGTATATGCATTTCCTGCTCCACCTAATATTGTAAATGTAAGTGAATATCTTTCTCTTTTATAATATAATTTTAGTTTTAAATTTCCATCTGAAGTTACTGCACCAGATTCTACTGTTCCCACAACAGATTTATCTAAAATGTATCCATCAAAAGTTTCTGCCTTAGCTTCAACTTGCCATCCAATAGTTCCAAAGTATGTTGTTGTTTTTGATAATGTATACTGATCATCATTTGCATTTTCTAAATAGTGTTCTACTTTATACTGTGCATTTTTAATGTATTGTGCATATAATCTTACATCAGAACCTGCTTTATATGGCTGTCCTGCTTCTCCAACTTTAGTTCCGCCTTCTTTTTCTGTATACCAGCCTATGAATGTATAGCCATCTTTTGTTACATCTGGTAAAGTTACTGCTTCAGCATATTCATTATAATAAGCTGTAAGAGTAGCATTTGAATCTGTAAAAGTATAATCTACAGGATTTGCAGTATCAGAATTAATACTACCGCCACCAGATAATACCCATTTACTAAAGTTTCTATTTGCATGTTCAGTTGCTTTACTACAAGTTCCTCCTAAAGCATCATAAACTATCTCATATGAGCTTTGAGGTGCAATTACACTAACAACAGTTCCAAAAATTCCACCATATTCTTCTTGGCCAGGATTTACAAATAAGCTGTAACCCATTTCTTTCCAATGTGCTATTAACATAGTACTTGGTTTTGTTACTTTATATTGTTCTCCTATTCCTCCAACTCTTTTTTCTCCATCATACCAAGAATCAAAAACATAGTTACTACGAGTAACGTTAGGAAGTTCTACTGTTGAACTTTCCTTAGTCTTCCACTTAGCATAAAGTGTGTGATCAGAAGTACTATTTTGAACACTTTCACTTGTAACTTTATTTACAAATAATTCTTCTTTATACCAGCCTTGGAATTCGTAATCTACTCTTGCTTTTGTATTTTTATCAGTTAAAGTTGCAAGTCTTGCATCAGATGCACCTGCATCATACGAAACTGTATAAACTGTACTATTTCTTACTGGTGTAGTTAAATTACCATATTTTGATCCATATCTTATACTTTTTGGCTGTATATCATTTACAGCAGATGGATAATTTTTATCAAATGCGACACTTACAACTACATCAATATCTTCTTCTTTCGGTAATATTGAATCATTTATAGCATAAATTTTTACTGCTTTAGTACTTATAGAAAAATAAGTATTATCTTTAGTTTCTAGTCCCTTTAAATAATAAATTCTTCCTGTAGCAGATGAAGCTAAATATACATCGTTTGGTTCACCTGCTTTAATTGTTCCTCTCTTTGACTGGGAAACTCCTATTTTAGATAAATCTATTGCATAGAAATCTATACTACCGTCTTCACTATAATCAGAATTTTCTTCCATTTCTTCTCTAAGATATGCTCTTTTAGCGTCTCCTGCCATTTGAAGTACTTCTGCTTGTGTATATACTACATCAGTTCCAGATTCTTCATCTTGTAAAGCAGGATATTCACCTTGCTGTATATAATAATTTTTTGTAGCTTCTTCTATCTTCTCTAAATCCGATATAAAATCTGTTAAATTAGCATTATCAGTTGAATTTTTTGCACTAAGTACAATTATAGTTGACAATATCATAAAAACTAGAATAGTAATCAATAATGCTACTAGGCTCACACCTTTTTTTGAATTAAAATTCATATATCTCACCTATATTATTTTTTATCAACTCTATCTAAAAATACTATACCATCTAAATGGTCAAGTTCATGTTGAATAACAACAGCCTCTATACCATTAGCGCTTATAATTCTTTTTTTACCATCTAAACCGATATATTCCGTTTTTACTTTTTCATATCTAGTTATATTCTTAAATACATCAGGAAAACTTAAACAGCCCTCTTCAACTTCAACTTTACTTTTTGAAGTCCAGACAATTTTGGGATTAATTAATACTACTGGCTTTTTCTTTGCACCCTCATCAATATAGTTTACATCATATGTAACTACTCTCTTCATAACCCCAATTTGGCATGCAGCAAGTCCAATTCCATCATACTTATACATAGTGTCTAACATGTCTTGTGCAAGTTGCTTTATATCTTCATCAACTTTTTCTACTTCACTACATACTTGTTTTAATCGTTTGTCTCCATCATATACTAAGTCTTTTACTGCCATATTCTTCTCCTTTTTTATTCTTCACTACTTTCACTTTCTATATTACTTGTACCAAGTTTTAATTGTTGCCATTCTGCCTTAGAAATTAAAACTTTTCTAGGTTTACTTCCTTCATATCCTGATATAAGACCTCTCTCTTCCATTTGGTCAATTATTCTACCAGCCCTAGAGTATCCAACTTTAAATCTTCTTTGTATCATAGATGCAGATGCTTGACCCATTTCTATTACTAAATCAATTGCATCATCTAAAAGTTCATCATAATCACTTTCTAATGCTGAATCTTCTTCAGTATCTTTAGAGCCTTTTGAGCCCTTAGTCTTTATATTAGCTTTTTCAATGCTTTCTATTATTTCATCATTATAAGTTGCTTCAAAGTTATTTTTTATATTATCTACAATTTTTTCTATTTCTTTTTCTGATATAAAGGCGCCTTGTATTCTTAGTGGTTTAGTTTCACCAACTGGGAAATAAAGCATATCTCCCTTTCCTAAAAGTTTTTCAGCGCCAGCCATATCTAATATTGTTCTAGAATCAACTTGAGAAGAAACAGTAAATGCTATACGTGAAGGTACATTTGCCTTAATTATACCAGTAATTACATCTACTGATGGTCTCTGAGTTGCAATAACTAAATGCATTCCAGCAGCCCTTGCCATCTGAGCTAGACGACAAATAGCATCTTCAACATCATTTGGAGCTACCATCATAAGATCTGCAAGTTCATCAATTATTATAACAATCTGTGGAAGTTTTACCCCTTCTTCTTTTTCAATTATTTTATTATAGCCCTTTATATCTTTTACTCCCTTTTGAGCAAACAAGCTATATCTGTTGACCATTTCTTGAACAGCCCAGTTTAGAGAGCCTGCTGCCTTTTTGGGATCAGTTACTACTGGTATTAATAGATGTGGTATTCCATTGTAACATGAAAGTTCTACCATCTTAGGATCTATTAAAATCATTTTAACTTCACTAGGTTTTGACTTATACAATATAGATACAATTAAAGTATTTATACATACACTTTTTCCAGAGCCAGTTGCTCCTGCAATAAGTACATGGGGCATTTTAGCTATATCGCCCACAACAATATCTCCTGCTGCATCTTTTCCAAGTGAAAATGCAAGTTTTGATGGATGCTTTTTAAAAGCATCTGATTCAATAACTTCTCTTAAATAAACAGATTCTGCTTCTTTATTTGGTATCTCAATACCAACTGCTGCTTTTCCAGGAATTGGTGCCTCTATTCTTATAGTTTTAGCAGCTAGATTTAAAGCAATATCATCTGATAAATTTACAATTTTACTAACTTTTACACCAACACTTGGAGTAAGTTCATACCTTGTAACTGTTGGACCTTTAGTTATATTAGTAACCTTTGCTTCTACTCCAAAACTTGCTAAAGTTTTTTGTAATTTTACTGCTGTTGCATGAATTGTCTTTTTATCAAATGCTAAGTTAGAATTTGGATTATTAGAAAGCAGAGTAATTGGTGGAAATACATAATTATCTTCTTCTACATGCTTTGTATGGTCAAGTGTTAAAACTTCTTTTAAGCTTTTATCTTCTTTTTCCTCTTTTTGCATTTTAAAGAATTCGTCTCTTTTTTGTTTTCCTTCCATTTCTTCCTTGCTAAGTTTGCCACCTAATTTATTAAAATCAAATTCTACTTGTTCGGTTTTATCAACAGTTAGATTCTCATCTACATTTTTTCCTGTCTTCTCTCTCATCTTTTCATTTATTTTATTAAGTCTTGCTCTATCTCTTCTTGATAAGTTTGAATTATTTATTTTCTCTTGTTTTAAATCTTCTTCATCTTCTTCATCTACGAACTCATCTTTTCTAAATAGTATAGAAAATACATTATAAATTGCATTTCCAATTATCGCAAAAATGTTTCTAATTCCATATATAAATTGTCTTAATGAAATATTTAATGAACAAAGTACAACTATAAAAGACAAAGCAAAAAGTATTATTCTTGAGCAAATAATACCTAAAACTTTGATAGAAATAGTAGAAAGTGCACTACCTAAAGCTCCTGCAGCATTTCTTAAATAAATTGCATCATTGAATGCAGAAACCAAATGTTTCATTAAATTATTTTCAACATTAATATTAGAACTTACAAAAGTACCAATAAATGCAGATATACAAATCATACATAGTATACCCTTTAAAATTTCTTTACCAAGTTTTACTTTGGTGTCTGAAACAATTGCATATATACCAACAATAATTAAAACAACTGGCAATATAAATACGGCATATCCAAATAAACCTCTAAGTATCATTTTTATAACATCGGCTATAAATCCAATCTCAGTAAAGGTTAAAAAGACCACAAGTATTAGCCCTAAAACGACTAATACTCCGCCAATAAAATCATTTCCAATTGTTTTTCTTGAACTTTTTTTTGTATACGTATTTTTTGATCTAGTTCTAGAAGAACCAGATTTACCTAAACTAGTTACTTTTTTCTTTCTTGACAATTTATCACACCAACCTCATTTTTTGTGTAATAGGAGCAATTATTATTTTAATTCTTTTCTATTGTTATGAATTACATCTAAAGTTTCTTTTAATACTTCTTCAACTTTTTCTAAAACTGCGTCAGCATAATCACGTGTTCCAACACTTATTTCTTTAGAAACTTTATTAGCATTTTCAATTATTTCTTCTTTTTGAGCTAAAGCTTGTTTAGTAATAACATGCTCGTCCACTAATGTTATAATTTTTTGTTCTGCATCTTTCATTAATCCTTCTGCTTCTTTTTCAGCATCCTCAATTATTCTTTGTCTTTCCTCTTTAACCCACTTTGCTTGCTTTAATTCATCAGGAAGTTTTAATCTTATATCTTCTAATATCTCCCTTAACTCATCAATATCAACCATAACCTTAGAAGAAAATGGTACCTTAGCACCTGATTCTAATAATTCCTCTAAATTTTCTAGTAATGTAAAAATTTCCATACTTATTCCCTCCACTTATATAGTTTTAAAATTACTCCTCCGTACGTTCTTTCATCAAAACAGATCAAATTTTCAAATTGATCAAAAGCATTCTGATCTTTTTTCAAAATTTTATTAACAAAATTTTTATCAGTCTCGTAAACTATTATTCCATCTTTCTTTAAATATTTTTGTCTTGAATCTGAGATTATTTTTAAAGTATTAAGACCATAATTACTGTCATATGGTGGATCTAAAAATATAATATCAAATAAAATATTTTCATTATCTATATTTTTTAAACACTTTATATAATCTTTATTTGTTATTTTAACATATTCATTACTTTTAGTCAATGAAATATTAGTTAAAATTGTAGAAATACTTGTCTTTTCTTTGTCATTTAACCAAGCAAATTTTGCTCCTCGACTAATTGACTCTATACTTAAATTACCTGTCCCTGCAAATAAATCTAAAACATAAGCTTCATTTATGTAATCTCTTATTATACTAAATAGTGCTTCTTTAACCCTATCAAGCGTAGGACGTGTAGATTTAGTTTTAGGTCCTTCAATTTTTTTTGACTTATATTTTCCCGCTATGATTCTCATAGTATAATGCTCCTTATACTTTTAAATTTTACAATAAAATTTATTTTTTTTCAACATATTTTTAGAAAAATAAATGACACTACAAAAATGTAGTGTCTAAAAATTTATATTATATCTAAAATATGTGGTTTATTTGATAGTGCTTCACCTAAAGTATCCTCTAAATTTTCTATAACTATTGCATCTTTTATATATTCAAATGCTTCATCAAATTTTTCTTTATCATTATAAAATACTTTCAAAATTGTATCAGACTCATTAACTTTGCTTCCCACTTTATTTATGAACTCAAATCCTACTGCATGGTCTATACTATCTTGTTTTGTCTTTCTTCCACCACCTAATGATACTAATGCTTCTCCAATTTTTTTACTGTCTATTGATACAATATGCCCTGATTTTTCAGCACGTATATCTTTTAAATATTTTACTTGATCATTTAGTACAGGCATATCTATACTCATACCTAATAAGTCCATGTATACACTATGTATGTGACCACCTTGAGCTTTAATTAGTTCTATAAACTTATTGTATGCTCTCTTAGATGTAATTTCTTCCATTATTTTTACCTTATTTTCTTCTATATCCTCTCCTACATTTGCTAGCTTTAGCATCCACGCTGCACATTCAAATACTACATCCTTTAATCCTTTTAAAGACTTTGAATTTAAAGTTGTTTCATCTGAAAGTAAAAATGAGATTACCTCTTTAATTTCAACTGCATTTCCAACAGATCTTCCAAGTGGTTCATCCATTGATGTAATTATGGCCTTTGTTTCTATATTTGCTATTTTTCCTATATTTACCATTGTTTGAGCTAGTCTTCTTGCAGAAGCTATATCTTTCATAAAAGCGCCACTTCCACACGTAACGTCAAGAAGAATTTTGTCAGCACCAGATGCAATCTTTTTACTCATAACTGAAGCAGAAATTAAATCAATTGATTCTACTGTTGCAGTAACATCTCTTAATGCATATAATTTTTTATCTGCAATTGCTATATCACTACTTTGACTAATAAGTGCTACTCCAATATCATTTACTTGTTCTTTTGCTCTTTGTATGTCTATATTAACATCATAGCCCTTTATTGCCTCTAATTTATCGGCTGTACCACCGGTAAAACCTAGTCCTCTGCCAGACATTTTACATACTTTTGCACCTAAACTTGCCACTATTGGTAGTACAATTAGAGTTACCTTATCACCAACGCCACCAGTTGAATGTTTGTCTACTATAAATTTTCCTTCTTCTTTAATTGAATCAAGATTTATCATATTTGATGATTTTGCCATTGCAAATGTTAGATCAGTAAGCTCTCTAGCATTCATTTTATTTAAATAAATTGCCATTAATAGAGCAGACATTTGATAATCCTCTATGTTAGATAAACTATACTCTCTCACAAAATATTCTATTTCCTCTGTAGTAAGTTCTTTATTATCTCTCTTTTTTTCTATTATATCATACATTCTCATTACATTTTCACCTAATTTACTTTTTCAAATCTTAAAACATCAATATTGGTATTACTATCTCTTACAACATTACTAATTATACCATTATATATTCTTATAGAATAATATTCTTTATTAGATGTCTTAGGAATTTCAATTGAAGTTACAGTGTTTAAAGTAACATTTTGTGTTTGTTCACTAGCACCACTTATGTTATAAGTAGTAATTGAATTTTTTGTTGAATCATACACATATATTGCTTTAAAAATTTTATCTTTGCTCTTTGTTGCTGGTATTTTATCTAGTTTTATCGCACTACTATCTGTATTTATTTGAAGTAATTCCGTATTATCTTCATTTATATCTTTATATACAACTTCAATAGTAAATGAGTTATTTACAAAATTTATTGGAAATACAGCGGAAAAATTAGTTAAATCTGTTTTAAATGTAGTACCAGTCCAACAATCATTTGTATTGTTTTTTATAATTGTAGCATTATTATTGTTTGAAGTTAAATCCTTCCATCCAGTAGCAGTGTTAGAAAAAGCTCCTCCAACGTTACTACCAGCTTCATAATAGCCTATAAGATTATCACTTTTATAAGATATAAGTCCTGCCTTACAAGCAATATTAAATTCTTGTTCATCAAAATCATCATCACTTAATGGAGAATATACTAATTTGCCATTATTTATTACAAAAAGTTTAGAATCCTCCTCTGTCATGCTGTTTAAAATTGAAAAAATATTTCCTTCAATAATTTTATTATCGTACATTATACAGTCCAAATTCGCACTCAACAAATCTTTGTTATATGAAATTCCTTCCTCAAATTCTCTTTTACTTACATAATCGTCTATATCAATTCTATAAGATTCTATCTTTTCTCTGAAAGTTGCTTCAAACGCTGATTCGGTTAAATTTTGATCTTTCATTGAAAGCACAACTGTTGTAATAAGTATTGCCATAACTAGAATCGTTATAAGTAAAACTATTAAACTTATTCCTCTATTTTTTTCCATATATTTTATCTTCACCTTCTGTATATAATATTAATATATAAAAAAATTTTTTTCAATATTATAATAATTTTTTTTAATATTTATTAAGTAATATTATATGTATAATTTAATATAATTTATTATGGAATTTATTGAGGTGATAAATATATGTGTGGATTTTGTGGCTATGTAAATTATAAAAAAGACATTAAAAGCAAAGATGAAATTGAAAAAATGAACGATATAATAAAACATAGAGGTCCAAATGAGCAAAATATATACTTTGATAAAAACGTTGCTTTGGGGCACGTAAGATTAAGTATAATAGATGTAAATAATGGTTCTCAACCAATGAAAAAGATGTATAATGGTTATGAATATATAATAATATATAACGGAGAAATTTATAATACTAAAGAATTAAAACAAGATTTAATTTCAAAGGGATATAGTTTTTCTACCACTTGTGATACTGAAGTTGTTTTACTAACTTATATTGAATATAAAGAAAAATGTGTTGATAAATTAAATGGTATCTTTTCTTTTTGTGTATATGACACTAAATCAGATACAATTTTTCTAGCTAGAGATCACTTAGGAATAAAGCCCCTTTTTTACACTATAACTAATGATAATACGTTAATATTTTCTTCTGAAATTAAAGCAATTCTTAAACATGAAAATGTTGAAGCAATTTTAGATAAAGAAGGATTTCTTGAACTATTTGGACTTGGACCCGCGCATACTCCTGGTAAAACGTATTTTAAAAATATAAAAGAAATTATGCCAGGGCATTATGCAATATTTAGTAATAATGGTTTTAATATTATGAAATACTGGGATTTAGAAACTAAAGAATGTAGTGATACAGAAGATGAAGCTATAGAAAAAATACACTATTTAGTAAGTGATTCTTTAAATAGGCAACTGGTTTCTGATGTTGGTATATGTTCAATGTTATCGGGTGGTATTGATTCTAGTATTCTTACCAAACTTGCAAATGATAGCTTAAATTCACTTACAACTTTTTCAATTAATTTTGTTGATAATGATAAGAACTTTGTTGCAAATGATTATCAAGGCTCAAAAGATAGTGACTATGTAAAAATAATGTTAGACTATTTAAAAACAAATCATAAAGAAATTATAATTGATAATAAATATTTATTTAATTTGTTAGATAAGTCTTGTATTGCAAGAGATATGCCTGGTATGGCTGATATAGATGCTTCAATGTTTGCTTTTTGCAAGGCAATTAATGAAAATGGATTTAAAGTATGTCTGTCTGGTGAATGTTCTGATGAAATATTTGGAGGTTATCCTTGGTTTTACAAAGAACACCTAATAAATCACACTGGTTTTCCATGGGCACTTTCAGAAGATTTGAGAACAAATATAGTTAAATCTGGAATTTTAAAAGATGATGAGTTAACAGCATATGTATTAGAGCAAAAAGCAAATACTATTAAAAATGTTACTTTTTTAGATAAAGATGATGAATTTGAAAAAAGATATAGAAGAACTAATTATCTTACTATAAAGTGGTTTATGAATACTTTGGTAGAAAGAACTGATAGAACTTCTATGGCTAATTCTTTAGAAGTAAGAGTTCCTTTTGCTGATTTTAGAATATTTGAATATGTATATAATTTACCAGCAAGAATGAAATTAGGGCTTAATCATTCAGATGTACCAGTAGAAAAATATTTATTGAGAAAAGCTTTTGAAAATGAAATTCCAAATGAAGTTTTATATAGAAAAAAATCTCCATTTCCTAAAACATATGATCCAATATACTTAAATTTAGTTGAGAGCAGAATGTCTCAAATTTTAAAAGATAAAAATTCAAAACTAAATGAACTTATTAATGTAGATTTTGTTAAAAATATGATTTTTACACATGGAAATTCTATAAAACAGAATTGGTTTGGTCAACTCATGACATACCCTCAAACATTAGCATATCTTATTCAAGTAAATACTTGGCTAAATACTTATAATATAAAAATTGAATTATAAAAAATTAATAAATTATTATATGTTTCATTTTTTTACACATAATATTAATGTAATTTTAGTAAAGGAGTTTTTATTATGAGTGAAAATGGTAACAATAACAGAGGCGGTAATACAGCACTTACCGTAATACTTATAGTTATAATAGCATTAATAGTAATTTATTTAATTTATGCTATGTTTTTTGCATCTGATAATTCTTTAAATGATCAAAACAATGACAATATGTTAAACAACAATGAAATAGACAGAAATGATGTAGATGTATATGATCAAGAAGGCAATAATGACAATATGTTAAATGATATTAAAGATGGTGAAGAAAAAATGATTGAGGATACAAAAGACGGTATAAATGACGTAAAAGATGCTGTTAAAGATACTGTTAATCAATAATTTTTTATACTTAAACATTTCAAAATGTTTAAGTATTTTTTTGTTTAAATATAAAAAAATATCACAAAATAATATTGAGGGATTAAAATGAATAAAAATAAAAAAGAAGGTTTACTTGTAATTATAGTAGTCTTAATTATTTTATTTGTATTATTTGAAGTTATATATTCTATATTTAACACAAATGAAAATTTAAGAAGTAATAGTTATGAAAATAAAAGCCAAGATGTTGAAATTTATGATGATTTAAATAATACAGATGAAGAATATGTAGATGAATCTACTTCTAGTCATGAAGAAGAAATTGCGACTTATACTTCTACTCTCTATGACAGAGATGCAAACAGAGTAGATAATATAACTCTTGCTATTTCACATATAAATAATTATGTACTAAAAGTTGGAGAAGAATTTTCTTTTAATGGTGTTGTAGGTCCAATGGACGAAGCACATGGATTTAAGAAAGCAGTAGGATTTGATACTTATGGTAATAAGATACAAGTTCCTGGTGGTGGTATGTGTCAAATAAGTAGTACAATGTATAATGCAGCATTAATTGCTAATTTAGAAGTAACAGAAAGACATCCTCATAGTAGACGTGTATATTACGTTCCGAAAGATAAAGATGCAACAATATTTTATGATACATTAGATTTAAAATTTAAAAATAATACAACAAATGATATAAAAATACAAGCAAGTAATGATAGTCAAAATGTTACGATTAAACTTTTAAAAATTGTTAAAGAAAAAAAATAAAGTAGTTAAATACTCTACTTTATTTTTTATTTATTTGTATCTATAAAAATTTTTTCGTATGGCTTTACATAGCCTAAATTTTCTCTTGCTACATCTTCTATATATTCTACAGAATTAATATTTTCTTTTTGGTTTTTATAATACTGTGTTTCAAGCTCTTTGGCTTCTATTTCATTTGTAAACATCTCTATTTGTGAATTATATTTATTTATTTGAATTTGTTGATCGAATACTGTATAAACGAAATATGAAACAAATAAAATAGAAAATACAGTGAATAAATTAATTCTTCTTTTATTACTAGATTTATTATTTTTAATTGAAGATTTTCTCATATTTTAACCTCTTTTGTTTTGTGATTTTTCTTGAATAAATTACAAATTTTTGACTTTATCGCGCTACATAATATTAATATCATATTAGAAAACATTTTGCAACATTTTTTTATATTTTTTTCGAAAAAAGTATAAATTTTTTTAATATTTTCTACACTGAGTTTTATTGGTAAAATAATAAACTGTAAAATTCTTTTCATTGTATTAAACATTAGCATATAAGCCTTTATTACGTACTTGCTAAAAAATGTAATATATATACCAATTCCAACAAAAATTGCTACGAAAATATAAAGTCTAATACTAGTATTTAATAAAAATATAATACTTAAAATTAATATTACTGTTATTATTAAAAAATATATTATATCTTGTAAGGCAACTACTACAAATGATACTTTATTTAATTTTCTATATGCCCTAAAAAAATCAAAAATTACAGAAATTAAAATTCCAATAAATACAAATTGTGAAAATTCAATAATTTGTTCAGATATAAACATAAATATCTTCCTTATTTAAATAATTTATTCATAAATCCACTTTTCTTTGCACTTGCTACATCACTATATGCTACTGCCACTATCTGTCCTTCCACAATTAATTCATTATTTTCTAGATTAAGTTTATTCATTTTTAAGTCATCGCCCTTAATTGTAAGTATACCTAAATCTGTCTGAGCTAGTACCAATTCATCATCAAAACTATGTATATCTATTACACCTGTAACAGATATTTTTTCTCTATTTTCCATTATTATATTCTGATTTGTAGCTACTTTGCTTATCTTTTTATCTTCCATATAAAATCTCACTCCTATACACAAAACTATCTATATAAATTATATATTCAGTTTATATAATTTTTATTACTAAATTTGTCCAAAAAAAACAACTGATGATTAACATCAGTTGTTTTTTCATTAGAAACTACTGTCAATTAGCTCACGCATTTTTCTACGCAATTTAATTAAATTAATAGAAGAAAACAAATCTTTCATTTTTTCATCACTTATATCCAGAATATATAGTTCTTTTTGAAAAAATAGATTAACCGTTTCATTTCTTTTTTCTTTACTTGTTCTCTTATAAACCCCAACAATATCATTTTTATATCTTACAAATTTATCAAACTCATGGTCATTTAAAGTTATACAGAGTTGTTGAAATTCTCTTGACATTTCAAATACATATGTTGGTTTATAGCCTAATTTTTCTTCTATAAGTTCGCGCTTTCTAAGATATGCTCCATTATAGTTTCTTACAAGTGGTGCAACTACAAATAAAAATCTTCTATAAGTATCTTTATGATAGTTACAATTTCTTATCATCTGCATAAATAAATCATCTTTAGTAAGTAATATACATGCCTGTGGAATTTTATTTAAGTTATTTAGTCTTAATAGCATTTCTCTTACAGATTTTTTTTGTTCGATATAGTAAAGTAATTCTAAACTTAGATTAAATTTTTTAGCTATATCAAGCCGCACTTCACCATAATAGCCATACTCATCCAGCTCTTTATCAGTTCTAGAGATTTCGAATCTATCGTAATCCATATTCATCCTCCTTAATTAATTATGATATAAATTTCTATTATGTAAACATTATATTATAATTTCTTAATTTTGTCAATTATTAATTCATATTTTTTAATTGCTCAATGAAATCTCTAATTGTAGCAGCCTTTTCAAATTCATACTTTCTTGCGTACCCCATCATTTCTTCTGTAAGTCTATCTATTGATTCTTGAAGACTTTCGCCTTTCTTTATATCAACTTGTTCAATTTCTTCTTCAGTAAATGTAGCTTTTATGCTATCTCTAACCTCTTTTTTTATGGATTTTGGAACTATATTATGAGCTTTATTATATTCCATTTGTATTTTTCTTCTTCTATTAGTTTCACTTATTGCATTTTCCATTGATTCTGTTAGTTCATCAGCATACATTATTACTTTACCATTTACATTTCTTGCGGCACGACCTATGATTTGAATTAAAGATCTTTGACTTCTCAAAAATCCCTCTTTATCTGCATCAAGTATTGCAACAAGTGACACTTCTGGTATATCAAGTCCCTCTCTTAATAAATTTATTCCTACCAAAACATCAAATTTTGATAATCTTAAATCTCTTATAATTTCTAATCTATCTAATGCTTCTATATCAGAATGCATGTATCTAACTCGTATTCCTTTACCAGATAAAAAGTTTGATAATTCTTCTGCCATCTTTTTAGTCAATGTAGTTACTAGAACTTTTTCATTTCTACTAACAACTTCTTTTATGTTTTCAAGTAAATCATCAATTTGGCCATCAACAGGCTTTACAATAACCTGTGGGTCTAAGAGTCCTGTAGGTCTTATTAATTGTTCTACAATATTGTCCGCCTTTTTTATTTCATATTCTGCTGGTGTTGCACTAAGATAAACTACATTTTTTGCTTTTTTCTCCCATTCATCAAATTTTAATGGTCTGTTATCAAATGCAGAAGGAAGTCTAAAGCCATTATCTACTAATGACTCTTTTCTTGCTCTATCACCATTGTACATTCCTCTTATTTGTGGAATTGTAACATGCGATTCATCTACTACCACTAAGAAATCATCCCCAAAATAGTCAAACAATGTATATGGTTGTGAACCTGGTTTTCTACCAGCAAATATAGCAGAGTAGTTTTCAATTCCCTGGCAAAATCCAGTTTCTCTTAACATTTCTATATCGAAGTTTGTCCTTTGCTCTATTCTATATGCTTCAATCATCTTACCTTGGTCTTTGAAATACTTTACTCTCTCATTCATTTCTTTTTCTATCTTCTTTATTGCCTCTTCTATTTTTTCTTGAGGTATAACATAATGAGATTTTGGGTATATAAATTCATGTTTAGAGGTAGCTTTAGTTTTTCCTGTTATTGGATCAATTAAAGATACCCTCTCTATTTCATTATCAAAATACTCTAGCCTTACTACTTCATCTGAACTTGCCACAGGAAATATATCTATTATATCTCCTTTTACTCTAAATTTACCACGTGTAAATTCTATATCATTTCTTTCATATTGCATTTCAATTAGACGCTCTATTACCTCTTCCCTTGATTTTTCCATGCCAGGTCTTACAGATAATACCATACTAGAATAATCTTCAGGTGAGCCTAATGAATAAATTGCTGAAACTGATGCTATTATTATAACGTCATCTGCTTCAAATAGAGCTGCAGTTGCACTATGTCTTAATTTATCTATTTCATCATTTATACTACTGTCCTTTTCTATATATGTATCTGTAGAAGCAATATATGCTTCTGGTTGGTAGTAATCATAATATGAAATAAAATATTCAACATGGTTTTCTGGAAATAATTCCTTAAATTCTGAATAAAGTTGTCCTGCAAGTGTTTTATTATGCGTCATTATAATTGTTTTCTTATTTACTTTTTGAATTACATTTGCTATCGTAAAAGTCTTTCCACTTCCAGTAACTCCTAAAAGAATTTGTTTGTTATACCCTTTTTTTATTCCGTCAACTAATTTTTCTATCGCCTGTGGTTGGTCTCCTGTTGGCTTATATTTTGAATGTAATTTAAACAATTTTTCTTCTGGTTTTTTCTCCATTTTTTCCCTTTCTTTTTATAACTAAATGATATTAAATAATACAAAACGTTTTTTCCTATATAATAATACCATTTTTACACTTAAAAAACAAGGCCTTTAAGAAACCTTGTTTTGTTAAGGAATTGTTAAATCTTCATCAATTTCGTGATCTTTTTTGATAACACTAAATGTATCTGTATTTGACTTTGTTTTTTTCTACAATTGCGCCACATTTTTCACAAAAAAGTTCTCCATCTTTTAAGTGACTACCAAATTTTTTTGCAAACCATTTTTTACTTCTTATTTTCCTATTTCTATTGATTGATTATCTTGCAAATCATCTATGTTTATGGTTGTACTATACATTTTTACTCCATCTAATTCAATTTCTATTGTCTTTTTTCCATTACCATATATCTCAAACGAATTAGCCCAAGTATCTGTAGAAGGCGATTCATAACTATAATATTTCATAGTTCCATCAATATATATTCTTGCACTTACTGCCATTTGATTTGAACTCTGTGAATAATTATTATTTTTACAATAATTATCCCATATATTCTTTATTTTTACTGAAAAATAAATTGTCTTATCTTCTACTTTTTCCTCTGGTATATATTCTTCTTCAGTTGTATTTGAACTTGAACTTGAATTTGAATTTGAACTTGTAGATTGTTCACTACTTAAACTTCCTTTGTTGCCTGAACTTGAAAGATTTTTATTAATATTATTTTCTGAATTATATTCTTCCGAATTTTCAAATTGTTCTTCAGTATATTCAGTAGAAGATATATTATTGGTTTCTGGTGCAAGTGGATCATATGTAAGTATTCCTTGCAAATCTGGTAAAATTTGATATTGTAAAGTTTCTCTATAAGCATTTGACATACATGAATATTTATTTGTTTTTTCTGTGTTAATTTTAAATAATTGACTTACTTTTATATTTGAATTAGATTCTTCGTATGTATTCACATATTTCACAGTATAATCAGTTACAGTATAAGATGCTTTATAAGTATAATATGTATAACCATCTGTCATTGGTATTTCTTCACTTGTATACAAATAAAAGTTTATTGTATCTCCATTTACAATTTTATAACTAAAAATAAAAAGATAAGTCTTATTTTTACTTAAAAATTCTAATTCATTTCTTAATCTCTGTTCTGCAAAAGCAATTATAGCAGGCATTCCATTGCTATCTTTAACTTCTAAAATTTTCATTATTTGTTCTTTTGAGTATGTTGTTTCATTATTTAATTGATTTTTCATAGTATTATCTATATCATTATTTCTTTTACTAATAGATATTCCTATAAATATTCCTATAATAATAAAAATAATTATAATACAAATAATTGCAACGCAAAAAATTTTTTCCTTTTTTGTCAACTCTCTTTTTTTATTTTTTTCTTCTGTCTTGTTTTCTAATTTTTCTTCTACTGGTGTACCACATTTTGCACACAAAGCATTTCCTTCATCTATTTCATTACCACATTTTTTACAAACCATATTTTTGCACCTCTTTTTTTTATTATAATAATATCATTTTTACACTTAAAAAACAAGGAATTTTAAAATTTCCTTGTCTTTTTTTGAATATAATAATATAAATCTTAAATTTACTTTTAATTGCGGTGTTTTAATGGCTTTGCGTACAAATACCAACTACTTCCAAAATCATAGTAAAAGCCATGTTTTTTAAAAATATCTCTTATTTTCTTTTGAACATCTTGTGCACCTACAAAATCACCGTAATACAGATATTCACATAACTTAGAATCCATAGAAAGTGTTAAAGTGCAAGTATTGTAAAATTCAAAATACTCCTCCATTTTAACATTTTCTTCAATAGTAATTGGAATATTACTAAGCATAAAATTGCTATTTTTTTCTGAGACGTAGTAAAGTTTATTCATACTATAAATTAAAACATCTTTAGATAATCTGTCGCCATTATAATCTTTAGTTTTATATAAGTATTTTATTAAGTCAAAAACTAACCCTTCTAAATTTTCTTTACTATAAATATCTTTCAAATTCATTCCTTCTTTCTAATAATAGTATAGTATATATTATTATTAGATAAAAGTGGTGTGGTCATGGAATGTATTATTTTATATTGATTTTCTTTTTTAATACTTTAATCATTTCTCTTCCTCTTTCATATATGCAATATGTTGCATTATTAAAGTATTCTATACATTGGCTTTCATTAACAGGAAGTATGTTTTTTATCTGCCCATCACTATCTTTATCAAAGTGTCCTTGCCATAGTTCTTTTGGAAAATAATCATGTTTTACAAAAGCTTTTAAATAATTACTCTCTATAAAATTTTTCCAACCCATTTTACCTTTACCATAATCATTTAACCAACTTATATAAAGTTTTGCATTTGAAGATTCTTGCCATTTATCATTATCTAATTCGTTTACTATATATCTTATTCCCTCATAATTATCGTTTATATAATAATTATAAATATGAAGCAAAGTTAAATCCCAATAATCTTTTATTTTACTAGACATACCTCTAGGGCAGTTACAATTAACAGGAACAGGCATAAAGTTTCCTATAGTATGATAACTTCTTACAAATTTTTCAAATTCTTCACTATGTATAATTTTATCTATAATTTCCATGTTTTCTGAATTTAAATAATCATACAAAATATAATATATATATCCTGGATGTCTTTTTACACATTTATCGAAATTTCTTTCAATATATTTATAAAATTTGCCTAGTGTTGTGTTTGCAGAATTTAAAGTCTCTCCACTTATCATTTTATTTTTAATACATTTTTTCATATTAGGATCTTCTACATTCCATAATATTTTATATATTTGTTGCATAAGATTACTTTTATTGTCTGGATCAATTAATATATATTCATATTTTTCTAACTGCTTTTTTGCAATTTCATCATCTTTGAAACTTTCTTTTTTACTTTTTAACATATATGCAAAAAATTTTTCTACACCATTTTTTATATTACAATAAAAATTACTTGCGCCATCATTAGAAAAATCATATTTTTCATTTTTATCTTTTAAAAATTCTTCAATTTCCATCTCTTTTTTCCTCATTATAACAATTATGCTTTATTACTCTTTTTATATCTTTTATTAAACTTTCAGGGTATAGTACCTTAACACTTTCTATATTTCTTAAACACCAGTATTTGAATCCTTCAACAGTCGTATAAAATGAAGCGTAAAATTTATCTTTACTAATTTTTTCAAACTTAATATCTTTACCATATAATTCAACTACATTATCAAGCATAGACATATCACACTCTATTTTAACTTTCTCAGTATTGCCTGATAACATATTAACATTACTTTTTATAAAGAAATCTATTTCATTTTCATCAAATTTTTTTGATACTTTTTCTTTAGAAATTGTTATATTTTTCATTCTATCAAGTCTGCGACTATATAGCTTATTTTTACCCTCATCTAAGCATATCAAATAAAATTTTTGTAATGCATAAACAAGTTTATATGGTGATGCTTTTATTTTTTCCTCCAATACATATTCCAATTTTTCATTTAATTCATATCTATAATAATCAAATGAAATTTTTTTCTTATTAAATATTGCTTCATTAATATCTTCAATATTTTTTATAATTTCTTGATTTTCAGTTCTAGTATTTTTAATAGATGGTCTATAGTCTTTATATTTATCTTTCTCATAAATATTCATCATATTAATACATTTATTTATAATAGAATATGCCATCTTTTCGGGTATAAAATTTGAATATGCAAAAGTATTAAGTATAGCAGATAGTTCCCCATCTTCAAATTCATACTCAGGATCCTGCCTTAAAAAATACCCTCTTTTATTTTCGTCATACTTTTGTATGTCATAGTTAAATTTTTCTATTAACAAATTAATATTTCTTCTTACAGTTCTTGAATCAATTGATACATCATATTCCTCTTTTATTAAATCCCTTATTTTATTAGAAGATAATGCATGTTCTTCATTACTATACTTTTTTAAAATATTTAAAATATATAAAATGTTACCATTTTTCTCATAAAGTTCCATATTACACCTCTACTAGCTTATTTTTTATTTATTAAAAATTATTTACCTACTACATATAATTATAATGGTCATATAATGTATTAATTTAATTTGAAATTATACTTTTTTTGATTCTAAAATTTGTTTTAACTTTTCAAGTCCGATCATTACTAATGCTCCAAGTGCAAAGAAAAGTATGCTAAATGTCTTTATACTCATTGGTGCTTTTGGAATTTCAAGTGTTGTTGGTCCCATTACTATTGCATAAAGTGAACCTAACATAAGTCCTATAATTAAATAGACAGTTTGACTTCTATACTTGCTCAAAGCAAGTTTAATAAGTTTTATAACTAACAATATACCAGTTATTACCCCTAAGCCAAAAATAATTAAAATTGGTAAATGTGAAAAATCCAAATGTATAAGTGATTTTATTGAAGATATTATTGGAATATAAAGTCCAAATATTAAAAGCAAAGTTGAACCAGATATTCCAGGAAGTACCATAGCAGAAATTGCTATCATTGCTGCAACAAAGACATATACTACAAGCCCTACATTTAAATTAGATATATCAACAACATTTTCACTTCCAGATATTGGATTAAAATACGTAATTAAAACTACAATTGCTATACCAATTAATGTAAAAATTATATTAAAATACTTGCCTTTTAATATTTCTTTTTCCTCTTTTATAATAAGTGGTATAGAAAACACAATAAATCCCATAAATACAGAACTTACTCTATAAATCTGATTTTCAAATAAATTAGTAAGTATAAGTACTGCTAGAACCATTCCAACTATCCATCCAATTCCAAGTTTTAATAAAAATTTAATTGATTCTTTTCTTTCCTCATTACTACCAAATACTAAATTATTTAATGAATTTATGAATTTGTCATAAAATCCTAAAATAAATGCTATTGTGCCACCTGAAACTCCTGGGACACTATCGGCTAAAGCCATACAAAATCCTCTTATTATATTAATTAAATAACTCATTTTTTCCTCCTCAATGTTTGGTCTCATATTTTAGTAAAATATTATACGAAAAAATTTTATCATTAAAAGTAAAAAAAAGCAATATAACTTAAATTTTTCTCTTTTGTACATATATATTAATATATATTAATATGTAAACATATTCTTGACAAATACTTATGTTTACTGTATAATAATTGTGTTTATAAGGAGCTGTTTTTATGAAAATCGGTATCTTTACTGATTGTTATACTCCAAATACTAATGGGGTTGTTACATCTATAAGAATGTTGGAACAGGAAATGAAAAAACGTGGACATGAAGTTTATATTTTTGCTCCATCAAAATCTGTTCCAAATGAAAATCAAAATTTATATATGTTAAAAAGTATGCCACTTATTGTTGCAAAACAATATAAAAATAGAATCGCAACTTTTTATTCTAGAGAGATTGCAAAAAAAATAAAAGATATAGGACTTGATATAATACATACACAATCTGAATTTTCTCTTGGAGCATTTGGTAAAATAATATCTAGAAAATATGATATTCCATTTATACATACATATCACACAATGTGGGAAGATTATATTCATTATATTATTCCTATAAAGGGAACTAGAAATATATACCCTAAACGTTTTGCTAGAACATTTTCCAAAAGATTTGTAAGAAAAGCTGAATGTATTATTACACCATCAAAAAGAACTGAAAAATATTTAAAGTACAAATGTAAAATAAAAAACAAACCTATATATATAATTCCTACTGGAATTGATATAGAGCCTTTTTCTAAAAATAATCATACTGTTGAAGAAAAAAATAAATTAAAAGAATCTCTAGGAATAGATATTAATGATAAAGTTATACTATTTTTGGGTAGAATTGCTGAAGAAAAAAGTATAGATCTAATAATGAATAATATGCCTGCTGTTTTTAGAGCTTTGCCGAACGCAAAATTTTTAATTTGTGGAGTTGGACCTGCTGAAGAGTCTTTAAAAGAGCAAGCTAAAAAATTAAATATTGAAGATAAAGTTATTTTTACAGGAAAAATCCCTTGGACTGATGTTCCAAAATACTATAATTTAGGAGATGTATTTGTTAATGCCTCTATAACAGAAACTCAAGGGCTTACTTTTATAGAAGCAATGGCATCTAGCCTTCCTATAGTAGCTAGATATGCACCAAATTTATCAGAATTTATAAAAAATGGTGAGAATGGTATATTAGTAAAACATGATAATGATTTTTCAAAAAGTATAATTAATGCAATTACTAACGAAAAGCTAAGAAATAAATTAACAACTAATGCTTTAAAGACTGCAAAAAAATATTCTATTGAAGAATTTGGTGATAAACTAGAACTTTTATATACAGAGATTATTGAAAGTTATAAAATTAAAAAGAATTTTGAAAACTCAATTGAAAAGAAAAATAAATTACAAAAGATATATAAAAAGATATCAGATAAGTTAAAATCATTAACTAGAATTATAAAGTAAGGTGTAATTTTATGTTTATTTTTTATTTTTTATTAATATTTTTAGCCTTTTTGTTGGTAATTACAATATTATCATCAGTTATAAAATTTTCTCTACTTTTAACTACAAGGCATAAATATGAAACTTCACTATTAATAGTACCATCAATCTTGAATTTAATATCGTGGAGTATAATTTTATATCTTTGGTCCATTACAATAAATCACGTAATTGGTAAAGATATATTTACTATAATATTTGATAAAATATTAAATTTATTGTCTTTAAGAGAAATAATTGTATCCTTACTTCCTACCACAATTATATATTTACTTATAGGATTAATTTTGCAGGCTCTATCTTTCTTTTCTGTAAATATACCATATAGAAAGATAAAAAATAAGATTAAATTATTTATTAATAAGATTTTTAAAATACAACTTAAAATAAATGAAGATGTTAAAGCAATAGTAATTAGTGATGATGAAGAAAAATTAAATTTATTAAATTCATTTATAGCAAGTATTTTTACATTTTCATTAGTATTCTTTATAATAACTATGTGCTTTTCAGTAGGTCATATAATTAGTGATAAAGTAATGACATTATTAAAAACTTAAAAAATTTATATTTTTTAAGTTTTTATTTTTTTAACTTTTTTAACTATTTTTTAACTATTTTATGTAATATTATTTACTTTTTCAGCATAATATGTTATAATTATTATTTATAACACACTTGTTTTTAAAATATAATTATTGAAAGGATGAAATTATTATGGCACAAATTCGGTTTAGGTATATCAAATCAAAAAATGAGACATACGCTTTTGAACGATATATTCCTGAAACTATACCTCAAAATATCTTAGAACAAATAATGAGTTTAGCTTCTACTGCTCATAGGAATTTATTCATATTTGTAGATAAAACTAATTTTGAGAAGTCAATATCGTTAATTAATAAATTAGCACCAATGTAGTTAAAACTGCATTGGTGTTAATTTTTATGTTCCTATATTTTTTAATTGTTCACTATATTTCTTATATATTATCATTTTAATATATTTGTTTTCTTCTTTTTGAAGTTTAGGATCATCTTTAATTAAAATACTAGCTGCTTCTTGTGCCTTTTTTAATATTTTTATATCTTTTAATAGATTTGCAATTTTAAATTCAGGAAGTCCAGACTGTCTTATTCCAAAGAAATCACCAGGTCCTCTTAATTCTAAATCTTTTTGTGCTACCTCAAATCCATCATTGCTCTTTTCCATTATTTTAAGTCTTTCTCTACTATTTACTGACCTATTATTACTCTTTAATATACAATATGATTCATTACTTCCTCTACCTACTCTTCCACGTAATTGATGAAGTGCTGCAAGTCCAAATCTATCAGCATTTTCTATTACCATAATTGTAGCATTACTAACACTTATTCCTACCTCAATTACTGTAGTTGAAACCAATATATTAATTTTATTATCTTTGAAATCTTTCATTATTTCATCTTTTTTACTCTGTTTCATTTTACCATGTATACATTCTACATTAAAATCTTTAAATACATTGTTTTTATAGTTTTCGTATATTTTTTCAACAGACTTCAAATCACTCTCTTCTGATTCTTCAACTAGAGGGCAAACAATATAGACTTGTCTTCCAGAATTTACATTTTTTTTAATAAATTCATTTACTCTAGTTTCAAAATTATCATTTACTACAAATGTCTTTACTGGTTTTCTACCTGGAGGAAGTTCATCTATAATTGATATATCTAAGTCGCCATATAGCATTATTGCTAGCGTTCTTGGAATTGGAGTTGCAGTCATAACAAGTGTGTCTACTGCATCAGATTTATTTGAAAGTTTCATTCTCTGTTTTACTCCAAATCTATGTTGTTCATCTGTTACTACAAGCGATAAATTCTTAAATTCTATATTATCTTCAATTATTGAATGTGTTCCAACTAAAATGTTAATTTTGCCCTCTTTTAAATCTTTAATAATAATATCTTTTTTCTTCTTTGTAGTACTAGAAGTCAAAATTTCTACATTATAACCCAGTTGTTCAAAATAAGGTTTTAACTCAACAAAATGTTGATTTGCAAGTATTGTTGTTGGAACCATTATTGCAGCTTGATAACCATTTTTTAGCGCAATATACATAGCAAGTGCAGCTACCATTGTTTTTCCACAACCAACATCACCCTGAATTAGTCTATTCATTATCTTTTTACTATCGCTTAAATCTGATATTATTTCATTTACTACTTTCATTTGAGCATTCGTTAGCTTAAATGGTAGTAAATTTAAGAATTCATCAATTGAAGTGTCCTTATATAAATTACATTCTTCAGTTCTTACTGATTGATTTTTAACAGACATTAATGCAACTTGAAGTAAAAAGAGTTCATCAAATATTAATCTATTTCTTGCTATATTAATACTTTTATAATTATCAGGAAAATGTACATTCCTAAATGCATAATTTATATCACATAGCTCATACTTCTTTTTAAACTTTTCGTCATATATATCTTTAAAAATAATTGATTCATTATAATTTGTTTTTAAAAGTTTAAATATATAATTTTGACTAAGTCCTTTAGTTAATGAATAAATTGGGTAGATGCCTTGAATTCTAGAAAGGTCAGACAAATTATATATTTCAGGACTATCAACTGTATATATTCCTAATTCATATACTGGCTTACCAAAAAATAAATATTTATTTCCCACAACTAGTCTTGTCTTAATATATGTTTGATTAAACCAAGTAAGTTTTAACCTAGTATTTTCATCATCAATTGCAACAGCTGTGTATATAACTAAATTTCTTCTAATTCTTTTTACCTTAATTTTTTCACATAATTTAGCGATAAAAAGACATGGTGTTCCAGATTCAAATTGACTAACATAATTTACTTTTGTTCTATCTTCGTAATTTCTTGGAAAATATTCTATTAAATCTTTGAATGTATAAACACCTATTTTATTTAAAAGATATGCTCTTTTTTCTCCTACTCCCTTTAAATTAGCTATACTGTCATTTAAACCTAGTTTTCCTTGCATTAAAATATCACCGTTTAAATTATATCAAAAAACAAATGTTTATTCAATACTATGTCAACAAATTATTAAATTTTTCTTAATAAATCTTGATTTTTATGTCAATAAGTGATATAATATTTAAAAATTTTTATTGTTACACAATAATTTGGAGGAGGATTAAGATGTTACTTTTGGAAAAAGAACTAAGTATTTTTTCAGATGGTACGAAAAAATACTTTTTAGACCGAGTCGGAACAGGAGAACGGGTCACTGCACTTGCACTACGCTATGACTCAAAGAAAAAAGTTGTTTACTGCAAATTAAGTGACAGAGTAAATGGTATCTTACCTATTTCTATGGTTATACCAGGTCAGTTAAAAGAAGTGTATGAGAATTTTTCAAATTCTCTTTACTACCCACAAGTTGCCTCAATTATCGGAACTACGATAGGAGTTTGTATTGTTTCCTATAATTATGGCGATGAATTATTTGTACTTTCAAGAAAAGATAGTATTGCTATGGCCTATGAAGAATTAAAAAAATGTGAATATATTTATGCCCAAGTTAAATCTTTTTCAACAGTTGCCATGTATCTTGACTGCTCTTATGGAGTAGCTGGACGAGTTTACATTAACGAATCAAGCCTCTGCAAGATAAGAAAGGTTTCTGATTCTTTTAATATAGGTGACGTAATTAAATGCAAAATTATAGAATATGATGATGAAAATAAAAGAGTTACTTTAAGTAGAAGACTAGCCGTAGAGGAAGAAAACAAAATATTTACTGAAGGCGATATAGTTTACGGTAAAATAAGAGAAGAATTCAGCGATGTTAATGATTCGGAAGGTCAAAAAAGTTACTTTTTCGAAATACTTCCATATAATGTATCTGCTATGATTAATACATTTAATTCTGACGAAAAGTTGGAATATAACGATAGAGTAGTATGTTCAATCACAAAAATTAAAGAAGGAAATAAATATAAAGCTCGGATAATAAAGAGATTAATTTAATTATTATATAAAAACACCCTTGTAAAAATACAAGGGTGTTTTAATTTTATTTATTTAAAATTTCAAGTAATAATTTATTTACGATTTGTGGGTTTGCTTTACCTTTAGTTTCTCTCATTATTTGTCCAACTAAAAATCCAATTGCCTTATCTTTACCAGCTTTATAATCTTGAACAGACTGAGGATTTAAATCAATAATTTTTAATACTATTTGTTTAATTTCATTTTCATCAGTAACTTGTACAAGTCCCTCTTCTTCAACTATTTGTTTTGCAGACTTACCTGTCTCAAACATCTTTTTAAATACTTTTTTTGCAATCGCACTACTTATTGTTCCTTTGTCTATAAGTAATATAAGTTCTGCTAAGTTTTCTGCAGTAATTTTTGACTCACTAATTGTAATCTCTGCTTCATTTAATAACTTTGTAAAATCTGTCATTATCCAATTTGCAACAGCTTTTGGATTATTGCAAATACTATTTACTTTTTCAAAGTAATTTGCTGTTTCCTTTGAAATAGTAAGTTGTTCTGCATCATATTCTGAAAGTGAAAAATCATTTATATATCTTTGTTTTCTTACATGTGGTAATTCAGGTAAAGAAGCCTTTAAATTAGCTATATATTCTTCACTAAGTACTATAGGAGCAAGATCTGGTTCTGGGAAATATCTATAATCGTGTGCATCTTCCTTAGAACGCATTGCATAGCCTATACCTCTTGCATCATCAAATCTTCTAGTTTCTTGATATATAGTTCCACCATTTTCTAATTCTTCTATTTGACGATTTGTTTCAAATTCTATAGCTCTTGCAATTGATCTAAAAGAATTTAAGTTTTTAGTTTCTGTTCTAGTTCCAAATTTTGTATCGCCTTTTTTTCTTACTGATAAGTTTACATCACAACGAAGTGAACCTTCTTGCATTTTACAATCACATATCTCTAAATATTCAAGTATTGATTTTAGAGTTTGCATATATGTTACAGCTTCATCTGCACTTCTAATATCTGGTTCAGATACTATTTCTATTAGTGGAACTGCACAACGGTTCATGTCTACTAGAGTATCACCTGTATATGCATCATGTATTAATTTTCCAGCATCTTCTTCAATATGAATTCTAGTAATTCCAACTGTTTTATCTTGTCCATTTACTTTAAAATCTAAATGGCCATGTTCACACAAAGGTAAATCATATTGTGAAGTTTGAAAAGCCTTTGGAAGATCAGGATAAAAATAATTTTTTCTATCTTGTTTAGAAAATCTAGCAATTTCACAATTTGTAGCAAGTCCCATTTTAACAGCATACTCAACTACTTTTTCATTTAATACAGGAAGTACACCTGGCATACCTGTACATATTGGACAGCAGTGTGTATTTGGATCTGCTCCAAATTTTGTTGTACAACCACAATATATTTTTGTATTTGTTGAAAGTTCAGCATGAACCTCTAGACCAATTATAACTTCATAGTCTTCTCTCATTATTTTTTCCATCCTTTCATCTTCTCTTGTACAAATTTAATTACATCATTTACATCTATCATTTGATTTTGCTCATCATCGATAGTCTTTATTTCTAATAAATTATCTGCTATATTTCTTTTGCTTACAACTATTCTAATTGGAGCGCCTATAAGATCTGAATCTGCAAATTTTACTCCTGCGCTCTTTTGTCTGTCATCTAGCAATACATCGTATCCTAAACTTTCAAAATCACTATATAATTTATCAGATATATTTTTGATTTGCTCATTTTTATCATAATCAAGTGGACAAATGTGTATATCAAAAGGAGCTATTGAAGCAGGCCAATTAACACATTTTTCAGTTGCCCTAGCTTCTAGAACTGAGGCCATAAGTCTTCCTATTCCTATACCATAACATCCCATTATTGGATTTTTAATATTTCCATTTTCATCCACATAAGTCATTGACATAGCTTTAGTATATTTATCTCCAAGTTTAAATATATTACCTACTTCTATTCCATTTGATATATCTAAAGATTTTTTATGGCACTTTGGACAATAATCATCTTTTGTTACTTTAGATACATCATGATATTCTACATTTCCAACATCTCTTGATATATTAACGCCAGTATAATGATAATCTTTTTCATTAGCTCCAGCTATTAAAGATTTTTCATTCTCTAATGAAGAATCGTAAATTACAATAGAGTTTTCTATATTTAAATTTATTGGACCTACAAAACCATATAAAATTTTATCATCTTCTCTTTCAGTTTTTGGCACTAATTTTTCATCATCTACTCTTAATAAATTACGAAGTTTTGTCTCATTTACTTCTCTATCTGCACGTATAAATACAATCACAGTTTGATTTGTATCTAGTCTATCATAAATAACTGCTTTTAAAATATTTGTATTTTCTTTACCAGTAAATTTAACTAAATCTTCTATAGTTTTGATATTTGGTGTAGATATTTTTTCTAACTTTTCTTCAACTAAATTAAATGTATCATATTTTGCTGTATAGGCAACTTCCATATTAGCAGAATAATCACAATTTTTGCATTTTACTATTTTATCTTCTCCTGCATCACAAAGTAGCATATATTCATGAGCACCACTTCCACCCATCATTCCTGTATCTGAAGCTACAGCAATAACTTCAGGTATTCCAACTCTGTCATAAATTCTATTATATGCTTCAAAAAATTTATCATATTCTTTATCTAAACTTTCAGTAGATGTGTGAAATGAATATGCATCTTTCATAGTAAATTCTCTAACTCTTATTAGTCCACCTCTACTTCTTGCTTCATCTCTGAATTTAGTCTGTATTTGATATACTGAAAATGGATATTTTTGATAAGAAGTTGCATCATTTGTCATAGAAAAAACTGTAGCTTCTTCATGAGTCATAGAAAGTACCATGTCTGCTTTTGTTCTATCTTTAAATCTTAATAGTTCAGAGCCAACACTATCATACCTTCCAGACATATCCCAAAGTTTTTTTGTAGCAACAAGTGGCATAAGAATCTCTTGTGATCCTATTTTATTCATTTCTTCTCTTATTATATTTTCTATTTTAGCTATTACTTTTTTACCAAGTGGCATTAGTGTAAAAATTCCACTTGCCATTTGTTTTATATATCCACCCTTCAAAAGTAATCCGTGACTTTTTAAGCTAGCCTCACTTGGCCATTCTTTTTTTGTGTCACCTATAAGTTTTGATTGTAACATTTAATTCTCCCCTTTATTTTATTTCAGGTTTTTTAGAATGAAAATCTGTGTTTTGTTCAAATGTATAAGCAACTTGTAACATTTTTTGTTCATCAAAAGCGTTAGCAATTATTTGAAGCCCTATTGGCATAGCATCTTTATCAAATCCAGCTGGAATAGATATACCTGGTAAACCTGCAATATTTACAGGAACTGTGTATATATCTTCCAAGTACATCTCTAATGGATTTTCTGCCTTAGCTCCAAATTTAAAAGCAGTATTTGGAGCAGTTGGAATCAAGATTACATCACAATTATCAAAAGCTTTTTTAAATTCGTTAATGATTAATGTTCTAACTTGCTGAGCTCTTTTATAATAAGCATCATAATACCCAGAAGATAAAACGTAAGTACCAAGCATTATTCTTCTTTTTACTTCATCTCCGAATCCTTCTGTTCTAGATTTTTTGTATAAATCTATTAAATCAGAGAACTCTTTTGCCCTATGCCCATAACGAATACCGTCATATCTTCCAAGGTTAGATGAAGCTTCAGCAGTAGCTATTATATAATAAGTTGCAAGGGAGTATTTAGCATAAGATAAATCTACCTCTACAATATTTGCTCCAAGTTTTTGTAATAGTTCTAAAGAATTGTTATAAGCATTCTTAACATCTTCTGCTACACCATCTTTAGTAAAGTTCTTATCTATTCCTATTCTTATTTTATCTACACTATTTACTAAAGCTTTTGTATAATCTTCATAATCAATATCTAGTGATGTTGTATCCATGTTATCATGTCCAGTTATAACATTTAACATAATTGCCGCATCTTCTACTGTTTTAGTAAATGGTCCTATTTGATCTAGTGATGAAGCAAAAGCTACAAGACCATATCTTGATACTAATCCATAAGTAGGCTTTAGGCCTATAACTGAGCAATAAGAAGCTGGTTGTCTTATTGATCCACCTGTATCACTTCCTAAAGCTGCAAATGCCATATCTGAAGCAACACATGCTGCACTACCGCCACTTGAGCCACCAGGAACTTTTTCTAAATCCCATGGGTTTTTAGTCTTTTTAAAATATGAAGTTTCAGTTGAAGATCCCATTGCAAATTCATCCATATTTGTTTTTCCAATAATTATTGCACCATTTTCTTCTAATTTTTTTATTACAGTAGCATCATATGGTGGAATAAAATTTTCAAGCATTCTTGAAGCGCAAGTAGTCTTTATATCTTTTGTGCATATATTATCTTTTATTGCTATTGGTACACCTCCAAGTACACCTATATTCTCGCCATTATCTAATTTTTCTTGAAGTTCTTGAGCTCTTTTATAAGCATATTCTTTTGTTAGTGTAATATATGCATCTACTTTAGGCTCAACTTCATCTATTCTTGCATATACACTATCTAAAACTTCCTTTATCAAAACTTCTTTTAATTTTATTTTTTTAGCTATATCGCTAAGTGATAAACTATATAAATTCATATTTACACCTCTACTCCACAACTTTTGGTACGCTAATACATCCTGCTTGTTTATCAGGAGCATTTTTTAATATTTCCTCTCTATCATAAGAGTTTTTTACTTCATCTTTTCTAAACACATTTTTTATATCTAATATATGATTTGTAGGATCTACACCACTTACATCTATATTAGATAATGTTGTTGCATAATCAACAATATTAGATAAATCTTCAGTATATTTATCTAATTCTTTCTCTGATATTTCAAGTCTTGCAAGATTTGCTATATGTTTTACATCTTCTTTTGAAACACTCATATCATTTCCTCCAAACAATTTTTTAATAATCACACGTACAATTATACTCCAAAAGCCTTACTGTGTCAACAAAAATAATGGCAAAAATTATTGGTATTTTAAGACTTTTAAGCATAATATTTTATAAATTATTTAAAAGTTAACGTAAATTTAATGCACATACACATTCTACAGCACTTGTATGTGGAAACATATCAACTGGAGTTATAGAAGATATATCATATTTTTCAGATAACTTCTTTAAATCCCTTGCCATTGTTGCCGGATTACAACTTACATACCCTATTTTTTTAGGATTAAATTCTAATATGTAATCAATACTTTTATCATCTAGACCCTTTCTTGGAGGATCTAATACAATAACATCTGGTTTAATATTTCTTTTCTTAAATTCCTCTATTTTATCTTCAACACTTCCAGCAATATATTCTAAATTATCAAGATTATTTTCTTTAATATTTAAATTAGCCATATCTACAGCAGTTTTTTCTATCTCAATTCCATAAACCTTCTTTACATTTTTACTCAAAAATATTCCTATTGAACCCACTCCACTATATAAGTCAAATAAAATTTCATTGCCATTTAAATTTAATTCTTTCTTTAAAGTATAATAAAGTACTTCTGCTTGTAACGTATTTACTTGAAAAAAAGATTTAGGGCTAATATAATATTTAAAATCTCCAATATAATCTTGTATATAATCATCGCCTATTATTTTTATGGTTTCATCTGAAAATATTTCATTTGTTTTTGAATTATTAACATTAATAAAAATGCCTTTTATACTATCAGTAAGTTTATATATATCTTGAATTAATTTTACAAATCTCTTATCATTTATACATTCTTTGTTATTAACCACAAAAATAATCATTATTTGTCCTGTATGATAGCCCCTACGAATAACTAAATGTCTTAGTTCTCCTGTGTTTGAGACTTCATCATATCCAACAATTTTTTGTTCTAATATAAGTTCATATATTTTTTTGGCAAGCATATCTATAACACGTTCTTGTATGTAACAACAATTATTTTCTACTACGTCATGACTCCTTTTTGAATAAAATCCCATTACTGTATTTTTATTTTTATTTACTCTTACAGGATATTGCACTTTATTTCTATAGTAATATGGAAGACCCATACCAATTGTAGAATTAATAACTTTAGCTTTAACATTTTGTTTTGCAAGGCAAGATTTTACCATATTATTTTTTATTATAAGTTGCATATTGTAGTCAATGTGCTGGGCACTACATCCACCACACCTCTTATATACACTACAAAATGGCTCTACTCTAGAGGCACTTGGCTTTATTATTTGCTCTAATTTTGCAATACTAAAATTTTTATTATCTTTTAATACCTTTACACTTACCTTTTCTTTCAAAATTGCATTTGGCACAAATACAACTTTATCTTGATATCTAGAAATGCCTTCAAAGTTTAATCCATTATCTAAAATTTCTAATTCCAATATATCATCTTTTTTCAAGATTAACCTCCTAAAATTAAAGTACTAATACAATAAGTATATTATAACATAAATTTATATACTAGTAAATGAAGAAAACTTATAAATTTTAAGTAACAATTTTTTTAAGCAAGAATATAGTATACTAAGATTAGGAAATAAAACTTAATCTTTAAACTAAAGGAGTGTTATATAATATGTGCAGAGATAATTGCTTTTTATGGTTTGCTATTATAGTATTAATTTTCTTTATATTTAGTCAAGATAGATCTTCTACACCAGTGAACTTTGATACTTTTTTTGAGGTCTAAGTTCATCACCATTAATTATTAATGGTAAAAATTACTTAACGAAAGGGTGAGCAATATGATGGATGAAAGATGCGGATGCGGATGTGGATGTTCTAACAACAACTGTGGATGTTCAAACGGATGCGGTTTTTTCGGTGGAAACTGCTGCTGTATATGGATTATATTAATAATCATCGTTCTTTGTTGTTGCTGTAACTAATATATAACAAAACATACATAAAAAGTCAGGAAAAAATCCTGACTTTATTTTTTTAATAATGGTTTTAAAAATCTACCAGTATAACTTGATTCATTTTCACATATTTCTTCTGGTGTACCAGTCGCAATAACAGTTCCACCATTATCGCCACCTTCAGGTCCTAAATCAATAATATAATCTGCAGATTTTATTACATCTAAATTATGTTCAATAACAACTAAAGTATTATTTGAATCAGTTAATCTTTGAAGTATTTTTATCAACCTATTTACATCATCCATGTGTAGTCCAGTTGTTGGCTCATCCAAGATATATAAAGTTTTTCCAGTAGATTTTTTACATAGTTCTGTTGCAAGTTTAATTCTTTGTGCCTCTCCTCCTGATAAAGTAGTAGAAGGTTGTCCTAGTTTTATATATCCGAGTCCAACATCATATAAAGTTTGCAATTTTGATTTTATTGATGTAATGTTTTCAAAAAACTTTAATGCCTCTTCGACTGTCATATTTAACACATCATTTATATTTTTTCCCTTATATTTTACCTCTAAAGTTTCTCTAGAATAACGTTTACCCTTACATACTTCACATGGGACATAAACATCTGGCAAAAAGTGCATTTCAATTTTTATTATTCCATCGCCTGAACATGCTTCACATCTACCTCCTGGAACATTAAAACTAAATCTTCCTTTATTATACCCTCTAGACTTTGCGTCCATAGTAGATGCAAATAAATCTCTTATTGGATCAAACATACCTGTATATGTTGCTGGATTTGACCTTGGAGTTCTACCAATTGGAGATTGATCAATATTGATTATTTTATCAATCTTATCAATTCCCAAAATTTTATCATGTTTTCCTGGCACAACATTACTTCTATTTATCTTTCTTGCAAGTGCTTTATATAAAATCTCATTTACTAGAGTAGATTTTCCACTTCCTGATACACCTGTAACGCAATTAAATGTACCTATAGGAAATTTTACATCAATATTTTTTAAATTATGCTCCTTTGCTCCCTTAATTTGTATATAGCCATTATCAGCTTTTCGTCTAACTTTTGGGACTTCTATTTTAAGTCTTCCACTCAGATAATTTCCTGTAATTGATTCTTTACAATCTGTAATTTTATCTGGAGTACCAGCAAAAATTATTTGACCTCCATGTACACCTGCTCCAGGTCCAATATCTACTATGTAATCAGATTCTTTCATTGTTTCTTCATCATGTTCTACTACAATCAACGTATTCCCTAGATCTCTCATCTTTTTAAGTGAAGCTAACAATTTTTCATTATCTCTTTGATGTAGGCCTATACTTGGTTCATCTAATATGTACAATACACCTGTTAATCCTGAGCCAATTTGAGTAGCAAGTCTTATTCTTTGTGCTTCTCCTCCTGATAAAGTTCCAGCACTACGTGAAAGTGTTAAATATTCAAGTCCAACATCAATTAAAAATTGTAATCTACTATTTAATTCTTTTACAATTTGACTTGCTATCATACGTTCTTTTTTGTTTAATTTATTTTCATATATATCATTTATATATTTCTTTATTGAAATGATATCTTTTTTACATAGTTGATATATATTTAAATTTCCTACAGTTACTGCTAAAGACTCTTTCTTTAATCTAGCTCCATCACATAAACTACAGTGACTAGATGACATGTAACTTTCATAGTAAGCTTTCATACCTGGGGATTTAGTCTCAGCAAACCTTCTTTGTAAAGCATTTACTATTCCTTCAAATTCAGATTCAAAATCTCTTACCATAGTTCTTGTTACGTGTTGAAATTTTATCTTTTCACCATTTGAGCCATATAAAAGTACATTCATAAATTTCTTTGGTAAATCTTTAAGTTTAGTATCAGGATTTACTTTATAGTGCTTACACAATCCATTAATATACATGGAACTTACACTATCTATTGTACTTCCTGCCCAACATTTTATCGCACTAAGATCACTTAATAATTTTTCTTTATCTGGCATTATCTTTTCTGGATCAATTCTTAATAATTCTCCAAGTCCTGTACAGTCTGGGCATGCACCAAATGGGCTATTAAAAGAAAACATTCTAGGAGTAAGTTCTTCTATATTTATATTACAATCAGGACATGCATAATTTGCACTAAATAACGTTTCATCTTTATCAATATTTTTTACTATAACTAGATTATTTGCTGTATTTAATGCAAGTTCAATTGAATCAGCAAGTCTTTTTCTTATACCATCTCTTATTACTATTCTATCAATAATTATATCAATATTGTCTTTTTTTTGTTTGTCTAGAGCTGGTATTGATTCACTTAAATCATACATTTCGCCATTTATTCTAACTCTAATATAACCATCTTTTAAAGCCTGCTCTAATATTTTTACATGTTCGCCTTTTTTAGCTCTTACAACAGGCGCCATAATCATAATTTTAGTACCTTCCTCATATTCAAGTACTTTATCAACAATCTCGTCAACAGTTTGCTTTCTAATTCTTTTTCCACAATTAGGACAATGAGGTATTCCTATTCTTGCATATAGTAGTCTTAAGTAATCATATATTTCTGTCACAGTGCCAACTGTAGATCTTGGATTTTTAGAAGTAGTTTTTTGATCTATTGATATAGCAGGAGATAATCCTTCTATATAATCAACTTCTGGCTTTTCCATTAATCCTAAAAATTGTCTTGCATATGACGATAAAGATTCGACATATCTTCTTTGCCCTTCAGCATATATCGTATCAAATGCTAAAGATGATTTTCCTGAACCAGAAAGGCCAGTAAAAACAACTAATTTATCTCTTGGAATTTCTATATCAACATTTTTTAAATTATGTTCTTTTGCACCTTTTATAACTATTTTATCGTTCATCTTAATCACTCCGTATGTAATTATATCACTAATTTCAAATCAAAACAAGTGTTTGCTAAATTTTACCAAAAAATTTTGGGTAGCAATTAACTACCCAAAAAACTATTGACCATAAATTTCAGTTCTTTCATTAAAGAAAATACTAGCTATCTTAGAGAATATTGAACTTTGTTCCTGTTTTAATACTGCTCTTACACTTAATTCTTGCTTTTTAACTTCTTCATCATTAGTTACTAAAAATACATAATCTCCTGTTTTTATTTCGCCTAAAGTAAGTTTTTCTTCGATTGCTTTATTATTGTACATTACTTTAGTAGTTGCACTCATAATACCATAAACTTCCCCTGTTCCACCTTTTTTAATATTTGATCTAATTACATTAACTTTTATTTCTAAATTTGCAGTATCTACATAAACAACTTTACCATAAACATAGTTCATATCATCTTCTAAGTAAACTTGACCTGCGCCCTCAAAATATGCTAGTATGTATAGTACTATAGCAAAAATTATAATACATACTGTTATTACACTTACTACAAGTCTTACACTATTTCTTTTAAATATTTTTCTATATATAAATCTAATTATTATAAATGCTACAACAGCACCAATAACTACTGTTATCATGGGATTACTAAATATATCTTTTACTTTTCCAAAAATTTCATTAAACATATTTACATTCACCTCTAATTTAAACCTTTCATAGTAAGGCTTACCTTACCTTTTTTTGTATCAATATTTATTATTTTTACTTTAACTATATCTGAAACAGATACTTCTTCCATTGGATCTCTTACAAATTTATCACTAAGTTCTGATATATGCACCAGTCCATCAGATTTTATTCCAATATCAACAAAAGCTCCAAAATCAGTAACATTTCTTACAGTTCCAGTAAGTACCATACCAACTTGAAGATCCTCAATTTTTAATATATCTTCTTTTAGTATTACTTTTGGCATATCTTCTCTTGGATCTCTTCCTGGTTTTGATAATTCTTTTACAATATCTTTAAGTGTCAAATCTCCAACATTTAATTTTTTAGATTCTAAATCAATATCTAACATATCTAATTTTTTAACAAAATTTTGATAGTCTTGTTTACTCATCTTTTTTATATCATATCCTAAATCCTTTATTAAATTTTCAGCAATACTATATGATTCAGGATGTACCATTGTATTATCTAGTATATTTTTAGATTCAGGCACTTTTAAAAATCCAGCACATTGAACAAAAGCAGTGTTGCCAAGTTTTGGCACCTTAAGTAACTCTTTTCTAGAAGAAAATTTACCTACCTCATCTCTATATTTTACTATATTTGTAGAAACCGTTGAGTTAATACCTGAAACATATGATAGAAGTGAAGGTGTTGCAGTATTTACATCTACTCCAACTGTATTTACTACGCTTTCAACTACCCCAGTTAAAGATTCATCAAGTCTTTTTTGATTTACATCATGTTGATACTGTCCAACTCCTATTGATTTTGGATCAATTTTAACTAATTCTGCAAGTGGATCCTGTAATCTTCTAGCTATAGATATTGCACCTCTTATCGATACATTTATATCAGGATATTCTTTAGTAGCAAGTTTAGAAGCAGAGTATACACTTGCTCCCGCTTCACTAACAATTGTATAATACACCTTATGTTTTGCCTTTTTTATTAAATCTGCAACAAATTTTTCAGATTCTCTTGATGCTGTTCCATTTCCTATTGAAATCATATTTACTTTATATTTTTCAATTAATTTTAATAGTTCTTTAGATGCACCTTCTATATCATTTTGTGGCTCAGTAGGATATACAGTAGTATAATCTAAAAGTTTTCCAGTTTCATCTATAATTGCTATTTTACAACCAGTCCTATATGCTGGATCAAATCCCATAACTACCATATCTTTTATAGGAGATTGCATAAGAAGATTTTTAACATTTACTCCAAATACTTTTATTGCTTTTTCATCTGCTTTTTCTTTTAAATCACTTCGGATTTCTCTTTCTATAGATGGCTTTATTGTTTTTTTATACGATTCTGAAATTGTCTGCTTTAATAGTTCAACATATATATTATCAGAATGTATTATTTTTGATTCTAAGAAATTTATTATTTGGGCTTCATCAACTGAAATTTTAACTTTTAACTTTTCTTCTTTTTCTCCTCTATTTATTGCAAGTATTCTATGAGATGGTATTTTACTTATATTTTCACTAAAATTATTATACATATTATATACTAAATCTTCATCATCTGTTGCTGAGGTTTCAATTTTTCCAGTCCTATATGAAATTTGTCTAATTTTTTTCCTATAATATGGATCATCAGATATTATTTCAGATATTATATCAGTTGCGCCTAAAATAGCATCTTGAACTGTATTAACTCCTTTTTTCTCATCTACATATAATTTAGCTAAATCCTCTAATTTAGTATATTTATTAGTTTGCTTTAAAATCTCTATAGCAAGTTTTTCTAATCCTTTTTCTTTTGCTATAGTTGCCTTAGTTCTCTTTTTTGGCTTGAAAGGTCTATAAATATCTTCTATTTCACTAAGTATTTTTGCATTTAAAACTTGATTTTTTATCTCTTCAGTCAAATTACCAGTTTCTTCTATAAGTCTTATAACTTCTTGTTTTCTTTGCTCTAAGTTTCTCAAATAATTAAGTCTATCATTAAGATTTCTTAAAGTTTCATCATCCAAATTTGATGTAGCTTCTTTTCTATACCTTGCTATAAATGGTATTGTATTTCCTTCATCAATTAATTCTACAGCATTTTTTACCTGTTTTTTTGTTATACCAAGTTCTAAACTTAAACTTTCTATTATATTTTCCATTGTAAAACTCCATTCTACCCATGATTATATGATAAAAAAAAACTTATTTCAAGTACTATATAATTTTATAAATAAAGTTTAAAACTGCACCTAAATAATTTAGGTGCAGTCTATAAATTACTAATTTAATAAATCCATAAATTCTTTTTCAATTTTCTTCATGTCTTCTTCAGTTGTTCCCTCAAATCTTGCAGTTATATCAGGACCTGTATTAGATGCTCTTACTAAAGCCCAACCATTATCAAATTCTGTTCTCATTCCATCTATATCATTTACTTCGTATCCTTGTTTTCTGCAATATTCTTTTACTTTTTCTATAACTTTAAACTTTTCATCGTCAGTTGATTTTATCTTTATCTCTGGAGTTGAATAGTATTTATTCACTCCTTCCAAAAGTTGACTTACTGTTTTTCCAGTTCTAGAAAGTATTTCTATTAGTCTTAATCCAGCATATATTCCATCATCTATGTTAGGCCATTTATCTCTAAAGAATACGTGTCCTGATAATTCACATCCGAATGCAAAGTCTCCTTCTCTCATCTTAGCTTTCATATATGAATTACCTGTTCTATAACATACAGGCTCTCCTCCAAGTTTTATTATTTCATCTTGAAGTGCTTTTGTGCATTTTACATCAAATAGAGCTTTTTTATTGCTAACTTTATTCATAATATCACGCCAGATAATTATTGCATAAAAATCCATAAATACCATTTTACCGTTTTCATCAATAATACCAACTCTATCCCCATCTCCATCAAGTCCAATTCCAACATCGGCATGATTTTCAATAACTGCTTTTTTTAGCATTTCATTATTTTTTTCAACACTTGGATCTGGATGATGATTTGGAAATGTTGGATCAGACTCCATACATATAGGAATTACTTCAACGCCCATCATTTCAAAAGCTTGTTTAGCAACTATTGTTGTAGTTCCATTACCAGCATCTACAACTGCTTTTATTTTCTTATCTCCCAATTTTATTGATGATTTTATAAGTTCTAGATATTCATCATAAATATTATATGTTGATAATGTTCCTTTACCTGATTTAAATTCACATTTTTCTGTAAAGACTCTAAAATCTTGAATCATTTGACCACATGCATTACCAAAATCATTTAATGACATTTTAAATCCATTATACTCTTTTGGATTATGACTTGCAGTAATCATAATACCAGGCATCATATTGACACCATCATTTAATTTTATTTGAGCGTAATAGTACATAGGAGTAGTAACAAGTCCTAAAGATATAACATCTGCTCCTGTACTAAGTATTCCAGTAATTAATGCTTCATTTAGAGATACAGATGAAGTTCTATTATCGTAACCAATAACACATTTCTTATATCCAGAATTTTGAATATGTGTACCAAATGATAATCCTATTGTGTATGCCACATTTTCATCTAAATCCTCTCCATATATTGCTCTGATATCATATCCTCTAAAAATATTTGGATTAATATCTTTTCTTATTTCATATTTCATAACATCACCTACGACAATTATATAATAATAGTAAACCATTGTCAACTTAAATATAAATTACTAATTCGACATTTTTCATTTCTTTTTTTACTTTATATTGATTTTAACATAAATGTGTGATATAATTAACATAAATTTGCGGTCTTTAAAATTAAAATTTTAATTTAGGAGGAATATATAATGGAAAACAATGATATTTTGTTAATGACAACTGCTAGAAATTTGTCTAGTTTAAAGAGAAAGCATCAAGAAAAAGCAAGAAAATTAGGCTTTTCTATAAATAAGTATTATAATCCAATATTTTTTCAAGATTTTAGGCGGATAGATGATATTTTTACTTTTACATCTAAATCTTTAATTTCTTACAAAGCTTTAAAGGAAAAAGAAAATTTTAGTCTATCACCTAATCAAAAGGCTACCATACTTTCCACTCTATTAAAAATATACAATAGCGGAATTTTTCCAATGGAACTTAAAAGTGATTATATATTTATCACAAGTGATTACATACCAGTTTTGTTTATACCCCATGGTTTTGTATCACGCACACGCCGATTAGACAAATTATACAAAAAAGAAATGTTAATAAAAAGAATCGAGAAATTCGTAAATTCTTTATAAAATAAAACAGCCCAAAATGGGCTGTTTTATTTTTACTTAAGTACATCTTCAATTTCTTGTTTCAATTTATTCTTAAAGCTATCTAAACTAATATTATCTTGTTTTTCACCACTTCTAGATCTAACAGATATTGTAGAGTTATTTACTTCATCTTTTCCAAGTATTATCATATATGGTACCTTTTCAAGTTGAGCATTTCTTATTTTGTACCCAATCTTTTCGTCACTACTATCTACCTCTACTCTATATTTATTATTTAATAATTCTGTTTCTATTTTTTTTGCGTACTCTATCTCATTTTCAGAAATTGGAAGTATTTTTACTTGTACTGGACTAATCCACAATGGAAATGCTCCCGCATATTTTTCAATTAACATTGCAAGTGTTCTTTCATAAGAGCCAATAGCACTTCTATGAATAACAACAGGTCTTTTCTTTTTTCCATCTTTATCTACATAACTCATATCTAAAGATTCTGGTAAAAAGAAATCAAGTTGTATAGTAATTATTGTATCTTCTTTGCCATACACATTTTTTCCTTGAATATCAAGTTTTGGTCCATAAAATGCTGCTTCTCCTTCTGCTTCTACATAGTCTATTCCTAAATTGTCTAGTATAATTTTCATTTTAGCTTGTGCATTTTCCCAAGCCTCTTTGTTATCTATATATTTTCCTGTTTTATCATTTGGATCATATTTAGAAAATCTATATGTTAATTCATCTTCTATATTTAAAACTCTCATAAAATATTTTATTAAATCTAGTACACCTTTAAATTCTTCTTCTACTTGATCAGGTCTTACAACCAAATGTCCCTCAGATAAAGTAAATTGTCTTACACGAGTAAGTCCATGCATTTCTCCTGATGCTTCATTTCTAAATAGTGTAGAAGTTTCATTATATCTAAATGGTAATTCCTTGTAACTATGCAAACTATTTTTATATATCATAAATTGAAATGGGCAAGTCATTGGACGAAGTGCAAAAACTTCTTTATCATTTTTCTCATCACCAAGTATAAACATTCCATCCTTATAATGATCCCAATGTCCTGATAATTTATACAAATCACTTTTAGCCATGAATGGAGTTTTAGTTAATAAATAGCCTCTTTTTTCTTCTTCATCTTCAACTAGTCTTTGAAGTATTTGCATCATTCTTGCACCTTTTGGCATAAGCAATGGAAGTCCTTGACCTACTTCTTCAACAGTTGTAAATAATTCTAATTCTCTTCCTATTTTGTTATGATCTCTATTTATTGCTTCTTCTCTTTCTTTTAAATATTCATCAAGTTTTTCCTTATTTTCAAAAGTAGTTCCGTAAATTCTTTGAAGCATCTTATTATTTTCATTTCCTCTCCAATATGCACCTGTAATAGAAAGTAATTTAAATGCTTTAACTCCTTTTGTATATAACATGTGTGGTCCAACACACAAATCAACAAATTCACCTTGTTTAAAAAATGATATGTCTTCGCCATCTGGTATATCATTTATAAGTTCTACTTTATATGGCTCATTTCTTTCTTCCATTAATTTTATTGCTTCTTCTCGTGGTAGTTTAAAAGCTTCGATTTTTAAATTTTCTTTTACAATATTTTTCATTTCTGCTTCTATTTTTTCCAAATCTTCTTGCTTAATTGATAAATTATCAAAATCATAATAAAATCCATTATCTATTGCAGGACCTATAGCAAGTTTTGCGTCGGGATATAATCTTTTTATAGCTTGTGCAAGTATATGTGATGTAGTATGTCTTGCAATTTTTAAATCATACTCCCCTTCGTATACCTCTCCATTTTTACTAACATATTTTACTGACATAAAAATTCCTCCTTTTTATATTAAAAATGTACCTCTATAGAAAGAGACTACACTCTTGCTATAGGGGTACAATATATTTATTGCACGGTTCCACCCTAAATTTTTACTCAATTTATGATTGTACGAAATCAACGGTAGCTTTCACTACTGACTCCGGGGTAGTCTTCAAAATAATCTTACTAAAATTAGCTTACAGCCCACGACTAATTCTCTCTTGTAGCAGTGTTTATTTTTACTCGTCCCATCAACATCAAATATATTATATTATATATTATATTAAAAATCAAGTTTTATTTTACAACTGCAGATAAAACTTCTACAAATTTACCATTTCTATATTCTAATATGTCATATTTTGCTTCAAATTCTTTTGTCTCTATTAAAACTAATTCCTTTGATGAATCGTTATTTAAATCTGCAATGAATGCTACAGAATAAATAGGCCAATCAGATGATTTCTTTAAATTTCTAATATAATTATATTTTATTATTGAAGAATGATTACTGTTGTCAACAAATATTACAGCAGTATATGCCCCTGAAGATTCACCAGCTTCATTACTTGCAACAATTACTTTTCCATATACAGCATCTGAAATCATTACTTCATATACATTTTCTATTTTAACACTAGTATTTAATAATCTATAAATTCCTAGTGCCTTTTTTACTGCTTTATAATCTTCATCAGTTGCCTCTTTAGAACTAATGCTTGGTATACTATTTATGGTATTTTTTGAAACAGCAAAATATTCGTCAACAAGATTTGCCCTTGTAGTTGTAGTGTATACAGAAGTTGTTCCTGCTTTCTGTGTTACTTCATTTAATTCATATGTTCCTAACTTTCCATTTTTACTAAATAGGTCTATTTCCAATCCATTTTTATTTACACTCTTCAAATAATATCTTTCTGCAGACACCCAATTACCATTATATGTAGCACCTACTACAAGATTATTTACTACAATCGGAGTAGAATTTTTAGCTATATCATCACTAGCACTTGTAGCATCAAAATTAACTTTTTCTTTTACTATATTATTATTTGCTAGTATAAGTATTGCAAGAGCAATAATTATAACTAATATAATTGCTAAAATAATAATTAGTGATTTTTCTCCTCTTTTTCTTACTAATTTACTTTTTGAATAATTTTCCATTAATATACCCACTTTCCACTATCAAAAGAAAATACACAGCCACAATACTTTTGCATATAGATACCTTTTTCCCTTGCCATCTTTTGCCCTTGCCTAAAGTACTGTCTATAATCAACGTATATAAATTTTATTTTATATTTATCTTCTAATAATTTTCCTACCTTCTTTATTATATCATGCTTCTGATATGGACTAATTGAAAGTGTCGTAGTCACAGCATCATATCCATTTTCAAGTGCATATAAGAACACTTTATTAAGTCTTAAATAATAACAGTATTCACATCTAGATTCAAATTCCTTTTTATTTAATACCTTATCTACAACATCCTTTATGTAGCCATCTAGACTATATTCATCTAATATAACATAATCTGTATCTTCCATTTTACAAAGTGTTTCAAAAGCTTCTTTTCTTCTTTCATATTCAACTTTTGGATGAATATTTGGATTATAAAAGCATGCTGTAAAATCTACTTTTTGTCTAGTATTATCTTCAGTTAAGAGTCCATTGTTTTTCAAATCGTAATTAATATAAGTAAAACACGGACCACAACAAGCATGAACTAATAATTTATTTATCTTATTCATAATATAAAAGCTACTCCTCTTTGTTTTTAATATTTAAATGTTCATAGGCCAGTTTAGTAACAACTCTACCTCTTTGTGTTCTAGTTAAAAATCCTATTTGCATTAAGTATGGTTCATATACATCTTCTATTGTGTCTTTATCTTCTCCTATTGTTGCTGCTAAAGTATCTAGTCCCACAGGTCCACCATTAAAGTTTAATATTACAGTCTCTAACATTTCTCTATCTATTTGATCAAGTCCTAATTCATCTATTTCTAATTTTTCTAGAGCCATTTTTGAAAGTTCATAAGTTATAATTTTACTATTTTCAAATTCAGCAAAATCTCTTACTCTTTTTAATAGCCTGTTAGCAATTCTTGGAGTTCCTCTTGATCTAGATCCAATTTCTAAAGCAGCATCCTTTTCTATTTCATACCCCAGTATATGAGCACTTCTATCAACTATCTTTCCTAAATCTTTTTGATTATAAAGTTCTAGTTTTTCTATTATTCCAAATCTATCTCTTAAAGGAGATGACAGAGATCCTATTTTAGTTGTAGCGCCAACAAGTGTAAATTTAGGTAAATCTATTCTTATGGATTTTGCTGTAGGCCCTTTACCTATAACAATGTCTAAGCTAAAGTCTTCCAATGCAGGATACAAAATTTCTTCAACAGATTTGCTAAGTCTATGAATTTCATCTATAAATAATATATCATTTTCTTCTAAATTACTAAGTATTGCAGCCAAATCCCCTGGCTTTTCTATCGCAGGACCTGAAGTAATTTTTATATTGCTATTCATTTCATTTGCAATTATTGTTGCAAGTGTAGTTTTTCCAAGTCCTGGTGGACCATAAAGTAAAACATGGTCTAGTTGTTCTTTTCTTTTCAATGCAGATGAAATACATATTTTTAAATTTTCTTTTACTTTATCTTGTCCAACATATTCACTAAATCTTTTGGGTCTAAGACTTATTTCTTGCATTTGTTCATTATATTCTAATGTATCTGGATTAACTATTCTATCTTCATTCATAAAATTCCTCTTTTTTATCAAATAAAATTATATCAAACATAAAATTTTTAGTCAATGTTTATTATAATTATTTAATATAATTTACACATTCATAAATCTATATTAATAAATCATATAATTTTCTAAGGTGATCATGTGTGAAAATTTCTAAATATAAAGGAACAAATCTTAATATATTAAAAGCAACTATATATCTAATCATTGTATTTATACTCATCTACCTCATATCTAAGTAATATTTAAATATATTTTTCTATTACGAGGTGAAAAAATTGACAACTATTTATTTTAAAAGTAAAAGAAGTTTAATTGTATATACAATACTTTTTTGTATAATTCCTACAACGTTTTTTGCACTTATTTTATGGCATAATTTTAATACACATAAAAATAATTTACCAATTAAAGATAACTCATTTTGTGAAGAAGAACCAAAAGTTGAAGAAGATAATTCAAGAGAAGAGTTTATAAAAACACAATATAAATTAAAAAAATTAATTGCACTAACCTTTGACGATGGTCCAGGAAGATATACTGAAAATTTAGTTGATGAATTAAAAAAGCGTAATGTAAAAGCAACATTTTTTATTTTAGGAGAAAATGCAATATCAAGACAAAGTACTATAAAATATATAGTTGATAATGGTAACGAAATTGGAATTCACAGTTATGTACATAAGCTATTTACAAGAATTACAAACGAAGAAATTGAAGAACAAATTGATAAAACAAAGAATGTTTTATACTCTGCAACAAATCAAGATATTTCTCTTATAAGGGTTCCTTACGGTTCAATAAATGATAGAGTAAATTTGTTACTAGAAAATAATCAACTTACTAATGTTTTATGGGATGTCGACTCTAAAGATTGGAAATTTAGAAATACAAACAAAATATATAATTATACATTAAAAAGGGTATCTGGAAATGATATTATACTTATGCACGACATTTATAAAACAAGCGTTGAAGCGGCATTAAAATTAGTAGATACTTTAACATCTGAATGTTACACCTTTGTTACTGTAAGTGAGCTTTTAAATTTAAGGCAAATAGATGAAAAATAAAAGGAAAATTTTCCTTTTATTTTTAAACATTATCTTCATTTTTTCTTGTAAAGTAATAAGTTATTATTGCGCCAACGATTGCCATAAATGATTCTGTACTAATTACTCCTTTAAAAGTCAATATACAAGTAGTTAGCACTACACATATACTAAGAATTGTTTTTACTTTGAATAAGTCTGCTATGTTAGACAATAATCTTTTTTGTGCATCTTTCATTTCTTGCCTCCTATTATATATAATATTTTATTATATTTAATATTGTGTCGTTCTTGTTTTTAAAAAATATTAAAATATAATTATATACTGTTATATAGGAATATCATTTAACATAATCTATTGAAAAAGCTTCCATTTTATGGTAAAATTTATTATGTAATTTTCACTTCTAATTTTCTTAGAAGTGATTTTTATTATTTTAGAAGAAAGGAGTTTTTATTATGAATAACACAAAAGAAAATTATCATATGATGTTTACATCTTACCCTGATCTAGTAAATATAAATCAATTACAAGATATGTTGGGAATTGGTCCAAATCTAGCTTATAAGCTAGTAAAGCAAAATGATGTACAATCAATAAAAGTTGGAAGAGAATATAAGATACCAAAATCAAGTATAATACTATACCTAAGAGAAAACTTAAATTACGAAAAAGATAATGACGACAATAAATTATTTACAAAATACTTAAGAGATTGGATAAAATCCATACAAAATACAGTTGAAGAAAATACATATGATTCTTATAAAATAATTATAAATAAGACATGTGAATTTTTTAGTGATAAAAATATTAAACTTAATGATTTAAAGCCTCTTGATATAAAAAATTTTTACAATTCTTTGTATCAGAAAGGCTTGTCTTCTAATACAGTTTTACACTATCATACTGTAATTAGAAGTGCACTACAAAATGCTTTAAAGTTGGATTTAATTTTAAGTAATCCTGCTGACAGACTAGAAAGGCCAAAAAAAGAACAGTATATTGGAAAATATTATACTGAAACTGAATTAAACACATTATTTGAAATAGTAAAAAATGACCCTTTAAAGCTAGTAATATATCTTGCTAGCTTTTATGGTTTAAGAAGAAGTGAAGTTATTGGTCTAAGGTGGGACGCGTTTGATTTTGATAGTAAAACAATCACAATTAAACACAAAGCAATAGAAACAAGAAAAGGTAGTAAAAGAGTTATCTTACTTAAAGATAAAACTAAAAATCAATCTAGTTACAGAACATTACCACTAGTTGATGAAATAATTGAACTATTAAAAGAACAAAGAACACAAATTGAAAATAATCAAAAAAAATATGGCTCAAGATATAATAAAAATTATTTAGATTATGTCTGTGTAGATCATAAAGGAAAATTATTTAGACCAGAGTATGTTACGGACCATTTTGCCATAATAATGAAAAAAAATAAAGCTCATATAAAAAGAATTAATTTTCATGGTCTAAGACATTCCTGTGCCAGTCTACTTCTTGCTAAAGGAATACAGATGAAAGAAATACAAGACTGGTTAGGTCACTCTACCTTTTCTACTACCGCTAATACCTATGCACATTTAGAGAAAAATACAAAAACAAAATCTGCAAATGTTTTATCTACAACTTTAACATTTACAGATTAAATTTTGAAAAAAATCATTCATTTGCTGAATGATTTTTTACTTATATATTAATTTATATTCTTTTCTTTTTGCAATTTCTGTATAGCTGTTATTCATTTTGCAAAGATAAGAAATCAAATATATATGGGTCCTTTATTGTATAATTAACTAAATCACTATCTAATGCTGGTAGTGTATTTTAAAAATTGTTATTTGATGCACCAATTCTTAAGTGATAACCATTATCAATTTGAATAGATAACATATTTCTACCCTAACCATTTTTTTAAATTGCTTCTACATATATTTTTCTTATTTCTTTATCTTTTATTTTTTCCATAAGAACAATATTGTGTCCCAAAGGAACTTGTGCAACAAGTTGTTGCACTTCTTCATAATCTTTATATTCAAGATAAAACTTTTTCATATATTTTAAATTTCTTACTGAAAAACCTGTTGAATTTGGAAATTCCATTTTTAAATCTTTAGAAACTTCATCAATAAACTTATCTCCATACTCATTTAATTCTTTTATAATTTCATTAGATAATTCTTCGCTAGGTGTTATTTTACAAGGAGTTTAAATGAATGTAACAGATCATTTCACTTTAATAATGAATAAAAAAATCATTCATTTGCTGAATGATTTTTACTTATATTAATTTATATTCTTTTCTTTTTTCAATTTCTGTATAGCTGCTATTTCAAACATTTCACAGCGGTTTAACGAAATTAGTTAATGGCTCCTTAACGATACTTATATGCGAAAAAAGAACCTACTTTAAGTTTTCCGAATCTCAACTGTTAAAATTAAATTAACATAATAAAATTAATATTGCAAGAGTTTTTATCCATTTCAATCTCGACTTCCGCCAATAATTTTATAACCTGCTATTTTATATCCCTTTAATCTCCTATTATACATTTTTTCTAGTACTTTCATATTATCTAAATAATCATATACAATTACTTTTTCCTTATCTTTATGCTCTCTGTGAAGTCTACCTACATATTGTATAATTCTACCTTTCCATGAAACAGGCATTGTTAAAAATAATGTATCTAATCTATTATCATCAAATCCTTCTCCTATTGAACTACTTGTTGCTAAAATAATTCTTGGTTTATGCTCTTTATCCGCTTCTGTTAGTAAATCTTGCATTTCCTTTGTTTTCTTTTTGCCCATATTGCCTTTATATATTACAACTGGCACATTCAAATCTTCTAAACTATCTTTTAGAATTTTTAAATGCTCTATTCTTTCAGTTAAAACAATTGGTATTCTTCCTTCTAAAACACTTTTCTTTATATCTTCTATTATCATACTATTTCTAAAAACATTTTTGCACATGTCATTTAATATTTCTGAAATCTGTATCTTATCCTTTTCTTCCATTGGAATATATTTATAACTAGTTTTTTTAACAATTACTTCGTGCTCCATTTCTCTATTTTGTTTTAGTTCACGATTAGATACTCTTGCTCTTATATCTCCACATTGCATATAAATTATTTTATGCCACCCATCTTTTCTTGTTGGTGTAGCTGTTAATCCATATACATATTTAGCCCTAACTTGTTTTAATACATTTTCAAAGCTAAATGCTGCCACATGATGACACTCATCTACTATTACCAATCCATATCCTTTTATTAATTCTTCAAAATTATCTTTTTTAAACAACGATTGAAAACTTGCTATATCTAAATTTCCATTTAATTTTTCTTTACCACTACCTATTTGTCCTATTTCTTTTTTATCAATACCTAGAAAATAAGCTAATCTTTCTTTCCATTGCTCTAGTAAATTGTTTCTATTAACTATTACTAAAGCATTTGTTTTTAATTCTGAAATTATTTTTGCTCCTATCACTGTTTTTCCGAAACCTGTTGTTGCACAAAGTACACCTGTTTCATGTTGTAATAATTCATTTTTTACTTTTTCTTGTTTTTTATCTAGTTTTCCTATAAACTCATAATCAGTCTTTGTGCCTTCTTCCCTTGTATCTTTAATTATTAATTTAACATTACTTTTTTCACATATTGCTCTAATTTTATCCATGCAACCTCTTGGTAAAATTAAAAATCTTTCATCTTCCTCAAAACAAGCTATAATTCTAGGTGTTGTCTTATAATATATTGGCATTCTTAATTTTTGCAATTCATAAAACTTAGGATTAGTAAAACTTGCCAATCTCTTCAAATATGTTACTTCGTTTGGTAATAATTTTAACTTTTTTATATAAATTTGATGGTCAAATATACATTCAATATTATTAGTAAATATAATATCTTTTAGATTTTCTTTTTTAGGAATTTCATCATCTGATATTTCTTCTGTTTCTGGTTCATTATAATCATCTTCTTTATATTTATTAACAAATTCATATACTTCATCCAAACTCATTCTTTTTATACTTGTCAAAATATCTATTGGATTTTTCTCAGGCTCAAAATACTTATTTACAAAAACTGTATTTCCTTCTTTTGAACTTTCTCCTTGATATGGTAATGCTATTAAATTACCGAATCCACCTTTAGGCATAGTATCTTGATTTGGAAATAGTCTATCATAAGAGCTTAAATCCAATGAAGCTTTTTCCATTGTCTTCGTTAATAGTATATTTCCCATTTTTCTTACAACATTTGCAGGTATACTTTCTTCAAAGAATATCCATATATGACAACCATTTCCAGAACGTGATTTTTCTACATAAATAGGTATATTTAATTCATCAGATGTATTCCAAAATGCAGTAACATCTTGTTCATAAGTTTTCTTGTCAAAATCTATTGCTAAAAAATTGCATGTGTCTCCTGGTAATAAAGGATATATTCCAATCGTAATTTCACCTTTTAAATGTTTTAATATAATTTCATCTGTTAATGATTCTAACACTCTATTAGGACATTCACTACATTTAATTCGTGGTTTATCACATTTATATGTACTGAATTCATTTTTACATACAGGTGAGTAACCTGACTTTCCTGTTTTATTGCTTGTCCATCTTTTAGCATATAAATCTGTTCTTCCTTTAAATATATCCCTAAATATTTTTACTTTTTCTTCATTTGAAATAACTTTTTGCTCTTTTGGTATTTCTTTTTCTTCAATCTTTCCATATATCTTTTCTTTGAGTTCCTTATTTTCTTTTTCTAATTTTAAAATAATTTGTATTAATTCTTCTTTTTCTAGGCTTTCTAGCAAAGTTATTTCACCACCTTTATAATTTTTAGTTTACTCATTATTTTACATTAATTTAATTCTTACCTTATACACGCCTTATCATCCTATTTCAATTTATATACCACATTTTTTGAAAATCCTGTCTTTTCTATTATATCTTTTTCTAGCATTTCATTTAAAACATTAATTGTAGCACTTTTTCCTAAATTTAATATTTTTTCAAAGATTTCTCTTGTGCCTTGAATATTTTGCTTTAGATATTCTATAATTAACATATATTCAGTTTTTAAATTTAATTTTGGTAATATAACAAGGAAACTATTAGGTGCAACTTTTATTTCTGGACTTGTTATTGATGTTCTATATTCTTCATACATTCTTGGTATTCCTGTCCCATACGCTTCTACAAAATTTAATCTATGAAATATATTTACAAGATTTGGATTTCTAGATGATGAACTTCCAAGTTTTATATCTTCTATTGTTAATCCACTAACTAGCCCACCTAAACTTAAAAATTCTATCTTATCATTAAATATATGAATTAGGTTACTCCCATTTATTTCATAATCTCTGTGTGTAATAATGTTACATAACAATTCTCTTAAACTATTTTTTGGATATTCATATTTATCAATTCTTTCCATTCCATCTATTTTACTACTCATACGATTATTTAGCATTAAATATTCATATACATTTTCTAATTGGCTTAATATACTTTCGTCAGAAAATTCTTTACTGTCTAGAAATTCTGATTTTGTATTATCTTTATATCTAGCTACTTTTATAGAATATGGACATTGATCTGAAATCAATAATGCTAAATTTGTATATTTATTATCTGAATTAATAAGTCCCAGATTCTTCTTTTCTATATCTCCAAAAGCAATATTCTTATTTTTAAATATTTTGTTAGCATAGGTAAAAGTTAAATCTTGATTAATACTAATATTCTTCTCAAATGAAATTCCTGATGACTCTATTATCATTTCTCTTATTGTTTCTTTTGTAGCATGTTGCACAGTTGCTCCTAATCTAACAAATACTCCATCAGTAGTCATTCCTTTAGATTTTATATAATAAGGTTTATTAGTTCCTCTTAAAACTTCTATAACAATTATTTCTTTATTTTCTTCAATTTCAATTCTACTTGACACGAGAAAATTTACTGATGGTTCTATACTATCATTTATTTTACTACTTAATCTATCTAAATCTTCTTTTGCATTTTTAAGTCCCACAACTTTAGCATTATCATCATATCCCAAAATAATTGTTCCTCCAGTAGTATTACAAAAAGCAATTATTTCTTTAACAATTGAATCTGTTAGCTCTCGTTTAAATTCTAAATTGTTATTTTCTGTTATCAAAAAAATCACCTCTTTCTTTTTCGTTATTATATCAACTTTTATATTTTTTATCAATATTTTTGACCACATTTGTTTTCTTTCGTCCAAATTTAATTATATTACACATTTATAGTAAAACAAAAATTGTTGATATTTCAATGATTTTCAAATTTTATTTTTGTTTTCTTTCGTCCATAAATTATATTAATTGTAAATAACCACTTGCTTTCATCTATTTGATTTAACTTTGTTCCTATTCTCTATTAGAAAATCAAATTTTTTCTCACATTCTTCATCTCAATAAAACTTACTTCTAAAATTTATTCTTTTTATATCAAAATCTCCACTTTTTCTCTTTTTTAATATTATTGATTCAATAAATTAGGATGATTTTTTCAAAAGAAAAAATCAACCAGTTTAACTGATTGATTTTTATATCTTCTGTTCTATAAAGTTCGAACAGAAACTTCGCTGGCTGGGGTAGCTGGATTCGAACCAGCGAAATGCCAGATTCAGAGTCTGGTGCCTTACCGCTTGGCTATACCCCAAAGATGAAAAAATTATATCATAAAAATTATATTTATTCAATACATTAATCTATTTTATTTCTTGCTCTAAAATTTTCTTTATTGTACAATTTATTTTCTAACAAATTTGCATTAATTACACTACTATCACCATAAGCATTTCTAATTTTATCAATTGTTTTCTCTAATTTTTCTTGTTTTACATCTTTAGCTAAGTTTACATCCTCTGTTTTATCAAAGATAGAAATTTGTTTTTGAGGTACATAATCTTCGTCAACAAAATTAGATAAAGCTATTGATATCATTCTTATTGGATTTTCAATTTTCCAAAAAGAAAGTATTAATTCTAAAGCCTCTTTAATTATCTGTTTATTTAAATTTATTGGAGTTTCTAAAGTAATTTGCTTTGAAGTAACTTTTAAATTTATATCTTTTATTGATACTTGTACAGTCATTGCTTTTTTGTTTATTTTTCTAATTCTAGCTCCTATTTCCTGACTTATAATACTTACTCCAAACTTTATCTCTTCTAATCCAACTAAGTTTTTTTCAAAAGTTATATCATGACTTATAGATTTTAATTCTCTTACATCATATATTGAAGCTACCTGTAAATTATCATTACCATTTGCATATTCATATAAACTTTCTCCAATTTTTCCTAACTTTTTTGATATATAATCTTTATTTGAATTTGCTAAATCCCCTATAGTATAAATTCCCATAGAATTTAGTGCTTTGCTTGTAGCTTTGCCACAATATAAAAGTTCTGAAACCTTTAGTGGATACACAATATCTTTATAATTTTTACGATTTATTATTGTAACAGCATCTGGTTTTTTATAATCACTACCAAGTTTAGCAAAAATTTTATTAAAAGACACACCTACAGAAATAGTAATTCCCAACTTTTCCTTTACTTCTTTTCTAAGTTTATTTGCTATTTCTTCTCCTGTACCAAATAATTTTTGACTAGATGTAACATCTAACCAAGCCTCATCTATGCCAAATGGTTCAACTAAATCTGTATATTTTCTATATATTTCATTTATTTTTCGAGAATATTTAATATACTCACTATAATGTGGAGCAACTAAAACTAAATTTGGACATTTATTTTTTGATTTATATACAGTTTCTGCAGTATTTATATTAAATTTCTTTGCTAATTCATTTTTAGCAAGTATTACTCCATGTCTTTTTTCTGGATCTCCACACACAGCCATTGGTACAGTTTTTAATTTTGGATTTAATACCATTTCTACGGATGCAAAAAAGCAATTACAATCAGAGTGCAATATTACTCTATCCATACTTACTCCTTTTATAAACATTTGTTCTTATTATACTATATTAATCTGTATATGTCAATAAAAAAATAGTTAAATTAAACTATTTAACTATTTTTTATTTTACTTTTATAACTTTATACTTACCAAATCCTTGATTTTCAAGTTCAAAGTCCTTAGACTTTTCACTTTTATTTAAATTAACAAAATTTATAATTTCATTTTTTAATTCATCATCATCAGTAATAATATTTTCTATTATATTATTCATAAGACCATTTGCAATATCTTCTTTTTCTATAAACTGTCCAATGCATATGTTTTCCTTTTTAATTATGCTTCTTAGTCTTACCTTATTTGTTAAATATGATTTTTTCTTTATTACTTGTTGATATAAGTTTGGTAATTCATATTTCTTCTCTAACGTATCAATATAAATTTTTAAATTCTTTTTATCGAATTTTCTATAATTTTCATTTATATAAAGCAAAGCTTCTCTAAGTAAATTTATTTGTTTTTGTTTTTCTTTTATCTTGATATTTTCATCATGAGTATTATATATATAACCAACATGTTCTCTTAAAGATTCTTCAAGTCTAATTATATACTGTTTAATTAAATCTTCCTTTGATTCCTCTAAAAGTGTAATATAGTACTGTCTAAACTCAGAAATTTGTCTTATTTTAGTTGTGTTTAATTCAAATAATTCAAGATACTTTTTAAAATTGAATTTCTTTAGTAAATTTTCGTTTAATTCATCTATTACATCATATATTTCTATATCATCCTTTACAGATAATTCAAAATCAAATAGAATATTTTGTATATAGTCCTTAAACTTACAATTTTGCAAATAAGATGGTAATTGTTTCTTTGAATTAATATCATTTAATATGTTTTCTAATATTGTCATACCATCATATGAATATAGGCTTATTAAGTCTTCTCTTATTTTTGAATATAAAGCCTGATTTTCTATTTCTATTTTTTCATACTCTTTAATAATACTTCTATAATATTTTTTATGTATAAAATCAATACAATTTAATAAATGTGTCTTTGATACATCTTCTTTAAGAACAATTTCTTTAATTTTGTCATAAAAACTTGTAAGTTTTACATCAATATAATCGCAACAATCAATAAATATCTGTTCATATGATTTTAAATACTCAATAGAATATTTGCTATCATCAGAAGAGCTTAAATCTTTAGCAAATATATTTTTTCTATTTTTTGCATATTGATTTTCAAGTGATATAGTATTAAATATATCTAAAATTTCTTGCTTTTTATCTAAAGGAATTTGATTTTTTTCCTTATATAATGAAATTATATCAAGTAAAGAAATCATACCCTCTTTATAGTTATCAAGCTTAGAAATCATATAATTTATTGCATACACTCTCTTGTTATCTCTTGAAATTTTTTCTACTTTTGTTTTTATATCAAGTAAAATATTATCTGGATTTACTCTAATATGAATACTATTCTTTAACACATCAATAGAATAAATTAGAGATACTATTTTTTTAACTATTTCAAGAGCTTCTTTTCTGCTATTCTCAAGTTCTAACATCTCTTGCTCTTTAATTGAAAGCAAACTTACAATTTTACTTTCAACATTATTAACTTGCATGTAAAAAGAAGTAGATAAAACACCTTCACATTTTACAGATAAAATATCAGATAAATACTGCAATAATTCATATCTTAGCGTATCTAACTTATATCTACTAGTCAAAGTTAAATTGTTTTGAGATAGTATTTTATCAATCTTTCTTTTAATTTCATAAAAATGATTAATATTAACTTGTACTCCCAGTAAAACTTCCATGTTTAACTCCTTACAATATTAATCAACCTCAAGTGCATTATATCATGAAATTTACAAATAGTCAATATTTATGTTAATTTATGTACTAACTTATTTAATAAAATAAGAAAAAGTAGGAATAAAACATCCCTACTTAACTTTTTTTGCAGTAAAAATATCATATGTAACCATATCTTTTACCTGATATGTACCACTATTAGAAAGAGTAAAAGCATAATCTACTCTCTTATTCTTTGCCTCTGTCTCTTTACCATCCATATATACTTCATCAATAGTAAGCTCTAAATATAGTCCATCTACATAACCTGCGGCGTAAGTTTTTATTTTGTTATCGCAGTTATATGTGCCAAAATATACATTATCCATACTTTTTGAACTATCTTTATATAGATAAAATTTATTATCTTTGTCTTCAATTACTAAATAACCTTTTTTTCCTAAGTCCCACTCTCCAACTAATTTTGATTTAGCATCTTTAGAACTTAATTCGTCTTTAGTATTATCTAATTTTAAAGTGTTATATATTTTTTTTACTCTAAATATTTCATCGTAGTAATCATCTTCCTCTGCTGTAAATGTGAAAGAATAGTAATTGTAGTCATCTGCTAAAAATAGCTGAGATGATATTGTTTTTTCACCTAGAAATTCTTCCATATATTTAATTTTAATCCATGTATTTTGATTTATTTCAACTTCCGATTTATCAGAAAGTATTGTATAATGATTCTTATAGTCTTTAATAAGACTATCTGCAAACTGTTCTGTTGTCATATATATATTAGATGTTGAATATGTAATTTCTATTGTCATATCATCTTTTTTTAATACCTTTTTATTTTCATCCGAATTTAACTTATCTTTTGACCAATCACTGTAGTAGTTTAAATACAAATCTTCTATATTAAGTGTTTCTTCTGGTTCATCAAAATAGCTGTAATCATAATCGTAATCATAATCAAAAATATCAAAATTTTTATATATTAAAAATAAATATAAACATACAAATAGTATTGTACATATAATTCCAAAAATACCAGTTAATAAACCTGCAATTCCCATATTTTTTCTTGTTGTTTTTATACCTAAAATTCCAAATATTATTGCTATAATACCTGAAATTAAAGATATAACTACACTAAAAGAAAGCAAAATAGAAATTATTCCAAAAATTAAAGCTATTATAGAATACCCTTTGTTATTCATTTCAATCTCCTCCTATTTTTTTACATAGACCGTTTGTGTAGGATAAGCCAAAGATATTTTTTCAGATTGTGCTACATTTAGTATGATATAATTTACCTTTTCTTTTTGATCTAAATACTCATTATAATCTTTAGCATTTATATAAAGATAAATATATATATTTATACAATCTGACTTTATATCACTCATGTGTATATTTATTGTCTCGTTTTCTACACCTGAAATTTTCATTAGTTCTAATTTTAAATCTTCTATAAATTTGTTAATCTTTACCAAAGATGTTTCTAAAGTTATTCCTAAATCTAAATCATACCTTCTTTTTCCACCAGTTCTTGACCAATTTAGCACATAAGATTCTGCTATTTTTGAACTTGGAATTGACACGACAGATCTATCATTTGTCCTAACTACAGTACTTCTAAAAGTGATATCTTCAACTGTTCCCTTAAAACTATCTGTTTCTATATAGTCCCCTACTACAAAAGGTTTTTCAGTTATTATTACAAAACTAGAAATTAAACTTTTTACAATATCTTGTGCTGCAAGCGCAATAACAGCACTTCCAATTCCTAGTCCTGCAACAAGCCCATTTAAATTATATCCTAATTCTGCAATTACTATAAACGCAGTTATTATATATATTATTAAAATTATTATTTTATCAAAAAAACTTATCAAAGTCCTATTATTATCATTTGAAATTCCTTTAAAAAATTTAAAACTTTTTTTATTAGAAAATAAATTAATAAATGCTTTAGATATAAGTAATATACACATTATTCTAAAGATTTTATGAAGTATAAAAGAAAATTCATCTGATAATTTAAGAGTATATGTTGCTAAAAATACACCAAATACGCAAAAAAATATTTTTAATGGTTTATACGCACTACTCTCTTTTACTTTTTTATTATTGTTAGTTATTTTATGAACGATTCCTATTATGAGTGAAGATAATGGAACACTGAATACTAAAAACACTAATATAATTATTAAAAATTCTATAAAAGAAACTACACTATAATTAAAAGGACTTAAAATCTTATCATACAAATTGGGAAATAAATTCATATATTTTACACCTCTAAATTTTATTCATCAAACTCATACATTAATATATTAACTAAACTAATTGCCGCTGTATCTGCCCTTAAAATTCTTTGTCCCAAGCTAACACTTGATACATTTTTAAGTTGTAATAATTGATTTTTTTCACTCGTATCAAATCCACCTTCCGGACCAATAATACACGCAATTTTCTTTCTTTTATCATTTAATTTTGAGTTTATTACCTCTTTCAATTTCTTATTTTCTTTTTCATAAGCAAATATTGAAAAATCAAATTCTTCTAGTTTTTCATTTAATTCATTAAAAGATATTATATCATTTACTTTCACAATATCAGTTCTTCCGCATTGTTTACATGCTTCATTTGCAATAATTTGTAGCTTTGTAACCCTCTTTTTACGAACTTCTTTATCATCTAATTTTACTATAACATTTTTTGAAATAAATGGTACAATATTTTTAACTCCAAGTTCCGTACATTTTTGAATAACATAATCTAATTTTTCATTTTTTAACATAGCGATAAATAGTGTAAGTTCTATATTGGGCTCTCCAATTTTTTCAGCATCTCTTAATTTCTTTAATACTATTGTATCTCTAGTAATTTTTTGTATGCTACATATATAATTATTTATATTTATTTCATCATTAATATTATATCTTAGAACTTGTATATGTTTTACTTCTCTTCCAAATATTTCAAAACAATCATCATTTATATAACGTATATATTTTGATTCAACAATAAATCTTTTTGCCATAAAATCACCATATAAACTTTTCCAAATAAATTATATATTTAATTTAAAATATTGTCAATAAAAAAGCAATATGCATTTATTGCACATTGCTTTTTATCTTCCAAAAATATTTTTCTTTTTTATATTTACTTCTTCACCCATTATTGAAGCAAAATCTTTTAACAATTGTTTTTGTTTATCATTTAATCTTTTTGGTATATCAACATTTACTGTAAATTCTAGATTTCCTTTTGATCTACTATGTATATTTTGTATTCCCTTATCTTTTATTCTAAACACAGTTCCACTTTGAGTACCTTCTGGAATTGAATACTGTATGTCTCCTTCTAGACTTGGCACTGTTATTGTTCCACCAAGTGTAAGTATTGTAAACGGAACTGATATATCACATAATATGTCAAATCCTCTCCTTGTAAATATTTTATGTTTTGATACATTTACAACTACAAATAAATCTCCATTTGGTCCACCTTTTTTGCCTATGTCTCCTTCTCCTCTGTATGAAATTGCTTGACCATTATCTATACCTGCTGGAATATCTACCATAATTTTTTTAGTTTTCTTTACAGTTCCTTTTCCATAACATTTTTCACAAGGAGTTGCTATTATTTTTCCTTCTCCATTACATTTATCACATATTTTTACAGTTGAGAAAGAACCCATAATAGTATTTTGTGTTGTTTGGATTTTTCCTTTTCCACCACACTTATCACAAGTTACTGGTTGTGTTCCAGGCTTTGCTCCTGTTCCATGACAATTATCGCATGCTTCATGTCTTGCTATATTTATTTCCTTTTTAACACCAAAAGCTGCTTCTTCAAAAGTGATATTCATGTTATATCTTAAATCAGCACCCTTTGTTGGGCCTTGTTTTTTGTGAGATGAACCAAATCCACCTCCAAAAACACTTCCTAGTATGTCATCTAAATCAATATCTATTCCACCATTAAATCCAGAAAAGTCAAATCCTCCAAAACCTGAATATGCTCCATATCCGCCTCCTGAGCCAAAACCTGCTTGTTCAAAATTAGAGCCAAATCTATCATATTGTGCTCTTTTAGTTTTATCAGAAAGCACACTATATGCTTCATTTACTTCTTTAAACTTAGCTTCTGCTTCTTGTTTATTATCAGGATTTGCATCTGGATGATATTTTTTTGCAAGTTTTCTATAAGCTCTCTTTATTTCATCATCAGTAGCATCTTTAGAAACATCTAATATTTTATAATAATCCTTTGACTCTGCCACAAGTTTTCCTCCTATATCAAAATTTTAAGAGTGGTATTTTTTTTAAGGAAATTACCACCCCTAAAATTAAAAATTATTTATTTTCATTTTCATCTTCTACTTTATAATCTGCATCATGAACTACATTATCTTCAGAATTAGCTTCTTGAGTATTTTGTGCAGCTTGTGCTTCTGTATATAATTTAGAAGAAATTTCATAAAATACATTTGTTAATTTTTCACTAGCTTGTTTTATTGCTTCAACATCTGTTCCTTCTAGTGATTTTTTAACATTTTCAAGTTCAGCTTCTACTTTAGCTTTTTCTTCATCAGAAACTTTACCTTCTAATTCTTTTAAAGTCTTTTCTGTATTATATACTAAAGAATCTGCATTATTTCTAACTTCAACTTCTTCTTTCTTCTTCTTATCTTCAGCAGCATGTGCTTCAGCTTCTTTAACAGCATTTTGAATTTCTTCTTCAGTTAGATTTGTACTTGCAGTAATAGCAATTTTTTGTTCATTATTTGTAGCCATATCTTTAGCAGTAACATGAACTATACCATTTGCATCTATATCAAATGTAACTTCGATTTGTGGAACACCACGTGGAGCTGGTGGAATACCAGTTAGACTAAATCTTCCTAAAGTCTTATTATAAGATGCTATCTCTCTTTCACCTTGTAATACATGTACTTCAACTGATGTTTGACCATCTGCTGCTGTACTAAATATTTGAGATTTTTTAGTTGGTATAGTTGTATTTCTTTCTATAAGTTTTGTGAATACACCACCATAAGTTTCTATACCAAGTGATAGTGGAGTTACATCTAAAAGTACTAAATCTTTTACTTCTCCAGTTAATACACCACCTTGAATTGCTGCACCAATTGCAACACATTCATCAGGATTAATACCTTTATATGGTTCTTTTCCAGTAATTCTTTTTACTGTTTCTTGTACAAGTGGAACTCTTGTAGATCCACCAACAAGTAAAATTTTATCAATTTTATCAAATGTAAGACCTGAATCTTTCATTGCTTGATTTACTGGTTCAACAGTTGATTCAACTAAATCTGAAATTAATTCTTCAAATTTTGATCTTGTTAAAGTTACATCTAAATGTTTAGGTCCTGTTGAATCAGCAGTAATAAATGGTAGATTAATTTGTGCTTGCATTACTCCTGAAAGTTCAATTTTAGCTTTTTCTGCAGCTTCTTTTAGTCTTTGCATAGCCATATTATCTTTGCTTAAATCTACTCCATTTTCTTTCTTAAACTCTGAAACAAGAAAATCTATAATTCTTTGGTCGAAGTCATCTCCACCTAATCTGTTATTTCCTGATGTAGCCATAACTTCAAATACACCATCGGCAATGTCTAGAATAGATACATCAAATGTACCTCCTCCAAGATCATATACCATAATTTTTTGTTCTGCATCTTTATCAAATCCATGAGCTAATGATGCAGCTGTTGGTTCATTTATTATTCTTAATACTTCAAGACCTGCTATTCTTCCAGCATCTTTAGTTGCTTGTCTTTGAGAATCACTAAAGTATGCAGGAACAGTTATAACTGCTTGAGTTACTTTTTCACCTAAATAATTTTCAGCGTCAGCTTTTAATTTTTGTAATATCATAGCTGATATTTCTTGAGGTGTATATTCCTTATCATCTATTTTTACTTTTTTGTCTGTTCCCATATCTCTTTTAATTGAGATAACTGTTCTGTCATGATTTGTAACTGCCTGTCTTTTTGCAACTTGACCTGCTAAACGTTCACCGTTTTTAGCAAATGCAACAATTGATGGAGTAGTTCTTGCTCCTTCTGCGTTAGGTATTACAACTGGTTCTCCGTTTTCAATAACGGCAACACATGAATTAGTTGTACCTAAATCTATTCCTATAACTTTTGACATATTAATACCTCCTAAAAAACAAAGTTATTTATTAGTTACTTATGTTTTAAGCATAAGTAATTTACAAAATTTAATTTGCTACTTTTACCATAGCATGACGAATTACTTTATCGCCAACTCTATATCCTTTTCTTAAGACTTCGACTACTTGTTTCTCTGCAAAATTTTTATCTTCTACATGCATAACTGCTTCATGCAAATTTGGATCAAAATCTTGATGTAAAGCCTCTATTTCTTCAAGTCCCATCTTATCTAATGCCTCTTTTAACTGAGAATAAATCATGTCTATGCCATCTTTAAAAGATTCATCTTTTGTCTTTGTCTCAAGTGCTTTTTCAAAATTATCTAATATTGGAAGAATTCCAATTAATACATCTGATAATACATTTGAATACATATTATCTTTTTCTTTTGAAATTCTCTTTTTAAAGTTATCAAATTCTGCCATATTTCTCTTTAGATGATCAAAATATTCATCTGCCTTTTTCTTTTGTTCTATTAAATCGTTATTAAGTTTAGCAATAAACTCATCTTTATCTATTTCAGTTTCATTTAAATTTTCATCAGTTTGAGTTTCTACTTCTTCTTTTACTTCTTTAGTACTTCCCTCTTTATTCATTTTCTCCCTCCTTTTTCTTAGCTAATAAATTTTTAAATTTATTATTTATATACTTTAATGTAGAAATTGTTTTAGAATAATCTATTCTCTTTGGTGTGACAACTGATATACTACCTTTATTACCATCTCCTACATCAATATTTAATGATATTATGGTGTAATCCTTAAGCATTATTTCTTTAGATTCAGATCCTATAACAATTCCTAATTCGTTGTCTTGTATTTTTTTTATCGTGGTATCTATTACATCTTTAGTAGATAATATATTCACAAAATTTTTAGCCTTTTCTAAATCAGAAAATTCTGGAAGACTTAAAATAGATTCTATATTACTATTTAATTTTTTATTTCCTTTTGAGAACTCGTATTTTATACTTTCACATATCTGCTCTAAAATAGTAGAAAATTTACTAAGCTCTTTTGAAATAACATTATTTAAAACATTCTGTAAATTTTCAAGTGGAGTGCCTACCAAATTTTTATTCAAAGTGTCTGTCAATTCATCAATCATATCTTCTTCTACTGTGTCAGTCAACTTTGCAAAACAATCTTTTACAACTCCGTTATTTGAAAGTAAAATTACTAAAAGTAATTTATCTGATATCTTTACTATTTTAATATGTTCTAATAAATCTTGATTGTTTAGAGTCAAAACAGTTGGTCTTAACAAAAGTTTTGAAACAACACCTGCCGCCTCTTCTAATAAATTTTCTGTATTACCAAATCCAGATATACTATTATTTATATAATCAATATCTAGCATTGAAAGTTCTTTTTCTTTCATCAAATTATCTACATAATATCTATATCCTTTTGTTGATGGTACTCTTCCTGCTGATACGTGTGGTTGCTCTAAAAATCCTTCTTCCTCTAAAATTTTCATTTCATTTCTAATTGTTGCAGGACTATATTCTAAATTATACTTTTGAACTATAGTTTTTGAGCCAACTGGTTCAGCAGAAGCTATATAATCTTCAACAACTGATGATAATATTTTTCTTTTTCTTTCGTCTAATTCCATACTACCACCTTTTAGCACTTGAACACTTTGAGTGCTAACTGTATATATAATACAACTTTTTTTTGCTGATGTCAACACTTTTTATAAATAAAATAAAATTAAATTAAAAATAAAATAAAAACAAAAAATAAAAATAAAAAATAATAATAATATTATTAATATAAAAATGCACACCAAAATCTACCCTGATTTTGATGTGCCTATTTTTAATAATTTAGACTATTATTGTTTTATTTCTACACCGCCAAATAAACAGAATCCACTTACATATATTGTATGTACATCGTCACCTTTTGTTTTAGGTGTTTTATTACTTATTCCTCCAAAAATAGAAGTTGATTTTACTTCAACATTTACATTTTCTGGAACTAATATATCTATATGCCCAAAAATACTTGTTGTACTTATAACAACATCCTTTTCAATTACTGCTTGACTTAAATTTACATTTTCTCCGCCAAACACTGCATATACTTCTGCTCCTTCAAAGTTTTTATTTGGATACATTACTTTTTCACTAGAAAATGAAGCTGTATATTCCATTGGCTTTGGTGATGTTGATTTTATACTTTTTATTTTTTTAGAAGTTTTTGAACGAATTGTTTCTCTAAATATAATGCTAAATCCAATAATTATAAGTACTGCTGGTAATACTAATTTTATTACCATTACAAAAGATATTATATCTCTTGCACACAATAGTAAAATAACTCCTACTACAAGTCCAATTAAATTTCCAATTTTAGATTCATCAGTAAGCACTCCAACAAAACATGGAATAATTATAAGTAAAGTCCACCAACCATCAAAAAATATGTTTATATTTGTAATTTCTAAAACATTAAGTGCAAATATTGTTCCTAATGCAATTAAAATTAATCCCCATACAATGTTTCCTAATTTTCTCATTTAAATCACCTTTTTTCCTTTCTTTTAGATGCAATATTAACCAGGTTGTCCATCAAAGCTGCTACTGTAGTAATTCCCACTCCTCCAGGAACAGGAGTTATATATTTTACTTTTTTGGATACCTCTTTTGTATCAACATCTCCTACTATCTTCTTTTCAATTCTATTTATTCCTACATCTATTACAATTGCATCCTTTTTTACCATATCTTTTGTTATTAAATTTGGTACTCCAGTTGCTACTACTAAAATATCAGCTTTGCTTGTATAAGATTTTAAATCTTTTGTCTTAGAATGACACATGGTAACAGTAGCATTTTTCTTTAAAAGCAATTGTGCAATTGGTTTACCAACTATAACGCTTCTTCCAACAACTACAGCATTTAAGCCTTCAATATTAACGCCTAGTGAATCTAATATCCACATTATTCCCTTCGGAGTGCATGGAATTATCTCTTCTTCATGATTAATAATAAGTTTTCCTAAATTTGTTGGATGAAAACCATCTACATCTTTTTTACAAGATATTGCCTCCAATATTTTAGGCTCGTCCAAATGTTTAAATAGAGGAAGTTGAACAAGTATTCCATCCACACTTGTATCATTATTTAGTCTATCTATAATTTCTAATACTTTTTTAGTAGTTGTTGTCTCATCTAGAATATATTCAACTTCTTGAATTCCTAATTCTTCGCACATACTTCTTTTTTTACCAACATAAATCTTTGATGCTTCATCGTCATTTGCCAGTATTACTGCAAGTTTAGGATAAATTCCTACTTTGTTTAACTTTTGTACATTACTTTTTATTTTTTCTTTTTTACGCTCTACTATCTTCTTTACGTCTATTATACTATCCATTCATTTTATCCTCCCTCTTCTAAACTATCTATTATGTCCTTATAATATTTTGCTGCAGTTATTGGAGCCACCTTGGCAGGAAGAGCTAGTAACCACTTTACATTTATATTTTTTTCTTTTGCATACGCAAAGTCAACTCCACCTGGCGCAGATGCAAGATCTATTATACATACATCTTTTTTTAATATATCTATTATTTTACTATCAAGTACCATATGTGGAATCGTGTTAAATATTATATCAATTTTGGGTATTACTTTATATGTATTTTCTAGCTCTACACTATTATACCCCATTGCCTTTATCATTGCAATATCTTTTTTCTTTCTAGCTTCACAATATACATTTGCGCCAATAGCATTTAACATTTTAGCCAGTACTTTTCCTATTCTTCCATAACCTAAAACTAAAACATTAGAAGAATGTATAGTAATTTGAGTAGCTTCCATAGCTCCTTGTATTGCACCTTCTGCAGTTGGTATTGCATTTAATATAGCTAAATCTTCACTATCTAGTAAATCTACATAATTTATGCCTTTACTTGATAATTTTTCTCTTATTACGTTTGATATGGACCCTGCATAAAGTACCTTATCAGTATTTTCCATAACATCCATTAAGTCATCACATTTTAGTGTGTCTCCATTTATTTTTATATTATCTTTTGAAAATGGTGTTGGTCCAATTATAACATCTGCATCCTTATAATTTGATACCAAGATATTTGAAGATTCTTTATAAAGTTCTTTTAATTTTAAATTTCTTTGGTCATTTCCTAAAACGCAGTATTTTTTCATTATATCCCTCCAATTTTAATATTTATTAATATATATTATAAATTGGATTTAAATATAACTTATACATTAAGACTTTTAATTAATTTATATGCTACTTTATCTAGTTTTGATTTATCAGAAAGTTTTATTTTTTTCTTTGTAATATTTATAAAATCTTCTATATTATAAATTTTATATCTTTCTATTTTTTCATTTTTAGCTATATATTCCGTTAACTGTATTACAAAATCTTTATAATTTTCAATCTTATTTTTAATTATTTTATTTGTTATAGATGGTATAATATCTTCAAAAAATACTTTTCTTACATTCATATTTGATGTAATTTCAATATCTAAATATTCAAGTAATTTTGTTATATCTTCTGTTTTTATATTAAGCAGTAAATTAAAATAAAATTCTTCTTCCTTACTATTTATATAGTATCTATACCCATCTAATTTTTCTATAGCTTTTATAGTATCGTAGTATCCCATTTCAATGACATCTTTTAAAGCTCTATTGTCAAAATTTAATATATTAACAAGTGGATCTACTGGTTCTATCATAATCAAATTTAAATTTTTCATTTTTGCTAGTTTAGAGTAATTTCTTATTCTATTTCTTTTAAATGTTCTAACTGCAACTATTTTGTTACAACCAGATTTTGCAAGCATTTCAACAGGGCAATTATCATATACTCCACCATCTAAATATTTCTTTTCTTTTATAGTAGCTCTTTTAAAAACTGGTAATGAAGATGTTGCCATTAAATAGTCCACAAGTTTTCCTTTTGGTATATCTTCTATAAATAATTCCTCACCTTTTTTATCAGACAAATTCATTGTAACAAGTCCAAATCTAATCTTTGATTTTCTTAGCTTTTTTTCATCTACATTCTTTTCTATAAAACTTCTTATTTTTGTAGTATCCATTCCCTTATTTTTTACAGCATCCTTAAATTTTACTGATAAATATTTTATTGTTTCTAAAGATATATTTGAATTAAATAAATCTTTCATCTTTTTATCTTCTAAATCAAGTATATCGGAAAAATTTATATTAGCCCATAAATCATATAATTTATCTATATCACCTTGAACTACCATAGCAGCATTTAGTGCTCCTATTGAAGTTCCTGCAATTGCATCTATATTATAACCTTTTTCAAATAGTGCCTTTACTGCACCTACGTGATAAGCGCCTTTTGCGCCTCCACCTTCTAGTGCCACTCCTAACACAAAATCTCCCCCTTTTATAATTACTATTATATACAATTAATATATAAAAGTCAAAATTTTACTAAAAAGTATTGTCATTTATTTTTCTATCAAACAAGTGGAGATAACATATCTACTATTTCTTCTAATAATCTTTTATATATTGGTCGCTTTTTCCAAGATTCAAGTTCCACTTGTATTGAATCTTTAAAAATTTTTTCAAAGTCAGCTTTAATTTTTGCCTCTTCTTTTGTATTATTCATATATAACATGCATTCATAATTTAAATGTAAACTTCTAAAATCTAAATTTGCAGTGCCAATTAAAGCAGTATCATCATCTAATACCATCATTTTGGAATGAATAAATCCGAGGAGTAAACTCATATATTTTTACACCTGCTTCTAAAAGTTCTTCATAATGAGATCTCGTAATTATCTGAACCATTTTTTTATCTGGAATATGTGGTACTACAATTCTAACATCAACACCACTTCTTGCTATATTTAACATAGTATTATACATTGTTTCTCCCAAAATTAAATAGGGTGTTGATATATAAATATATTTTTTAGCACTATTTATTGTTTGTATATAAATATTTTCGCAGGGATCTTTTTTGTTATATGGTCCATCAGCATAAGCCATTACAAATCCATTATTTGCACTCTGTTCCATATTGAAATTCTTTTGCATATTACTCTCACTATATCTCTTATAATCTTGTTTTTTGTTTGTAATTATTTCTAAATTTCTTAGTATCATCATTTGAAATGAAAAAGCTATTTGACCTACAAGTCTAACTCCTGTGTCTTTCCAATACCCGTACTTTTCTTCAATATTTGCATACTCATCAGCTATATTTACTCCCCCAACATATGCAATATTTGAATCTATTACAACAATTTTTCTATGATTTCTAAAATTAATATACGAACTTACATTAAAACTGATTTTATTAAATATATACACATTTATACCAAAGCTCTTCATATCTTTTACAAAATTTTTAGGCTTTGTAAGAAAAGAGCCCAGTGAATCTATACTTATATGAACTTCAACACCTTTTTTGGCTTTTTCTTTTAGTATTTCAAGAATATCAGACCAAAGTTTTCCTTCTGACAAAATATAAAATTCAATATATATGGATTCTTTTGCTTTTTTTAAATCTTTTTTTAAGCTGTCAAAAAATGCTTCTCCAGAATCTAGGTATCTTACATTATCATTATAATATATTGGGAATCCAGATATATTTATCATATATTTTAATTGCTTTATTTTTGTTTTATCATAATTATTTGCGATTTCAAAATCTTTGATTATTTCTGAAGATTTGTTAAGATAAATTTTTGATGAATCTTCTATATTTTGAATTTTTTTACATGCCTTATCACTAAATCTACTGTTTCCCCATAAAAAATATAAAATTACGGCACCTATTCCAAAAAATGCTATAAGTAAAATCCAAGATATTTCATATGCTGCATCTTCATGTCTATAGAGTAGATATATTATAGTAAATATCTTAGATATAGTATTTACTATTCTAAATATACTTGAAAATATATTTACATGTATGTATGAAAATATTACTAAAATCACATAACCTATTATAAATATAATTAATGTAATTAATTTAACTACAGAAATTGAAATTTTTTTATTTGCTTTAGGAGTATTTTCTATTTTTGTTAAATTGTTTTCTTCCATAAAGACACCTTTCTATTTTTATTATTATTTTTAATAATAACTTTAATTTTTATACAAAAAAATACATTACAAAATTGTAATGTATTTTAAAAATTAATCTTCATAACCATATTTTTTATAAAAGCTATCTCTAAATTCAAGTAAGCAATCATCTCTTATTGCTTGTCTTACATCTTCCATAAGTTTTACTAAAAATCTTAAATTGTGTATTGATAAAAGACGTGCTCCAAGTATTTCTTGTGTTTTAAATAGATGTCTTATATATGCTCTTGTATAATTTTTACATGTATAGCAGTCACAGTCCTTATCTAATGTGGTAAAATCATGTTCATGGCAAGCATTTAACATATTAAGTTTTCCATAATGAGTTAAGGCACTACCATTTCTTGCCATTCTTGTTGGAAGTACACAATCACACATATCAACACCTGCAATAACCGCCTCTATTAAATAATCTGGAGTACCTACTCCCATAAGATATCTTGGCTTATCTTCTGGTAAAAGTGGAGCAGTATATCTTAAAATGTCTAAAAATTCCTCTTTTGGCTCTCCAACACTAATTCCACCTATAGCATATCCTGGAAAATCTAATTTAATTAGGTCTTCTGCACTTTGCTTACGCAAGTCTTTATAAAATCCTCCTTGAACTATTCCAAAGAGCGCTTGATTTTCTGTATTTTTATGATAGTCCTTACAACGTTTTGCCCAACGAGTTGTCATATTCATTGAATCTTCTACATATTTTCTTGAAGCTCCATAAGGTGCACATTCATCAAAAGCCATCATTATATCTGAGCCAAGAAAATTTTGAATTTCCATTGACTTCTCTGGAGAAATAAAGTGTTTTGATCCATCTATATGAGATTTAAATTCTACTCCTTCTTCAGTAATTTTTCTCATGTCTGACAGGCTAAATACTTGAAATCCACCACTATCTGTTAAAATATTTCTATCCCAGTTCATAAACTTATGAAGCCCACCAGCTTCTTTTATAAGTTCATGTCCAGGTCTTAGATACAAATGATATGTGTTAGATAAAATAAGGCTAGTCTTTACTTCATTTTTTAATTCTTCAGGTGTCATTGATTTTACAGTTGCCTGAGTACCAACTGGCATAAATACAGGTGCTTCTACATCTCCATGTGGTAAATGTAAAACAGAAAGCCTAGCACCAGTTTTTTTATCTTTTTTTATTACCTCAAATTTTAATGCTTCATTTTTTTCCATAAATAGTCTCCTTTTAATCCGTAATAAACATAGCATCTCCAAAGCTAAAAAATCTATATTTTTCTTCAACTGCTATTTTATATGCATTCATAATATTATCTTTTCCAGCGAGTGCAGATACAAGCATAATTAATGTAGATTCTGGTAAATGAAAGTTTGTTATCAAATTATCTACCATTTTAAATTTATAACCCGGGTAGATAAATATATCAGTATCTTTTGACATTGGATGTATTATTCCATTTTCATCTGTTGCAGTTTCTAATACTCTACAAGATGTTGTTCCAACTGAAATAACTTTATTTTTTCTTCTCTTAGTGTCATTTATTATATCGCATGCATCTTTTGTTATAACAAAATATTCACTGTGCATCTTATGAGTTTCAACATCATCTACTTTTACAGGTCTAAAAGTTCCTAAGCCAACATGCAAAGTAACATAAACTATATTTACACCTTTTTTCTCTATTTTTTCTAAAAGTTTTTCTGTAAAATGTAGACCTGCAGTTGGAGCTGCAGCAGATCCTAAAACTTTGCTATAAACCGTTTGATATCTTTCTTTATCTTCTAATTTTTCAGTTATATATGGTGGAAGTGGCATTGTTCCAAGTTTATCTAATATCTCATTAAATATACCATTATATTTAAATTCAATTATTCTTTGCCCATCATCTAATATATCTAAAACTTCTGCACTAAGCAAGTTTTCATCAAATATTATTTTTGTACCAATTTGCACTTTCTTTCCAGGTTTTACTAAAGTTTCCCATCTATCTTTTTCAATCTGCCTTAAAAGCAAAAATTCAATTACTTCCTGTTTACCTTCTCTATGTCCAAATATTCTTGCTGGAATTACTCTTGTATTATTTAATACTAATGTATCTCCCTTATTTAAATAATCTATAATATCTTCAAAAATTTTATGCTCTACTTTGCCTGAATTTTTATTTAGTACCATTAAACGTGATTTTTGTCTATTTTTTAATGGGACTTGTGCAATTAATTCCTGTGGTAAGTAATAATTAAAATCACTAGTCTTCATTTTCTTACTCCTTTTTACAAACAAATTATAGCATAAAAATGTATAAAAAGCAAAATAATTATTATACAATCTTAAATTGATTACGTAATTCTAAAGCATAATTTTTAGTCATTTCATTAACAATTCCTGAAGATATTTTTGCTATTTCTTCTATACTTTTATCACTATCTAATAATCCAACTTGTGTTTTTGTTGAATTCTTATCACTAGATTTTGAAATATAATAGTGATAATCACTAGCCGCAGCAATAATTGAAGAATGAGTTACACAAATGATTTGATGAGATTTTGATATTTTATTTAGTTTTAATGCAACAGATTTAGACGCTTTACCACTTATACCTGTATCTACTTCATCAAATATGCAAGTATCTACCAAATCTTTTTCTGATAGTACAGATTTTATACTAAGCATTATTCTTGAAATTTCTCCACCAGAGGCAATTTTTACTAAAGGCTTAAAATCTTCTCCTACATTTGTACATACTAAAAATTCAACCTTATTCAATCCATTTATATTAAATTCCTCTTCATTTTCTATGTTTATTTTAAACTTTGCATTCTTCATTTCTAGTTCTTCTAATTCTTTATTTATTCTCTTTTCTAATATTACTGCCTTATTTCTTCTTATCTTATCTATATTTATTGCTTTTTCATTCATTATTTGATTTAAATTGTCTAGTTTTAATTTTAAATCTTGAGTATAATTTTCAAGATTTTTTATAGATTCTATTTTTTCTCGTATTTCATTTCTATACTTTAATATTTCTTCTACATCATTTCCATATTTTCTTTTTAAATTATATATTAAATCCAATCTCTCAAATACGTTATTTGCTTCTTGCTCATCAAAATAATTATCATAATTTAGGCCATCTAAGTCTTTCTTTATTTCTTCTAAATCATAATATACACTTTGTAATTCACTATATTTTTTTGAATAATTTATATCTAAATCTTCAATTTTAGATAATGATTTTAAAACTTCGTTTATGCTATCTAATGTAGTATCATTTAAAATCATACTAGAATTATTTAGTGCTGAAGAAATTTTTTCCATATTCTGTATTTTTTTCTTAGTTTCTTCTAGATATTCTTCTTCATCAATTTTTAAATTTGCATCATCAATTTCATTTAATTGATATTCTAACAAATCTAATGTTCTTTGTTTTTCCTTATCATCTCCATAATTTAATTTAAGTTCAGCTTTTAAAGTCATATATTCATTATAAAGTGACTTATATTCTTCTTTTTCTTCTTTTAACTCATCAGAGAAACTATCTAAATAATCAATATGTGTTGTTACATCCATGATTTTTTGATTATCATTTTGTCCATGTATATCAATATGATTTTTCATAAATTCTCTAAGTTCAGATACTGTTACAAATCTTCCATTTATTTTGCACAAATTTTTACCATTTGAATATATTTCTCTAGATACAATTACATTTGAATCTTCAGAATACAAACTATTTGGTAGATAAAGACATGCTTCAACAAAGGAATAATCTTTATCTTTTCTTATCATTTCTTTTGAAAATCTATCTCCACAAATTATTGATAATGCGTCTATAATTAGCGTTTTACCTGCACCAGTTTCACCTGTAAGTACATTAAATCCTTCATTGAGATTAACAGTTATCTCATCTATTATTCCTATATTTTTTATATGTAATGAAGTTATCATATAAATACCTCTTTTCCAAACCTTTGTTTGTATTATATATTAATTAAATTATATTGTCAATACATTTGTTCGTTTTTTTAGAAAAATAATAACACGGTGTAAAATACCGTGTTTTGAGAGTTATTAAAGTCCAGCACTTTCTTTTTCATTTAAATCTCCTATATAATGATAGCTACTACATGCTGTACCGTCTTCTGATTCTGCATGTCTTTTTCCATTACATGTACAAACTTGAATTGTTTCTAGACGACAAGTACAATCTTTTACACAGTTATGTGCACAATCAACTACATTACATCTTATTGCTGGTTCTCTTTTTACTTTATTAGACATTTTTATCAACTCCTACATAATATTATTTACAAATTTACAAATAATATATGTGGAAATTAATAGCTATTAAATATCTTCTATTTGCCAATCTATTGGCTCTAAACCATTTTCCTCTAAAAATTTATTTGCTTTTGAAAAATGTGAACAACCTTCAAATCCATATTTTACAGAAAATGGACTTGGATGTGAAGAAGTTAAAATTAAATGATTTTTATTAGTAATAAGACTTGCTTTGGATTTTGCAAATTTTCCCCACAACATAAATACAACTGGTGTTTCTTTTTCATTTATAGCTTTTATTACATTGTCAGTAAAAGTTTCCCATCCTTTATTTTGATGAGATCCTGGTTTATCTTTTTCTACAGTTAATGTACTATTTAACAGTAACACACCTTGACGTGCCCACTTTAATAAAAATCCATTATTAGGAATTTTTAATCCCAAATCTCTATTCAATTCTTTATATATGTTTTGCAAAGAAGGAGGAATTTTTACATTTTTTGATACTGAAAATGCAAGTCCATGAGCTTCACCTACTCCATGATATGGGTCTTGTCCTAAAATAACTACTTTTATATTTTCGTACGGTGTTATCTCCATACTAAGTAAAATTTGTTTTCTTTCAGGGAATATTACCTTTGTTTTATATTCATTGTCTATAAATTTTTTTAAATTAATGTAATATTCTTTCTTTGACTCTTCTTCTAAAAATTGTTTAAAATAACTCATATTATTACCTCTTTATAGCAATTAATAAATTAATTCTTTTTTTGGCCTCTTTTAAAGTAGTGCCATCTCCATGTCCTGGATAAATAATTGTAGTATCATCAAATAATGAAAAGATTTTTTTTAGTGATTCTTTCATGCTTTCAAACGAAGAAGTTATGAGGTCACATCTTCCATAAGAATTATAAAATATTGTATCACCTGTAAACAAGGAATTTGTTGTCTCTTCATAAATGCACATTGATCCCACTGTGTGTCCAGGAGTGTGTATAAATTTAAATTTCATATCTTCTACTACTAAATCCTTATTATCTTCTATTGTAGAAATTTTATTAGTATCTACTATCGGTAATTTCACATTTAATATATCTGCACAACTTATTTTATAATCACTAAATCCTGGTAAATCTTTAACATTTACTAAAATTTTTGCATTTGTATATTCCTCTAATTTATTTAGTGCTAATATATGATCTGCATGAGAGTGTGTTATAAATATATATTTTACAGTTAAATCATTTTCTTTCAAAAAATCTATTATTTTTTGAGATTCATCTGCTGGATCAACTACAACAGCAGTTTTGTTATCATTATATATTATATATGAATTAGTTATATGGTCTAAATTTGAAATTCTAAGTTTTATATTTTTTATTTTAATCATTATTTTAACCTTCTTATATCGAATACACTATCTATTTTCCTTAAATTTTTTATTAAATTTTGTAATTGTTTAGAATCAGAGATATCTACATTTATTTGTATAATTACCTCGTTTGAATCATTTATTTTAGAATTTATCTCTTGTAAATTAATTTTTAATTCTTTTAGCTTCAATATTACATCTGAAACTATCTTATCTGTATTATTAGCAAAAATATTTATTTTACAAGAAAAATCTGCTTTTATTTGTTGTTTCCACTCTACATTAATTTTTCTATTTATTGAATCTAAGTTTTTTAGATTTGTACAATCTTTTCTATGAATTGATACACCGTTAGAATAAGTTATATAACCAACGATATCATCTCCTGGTATTGGCATACAACACTTTGCAAATTTTACTAAACAATTATCAATATTTTCTACTTTTACCAAGTCATTATTTCTATTTTTGTTTTTATTGTTCTTTATATTTTTATTTATAATTTCTTCTTTTGGAATATTTTTTTCAACGAATGTTTCTACTAATTTGTTTACGATTTTTACAGGTGAAATACTTCCAAACCCTATATTTTCATAAGCCTCTTCCAATGTATTAAAATTAAATTTCTTTAATGCAGGTTTTAGTATATCTTCTTTTAATAAACTTTCTTTTGAATACTTTTGCTTCTTTAATTCCTTTTCAAAGCTTTCTTTTCCCTTTATAATATTTTCTTCTTTACCTTGCTTTTTTAAAAAAGCTGATATTTTATTTTTCGCACTAGAAGTTTTTACATATTTTAGCCAATCAACATTTGGTCCATTAGAATTTTTTGATGTAATAATTTCTACTATATCAGTATTTTTTAAATTTGTATATATTGGTACTATTCTTGAATTAATTTTTGCCCCAACCATTTTTTCTGCAACTTTTTGATGTATTAAATATGCAAAATCTATTGGAGTGGAGCCCTTTGGAAGCGCTTTTATTTCTCCTTTTGGTGTAAATACAAATACCTCATCTCCAAAAAGTTCTGTTTTCATTTTATCTATATTAGATGTTGTATCTTCAAGTTCTTGTTGCAATTCCAATGCTTTTCTTATCCAAAGTAATTTTTTATCAGCATCATTAACTTTAGAAGTTTTCTCTTTATATGAAAAATGTGCTGCTATTCCCTCTTCAGCTACTCTATGCATATCCCACGTTCTAATCTGTATTTCAAATGGTTTTGCGCCCTCTCCAAATACAGTTGTGTGCAAAGATTGATACATATTAGTTTTTGGAACTGCAATATAATCTTTAAATCTTCCTGGCATTGGCTTATACATATCATGAACTATACCTAATGCGCTATAACAATCTTTTATAGAACTAACAATTATTCTAATTGCAAGTAAATCGAACAAATCATCAGCTCTACATCCCTTTGCCTTCATTTTCTTATAAATACTATAAAAGTGTTTTGGTCTACCATAGACTGTTGCTTCTATATTTTCTTTTTCTAATGCTTGTTTTATTTCGTCTATTCTGTTATTAATATAATTTTGTCGTGCTACCTTTTTTTGATCTATCTCTTTTTTTATTTCTTGATATTCACCGGGATAAAGTATTCTAAATGAAATATCTTCAAGTTCTGTTTTTATTTGTGACATTCCTAGTCTATGTGCTATAGGTGCATAGATATCTAAACATTCTTTAGCCATTTCCTTACCTGTTTTATCATCTACTTCTTCAATATTTTTCATGTTGTATAATCTGTCTGCAAGTTTTATAATAACTGTTCTTGTATCTTTTGCTATAGCTATAAACATTCTTCTTAATATATCGTTATCAACTTCATTGCTATGTTTAAAGTTAAAGTATGATAATTTTGAAATAGTATTTACCATGTCTACTATTTCACTAGATGAATTTTTTATCATTTCTTGTTCATCATACTCAGGGTATTTTATAACCTCATGTAAAAGTGCCGCATAAATTGCGCTATCATCTAGTTTCAAATTTGCAACATAACAGGCTACTCCAAGAGTATGTTCTAATACTGTCTTTTTACTAATTCTTAATTTATCTTTATATATATAATTTGCATAAGAAGCTATTTTTTCTAGTTCATCTTTTTTATATTTAATACTATTTTTTTCCATTACATCAGTTAATATGTCTACTATATCGTTCATGAAAGCACTTCCTTTATATTAATTTAATGACTTTTTAAAATCCTGTATTATTAATTCTATTGTTTTTGGAGTATTATAAGTATTAACGCTGACTGTACAAATTACATCTATTTTATCTCCTATTTTTATTTCATCTCTTCTATCGCCTTGAGAAAATGCTACTGCATCTATTAATTTTGATGAGTCCTTTAAAGTAAATTTTAAATGCTTATCATCTTTTATTGTTCTTATTGCTTGAACTTTAAGGCCTCTATACAAAAATATAGGCGAAGGATTTGATTGTCCACATGGTTTTATTTTTTTTATATCTTTTAGTATTTGAGCATTTAAATCTTTTAATGTTATTTCCAAATCTATATCTAATACTTGCTCAGAGAATATATTTGAATACTCTGATGCAACACTTTCAAAGCTATTAGTAAAGTCGTCTATTTTTTCTTCTTTAAGGCTAAGTCCTGCTGCTAATTCATGTCCACCAAATTGTATTAGGTCACTGCTACATTTACTTAGTGCATCATATAACGAAAATCCTGCTGGGCATCTTCCTGAGCCTCTGATAGCACCATTTTCTTTTGTTAATAATATAACTGGCTTATAGTATATGTTTACTAGTCTTGATGCAACTATTCCAATGACTCCACTATGCCATGACTCACCATATAATACAAATGAATTTTTTGTCTGTAATTTTCTTTCTTCAATTTGACTTATTGCCTCATCAAATATTTGCTTTTCTATTTGTTGTCTTTTTATATTCATTTGGTCTAGCTCAACAGCAAGTTTATTTGCCTTTTGTTCATCTTGTTCAAGTAATAATTTTACTGCAACTTTAGCATTTCCCATTCTTCCACACGCATTTATTCTTGGTGCAAGTCCAAATGAAACCATAAAGCTATCTATTTCTTTAAAATTTATTATACTAAGTAAAGCCTTTAGTCCAACATTATCTGTATTTTTCATTTTTTCTAAGCCATACTTAGATATTATTCTATTTTCATCTAATAGGTCAACAATATCTGATATTGTTCCGATAGCTACTATGTCTAAATAGTCCAAATAACTCTCTTTTTTTAGATCATAAATCTTTGCTAGAGCTTCTATACATTTAAATGCTACACCAACTCCCGCATGCATCTTAAATTTAAAATTATCATCCTTTTGTTTTGGATTTACAATACAATATGAATTTGGTAATTTGTCAGAACATTCATGATGGTCTGTTATACAAGTATCTATTCCAAAAGTTTTAGCATATTCTACTTCATCAATTGCAGTAATTCCACAATCTACAGTAATTATTAATTTTACTCCAATAGATGCAATATATTCTATTGCAGATTTATTTATTCCATAACCTTCTACTAATCTATCTGGTAAATAATATGTTACATCAGCACCAAGATTAGTTAAAAATTTATACATTATAACAATGCTCGTAATTCCATCAACATCATAATCTCCATAGATACATATTTTTTCTTTATTTTCTATTGCTTTTTTTACTCTATTAGTAAATTTATCCATATCTTTTATCAAGAATGGATCTCGCAAGTCATCTAAAGTACCATTTAAATATGTATCTATCATATCTTCATCAATATTTCTAAAAGCTAATAGTTTAGCAAGAATTTCTGAAATTTGATATTTTTGCATAAGTTTATTAATATAGTTTTTATCATATTCTTTTAATTTCCATATTTTTTGCATTTTTCCTCCCCAATAAATTTTAATACTATCAAATATATTGTACTACACATTTGTGTAAAAATAAAGAATTTTTGATAAAAAAATCCTCAAGGAATTTCTCCTTGAGGTTAAATATCAATTAGATAATACGTTTCTTACCAGTATCAAAAGCTTATCAAAATTTACATGTGTTGCCATTTTATATTCATAGTCCTTGATGGAAGACTCATGTTCATACACATATTTAAAGCCTTTTTTAACAAGCCTTACCATTATTTTGGTAAAACCTGTGCAGGAAGAATTATCTAACGAATTCTGGTGCAATCTTTCATTGACAGTATTCAAAATTACATCGAAATTTTTTTCATCATCTGTAAACGGAATATACTTTGGTTTCTCACCTAACCGTTTAACTCTGCATAGTATATAAGTGTCGTTTTCTACATAAAAATTAAAGATCGACCCCTTCTTCAACTCTTGTTTTACACATTCATACATTAGTAATCCTCCCTTAAAAAATAATACAATTGTAATTATACCATAATATTATTTTTTAGTCAATTTTAAACATATATTTTTTTATTATATTTACATAAAAAATTAAATATATGTATCCAAAAGCTAGTCCTGCAAGAATATCGCTTGGGTAATGTACACCAAGATATACTCTAGTTAATGCAATAAGTATAATTAAAATTGACATCAATACTACAAGTGCTTTTTTTAACTTTTTACTTTTTATATTAACATATAAAATATACATCAAAAATCCATAAAAAATCATAGAAATCATTGAATGTGCACTAGGAAAGCTATACCCTGTCTCATCAATTAGCATATAGCCTATAGGTCTTTGTCTTGCTACTATGAATTTTATTATTTGGTTTATTACAACTCCAAAAAATACATCTAAGCTCAAAAATAATCCAAACTTTTTATTCTTAAAAATTATTAATAACAAAAATATTATTATAAGTAAGACATAAGGTGAGCATAAATTTGTTATTATTAAAACTACAGTTGTAAGCACCGGATTTCTCATATTTTCAAATACTCTTAATATATAATCGTCAACTTTACTTATTCCAAATATTAAAAAGATTGCTAACATAATGGAAAATAAAATCATTGGAATTATTAAAAATAAGTTTCTCTTTGTAAAAATACTTTTCATAAAAAAACCTCTATGTGCTAAAATATATCATAAAAATATATTTTTTTCAACACATAGAGTTAATATTTTATCTACTTTAATCCACAAAGTCTGGCATAAATTCAATATCATTTAGTATTTTATTTGAATTGTCGTACAAAATTTCATGTAAAGAATCTTTTCCAATAATTTTTGTAATCTTTTTAATAGCTTTATCAAACTTACTATAAACTTTAACATCATCATGAGCATCAGTGCCAATTAAATGTACCATATTGTTTTTTAACAAATTTATAACATTTGATTTAGCCTTTGAACCATAATACCCACAAATACTTGTAACATTTATTTGTAAAAGTGCTCCAAGTTCAATAGCCTGCTTCAATACATCAAAATTTTTAGTTGTAAATTCATATCTTTCTGGGTGTGCTATTATTGGTCTATAACCAGATTTTACTATATCTGCAATGATATTTGTAAAGTTCATAACACTCCCACTCATTGGAAATTCAATTAACATATACCTAGAATCATTAAGGGTTAATATTCTAGTATTTTCCTTTAATATGTTTGTAACATTAGGTGTAAAATATACTTCATTTCCAACATAAACTTCAATGTTAATTCCGTTAGCTTTTAGATAATCATTCAACTGTTTAACTTTAGATCTCATAACTTCTTTTTTAGTTTCATGATTTATCTCTATAAAATGTGAAGTTGCAAAAATTCCTGTATAGCCACATTCATAGGCTTTTTTTGCCATTTGCAATGACATCTCAATACTTTTAGAGCCGTCATCAACTTGTGGTATTATATGACAATGTAAATCTATCAAATTATATCACCTATCTCTTTACAGCTCTTTTTGTAGTTGTTTTACGTTTTGGTTCTACTATTTTAGATACTTTTTCTAATACTTCATCCCTGTTTACATTACTCTTTTCAGGGCGACTTTCTGGCACTTCTCTAGAAGAATCAGGTGAAAATTCAGATGATTCTGAATATTTTGAATAATATTTTACATATTCTTTTCTCTTATCAGAAGGCATTTTGTTTAAAACAACACCAGCTATTCTTCCACCAACATTTTCAATAGCTTTTTTAGTACTTAATAATATAGATTTTTTTGTCTCTCCAACTGCTGCTACTAAAGCTACATAGTCAACTTTCTTACATAGAATTAAGGCATCCGTAACAATACTTACTGGTGGTGCATCAAATATAATTACATCAAAACTATTTTTAGCTATTGCTAAGAAATTATCTAAATTACTTGTAGACAATAACTCAGATGGATTAAACGGTACTGGTCCAGATGTTATTAAAAATAAATTTTTAATATTTGTACTTTCAATTGATTTCATTAATATTTGTGCTTCTGTTTCAATATCTCCTTCAGCTAAATCCATATTTTGTAAATATTCAGAAAATCCAATTGTATTTAATTTTTTAAATATTTTATGCTGTCTACCCTTTCTTAAATCTGCATCAACAAGTAAAACTTTTTGATTTGATTGTGCAAAAGCTACAGCAAGATTTGCAGCTGTCCAACTCTTTCCCTCTCCTGGAGTAGAACTAGTCATAAGTATTACCTTATTTTTTTTATTTCTACATAAAAAAGTTAAATTTGTTCTAAGCAATCTAACTGATTCTGAAATTGGGTGCTTAGGTGATTCATGTACTATTAAATCTCTTTTCATAGTTTATCTCCTTTTTTTGTATATATTATTTTTCTTCGTACTTTGGTATAACAGCAAGTACTGGCAAACCAGTTACTTTTTCTACATCGTCTTCATTATTTACGCTGTTATTAAAATAAAATTTAATAAATAATATTAAAAATGCAAGTATTATTGCAGCAAATGTAAATATAACGCAAGTCTTTAATAAATTAATATTATATGGAACATTATCAACTTCTGCTACGTCAATAACAGATACGTTATTAATATTAAAAACATCTGCTACTTTATCAGCAAAAGCATCTGCTAAATGATTTGCAATTTTAGCTGCAACTTCTGGGACTTCATTAGAAACAGTTATAAGTAATAATTCTGTATTTTGTTTTGATTGAACATTTATGTTTGATATAAAGCGTTCAATACTCATATTAAGTTTAAGTTCATCAATAACATCTTTTGCAACTGCTCTTGATTTTATAATTTCTCCATAAGTAGATACTAACTTCTGATTTAAGTTAATATCATTTTGTGTTATACTAGCAGTGTTATTATTTGTTGCTGTTTCACCATCTGTATCTGAGCTATTTCCTTGTGCAAGTACAAGTGAAGTAGAAGCTCTATACATCGGTGTAACAAGGAAATTTTGATAAATAATTCCTAAAACAAGTCCAATTATAGCAAATATAACTATAAGCATTTTTCCTTTCCAAAATGAGTAAATCAATTCTTTTAAATCTATTTCTTCCATTTTAACACCTCATAAAATTGCATACACGTATATTATATCATAAAAAGCAAAAAAAGCCAAGCTTTTTAAATAAACTTATGTAAATTATATTTAAAAATTTCGACTTATTTTGCTACATTTTATTTTAAATATACAATAATTTTAATTCTTATATTTAATTCTTATATCACTAATTTATAATAACATATATTTTAAGATTTAACAATACCTAAATAAAATATTATTTTCTATCATCTGTCTTTTTTAAAAGATTAGCTACAAATAATAACACAACCGCTATAACAATAAAAATTATTGATGTCTTTGTAAAATAATTTAATATTTCATTTATAAAATTTATTATAATATCTGAAATATTTCTATTATAGATATTTATATCATTTATATGCATTTTCCAAGCTACAAATATTTTAGGAGCAAATAAAACTATGCCTGAAGAAAGTAATGTTACCCCAACATAATTTAAAACTTTCATTATGCTTTTAATATTTATTATAATTAAAAGGAATAACAATACTCCAGCACATACATACAAAAATACATTTGCTAGGTCTACTATATTACTGATTTTTTCCAAATTTATATTTACTTTAGATATTAAATCTATTGGAAAAACTTCAGTTGCATATAAATCTGAGATTTTTGAAACAAGTGTATCTATTGCTTTCTTTTCATTAGAATTTAGCTTTCTATTATTTTTGTCTAAATAGCTATTAATATTTTCATTCAATCTTCTTTCTATATCATCTTTATTTATAGTATATTTAGTATTATTATAAATACTTTCTACACAATTTTTTGTTTCAGTTTTTATATCTTCTACAGTAATTATGTCCTTTATAACACTTTCATCAAGTCCTGATTGTTCCATGTAATTAGAGAAATTATCATTTAAAGTATTATATGTATTTTCATAAAAATTTGTATTATCAAAAATTTTTAGTACGTTATCACTGTTTAAAATTTTTCCTTTAACGCAAGTTATTAAAACTAATGCTACTAGAACAATTACTAGTAAAAATGTTAGTATATATGATATTAACTTTTTCATTTTCTTCCTCCTATAAAGCTTCCCACTCAACTAACTCAGAATATATTACATATCTATTTGTTGTGTATCCTAGTGCATCGAATGGATAACATGTAAATATCATTAAAATTTCTTTTTCATCTTGAATTGGAAGTTTTTCCTTTTCAGTTTCCTTTATAACTTGCATATCATAAGCCTTATATTTAAAAATACCATAGTCAGTTTTAACTTCAATAATATCTCCTATATTTACTTTAGATAGATTTCTAAATTTATTTGCTGAATTATGAGCACACATTATTACAGAGCCACCTGCTCCTGGCATATAACTACTTGTTGAATGACCTATACCATTTTTTAAAACACTTACCGCATCGCCATAAAATACTGGTAAATTTATGTTTGCACTTTCAATTGTCATAGTTCCATATTGTTGTCCATAATATGGACGACTTTTTATTACACTCTTTCCAGTATCTAATACTTGCATTACAACTTCTTTTTCTTTTGTAGTATCACTTTGTCCTGTTGATATTGTATTTATTAAAGAAACTGCCATGTTAATTTCCTTTTTAGATAAAGTGTATACTCCAAAAATAATTATTAGAGCAAATATAAAAGCAACTATTATTTGAGTAATAGTTGCCTTAATTGCTTTTAAAAAATTATTTTGCATTTACTAATTTTCCTTTTTTAGCTACAGCAAACACGGCAATTGCTGCTACAGCTATCATAGCTAATGCAATATAAACTATAGTATTAGATCCAGTAAATGGTAGTTTACCACTTAAATCAACTGCATCTATTTTTTCACCATATTGGAAAATATCCATAGTCTTATCAGCTGAATTGTAAGAAATTGTTACTCCTACAACACTACCAGCTTCATTTAATAAAGCTATTACTTCTTGTTTAGCAGTTGCTGGCATAGCTTCTAGGCCAGTAGAGCTAGCTTTATTAGTTACATCAATAGCTTCTTTAACTTTAGATAAAATAAATTGTCCTTCTTCAGCATTTATTTCATTTTCCTTAAAGAAATCTTCAATTTTTTGTACATCTGCACTTGATAAAGTAACACTTTTTCCTGCAATAACATGCTCTTGTCTTGCGAAAGAAATAATATCTTCTGCAGTAGCTGCGTTAACACAAGGAGTTACTACTAAAACTAATGCAAATATAGCGACAAAAACAAATTTTAATTTTTTCATAATTTTTGTGCTCCTTTCCTATGGACTTATTCTATCATAGTTATACCTGTTTGTCAAATAAATCTATATATTTTTTAATATTTTTTAATATTTTTAAAAACTCTGTATTATATTTAAATTTTATTAAAGTTACTAACTAATACTAATAAGAGCTTACCATTTCTGGTAAGCCCTTAAAAAATTTGTTCTCTTATTAGTTAATTACTCAAAAATTATCATATTAATATTAACATTTTTTATTTTATAATCTTATCTATATATTTTCTTGCATTTCCATCATTTTCAACATAAATTTTTTTGAATTTTTTCATTTTGATTTTTTCTTGTTCAAAATCACAATTAACTATTTTTTCTAATAATTCATCTTCTGTTTTACAAATTCCGTTTGGTAAGTATTCTTCTAAATCAACATAAAATCCTCTTTTTTCTTCGTATTCTTCATAATCATAAGCATAACTGTATATTGGTCTTTCTAATATTGAATAGTCAAACATTAAACTTGAATAATCTGAAATCAATATATCAGATATTTTCATTAATTCATTTAAATTTGGATAATCTGAAACATTAATTATAAAATCATCTGTTTTTATTCCTAATACTTTGTTTACTTCATAATGTGCCCTAAATAAAACGACATATTTATTAGATAATTTTTCTCTCCATTTTTCTATGTTAATTGGTGGTGCAATAAAACATCCATCTTTATCTATATAAAATTCTCTAAATGTAGGTGCATACATAATTACTTTTTTGTCTTTTGGGATGTTTAATTTTTCTCTTATTTTTATTATTTCTTCTTCAGTTGTTACAAAAAGTTCATCATTTCTAGGAAGTCCTGCTAAAACAACTCTTTCTTTTGGTATTCTAAATACTCTAGGCATAACTTCTAAATCTAGTTTATTTTGGGCATACATTATATCATATTTTGAAACATTAAAATCAAATGCTTTTATATGTGCATCATCACCCGTCATTTTTATTATGCTTCCATGCCATGTATTAATATATAATGTCTTTTTGTTTTTAAATTTTAATCCTCTTTCGATTGATGAATTAGTTATCCAATATTTTGCCTTTAATGCAATAATGAAATAATGTAATGTATCAGTTTTTATTTTTTCTGCTCCCTCTATCTCAAATTTTTCTGGATTATGAAAAGCCCAATATATTTTATATTTTTTATATTTTTCTTGTGTTTTCATATATTCAAATATGACTCTCGTACTGTCATCATACTTTTGTCCACCAAAAGAATTCATCAAAATAATATCATCTTCTACTTTTATAAATATTCTTAATATGCTAAGAAAAAAATTAAAAGAAAAATAATATATTTTATATATAAAAGTATTTGTTTTTAAAATAGTCTTTATTCTATTTTTTATCATTTTAATTTCCTCATAAACTCCTATATTTTTTAATTTTATATTGTTATATAATTAGCAAATTTATTATTTTAAATCCATAAGAACATCATCCCATGGCTCTTTTCTTACTTGATCCAATGCTTCTTTTATTTTTGTAGATGATATACTTTTTGTATATGGGAAATAAACAATTTTTATTCCTTCTTTTTTTAATTCTTCTTCATATTTATTCCATTTTTCTGTTCCATACCAATCATCGCCAACAAATAATATAGAAGCTCCTAACTTTTTACATGCATTAAGTTTATCCATATCATATTGTGGAACTACTGCATCAACATATTTACAAGCTCTTACAATTTCTATTCTATCTTCAAATGGAATCAAAGCTTTTTTTCCTTTATAAGCTACTAACTCATCTACTGTAACACCAACAACAAGTCTGTCACACATTGCTTTTGCATTTTTTAATAAATTCAAATGTCCTATATGAAATAAATCAAATACTCCTGTAGTATACCCAATAATTTCATTCCTCATTGTGTTTTTTTTTAATGTTTCTGGCTCATTTATATTTAAAAATTGCTCTGCACACCATAATTGCCATTTTTGATTACCTGTTAATTGTTTCATAGGTATATTTTCTTTAAATTCTTCTCTTGTTGGACCTTCCCAATTTTTAAATATTGCATCAACAGGTCTTGGCATTGGTATTTTAAATGGTACTTCTAAACTAGGATATTTGTATGCAAATAATTCTCTAATATCATATTTAGGTTCTCCATTACGAACTCTATTTAAGTCTAATTTATTTTTCATTATCATTTTTGCATATGGATCAAAATATGGCATTCCAGCTGTATTAAATGCATTTAAATATGAACTTGAGCTTTCAATAGAAAATACATCATCCATAAAACTCATATAATCTATTTTATTATTATCTAATCTGTACTTTTCAAATAATTCAAATACAGAATTATCTGGATTTTTAAGTACTAAATTAGGGTCTAAAAATGTATATCTATTTTTGAATGCATCAAAACTCCATTCTTCAGCAAGTAATTGGTTCATTCCACCAAAAATTAAATCTGCACTTTCTCCAACAATAATTAATTCGTCCCCATTTTTCTTTGCAGTTATTGCTGCTTTATATATTTGTGGTTCAATTGAATGAACTGGTGCTCCTTTTGTTTGCATAACTATCGGTGTATATTTTTTGTAATCATCAAATGAAATATCAATGTAATGATGATTCAATTTTAGTAATTTACAATAACTTTCTGCTCTTTCATTATCCATATTATATACATCTGATAATTCTGTAGAAAATGTATACGCATTGCTTCCCTCTTTCAAATAAGTAGCTAATATTGCGCTATCCATACCTCCAGATAATAATATTCCTATTTTATTATATTTTTTATATAATTCGTCAAATTCTGATTGAATGAATTTATCAATTTCCTTATAATTTGAAACAGCAACACGTTTTTCCTTTTCTACTGCTTCAATATTTTTATGTTTCATCCCCTCATAAAAGTCAACATCATTTTTGTATATGTATCTATATGCCATATATGAACTTAAACAAAAATTTTTATTAATCATTTCTTTTCCTCCCAATATATACCATTAAATTATATCACAATATTAAGTTTTTTTCAATATTTTTAGCAAAATATCGCTTTCATATTTTTAATTTCCATATATTGTATTATATAAGTCAAGTTTTGCCTTCTCAATATCACTTACAAAATAATAAATTCCATCTATCATTTGGTCACTTGCGTATTCTTGTGTAGGTACTTGTTTAGACATAATATTAGATAAGTAACTAGACTTATTTGAATAAACTTCACTAAGTAAAGTAGCATATTTTAAAGTGTTGATATTTGTTGTAACTTGAGAAAGTAAATCATTTGACATTCCTAATATATCTTTCATGTCTAAAGAAAATATCTTATAAAGCAAAGCTTCCATTACATCTCTTTGTCTGCTTGCTCTCGTAAAATCGTTTCCTATCGTTCTATTTCTTGAATGTTTTAAAGCTTCTGTTCCATTTAATAAAACTTTTCCACTATTTTGCAAACGTTCATCATTAATTCCAATATATCTTTTTTCTTCAGGTGTAAGAGAAAGTTCTATTCCACCAACTTTATCAATAACATTTACTAGTCCATTAAAATCAATAGTTGTATATTCTGTTAAATTTAAATTAAAGTTAGTATTTATAGTTTTTATACTTAATGCTTCTTGACCATAAGCATAAGCATGATTTATTTTAGTCTTCCCATAACCCGGAACTTCTACATAAGTATCTCTTGGTATACTTATTAACTTTATATTCTTTTTTATTGTATTTATAGATACTATCATAATTGTATCAGAACGTCCAGCTTCCATATTACTTATATCACGTGAATCTGATCCAAATAATACAAAATTTATTATATCATCAAATTCATCTTCTGTTACTTCATTATCTAATGTATCATTCAAATCATTTAATAAATCATTATTTACTGATAAATCTTCTTTATCTATGTCATTTTTTTTAACATTTTTTAATATTCTGTAATAATAAATTCCAAGTAAGCCTAACGCAACTAATATTATTAAAATTGCTACTATTAAAATTATACTTCTTTTCTTACTCATTTTTTTCTCCAATCTAAAAGAATTTTAAATACATTTATTTTTTTGCTTAAATATCTTTAACTTAATATTAGACATTATTTTCTTTATTAGTTTTATATAATATTTGAACTCATTTTTATTTTTAAAAATTAAACAGTAAAATAAATTAGGAATGATTAAACATATAATTAACTTTATAATAAAGTTAATTATTGTAACTTCTTTAAACAATTTACAAATAATATATGTAATAAATAAGGCAATTAAACCAACTATTGTGTATATACCGTATTGCTTTAGATACTTGCTTAATTTTTGTTTTAAAGCATACTTATATAATACATATGGCTCTATCCAAAAACAAGTTGTTATTGTACTAATTATTGTTCCCATAAATACTCCAGCCACATTAAATTTTTTTACTAGTAAAATGGAAACTACAATATTAATTACCGACTCAATTATTGGCTTATATCTATCTTGCCAATATAATCCTAATGCATCTTTATATGTTAATACAGTCTTTCTCATACCTGTAATATAAAAACTCATTACAATACAAATTACAGTTAAAACGTCAAATATATATTCTTTACCTAACCATAATGATATGAAATCATTAAATAATATAAATAACCCAATTGCTGCAAATGAAAAAATCCAAAAATTTAAGAAAAATACTTTTTTAAACACATCATAAACTTTATCTTCAGTTTCAACTGCTGCTAAATTACCTATTCCCGCAGTAATTGATGAAAATACTTGTGAAAGTATAATTGTAATTGAATTAGTTATAAGGTAATAATTAGAATAAATTCCTACCTCATTTAATCCAACATATTTAGATATTATAAGATTATCTGTAGAATTTACTACTACACCACCTATCTTATGCAATGTCATTGCAGATACATTCTTTGCTATGCTTTTTTTTGTTATTTTATCCAATTTGTTTACATTTTTTTCTTTTAAATAAGGATACATTTTATCAGCTTTTCTAGATACCATAATATTTTCTAACAATGTCATTATAATTTGTAACACTAAGAAAACTATGTAATTTCTAGTTATAAGTAAACCAATTATTTGCGAAACATTTAACAAAAAATAGAATGTATATCTATAAACAGTAGCTATATATTTTTTTTGATCAGATGTTATTAATACTCTTTTATATGAATAAAAATAAGATATAGAAGAATTTGCTACAAATAAAATGTAAATTAAATTAATATTTGGAATATTCGGCATATCGTTAATTAAATGTGGTAAAAGTGGTGTTAAAAGTACTCCTATTACAAATATAATTATTCCAATAACCCTATAAGCTATTTTATATAGTTGCATTAAACTCTTTATTTTTTCATTGTCTTTTTCAGCTAATGGTTTATACAAATTATATGTTATAGCTGTTCCTACACCTAATTCAGCGAGTGTTAACATTGATAAAATGTTAGAGAACAGTCCACTAAGTCCTAAATATTCAGAAGTTAGAATTCTTACGAAAACTAGTCTTGAAAGTAAACTTATTAAAATTCCTACAATTTGTCCACCAAAAGCAAAGAGTAAATTTTTTATTGAACTTTCTGTACGCATTTTTTATCCTTTCCTTAAAAATAAATATTTTAAACTTATATTACCTTGTATAATTTTTAAATATACCTAAAATTATATAGGTCAATCTTTTTGATATTTTAAACATACAAAATTGTATTTTCTTTTTCTTTCCTTTTAAAATTCTATTTGCATATATAAAGTGCGTATTTTTTATTTTATCAAATAATTCTTCTGTATATTTGCTATAATATAATTCCTTTTCTCTTGCTCTTACTAAATGCCATAATAGTCCTATATACATACTTAATGTACCCAAATCAACATATTCCTTATTGTAATCTTTTTCTATTAAAAATTTTTCTCGTTGTTTACAAATGAATATTCCTTGCTTAAGTAATTCTAAGTTCATTGTATTAACAGCGCTTCCTTTTCTAACAAAATAATAATATATTATTTGATCAGTTGTTACAATTAAATTTATTTTATCAAACAAAAGATACATAATACCCAAATCTTCAAAAATCTTTACTATCGGCAATCTGATATTATAAAATAGCTCTTTTTTAAATAATTTATTACATAAATGATTGGTTAACTCTCTATCTTCTAATAATTTATGCATTGCAACTTCCTTATTAAATATCTGTACTTTTTTTTGAATATTAGGATTTTTATTAATAGTTTCATTTTCTGTAAATCTCTTATAAGCCCCTACAGCTATGTCAGCATTATTTTCTTCTAATAGCTTTATTAAAGTTTCATACATATTATTTTCTATATAATCATCTGGGTCAACAAAGCCAATATAATCTCCGTTAGCTATATCTAATGCCGCATTTCGAGCTGAACTTACACCTGAATTTGATTGATTTATAATCTTTATTCTCTTATCTTGTGAAGCATATTTTTTGCAAATATTTAAGCAATTATCTTTTGAGCCATCATTTACCAATATAATTTCTAAATTCTTATATGTTTGATTAATAATAGATAAAATACATTTATCTAAATACTTTTCTACCATATATATAGGAACAATTACACTAATTAATTTATCTTCCATAAAATACATTCCAATATCTTTATATTAGAATCTCCTTTCCTAATTTACTATACATTTATATACTTTTATTCTATTAACTTTTCTTTATTTCCATCATTACTTTTATTTAATACATAACACGAATTAATTAATAAGAGTGGTAAGACATTATATCTATGTCTTGTTGCAGTTCCACTATTTGCAGTTCCCAAAGAAAAGACTAATGTAACAGCTAAAAATGAGCTAAATATTATAGATAAGCCAATTTTTTTTCTCTTTATCATAACAAAAAATAAATATAAATATACAACTGAATCCAATAAAAAATTGCACATATCTGCAATACCCCTAAAATCCCATGGCATAGGTGAAAATAAAAAGTAGACAAATTTAAAAGGTGAATATAAAAATAATTGATATATATTTGTTATTTTCATATTAGTCAAATAAGCAGAACCACCTTTTGCCTTTGAAACAGATTCATACAAAGTATCAAAATCAGTAAATTTTTTAAATCTCGTATCAAAATTAGTAAAGAAATATCCACCTAATACTATCAATAATATAATAAGTATTACCAATTTGTAACTATTTCTTCCTATTAAATCAATTTTTCCTTTTTTTCTATCATACATAAAATAGAATATTAAATAAGTGAAAAATACAAATATTAATGCTGAGTGAAATAAAGAAGCTAATAAAGAATATAATAATGCTAAAATCATATATTTACTTTTTTTATCATAATGCCAATAAATAGCTTTTTCAATTGAAATAGTAGTTAATAAAGTAATTAAAGTATCCCTTCTTAAAATAGAATTCAAGAAAATTACATTTGGCATAAAACAAATTAAATATATGCCTATATTTTTGCTACGTTTATCTAAATTTAATTTATTTAATATCTTGATTATATATATAATTGATATCATAGAAGTAATAACTGTTGTAAATTGTGCTCCTAATCTATTAGTTCCTATAAAAATAAAAAAGATATATAATAATTTAGTATAAAATTCACCATATACAGTATCTGTTATAGAAAGATTACCATTATATAAATTTAAAGCTGTATTATAAAACCCTTCATCATCTGCTCCTGCGTGCGGAATCCTGAAAAAGTATAAATCAATTATCATACATATAAATCTAATAGCAAATGCTAATAATAATATTTGTTTATATTTTTTTACATTTTTATTATTAAAAATGTAAAAAAGTAGAAGTATAGATGACATTCCTACAAATATTACTGATAAAATTATATAACTAACACCTATAGTTTTTAATGTAAGGCACAAAATAATTATAAAACAAAAAAATACAAGGGTTACCATAAATTTTTCACTTCTCCTATTAATATCAATTATAAATATCACTTTATTTACTAAATATATATTTATACACTTTTTTCAAATTGCAAATAAAAATTAGTTATTTTAATTATATTATCATTTATATCAAAACCACTATCTATTACTTTATTTAACATATTTTTTCTTTCATAAATTTTATTTTCAAAAATAAATGTAGCCCATTTTTTTGCTTCATCATCTAATGAAAAATATGTTAATAAATCACTAATTTTTGCTTCTTTAGCTACAACATCTTTGCTTGTAATACATCTTAATCCAGAAGCTTGTGCTTCTATTAAAACTATTCCTAATCCTTCAAATCTTGAAGGTAGAACGAAATAATCCATAGCTTGCATAAGATCATTAACATCATTTCTATCTTCTAACATGATCACTTTATCATTCAACTTATTTTTATCTATATATTGTATAACTTGATTTTTTAAATTCCCTTTTCCTATTAAAAGTAACTTTGAATTTTCATTTAACTTTATAAATTCATTAAATATTTTTAATAAAAACAAGGGATTCTTTTGATAAGATAATCTTGCGACATTACCTATTACAAAACAATCTTTATCAATTTTAAGATTTTTCCTTATTTCATTTCTAATTTTTTCATTATAAATAAATTTATTTGTATCTATAAAATTATTTATTACTTCGAATTTTGAATTTTTTCCAAATAGAAATATTCCTGCTTGTTTAGAACACGCAAATTTATAGTTCGCATTTTTATTTATTTTAGTTCTTAAGTATCTTTTATAAATATTAACAAATACATTTTTCCCATATTTATTATTATGGCTGTGCGCTATTCTTACTGGTATTCCCGCTTTATTTGCTCTTTCCAAAATAAGTCCTGAAACTTGATTTATGTGCGAATGAATTATATTATATTTGGACTTATTCTCAATTAAAAAATTATCTAAATTTTTTATATATTTTCTTTGACCAACTTTTTGTAAAGCATCTATATAATAAATTTTTCCACCCAACTTTTCTATTTCTTCTTCAAAAACACCTTTTCTATTTACTAAAAAATCAAATTGTATTTTCTCTCTATCAATATTTCTATATAAATTCATTAAAAAATTTTCAGTTCCACCTTGTTGCATGCTTCCGACTACATGTAAAACTCTAATCATTTTTTCTCCTCTAACACAATATATCATAAATATCTTTAATTGAATCTACTACATATGTAGGATTAAACTCTGTAACTTCTAAATCTTCTTTTTTGGTTTCACCTGTAAGAACACAAATCGAAGTAATACCTGCATTTATTCCACAAGCAATATCTGTATATAATCTATCACCTATAATTGCTATTTTGTTCAAAGGTACATCATACATCTTTGAAACAATATCTACCATTTCTCTTTTAGGTTTTCCTATATATAAAGGTTCTCTATTTGTTGCTACTTTTAACATATTACATATAGATCCACAATCTGGTATAAACATTTTGTCTTTTATAGGACACACTAAGTCTGGATTAGTCGCTATATATTTAATTCCTTTATTTAATAAATAACAAGCATCTTGTATTTTTTTATAGTTTAATTCTGTATCAAATCCTACTACCAAATAATCAATATCTTCATTTACATCTTCACATATATAAAATCCTTGTGATTTTAATTCATCTTTTAAGGATTTTGTTCCTACTACGTATAAACTTGCATTTTTCTTTTTATCATTCAAATAAATGGAAGTTGCTTGTGCAGATGTAAACATATTTTTTTCAGTAGCTTTAAATCCTAATCTATGCAATTTCTCTAAATAACTATTCACATTTTTTGATGAATTATTTGTTAGAAAAATATATTTTTTATTCTGCTTATTTAATAAATCTATAAATTCTATGCTACCTTTAAAAACTTCATCTTCTAAATATAGAGTTCCATCCATATCTAGTAAAAACATTTCTATATCTTTAATATTTTCATTCATAAAATTCACCTTAAAATAGTTCTTCTGCATGTTTTAAATCTTCATGATTATCAATTTCAACCCAGTTATACTTTATATCTAATGAATGAAATTCTTCTTCTTTTAATAACATATCTAGTGCAACTTCAGTCCATGAATTTAGATTTTTATCTACGTTTATAATTTTATCAATTATTGAAAACAATTTTTTACCTGATTGCTTTGAAAGTTTATATACATCTATGGAAACACCATAGGCATCCTCTTTAGTAATAGCTTTACTTATATTTGTTATTACATTACCATTTTTTACTATTTTCATTGATTCTTCAATATATATACCATCATCGCATACTATTAAATTTTCAAAATCATTTTCTAATAACTCTTTAATTATTGCTTCTTCATAATATACATCAGCATTCATAAGTATAAAGTTATCATCTTTTACATATTCTTTAGTTAAATAAAGAGAATACATATTGTTTGTACTTTCATACACTTTATTTTCAACTATATTTACACCTTTATATATTTCATTTATATAATTTTTTAATTTGTCTGATTTATATCCAGTAACCACTATAATATCTTTTAATTCTATTCCATTTCTAATTAAATTAGATAATTGTTTTTCTATAATTTTTACATTATTTACTTCTACCATACATTTAGGTAAATTATCAGTTATTGGTCTTAATCTACTTCCATAACCTGCTGCAAGTATAATTGCTTTCATTTTAGTTCCTCCTGAATTATATTATAAATTTGCTTTAATTTTTTAATGAGTTCATCATCTTTTATTTCATTTAAAATAGTATATCTATCTTTTCTACTTTCTTTTGCGTGTTTCCAGCAATTAATAAACTCATCATAACTTAAATTTAAACTTTCTGGTTTTACATCTATTTCATATTTTTTTAGTAAATTTAATAGAGTCATATAATCTCTTCCTTGTAAATATGCAGTTACTATTGAACCTAAGGCAACTTGTTTACCATGTAAATTATTTTTCATATATAATCTATCAATAGTATGACTAAATAGATGTTCTGCACCGGAACAAGGTCTGCTTGTCCCAGCTATATACATTGCAATTCCACTTAAAACTATTGCTTCTGCTAATTGCTTTATGAAATCTTTATTTTTAATTTCTACATCTGTTTTAGATATATTATTTATTACATTGAATGCTATATCTGATATAGAAAGAGCAAAGTCATTTATTTGATCTTTATTATTTTGTTCTGCAAGTTTCCAATCATATATAGCAGTATAATTTGATAAAATATCTCCTATTCCTGCTTTCATTAGTTCAATAGGTGAGTTCATAATTATATTAGTATCTACAAATATAGCTACTGGTAATTTAGTTCCTATACTTTTAGTAAACCCATTTTTCATTTTTAATACAGCAATTGGAGAACATAGTCCATCATTTGCTAAAGTAGTAGGAACACTAAAAAAGTTCTTTTTACTTATAAAACTAGCAAATTTACAAACATCTTGAACTTTTCCTCCACCAATTCCTAACAAAGAATCATAATCTTTAATAAGTAGGTGTTCTCCTATAGATTGAGCTTCACCAAAAGTAGAGTCACTTATTATTTTTTCTTCAACTTCAATATTTTTTTCTTTTAATTTTTCATATACCTTGATTCCATAATTTTTAAAAATATATTCGTCTGAAACAATTAGAATTTTTTTTATATTTTTAAATTTTTCTAATATAATCTCATCTACATTTTCTACAATTCCATCCTCAATTTTACATATTAGAGGTAAAAAATCACTATGCATATTTAATCTCCATTCTATTTTATTAAATTATCTATATATTTCCTAGCATTTCCATCATTTTGAACGTACTTTGACGAAAATTCTGCTATTTTGTGCTTTTGGCTTTCAAAATCACAATTTAGTATACTTTCAAGCAACTCTTCTTGTGTTGCACATATTCCATTAGGTAACTCTTTTTCTATATCAAAGTACATTCCTCGTTTTTGCGTATATTCTTCTAAATCATAAGCATAACTGTATATTGGACGTTTTAATATTGAATAATCAAACATTATACTTGAATAATCGGATATTAAAATATCTGAAATTTTCATCAAATCATTAAGATTACTATAATCTGACATATTATATATAAATTCATCATTTTTTATTCCAAGCACTTTATTTACCTCATAATGAGCTCTAAATAATACTACATAGTCACTTGATAACTTACTTTTCCACATTTCTATATCTATAGGTGGAGCAATAATACATCCATCACCATCTCTTTTATATTCTCTAAATGTTGGGGCATAAAGAATTACTTTTTTATCTTTAGGAATATTTAGTTTGTTTCTAATACTTTCTATTTCTTTACTACTAACATTAAATAATTCATCATTTCTAGGTAAACCTACTAAAGCAAAACATTCTTTAGGATACTCAAAAGCTCTAGAAAATACATATATATCATACTGGCTTTGTGCATACATTACATCTGGCTTTGTTGTGCTAAATCTAAAAGCGGTAATAGGTGCATCGATTCCCATTTTTTTAATTGGTGTACCGTGCCATGTATTTATATATATTGTTTTTTTGTTTTTAAATTTCAATCCTCTTTCTACAGAAGAATTTGTTATCCAGTATTTAGCCTTTAATGCTATAATAAAATATTTTAAAGTATTACATTTTATCTTTTCTGCTCCACCTATATCAAATTTTTCTGGTTGATGAAAAGCCCAATATATTTTATATTTTTTATATTTTTCTTGAGTTTTCATGTATTCAAATATTACTTTTGGACTATCATTATAATTTCTTCCTGCAAAAGAGTTTATCAAAATAATATTATCATCTACTTTTATAAATAAGCCAATAAACTTAAATATTGTACTAAATACAAAATAATATATTTTATAAATTACTCTATTACCTTTTAAAATGTTTTTTATTTTATCCATTGTTATATACTTCTCCCATAATTATATTTACTGCATTATTTTACTTTCATATTTTTATAAAATATTGTATATCTTTTTCATTTCTTTTAATATATTAGTAAGTGCATATTTACTAGCTTCTTGTTTATTCGTTTCAATATTTAAATTGTCTTTATTTTTATACACTAATTCAACTGATTTACTAAAATTATTCTTATCATCTAAGTTTACTAGATAACCATTTTTCCCATTTACTACTAAATCTCTGTTTCCTCTACAATCAGTGACAACAATAGGTATTCCAGCATACATTGCTTCTAATATATTGACTGGAAGTCCTTCTTGGCGTGATGAAGAAACAGCTACATCAGAAATTTTTAATAAATTTATTATATCTTTTCTAAATCCTAAAATATGAATTTGCTTTTCTAAATTTAACTCCTTTATTAGTTGTTCACATTTACCATTCAAGCTGTCTTTTCCTGGTAATAATAAGTGCATATCGTTATATTTTTTTAGTGTAAGTTCCAATGCTTCTATTAACCAAATTTGTCTTTTTCTTTCAGACAATTCAGCTGGGTAAATTAAAATAAAATCATTTTCTTTTAAACCTAATGATTTTCTTAATTTAATTTTTTCTTCTTGTGTCATTTCAAAATTAAATTTTCCTTCATCAATTCCTACACCAGGAACATATTGAATATCTTTACATTTCTTGAATTTACTTTTAGCACGCTCATAATCTTCTTTATTTATTGTAATTATTGTATCAGTATATTTAGATAAATATTTTTCAACAGGATAATAAACCATCCAATTAACAAGAGGTGCTCCACTAAAAAAATGAAAGCCATGAGCTGTATATATAACCCTTGTCCCATTTTTTCTTGCATTTTTTGCAGCAATTCTTGTTACTACACTTCCCATAGGTGTATGACAATGTATAATTTCAAATTTTTCTTTATCTATTATATTTTTTAATTGCTTTATTGCTTTTAAATTATTTATTTTTAAAGGACTTCTTTCAATGCATACTTTATGTTTCACATCACAGTATGGTATTTCTTCATCTCCATTTACTGCAACATGTACTTCATAACCATTATCTTTAAAACATTTTAAATAAGGAATATGAAATGCATTTATATGATTTGCTATTGTTGCAACAAATAACACTTTCTTCATTTTTCACCTCGATTAATCAAAATTTACAATTTTTTATTAGCGGGAATTCCTACATATTTTCCACTTTCTAAGATATTTTTTACTACAACTGCTCCAGCACCAATTATGCAATTACTTGTAATATTAATATTATTTTTTATTGTTGCACCAATTCCTATATGAGTATACTCTCCTATATGAACTGTTCCACCTAACGAAGAATTTGGCGATATATGAACATAATCTTCAATTATATTGTCATGTTCAACAATAGCACCTGTATTTATAATACAATGTTTACCAATTTTAGTATTTGCATTGATTACAGCATTTGCCATAACTACTGTTCCTTCCTCAATTTTAGTTTGTATTGAAACAATAGAATTGGGATGAATTAGAGTTATATATGGTAATTTATATTGATTTGCAATTTTATTTCTTATATAATTATTACCAATAGCTATAATAAATTTAATATTTTTATCTTTTTCATAAAATGTTAAACAGTCTGAAATTTTTCCAATCACATTAAATTTTTTATCATTATAATTTATAATATTTGTATTTATTGCTAAACTATCGTCTAAGAAGCCTATTAAAGTATTTCCACTTTTTATAACAATATCTGCAATGACTTTAGAATGTCCTCCTGCACCTATTATAATTATTTTATGACACATTTATTTTTTCCTCCCACTATTATCAAGTTTATATCACTTACTTGTTTAAAACCTATTAGTATAAACTTACATCATATCTACAGTTTGTGTCCTTTCTTCTTGTATCTCCTCTACATCATTACCCAAAAAGTAATCAGCTGTAACAAATCCTTCTTGTGAAATTCCTTCCCTTTTAAATAAAATCTTTATAGTATTAAAAAAAATTTTTACATCTTTTAGAAAAGATACATTTCTAGAATATTCTACATCTAACTTAAATTTTTCTTGCCATGATAATAGATTTCTTCCACTACATTGAGCAAGTCCAGTTATACCAGGTCGAACATCATGTCTATGTCTTTGTTCTTCATTATATCTTTCTAAATATTCAACTAGTAAAGGACGAGGCCCTATTAAAGACATATCACCTTTTAATACGTTAAATAATTGTGGTAATTCATCTAAAGACAAGCTTCTTAAAGTTTTTCCAAATTTAGTTAATCTTTTTGAATCGGGCAGTAATTTACCAGATTCATCTTTTTCATCAGTCATACTTCTAAATTTATATAATGTAAAGATTTTTTCATCTTTACCTAATCTTTCCTGTTTAAATATAACTGGACTTCCAAGTATTATTCTAACTAATATAGCAGTTATAAGCATAATTGGCGAAAGTATAATAAGTACAAATAAAGATATTATAACATCAAATAATCTTTTTATATATTTTCTATACATAAAGCAAAACCCCTATTACTAAAATAAATTTTTAATTATCTTTATTACTCTTTCTTGTTCTTCTTTTGTCATTTTGGTATCAGAAGGTAGACATATTCCTCTTTCAAATAAATCTTCTGATACTGCATTATCTTTTACTTTTATAAAATCATATTTTTCAAAAATAGGTTGCATATGCATTGGTTTCCAAACATGTCTTGATTCAATATTTTCTTTTTCTAAAGCTTCTATTATGTCTATAGGCTTAACTTTAGAGTTTGGATTTAAAGTAATAACTGATAACCAGTGATTACTTCTTACATTTTCTTGTTCTGGTATCATTTCAATATCTGTAATACCTTTAAAGGCTTCCTTATAATTATCGTATATTTTTTGTTTCTTTGAAATTCTATCATTTAAAACTTTTAATTGTCCTCTACCTATTCCTGCAACTATATTACTCATTCTATAGTTGTATCCTATTTCTGAATGTTGATAGTATCTTGCCTTATCTCTTGCTTGCGTAGACCAAAATCTAACTTTTTTTATTTTTTCTTCATCATTTGATACAAGCATTCCTCCACCACTAGTTGTTATAATTTTATTACCATTAAATGAGTATATTCCATATTTTCCAAAAGTTCCTGTATGTTTTCCTTTATAAGTTGTTCCTAAACTTTCGGCAGCATCTTCTACCAATGGTACATTATATTCATTGCATATTTTAATTATTTCATCCATGTTAGCAGAATTTCCATATAAATGCACAACTATAACAGCTTTCACATTTGGATATTTTTCAAATGCTTTTCTTAAAGCTACTGGATCCATATTCCATGTTTGATAATCACTATCAATAAATACAGGAGTAGCCTTCTCATATAAAATTGGATTTACTGTAGCTGAAAAAGTTAAATCTTGGCAAAATATTATATCATTTTCTTTTATTTCTAAAGCTTTTAAAGCCATATGTATTGCTGCTGTTCCAGCAGATAAAGCTGCTGCACTTTTTACATTTACATATTCTGATATTTCTTTTTCAAAATTATCTACATTTTCACCTAAAGGTGCTATCCAATTTTTATCAAATGCATCTTTTACAAACTCTCTTTCATAACCTTCATCTGACATATGTGGAGATGCTAAAAATATTTTTTTACCCATTATTTCTACCTTCCTTAATTTTATTAACTTCAAAATTTTCTTTGTATGTAGGAACTACTCTCCTTATACTTTCTTTTACATCACTAAGATTAGCTTTTTCTTTATCTAGTAACTTTCTTAATACTTCTAATTTTTCTTTTATTTGGTTTTGAGTAATATCAGATGGTTGTTCAATATATATTTTTTCATGCTTTGTTTTTTCTAATGTGTCATCTGACATTAAAAGTTCCTCATAAAGTTTTTCACCTGGTCTTAGCCCACAAAATTCTATTTTTATATCAACATCTGGCTCTAGTCCTGCAAGTTTAATTAAATTTTTTGCTAAATCATATATTTTTACTGGCTTACCCATATCTAAAACAAATATCTCTCCACCTTTTGCAAAAGTCATAGCTTGTAAAACAAGAGAAACAGCTTCAGGTATAGTCATAAAAAATCTAGTTATTTCTTTATGTGTTACAGTAACAGGTCCACCTTTTGCTATTTGTTTCTTAAATAAAGGTACTACTGAGCCATTACTTCCTAATACATTACCAAATCTAACGGCTGCATATTCAGTTTTACTTACCTTATCTTTAGCTTGTACCATCATTTCACATATTCTCTTAGTAGCTCCCATTATATTTGTTGGATTTACTGCCTTATCTGTTGATATTTGTATATATTTTTTTACATTATATTTATCACTAACTTCTATTAAATTATGTGTTCCAAATACATTATTTTTTATAGCTTCTAAAGGACTACCTTCCATAAGTGGAACATGTTTATGAGCTGCAGCATGAAATACTAAATATGGTCTATATTTTTCAAAAACTAATTCCAAACTTTTTTTATCTCTTATGCTAGCAATTACAGGAATTATTTCAATATTTTTATAATCTGATTTAAGCTCTAATTCTATATCGTATAAACTATTTTCATAAATATCTAATATTATAAGTTTTTGAGGCTCGTAATTTGCTATTTGTCTGCATAGTTCAGATCCTATTGAGCCACCGCCACCTGTTACCAAAATAACTTTATCTTTAATTAAGCTAGAAATATTCCTGTTATCTAGTATTATTGGATCTCTACACAAAACATCTTCAAGATTGATATCCCTTAAATTTTCTATTACATTCTTACCTTTTATTAATTGTTCTGTACTAGGCAAGATTTTTATTTTGGCTCCTGTATTTTGGCATATCTCTAATATTTCTTTTTTATCATCTGGTAATACATTAGTTATTGTAAAAAATATAGTATTAACATTATTTTTTTTGCATATTTCTTCTATTTTTGTTCTATCTCCTATTATTCTAACCCCTGAAATAGAATATCCCAATTTATCTACATTATCGTCTATAATTCCAACAATATTATATTCATTTTCTAATCTATTTTTAATAATTTTTATAATATCTCTTGCTGGAACTCCTGCGCCAATAATTAATAAATTTTTTATATTGTTACTTTGGTTTAAACTCTTTGGTTTCAAATCCCAATTTCTACTTAATATAAATCTAATACATAAACGATAGCTTACTAAAAAGAATGAAGCAAGTATTGCAACTAAAATTAAAGCTTTTACAGACATATATGATATACTAAATATTTGCATAAGCGAACTTTGAAGTAAAAATGAACAGAAACAAGCAAATATATATATTAAATAGTCATACCCATTTTCATATCTTATAATATTTCTATACACATCAAAAATTACTAGTACTATTTCATATATAACAACACCAATTGCAGCAGCTTTTATTGTCATTATAAAAATTTCCATATTAAAATACTGATTCATTATATACTGTGATGCTATATGTGAAAACAAAATCATTACAATATCACAAAAAAACATTATAAACATTTTATTTTTTTTCATCTTTAATAATAAACTCAATTTTATCACCCTTTTCTGTTTAGGTAAATTATACTAAAAAATTGCATAAAAGTCAATATTTATGTAAAATTAAATGTTATTTTTTATTTATTTTTGTCAAATTATTTTATAGCATTAAAAAATTGAGATAAAAAAATCTCAACTAAGTTAATATAAATAAGCCAATTTAATTTCTAAAATATCAATTTGAACTTTTTTCCTTATTAAAAGTCAAAATAGCTAAATATACAATACATCCAAACACTGCACCTAAAACATCTATCATTACATCTGTAACCATACATGCTCTGCCTGGTACAAAATATTGATGTATCTCATCTGTAATTGCATAAATAGTACATACTAATAAGGAATATAAAAAAGACTTAGTATTTTTTATATTATAAGCCTTGAATAAATTAATATATATAACTCCACCAATCAAGTAAATTGTAAAATGAGCTAGTTTTCTAATTACCGTATGAAGAGTATCTGCTTGTCCACTAAGACTTGGGAAAATATTTAAAATAATATTTACAATACTACCACTAGTATTACTTGAGCTCTCCCCTACTTGACTAGAAAAGTAAAATACAATAATCATCCAAATTATTCCTAATACAAAAAATATCTTTTTCTTCATTTTTACTCCTAATAAGCAATATAATTATACAATAATTTATAAAGAAATGCAACACTTTTTATGTAAATTTATAATATTTTATAATATTTAAAATATAAAATATTAAATTTTTAAAATTTACATATATAAAAAAAAATAGTAGGCTACTAACCTACTACTTAAAAAGTTTATTTAATTCTTTTTTAAACTCATTTATATCTTTAAACTCTCGATATACTGATGCAAATCTAACATAAGCAATTTTATCAATATTTTTTAATTTTTCAATTACCATATCTCCAAGTTCTGAAGATTTAACTTCCTTTTCCATAGAATTATTTAGCTCAGTTTCTATTTCATCTACTAATTTTTCAATAGTTTCAACAGATACAGGCCTCTTTTCACACGCTCTTAGCATACCATTGATTATTTTATTTCTATCAAATGGCTGTCTTAATCCATTCTTCTTTATTATTACAATTGGAGTATATTCTATTTTTTCATATGTTGTAAACCTTGCTTTGCAATTTAAGCATTCTCTTCTTCTTCTTATTGTATTAGATTCATTAACATTTCTAGAATCTACTACTTTACTTTCTTCACATCCACATTTTAAGCAATACAAAAATAATACCTCCTTATTATTACTAAAATTCGTGCAACTTTATATTTCCTGTCTCTAAGCTTTCTTTGCATTCAATAGCCCTTTGATTTGTACTTCCTCTAAAAATAGTGTTTTCATTTTTTAAACTTTCTACAAATCTTCCATCCATAAGTATATCAGTATTATTTAAAAGATCCAAATAACCATTTTGTTCATTTGCATTACTTACTAAATTTTCAAATTTATAACCTGTATATACCATAAAATCATATGGCTTTTCAGATTTTAAATCATCAATAAGTTTGTTTACCACTTTCGCCTGTTCAAATGGCTCCCCTCCACTTATTGTAACACCTCTAATAAGCGGATTTTTTTTGATATCATTTTCTAAATCTTTTATACTTACAAGTTTACCGGCACTATAATCATGCGTTTCTGGATTATGACATCCTGGGCAATGATGTGGACATCCCTGTGTAAAAACTACATATCTTATACCAGGGCCATCAACTATTGATTCCCTTTGTACACCAGCAATTCTTAACATATCATCATTACACTTATAGCACTGTTTTTGATTTTCTTCCATATCATTCACCCTCTAAATACAAGTTATGAATAAAGTATTAGTTTTTAGCACAAGAACATGGTTCCATTTGAAAATGTTTTACTCTATCTTTTACTTCTGCTTTTTTAGCATCATTAAATCTATCAACTGTTCCTACTAGATAACCAGTTATTCTTCTTATTCTTTCAAATGGCACTTTTTCAAAAGTATATTTCATATCTACTTCATCACCATCTATTGCCAAATCTAAAGTTGCAATTGTTTCCTCAGGGAACTTGTCCTGTAAATAATCTACATAAGCATTTATTTCCTCTTGTTTCATTTCTCCACCTGTTACATTTATTTTCATATAAATCAACCTCCTAAAATTTTATATAAAAATTATTCTTTTGTTGTATCAAAATGTTTTACTCTATCTTTTACTTCTGCCTTTTTAGCATCATTAAATCTATCAACTGTTCCTACTAGGTAACCAGTTATTCTTCTTATTCTTTCAAAATGAACATCATGATCTTCTTCTCTTCTTCCACATCTTGGACAAACTTCACCAATTATTCCTGTATAACCACAAACTGGATCACGGTCAACTGGATGGTTTATAGAGCCATATCCAATTCCAGATTCTTTCATACAACGAACAATTTGTTCAAAAGCTTCCAAATTCTTAGTTGGATCTCCATCAAGTTCTACGTAACTTATGTGTCCACCATTTGTTAGATTATGGAAAGGAGCTTCTATCTTTATCTTATCAAATGCATTTATTTTATAATATACTGGTACATGGAATGAATTTGTATAGTAATCTCTATCTGTTACTCCTTCAATCTTACCATATTTTTTACGATCCATACGAACGAATCTACCTGATAGTCCTTCAGCAGGAGTTGCAATTAAAGTATAGTTAAATCCTGTCTTTTGAGCTTCAGCATCCATTCTATCTCTCATATGTTTTACAATTTTATAACCTAGTTCACGTGCTTCTTCACTTTCGCCGTGGTGTTTACCAACCAAAGCCTTAAGTGTTTCAGCAAGTCCAATAAATCCTAAAGTTAAGCTTCCATGTTTTAATACTTCACCAACTTCATCGTTAGGTTTTAATTTTTCTGAATCTAACCAAACACCTTGTTGCATTAGGAATGGATAATTCATTGCTCTCTTTTTAGCTTGAATTTTATATCTAGCCATTAATTGTTCAATTACTAAATCAATTTCTTCATCTAATAGTTTGAAGAATTTATCTACATCTCCTTTTGCTCTTATACCAAGTCTTGGTAAATTAACAGATGTAAAGCTTAAATTTCCTCTTCCACAAGTAACTTGTCTTGTTGGATCATATACATTAGACATTACTCTTGTACGACATCCCATGTATGCTACTTCTGTGTTATAATCACCTGGTTTATAAAATGGTAAATTAAATGGTGCATCAATAAATGAGAAGTTAGGGAACAATCTTTTAGCTGATACTTTACAAGCAAGTTTAAATATATCATAATTTGGTTCACCAGGATTATAGTTTATTCCATCTTTTATTTTCAAAATCTGTATTGGGAATATTGGAGTTTCACCATTTCCAAGTCCAGCATCTGTTGCATTAAGTAAATTAATCATTACCATTCTTGCTTCTGGGCTTGTATCTAATCCATAGTTAATAGAACTAAATGGTACTTGTGCACCTGCTCTAGAGTGCATTGTATTTAAATTATGTATAAATCCTTCCATTGCTTGATAAGTTGCTTTATCAGTTTCTTTGTATGCATACTTAGAAGCAAAATCTTGAAGTTTTTTTACTGTTTGTTTATCAAACTTTTCTGATAAAAGTTTTTCTTCTTCTTCCTTGTGACCACTTGTATTTTCAAGAGTAGGAATATAACCTTTTTCTTCCAAAGAATTTTCTATTTTGTTTATCAATTCGTCTGCATTTTCTGTATCAGTTAAAAGTTCAACTGCTTTAATTAGATTTTTAATATATTCTTTTTTATATGTTTTCTTTACACCAAGTGCCATTGCATATTCAAAATTTGGTACACTTTGTCCACCATGTTGATCATTTTGATTTGATTGAATTGCTATTGCTGCAAGTGCTGCATAACTTCCAATACTTTGAGGCTCTCTTAAATGTCCTTCTCCAGTTGAAAATCCACCTTTAAATAATTTTATTAAATCAATTTGTGTACATGTTGTTGTTAATGTTAAGAAATCTAAGTCATGAATATGAATATCACCATTTTTATGTGCAGCAGCATGTTTTGGATCAAGTACAAACATTTGATAGAATTTTTTTGCACCTTCACTACCATATTTTAACATAGTTCCCATTGCTGTATCTGCGTTAACATTAGCATTTTCTCTTTTTACATCGCTGTCTTTAGCATCACTAAAAGTAAGTTGCTCATATGTTTTCATTATTTCTGAACTCATTTCTCTTCTTTGAGTTCTTTCAGCTCTGTATAAGATGTAAGATTTTGCTGTAGCAGCATGTCCTTCTTCAATTAAGACTTTTTCAACTACATCTTGAATTTGCTCAACTGTTGGAGTTTCTGTGCCAATATTTTTTTCTAAATAGTCACAAACTTTAGAAGCAATCTCCATTGCAGTATCATAATCATGTCCTCCAACTGAATTAGCAGCTTTGTAAATTGCCTTAGCAATTTTTTCAATATTGAAAGGTACCATTCTGCCGTCCCTTTTCACTATTTTAGTAATCATAAAAAATACCACCCCTTGTATATGCAATATGTTTCAAACACTATATGTTGTGTTTTAACTGTCGAAATTATATCATCTAAAAAAAAGCTTGTCAATGAATTTTTAATAAAATATTGTTATTTTTTAATTACATATTTATGTACACTAATTTTACATTTTTTATCAAGTTTCGACATATAAAATATTATAACCTTACTATATTACATAATCATATTTTTGACCATTTTTTGTTAATACTTTTTAAGGTAATATGTAGATTTTAAACGTAAAAAAAAGACTGATACAAGTATCAATCTTACTTTGGCAGGGGCACTAGGAGTCGAACCTAGCTCTGGAGTTTTGGAGACTCTTATTCTACCGATGAACTATGCCCCTATAACACTACAACAAGTATTGTAACATTATTTTCTATATTTTTCAAGTACTTTTTATTATAATTTTATAAGTTTAAATTTTGTATAATCACAGCTTACCATTTTATAATCTATATTATCTATATTTCCCTCTTTAATAAACTGGTGACCATAACCATGTAAATGACCATATATACAAATATCTACCTTATATTCTTCTAGTATAGATTTAAAATTCCCAACAAATGGTGGAAAATGAAGAACTACTAATACCTTTTTATTAATTCCTTTTTCTAGATAATCATTTTTTATTTTCATAGCCTCATCAAGTGAAATTTTAAGTCTCAATTCTTCCCTAGCTATTATTTTCTTATCTAATTTTTTATCATTTTCTTCTGTAATTCCCCAACCACGTGTGCCACATACTATATAATCTTTTGTATCGTATGCATCATTATATAGCATTGTTATAGTATCTAAATGATTTTCACTTAAAAATTTATCCATTTTTGCCTTAGTGGAAAAATAATAATCATGATTTCCTCTTATAAAAATTTTCTTTCCTGGAAGTTCATCTATATATTTAAAGTCTGGAAGTGCTTCTTTAAATGTCATAGCCCATGAAATATCACCGGCAATTATAACTAAATCATTCTCTTTAACTGTATTTTGCCAATTTTTTTTGATTTTTTCTTCATGATTTTCCCACACCTTGCCAAATACATTCATCGGCTTATCTACTCCAAAGCCTAAATGTAAATCAGAAATTGCATAAGTTGACATTCTTGCACCTCCTTTTTTCTATTTTCCTATGTTTAAATTTGCTACTGCGTTTAAATCAAGCTTATCTTCTATATTATATTTTTTACCACTGATAAAATTATAATATGCGGCACTACCAATCATTGCTGCATTATCAGTGCAATATTTTAAATCTGGTACAAAACACTCATAGCCCATTTTTTTTGCTTCATTGCTAAGCAGATGTCTTAAATGTAAATTAGCAGAAACTCCTCCTGCCAAAACGACTTTGTTCAAATTTAAAATATTCATTGCCTTCATCGTATTATCAACAAGTTCTTCACAAACTGTATTTTCAAATGATGCGCACATATCATTTACTCTTAAATTACTACCCTCTTTATGTGCAATATTTATTACTGCTGTTTTTATTCCACTGAAGCTAAAATCCAAATTATCAAATTTTGTTTTTGGAAGTGAATAAGTTGGTTTTCCTTCACTTGCTCTTTTGCTCACTTCAGGGCCACCCGGATAACCCAATCCTAAAGTTCTTGCAACTTTGTCAAATGCCTCTCCAACTGCATCATCTCTTGTTTTTCCAATAACTTCAAAATCGGTATAATCTTTTACATGAATAAGATGACTATGTCCTCCTGAGACAACAAGTGCTAAAAATTCTGGTTCTAAGTCTTTATGTGTTATATAATTTGCAGCAATATGTCCTTCTATGTGATGTGTTGGAACTATTGGTATATTTAAACTATATGCTAATGCCTTGGCATATGATACTCCAACTAGAAGAGCACCAATTAAACCTGGTCCATAAGTTACTCCAATATAATCTAAGTCACTAAAATTTATTTTTGCTACTTGTAAAGCCTCTTCTACTACTTGCGATATTGAACTAATATGTTCTCTAGAAGCAATCTCTGGTACAACTCCACCATACATTTTATGAATATCTATTTGAGTAGCTACAATATTTGCTCTTACATTTCTTCCGTCTTCTAATATTGCTACAGAAGTTTCATCACAACTAGATTCTATTGTTAATCCTAACATAAAAATTCCTTTCTTAAAATTCTACATTATAATAAATGTAGTAATTAAATTATAAATTAAATTTACAATTGGAGATACTAGATAACTTCCTATACCTGTTACAAAGAAAATTAAAATTATATAAAAAGAGTATCTTTCCAATGTATACATTACATTCTTACCTCCTCTAGGTAAGAAATAAAATAATACCTTTGAGCCATCAAATGGTGGTAATGGTATGAGATTGAATATTCCAAATACCACATTAAATTGTATAGATAACATTAACATAGTGATTAAACTTTGTGTAACAGCACTATTTATACTAGCATTTAGAACGCCAGTTATAATTAATAATTTTAATATTAGTGTAAATATGACTGCTAGCAATAAATTTGATAGTGGACCTGCAAGAGATACAAGCATATTATCACGATCACGATTCTTAAAATTTCTGTCATCTACCATTACTGGTTTACCCCATCCAAATCCAAATAATACGATTGATATAAATCCTAGTATATCTATGTGTGCAAATGGATGAAGTGTAAGCCTACCTAAAGCTTTTTGACTATTATCTCCCAATTTATATGCTGTAAATGAATGAGCAAATTCATGAATTGCGAGTGAAATAAGTAATGCAGGTAAAGTATATAAAAAAGAAATTAATCCTTCTCTAGAGAAAATATGAAACAATAAAATCAACTCCTAATATAATTATATATTATAACATCTTTTAATTAATAAGTAAATATTAATTATAATATAAAAAAGACCTTTTAAAGGTCTTCTTCATTAATCTTATTTCTTACTATATTTTTTATCTAACATAGCTTTTACTAAATCCCTAAATAGAGGATGTGGTCTATTAGGTCTAGATTTTAATTCTGGATGGAATTGTGATCCAACAGCCCATGGATGGTCTTTTAATTCTACTATTTCTACTAATTTATTATCAGGAGAAACACCTGCAATTACCATACCATTTTTTTGTGCGATATCTCTATATGAATTATTAAACTCATATCTATGTCTATGTCTTTCATAAATTAAATTTTCTTTGTATGCATCATAAGAATGAGTATTGATATCTAAGCTACAAGGGTATTTTCCAAGTCTCATAGTTCCACCCTTATCTTCAATATCTATTTGATCATCCATAATATGTATAACTGGATTTTTTGTATCATTACTAAATTCTGCACTGTTTGCATCTTTAATTCCTACTACATTTCTCATAAATTCAACTACCATAAGTTGCATTCCAAGACATATACCAAGTAAAGGAATTTTATTTTCTCTAGCATATTTTATTGCATTTATTTTTCCTTCAATTCCCCTGCTTCCAAATCCACCAGGGACAATAACGCCATCAACACCTTTTAATACATCTTCTACTTTATTTTTTTCTAAATCTTCAGAATCTACCCATCTTATATTAACTTTTGTATCATTTATTGATCCTGCATGATTTAATGACTCGTAAATAGAAATATAAGCATCTTTTAATGATACATATTTTCCTACTAAAGCTATTTCTACAGATTTAGTTACATTTTTCTTCTTAACAATATTATGCCACTCGTCTAAATCATTTTTAGTATATTTTAATCCAAATTTTTCTGCAATTATATCTCCAACATTTTGTTTCTCAAACATAAGTGGTATATCATATATTGATTCTGCATCTAAATTTTCAATAACATTCTTATAACTTATATTACAGAATAAAGAGATTTTTTTCTTTATATCATCATCAAGTGGGAAGCTAGTTCTTGCCACTATTAAGTCTGGAATTATTCCAAGTCCCATAAGTTCTTTACAGCTGTGTTGCGTAGGTTTAGTTTTTAATTCTTCTGATTTTGGAAGATATGGAATTAAAGTTACATGTACAAACATTACGTTTTCTTTTCCAAGCTCAGCTCTTACTTGTCTAATTGCTTCTAAAAAGTGCTGTGCTTCTATATCTCCAACTGTTCCACCAATTTCTGTAATTACTACTTCAGAATCAGCAAGTTCACCAGTTTTATATATAGCATCTTTAATTTCATTAGTTATGTGTGGTATAACCTGTATTGTTTTACCTAGATATTCGCCTTTTCTTTCCTTATTTAAAACTTGCATATACACTCTACCAGTTGTCATATTACTATATCTATTAAGATTTTCATCAATAAATCTTTCATAATGTCCTAAATCTAAGTCACACTCAAGTCCGTCATCAGTTACGAACACCTCTCCATGTTGACAAGGATTCATAGTACCAGGATCTATATTTAAATATGGATCAAACTTTTGAATTGTTACCTTTATTCCTCTTGATTTAAGTATTCTACCAATAGATGCAGCAGTTATTCCTTTTCCTAGTCCTGACACTACACCTCCTGTTACAAAAATATACTTTTTATCAGACATAGTTCTCACACCCTCCAAAAAACTTAATGTGATTATATTATACAAATTTTTCTATTTCAATACAATTTTTTATATTTTTTTATTTATTAAATTTCTATGTAACCTAAATCTTTTTTTACTTTATTTTTAAAAGAATTTTAAAATATAAAATTTAATATTTAAAAGAGCTTGCCCTTATAAGACAAGCTCAATTTTATATTTTATTTTATAAATTTTGTATATATTTTTTTAATATCATTTTTATATTCACTTTTAAAATAATCTATATATTTTAAATTCATTTCTATCACCTAATTTTTATTGTTAATTCATAGCTTAAATCAATCAATTTGCATATCTCTTCCTTTGAAATTGTACCATCTAATAAAATTGTTATCCAATGTTCTTTATTCATATGGTATGCTGGCAATATACCTTTTTCTTTTCTGAATCCACCTATCATTTCTGGGAAACTTTTTAAATTTATTATATATACTATTCCACTTTTATTTATTTTTAATTTTTCAAATGGAACATCCATTATTACTGCAAACCATTTTTTGTTAGCTATATGTTTAAATGTTGTATAATTAGGAAATTTTTTCCAAGGATGCTCCTCTAAAGCATCATAATTTTCTATTATATATTTTTCTATTTCTTCTTTCATTCTTACCCCTAAAAATAATTATTTATACTTACAATTATACTAAATCTTATAAATTTTTACAATAAGTATAACTTTAAATTTTCATACGTAACATCTCTTCAATATAATTTTATAAATGGGATCTTATTTTTATTATTTTACTCATTCTTAACTACATACATAGCACGTAATTTTCTCTAACGTAAACAAAAAAGGAACCTCTTTCGAAGTTCCTCTTTATAGAGCATTAAGTCCCATAAAAACATCTTGATTGGTGCGGGTAAAAGGACTTGAACCTTCACGCCTCTCGGCACCGGCTTCTAAGACCGGCGTGTCTGCCAATTCCACCATACCCGCAAATACAAATATAATACTAACATATTAAAATAACTTTGTCAATATTTTTTTATAAATTTTATTGTAAGCAACATACATATTATTATTTATTAATATATTTTATAAAGGTGTTAATAATGAATAATAAAATATTTTTGGACGACTATATTTTAACTTATGAAAAATCTTGCAAATATTTATCTAATTTAACTGATATAAATTATCATAACAGTAAAAGGTTTCTAGTAAACACAATTGGAACTACAAATTTTTCTTTTCCAATAAATAGCTATGAAATTGGTTATGGAAGTAATCATGTTGTAATAATTGGTACAACTCATGGATGTGAAATTTTAAGTACATATTTTGTAATAGAAACAATGATAAATTTTTTACTTGATAAAAGTATATATGAAAAATACACTAAAAAATATACTTTTCACTTTATTCCTATTTTGAATCCAGAAGGATTTATCATATCTTCATCTAATGTATATGAAAATGTATTTAATTTAAATAAAAAAGAATTAGAAAATTTATGTACAACTTATTTAGAAAAATATAATATTGATGATGATAATGCATTAAAACAAATATGTTTGCCTAAAAAATATAAAAAAGTATTAAAGAGTTCTCTAAATTATATTCTTTATAAGGATTTAAGAAAAAGTGTGCATGATATCTTACAAGATTGTAATTTAGCCCAAGATGTGCTACCAATATGGTCTGCAAATGGTATTGGAATTGATCCAAATTGTAACTCTATACACAAATTTAACGAAATTGCAGAATACAAAAAAGTAAATAAATATGGTAAATTAAGATATAATGATATTCCAGCATATAAACCAAGTCCAATTGGCTTTCATGGATTTGATCCTCTGACAAAAAAATGTCCAGAAACATACTATTTAAATAATTTTATACAAAACTTATATAAGAAGAATTTAAGTTCAAAAAAAGAAAAATTGCTTGCAATATTTTCTTATCACTGTACTGGTGGTGAAATATTTTCGTATCCTGATTTAAGTATTTGCTCAAAAAGTAATTATGATCTACATTTAAAAGCTATAGATAATTATAGAAAATATACAAATTATATACCAAGAGATGAAAATTTAAAATTTGGATATATGGACTATTACCGATCTACACTTGAAAAAGTTATATCTATGACAATTGAATTATCAAGAAAAAATGGCAATCCTATTGGACCATTTTCTAATATAGATGATATACTAGAAGAAGTTAAATTAAATAAGATTGCTCTATTTAATACTATTGATTATATATCGTCAATTATTTAAAATTTTGTTGACAAACAAAAGTTTGTTTGATATAATGAACTAAAGTGGAAATGAGGTAAATATATGGATACAGTAACAATACTATTAATAGCTATTCTTGTCCTATTAATTATTACAATAATGATATTACTTTTAAAAAAGAATAATCAAACATCTAAAGAAATATCTGAATTAAGACAAGAGATGTCAAAGATGTTAATGCAAACACGTGAAGAAATAGATAAAAATATAGGAAACAAAATAACTGAAAGTTCAAATATTCAGCAATTGCAACTTACTTCTCTTACATCTCTTAATGAAACTAAACTTGAAAATGTCAGAAAAACAGTAGAAGAAAAACTTACTTATATTCAAAAAGACAATAATGAAAAGTTAGAAAAAATGCGTATAACTGTAGATGAAAATCTACATAGCACATTAGAGAAAAGATTAGGAGAATCATTTAAAATAGTAAATGATAGATTAGAATCTGTCTACAAAGGCTTAGGAGAAATGCAAACTTTAGCACAAGGTGTTGGCGATTTAAAAAAAGTTTTCACTAACGTTAAATCACGTGGGTATTGGGGTGAAATTCAACTTTCAAACATCCTTGAACAATTTTTAACTAAGGAACAATATTTAACAAATGTAAAAACTAGGCCTAATAGTAACGATTTAGTAGAATTTGCAATTAAACTTCCTGGGAAAAATGATAACGAAATCGTTCTCCTTCCTGTTGATTCAAAGTTTCCTATTGAAGATTATTCAAGGCTTCTTGAAGCTGAAGAAAATTGCGACACTGAATTAATATCAGAATGTAAAAAGAAACTTGAAAATTCAATTAAATCATTTGCTAAGGACATTCATGATAAATACATTGAAATTCCTTATACAACGGATTTTGCAATAATGTTTTTACCAACTGAAAGTCTATATTGTGAAGTTTTAAAAAATACTGGCCTAGCTGAATTTGTATCTCAAAAATACAGAATTATAATATCTGGTCCAACAACTTTTGTTGCACTACTTAATAGCTTGCAAATGGGATTTAAAACTCTTGCAATAGAAAAAAGAACTAGCGAAATATGGCAACTTTTAGGAGTTGTAAAATCTGAATTTATGAAATTTGGAGATATACTAGATAAGACAAATAAAAAGCTTCTAGAAATTTCTAATACTATGGAACTTGCTACTAAAAAATCCAAAACAATAGAAAGAAAATTAAAAAATGTAGAAGCACTACCTGCTGATGATAGTTTCTTTGAAAATGATACAAAAGTAGATTATGATACAGAAGAATAAAAATAAAGCTTGAAAAATTTTCAAGCCTTATTTTTTATATTTTATTTTCAATTATATAGACATTTTAATAAAATTATGGTAAAATATGTGTGGTTTTTTCTTTTTAAAGGAGTGATTTATTTGAAAAAAATAAAGGCAGTTATACTTGCAGCAGGAAAAGGTACAAGAATGAAATCAGATCTTCATAAGGTACTACACAAAGTTTATGATAGAGCTATAATAGATTATGTGTGTGATGCGTGTGAAGATGCTGATGCATCAGAAATATATATAATAACTGGTTATAAAGCAGAACAAGTTGAAGAACATGTAAAAGCTAGAAGACCAAATATAAAATTTTGTTTACAAAAAGAACAACTTGGAACTGGTCATGCTGTGATGCAAGCTGAAAAATATATCGATGATGATGATTTAGTAGTAGTTATAAATGGGGATCAACCACTTATATCTTCTCAAACTATAAAATCATTAGTTGCTTTCTGTGATCAAGGTAACTACGGTGGTGCCGTATTATCTGGAATTGTTGATGAGCCAGGATCATTAGGAAGAGTTATTAGAGATAACAATGGAAATTTAAGTAGAATAGTTGAGAAAAAAGATTGTGACGAATTTGAAGAAAAAGTAAAAGAAGTAAACATTGGTGTTTATTGCTTTAATGGTAAACTTCTTAAGTCCTCTTTTTCAAAATTAGATGATAATAATGCTCAAGGTGAATATTATATAACTGATATTCCATCTCACATAAAACAAGCAGGCTATAATTTTGGCGTTTACACTATGCCAGATATGTCAGAATTCCAAGGAGTAAATTCTAGAGAAGAACTTTCAATTGCTACTGAAACTTTACTAAATAAAACTAGAAAAATGCATATGGAAAATGGTGTAACATTAATTGATCCCAATAATACTTACATTAGTTTAGATGCAAAAATTGGAAAAGATACTATAATTTACCCTGGAACTAATATACAAGGTGAAACTATTATAGGTGGAAATTGTATAATTGGTCCTAATTCTAATATAATAGCTTCTAACATTGGAAATAATGTTACTATTGAAATGAGTAAAGTTGTTGAAAGTACAATAGATGATAACTGCATAATTGGTCCTTTTGCACACTTAAGACCTAATACAAATATTTCTTCTAAATGTAAAGTTGGAAGTTATGTAGAAACAAAAAATGTAAATGTTGGTGAAGGAACTAAAATTCCACATTTCATTTATGTTGGTGATGCAGATATTGGTAAAAATGTTGAAATTGCTTGTGGTACAATTACTGCTAACATGAATATAAATTGGGAAAAAAATAGAACTACTATAAAAGATAATGCTTTCATTGGTGCAAATTCTACTCTACTTGCTCCAGTAACAGTAGAAGAAGATGCTATAATTGCTGCAGGTTCTGTTATAAATCAAGACGTTCCTAAAAAAGCATTAGCAATAGCTAGAGAAAGACAAGTAATAAAACATGATTATAAAACTAAAAAATAACTACATAAAAATATACAATATTTTTGAAAAAATATTGTATATTTTTTTTATTTGATATAGAATATAAGTATTAATGGTTATATATAAACGGAGGATAAAATAATGAAAGACTATCTTAAAAAATTACAGAAGAAATGCGATATAGATGAAAATTTGATGGTAGTTATAAAAGACCTTATTGATAAATTAATAAAATTTGGGTATATTTCTTCTATGGAATATGGAAAAATTTCTAAAAAATTATTCGATAATATTGATACTGTAATAACTGGCGATATAAATGGACTTGACTATAAGACTGGTTATTATGATGCTATGAAAAAAGAGTTATATATAAAAGATACCTCAAATTTTGAATCTATATATTTGCGTATATTATATATATTATCTACTACTGAAATTGACGATAAGAAATTTAATGTTGGTTACTCTATTACTTCCCTTGCTAAAAAAAGTTATAAAATAAACCATAAAAATTTTGGATTAAATAGAGCTGTTATTTCTAATTTAGTATGTAGATTACTTTATACTCTACCTACTACACTTAGTATTGTTCCAACATATAGAACTTATGAAAATGATTTTTTAGGAAATAAATTAAGTAGTGATAACGATATATATTTCTTAGAGGGAAAACTACTAAAAGAACTTTGTTATTGTTGTGATATATCAGAAGAAAGTCTATATTCAAATTTATTTAGTTCTTCACCTATAAAATTTTTAGATAAAGCTTTTGAAAAATCTGGCATAGATAATATTTCTGAAATTGAAGATTTATTCGATACAACTAGTAGAATGTATTCAAATTACAATAAACTATGCTTCTTAAATAGAAAATTAAATGAAAACTATATAAATATTAGAAAAAATATATTAAATGATGATATTTCTGAACTTAATAAAGAACAAGATAGAATAAAACTAGCTATAAAAACTGCTATTCAAAAATTAGAATACAAAGAACTAAATATTGATGATGATGAATTTGATAATAAAATTGAATCTAGTCTATCAGAAAAAATAAGTTTCTTAGAAGAGAATATTTTATTAAATATATATAAAATTCAAAATATACTTGTAAATGTCTTAATTAAAAATGAAAGCAAATATGAACCAATAGAATATGCTATAAAATTAAAAGAAATTAATTCTTTATTAATAGTTGAAAATGACGTATTAAAAGATGCTATATATACTACTATTTCTACTAAATTACTTAGTACATCAGAATCTACTGCATCTAATTTAGTAGCCAAGATAAAATATAGCTTAGTTAATCAAATAATATCTTCTGATAAATATATTAAAATCTATAAAAACTTATCATTTAAAAAACTAAATGATTTAAAACTAAAAACTAATTCATCTCTTGTTGTTCTTACATCTGAAAATAATTTTTTAAATTTAGTTGAGATAAGTAAATTAAATGAAAAATCAAAAAATTTAGATAATAATACTAAAATAATACATCTAGAGAATTTGAGATATTTATTGACTAATCCTTCTATAACTACTGATACTTATAAAATCGAAGAAATATTTTCAGCTATAAAGAACAAATATAAAAAATATGCAAAACTTCAAATAGAAAATGTATATTGGACATCTGTATACGAACCTGGTCTTTTATTCATAATGGACGATAATGGTTTTGATGTATTAAAAATAAAAATTAATGATGAAAATATAGAACTTAGCACAGTAAAATTATCTGAGAATTATAATGTCTTTGACGTACATGGAGAAAATCTTCCTGCACCATATTCTAAAAATAAGAAAACATCTATATTTCAAAAAATTGTTGCATTATTTGCATTAATATAAATAAAAATATGTTTATACTTAGCTACTGAAATAATGATTTCGGTAGCTATTTTTTGCATAAAAAAAGAGGCAAACCTTTTATGGTCCACCTCTTAGATAATTTCTTCCACATCAAGTTCCTCGATGTCGCTTATTCTCCTCCTATTCAAGAATTTAAGCTTTTTGAGCTTTTTGCCAACATATCTATAATCTATCCCGTGGAAATATGAAGGAATAATATCATCCATCAAATTATTTCCAACCATGAGTCTTATAAAGCAAGACTTCTGTAGATTTTCTAAAGCTAGAGTCTTACTTCTTGTACTATAAATTTCTACTGATTTAATAAGAATCCGATCAGTTATCTTATTATTAGAAATTATAATCACATGATAGCCTTTTTCTTCTAGGCTCTTAAAATATGGCAAACGCTTTAAAATTTCTTTCATAGTAAGCTCTGTGTACATCACTTTGTATTCTTCAAAAACAGCTTTGAAATTTGAGCCTGATATCAAAGAATACAACAATAGCCTAAATTTTAGCATTAAAGTTGTATTTTTTATTATATCTTGTTCATTTATTTTCCACGCTATTTTATCTAAAGCCAAAGTAAGCTTATGGTTTTTAAAAATGTGGTTTCTAATTATCTTATTATCGATTTTTCTAAAATCTGTTACTGTACCATCCAGGTCAAAAACTATTACTGGAACTTTCCGTAAAATTTCAGAATTCATCATTAGATAAGCCTCCTTTTTTCACTTATGTCAACTTATATTATAACATCTTTTTTTATATATTTCAAGTATTCATAAATAAAATCATCTATTTTGCCATCAAGTACAGCTTGAACATTACCAACTTCATAGTTTGTTCTATGATCTTTTACTAATGTATATGGACAAAATACGTAGGATCTAATTTGGCTTCCCCAACCATTATCACTTGATTCTCCCTTTATACTATTCATCTTTTCCTTATAACTATTTCTTTCTAGATTATATAATTTTGCCTTCAACATTTTCATAGCATAATCTCTGTTTTGAAATTGTGATCTTTCAGTTTGACATGTTACTACAATTCCTGTTGGAATGTGTTTAAGTCGCACAGCAGAAGATGTCTTGTTTACATGTTGTCCCCCTGCTCCACTAGCTCTAAATACATCCATCTGTATATCTTCATCTTTTATATCAACTTTGATACTATCATCAATTTCTGGCATTACTTCTACTGAAGCAAAAGAAGTATGTCTTCTGCTATTAGCATCAAAAGGAGAAATCCTTACAAGTCTATGAACTCCATTTTCAGATTTTAAATACCCATAAGCATTACTTCCTTTTACTAAAAAAGATACACTTTTAATTCCTGCTTCTTCTGAGTCTTGATAATCTAATGTTTCTACCTCAAACTCATTTTTTGCACACCATTTAAGATACATTCTATATAACATTAATGCCCAATCTTGTGATTCTGTACCACCAGCTCCTGGATGAATAGTAACAATTGCATTATTTTCATCATATTCTTCTCCAAGTAAAGTGTCTATTTCTAATTTTTCTATAGATTCTTCTAATTCTTTTGATATTTTATTAGATTCTTTAAAACTCTCTATATCATTCATACTAATAGCAAGTTCTAAATACTCTTTAGCATCTCTTAGCTTGCTTACAAGTGTATCAATTTTTAAAACGCTTTTTTCAAGCCTTTTTTGTTCCTGTAAAATTTTAGAAGAATTATCTGTATCTTTAAAGAAATCTTCATTTAGTATCATTTTTTCTATTTCTTCAATTTTAGCTTTTTTATCACTTATTTTTAAAGCTATAATAAGTTTATCTAAATTTTTTTCTAATTCTTCTAATTTTAATCTTATACTATCAAAATCCATTATTTTACCTCATTCCATATTTTATCTTTATATTCATAATCCCAAGGATTAAAGGTAAATTCTAAATATTCATCTTTAGTAGGATGAAAAAAAGATAAATAATATGACCACAAAGCTAAATTTTGTCCTACCTTATTTTGCTTTTGACCATATTTTTGATCACCATATAGTGGATTTCCTATTGAAGAAAACTGTACTCTTATTTGATGATGTCTACCAGTTTTTAAATCAATATCAACTAATGTATATTCCTTATCTCTTAATCTAATATTTTTAATTGGTGTATACTCTAATTGAGCATATTTTGCATTCTTTGTATTTGGGTCAACTACTCTACTCATATTCATTTTTTCATTTTTTACTAAATAATTTTCCAATATCACTTTTTTGTTAATTTCAAGTTTACCATTTACTATTGCATAATATTTCTTTTTAAAGTTCTTTTCTCTTATATATTCACTAATTCTACTAGCTGCCTTTGAAGTCTTTGCAAATACCATTAATCCCCCAACCATTCTATCTAATCTGTGAACAAGACCTAAATATACGTTTCCCGGCTTATTATATTTTTCCTTTAAATATTCCTTTATTATCGTAATCATATCTTTATCGCCAGTTTTATCTTGTTGTACTGGAATACCTGCAGGTTTAATAACAACTATTATATGATTATCTTCATATATTACTTTTAAATTCATTAAGTAACCACCTTTAGTATTATTTTAGCACAGATTATATACATAAACAAGTTAAGATATTTATTTTTTTTGTAAACTGTGCTATAATCTGTGTAATAAGAAAATGTTCCAACTTAAATTTAAGGAGGTAATTTTATGATTAATTTTGATGATTTGTCATTTGAAGGTTTTGATATATCTTGCTATAAATTTATACTTGTTGAAGTTAATAAAAATGTATCACTACACATTTTAAATTCTAAAAATGTATTAGAATATACTATACTGCCAAAACTTTCTAAGGCTGAAAAAGACAGATTATATAGTAATAAGTTAGAGAGTAATGTGTTTTCTTTTTTAGGTCAAAGTTACTTTTTATCTGTTGACAATTGTAATTTTGATGAAATTATGGTTCCATACTTTAAATTAGTGTCATCTAAGTATATTTTTAAAAAGTTTAAAAAAATAAAAATTCCAAATGATGCTACTAGAAAATTATCTTTTAAAGATTATGAAAATTTAGACAAATTTATTGAAACCAAGGTTAAAAATAAGCTATTAGAAGATATAAAATCAACAGATTCTGTTTGCATTGAATTGATTTCTGGCCTACCAGCCTCAATGATTCCAAAGGAATATACAATTTTATATCATAATCTTTGTACTTATGTGCTCTTAGATACAAAAAAAGCAATATCGATGGCAAATGTACAAAATAATTGTTTAAGAATAAAAGTTGATAAGCGGTATAAGGCAGCAATTATTGGATATAAAGGAGAAAATATAAAAAGAATTGCAAAAAAACTCAATATAAAAATAATTGTTGATATAAAAAAATAACTGATTAAAAAATCAGTTATTTTTTTATGCGTTTTCTTGCTTTTTCTCTTTAATTTCAAGAACTTGTTTCTTATTATAATAACCACAGCTTGGACAAGCCTTATGTGATAAAATTGGTTCTGAACAATTTGGGCAAGTTGATAAATTTTTTTCTTCTAATTTCCAATTAGAACGTCTTAAATGTGTTCTTTCTTTTGACCATCTTCTTTTTGGTTGTGCCATATCGTGTATTCCCTCCTTAACAAGCTATATATCAAGATAACATAGCTTAGAATTTCTTAGTTACCTATATATTATATACTAGTAAGTTAAAAATGTCAATAACTAAACATAATTTTTTTCTTGACACATATGTTATAATGATATAGATTCTTATTTTAACTATTTTCAAATTTGAAAGGAGACAAAAAATGCTAAATTCTACAGATATAAATACCATATTTAATGTCAGTGAAAAAATTGACAGAGCAATACTTGCTCAAGCAAAGACTAAAAGTTGCGTAAGTCTTATTAGAGATAAATTAATTCTGCGGTATCCATTTAATGAGGCAATACTAAATGTAAGAGAAGAAATAACCCATAAAATTTATTCTGAAAATCCTTCATTGATAAAAGATACATTATCTGAATTATCTTGTTTAATTGATAATTTAAAAAGTTATAATTCAGAATATTTTGCAGATAAAGTGCCCTCTGATATAATACCAAATTATATGTTGCTTTTAAGCTATATTGGTATAGCTCCAACTAAGTCAAAAATATTTAAGAGAATAAAAAATATTATTACGGTAACCTCACGATTTGTATCAAATAAAATAACTTTAGAAAAGTTAAAAGCCGAATTTGAAATCCAACTTGTTTCGTTTGAAAGGAAAATTCAAATATACAAAAGTAGCGATGAAGAAGATATAATAGTTTTTATTTTAAGGTATGATATAAAAAAATGATTTAAAGCCTGCTTAATAAGCAGGCTTTATTTTATACACATTTAAAATATTAAAATATTAAAATATTAAAATATTTAATAAAAATATAAATTATGATATAATTATATTCGAGGTATTTTTATGAATATTTATATTTACTTTATAATTTATATAATAGCAATAAATTTATTAAGTTTTTACGTAATGTATTCTGACAAATCAAAAGCAATTAGAAATGCAAGAAGAATACCAGAAAAAAGTATATTTTTATTATGCTTTTTAGGTGGCTCATTAGGAACTTATCTGGGAATGTATAAATTTAGACATAAGACTAAGCATATAAATTTTGTAGTTATGGTTCCTGTCATATTTTTATTAAACATTATAATGGCATATTTTATATTAAAATATATAAAATAATATTTACATTTTTTCTGGACATTCTATTCCCAATATATCAAGGCCATTTTTTATAACTATTCCTGTAGCATAAACTAGTATTGATCTTGCTGTTTTTAACTGTTCATCTTCTAAATTTACTACATTACATTCATTGTAAAATCTAGAAAACTTAGTTGCTACATCGATTAAGTATCTTGAAAGTATTGCAGGTTCATATTCAATTGCTGCCCTCTTTATAGTTTCTTTAAACTTTTCTAGTGACTTTATTAATTCTATTTCTTGATTTGTATTTAAAATATTAAAATTTACATTATCTAATGAGATTTTATCTAAATTAAAGTTTAACTTTTCAAGTATTGAATTAGTTCTTACGTATGTATACTGTATATATGGTCCTGTTTCGCCATCAAATCTTAATGTTTCATCTAAATCAAATATTACATCTTTGCTTTTACTAGATTTTAAGTAATTAAACACCAATGCGCCTATTCCCACCTGTTTTGCAACTAAATCAATATTTTCTAATTTAGAATTTTTATTTCTTAATATTTCCTGTGACTTAGAAATTGCTTCATTAATTAAGTCATTTACATATATAACATTACCTTCTCTAGTTGACATTTTTCCACTCTTTAATCTAACCATTCCATAAGATACATGTACAAGTCCTTCTTGATATTTCTTATCAACTAAATGTTTTGCTACACTAAATATCTGTTTAAAATGCAATATTTGTTCTGTAGCAGTAACATATATACATTTATCGAAATTATAAGTCCTTGCTCTATATAATATAGCAGCTAAATCACGTGTTGCATATATTGTAGATCCATTTGATTTTAATACTATACATGGTGGCATATCATCTCCAACATCTACAACTTTTGCTCCTTGGCTTTCAATTAATACACCCTTTTTATCTAAAATGTCTATTACTTCATCCATTTTATCGTTATAAAAAGCCTCTCCATTATAAGAGTCAAAGTGACAATTTAAAATTTCATAAATTCTATTATATTCTTTTAATGATACATCTTTAAAGAATTCCCACATCTTTATTAATTCTTTATCGCCACTTTCTAATTTTTTAAAGTTTTCTCTAGCTAAATTCATTATATTTTCGTCTTCTTTAGCAAGTTTTGATATTCTAACATAAATGTCTGAAAGTACACCAAGTGGGTCCTTTGATAAGTCATATTCATCACTAAAGCGCCTATAACCTTCTATTAATAATCCAAACTGTCTTCCCCAATCTCCTAAATGATTTATTGAAATTACATTGTAGCCTAATTTTTTATATAAATTATATATTGCTTTTCCTAATACAGTATTTCTAAAATGTCCTAAATGAAACGGCTTTGCAATATTAGGAGAAGAATACTCCACAATTATATTAAGTTTTGAATTTTTGCTTTCATCTTGCATACCATAGTTATCTTTATTAATTACAATATCATTTAATGTACTAGAAATAATATCTTCATTGTTAATGTAAAAATTTAAAAATCCATTAACAGGCTCTACTTTTTTTATATTTGAATCTAGTTTGATACTATTTTTTATATCATTTGCAATATTAATAGGAGAATTTCTTAAAATTTTTGCAAGACTAAAACATGGAAAAGAAAAGTCTCCATTTTTTTTATCTTTAGGGACTTCTATTTTATCGTAAATTTCATCATAATCCACATTTATATTTAAAGAATTTATTATACTGTTTGCTATTACCTCTTTAATATTTTTCATTAAACGTTTCCTCCTAGCTTTGCATAATTTGATATTATCTCGTAAATCTTAGATAAGTTGTCATCTTTTGCAGATATGTTTTTAACAATACTTCCACATTTTTTACATTTATAAACTATTACTTTTCCTTTTTTAGATGTCTCAATTACATTTATTGGAACCAATATTCCCTTACATTTATTTTTTCTATCTCCTGGAGTCACATCTACATGCACAGAATATAAGCAGTTGTTACAGTGATCTCTGGAAGTATATTTTAATTTTTCAACTTTTTTACCACAATTAACGCAAAAAAATTCATCATCATTTTTTTTAAACATATTAACTCCTAAAATTATGTTTATATTTTACAACAAAAGTGCATATTTTGCAAGAAAAAAGCCTAGATTAACTAGACTTTATCTATAAAAGCAACCATTTCCTATAAATTCTCTTATTATTGAATCTATTGGAATATTAGCAGTTTCAATTGGCAAGAAATTATTTAAATACTCGTATAATCTTCTTGCTTCTGAATAAAATTTACTAGATTTTTCAACTTGTAAAAGTAATGGCTGAGCAAAAGTTTTTATAACTCCTGGTTCATAAATTAAACTAGAATTATATATAAAATCAACTGTATCAACAAATGGGAATATATATTTTTCTTCTCCTTTTTTTACATTAGTCCATAAATCAAATGTCTTTTCTACTCCATTACCACGTGTTGTATAATCTCTTACCATTCTTCTTAATAACCTAGTATCTGTAGAAGAAACTTTAGTATATCCATCTATATTTAAAGTTGCTATTGGTGCGATATAAATTTTATACTTATTTTTATCTGGTGTAAACGTTGTAAGTATTGGATTTAATGCATGTATACCCTCTATTATTAAAATATCATTTTTCTGCAATTTTAAATAATTTTTTTCATATTTCTTAACACCATATACAAAATCAAATTTTGGAAGTTCTACCTGTTTACCTTCAATTAAATCTCTCATTTGTGTATTAAACAAATCTATATCTAAAGCCTCAACACTTTCAAAGTCATATTTTCCGTCTGGTCCTAAAGGAGTATCTACTCTTTCTTTAAAGTAATTGTCCATTGAAATAGTTATTGGGTTATAACCTATTAATTGTAATTGAACTCCTAATTTTTGTGCAAAAGTAGTCTTTCCTGAAGAAGATGGACCTGCTATTAATATCATTTTTATATCTTTTTTCTTCTCTATATCAAGTACTAGTTCAATTAGTTTTCTTTGATGTATAGCCTCTGATGCTTGGATTACAGATCCTATTTTATTTTTTAATACCTTATCATTTAATTTTCCTACTGTCTCAACGCCCAAAATTGTATTTAGCTTATTAAAATTAATAAAAGTATCGTATAATCTATTATCTTTTATATCTTTATTAATGTTCATATTTTCATCAGGTATTATTAGTAAAGCTCCGTCTCTATATTTAATTAAATCAAAGCATTCAACTGCACCTGTACTTGGAGCAAGAGCGCCATAAAAATAATTATACGTTGAATCACAAAAATACATACTCAAATATGAAACTAATTTATTTTCCAAATTAGTCAATTTGTCTATATTGTTTGATTCTTTATACAAATTTGTAGCTTCTTCTAAAGGAACAATCCTTTTAGTAATGGGATAATCTTTTTTTATGATAGTTTTCATCATATTTTTAATATCATTTATTTTATCTTCAGTTAGTTCCATATTATTTATTGTAAAATATTGATCCCTATTTATAGTAGTTATAAATTCAACATCTGCATCAGAATATAGTCTTACAAGTGCCATATATAGCACCATTTTTAAAGTTCTAGAATATATTCTATAACCATCTTGACTTGAAATATAAATCGGTTCAATTTCAGAATCAACTACAATTTCATATTCATAATTTCTTATTTCATTATTTACTCTAAATCCTAAAATAGATTTATCATTAATATTTAATTTTTTTAATATATCAGCTACTTTAGATTTATATTGAGCTGATATATTTTTTCCCTCATAACTTACATTTACTTTTCTTTCAATCATATATTAAACCTCTTAACTTAACTATATAAATTTTACCATTAAATATAAAAATATTCTACTTATTCTTTATATTTTTTTTAAATATTTCCATAAACTCTTTATTAGTTTTAGTTTTTGAAATAATGTTAAAGATTTTCTCTACTATTTCCATATTGCTTAGAGTAGAATTTTGATTATTCATAATCTTTCTTATATTTGTACTACATTCAATTTCTTCTTTTGAAAGAAGTAAATCATCTCTTCTAGTTCCAGATTTATAAATATCAATTGATGGAAATATTCTTCTCTCTGACAATCTTCTATCTAGATGTACTTCCATATTACCAGTGCCTTTGAATTCTTCAAATATAATATCATCCATTCTACTACCAGTATCTACTAATACTGTTGCAAGTATTGTTAGGCTACCACCATTTTCAATATTCCTTGCAGAGCCAAAAAACTTTTTAGGAAAGTTTAGACATGCTGGATCAAGACCACCTGATAAAGTTCTTCCACTAGGCTCTACTTGTAAATTATTTGCTCTTGTAAGTCTTGTTAAACTATCAAGTAATATTATAACATCTTTATTTTGTTCAACTAATCTTTTTGCTCTCTCTAATACCATCTTTGAAACTTTTATGTGATTATCTGGAGATTCATCAAAAGTAGAATGAATTACTTCAGCATTTATTGAACGTTCTATATCTGTAACTTCTTCTGGTCTTTCATCAATAAGTAGTACCATTAAATTACATTCTGGATTATTTTTTAAAATGCTATTTGCTATTTGTTTTAATATAGTAGTTTTACCTGCTTTAGGCTGAGCAACTATTAATCCACGTTGACCTTTTCCAATTGGTGCAAGTATATCTATTATTCTAGTTGAATACTCATTTGGATTTGACTCAAGTTTTAACCTTTCTGTAGGATAAATTGGAATTAAACTTTCAAAAGGCTTTCTTTTTAATGCAACTTCTACTCTATCTGAATTTATTTCTTCTATATAGATTAAAGATGGAAATTTATTTTGTGGATCTGTAGTAAATCTTGCTATTCCTTTTAATTTATCACCTGTTGCGAGTTTAAATCTTCTAATTTGAACTTGAGATACATAGATATCTTTATTACCAGGTAAATAATTATCACTTCTTAAAAATCCATATCCATCATTCATAACTTCAAGTATACCTTCTGCAATATAGTCTGTTTCTGGATTTTCTATTTGCATATTTACTTTCTCATCTAAATTATCTGTATCTTGCAAAGCTTTTATTATTTCTTCTATTAAATACTCTTTTTTTAATCTTTCATAACCATCTAACTTCAAACTGTCTGCTATTTTTCTTAACTCAGTTAATGTAGATTTTTTTAAATCTTCCTTTGTGTACATTTTTTATTCCTCCTCTACTTTTGCAAATAGATCATATTCATTATAATCTATTATCTTAACCTTACAAAATTCACCAACTATAACTTTTTTTGAACTTGTTTCATCTATCTTTACATATACTCTACCATCGACGTCGGGTGCATGCATATATGACCTACAAATAAAATATTTTTCATCTTCTGTCACACCTTCAACAATGACTTCATATTTTTTCCCTACTTTTTGCTTATTACTTTCTTCAGATATATGTTTTTGAATATCAAATATCTCTTTTAATCTTCTGGTTTTTATATATTCTGGAATTTGATTTTTCATACTATAAGCTTTCGTATCTTCTTCCTTTGAAAATGTAAATGCACCTAATCTGTCAAATTTTAATTCATAGATTCCACTTTTTAATTCCTCGAAATCTTTTTCTGTCTCCCCAGGGAAGCCAGTAATTAAAGTTGTTCTAAGTATTGCTCCTGGTACATTTTTTCTAATCTTTTCTATATTATCATATATTAATTTTTTGTTATCGTATCTATTCATATTTTTGAGCATTTTATCATTTAAATGTTGTATAGGAATATCAAAATATTTGCAAAGTTTATCATTATTTTTAAATTCATCAATCAGTTCATCTGTTATTTCATATAGGTACATGTATAGTACTCTAATCCACTTTACTCCTTCTATTTTGCTAATTTTGTTTAGTAATTCTGCAAGTTTTAACTTTCCATATATATCTAAACCATACTTTGTTGTATCTTGAGAAATTATACAAAATTCTTTTATTCCTTGACTTGCTAAGTTTTCTACTTCGTCTAAGATATCTTCCATTTTTCTACTTTTGAAACTTCCACGTATTAAAGGAATTGCACAATAACTGCACTTATTATCACAACCATCTGAAATTCTTATATAAGCTAAAGGAAAATTTGAAGATATAATACGATCATTAAAACTTAATTTATGATTGAAAAAATTCTTATTGAAAAAATTAGATAGAATAACATCTATTTGTGGGTATTCATCCACTCCTATTACTAAATCTACTTCTGGCATATACTTTAAAATATCTTGTTTATATCTTTTTGCAAGACAACCAGTTACAATTAAATATTTACAATTTCCTGTCTGTTTAAAATCAGCCATATCAAGAATAGTATTTATAGCCTCTTGCTTAGCAGATTCTATAAATCCACAAGTATTTACTAGTATTATGTCTGCTATTTGTAGATCAGTTGTAATATTAAAATTTCTCTTTTTAAAAAATCCCAGTAGCATTTCGCTATCTACTTGATTTTTAGTACATCCTAAAGTAATTACTGCTATATTCATATATAGTCTCCTTTCAGTAAAAAAATTATACCACAAAATGTGAAAAAAAGATAGTATTTGATTAAAGTTCGACAAAATTGTATATAAATCTATAAATTATGTCGAAATTTGTCCTAATTATGTAAAACTTTTTTCTAAATTTTAAATATAATATTGACTTTTTCTTTTTTCTATGTTATAATATTGCTTAGTCTATTTTTTTTAATATGTAAAAAAATTTTTTTAACAGGAGGAAATGAAATTGGTTTATCTTACCGAAATCGGGTTCTCTGCTGGGGCCCTGCAATTTATCAATGCCCCAGGTCAATTCGTTGACCTGAAGCCAGCAAAAAATAACAACAATGTTGACCTGCTACTTGCCGTCATCCATGACGAAAGTGGCGAGGTTGCAAACATGGAGCTGATCGCAACGTCTGATGATCAGCTCGAGGGAATTTGTCTTCTAGACAAACAGGCTCTAAGTAGAGCCTTTGAAAGGGCGAATCGAAAAGATTCACATTCACTAATAGAAGATATGCGAAACGGCAGTCTTCTGAAGTGGACAGAGTTTCTAGCGAGTATTTGGATGAATGTACGTCCGATAGCGCTAGAGAAAGTCTCTTAATCGCAACTACTGTTGCGGTTTGAGATTTATATAAATGTAGCCGGTAGACCTTTGGGGTCTGCCGGCTGCCTTTTATTTAATTTTATCAAACCTTGATAAAATTGGTTGTATTTGCTTTTGATTCATAGCATCACTTATTGTATCAACTACATATGTATAATCTAAAACTAATGATTTTGGCTTTGCTATTGAATCATCTTGTCTAAAAGGTACAAAATAAAAATTTTTAGTATTTAATAAAAGTCCTATATTTTTCAAGCTGTTACCAAGTCCATCATTTGTAGAAACTCCAAGTACTACTGGTTTATTATTTCTAATGTGACTTTTTATTGCCATAGTAACAGTTGTATCTGTTATACCATTTGCAAGTTTTGCTAAAGTATTTCCTGTACAAGGGCATACAACAATAATATCAACTATATTTTTTGGTCCAATTGGTTCAGCTTTTACAATTGTATCAATTATTTGATTTTTTGTAGTATCTTCTAGCATTTTTACAAAGTCTGAGGCCTTATAAAACCTAGTATCAAAATTTTTAGAAGATTCTGATATTATAGGTAAAACATCTGCCCCCTCTTGTTTTATATTCTCTATTAAATTTTTTACTTCCTTAAAATTACAAAATGAGCCGGTTATACCTAGTCCTACTTTTAATCCTTCTAATTTCATTAAAACACCCCCGACATATTACATTCTATGCCGGGGATTTTTTTTTGTTAAACTATTGCCAAATTTTTCTAACTAGTCCAACTACTTTTCCAAGTATCTTTACATCTTTTACTATAATAGGATCCATAGTATCATTTTCAGGTTGTAATCTAATATGATCTTTTTCTTTGTAAAAAGTTTTAACTGTAGCTTCATTATCTATCAAAGCTACTACTATTTGGCCATTTCTAGCTGTATCTTGTTTTGAAACTATGATATAATCGCCATCATTTATTCCAACATTTATCATACTTTGACCTTGGACTCTTAAAATAAAATTATCATTTTTTAATGCATCTTTAGTAAAGAAACTTTCACCTATTGAGAAATAGTCTTCTATATTTTCTTGTGCAAGAATAGGAGCGCCTGCTGCTACCTTTCCTACTACAGGTATAGAAATTGTTGATTCTGTTCCTACAACTCTTATTGCTCTTGTTTTTAAATCTTTTTTAGATATATAGCCTTTATCTGCTAATCTTTGTATGTATTGATGTACAGAAGAAGTTGATTTAAATCCAACTGCAGCACATATTTCTCTAATAGAAGGTGGATAACCAGTGTCTTTTATTTGCTCCTTAATATAATTTAAAATTTTTTCCTCTTGAGGTTTTAAACTAGTATTCATATATACTCCCCTTTCATTTTTTAACATTATATCATGCAAATATATGTTTGTCAAACAAAAGTTCATTTTTTTATAATTTTATTATTCTATTTTTTGCACACCACTTTCTTCAAGCCATTTAGCCTCTTCTTCAGAAAAATCAATTTCTCTATATACTAACTGTCCATCTTTTAGACCAAGTCTATCAACATATTCCTCAGTGATAGAAGGTATATATTCTTCTATTTCATATTTATCATCATCAGTTTTTCTTCCGATAGTTGCATCCATATCAGTAAAATTATATTTCAAATTTTCTGTCTTCTTATTAGTATATGTGATAGAAATTTCATTAATAAAATTGTCAATATCATTTTTAAATCTTACTTCTTTTGCTGAATCTATTGGATTGTTTCTTTCTATGTTTAATAATACAACTGATAGCAATATTACACTTACAATTATAGTAATTATTAAAACTATCATACTTATTCCGCTTTTTTTCTTTGAAAGCATGTATATCACCTCTTTAACTATTTATAATAATACTACATTTTTATAAAATTAGTCAATATTTATACTTAGTTTTACATATTTTTATAATAATTATTAAAAATATTATTAGGTGAAATAACATGAAAAAAACTGTTTTTATAACAGGAGCTGGTTCTGGTCTTGGAAATCAAGCAGCTATATTATTAGCAAAAAGAGGTCATAAAGTTATAGCTACAACTAGATATCAAGTTCAAGCCGATGAATTAAATAATTTAGCAAAAGAAAAGAACTTGCCTATTGAATCATTTAAATTAGACATTTTACTAGAAGAAGATAGAAACAAAGTTTTAGATTATAATTTCGATGTACTAATAAATAATGCTGCTATATCAGATTCTGGCTCTGTGGCAGAAATTAGAGTAGATAGATTTGAAAATGTCTTTGAAACTAACGTATTTTCTAATATAAAATTTACACAAATTGCTTTAAAAAAGATGATTTTTAATGGTCATGGTAGAATTGTTTTTCTGTCCTCTTTAGCAGGTAAAATATCTATACCATTTTTGGCACCTTACTGTGCCTCAAAATTTGCTATAGAAGGATTTTGTGAAGCATTAAGATATGAAATGAAAATACTAAAAGAGCCTAAAATAGAAATTGTTTTAATTGAACCTGGTGCATATGCTACTGGATTTAACAAAGATAGTTATGAAAGAAAATATACATGGATGAAAGAAGGCTCTTATTTTCAGTCTAAATTAGAAAAAATACGTAATATAGAAGAAAAATTATGGAACTTTGGCGAATACAAAAAATTTGACTCAATAGTAAAACAATATGTAAAAGCTGTAGAATCTAAGAAGCCTAAATTTAGGTACAAAGCTCCCAAATCTCAAGCTATATTGATTCAAATTGGAAGAATTTTTGGTATGTAAGAGGCAAAACTAAAATTTAGTTTTGCCTCAATAAATTAATATTGCATATATTGGTTATACCCACTCATACAATAAGAATTGTTGATATTTTGTTCACAGCAATTTTGATTTTGATAATTTGTATTATAACAACATGGATTTACAGATTGCTGACATATACATTTGCAACAACAAATATAATTTGATGAATTTTGATTACAACAACAATTTTGCATAATATCCTCCTATATCTATTAGCGTATGCTAATAATATACTATATGTACAAGCTATAAAATTTGTTCCAAAAAAAATAGGATACCTAAATTTAAAGGTATCCTTGGTATATTATGTATGTTTTTATTTTTTACTAACTTCTAATAGTTGCTCTTAATTATCATTTATCACCCCCATTTGACATTATTATATATATCATATGTGATAATAACATGATAAAGTTGTATTAATTACATGAAATCACTTTTTTTGAGGTTTTTCAAGTTCAAACCAAAAATCAGAGCCTTTCCCAACTTGACTTTCTACTCCAAAATCCACTCCATGAGTTTCTAATATATTTTTTACTATTGAAAGTCCTAGGCCTGTTCCATTAGAAGAGCGCTTATAAGTTTTATCTACTTTATAATATCTTTCAAATATATGACCTAACTCTTCTTTTGGAATTCCTACTCCGTTATCTATAATATGAACTTTTACTTTCTTTGAATTGCAATTAACCCTTACTATTATTTTTCCATCTTCTTTCATATTACTATGATTAATTGCATTAGTTAGCAAATTATAGCATACTTGTTCAATTTTTACTTTATCTGCAAAAACAGATATATTATCATCTGGGCAGTCTATTTCGATTAAATTTGGATTTTCAACATTAAGTGGTTTTACTATATCATTTAACGTTTCTTTTAAATCAAATACTTCTTTTTTAAGCTTTATATTTCCACTCTCTATTCTTGATAAATCTAACATATCATTAACAAGCCTTGTTAATCTATCAGTTTCTTCTATTATGACATTTAAATGTTCCTGTCTCTTTTCTTTGTTTTCTCCAGATAGATCACGTATCATTTCAGCATATGCTTTTATCATTGTAAGTGGTGTTTTTAAATCATGAGAAACATTGGCAATTAATTCTTTCCTTATTTTATCTGTCTTTGCAAGTTCGCTAGTAGCATAATTTAATGTTTCTGCCAAATTATCCATTTCATAATAGCCAGATTTTTTAAATTCAATATTATAATTTCCCTTAGCAAGTTCTTTTGCTGTTTCATTCATTTTAACTATAGGATTCGATAATTTTTTAGATAAAAATATAGATATTATTGAAGATATTATTACAGACAATATTGTAACCATCTCTAATTGGCTCTGTAATACATTAGTCGTCGCATCTATTGGATCTATTGGGGTAATCATAGCCAAATAAAGTTGTGTTTGAGGTATATTTACACAATATACAAATATTTGTGCCTTAAGCTTACTATGAGTTATAGTTTTACTATATTTTTTTGAATTACTATCTAGTATTTTTTTTATTAACTCATTTACATCTATTAAATTTTGTCTAGTCGGAGTAATTTGTGTTTGCTCATTTTTATAAAAAGTATTATAAGTTACATTACCAAATTCATCAAATATCAATATACTAGAAGAATTTTTATATGCCATTTTGTCGACAGAGTCAAAAAATTCTTGTGAATTTTCTCCATATTGTAATGAAAGTTTTGAAACAATATTTACAACTTCTGTTTTCTTCATAGTAGAATAATAACTTTGAAAAAATATAACTTGCATAAACCACAATATAACAAAAATTGAAATTGCAAACGTAACAAAATACAACCAAAATTTAAATGTAAGCTTAGCAGTTACTTTTTTATTACTCAAATTTGTACCCCACTGCTCTTACTGTAACAATTCTGTCTCTATATTTACCTATACTATTTCTTAACATTTTAATGTGTGTGTCCACTGTTCTATCATCTCCAAAGAAGTCATAGCCCCAAACTTCTGATAAAATTTTCTCTCTTGACAATGCAATATCTTTATTTACCACTAAATATAATAGCAAATCAAATTCTTTTGGTGTAACTTCAATCTTTTTTCCATCTATAAATACTGTTCTACCTAATTTGTCTATTTGTAATCCATCAAAATTATACTTTCCATCTTCTGGTTCATTTTCTTTTTTATTTGTTCTTGAAAGTACAGCATTTACTCTTGCCATAAGTTCCTTTGGGCTAAAAGGTTTTACTACATAATCATCAATTCCTATTTCAAATCCAAACAATTTGTCGTATTCCTCAGACCTTGCAGATAACATTATTATAGGAATATCTTTTACTTTTTTTATTTCTTTTATAGTTGAATACCCATCAAGTTTTGGCATCATTATATCCATAATTACAATGTTATAATCTTTTTCTTTACATTTTTCTATAGCTTCTATTCCATCCTTTGCCTCATCAACATTATACCCACTAAATTTTGCATATTCTTTTATAACATTTCTAATATTTGGTTCATCATCTACTATTAAAATATCCATAAAATCTATTCCCCCTAAGTTAAAAAAATTTTAACAAATATATGTGAAATTTTAGTGATAAAAAGAAAAAATATTAAGCTTATATTACATTATCACAAATTTTAATTAAAATAAAGCTATATTTGACATTTTTAAGTAAATATACTAAAATTGTATTGAGGTTTATTATGGAAAATTATTATGAAATCTTAGAAGTTGACAAAAATGCTTCTTTAGACACTATAAAAAAAATATATAAATATAAAATTAAGCAAAATCATCCTGATCTGTTTACAGGTAAGGAAAGACAAAATGCTGAAAAATTAACAAAGAAATTAAATGAGGCTTATGAAGTACTATCTGATAGCAATTCAAGGAAAATTTATGATGAACAATTATCTAGTAATGACCTAGAAAAAGAAAATAAAATGTTAAAAGATGAAATTGAACTTTTAAATAATTATATAAATGACCAAAAATTTAAAGAAATATATGATGAAATACCAGAAAATGAAAACAAAACAGAAGAATTAAAATATGATAATCAGCTACCATTTTATAAAAATTTATTTTCTTTATTATCTTTTACATTTAAGAATGTATTTTTAAAGCCTATAATTTTTGTATTAATTCTACTTCTAATACTATTGATACTTAAACACATATAAAGGGAGGCATTATACGCCTCCCTCTTTATTTTCCTTTAACATAAGATGTAGTTTCATTATATGTACCAAATTTAATTAAATAATTTGTACATCCTATAGGTAAAGTAGTTGCTATTTTATTACTAGAATTTTTTGTTTTTACATATTCTGAAGAACTAACCTTATCTACTAAAATAACATAAGTTTTATTATTATATTTTACTGAGCTATATGTTCCTGTTCCAACAATGCTTACATCAACATCAGGAGATGTTCCATGGCTTGGAATATCAAAATTTTGCATATCAACATCATAATCAATTACAACCCATTCCATATCAGTTTCAGGATCTTTATAATTATAATTGCTATTATTATTTGCATAATCCTTTACTATATTTGCTGCTTCTTCTCCTCTTACAATATTAGTAACCTTTACTTTTACATTTTGATATTCATGTATGTTAGGATTATATTTTGAAGCAACGCACCATTCATTGATATCGGCAGGACTATCTTTAGTATTTCCCTTTTTATTTGATAAATTGCTAGATTCTTCTGATTCATTTATAAATTCAAAGCTATTAAATATTTTATCGCCTACACTTTCATCAAAATTTTCTTCCTTTGCACTGTAAGTAAGTACATATTCTGTAATATCTTTTAAAGTTGCACACTGATAAATACCTACGCCTGAATAACTGTAATAGTCCTTAAATGCTTTCTGCATTCCCATATATACATTATCTTTATCTATTTTTATATCTTCATCTGATAAATTATAACTCTTCTTTAATGAATTAATACTTGCATTTATATAGCTGTCAAAATCTTTAATTCCAATTGTATCTCCTACTACTATATTTACTCCTGTTCCAGTATTTGGATTATAAAATAATATTGTTTTATAACCATCTTCTTCAGTTTCCTCAGTCTTACTAAACTCTTTTGGGTATTTAAATTTTACTCCTAATTCAGTATTTTCATAGGTTTTATAATCACTATAATCTTGTGTATTTTTATCAGTTTCATTATTTGAATAATCGTAAAAATCATTAGTGATTGAATCATTCATATCTGAAATAATATTTTTTGATGTTACAAGAGCCGTTGTAACAAAAATTGTTCCCCATTCTAGAGCCAATACTAAAAATGCACACACAGCAATTATAATTGCACCCTTAATAGATACACTTCTATTTTTCATTGATATACCTCCACAATTAATACAATTAGAGTATATCAAATAAATAGTAAAAAGTAAATATAGAATAATAAAAACATAAAAAAGGAACTAATTCCTTAGTTCCTTTACTATAATATAATACAAATCAATCCTCCACTACCCTCGTTTATTATTCTTTGTAGTGTTTCTTGTAATTTCATTTGTGCTTCATCCGGCATTCTATACAATTTATTGTGTAAACCTTCATTTACCAGTTCATGTAAAGATTTGCCAAATATATTAGATTGCCAAATTTGTTTTGGATCATTTTCAAATTCTGACAATAGATATTTTACTAAATCTTCAGATTGTTTTTCACTTCCAACTATAGGTGAAACCTCTGTTTCTATATCTGCTCTAATCATGTGTATAGATGGTGCTGAAGCTTTTAGTTTTACGCCATATTTATTACCCTGCTTTACAATTTCTGGTTCTTCTAAAGTTAATTCATCAATTTGTGGAGTAACAATTCCATAACCTTTTACTCTAACTTCTTCTAAAGCCATTGATATCTTATCATATTCCATTTTAGTAGTTGCAAATTCTTTCATTAATTTAAATATATCGCCATCTGAATTTACATTGAAGTTAGATACTTCACTTAATACTTTATAGAATAATTTTGGATTAACATTCATTTGAATTTTTATGCTTCCGTCTTCCATTTTAGCTTCTTCAACATTTATTGATTCAAATAAATCATTATCTTGTTTTAATTTTTCTATTAATTCATTTATTTGTCTGATTGAATAATCATTATTAAAATTATTTTTTACTATATTTATAATATCTTGTTTTAGCCAGTTATCAAAATCTAAGATGTTAAACCAATCTGGAAGTCTAAAACCTATTTCTGTAATTGGGAACTCATCTAATACCCTTTCAAAAATTTCGCCTAGATCCTTTTCTGATAAATTTGCAATATCTACTGGTATTACTTGAACTGAATGTTTTTTAGACAGTTCTAAAGCAAGGTCTCTTGTTTCTTGATTTTCTGGATGCACTGAATTTAATAATACAACAAAAGGTTTATTTATTTCTTTTAATTCATGTATTACCTTATTTTCTGCTTCAACATAGTCTCTTCTATCTATATCTGTAATAGTACCGTCAGTTGTAACTACAAGTCCTATTGTGGAATGATCTGTTATTACTTTCTTTGTTCCTATTTCAGCGGCCTTTGCAAATGGTATTGCATCATCGTACCAAGGTGTCTTTACCATTCTTGGCATATCGTCTTCCATGTGTCCTACTGCTGAATCTACCAAATAGCCAACACAGTCAACAAGTCTAGTTTTCATGTGCACGTTATTTGCAAGTGTAATATCAACTGATTCATTTGGAACAAATTTAGGCTCTGTAGTCATTATAGTTTTTCCTGACGCACTCTGTGGAAGTTCATCTTTTGCTCTATCTTGTCTATACTCATTTTCTATATTTGGAATGACAAACATTTCCATAAAGTTTTTAATAAATGTAGATTTACCCGTTCTAACTGGTCCAACCACACCGATATATATATCTCCATTAGTTCTTGATGATATATCTTTATAAATACTATCTCTTTTCATTTTTTACCTCCAAGTTTAAATTCTTACTACAAATATATTATATAAAAAAAAATATATGCATTTTTTTTTGAAAAAAGGAACATTTTTATAATTTAAGCATATAAACATTATGTATTAACTTTTACATATTAACATTTGACATTTTTTAACAATTTTTGTTGACTTTTTTTAAAATAAAAGGTATACTAATATATGCTATATGCAAAATATACTTAGTGTATGTTTTAAAAATATTTATAAGGAGATGGAAATTTTTATGAAAAAAACTAAAATTGTTTGTACAATTGGTCCAGCCAGTGAAGCACCAGAAATATTAGAACAATTAATAAAATCTGGAATGAATGTTATGAGACTTAATTTTTCTCATGGTGATCATGAAGAACATTTAGCTAAAGTAAAGACTTTAAGAGCTCTAAATGAAAAATTAGGTACTAATGTTGGATTTATGCTTGATACAAAAGGACCTGAAATAAGAACTGGTTCTTTCGGTACTGACCAAAATATAAAATTAGATTTCACAAAAGGAGATAAAATAACTTTAACAACTAAAGAAGTTGAAGGAACAAAAGACCTTTTGTCTATATCTTATAAAGGTTTACCACACGATGTTGAAGTTGGTGGACATATATTAATTGATGACGGATTAGTTGACCTTTTAATTGATGAAATAAACGGAACTGAAATAAATTGTACTTTCCAAAATTCTGCTACTTTAAAAGGTAGACGTGGTGTAAATGTTCCAGGAGCTAAATTAAAATTAAGTGCAATGACAGAAAAAGATAAATCAGATTTAATATTTGCTTGTCAAAATGATTTTGATTTTATTGCTGCTTCATTTATTAGAAAACCTCAAGATGTTATAGATATGAGAAATTTCTTAAATGAAAATGGCGGTGAAAGAATAAAGATTATCTCTAAGATAGAAAATCAAGAAGGATTAGATAATTTTGACGAAATTCTAAAAGTTACTGATGGAATAATGGTAGCACGTGGTGATTTAGGTGTTGAAATACCAATAGAACAATTACCTTCTGTTCAAAAAATGATGATAAGAAAGACTGTTGCTGCTGGTAAACCTGTTATAACTGCAACTCAAATGTTAGAATCTATGCAAAAGAATCCTAGACCTACAAGAGCTGAAGTTTCTGATGTTGCTAATGCCGTATATGACGGAACTAGTGCAGTTATGCTTTCAGGAGAATCTGCTCAAGGTGATTATCCTATTGAAGCTGTTAAAGTAATGAATTCTGTTGTTACTAATGCAGAAGAACACATAGATTATTGGAGAAGATTTAAAAAGAAAAATTTAGAGCAATTAACTATTAACTCTGCTCCTATTGTACTTGATGATTCATATGAATTTAAGAAACAATCTAACTTTGCTGTATGTTGTTCTGCTATGTTCTCTGATGCAGATGCAATTATTGCAGTATCAGAACATGCAATAACACCATCAATGCTTTCTAGCTTTAAACCTGCTTGTCCTATATATGTTATTACTGCAAATCATACAACATATAGACAAATGTCAGTAGAAAATGGAGTTAGTGCTGTATATATTCCTGATGAATATAATTTTGAAAAAATACTTTCTAAAGGAATTGAACAATTAAAGGAAAAAGGACTATTATTAGATGGAGACACTGTTGTATTAAGTGGTGGTTTCCCTAACAAAAATAAATCTAACTTCTTAGCAAATGAAGCTACAGGAACAATATTAAAGATTTAAATAAATTAGAATGCTTAAATAAAATTTAGGCATTCTATATTTCTTTTTTGGTTTTTTTACTATTTTGCTTGATTATTTAAACTAAATATGTTAAAATAAATGGGTAATTAATTATTTTCTATAAAAAGGAGGGTTATGTTATGGCAAAATGTGATATATGTGAAAAAGAAGTTGTATTCTCTCAACAAGTAAGTCACTCACACAGAAGAACTGCTAGAACTTATAAACCAAATGTTCAAACTGTAAAAGCTAATATAAATGGAAGTACAAAAAAAATCAATGTTTGTACTAGATGTTTAAAAAGTGGAAAAGTTGAAAGAGCTATGTAAAAACTGATGAACTATATGTTCACCAGTTTTTTTAATATATCTATACTTTAAATATTGTTTTAAGTATCATTCTCATAAACTTTCCAGGTTTATATACAACTATTTTCATAACTGTTCCCCCTTTATTTAGCAAAATAGCCAAACTAAGCCTAGTATAATTACTGCTATTGCAACTATTGCTATCCAACACCAAAAAGGAAGTATTATACTAAGTCCAATTCCTACACCAAGCGCTAATAAAAATAATCCCATTGTCTTTCTAAATGCTCCTAAAAACATTTTTTATCTCCCCTTCCTTTTTGACAAATGTATTAAAATATTGTAAAATATCTAATATATACTATGACAGCAATAAAGATATGGTGATAAAAAATGAAAAAATCTGAAGAATATAAAAATTCAACCAAAAAAGATTCTGAACAAATTATCAAAGCACTTATAGATTTCTATCCTGAAGCTACTTGTAGCCTAAATTATAAAGATCCATTTGAATTATTAGTAGCTCTTATTCTTGCTGCGCAATGTACAGACGAAAGAGTAAATAAAATAATTCCTATTTTATTTGATAAATATAAAACTGTAAATGATATTGCAAATGCATCATACGAAGATATAGAAAAGATTATTAAGCCTTGTGGCTTTTATAAAAACAAAGCTAAAAACATAGTTGACACTGCAAATATTATTGTTGACAAGTTTAATTCAAATGTACCTGATACAATGGAAGAATTATGTACCTTAAAGGGTATTGGTAGAAAATCTAGTAATATAATTTTACAAGAATGTTTTTCTAAAATTGAAGGAATTGCAGTTGATACGCACGTCACTAGAATATCTAGAAAAATTGGGCTTTCAAATGGTAAAAGTCAACAAGAAATAGAAAAAGATTTAATGAGCATGTTTGATAAAAAATATTGGAACAAAATAAACCACGTTTTAGTATATCACGGAAGAGCTATATGTATTGCTAATAGGCCAAAATGTAGTCAATGTCCTATTTCTAAATTCTGTAAAAAAAATAAATAAAGCACATCTTGTGCTTTATTTATTTTCATTATTTGTCTTTTTGGTTTTAGCTATTGGTATTGTAATATAAAAAGTTGTGCCTTCGCCTGTTTGAGAATCAAAAGTTATATCACCATTAAAATTACCTTTAATAACAGAGTATGCTAAATATAATCCTAGACCTGTTCCTGCTATTCCCTTAGTTGTTAAAATAGACTTAAATATATATGGCTTTACACTCTCGTCAAGTCCATCGCCAAAGTCCATTATTTTAATTAATGCCTGTCTCTTTGGTGCTTTTGTAATAATAAGGCTTATTTTTCCACCCTCTTTATCTTTATATGCTTGAGCAGAATTTACTACCATATTAGTTAATACTTGTCCTAATTTTGCTGGATCTCCTTCAACATATAAATCATCTTCTACAGTTATTTCTAATTTAGCATTATATTTATTTACCTCATGCAAAGTTAAACATTTAACATCATCTAATACATCGCTAATTTTAAATTTAACATTTATATTACTGCCTAAGTTTCTTATTTGATTTCTCATACTGTTTACAATGTTTATTATTTTATCAGCGCAATTGTCCATTCTATTTAATATTTCTTTTTCTTCATCACTAGAATCTTTTATGCTTAAATCTTTTAGCATTACTATTCCAGTTTTGATTGCAGATATTGGAGTATTTATATCATGTGCTACACCACCAGCTACCTCACCTATTGATACTAGCTGTCCTTGTTTAACTATTATTTCCTGTTGCTCTTTTAGTTCTTTTAAGTTCTTCTTGTGCTCTGTTACATTCTTTATAAGTAATAAAACTCCTATACATTCTTGGGCTCTGTTTTTAGTCTTTATACTATTTATATCTACTTCATAATATTCTTCTATCTCTAAATTTTCATCTATAAGGTCTAAATTATATTTTGAACTTTCATTAGCCACTATAGTTTCCAATATTTTAAGTGACAATTTGTTTAATTCTATATTACTGCTATTAGATAAAATATCTAATAGATTATCTTTATCATCTACATTTATCTTATCTAAAAATGAATTTTTGAACATCTTATTATAGTCTACAATTGTACCGTCATTTGATATTACAACGAACGCATCTGTCATCGTATCAATAACTGCTTTTAAAGCTATTGGTGTTATTTTTAAAGAATTATATTTAAATATTGATATTGATACCAATATTGAAAATGATATAAATAATATTGGAATCAAATATACTGTTATAGATTGTATTTGGAAAATAGCTATTACATTTCCAGATATTAATGCAATTATTCCAAATAGAAGTAGTAATGTTGACTTAGAAAATAGCCCTGAACGTTTAATAACTCCTGATATCATTATTACTATAGAAATAGCAAACATTGTATAGGTATAAAATGCATATAAGTAATATATTGGTCCATACACTATTTGATCTAAATTTATAGAGTATTTTATAAAAAATAAATTGTGAATATCATTTGTAAATATAATTATTAAAAATAAAATTGGTATAATGTATAATATTTTTAATTTATTTATATATTTTTCCTCTTTTACATAACTCAATGCTACAAATAATAAGCATATTGGAGTAAAAGTTGCTCCGATGTATGTTATATATTCAAAATATATGTCCGGGACACTGGTATTTATAAATAAAATTTGAAAAATAAGAGCTAATGTGTGAACTATCAAAGTTATATTTAGCCACGTAAAATATTTATATACTTTTGTTTTTTTATCTGATTTATTAAGAAAAAATGTCATTAATACAATTGCAAATAAAGAAATTAAAAGTATAATAAGTCTTACATTAATCACCATTATCTCTCCTTTCACTATTAAAATTTAACTAATCTTTATATATATTTTATTCTAAAAGACATAATATTTCAACTTTTTTTTAAATAATGTCAAAATATCTTATATTATCTTTTAAGTACTTCTTACATTCATTATAGTCTGGAATGTATTTTTCTACTAGATTCCAAAACTTTTGACTATGGTTAGGTTCTTTAAAGTGGCATAACTCATGTACAATTATATAGTCAGCTACATGAGATGGCAACATTGCAAGTTTTAAATTAAAATTTAAGCTTCTCTTTGATTTTACGGCACTTCCCCAAACTGTTTTTTGACATTTAATTGAGAGGCTGTTATATCTTTCATTCATAATATTACACCAATAAATAAGTCTTTTTTCAAGCAATATTTTGGTATTTTCTTTGAGGAAACTTTTTAAATTGCTTATAAAATAAGAGTAGCATTCACTATCGTTTACAGAGTTTGGAATATAAAATAAAATTTCATCATCATTTAAATCTAACATAAATTGACTGAAATTCCAATATACATAATTTAATTTTCTCAAAGTTCCAAATATAAGTATTTCTTCTTTATTATCTACTTGAATTTTTCTATAAATTTCATAAATCTTTTCCTTATTTTCAAGTAAAAATTCATTTGCCCTATTTTTAGATATTCTTTCAGGCTTAGATAATCTTATATAATTTTTATTAACAGATATACTAATTCTTTTATAATTTCTACTAGAAACAATTTTTATTGGAAGTTTTACATCTTTATAGTCGAAATATTCATGATTCATATTGTACCTCTAACGTTTTTAGATTATCATATTTACTTGCTTTTTTCAATAGCTTGAGAGGCAATTATTTTAACTAATACTAAGTACTGAAAAAGTATAAATATTTATAAAAAAAGTGTTGACAAAAATATTATTTTCGGTTATAATTGTATATGTCAACGAAAGTGGGCGCTTAGCTCAGTTGGGAGAGCATCTGCCTTACAAGCAGGGGGTCACAGGTTCGAGCCCTGTAGTGCCCACCACTTTTTTTATTATTGTTTTTGGCCTGGTAGTTCAGTTGGTTAGAACGCTAGCCTGTCACGCTAGAGGTCGTGGGTTCGAGCCCCATTCAGGTCGCCATTTTTTTATAAGTGGTCAGATAGCTCAGTCGGTAGAGCAGAGGACTGAAAATCCTCGTGTCGGCAGTTCGATTCTGTCTCTGACCACCATTATTTTTTTGCGGGAGTAGCTCAGTTGATAGAGCGCCGCCTTGCCAAGGCGGAGGTCGCGGGTTTGAGCCCCGTCTCCCGCTCCATTTGTTTTATAAGTTCTATTTATTTTATTTATGAATATACTTTATTAAATGGCGCCATAGCCAAGTGGTAAGGCACGGCTCTGCAAAAGCCTGATCATCAGTTCAAATCTGATTGGCGCCTCCAAACGACAAAAAATGACAAATTTCTAACATTAAGTTAAAATTTTGTCATTTTTTTATTCTCTTAGAGCTATCTGCATTTTACATTAAAACTCTCTTTTTGTTTTTCATTGAAATATATTGTAATTTTTTGTATTTTTATATAATCTTCCAGTAGTTACATTAAAATTACATTAAAAAAACGCTTTTATTACATTAAAGATTGAAAAAACATTCAATTTTGGGTTTACTCATTTGACTTATACATATTATAATTTATCTTTCCTCTCCATACTCATATTCTTCATATTTATTAATTGCTCTTTTTAGACCTGCTTCTTTTGCTATTCTCAAATAGTGTTCTGATAATCTATAATTTCTATCTGTTCCTTTCCCATTATAGTAAAAGTTCGCACCCAAATCATATATGGCTGCAATGTGTCCTTTATTTGCACATTCTTTAATTATTTCAAATGCTTTTTTATAATCTTTTTCTATTCCACCTAGTCCAAAATAATAATATGCACCTGTAACAAATTGAGCATAAATTCTTTCAATTTCACCTATGTCTTGTGAATTTATTAAACTTATTATTTGTGGATAAGCTTGTTGTAACAATTTGTTTCCCTTTTCTTCATCTATTGGTAGTGCATTCCCTAAACCTAATTCATAAGAAATTCCTAAAGAATATTTGCATAATGGATAATCTAAATGATAACCTTTTTTATAGTATTCCAACGCAATATCATAATCTTGCTCAGCTCCATTTTCTTCTAAGTCATAACTTCGACCTAAAATATAATAAGAAAACCCATCTTGTTCTTTTTTCAATTTATCTAAATCAAATTTAATTATATCCATATATTTTCTCCTTAAATTGCTATATTTTATAATAATGTTATCCAATTTCTTCTTCCATACATAACTCTTACAATTTGTATATTTTCATCATTTATTCTATAAAAAACAATATAATTATCAACTACTAGTTTCCTAATTTTAAATCTTTTGATTATATCATCATCTATAACAGAATACATTTCTGGATTATCTTTTAAACTATCTATTTCATTTTTTATGTTTGTAATTAATTTTTGAGCAGTATTAGGTTCTTGTAAATTATATTTAATGTATCGTTTTATATCTATTAAATCTTGTTTTGCTTCCATTGAATATTCTATATTATATTTTTTCAAAGGCAAATCCTCTTTCTTTTTTAAATTTTATCTAACTCGTCAAAAACTTCTTTTGATGAATATTTTTTGCCATTTTCTAATGACTTAATTCCTTTTTCTAATTCTTTATATAAAGCATACTTATCTGTTAAAAGTTCGTATAACTCAATACTCATTACTGCTAAATCTCCTGCACCATTTTTAGTAATATATACTGGACTATTTGTTTGATGGCAAATTGTAGAAATTTCATTATAATTATTTCTTAAATCAGAACTTGGTCTAATAATTGGCATACTAAACACCTCCATAAATATTATATACATATTTTATCAAAATATTGATATATAGTCAATGCTTTTCAATTAATTTTATTTTTAAAATTTACAAACGCAATCCTAGTTACATTAAAATTACATTAAAAATTGCTTTCTGTATCTTAAAAGTGTTGATATTACTATAACTTCAAAAATATTAAACCGGAGTACGCCTCCAAAGTATTTTTTAAATTTCACAGATTTTTAAGAATTCTGTGAAATTTTCATATCTGTCCAAAGCTTTTTATATCAAGCATTTCAATTTTTTATAATTTTCCCAAACTACATTAACATTTTTACAAATATTAACAAATAATGATTTTTATATATAAAAATACTCCTCCAGTTAGAATACTTGGTTTTGATTTTAATATTTTTTATGAAATATATAATATAATTTATTTGTATAAATATATTGGCTTTTACAAACGTTCGCTTTATGATGTAAGCAACTTTTACACAAGGAAGGAATTAAGTTATTTATGAATAATCTCACTAATATTGAGCCAGTAAATAAAGAATTAAATTTAGTAAAATATGAAACAGTTGATATTAAGAATTTAATTTATTGCATTAGAGGAAAACAAGTTATGCTAGATAGCGACGTAGCAATGTTATATCATTATCAAACTAAAAGAATAAATGAAACAGTTATTAGAAATAAGGAAAGATTTCCAGAAAATTTTTGTTTTCAGTTAACAGAAGATGAGTTTTCATGTTTAAGGTCGCAATTTGCGACTTCAAACGATAAAGAAAATAACTGGTCGCAATTTGCGACCAGTTCAAAAAATGATAATAGCAAGCATAGAGGAAAAAAATATTTGCCATATGTCTTTACAGAGCAAGGTATAGCAATGCTTTCTGGTCTATTAAAAAATGAAATTGCAGTTCAAGTAAGTATAAACATAATGAATGCATTTGTTGAAATGAGAAAATTTATTTCCATAAATGGACAAGTTTTTGAAAGATTAACAAATGTTGAATATAGATTATTAGAACATGATAATAAATTCAATCAAATATTTAATGAATTACAAAAGAATAAAGAACAAGAATTTAAACAAAAAATATTTTTTAAGGGACAAATATGGGATAGCTATGAACTAATAATTGATATTATAAAAACAGCACAAAGTAAAATAGTAATAATAGATAATTATATAGACGATACTATTCTTAAAATGATTCAAAAGAAAAATAAAAATGTTGAAGTAATTATTTTAACTTCACAAAATTGTAATATAACAAAGCTAGATATTAAGAAGTTTAATGAACAATATGGAGTATTAAAAATAGAACTAACAGATAAATTTCATGATAGATTTATTATTATAGATAATAAAGAGCTTTATCATTGTGGAGCATCACTCAAAGATTTGGGTAAAAAATGTTTTGGAATTAACAAAATAGAAGAAATAGAATTTATAGAAAATATAATTAAATAAGTGGCTTAAAATACGTTGAAAAAATCAACAATATATGCTATAATAATATCGTTATCTGTATCATGAACTACTATGATTATAGTAACTATTTAGTAATGATTGAAACTATATTTTTTGTTTCTATTAAAACTAAACAAAACCTTAATACAAGCATACTGCCATAGTGCTTGTAAAAAAATAATTTTATGGAGGTGTTAATTATGGCAGAAAGAGTATCAAAAGAAGTTCCAATTGCGGAACGGTTAATCGAGTTTGGAAAGGATGATTTCAATGAGAATTTTTCACTTTCTGAAATTTCTGAAAGTTTAATTACTCAGAAAATACTTGAAGAGTTTGCAGAAAATGCTTTAGTTCTTATTGACGGTACAGACATTCTGCAGTACGCAAATGAATATCCTATTGTTGTATATCAGTGCAACGAAAATATTTGCTATGAAAGTATAACACCTGAACCTCGTCTCAACAGCTTTGTACTGAGCATTGCGGTATCAACAGGTGTGAGTGGCAAAAGATTTTCGGTTAGCTCTGGAAAAATGAAAGCTGACATTAACGATTTCGATACCATTGCTTACTATGAAGATTCAGTTGGCATCAAGCATAAGATTATTCAGTATGACATTTGCAAGTTCTTGCTGAAAAAGCCTAAGCTTGTTGTCTCTGAGGAAGGTGTTCTTGTTTTCTTTACTGAAGACCAAATTTTAGCAACAATTGACTGTCAGCAGTATGTATGGGTTCGTTGGGACGACATCATTAAAAATTGCACAAGCATTGAAAACATTACCGCATATCACGAGTATTGTGAAGTAACTCTTGTTGAGGGCGAAGATGTTTATGATAATTTAGGTAAAATTTTTAAAAAAGCCCCCAGACACGTTTTAAATCTGAACTTCAATTTGAAGGTAGCAGACCATAACATGATAAATCCTGAATTTACGAAAAAATCGTAATCAAAAAAGCTCTAAGATACTACAAACTCCTCAATCACAATATGTGGTTGGGGATGTTTGCATTTAATTATTTTTATATTAGTGTATCAGTTTGTCTAAGTTTACCATCTTTTGCTCTCATTTTTAACTGTACGATATTTTCGTACAGTTGACTACATTTTGTAATCAACTCAGATCCTTCTTTTTTCAATCTTAACTTTAATACAGGCCAATATTTTCTTGGTTTATTACTATCTGTTAATGCTGATATAACATCAACAACACTAAAATAATAATCTTCTTTTGTAGAATCCCAAATACTCCTAATTTCCTTACCTTCAAATAAATTTGAAATTGTATCTAACTTATTGCTTTCCAATATACATCCTCCTTTATTAAAAATATAAATCACTAATAACTGTAGATATTATGCAAAATATCTGTTCCGTTTTCAATATTTTCATATAACTTTTTAATAATTTATTTTTTTATTAGGAAATAGTGCACACTCACAAACAAAAAATGACAAAACTACAACTCAGTGTGTTTTGTCATTTTTTCTATTTTATATTTTTTACTTTACTATTAAATTTTTCATAATTTTCTAATAATTCTTCTAATCTATCAATGTCAACTGGATCTGCTATTAATCTTCCTTGTATTTTTGAAATATTACTTTTTAAAATTTCTCTTAATTCAACGTCATTTTCAATATTTGTAACTACTACGTGATATCTTAAATCTCTTGCAAGTTTTATTATATCTTTTAATAAATTCTTTTCATTTTCATTATTTTCTGATATATAATTTGCTGATACTCTAAACTCATCTATTGGTAAACCTCTAAATAGTGTTAGATTTTCATATCTTAATTCTATATTATTTATTCCTATATCAGCACCGCAAGTTTTTAATCTCTCTGTTAAAACTTTAAAATCATCTATTTCTTTTACATTAATATTATTAGTAAGTTGTAAACAAATTTCTCCACTATTTATTTGATATTCATCTAATATACTGCACAATTTATCTACAAAATCTTTTCTTTTTGCATGCTTATTTGATATATTCATTGCAAAAGATACATTATTATAACCCTTAAATTTCATTTCATCTAGTTTTTTGCAAATCGTATCTAATACCAATTGATCTAACTTTATTATAAGTCCCATCTCTTCTGCTTGCTTTATAAAGTATTCTGATTGAATAATTCCTAGTACAGGGTGTTTCCAGTATAAAAGTGCCTCAAATGATATATTAGTTTTGTCTAAGACATTTATTCTTGGCTGTAATAAAACGCCAAATTCATTATTATCATAAGCCTGTTTTAAGTCTTTTTCCATTTTAGTTTTATTTTCAAGTTTTGCCTTTAAAACTTTGTTATGAAAATAATAATTATTTTTTCCATGTTCTTTTATATAGTACATTGCGTCATCTGCATAATTAATTAAATCTTTCTTATTATTGGCATCTTCTGGATAAATTGCTATTCCAAGGCTATACTCAAGATTAATACTATTATTTTCAATTATAAGGGGAATTTCAAATTCTTTTTTCAAGTCATTTAAAATACTAGTTATATCTTCAGTAGTTTTTATATTTTCCATTACAACTGCAAACTCGTCTCCACCCAATCTATATGATTTTGCATTTTGTGGAAGACTTCTTTCAAATATATTAGATAGCTCAATCAAAACTTTATCGCCTGCATCATGTCCCATTGTATCATTAATTTGTTTAAATCCATCTAAATCCATAAAACATACAGCAAACTTTTCCTTCTTAGATATAAGTTTATCTAATACATCTAAAAATAAATGTCTATTTCCTCTTCCTGTAAGTGGATCAGTATATGCTTGTCTTTTTGTTAATTTATTTTCCTTTAGAGTACCTGATACATAAATTCTATATATTAACATACCTAAAGCAACTAAAACTACGCCTTTAATAATACCATATATTATTTCTATATTCACTATTATCCCCCTTATCATTTGTTATTTTACTACAATATTGATGATTTTTGATTTAATATTTATTACTTTTACAATATTTTTTCCTCTTGTGTAATTTTCAAGTTTTGGCTCTGCCAAAGCAATTTTTTCTACTTCTTGTTGTTCTAAATCTTTAGAAACATTTATTTTATACCTTAATACTCCATTTACCTGAACTGGAATTTCCACCATATCAGCAACTGTCTTTGTTTCATCAAATTGAGGCCATTTTGACTCAAATATATGACCTTCAAGTCCTAAATCTTCCCAAAGTTGCTCTGTTACATGTGGTGCAACTGGATTTAATAATATTAATAATGGTTTTACATAATTTACAGAAACTTTTTCTTCTTTATAAAGTAAATTTACATATGACATCATACATGCAATAGCAGTATTAAATTTCATATCTGTATAATCAGATGTTACTTTTTTTATCATAGAATGTAAATTAGATTCTAACTCTTTATTTTCAATATATTCATTAGTCGTAAAATCTTTTATTCTTGCAACTCTATCTAAGAATTTTTTAGCTCCCTTTACTCCATTATCAGACCAAGCAGCACTAAGAGAAAAATCTCCTATAAACATTACATATGTTCTTAGCGTATCTGCTCCATATTCTTTTACAATTTCATCTGGATTTACTACATTACCTTTAGATTTGCTCATCTTATTTCCATCTGGTCCAAGTATAAGTCCATGAGTAGTTCTCTTCTTATATGGCTCTTTAGTTGGAACAACTCCTATATCATATAAAAATCTATGCCAAAATCTAGAATAAATCAAATGCCTTGTAACGTGTTCCATTCCTCCATTATATTGATCTACTGGTAACCAATACTTTAATTTATCCATACTTGCTAATTCTTTGTCATTGAAAGGATCTGCGTATCTTAAGAAATACCATGATGACCCTGCCCACTGAGGCATTGTATCTGTTTCTCTTACTGCGTGTCCTGAACATTTAGGACATTTAGTATTAACCCATTCATCAACATTAACAAGTGGTGATTTTCCATCTTCACCTGGAATGAAGTTTTCTATTTTAGGAAGTGTTAATGGTAATTCTTCTTCCGGTATAGGAACTAATCCACACTTTTCACATTTTACTATTGGAAGTGGTTCACCCCAATATCTTTGTCTAGCAAAAGCCCAATCTTTCATATGGTACTGTGATTTTCTCACTCCTATTTTATTTTCTTCCATATATTGAGTCATTTTTTCTTTTGCTTCTTTTACATTTAAACCATTTAAGAAATCAGAATTAATAGCTATACCTTCATCTGATGTATATGCCTTATCTTCAGGAAGTTCTCCATTAACTGGTTTTACAACAGGTATAATATCTAGATTAAATTTTTTTGCAAATTCATAATCTCTATCATCATGTGCAGGAACTGCCATAATTGCCCCTGTTCCATAATTTACCATAACGTAATCTGTTACAAGTAATGGTATCAATTTATTAGTAATTGGATTAATTACTTCAATTCCTTCTACTTTTACACCTGTTTTTTCTTTAACAATCTGAGTTCTTTCAAATTCAGATTTTTTCATTGCTTCTTTTCTATACTCTTGTATTTTATCAAAGTTCTTTATTTTATCTTTTAGTTTATCTAACAATTCGTGTTCTGGAGCTATAGCCATATATGTAACTCCATATATTGTGTCAGGTCTAGTTGTATAAATTTCTAGTATTTCATCTGTGTCTTTTATTTTAAATTTTACTTGTGCACCTGTAGACTTGCCTATCCAGTTAATTTGTTCTGTCTTTACTCTATCTGGAAAATCAAGATTATTAAGTTCTTCTAATAGTTTATCTGCGTAATCTGTAATTTTTAACATCCAAACTTCTTTTTCCATCTGAACAATTTGACTATCGCATCTATCACATACTCCACCTTGAGATTCTTCATTTGCAAGAACAACTCTACATTTTGGGCAATAATTTACATATGTTTTATCTTTGTAAGCTAGTCCCTTTTTAAATAATTGTAAAAAAATCCATTGTGTCCATTTAACGTAATCATCTTTTGTAGTATCTATTACTCTGTCCCAATCAAAAGAGAAACCAACTGATTTTAACTGATTTGTAAAATTCTTTATATTATCATCAGTTACTTTTCTTGGATGAATTCCTGTTTTCATAGCATAATTTTCTGTTGGAAGACCAAATGCATCAAATCCAATAGGATATAATACATTATAGCCCTGTAATCTTTTCATTCTTGCTATTACATCCATACCAGTATAAGGTCTTATATGTCCTACATGAAGTCCTGCACCAGATGGATATGGAAATTCAATTAATGCATAAAATTTTTCTTTAGAAAAATCATCAACTGCACTAAAACATTTGCTATCTTCCCAAACTTTTTGCCATTTTTTATCTATATTTTTATCGTACATAAAAGCCTCCTCTTAACTATATTTAATATATTGTGATTCAAAAAAATTGTCTGTCATACCCGAAATAAAATCTACAATTTTTACTCCATCTACGGTATTCTTGTTATAATTTTCATTCATTGAATTTAAAAACATTCCATAAATATCATTACTTGTATCATTATTTTTCAAGGCTTCTTCATAGACATTAAATAAATGATAAAATTTATTTTTATACTGTTCTAATCGTTCATCAGTACATGCTTTATCATATATGTATTCATAATTAAACTTTTTCAGTTTTACCACTGCATCATTAACTTTTTTTGACATCTTTATATATGGTTTATCAAAACTTTCATTTATTATATCTAAAATTATAGAATTCATTATTTCATTATTTTTTGTACCCAAAGTAGTTCTAATATCTTGTGGAATATCTTCTAATTTTAGCATTTTCAGTCTTATTGCATCGTCAATATCTTTACCTATGTATCCAATTATGTCAGAAATTCTAACAATACATCCTTCTAGAGTCATAGGTCTTAATTTTTTTATATTTTCAGAATTTTTATAACAATCATTATATTCTTTTAAAAATTTGTCATAATCTTTTTCTTCGGGATAGTATTTATCGCTTAACATTTCTCCATTATGACACAATATTCCATCTAAAACTTGTAGAGTTAAATTTAAGCCATTACCATTCTTTTCTATATTAGTAAATGTTCTAACACTTTGAACATTATGTGCAAATGTTATACCTAATTTTTCTTTGCATATATCAGATAATATTCTTTCACCAACATGTCCGTATGGAACATGTCCAATATCATGACCTAGTGCTATTGCCTCACATAAATCTTCATTTAAATTTAACGCTCTAGCTATAGTTCTTGCAGCTCTACTCACAAATTGTACATGTGTCATTCTAGTAGATATGTTATCATTTTCTGCACACGTATATACTTGTGTTTTATTACTATATCTAGTATATGGTAACGTATGAATTATTTTATCTATATCTCTTTCAAAATCTGTCCTAATATCTAAATTTTCTTTTTTTAATCTAATTGCATCTTTAGATAGGCAAGCATACTTACTTAAGTTTTGCTCACTTTTTTCCATATTAGATTTTATTAACTCAAACTTTTCCAATCTATGTGCACCTCTTAAATATTACAAAAACATTTTTAGTCCTTTTTCAATACATTTTACCTCTATAGGGAACTTTACTCCTGATTCTCCATCTACATCTGGATCATCAATTTTTCCCTTAATTTTATTAACTTTAAGCCATCTTTCTTTTAAATATATAACATTTTTATCTTCAAAATGGTTTCCTGTAAGTACTTTTGGAAGTAAAACACTAGCTTCTGGCAAAGTACATTCTTTTATTATTACTACGTCTAAAAGACCATCTTGTATACTTGCTCCATCAGTAAATTTATCCATTCCACCACAACTACTACCATTAAATATTAAAAATAGCATAATGTTTTCAATTATTATATCTTTTTCTGTTTCTATTTTTACACTAAAAGGTTTAAATTCTAGAACTTGCTCAACTCCAGTTATAAAATAAGAAAGCTTACCTATTGCATTTTTTAAATTTGCATCTGTCTTTTGGGGAGCATTAGTAAATACGCCTGCTGAGCATATATTTATAAAGTATTTATCATTTGCAAGTCCTACATCAACTTTTTGAACGTTTCCTGTAAGGATTTTATCTATACACTCTATAAAATTTTGTGGCATATTTATGTGCTTAGCAAAATCATTAGATGTACCAGCTGGTATTATACCTATTGGGACATCAATATTTTCTTTCATCATAATATTGACAACTCTATTAACTGTACCGTCTCCTCCAGCAACTACTATTCCGTATAAATCCTCATCATTTCCTTCTTTTAGAAATTCATATAAATTAGTAGTAGCATCAGCTCTAAATACGGTTACTGCAAAATCATTTTGCATGAATTTTTCAATTATAGGATCTAAAAAATACTTAAATTTACTTTGCCCTGCTCCAGAGTTATATATAAGCTTTATTTTTTTCATATTTACTTCCTTTCAATGTAAAGGTAAAATTTCACACATATATTATATTATATATTTACTCTAAATTCAAGAAAAATAGTATAAATAATGAAATAAAAGAATAAACAATTGCTAACTAATTTTAGCATTGTTTATTCTCTATTATCTATCTATTTTAAATATATTCATATCTTTTGTATAAAATCCTTTTATGGCATTTTTTAACATATTTGCTCCTATGACAGAATGAACAATTCCGTTAGTTCCAAATCCTATATTACAAAAGCAATTTGGCATATTAGGAATTTCATCAACTATTGGTAAGCTATCTTTAGTATTACATACAGATGCATTAAATGCATATTCTAGTGTAAAATCGTCTATTCCATATAAAATCTTTTCGATACTTGATTTTAATCTTTTATATCTATCATTTGCAACCATCATAAAATATTTATTATCATAAAATCTATCGGTAATTTTCGTATCTTCTCCGCCAAAAATTAATCTACCTGTTGGTGTAAATCTTATATAGTGATGTGGAGCCATAGTATCTCTTGCTGTAAAATTTAAATTCATATTCTTATAATTATCTATTGGTTTTGTTACAACTGTATATGTTTTTGCAATTTCTAAAGGTACTTGCCCTATATACTTTAATGCCTCTAATCCAGAAGTAAGTATCAGGCTATCACAATATATTTTAAAGTTGTTATTAGTAGTGCACTTTATACTTTCATATTCTGTATCAATTTTTTCAGCATTAGTATTTTCAAAAATTCTTACATTACTCATTTTATTTAAATAATCAAATATAGATTGTGTTAACATATATGGATTTACAGTAGCACTTGCTCTTCTAATCAATATACCATTTTGCATATCAATTATATCGTGAGAATCTAAAAAAAATGACTCTAATCCTGTCTTTTTTCTATTTTCAAATTCCTTTTGCATCTGTGACTTTTGCATATATCTATTAGTAAAATATATTAAATCTTTTCTTTCAAATCCAGTATTAAGTTCTACTTCATTGCAAATTTCTTCTATTTCATCTATAGCATTATATGCCATTTTATATATTTTTTTTGCATGATTATTTCCAATTATTTTTTCCAATTTTAATATATCTAAATCCATTTGTGCTTCTAATATTGCCGAAGATGCTAAAGTTTGCCCGTATCCTACTATATTTTTTTCAACTACTACAACATCTGCTCCCTCTTTTGCCAAATAATAAGCAGTTATTGCGCCACTTATTCCTCCTCCAATGACTAAGACATCGCAATTTATATCAGAAGTAAGATATGGATATATATTTTTTATATTACTTTTTTTTGGCCAATAAAAATTTCCACTCATTAATTGCATAACTTCACACCTCTATAAATATTTTTACTTTTTTTGGAATATTTATACAATTTTTGTTATTAATAATTCTATTATTTCAATTAGTTAATAAATATATAATATATTTCTACACAAAATATACATATGAGGTGATTTTATGAACTTAAATAAAAAACATTGTTTTATAATTTGTACTACTTTACTTGTGATACTGCTACTTTCTAATATTTTCGGATATTCAACAACTAATACAAATCCTACATACGGTATTACAACAGAAAACGTAAATTTGAGATTTAATCCCAATATTTCATCAGCTTCAAAAGTTAAAACAGTTCCTAAAAATACTAGTGTAAAAATTGTTGGCTCTATTGATTCTTTTGATATAGTTCAACTTGCTTCAAATGAAGTAGGTCTAATTTCAAAGGACTATATAAAATCTAGTCCTAATGCTCCAGAAGGAGCTAAAACTTACGAAAATATAAATAAATTTTTTGCTAATGTAAATGAAAATAACGTTGCACTCAGAGGTGGACCATCTACGAGTTTTAGAGTATACAAAAGATTAAATCCTTCTGATAAAGTTGAAGTTATAGGAAAAATTGATGATTTTTATATGGTAGTAACAGAAGACAACAATGTTGGTATGATTAGAAATGATTTAATAAGTCAAAGTGGTACAATTTCTTCTGATGAAACAGAAGTAGAAGCAATTTTAAGATTAATAAATGAGGCAAGAGAAAAAGAAGGTAGACCTAATTTAATACTTGATACAAATCTTAGTAAAGTTGCTCAAACAAAAGCTGATGATATGGCAAAAAATAATTATTTCTCTCATAATTCACCAACTTACGGTTCACCATTTAAAATGATTCAAGATTTTGGAATTTCTTACAAAGTTGCGGGAGAAAATATTGCAGGAAATCCAAGTATTAAAGATGCTGTCGACTCATGGTTACAATCCGAAACTCATAGAAAAAATATATTATCTAACACTTATAATTATGTTGGTATAGGTATTGCAAATAGCAAAACTTACGGAAATATTATAGTATTAATGTTTATTGGAAAATAAAAAATGGGACTTTAAGTTCCATTTTTTATATTATTAATTTTTTTATATCATCAATTATTTCTTTAGTCTTTATATATCCTGCATTTGCTATCATTTGAGTTTTATCACATTCCAGTAGTGATATTTTTGAAAGTTTCGGAGTTATAATTAAATCAGCATCATTTATTTCTAATCTATTTAACTCCTTTGTCATTATATCAAATGACTTCATGGCAACTGATACTATATTTACCTGTAAGGCTGTATTTTGTGTATCAAATGACACCGCTATAACCTTATTTGCTCCCATCTTTTTTAAAATATTTACAGGAGTATTTACTCTTACTCCTCCATCAACTAAAACCCTTCTATTTAATATTTTGGGTTCAAATACTCCCGGGAAACTCGAACTAGCTCTAACTATTGAAGCCAAATTTCCTGTGTAATTTATTGAGTAATTATTGTCTAGTTCATGTGCCATATTGTTCAAATTGTTACCTATTCTCTTACTTAGATAATATATAATTTCTCCAGTTGCAAGATCTACTGTAGGTATTGCAAGTGGGACTTTTATATCTGATATATCATGTACATTTTTATACTCACAATATTTATAAATAGTACTTTCCAATCTATTTCCTTTAGCAAATCCTTTTATTTTAACTTTTCCAGTGAATAACATTCCCGCTAATTTCAAAGGTATTGTTTTATCATAATCTGCTATATATTTACAATATGTAGAAAACATTTTTAAAATTTCTTTTGGTGTATAACCACATGCATATAAAGCGGCAATTATACTCCCACTACTGGTTCCAGATATAAATTGTACATCTATGTTTTCTTCTTTTAATGCTTGAAGTACCCCTATATGTGCTGCTCCCTTTGCTCCACCACCGCTTAATGCAATTCCTAATTTAGACATAAAAAATACACCTCCATAAAAATTATGTTAGTGTATTATATGAAATCTATATTATTTTGTGATCTATGTAAGCATATTATAAAGTCTTATTAACTCAGAATTAGTAAGTATATCGTAGCATAAATTATCTACTAATACTCCCTTTTCACTATAAATTTTTCTTACCCCACCATTTATATATTTTGATATATCTTGTAATAGTTCTTTTACCAAATTGTACGCTAATTTTTGTGATGCTCTAGTAACTCCATTTTGTCTCAAATTTGCCTTAACAAAATGTGCCATATATTTAGGGTATATAAGCCCATTACTTGCCTTACTAAACTTTGAATATTCTCTTAGACCGTATGGCGTATATAATTCTTTAAATATAGTGTCTAATAGCTTTATTCCAATTTCATTTGTTAAAACAGGATAAGATAAACTTAAAGTATAAATCATACTTATTTTAGCAAAGTGTTCATTATCATCTAAATTTTCTTTTAATATTCTTTTTTCTTCTATCCAAAACTTATGATTTACAATATCTTGTATCTCTTCTTGTAAATCATAAGTTGTAGAATCTTCCTGCTTTTTATTTGATAAAATATTTTGATATATTTTTATAGCATTGTACAATAATGATATAAGTTCAATATTATTTAAAACACATTTTTTTATTTTTTCATCTTTTATTATTTTATATATACTATCTCTTATAAAATCAAAAAATTCAGTTTCATCATTATCAACTTGTATAAGTCTATTTATGCTTTCAATTGTCCATAACATAAGTAATAGACACTCTTTTTGAATTTTATTATTATCGCATGCATTTAAGTCAAAACTTTCTATACATTCTTCTATTTTATGTAAAAAGCTCTTTGCTTCATTTAATTTGCCAAAGTTTAGATATCTACCCTCTATTGATCTTACCAAATTAGTAAGATTTATTAGTAATTCATCTGTTATTTTATTAGTCTTAAATAAGTCTAGAAAATCATCATAACTAATAGAATATGGCACACTATCTGCTATAGCACTGTCAAGATAAGAATTTTTCATAGTAATTGCTAGCGATTTAAGTTCAACAAATTCATCTTGTATTTGTTCGGTTATCTTTATATTATCTTTCTCATATTTTTCAAAGATTTTCAAATAGTCTATTTTTGTTATATCAAACTCTGACGTGCTTATATAAAAATGTACTTTTTTACTTTCCTTTGATTTTAACTTGACAGCAAAACTTCCTGGTATATCTAAATCTTCACTAAATACTTTTCTTTCTAGGTTCTTATCTATAAATTCATGCTGTACATTACTTAAATATTTATTATCAGCCTTCCACTGTAAGTAATCAGAGGCTAAAAACAAATTGCTATTATTTGTAACACTTAAATTTAGATAAGCACTATTTTTAGTGTCTTTAATATTAAATTTTAATGCATTTGAATTTTTAATCGATAACAAATCTCTATAAGTTATAAGTGGAAGCACAAAAAATTTAACTTCATTATTTGTATCATTTGCTAAATCATATTCAATAACTAAGACATCTGAATTACCTGTGTCAAATGCAATTCTTTTTTTATATTTAAAATTAGATACATCATATTCAAATACATTGTTTTCTAAATCTACAGAGGTTATGTATTCATCACTACTAATTTTTTCGCTACCTACTACAACTTGTCCTATTCTATATACGCTATCTTTGATTTGTATCTTTTCAAATACATTTTCTACTAAAATTTTTGCGTTTTTAATATAAAGGCCATTATATATTTTCTTTGAATCAAGTCCTGCTGATAAATTTAGGCATGTATCTATCCCATTTGTAAGAATAAATTGTAAATTTTTTAAACTATTTATATCATTTATTCCTCTTTTGTATTTAAACACTTATAAACTACCCTTTCTTTGTAATTTTCATCACTTTCTCTGCTGGTGATATAGCTTTTTTATTACCAGTACGAGCTGTATTTGATTTTACTTTAGCTTTAGCTCTTTTCATCTTTTTAGTTTTATCTGATTTATTTTTCAATTTTGAAATTACATACTTGAAATTTTCTTTAAACATAAGAATTTTTGCTTGTTTATTATGCTTTTTCTTAATTTTTACTATATTTAAATCACCAATTTTCTTAGATTTAGCAATTTTTAATATAATATCTGCAATTTTATCACTATCATGAATAATAGCTCCTGGAGCAGTTAAAACAAGATCTCCCTTTACTACAGATATAGCTCTATTTTGAATATTCTCCAAATCTATCTTTACTGGAGTTGAAGCTTCTTGATTAAAATCTTTTATCATTTCCTCTGTAATCTCGCCACTATTTACAATTGCATAATCTAGCACGTGTTTTCCTATATATCTTTCTATTTCATTTATGTACATTGCTAAAGTATAGCCATCTGTCTCTCCCGGTTGATTCATAATGTTAGATATATATACTTTTTTTGCTCTTGATTTTATAATTGCTTTTGATACCTCTTCAAGCAATAAATTAGAACATATAGAAGTATACAAAGAACCTGGTCCCAATATAATAACATTTGCTGTTTTTATTGCGTCAATTACTTCTGGGTATGTCTTTATATTTCCTTCTTTTAAAAATATTTGTTTTATTCTGCTCTTATCTTCTTTTGTCCTTAATGTTATATTTTCTTTACCTACTACTACATCACCATTATCAAGGCCTGCGCAAAGTACTAATTCATCTGTAGTAACAGGATATATTTTCCCTTGCATATTAAAAATCTCTGATAATTTATATGTAGCTTTTGCAAAACTTCCAGTAATATTTATTAAACCTGATATAATATGATTTCCTAGTGAATGATTTTTGCCAGTAAGTGAAGCAGATTCATAAGTAAGAAGTTTAGACATATCAGTTTCAGAAGTAGATAATGCAGCCACACATTTTCTAATATCACCTGGTGTTAATCTTTCTTCATCACTCATAATACTAGTAAGTGTTAAATCATCATCAGATACATTAACAATTGCTGTTATATTTGCTGTGTACTCTTTAAGTCCTTTTAAAAGATTTGGAAGTCCACTTCCGCCTCCTATAACAACAACTTTAGGTCCTTTTCTTAGTCTAGGATCTTGATACAATAATTTTCTAACTTTTATACTTTTGTTTTTTCTTGCTATATTTTTAAGAGATATATAAAGTATATTTCTCTGTGCAAATACGAAAGAAAAAATTATACAAAATGCAGATATTGTAAGTAATATAATGTATGCTATTAATCTTGTTTTAGATATATCTAATGTAGACTTTAAGCTGATAAATCCAAATATAAATGCTGCAATAGATACAACTTGTAAAAATATATATCTTTTTACTCTTGCACCTGGTTTAAACCACTCCAATAATGTTCTCATTTTTTATTTCCTCCAATAAATTCAACTTCTGTTTCCAATTTAACTGAGAATTTTTCGTAAACAGTATCTTGTATAAACTTTATAAGATTCTTTATGTCACTACATGTTGCATTTCCTATATTTACAATAAATCCTGTATGCTTTGTTGATACTTGAGCACCACCTATAGTTTTTCCCCTAAGACCTGCATCTTGAACTAATTTTCCTACGAAATAACCTTCAGGTCTTTTAAATATACTACCAGAATTTGGATAATCTAAAGGTTGTTTATTTATTCTAGCCTCTCTAAATTCTTTCATCTTATTCTCTATATTTTCTATTTTATCTTCAGTTAATTTAAATTCTACTTCAAGTATTACAAAATTTTTATTATCTCTAAATATGCTATGCCTATATGAAAAGTCACAATCTTTATTATAAATTTCTTTTATGTTTAATTCATCATCTAAATAAGTAACTTTATTTATAATATTCGCCATTTCTGAGCCATATGCCCCTGCATTCATTTTAGTCCCGCCACCTATTGTTCCAGGGATTCCACAAGCAAATTCAAAACCTGAAAGGCAATTATTCTTAGCTGTTTGTGATACAAGTGGCATTGATGCTCCAGCAAGAGCTTTAATAAAGTTACCGTTAACACTAATATCAGAAAATTTATTACTAATTTTTATAACAAGCCCATCAATTCCTGAATCATCTACAATAATATTACTTCCATTACCTATAACATAAGTTAAAATATCATTATCTTTACTATATTTTAAAATAGATTTAATTTGTTCAATATTTGTTGGGACTACAAGACACTTGGCCGGGCCACCAACTTTCATAGTGGTATGTTTTTTCATAGATTCATTATAATATATAATATCTTTAGGCAGTATTTTTTCTAACCCTTTATAAATTTCCAAAATAATCACATCCTCAATTTATTATATGTCCATGCCTATATTATTGCCTCTACAAACTCTTTTGCATCAAAAATTTCTATATCATCTATTCCTTCACCAGTTCCAACATATTTTATTGGAATGTTCATATTTTCAACTATATTAAATACTACTCCACCTTTAGCAGTAGAATCTAATTTAGTTAATATAATTGAATCAACATTTGCTTTTTCAAAGAAGCTCTTTACTTGTGACATACCATTTTGTCCTGTTGTAGCATCTAAAACTATTACAGTTTCTTTTTCTACATCTGGTAAATTTTTATCTAGTATTTTTTTCATCTTCTGCAATTCATCCATAAGATTTTTATTATTATGCAATCTTCCAGCTGTATCACAAATTAATACATCATAATCTTCTGCTAAAAATTGTTTAGTTGCATCATATATTACAGATGATGGATCTTGCATATTTTTTCCAACACAAATTTTTGTATTACTCCTTTTAGCCCAAATTTCTAATTGTTCTACAGCTCCAGCTCTAAAAGTATCAGCAGCAGCAAGCAACACTCTCTTAGAATTTTTCTGATATAAATTAGCTAACTTTCCAATAGAAGTAGTTTTTCCTACACCATTGACACCAACTACTAATATTACTTTCTTTTTACTGAATTCATCTTGATTTGTATTAGTAGAATTTAGTGTCAAAATTTTTTCCATTTCTTGTTTTAATAATTCTCTTATAGAATCTGCATCTTTTTCAACTTGTAATTTTAATTTTTCTCTTAGATTTTCACATATTTTTGCACTTGTATCTGCTCCAACATCTGATAATATTAAAGTTTCTTCTAATTCTTCAATTATTTCATCTATATCTTTTTTATTTGCAAATACGTTACTTAATTTTATATCAATTGCACTCTTAGTTTTTGTAAGTTTTTCTTTTAACTTAGAGAACATAAATACCTCCATTTTAAAGAATTTATAAGTTTATTTCAAACCTGTTACAATTATATCATATTTTGTTTTTTTTTCAACACAAACTGTTAAAGTTTAGCAAGTTTTAGATATTTATTTTTTCACATTAAAAATATCAAATTCATACTATATCTTAGGATGGTGAAAATATATGAATATTGTCGTTCAAAAATATGGTGGAAGTTCTGTAGACTCCAAAGAAAAATTAGAAAAAATCTGTGATAGAATAATTGAATATAAACAAAAAGGTTATAAAGTTGTTATAGTTGTATCTGCACAAGGTAAAACTACTGATAACTTACTAAATAAAGCTTACGAATATTCATCTAATCCTAGTAAAAGAGAACTTGATCTTTTGCTTTCAACAGGGGAATTACAAACTGTTTCATTGCTTACTATGATGTTAAACGATAAAGGTCATTTGGCTGTTGGGCTTACTGGTGAGCAAGCAGGTATTATATCTACTTCCACGTATGGTGAAGCTAGAATAAAACAAATTTGTGAACAAAATATTTTAAACTATTTAAAAGAAGATAATATAGTAGTTGTTGCCGGATTTCAAGCCGTAGACAGATTTGGAAATATAACAACTCTTGGAAGAGGTGGCAGTGATTTAAGTGCTGTTGCTATAGCTTCCTCAATACATGCGGACAAATGCGAAATATATAGTGATATAGATGGTATATTTACTGCCGATCCAAAAATAATAACTAAAGCAAAATTAATCAAAAAAATTAGTTATGACGAGATGTTAGAAGCTTCATCTTCTGGTGCAAAAGTAATGCATAATAGATCCATTTTAGTTGGTAAAAAATATAAAATGCCAATTAAAGTAAAAAACTCACTAACCAGATTTAGAGGCAGTATTATAAAAGAAAAATCTAATCAAAATGAAGTTTGTGATTACATAGAGAAAAGTAAAGTAAAACTTATTACAAAACGTGATAATGTAACAGAAATTAGCATTATTGGTGAAATGATAATGTCTAATAAACAAGTTATACATTCAATATATAAAATTGCATATAAAGAAAATGTGCAAATATATATGATAACATTTAGTGAACTAGCAATACATATATTAGTAGATTCAAAAAATGCAGAAAGCTTCATGAAATTAGTACATAATGAATTAATAGAAAAAACTAAATAATTTATGTAAACCTATTTACTTTTTTTGCTAAATATGTTATAATATATTCAGTTGATTATTTGTCAACAATATAATTATTGGAGGACGTAAACATGTTTTTTACCAAGGAAAATTTTGTCGATTTTCTAAATAAGATGGAAATGGACAATCAAATTGAAGAAAGGGTAAACGTAAGAGGAAACTCTATATACCCCTCTTCCAATCCAAAAGAAAGGAAGAGAGTTGAACGCAAAAAGGCTGCAAGAAAAAGAAGCCAGCGGAATGTGCCTAAGTATAACAGAAAAAGGCTCTCAGCTGATGGAAAGCATCCACACTGGAAGCTTTCCGGTAGAAAGTATTTAGCTTCTTAATATAAAACTTCCCAAAGAAAATATCTTTGGGAAGTCTTTTTATTTTTTATCATCTGTAATATTAGTTGTTTTTACTTGTTCTTTATCAATTTGTTCAACAAAATCTGAACTATATTTATATTTTAAATATATTTTTATTAATGCTATTACTGGGACAGCAATTATCATTCCTACAATTCCAAATAACAAATCAAATATAATTAAACCTGACAATACTACTACTGGATGTAAATCCACTGATTTAGCAACGATTTTAGGTTGCAATATATTTGCATCTATAAGTTGAACTCCTAAAAGGCATGCAAAAGTTATAATTGCAAATATAGGTCCTTCGACAGTTAAGGCATATATAGCTATTATTAATTCTGATAATAGTGCTCCAATATATGGAATAAAATTTAAAACAAATATCAAAATACCAAATATAACTGCATAATCGATTCCAAGTACAAGGCAAACAATTGTAGTAAGAACACCAACAACAAAACTATCAATAACCATTCCTTTTATGTAAGATGTAACTGTTTGGTCCATTTCATTTATCATTCTATATTTAACTTTTCCTTTATCATTTTTAGAAAAGAATGTTATTATTCCAGATTTAAATTTATCTATATCTTGAACCATAAAGAATGATATTACTATAACTGTAAATATACTTACTATTATGTTTTTTAGACTTAAAACTGTATTTATTGAATAGTTCAAAATGTTATCCATATTATTTTTAAATATGTCTAAATTTTTTATATTCTCAGTTATATTTATTTCCTGTTCTAATCCAAACTTATTAACTGCTATATCATTAATTTTTGTTATGGCCTTATCATATAAGTCAGGCAGTTCTTTTACCAAATTTGTTAACTGTTCTACAAATATTGGAATTACTAAAGAAAATACAGCAATAATAAATCCAAATACTATTATAAGCGAAATAATAGCGGCAATTTTTTTGTTAATTCCTAATTTTCTTAATCTTCTTACTAGTGGCATAGTAATCCAACATATAAATATACCTATATATACTGGAACTAAAGCTACTACAGCCTCATATATTTTATCAGTAAGTCCAATTGATTTAAGAAAAAAGAATATACCTATAATAGCTCCAACATACATTATCTTATTCAAAAATCTAAAATCAAATTCTTGTTTTTTTGCAGTCATAATCAACCTCCAAGTTTTAAATAATTATATTCTATCTATAAAAAATTGTCAAGGAATAAAAGAACTTAAAACTTATTTTTAAATAGTTTGCTCACTAAACTGACTGTTATATAATTTAGCATAAAAGCCATTTTTATTTAATAAACTTTCGTGAGTACCTCTTTCAACTATTTTTCCATGTTGCATTACAAGTATAATATCTGCATTTTTAATTGTAGAAAGTCTATGTGCAATTACAAAGCTTGTTCTACCTTCCATAAGTTTGTTCATTGCTTTTTGAATTAATTCTTCTGTTCTAGTATCAACGTTACTTGTAGCTTCATCAAGTATTAAAATTGGTGAATCAGCAAGTATAGCTCTTGCTATTGTTAATAATTGTTTTTGCCCACTTGATATATTAGATGCTTCTTCATTAAGTTCAAATTCATATCCTCCTGGTAATGCACGTATAAAATGATCAGCATAAGCAAGTTTTGCTGCCATTTCTACTTCTTCATCAGTTGCATCCTGTCTTGCATATCTTAAATTTTCTCTTATAGTGCCATTAAACAACCATGTGTCTTGTAAAACCATAGCAAACATCTGGCGCAAATCTTTTCTTGTCATGTCTTTTGTTGATACACCGTCTATTTTTATATCTCCCTTATCTATCTCATAAAATCTCATAAGTAAATTAACTATTGTTGTTTTTCCAGCACCTGTTGGACCAACTATTGCAACCATTTGTCCAGGTTCAACTTTTAGTGACCAATCTTTTATTAATTCCTCATCTTTTTCATAATTAAAGCATATATTATCACATTCTACCTTACCTAAAACATTATTAATTTTTACTGGATTATCTGTTTCTTTTACTTCTTCTTCCTCATCCAATATTTCAAATACTCTTTCAGCAGAGGCAACAGTTCCTTGTATCATATTTAACATATTAGCAGTCTGTGATATTGGTTCAGTAAATTGTCTTGTATATTGTAAAAATGCTTGTATATCACCTATTTTCATTCTATTTTCAATAGCAAATTTTGCCCCTAACATACATATTACTACATACCCTAAATTATTTATAAGATTAACTATTGGCATCATTAGTCCTGATAAAAATTGTGCCTTCCATCCTACTGTATACAACTCTTTATTTTTCTCATCAAATTTTTCAGTTTCAACTTTTTGCATATTAAATGCTTTTACTATTAAATCCCCAGAATATGTTTCTTCAATATGAGAATTTAACTCTCCTAATACCCTTTGTTGCCCAATAAAATATTTTTGAGATAATTTTACTATACATGCTACTAACATTAAAGTAACTGGGATTATTAAAACAGTTACGCCTGACATACTAAAACTTATTGTAAGCATCATTATTAATGTACCAAATATTGTAAATATAGATTGTAGTATCTGTATTAAGCTTTGTTGTAGCATTGTACTTATATTATCTATATCATTAGTAATACGGCTTAAAATTTCTCCATGAGTGTGCTTATCAAAAAATTTTAATGGCAATTTTCCTAGTTTTTCATCTACATCTTTTCTAAGCTTATATGAAACTTTTTGAGAAACATATGTCATAGTTTTATGTGCAATATATGTAAAAATTAAACTTATTATATAAAGAATTGATATTATTATAAGAATTTTTCCTATATAATAGAAATTTATTTTTGGTTCTACCGAAAGGCTAACCCTCTTTGCAACATCTGGTATATTTTCTGCCATATCTTGTGATATAAATCCATTATCTATTAAAGTTTGTACTGTTGCATCCTGTGGTATCATGTTTTTTGCCACTTCTGGGAGTTTATCAATTGTTTCAGTCACAGTTTTATATACAACTTTTTCTATCACATTATTTCCAAGTTCTGTAGTAGCCTTTCCAAGAATTTTAGGCGACAATACAGATAAAACAGTTTCAATAAGTAATACCACAAATACTACTGCAATAGCTCCTTTATAACCTCCAATATATTTTATTAATCTCTTTAATGAGCCTTTAAAATCTTTTGCTTTGTCAACTGGTCCTCTTGCTCTATGTCTGATGCCTGCAGGCATAGCAGATTTTTTAGTAGATTTATTTTCCACTCTGCATCGCCTCCTCTTCTGTAATCTGAGATAATACTAATTCTTTGTACTCTTTACAATTATTAAATAATTCTTTATGTGTTCCTTGAGCTAGTATTTTCCCATCATCTATAAGCAAAATCTTATCAGCATTCATTACAGTACTTACTCTTTGTGCAACTATTACTTTAGTAGCACCCTTAGCATACTTATTTAGTTCTTCTCTTAGAACTCTATCTGTTTTGTAATCTAATGCTGAAAAGCTGTCATCAAAAATATATATATCTGGTTTTCTTATTATTGCTCTTGCAATCGCAATTCTTTGCTTTTGACCTCCTGAATAATTTGTTCCACCTTGTGACACTCGTGAATCAAATTTATCTTCTAACTCAGATATAAATTCATAACTTTGTGATACTTTAGCTGCATCTAATACTTCATCTTCTGTTGCATCCTGCTTTCCATATTTAATATTTTCAGCTATAGTTCCAGAAAACAAAACTGATTTTTGTGGTACATAAGCTATCATTTCCCTTAATGTATTTATTTTTATATCTTTAATGTCTTCTCCACCAATTTTTATATTTCCAGCAGTTGCTTCATAAAATCTTAGAATAAGATTTACTAATGTAGTTTTTCCACTTCCTGTTCCACCTATAATTGCAAGTGTTTCGCCTTTATTTACCTTAAATGTTATATGTTTTAATACTGGTTCATTACTACCATAGTATGAAAATTCAACGTTATCAAATTCAATTTCACCTTTTGCCTTTACATCATCTTTGTTAGAGATTTTTCCATCGTCTTTTATACTTGGCTCTATTTCTAATACTTCATTTATTCTTTTTACTGAAACAATTGCTCTAGGAATTAAAACAAACATCATTGATACCATAAGTACAGAGAATAAGACCTGCATTGCATATTGAATAAATGCCATCATTTCTCCTATTTGTAGTGTTCCTAAATCAATTTGATTTGCTCCTATCCATACAATAATAACTGAAGAAATATTTATGCAGAAAAATATTAGTGGCATAAGTAAAGCCATTATATAACCTGCTTTTAAAGAAATTTCATATATATTTTTATTTGCCACATCAAATCTTTCTTTTTCATAATCCTGTGTACCAAATGCTCTAATAACCCTTACCCCTGTTAATTTTTCTCTTACTACTTGATTTAATCTATCTGTTCTCTTTTGAGCTATAGAAAATAAAGGCAATACTTTTTTTGCAAGTAACACTATCAATACAAGTAATATTGGTATTGCTACTGTAAATATTATAGATAATTTTTTATTAGTACTAATTGCCATTATCATTCCACCGATACACATCATTGGTGCCATTATCATCATCCTCATTGTCATTAATACTAGATGTTGTATCTGTGTAACGTCGTTAGTTGTACGAGTAATAAGCGAAGATGTTGGAATTTTATTAAACTCATTTAATGAAAATTCTTCTACTTTTTCATATATAGAATGTCTTGCTTTTTTAGCAAATCCAGCAGATACTCTTGATGCTATAAATGTAGCACAAACTGCACATAGAGCTGATATACTACTTACAATTAACATCTTTTTACCATAATTTAATACTTGTTCTATACTTTGACCAACTATTCCATTATCAACAATATCAGACATATAATCTGGCAATTTTAAATTTAAATAAGATTGAACGAATGAAAAAGCCATTGCAACTATTATAAAAAAAGTATATGGCTTTAAAAATTTAAGTACTCTTTTCATAATTCTCCTTTCTATTAAATTAGATTTTAACCGGTACATTTTATCATACAAATATATTAAAGTAAAGTAATTTTTATGATGATTTTGTGAAATATTAAATACTAGATTATATCATTTATATCACTTTTAGATAATATGGTATTTGCTCCAAGTTTTATTAGATAGTTAGAAAAATAGCAATTACTACTCATTATATCACCTGGTACTACGAATATTTCCTTGCCACATTCTAGTACAAAATCTATAAACTTTACATTTTTTTCTTCATATCTTGCTTCTAGAACTATCAATTTATTTAATATACTACTTGCAAGTATCTTACTTAAATTTTCATTTTTAATATTAAAATTATACGGGCAAAATAATATAAGTTTATCTGTTAAATCTATGTTATTTATATATTCTAAAGTATATTTATCAATCTTAAAATTTAATATGCATATTTCATTCTCACGCATTAATTCTATATCTTCTAGCTTTTCTATAATTTTAATCTGCACTTTAAATTTTTCCATTATTTTTTTATTTATATACCCTTCAATATTATTTGAATATTCACTGCTATTAATTTCATTTTTATATATCATAATTTTATCATTTTTAAGCAATAAATCAGTATTTCCTATGGAAAAAATAACTAATTCATAATTTTTGAAGCAGAAAAAAATATCATTAAATTTATTATTATCATAAGTTAATAAATCTACGCCATATTTTTGAAGTTTATTATAAAAATTCTCACACTTTTCTTTTAAACTTGGATTTGTTAATTTGGAATAAATATTTTCTGAAATAAAAACTTTATTTTCTAATAAATATTGTTTGAATAAAAATTTTACTTTTGAAATTTTATATATAGTTTCTAAATTATTAAAGACCTTTAATAATTGTTTAAACATTTCATAATTTACATTGCAAAACATGGATAACCATAAATAATATTTTATTATCAATATCACCCCTTTTAATAATTTGGATATGCACTAAAAAATAGTACATATCCTCTATTCTAGACTTATATTTCCTATCTTTCCTGATTTTAAGTCATCTAAGAAAATTTTAGAAGTCCTTACCATATCAACTTTTCCACCTGATACTAAGCATCCTCTTTTTTTACCTATTAACTCTAACAGTTCATATGTATCAAGATTTAAACTCGAATCATCTAATTTATATTTACTAATTAGCATACTAGAATATTTTGGAACGTTAAGTAACATCTTAAGACCTTCACATGCTAATTCTTCAACATCTAAAATTTCTTGCTTTATATTCCCCGTAAGTGCTAATTTTAATCCTGCATCATTATCTGAAATTCTTGGCCATAACAGTCCAGGTGTGTCTAAAATATCTATATTATCTGCCACTCTAATCCATTGCTTTTTTAAGGTTACCCCTGGTTTATTTCCGACATTTGCTACTTCTTTTCCTGCTATTTTATTTATAATTGTAGATTTGCCTACATTTGGAATTCCTACTATTAAAACTCTATAAATTGGCTTAATCTTGACAGACTTATCTAGATATTTTTGGTTATATATCTTTTTTCCTATTATTTTTATTTTTTCTATTATATTTGAAATATTTTCTGATATATTAGCATTAGTTGATATACATGTATAGCCTTCTTTTTCAAATTTTTTAATCCACACTTCTAAATTTTCTTTATCTGCAAGATCAGACTTATTTAAGACAATTATTCTTTGCTTTCCTTTTGTGAGTTCATGTATATTTGGATTAGAGCTAGAAACTGGAATTCTTGCATCTAATACTTCGACCACTATATCAATCAATTTTAATGTATCTTTTATCTCATTTTGCGCTTTTACCATATGCCCGTGGATACCAAACCACTGAAATTTTAGAATTTTCTTTGTTATTATCTAAATTTTCATTATTTTTATTTCTTTTATTTTTCAATTTTACTCACCCACCTTTTCTAAATAAAATTTGATTTATAAATTTCTATAGGTCAATTTTTTTGATTTTTTTGACTTATAGATTTTTATAGGTCAATTTTTTTGATTTTTTTGACTTATAAACTTTTGTAATTTAATTCCAAAAAATTATTTAAATAATTCAATATATTTATCAAAAGTAAAAACTTGATTCCTTGAATATCCTGTTTTTTCAGTAATTATATCATTATCAAGTAATATATTGATTATATTCTTAATCGTACCTGATTTAATTCCTGTTTTTTGTATTAAATAATTTCTATTAACTGTTGGTTCATCATACAAAACCTCTATAACCTTTTTTAAATTTTCCGTTTTTGCTGGTAATTTCATAATTAAATCATTAATTTCATTTGTAAACTTAATGACTTTTTCAAATTTTACTCTCGCTGTTTTTGCTGTTTCTATCATTGCTTCTAAGAAAAATTTTATCCAAGAAATCATATCATTATTAGTCCTTACTCTACTTAAGAAATCGTAATAAGCCTCTTTATTTTTTTCAATATAATCTGATATATAAAAACAAGGCTTATTTATTATTCCCTTACTTAATAAATAAATTGGAATTAAAATTCTTCCAGTTCTTCCATTTCCATCTAAAAATGGATGTATTGATTCGAACTGATAATGAATCATTGCAATCTTTATTAATTCAGGCACATTTATATTATCATTATTTATAAATTTTTCTAAATCACTAAGACAATTTCCTATTTCACTTGGTATTGGTGGTACATATACTGCATTATCTGGTCTTGTCCCGCCAATCCAATTTTGAGAAATTCTATATTCTCCTGGATTTTTATGCTTTCCTCTAACATCTTTTAATAAAATTGCATGTATTTCTTTTATCAGTCTTGTACATACAGGTAATTCTTTTATTCTTTCAATTCCATAGTTCATAGCTTCTACATAATTTTGAACTTCTTGCCAATCATCTCTTTTTTCAGGATCAACATCCAACTTTTCTAATAAATCTTCATCAATTGTAGTTCTAGTTCCTTCAATTCTGCTAGATTTATTGGCTTCAACTTTTACATGCATTTTAATATAAATATCTATATTTGGAATCTGCTCAGCAAAACCATTTAATGCTCCAAGTTGCAAGCTAGCTTCAGATAATAATTTATTAAGTTTACTATCATTCCATATCCATTCATCATTTATTTTACTTGGCATAAATGCTTTATAATCATTTACTTTTAGATAACTTCCTGATTGATATTCTTCTAACTTTTGCATCAATTATCCCTCCTTTTTATCAAATATATTTTTAAATAATCCTCTTTTATTAAAAAATGTAAAAATCTCAATATATAAAAAGCCAGTATTTTCAACGGCTTGAGCGAGTGTTTCTATAAATTAGTTTATCGCAGTTGATGTTTGTTTTGTTTTCATTATTCATTTTCTTCACCTTCTTCTTTGGCTAATTCATATAATTCTTTCTCGTCTTTGACTATTTTAATTAATTCTTCTTTAGAAGGTAAATATGTTAAGTATTTTGATGCATATACATTTTTTACTTCATCTCCTAAAGTCATCTCAACAACAGCATCATCTTTGTCGGCACATAATAGTATTCCAATTGGCTCATTTTCTCCTTCTATCATTTGAGTCTTTTTATAATAATTCACATACATTTGCATTTGTCCTATATCTTGATGTGTTAATTTTCCAATTTTTAAATCTATTATAACAAAACATTTAGCTAATCTGTTATAAAATACCAAATCTGGATAATAATATTCTGAGCCTATTTTTATTCTCTGTTGGCTAGCAACAAAAGAAAATCCTCTACCTAATTCAAGTAAAAATTCAGTTAAATGACTTAATAATGCTTTTTCTAAATCCGTTTCTAAATAATTTCTATTTTCCTTTAATCCTGCAAATTCAAATATATATGGTGTTTTTAACAATTCTTCTGGCTGTTTTTCTATTAATCCTTTTTTAGCATCTTCTATTATTAAATTTTTATCTGGTGATATTAAATATCTATCATATAATTTAATGTTGATTTGCCTACGAAGTTCTCTACATCCCCAATTCGATTTAATGGATTCAGCTTTATAAAATTCCCTTTCTTCTTTTCTCTCTATTCTAATTAACTCTTGAAAATGTGCCAAACTTAATTCGGTCGACACTGTCGACCATATTGGATACATCTCATAAAATCTTCTCATTCTTCTAATACTTACAGAAGAAAATCCACTTTCAAATTCCTTTGTAAGTTTATTCGATAATGATTCTACTATTTTTTTTACCATATGATTTATCTGTGGCATTATCAAATAATTCAGAAGTTATTTTACCAACATACCATGATAGTACGAATTTTCTAAACACCTTTTATGACTTATTACCTTTTTTCTATTCTATCAGATAATTTATTTACTCCGTTTCTTTATTTATACAACTTCTTTTAACATTGTATCATACTTTTCATTTTTATTATTAGTTTAATATTTAATTGAATTTATTTGTTAATATGTTTTTCCATTTCTGCATCATCAGCAATACTTTCCATGTACTTAATTACTTCTTCTAATTTTTTTGGCATATCTTCATAACCTTCAATTTTATATGTTTTATTATCTAATTTTATGAAGAAACTCCAACATAACCCATCTAAAACTTCTTCGTCATTGTATTCAGTTTTAGACATTTTTTCGAGATTTATATTTTTTACTAACTCTATAAGTTTATTTATTTTTAAATTTTCTTTTATATAAATACTTATAAGTCTAGGATCATCATCTTCTATAAAATGAAATCCTTCTTTTTCTTTAAAAGAAATTTTATCATGAATTTTAATATATTTTTCTCCATTAGGAATATAATTTGGAACCGCTGAATGTATTCTTTCAATTTTAAAATCTTCAATCTCTTTTTTTGAAAGTTTTATATATGTACCACCTTCAAAAAAAGCAGCACCATAATAACCTATAATTAAATCATCCATTGTTATTACTCCAATCATAATTTAATATATCTAATCCAATATTTAACCATCTACTATATATTTCAACAGGTTGCAATCCTTTTATTTTTTCTTGAAATAGATTATTTATAGAATCATTTATAAATAAATGATTTCCAACTCCTATATCAACATGTATGAATCCATTTTGAACTCCAGTAACTGTTTCAAAGATTCCGCAATTTAGAGTTTTTAATGTACTAAATTTTGAATATAATTTTTTAACATCAAAGTTTAAAATATTTGTACGATAGAGTTTTATATCATTTTCCTTTTTAGTAATAATTTCAATGCCATTTGGTTCGCCCATAGCTCCACCTTCTGCAAGAGAAAAAAACATTACATCTTTTTCTTCGAAATCATTTAAATTATTATCATCAATTTCAATAAATGCAATTAAATATGAAAACAGTTTTTTCTCTAGTAATTCTATTGTTCCATTTTCTAAATTCGTAGCTATCATTCCATCACAAAATCTCTCTCCTCTAATAATATGAGTTAAGTATGAGAGTATTTCATCAAAGTTTAAATCTTCAATATTTTTATCTTTTATATAATCAAAGTTTTCAAGATGATTATGGTCTAATAATTTCAAGTTATAAAATGCTTCAATCCAATCATATATAGTTTTGTCATATTTAGGAAAAGGCATAGTAAATGAGCCATCTTCATTTTCTTTTGAACTTTGCCACTCTACCATTTGACTTTTTATAAAAGGTAGTTTTTTTGCTCTATCTTTTATATTTTTATAATCTTCAAATTCAAAATCATCATCAAGATAATCATATTCTTCCTTAAATAGATTTATATTTTTACTATTATATTCTTCATACTCCTCTTTTGAGCTTCTTCTAATTATTCTTTTTGTTCTATTTATAGGAAAAGGAACATTTCTATAAGAAAATGTTTCAATATTTTTAACAATAGCAGGACAAGATGATTCTTTTACTGGAACATAAACATAATCTCCAACATTCAAATTTTCTATATTTGAAATATAATAAAATGTTTTATCTTGATCTTCCTTATATTTTACTGAAACATAAGTATATAGAGTATTATAGATATCTAAAACTTTTAACTTTATTCTTTTTGCAGAAATATAGATTCCGTTATCATCAATTTCTAAAGATATTTTTTTACCTATTTTATTTACAGTAATACTGTCTATATAGGTTTCATTAGTAAAATAAGCCATAGTAAAATCATCTACATCATAAAGATAAAATTCTATTTCTTGTTCTCCATCCTTTAAAAAGACTTCTGCATTACCATCTTTATTAAATATTTTATATATTTCAGCTCCATCAAAGAAATCGTTTTTTTGTAAATAAATATCTATTTTTTCATAGTCAGTTAATTCAATATATTTCTTTTCTGTTATATTAACTCTTTCTTTTTTTTCAATTAAAATATTTAATTCAATTAAATAGTCTTCATATACGCTAGCTATAACTTCAGGAGAAGGATTTACAAAATATTCTTCCTCTTTTATTTTACCTTGTTTATAGTCGCTTATATATTGCTCTAAATGTTCTTTTTCTTTATATAATTTATCTAAATCCCAATTTTGTTTTTCTTCAATATATGAAGCTGGACTAATCATCATATTTAACACTTCCTACTTTTTTATTTCTTCAATATCTCTGTATATATTTTCATTTTGTTTATCCCATCTAATCCCACAATTTAAGCATAGATAATCTCTAGTATAGTAATCTCCACATGCCCATGGATTACTATATAAGCCTATTTTTTCAAATTTCTTTTTTTCAGCCTCTTTTTGTTCTTTTGTGCCATTAAATAGTCTATAATATAAATCTCCTGCATAAGTTCTTGCAACATATCTACCATTACAATTAGGACATTTTAAATCATTAGAATTATATTTAATTTTGCCTCCTATACCAATAACATTATTAAGAATAAATTGAGATTTTTTAGAATTTTTTAAATCAAAATCTTTGAATTCATTTTGCAGTTTATCAATAGCTTCTCCTAAATTATTAAATTCAAGATTAAGAATTGTTTCAACTTCCTTATCAGTTAATATAATATTATATTTCATAAATATACCTCTTTTTATAATCAAAAAGCAAAACTTTAATTGTTTGTATTATATCAAAAAATCCCGATTTTTACAAGCCACGAAAACTCTTTATGACCGACTATATTTTCTTTGCTACTACAATCATTCTTCCATTTTTCTCACTTTCTCGGAGGCATAAAAAAGAAGATAAATTTTTTAAATTATCTTCTATATTTGTGATATTTACTTTAATATTTTGAACTTCTATTATTTATACAACGTTTTTAACATTATATCTTATATATTTTTAAATAAATCTGTTTCCTTTAATTCTTTTAATGTTGGCCATTTTGCATCCTTCTCAGATGTAATTAAATCCTCTTTCTTTAAATTTCCCATTGGCCACACAATTCCAACATCTGGATCATCGAATTTAAGTCCGCCTTCAGCTTCATGATTATATATATCATCACATTTATAGCTAAATTCTGCTTCATCTGACAATACTAAAAATCCATGAGCAAAACCTTTAGGTATCATAAACATTTTTTTATTTTCTTCTGTTAAAATAACGCCCTCCCATTTTCCATATGTAGAACTTCCTGGTCTTAAATCAACAGCAACGTCAAAGACCTCTCCTTTTATACATCTAACAAGCTTTGCTTGTGTATTTTCTTTTTGAAAATGTAAGCCTCTTAAAACTCCTTTTTTTGATTTTGATTGATTATCTTGTACAAAATTATAATATAGACCAATATCTTCAAAATCTTTTTTGTTATATGTCTCCATAAAGTACCCTCTATTATCTCCAAAAACAGAAGGTTCTATTATAAAAACACCATCAATTTTAGTTTCTAATTTTCTAAATTTTCCCATAATAAACTTCCTTTCTAAAAACTATGTATAATTATATCAAATTACAAAATATAAGAAATCGAAATAATGTTGATTTTCAATAGTTTTGGCTAGTGTTTAGATAATTGATACTATTCCAATTTATATTTGTTGAATTTTTCCTATTTTTAACTTAAATCACTTTCTAACTGAATTAATCTTATTTCATTTTTTCTAATTCACTTAATGCTTTCGATTTTTTTATAGTTTCATTTGATATCTCAATTAAATTATTATCCACAGCAACATAGTGAATTATTTCTATATTGCTTATATCCATAGCTTTTCTTATTTCATTTTCTATGTAGTGTAATTGTACACAATGAGGAGATTTGTCTACAGAAGCAAATACTATTTTATCAATATTTGTCCTACAAATCATTCCTATAATTTTAGTTATTACCATATTTATATGAGTTTCTTCTAAACAAACATCATAAATTATATCTGAATATTTAGTTAGTGCATTGTATGCTTTAGGTTGCATTTTTTCCAAGCAACTTCCTACAATTACCATTATATTTTGAGTATCATAAACATTGGTTTTCATTAAATCTTTTTTCATTTTATTTTTTTCCTTTCAATACATCATCTAAAGTTACATCTTTTATTTGCATATTTTTACATTTACTTAATTTTTCTTTAATTAAATATAATCAAATGTATAAATAAATCGTAATCAACCAGTTAATTACTATTTTAGAAAAACTTCTTTTTTACTTTCTTACAATTCTCACTTTAATATTTTTAATATTTTAACATAAAAGCAAGCAATTTTCAACTAATTGCTTGCTTAGATAAATTGTGCTTTTTGTACCATTTTGAAAATTCTATCATTGAGTCGACAGAATTATATTTTATTCTATTTATTCTTTCCTCATCAGTCATTTGAGCTAAAGTTTTATCATATCCATAAGGCTGGTATATATACCATAAATCAGACCATTTTTTATCTGTATCATTTCCTAACACTTCATTTGATAAGGTTCCCTCATGCTTTCCCATAAATTGTTGAAGTTCATTTCCATCATAATAAGACAGACATTCTGTAAATCTACAAGATCTATTTTCTTTTCCTTCCATCAATTTTAATATACCCTCTATTCCTATTGTATCTAATGAAAAATTAACAAATGCTTTAGGAAATCCATTCAATTCATCTATCCAAAATCCACAATCCAGTGAAATACATGGTTTATTTACTATCTTATAAGCCTCCATTACCTTATATTTAGATATATATTTTATATCATCACTTCTAGGTTCTTCTAATTCATATTCAAATACCTTAAAATTTACGCCTTCTAATTGTTTACTGGCTGATGCTATTTTTCCTTTATTATGTGTTACAAAAACTATTTCATCCATTTATAAAATCTCCTTTACAACTTCATATATAAATCCTAATTAATTTTGCATAAAAATAATCCTCTATATAAGTATGATATCATATATTGAGGAAATATTTTTGTCACAATTATTTTTTTATTGTATTTTTTTCTTCATATGTTTCTTTTAAAACTTCGTACTCTATAATGTCATCTAATTTAAAAAGTCTTATTTCATTTCTTAATTCACAAAAAGCAGCAATATACCATTTATCGATGTAAACAAATAATTCTGCTGGATGAATAATTCTTTGGGTTATTTCTGAATTTATTGAATAAAATTTTATTCTTACTTTATTTTTGTTTGCTATAGCATTTTTCATAATTATATACATTTTTTCTTTTACTTCATTTTCTATTTTTGTAAAGTTACTATTTTCATCTAGTTGGTAACCACCATATTTTCCAGTATAGGATTTTAAATATATCCCAGCCTGTTCAAGTTCTAGTTTGTATTGGCGTATCATTCTTTCTGATACTTCTAATTCTTTTGATAAACTCAATATACTATGTATTTTTTTATCCTTTAATATTTGCAACATATTCAGCATATTTGCTATTTTACTCATTTTTAACCTCTTTCAATTTCTAATTTTTAGTTCCTTTTACTACACTTAAGTATTCAGTTTCATTTATTTTATCCAATTCAGTTACCTTTTTACTTTTATAATAATCTAAACCTCTCGAACATGAATTGCCACTAGCTAATGATATTATTTCTATAATTTTACTCCTTGTTATTTCCATTTTCTAATAATTTTATATTAGCAGTTATTTTTTCATACCATACATTTACACTAAGTATGAATTTTTCAATAGTTTTGCTAGTGTTTAGAAAATTCGTACTATTCCAGTTAATATTTATCAATTTTTATCGATTTTTTATTAAATCACTTTCTTCGTCTACTTAATCAATCCACCATTACATTTTAACTCGTAAATCTTCTTATTATTTTTATAAATTATTTCAATACCACTAAAGTAATCTAAATTTCCTTTTACCTCAAAAGTATATTTGTACTTACCATTATTAAATTCTTTTGGGCCTCTTACAGGAATTACATTATTATCTTCTCCTACAAGCATTAACGCTGGGCGCAAAGCACTATCCATTGCTTCTTCGCCTAATTTTTCATCTAAAGTCACGCCATAATAATTCATTGCCCAATATATCTTATTATCTAAATAAACTACTTCTTCTCCAATAAAATTTGTACCACCAAAATAAGTATCGTGATAAATCAGATTATCTTTCTTATATTCATAATCTTTAGATCCAAATCTTGAACTACTAACTTTTTCTACTCCTTCATTTGCATAAGTTTGTTTCTTTGCTTCTATTAAAAATTCCTTTATATTATCCATTTTTACGCTCTCTTTCTTTTTTTACCAATTTTTTATAGTAAAAATAATT
>CANQYI010000004.1 GCA_947628005.1 uncultured Clostridia bacterium
TTTGCTTCTGCCACTGTAACTCAATATACTGCAAGTAAAAGTGGTACAAGCTATGTATATCATGTTATTTATACTGACGGAAATGCAGAAAATTCTATTGATATATATGAAATTACACCTTATAATTTTAAAATTTCTTTTGGACAAAACGATTATAGTGCAGGTGAAGAGACTGGTAATATTGAAACAACAGTTACAAGTGATTTTGTAAAAGTTGATAAAGAAGGTCTAACTTTTGAACTTACTAAATCAAAACAATATGATGATTTTGTAGAATATATTGTAAAAATTACTAATACAAGTTCAGAGAATATAAATGTAAATTTAATACAAAATTCAAATTTGGTATTAGTTGATACAAGTAATAATTATTATATGGGCTCAATTTCAAGTAATGATTTAGTAAAATTAGAGCCACAAAACTATACTACTTTTACAGCAAGCTTTAGTGTTGGCTTGGAACAAAGATCTAAATTAAAATCAATGAAGTTTTTAAAAATAGAAAAAGAAGATGCGGCTTACGAAGTTGAAATAGCCTTATAATATAATAAATATCTAATTAAAAGATGGGAGGTGGCACTGATGGAAGAAAATCAAGATGATCCAATATTAGAGCAACTAAAAGAAAATAATGAAATTAATAATGATGGTGGTGAAGGAACAGGAACTGGATCATCTGCCAGAAGTGCTGCTAAAAAAGCTACCAAAGAAGCTGCCAAAAAAGCAGCTAAAGCAGCTGTAAGGGTTATTGCTGCCGGAATAAGAAAAGTACTTATTGCACTACTTACAAATCCATATGTTTTAATACCATTAATAATAATTATTATTTCTGCATCAGCTTATTTTATAATAAAGGACAAGTTTTCAAATGATTCTGTCCAATCTAGTGTAAAATCAATACAACAACTTGTTGATAGTAAGCATGCAAGTGGACAACCAGTAGATGAACAAACAAAATCTTTACTCGAAAAATTTGATGTTAATAGATCCTTTTTAACAGCAACAATAAAAGATGTAAATGCTATATATGAAAATTACATCAAAGAATTAGAAGATTCTGATTATACAAAATCCTTAGAGAATATGAAAACTATGTTTGGAACGGATGAAGTAACTTTACCAGAACTTGGATTTCAGTCAGAACCTTCTCAGTACTCAAATCCAACTGGTAATACTTCAGATTCACAGCAAACTAGTACGCCAACAGCTCCGAAAGTAAATGTTTCAGGATTTTTGGAAGTAGCAAAAGAAAAATGGCAATATATTTGGAAAAATAATTATTCATATGATATGTCAACACAGCCACCATATACAAATGGAACAATGGACTGTAGTGCATATGTTTCTTGGGTTTTGTCAGCCGCAGGATATGATGTTGGTAGACTTAATACAGAAGGACTAAAAAATCAGGACTGGAGCAAATTTGGATTTGAAGTTATAAAAGTTAGTGAAAATGAAAATGTTGTAAGTAAATTACAACCAGGAGATATATTAGTAAGAAGTGATGGCGGTGGCGGTTATGGACATACAAACATAACTGTAACTGTTGAAAATGGCACAGTATGGTCATACGATTGTGGCGATGATTCAAATTGGAGAAATAGTAATGGTGAGCCAATTAATGCTACACGTTTTGCATCTGGTAGTGGTGGTGGAAGTAATACCAGAGCAGGAGTTATAATTAGAGTTGTAAATTCTACTTCTACTTCTGCAAGTAGTTCTAGTAGTAATAAAATATCTACTTCTAGTAAAGTTAATTCCAGTGCAACTACGGACAAGTATCCTACAGATTCTACATATGTTTTACCTTCTCAAAAAAGAGAATTATATAAACATATGTTGATGACTGAAAAATACAATTTTAATATGATAAATTGGAAATTATATAAGGCACAAGGAACTGGAGCTAGTAGAGTACTACCATCTGCTCCTAGTGATGATATAGAGTATACGGTTGAGCCCGCTTTAGGACTAAGAGTTCCAAAGAGTGATGAAAAAACGGTTGATTATTTTGTTCAATTAGTAGAGCCTTATTTACAGAGTAATCTATTTCCGATATCTATGTATAACTTAACTATAGCTTCAGATACTAATGCGAAAAAAAATGAAGAAAGTTCTAAAAATGCTAATTTTGCTTATGCAATTATAAATGAAGCATACTCTGATATTACCATGAACATATATGAAATAGAGCATTATACTGAAAACTGGTCACATGAAGAATGGGATTTAAGTCAGGGCTCTTTGCAAGGTTCAGTTCAATGCCTTAGATTACCTAATAACCTTGATAGTATTTGTAGAGAAAATAAAGAAAATATTACAGTTACTAATGATGAAGTGTTAGAGGCATATTTTAAGGATCAAGGTAAGAATATAGAAGAAGTTACTGAAATAGATAAGTCTTGGGCACTTGGTTTTTTAAACTTAAATGGTGGAATGTCAACTTATACAGCAAAAGCAAAAGAAAATAAGTGTAGTCAATATTCTTATAATGAATTTGCAAAGAGTACAAACAATATTTTAAAAATAAGTGAAAATTATGCTTATTATATGAAAGCAAAACAATTGTGTACAGCATTAAATGTTGATATATCACAAGTAAACTATACTTATTCTAATTGTTCAGTAGCAGGTGATTATGAACCAAATGAGGAAACAGCATCTATTATAAAAAGCAATGAAAAAACAGAAGATAAACTTGATTCAACTATTTCAGAAAAGGATGTTGAATATAAGCCATATAGAGTTAAGGCTTTTGATGTAGTGCTAGAATATGAATATAATTTCCAAGTTTATAATACTTCAAATAATCCAGATTCAGTTTCAACTAGTACTACAAATTTACCAAATGAAATAACTAAAGAAGATGTTATTTCTGAAAATCCAACTTATGTAGAACAAGCAAAACAGATGGATTGTCCAAATGAAGGAGATTCTTGTGATGGTAAGTTTACTACTAATGTGGGAACATATGAAGAAAAAATTAATAGAAGAAGAATAAATACTACAAAAAATTGGAACGATAAATTAACTGCTTCACCAAATAATTTTTCTCACAGAAAATATAATATAGATGATGTAGTAGAATTTATTGCTAAAAAACAAAATAAGCAAGTAAGTGAAGTAAAACTTTCTGATAGGGCTAAAAAATATTATGATAATTTAGATTCAGAAGAAAAATTAAATAGAATAGATTTTATAAATGCTGTACCAGAAATATATAACTCATACATTTCTGATTCCTCAACATTTGATAAAAATATTGCTATAAAGCAAAGCGATTTAGAATACAGCTATTCAGTACTAATTAGAAGGTTTAAAGAAATACAAAAAGATCAAATATTACCATATATATATGGACAAACTTTAGGATTAAACTTAAAATATGCATTTAATGGTAACGCTAATGCAAATTGTTCTGATGCAGCCAATAATGCTGCCTTAAATGGTGGATATGCATGGCCTTTACCATCAAATCATTATGTATCTGCACTATTTGGCTATACCGAACTTTATTCTTCAACTCACGAAGGTATTGATATTTGGGCATCAAAAGATAGTGCTGCTCAAAAAAGTGGAGTTGAGGTAATAGCAGCAAAAGATGGTACGGTATATATTGCAAAAGATGATGGAATACCTAGTAACACAAGCTTAGGTGGAGGGTATGGAAACCATATCATAATAAAACATTCTGATGGAAAATATACATTATATGGACATTTAGAGACTGGTACATTTAAAGTTTCAGCAGGTGATGTAGTAAAGGCTGGACAAGTAATAGCAAATGTTGGATCATCTGGTAATTCAAGTGGTTGGCACTTACACTTTAATATAAGTAATGAGCCATATTCATCTTGTGAAGATCCACTATTATATTATAATGTTGAGCCAACTTCATCAAAATATCCAGAATATTCTAAATTACAGAAAGCTACAGTAACAGATTTTAATGCATATAAATTCGTAAGTGTTAAGGGCGCAGGCGGTGGCCCAAGCTCTTTAGATGGTTTCTTATTTATTGGAGATCAAAAATTAAATTCAATAGAATCTGATATTACAAAACTTGCTAGTGGTATAACAGCAATAGGAGTTACAAATTCTAATCAAACTCAGTGGATCGATGTAATAAAAAAATCATCAGGTACAATTGTTTCTGAGCAAGTTACTTTACCACAAGATCCATTAGGAATATCAATAAATTTAGGATTTAATGAAATACAAAATCAAACAAAAATGGATGAACTTTTAGATGCAGTAGTGCAAAAATATCCTGGTAAAAAGATATACGTAAATAGTGTATGCCCTGTTGGAACAGAATATAAAACTATAAATGCTTCAGTTATGAATGGATATATTAAAAGTTTCAATCAACATTTAGAAGAAAAATGTAATTCAAATAGTGATTTGATTTATATTGATATTTCTAGAGGATTGATAGATGCATCTGGTTATTTAAAAGCAGAATATACAACTAATGGAACAGAATTAAAATCTGGAGATGCACAAAAATTACTAGTAAATAATATAAAAAGTGGAATTATGGCAAATGGCGATACATCATCACTTGGCTCAGAAGTAACAAATGTATATAGTGTAGCTGCTGATATGAAGACAGTAGATGGCGTTGGAACTCAGACTAATACAGATGCATTTAAAGATTTTAAGAGCAAATATTGGTCATATATTACAAAGTGGGCAGATGCATATGAATTAGATCCATATTTAATACTTGCCATATTATCACATGAGTCAGGCAATGGTATGGTTAACGGACAAGTAATTGACGAAAATTACCATGATTATAGAACTAGCGAAGGTGGCTCTGACGTATATGGAATATTACAGAAAACTGTTTGGAATTCAAATGGGGAAGATAATAACATTAAAGATAAATACGGTAATTCTATTGGACATATAATTTACGACGATGGCGATAGTGGTAGGGTAGGTCCAGATGAATTATTAGGAAATATCGATTTACAGATAAGACTATGCTGTGCAATAGTTAAAGATGGATTTACAAAGCAAGATAATATAACTTTATCAGCTATAAAGGCTTATAACTGTGGCCCTAACATAAAATATTCAGAAAGTGACTCAAGAAATTTTGCTTATGTACAACGTGTAGCTGCAAAATACGATATAGAATCTAGTGGAAGTTATAGTGCATCACTTTCTAATTGTATAGATAATTATAGTAGTTTAAAAGATGAAGAAAGTATTGAAATCTCTGGAAGTTTTGTAGGTGAAGGAACAATATCTGGTAATGACGGTAACAACACTGGTTACTTTACAAATGCTGGTGGAACAAAATATCATACATATAATCAATCTGCTTATGGACCTTTCTGGACTAATAATGGTTGTGGACCAACATGTTGTTCAATTGTACTAAGTGGTCTTAAAGGGGAAAAACAAAATGAATTTACACCACCAACGATATTTACTTTAACTGGTTATACAAATTTTGAAAATGATTTAATTCCATTATTAAGTAAATATAATATAAAAACAGATCATTATTTTTATAATAAAACTAGAAATGGAAATTACAATGGAAATTTAATTACTTCAGATGACAAAAAGTTCATTATTGATCAATTATCTAAAGGCTATCCGGTAATAGCATATATGAAACCAGGTGGAACATATAATGGATGTAATTACACAGGACACTTTATAACTTTACTTGGAGTAAAAGAAAATGCAGATGTATATGTAGCTGATCCAGGTGGAAAAAATAGAGATTCATGGATTAATATAGATAAGCTTATAAAAGAGGGTCTAATAACAAATTATTTAATTTGTAAAAAATAGAGGAGTAATATAGTGAGTTCAAAGAAAAATAGAATAATTTTATTAATTATTATAATAGTTATAGTTTTGTTGTTAGTAGTTATATATTCAAAGTTTTCTAATAAGAACTTGGAAGAAAATACTGTACAATATTCTAAAGAAGATACTCTAGTATTTCCTGGAACAAGTAATCAAGAATCTGTACCAAATGATGGTACAGATTCTTATGAAAATTCTGAAATAGAAACAGAGTATGAAAGATACTTAAATTCAGGATTAGTATCAGAATTTTTATCAATAGATTTTATAGAATTAAACAAAGATGACAGTACTATGTCTGAGTATTTGACCAAATTAAAGAAATATTATGATGAAAATGACACAAAGGCACTACTTAATAATTTGGACAAAGATTTTGTAGATAAAAATTTAATTGATGAATCTAAAGTGAAACAAATATACTCAAATAATATTTTCGTAAGCGGTTATGAAATATCTAGCATAAAATTTTGGGGAGTAAATGATACACTGTCAGTTGTAACTTTTACAAATAATAACACTGGAGATAGTAAATATGTTGGTATAAACACGAAGCAATATGATAATAAGTTATATTTTGAAGTTTATACTGAAGATTATTTTAGAGAATGTGGATTCTCTATAAATGGTAATAATGAAGTTGTAAAACTTGATGAACAAAAAATAAAAGACATACTTAATAATGTTCAAGAGAATGAATATAATAGTATTGATATTTAAAGTCTTTTGGTAGGTGAGTGAATGGGAAAAAAAGTTATAAATAATTTATTATCTATTTTTATAGTATTAATAGTAATATATTTAATTTATTCTATAATAGAGCCAGTGTTTTATAATAAAGAGATAGTAAAGCAAAATTATGATAAAATAACTGATGAAGAAAGTTTAATAGTTGATTCATGTGTAAAAACGTATTTAGAGTATTGTATTAATAACAATCAAAAAGAAATAAAGGGAATGATACCATTTATAAATAAATTTAACATGAATAAATACACTAATTTGAGTCAGATGTATAAAGAAAAGGAAATAGAAAGCCTTGATCAGTGTATAGTATCAGGAATAAAAAAAATAAACAATTCAATTTATCAAGTTGAAGTTCAATCACGAAGTGGAAACGTAGTAGATGGAATAATAAAAAATACTATAATAATAAAATTAAAAAAGATGGGACATTCATTTAAAGTATATTATGATATGAATTTAAATGAAGAAGGAGTTTAAGATATGAATAATAAATTAATAAAAAAATCAATTATTCTTGTTATTTTAATTATAGTATTATTAATAAATGTATTTGGCGCAAGTGAAAATTCTAGATACAGTACAAAAATAACACAAGATTATGATTCAAGTGAAATAAAAAAAGATTATGCAAGGAATTTCATTAATTTAATAATGTATGCAAAATACGATGAAGCATATTCAATGTTAACTGATACTTGTAAGAAAGACTTGTTTGATAATGACCAAAAAAAATTTGAAGAGTATATGAAACTTAAAATATATGATCAAGGAAAAATTAAAAAAACATTTAGTTATGAAGACGCAGTTGAATGTATTGAAGATGATAAAACTATATATTCTCAGCAAGTACATATATTACATAGATCCTTAGGAACTATGATAATTGATGAAGAAGCTATGGGATATGATATATACGAATATACAAGTGTAACCATGATTAATTTTAAAATATATGAAAATGGTGCATATGATTATAAATTATCTTTACAATTTATAGAGGATTAAAAGGAGAATTTACATGCAGGAAAAAAATAAGAAGAAAAATAAAACTTATACACTTGAACAATTACAAGAAATAAAACAAAATCAACAAGTTCTAGATATGTATATTGAAGATATTGATGAAAGTTTAAATATGTTAGGAATAATTGGTAACAATATAAAAGCAATGATACCAAGAGATGAGGCTTCTAGTATAGTTGGTGATGATGGACTTGTTGAAGAAAAATTTATAGTAAACAAAAAAGGTAAAGTAATACCAGTGTGCATAAAAGAGATAATTCAAAATGAAGATAAAATCGAACTGATAATGTCAAAAAAAATACTAGAACTTAAAGTTAGACGTTGGATGTATATGCATTTGAAACCTTCTATGAAATTAAGAGGTGTTGTAGTAAGTACAACTGATTATGCAGCATTTGTAGATGTAGGAGGAGGAGTTACTGGTATATTAAAAACTCAAGATATGTCTGATACAATGTTACAGCATGCTTCTGATATGTTTAAAGTAGGACAGAGAATAAATGTTATAGTTAAAAAATATGACAGAGATACAGGAAGAATAGAACTTACATATAAGGAACTACTTGGAACATTCGAACAAAATGTTGCAAAGATAAAAGAAGGCGACATTATAGAAGGAATAGTTAGAAATAGAATAAAGACTGGTGTTTTTGTTGAATTAAAACCTAATTTAGTTGGACTTGCAGAACACGTAAATGGAGTAGAATATGGACAAAAAGTACTTGTTAGTGTAAAAAGAATTATTCCAGAAAAGAAAAAAATAAAACTTATAATAATTGGTTAGGAGTTACTCCCATTTTTGGGAGTAGCTTTTTTACATAAAAACTATTGCATAGTTTTTTTATTTATAGTATAATAAATTATGTAGGTAAATTCCTACAGCATTTTAATTTCGACTTAATAAAACTATATTAAGTCGTAATATATTAAATTTAAATTAAAGTTTAAGGAGTGTGTATTATGGTAGAAGATAATGAAGTAAAAACAGTGGTATCACCTTTTGCAGTTAGAGAAAATGAGGTAAAGGTATTCGACGGTAAAGAAGGATTTGCCTCTATAAATCAGGTGGTATTTAAAATGGATATGGGATATATTAATGAATCTCATATAAAGGCATTAGAAGTAGTAAATGAATTTGGATTTGTTACTTCTAGACAAGTAACTCAAGTATTAGAAAAAAGAGGAAAATTATCAGATATAGAGCCAGATAAAAGACAAAATAAAGTAGCTAAATGGCTTGAAGATTTAACAAAATCAAAAGTAATTTCACGTTATTTTTTCCAAAGTGAGGCAGGAAAGAGCTCATATAGAGTTTATGCTATGGACAAAATAGCAACATATATATTAAAGCAAAGAAATATTCCTACTGCATGGCAACCAACGGATAATACTAAACCTGCATATGCAGTAAAGAGAAAATTAGCTGGAAATCAAGTAATAATTGCTTATATGCAAAAAGTAGCAGCATTTAAAGAAGTTAATCCGAATATTTTATTATATTCTAAAAAGTATAATGTTAAATTTAAACCAACAGGTGGACTAGTTACACTAAAAGATGGTGCAGAAGATGTAAATTTTGTATTTGAAGTAGTTAGAAGAAACGAAGATTGGCAAAATATGTTTGCAGAAAAAGTACAACTATATTCTGATTTTTATGAGAATTTTGCTAAAAATGATGCAGGATTTTATGAAAAGCCACAACTTGTTTTTGTTGGTGAAGATTTAAAACATATTGCTGAAATGTTTAGAATAATAAAGAAAGTAACAAATGAATTAAAAGATCAAGATATGTATTTTACAACAGAAATAAAACATTTAGATGAGAATTTGGAAAACAGTATTAGTGTCTTTGAATTTGAAGAAGAAACTAAAAAATATAAAGTTGTATCAAAGCATCTTGATATATTAAAACCAGGAAATAATGAAGATAAAAAAGATGAAATAAATACAGACATGAAATTTAATTCAAATATGATAGTTGAATAAATTAAACAGTGAGAATTTTTTCTCACTGTTTTTGTAATTTTCTTGTAATATTTTAAAATGAATTGCAATTTTTTGGGATTTTTTCGTGTAGGTATTGAAAAATTATTTTTATTAATATAAAATATAGTTTATAAGGGAGGAATAAATATGAGTGTAAAATTAGGTATTAATGGATTCGGAAGAATAGGAAGACTCGTTATGAGAGCATCATTAGAAAGGGGAAACGTTGACGTTTTAGCAGTTAATGATCCTTTCATAGATTTAGAGTATATGAGATATATGTTGACTTATGATACAATACATGGAAAGCTAGATGCAGATATAAGTATACAAGGTTCAGATCTTGTAGTAAATGGAAAGACTATTAAAGTATTTAACTATAAGGACCCAGCTGAAATTCCATGGAAAGATGCAGGAGTTGAATATGTAGTTGAAAGTTCAGGTGTATTCACTACAACTGAAAAAGCAGAGGCACATTTAAAAGGTGGAGCTAAAAAGGTTATAATATCAGCACCATCAAAAGATGCAAAAATGTTTGTTATGGGTGTAAATCAAAATGAATATACATCTGATATGAATATAGTTTCAAATGCTTCATGTACAACAAATTGTTTAGCTCCTTTAGCTAAAGTAGTAAATGACGCATTTGGTATAGAAGAAGGACTTATGACAACAGTTCATTCAACAACTGCAACACAAAAAACAGTAGATGGACCATCTAACAAAGATTGGAGAGGTGGTAGAGCAGCAGCAGGAAATATAATTCCATCTTCTACAGGTGCTGCAAAAGCAGTAGGTAAAGTAATTCCTGAACTTGCAGGAAAACTTACAGGAATGGCATTTAGAGTTCCAACTTTAGATGTATCTGTTGTTGATTTAACTTGTAGACTTAAAAAACCAGCAAAATATGAAGAAATAGTAGAAGTTATAAAGAAAGCTTGCGATAATGAACTTAAAGGAATAATGACATGGACTGATCAATCATTAGTTTCATCTGATTTTATTCACAATCCACACACTTCTATATTTGATATAAATGCAGGAATTGCTTTAAATGATAGCTTTGTAAAATTAGTTTCATGGTATGATAATGAATGGGGCTATTCAAATAAAGTTATAGATTTAGCAGAGCATATGTATAATGTTGATAACAAATAGAATTATTAAGTAGAAAGGCCGGCTCTAAAAAAGCTGGCTTTTATTAAAAAAGGGAGAAATTTGATATGTTAAATAAAAAAACAGTAAGAGATGTAAGCGTAAAATCAAAAAAAGTATTAGTAAGATGTGATTTTAATGTTCCAATAGATAAAGAAACAGGGAATATCACAAGTGATAAAAGAATAGTTGAATCTTTGAAAACAATCAAATATTTAATTAATGCAGGCGCTAAAGTTATATTATGTTCTCACATAGGAAAAACAGGACAAAATAAAACTTTACTTCCTGTAAGTAAAAGACTAGCTGAACTTTTAGAAATGGATGTATTATTTATAGAAGATATATTTAAAGATAATGTAAGAGATGTAATAGATTCAATGCAAGATGGAGATGTAGTTTTATTAGAAAATACAAGGATGACTGAAAAAGAAGAAGCAAACGATGAGGAGTTTGCAAAATATTTAGCAAGCTTTGCAGATATTTTTGTAAATGATGCCTTTGGATCAGCTCATAGAGCCCATGCTTCTACTGAAGGAGTAACACACTTCTTACCATCTGTTGCAGGATTTTTGATAGAAAAAGAAATCGAAGCTTTAGACCATTCAATAAATGATCCAAAAAGACCACTAGTAGCAATTGTTGGTGGTGCAAAAGTTTCTAGTAAAATAGGTGTATTAAATGCTCTGTTAGATAAAGTTGATACACTACTTATAGGTGGAGCAATGACATATACATTTTTAAAAGCAGAAGGTATTAATGTTGGAAAGTCTTTATGCGAAGATGATAAGTTAGATGTAGCTTTAGAAATATTACAAAAAGCAGCAAATAAAGGTGTAAAATTATTACTTCCAGTTGATAATGTTGTGGCTAAAGAAATGAGTGAATATACAGAAGAAATGACTGTAAGTGTTGAAAAAATACCAGAAGATTATATGGGACTTGATATTGGTAAAAAGACTAGTGCTCTATTTGAAGAAGAAATAAAAAAAGCTGGCACAGTAGTTTGGAATGGACCTGTAGGAATGTTTGAATTAGATAAGTTTTCAAGTGGTACAAGAAAAGTTGCAGAGGCTATGGCAGATTCTAATGCAGTCACAATAGTTGGTGGAGGCGATAGTGCTTCAGCAGTTGAAAAATTTGGACTTGAAGATAAGATGTCACATATTTCTACTGGAGGAGGAGCATCTCTAGAATTTATGGAAGGCAAGAAACTTCCAGGAATAGAGGCACTGTTAGACAAATAAAGGAGAACTTTTATGAAAAAAGTAAAAATAACTAATATTAATAGATTTGTATCTTTTATTATAATATTAACGCTAATTATTGTATTTTTGTTTATTATAATATTTGTGTTAAAAAATAAAAATATTAGTTCAAATACAGACATAAGTAAACTTAATAGTTCTAAGTACTCTGATAAAATACTAGAAGAATATGAAAAAGATGGTAAAAAACAAGAATTTTTATCAGATTATAGTGCAGTTCAAAACAATGTTGGAATGTATATTATTGATAATTCTACTTTAGATGACAATTCTTTTGAAAATGTTACTTCAAGCGTAAATCAAATTCTATCTAGCGATAATTGGGAAACATTAAATATAGCTAAACCAACTAAATGGAATGGAGATTGGAGTGTTGATTCTAAAGGAATAGTAAAATTTAAATTTAGTAAAAAATCTATTGAGCCTACATGGAGCAAAGATGAAGATTTGAAAGATAAAGTAATACTAAATTAGAAAGAAGGTATTTGGATGCGTAAAAAAATTATAGCTGGAAATTGGAAGATGAATAATACAATTTCACAAGCAGAAGACTTTGTGGCTAGTATAATAGATAGAATAAATGTTAGTGATAGAGAAGTTGTCATCTGCCCAAGTTTTGTTTGTCTAGATACAGTGTATAGTGTTATTGAAAATACAAATGTAAAACTAGGAGCTCAGAATGTTTATTTTGAGGAAAAAGGTGCATATACTGGAGAAATTAGTGCAGATATGTTAGTGTCTTGTTTTGTAGATTACACAATTATTGGTCATAGTGAAAGAAGAAATATATTTTCAGAAACTGATGAAATGATAAATAAAAAAGCTAAAACATTGTTAACAAGAGATATTAAACCAATTATATGTGTAGGGGAAACTTTAGAACAAAGAGAACAAAATAAACATTTCGATTTTGTAAAATCTCAAGTAATAAATGCGTTAAAAGACATAGATGAAAAAAGTGTAGCAGAAAAAATCGTAATAGCATATGAACCAATTTGGGCTATTGGTACAGGTAAAACAGCTACAGCAGAACAGGCAAATGAGATGTGCAAATTTATAAGAGATACAATAAGTGAGCTATATTCTAAGAAAGTTGCAGATAAAATTAGAATTCAATATGGTGGAAGTGTTAATGCAAAAAATGCTAGTCAAATATTGAATATGCCTGATATTGATGGAGCTCTTGTTGGTGGGGCTAGTCTAAAAGATGAATTTGTTTCTATTGTAAATTTTGAATAAAAGTGATATAATTATTTGGTCGCTTAATTGCGATAGAAAGAGAAGTGTACATAATGAAAAATAAACAATATATTCTAATGATATTAGATGGAGTGGGAATTGCCGATGAAAATCCTGGTAATGCTTTTAAACTTGCAAACACTCCAAATTTAGATAAACTTTTTGCTAAATATAAAAATACTCACGTAAAAACTAGTGGTATGGCAGTAGGTCTTCCTGATGGACAGATGGGAAACTCTGAAGTAGGACATACAAATATTGGTGCAGGAAGAATTGTATACCAAGAGTTAACTAGAATAACAAAAGAAATTAATGAATCAAAGTTTTTTGAAAATGAAGTCTTACTTAAGGCTGTAAACAATGCAAAGCAAAATGATAGTGCACTACATATAATGGGGCTTGTATCAGATGGCGGAGTGCATTCACATATTGACCATTTATATGCACTGTTAGAACTTGCTAAAAGACATGATTTAAAGAAAGTTTTTGTACATGCATTTTTAGATGGAAGAGATACACCACCAACATCTGCAGTTGAATATTTAAAAAAATTAGAAGAAAAAATGAGTCAAATTGGTGTTGGTAAGATAGCTACAGTTGAAGGTAGATATTATGCTATGGATAGAGATCATAGATGGGAAAGAATAAAACTTGCTTATGATGCAATTGCAAACGGGGTAGGTAACAATTTTAAGACTGTTCAAAAGGCAGTTGAAAATTCTTATGAAGCTCAAGAATTTGATGAATTTGTAAAACCAATAGTTATAACAGATGAGAATTCAAATCCAATTGCAACAGTAAATGATAATGACTCTATAATATTTTTTAATTTTAGACCTGATAGAGCACGTCAAATAACTAGAGCATTTACAGATGAAAATTTTTCAGAGTTTGAAACTAAGAAATTAAAAAATTTATGCTTTGTTACAATGACTCAGTATGATGAGACATTAAAAAATGTAGAAATTGCTTATAAGCCACAAGTTTTAAAAAATACTTTTGGTGAATATATAAGTATGCTTGGGTATACTCAATTAAGAATAGCAGAAACAGAAAAGTATGCTCATGTTACATTTTTCTTTAATGGTGGAGAAGAAAAACAATATAAGGGTGAAGATAGAATATTAATTCCATCTCCTAAGGTTGCAACTTATGACTTGAAGCCAGAAATGTCAGCTTATGAAGTTACTGATGAAATCTTAAAAGCTATTGAACAAAAAAAATATGATGTTATTGTTGTAAATTATGCTAATGGAGATATGGTAGGACATACTGGTAATATAGAAAAGGCAATTATGGCTGTAGAAGCTGTAGATGACTGCGTTGGACAAGTAATTTCAAAACTTGAAAGTGTCGGTGGAGAAGCATTAATTACAGCAGATCATGGTAATTGTGAATATATGTTAGATTTAAAGACTGGTGAAGTTATAACTTCACATTCTACATTTGATGTTCCACTTATTGTAGTATCAGATAGAGTAAAATCAGTAAAACCTGGAAGACTTTGTGACTTAACTCCTACTTTACTAGAATTAATGGGAGAGAGTAAGCCAAGTGAGATGACAGGTGAATCTTTAGTTGAATTATAGTTTGAGGTAATTTATGGGAAAAACAAGGGAAGATTTTGAAACAGAATCAGCATTTTTAACATATCAAATAACGCATCCAGAAGAATTTGAAGAACATAAAGAAGATGAAGAAACAAAAAAAGAAATCGATGAGTATGGTATCTTTGTGTGTCTAAATTGTGGAGAAATTATTGATGAAACAGAAACTAAACCAGATAAAAATCTTAAATATTCTGAAAGACTTAAATGTCCTAAGTGTGGAAGAAAAAAATTTAAAAAGATAAGCAAAGAGAAAAAAGAAAAATTATTATTGCTTAAAAGGAAAAAAGAAAAGGAAGAGAAAGATTCCAAAATTCAAATTGCAAAAGAAAATATAAAAGATGATATAATAGATCTTATAAAGGACTTAGAAATAAGATTAGAACAAAGTAAGATATCTAGTGCAGTATTTGTTTCAATTGCAATGAATTTATCTTATAAGATTTTTTATAGATATGGAAAAGATTTAGATTTGCCTTGGACTCAGTATAGAAAAAATATGCTCGAAATGTGCAATTCATCTTTGCAAAGACAAAGTGTATCAGAAGATGCAGAAAAGATTTTAGAAGAATATGATGAAAATATTGAAGAAAATAAATTATATAAAGCAGAGTTAGACTACTATATAAATGACATATCATATTCTATTCCAGAATATGAATATAATGAAAAAATTGAAGAGTATAATAAGATTGATTCTGAAATGAAAGATAAAGAAGCCATGAAAAAAATAGAAGAAAGATATCAAGAACATTTAAAGTTTATGGCTGATAAAGCAAATAGAAGAGAACAAAGAAGAATTGAAAGAAATCTTGTTAATTAAGTGTATAACTAGATAATTTAGATAAATATTTTAAAAGATGTATATTTTCCTCCTAATATAACTAATAATAAGTATTAATTATATTAGGAGGAATTTTATGAAACAATATATAAAAATTGAATCTTTGTATGCAAGACAAATACTTGATTCTAGAGGTAATCCTACTATTGAAGTAGATGTGATAGTAGAGGGAGGAACAATGGGAAGAGCTTCTGTACCATCAGGAGCTTCAACTGGATCATACGAAGCGGTTGAGTTAAGAGATAATGATATAGATGTATACATGGGAAAAGGTGTATTAAAAGCAGTAGAAAATATAAATGATATTATAGCACCAGAAATTGAAGGTATGAATGTACTCGATCAAGTTAAAATAGATAATGTTATGTTAGAATTAGATGGCACAGAAAATAAAAAAAGACTTGGAGCAAATGCTATACTTGGTGTATCTTTAGCAGTAGCAGATGCAGCTGCAAAATCTTTGGGATTAAGTTTATATAATTATATAGGTGGAGTAAATGCAAAGGTAATGCCTGTACCAATGATGAATATACTAAATGGTGGTAAACATGCAGATAATAGCGTTAATATACAAGAATTTATGATTATGCCTATTAGTGCTAGTATGTTTAGTGAAGCATTAAGAATGTGTTCAGAAGTATTTCATAGTTTGAAATCTGTATTAAAAGAAAAAGGCTATTTAACTTCTGTTGGAGATGAAGGAGGATTTGCTCCAAATTTAGAAGATGATGAGCAAGCTATAGAATTAATTTTAGATGCAATAAAAAAAGCAGGGTATATACCAGGAAAAGATTTTAAGCTGGCATTGGATGTTGCAGCAACGGAAATGTATGAAGAAGCAAAAAAGAAGAGTGACAAAAGTAATAACTATTACTTTTGGAAAACTGATAAAATGTTTACATCAGATTCATTGATAAGCTATTATGAATATTTAGTAGATAAATATCCTATAGTATCTATTGAAGATGGACTCGCAGAAGAAGATTGGGAAGGTTGGAAAAAACTTACTAAAACACTAGGAAGTAAAATTCAACTTGTGGGTGACGATTTATTTGTTACAAATACGAAAAGATTGGAAAAAGGAATAAAAAATAATGTTGCAAATTCAATATTAATTAAGTTAAATCAAATAGGAACTCTAACAGAAACAATTGACACAATTGAAATGGCCCGAAATGCTTCATATACAACAATAGTATCACATAGATCTGGTGAGACAGAAGATACAACAATAGCTGATTTAGTTGTTGCATTGAATGCAGGCCAAATAAAAACTGGAGCTCCGTGTAGAACTGATAGAGTAGCAAAATATAATGAGCTATTAAGAATTGAAGAAGGATTAGACTTTACTGCTAAATATTTAGGAGATAAAGCATTCTTTAATATAGAAAAATAAAAAGGCGTACAATTATTGTACACCTTTTTTAAGATCTGCAAGCCTTCGCTCTATAGCAAAGACTTCGTTTTCAGTTTCGCTAACAAATTCCTCTATATCCTCCGAAGGATAGGAGGAGTCAACTGAGGATAACTGAAATTTGAACTGCTCGAGTTTAGCCTCAAGAAATTCTCTTTCTTCCTTCGCCTCTATGCCGAATCTCTCGGCTATTAGACGATTATAATAGTTTTTGACTATTTTACCTTCTCCTTCGTAGTGCTGAGAAGTGTTGTAATCTGCCTTTTTTATGATTTTTTCAACAACTTCCATATCGACTATTGATTCCACAATTGCCCGCCGAATTGCCTCTTCGACGAAATAGCGACTGCAACCAAAAGTCTGACCAACCTGCGACATAGTCTTAGTTGTTGTCGCATAATAAATAGAAATATCTTTTATTCGATTTTTGGTAAGACAATATTTCATATATAAACCCCCTTATTAAATTCGGTTTTAATTTTTCAACTAATATAATTATAACATATTTTACATAAAAAAGTCAAATAGTAGCAAAAATTATTTTAAGAAATTAGTTTTAAAAATTGATACTTGATTTGACATATAGCTAAAATTATAGTATAATATATACGTTATACAAGTGTGAACGGTTATATAAAAAAATATGTTTTGTACGGGTTTTATAAATTATGTTTAATGCCTAAAAATTAATTTTTTAAGGAGGATTTAGATTGATAGAAAAAGAAAACATAAAAGAGAATAATAATTATAGAAGAAAAAGAGTTATAAAAAAAGATAATTATGAAGAACGTAATGAAAAAGTTAAGATTGATGTAAAAAATAAATTAAATAAGAGAAGTTCTTTGAAGGTAGAGTTTTCTAATATTGATGAGAGTAATAATGGAAAACAAGAAAGAAGATCAAGAGGTAATATTTTTACAAAATCAAAACTAAAAATTATACCTTTAGGAGGTATGAATGAAATAGGAAAAAATATGACTGTAATAGAGTATGAAAATGATATTATAGTTGTAGATTGTGGTCTAGCATTTCCTGAAGATGAAATGTTAGGGGTAGATTTGGTTATACCAGATTTTACATATTTAGAAAAAAATAAAGATAAGGTAAAAGCACTAGTTATTACTCATGGTCATGAAGATCATATAGGTGCGATACCATATTTTTTGAAGAAGATAAATGTTCCGATTTATGGAACAAAATTAACTTTAGGACTTATTAAGGCAAAACTTCAAGAACATAATTTAGACAAAAGTACAAAATTAAAATGTGTAGCTCCAAGAGATGTAGTGTCTATTGGAAAATTTAAAGTTGAATTTGTAAAGGTAATTCATTCTATAGCAGATTCAGTTGCACTTGCTATAACTACACCAGTTGGAGTAGTTTTTCATACAGGAGATTTTAAAATAGATTATACTCCTATAGATTCTATACCAATGGACTTTGAGAGAATTTGTGAAATTGGTAAAAAAGGTGTACTACTTATGATGTCTGATAGTACTAATGTCCAAAGACCAGGACACACTATGTCAGAAAGAAGTGTAGGACGTGAATTTGATAAAATATTTACTAACTGTACGAAAAGAATAATAGTTGCAACATTTGCATCTAATATTCACAGAATGCAACAAATAATTAATTCAGCCGTAAAGTTTAAAAGAAAAGTTGCAGTAGTTGGACGTAGTATGCTAAATGTTATGCAGGTAGCTTCTGAGCTTGGTTATCTTAGTGCTCCAGAGGGAACACTAATAGATATTGATAAAATAGGAATTTATAATCCAGAACAACTTGTAATAATTACAACAGGTTCTCAAGGTGAACCAATGTCTGCACTTTCGCGTATGGCAATGGGTGAACACAAAAAGGTACAAATTACACCTGAAGACCTTATTATATTTTCATCATCTCCAATTCCAGGAAACGAAAAATCAATTGGTAGAGTAATGGATGAACTTGAAAGAATGGGCGCAGAGGTAATATATAATCAATTAGCTGATGTACACGTTTCAGGTCACGCTTGTCAAGAAGAATTAAAATTAATGTTGTCTTTAATAAAGCCAAAATATTTTATGCCAGTTCATGGTGAATATAGATTTTTAAAACATCATGGCGAACTTGCAGTAAGTGTTGGAGTTAAAAAGGAAAATATTTTCTTAAATGAAAATGGTAGAATATTAGAAATAGGAGAAGACGGCGCAAAATTATCTACACAAGTCCAATCAGGAATTGTTTTAGTTGACGGATTAGGAGTAGGAGATGTAGGTAATATCGTACTTCATGATAGACAACTTTTATCTGAAAATGGAATGATAATTGTTGTAATTGGTCTTGATAGAAAAACTGCTAAAGTTGTTTCTGGACCAGATATTGTTACACGTGGATTTGTATATGTAAGAGAAAGTGAAGGCTTAATGGAAGAAATAAAAGATATTGCTAGAAAAGAATTACAAAAATGTGAAGATCAAAGTGTAAGAGAGTGGTCTATTATAAAAACAAATGTAAAAGAGGCATTAATGAAATACATATATACTAAGACTAAAAGACAACCAATGGTACTACCAATACTTATGGATATAGATTTAGAAAAAAATATTAACAATTAAGGAGGAAAAGTAAAGTGGATGAGGCTTTAAAGGAAAAATATGAAAAACTTAGTAATTTAATATTTCCAGATGTAACCAAAACAGTTGAAGACTTGGAAAAAAGATATCCAAAAAGAGACTTGCCAGAGAATGCAATGGTTACAAGATTTGCACCATCTCCAACTGGATTTTTACACACAGGTGCTCTGTTTACAACTCTTATAGATAAACTTTTAGCTTTAAAGAGTAATGGAACATATTATCTAAGAATTGAAGATACAGATTCAAAGCGTGAAGTTAGTGGTAGTGTTAAATTATTTACTGAAGAATTAGAGAAGTTTGGACTTGCTCCAAAAGAAGGAGTTATATCAGAGACAGAAGAAGTTGGAGATTATGGACCATATCGCCAAAGCAAAAGAGCAGACATATATAGAATATGTGCAAAGTATTTAGTACAAAAAGGTCTTGCGTATCCATGCTTTTGTACTCAAGAAATGATAGATGCTACAAGGAAAGCTCAAGAAGCCAGTAAAATTGTCCCAGGCTATTATGGAGTATATGCAAAATGTAGAAATATATCAGTTGATGAATCTATTAAAAGAGTAGAGAATGGGGAAGAATTTATTTTACGTTTTAGAAGTCAAGGCTCACATCTACAAAAAACTTCTTTTATAGATGGTGGTAGAGGAAAAATAGAACTTGCTCAAAACGATCAAGACATTGTTTTGATAAAAAAAGATGGGCTTCCAACTTATCACTTTGCACATGTGGTAGACGATCATTTTATGCGTACTACACATGTTGTTAGAGGAGAAGAATGGATACCATCAACACCAATACACTTAGAATTATTTGAAGCAATGGGATTTGAAAAAGTAACTTATGTTCACGTTCCACTCATAATGGTTAAAGAGGGAGAAAGTAAACGTAAATTAAGTAAAAGAAAAGATAAAGAAGCAGCTGTATCATACTTTTTAAAAGCTGGCTATGAAAAAGATGCAATGATAGAATATCTAATGACTTTAGCAAATTCAGATTTTGAATCTTGGAGATCTAAAAATAGGGAACAAGATGTTTTTGATTTCAATTTTAAAATAGATAGGATGAGTTCATCTGGTTCATTACTAGATATTCCAAAATTAAATGATATTTCTAAAGAAATAATAGCAAAAATGGACAGCAAGACACTTTTAGAAAAAGTTACTTCATGGGCTAAAGAGTATGATAATGATTTGCTAAATATATTAAATAGAGATTTAGATTATACAAAGAAAATATTTGCTTTAGAAAGAGATAATGCTAAAAAGGTACGTAAAGATATATATAAGTGGGAAGATATATTAAAGACATTCTTTTATTTCTTTAATGATTTATTTAAAAATGATATTGAAGAAAATGGAAGAGAATATGAAAATTTACTAAAAGAAAATACAAAATTAAATGTTGGTATTATAAATAAGGTATTAAGTGCTTATTTATCTTCTTACAGTGAAAATCATTCTAAAGAAGAATGGTTTGAAAATTTAAAAAATACGGCTTCAAATCTTGGATTTTGTACTGACATGAAAGAATATAAGAAAAATCCAGATAATTATATAGGTAGCACTGCTGATTTTGCTTCAATTATAAGAATTGCTATTACCAACAGAAAAAATAGTCCTGATATTTATGAAATTATGCAAATCTTAGGAAAAGATGAAGTTAAAAATAGATTAAATATAACATTATAATGTAAATTTTAAATAATAGGATAGCTAGTATCCTATTATTTTTTATATTTAGAATTATTTTTAATATTTTCCTTTAAAAATAATTTTTATTATGATAAAATTATTATATATGTTTAGAGGAGAAAGTATGAGAAACATTGAGGAAAATATAGATAAATTAAATAAATATTTTGAATATAGAGATAGTATAACAGTAGATATTGTAGATTTGGTAAAATCACTTGCAATAGCAAATGGAGTTAATATAAAAAAGACAAGAGGAGTTGAAATAGCAGAAAAATTAATTCCTAAAAAAAAGCATACAATATTTATTATTTTAGATGGATTTGGATTTTATAAATTAAGTAGACTTGATAAAGATTCTATATTAAAACAGAATGCTAAAATGAGAATAAAGACTGTAAATCCAACTTCTACTGCTGCAGTTTTAACAAGTATTGTTTCTGCTTCATATCCGAACGAACACGGAATATACGGATGGTGGGATTATAATAAAGATTATAAATTAAATTATTACCCACTTTTATTAGAAGAAAGAAAAACTGGTGAAAAGTTATCAGATAAAAATATAAGTACACAAGATATATTTAAATTTGTTAGTATATTTGATAAATTTAAAACCAATGTCAATGTCTACGAAAAAATAGAAATTATTAATTCTGAATATACAAAAATGTTTAGCTCAAATGCGCAAAGACATGGCTTTTATTCTGTAAAAGAATGTTTTGAAAAAATATATAAAAATCTACAAGATAGCAAAGAGCCTACTTTTAATTATGTTTATATTGATGGAATTGATGAGGCTTCACATCAAAATGGTGTAGATAGTATAGAGGTCTCTAAAATAATTGATACAGTTGAAAATGGAATAAAATATATTAAAGAAAATCTTGATGATGTTGGATTTGTACTTACAGCAGACCATGGACAAATTGATATGGCAAATATGTTATATTTAAATAAAGATAAGGACTTTAGTAAATATTTTTATGCATTGCCATCAATCGACACCAGAATGATTAGCTTCTTTGTAAAAGATGAATATAAAAAAGAATTTGAAACTGAATTTATGAAAAGCTTTTCTGAAGATGTAATTTTACTTACAAAAGAGGAAGCTAAAAAGTGTAAATTATTTGGTACAGACACATATACAAAACATGCCGATAAGTCTTTGGGTGAATATATAGCAGTAGTTGTAAATAATAAATTTATGGTATGTGATAAGATAATGGTAGATGATTATATTCATACTAAAGGAAATCATTCTGGCCTTACTAAAGAAGAAGTAACAGTACCTTTTGTTGTTATTGAGTAAGGAGTGAATAACCTTGGAAGAAAATAATAAAATAATTGAAAATATAAAAGCTACAATGGCTATGGAAAAATTATTCTTAAATAATGATGATGTAGAATTATTACAAGATTATTTGAATAATAATATATTGGAAGCAGATGCAGTAGAAAAAATAAAATCTCAATTTTTGAATTAGGGGAGAAAAAATATGTATGACGCAATTAATTCAAAATACACATATAAAAATAGTAATGTTCTAATAAATAAGTTAGATATAAGAGATGAAGAAAAATTAAAAGAGTACGAAAAAAAGATTGTAGCATTAAAACTAATTTCTATAAGAAAGCTAGCAAAGGACGTATTTGGAAATACTTACAATGAAAAAAGATTAAAATTTATACATGAACATCTATTTTTTGAAGTATATGATTTTGCAGGAAAGTATAGAGAGGAAAATATTACGAAAGAAAATTTTAAGTTTTCAGATTATATTTATATACATGATAACATTAAAGCTATAATGAATAAAATTAATTTGGAAGACTTAAGGAAATTAAACTTTGATGAATTAGTAGTTTTTATATCAAGTATTATGACTGACTTAAATGTATTACATGCTTTTCGTGAGGGAAATGGTAGAACAACACGTGAGTTTATAAGAGAATTGCTAGAAGATTTAGGTTATGAAATCAATTTTTTCAAAATAGATTATGATGATATAGTTATGGTTAGTAAACTTGCTGTTATAGATGAGACAGAACAAATAAAATTACTAAAAAAATCTATTAAAAAAATTAATTAATAATAAAGGAGAATATTAAAGTACAAATGAATAAGAAAAAAATAATAATTACAATATGTATATGTACTCTACTTATTTTACTGTTAATATTAAGTATTATTTTTAGAAAATATATAAATCAAAAAAATGCTTTGCAAACTATGAGTGATGTAGATGTATATATTTATGACGATAATGAAGATTATGTAGAAGATATAGAAGATGAAAAAGAAATTGTAAATATTGAAGATTTAGAAGAAGAAAAAGAAGAACAAGAAGAACAAGAAGTACAAAATCAGGAGCCAGAAAAAGCAGAGTCACAACCTAAAAAGCCAACCATAAATTTTACTAGTCCATATTACATTAAAATAAATTACTTAGCCAATGTTGTAAATATATATACTAAAAATGAAAATGGGGAATATGTAAATCCATTTAAAGCAATGGTATGCTCAACTGGTACTGAAACACCTAGGTCAGGACAGTACAAAATACAGTACAGGTGGAAATGGTTAGGCCTTATTGGAAATGTATATGGTCAGTACAGCACTCAAATAGTAGGAGATATTTTGTTTCATTCAGTTCCTTATACTGCAACAAGACAGGATTGCCTCGAATATTGGGAGTATGATAAACTTGGAACAAGTGCTTCTGCAGGATGTATAAGACTTCAAGTTTCAGATGCAAAGTGGATATATGATAATGTCCCTTCAGGAACAATAGTAGAATTTTATGCTGATTCTAATCCAGGACCTTTTGGAAAACCTTCTGCAAGAAAAATTTCAGATAATACTACTTGTAGAAATTGGGATCCAACAGATCCATCTTCTGATAATCCGTGGAATACTTATGTTGAACCACAACCAGAGCCACAGCCTGAACCGGAACCTGAACCGGATCCTAAACCTGAACCTGATCCTGATAAAGGAGATCCATCAGAGGGCGATAAAGATGTAGATATATATTCATAAAAAAGACCTTGGAAAAATTCCAAGGCCTTTTCTTTAAAACAGAATAACTGCATTATTATTTCTTGTTTCATCATATCTGCAGTAAAGGTTGTTATTAGGATCTTGTGGGTCAAGGGTAGATTTTATATCACATTCTACGACAGCACCGTAGCTTTTGAATAATTTAAATATGTAATCCTTTAAATTGGATTTTATATCATCGTAAAAGTAGTTGGTGGCAAGAGCAACAGTGACTTTTATGTTTAACTCGTGGAAACTTTCTATTATGTTTGAAAAGACAAAGTTAGCAATCTTTTCGTTTGTAAGACAGTGCCTTAGAATTGTACCGATGCATTTTTTACCAGTAGAAAGACCTTCAAAACAAATAACAGGCGCTTCTTTTGAGTATGCAACGCAGGCCACTTTATCTTTTTCATTGAATATTACGAAATCTGCAGATGGCCGTAATAGACTTTTTCCAGTTACACAGCTTAAAAATATTTCACTGGGATCCAGAAATGTAGCGGTTTGAGGGCAGTATTCCATAATGGTAGGAATATACAAGCCCAAATTCATTTCCTGTATAGGTGTAAGTGACTGAGCTATTATTTTGTATCCTTTGGGTATTTTCTTAGATATAATATCTAAGGCCTCAAGAATATCTTTAAAAGATATATGTGAGGGCACGAATGAAAAACCTTTCGGCAGTTCTTTTCCTAAGCATATTATCATAGTAAATCCTCCAATCCAATTATGTGTTGTTAGAAATTAAAAAAACGTACTACTATTATAACATAATTTATTATTTGTGTCAATTTAGCATAATTTAGAGTATAATTTAGAGTATAATAAACTAAAAAATATAATTTGGGTATTTACAACAAAACGTACATATGATATAATTTCATGTGTAAAAACTATGACAGGAACGAGTAATAGTATTTCAAAATACATAAGCGAGCTAGGGACGGTGAGAGCCTAGTTAAAGTAGGGTACTATGAAAATCATCCTCGAGTTGCAAGCTGAAAAGAGAAATCTTATTAAGTGTAGCCGTTTTCCTCACGTTACAGAGGACACATATGTTAGTATGGTGTATAATTAGGTTAAGTAAGATATTAGTCGCATATGCCTTTTTATACCTGGCATGTGCGTTTTTTCATACAATATTTTAAGGAGGAGTTTTTATGGAAGATAAAAAAGATTATTCTTCAACACTTAATTTACCTAAAACAGATTTTGAAATGAGGGGGAATTTACCTAAAAAAGAACCAGGAATCTTAGAAAAAAATATTGAAAATAAGGTATATTATTTAGCACTAGAAAAGAATAAAAATACTGGTAAAAAATTTGTACTTCATGATGGACCACCATATGCTAATGGAGATATACATACAGGTCATGCCTTAGATAAAATCTTAAAAGATATAATAATTAGATATAAGACTATGAATGGTTATTACTCTCCATATGTTCCAGGATGGGATACACATGGGCTTCCTATTGAAAAGAAAGTACAACAAGATTTAAAGATAACTAAAGACCAAGTAGGAGTAGAAAAATTTAGAGAAGTATGTAAAGACTATGCTATAGATGCTGTAAGAAGAACTGCAGTTCAATTTGAACGTTTAGGTGGACTAGGCGACTATAGAGATGAATCTAAACGTTATTTAACACTTAATAAAGATTTTGAAGCACGTCAAATAGGAGTATTTGGTGATATGTATAAAAAAGGTTATATATATCGTGATTTAAAACCTGTATATTGGTGTAGTGACTGTGAAACAGCCCTAGCTGAAGCAGAAATCGAGTATAAAGATGATACTTCAACATCTATATATGTAAAATTTAGAGTAAGCGATGATAAGGGATTGTTCTCAAAATATGGTAGTTTACAAGATACATATATAGTAATTTGGACTACAACTCCATGGACACTTCCAGGAAACATGGCAATTACGTTAAATCCAGAATTTGAATATGCATTAGTAGAAGCTAAAAATAACTCTAAAACAGAAAGATACATAATGGCAAAGGATTTAGTAGACTCAGTAATGCAAATAGGAAATATATCTGAATATAAAATTTTAGCAAGTTTTGTAGGAAGAGATTTAGAAAATGTAATTTGTATGTCTCCAGTTGTTGAAAACAAAACTTCAAGAGTAATATTAGGGTCTGATAAAGATTTAATTGTAACACTTGATGCAGGTACAGGATGCGTTCATACTGCACCAGGACATGGTCATGAAGACTACCTATGTTGCAAGAGATATAAAGATATAGATATAATAGTTCCAGTAGATAAACATGGAAAAATGACAAAAGAAGCTGGTCAATTTGAAGGAATGTTTTATGCAAAAGCAAATAATGAAATAATAAAATATTTAGAAGAAACAAAAGCATTATTTGCTGCAAAAGAACTTACTCACCAATACCCACATTGTTGGAGATGTAAAAAGCCAGTAATATATAGAGCTACAACACAGTGGTTTGCTTCAATTGATGGATTTAGACAAAAGGCATTAGATGAAATTCACAATGTAAAGTGGTATCCTGACTGGGGCGTTGAAAGAATGACAAATATGATTAAGGACAGACAAGATTGGTGTATTTCTAGACAACGTTCATGGGGTGTTCCAATTCCAATATTTTATTGTGAAAACTGTGGAAAAGAATATATAAATGAAGATACAATAAACAAAGTTAGAGAAATGTTTGCAAAAGAAGGATCAAATTCTTGGTTTGTAAAAACTCCAGAAGAAATTTTAGGTCAAATTCCAACTTGTGAGTGTGGATGCAATAGACTTGTAAAAGAAAAAGATATAATGGATGTTTGGTTTGATTCAGGATCTTCTCATGAGGGAGTACTAAATGAAAATTATGGACTTCCAGAAGGACCTGCAGATATGTATTTAGAAGGAAATGATCAGTATAGAGGCTGGTTCCAATCTTCACTTTTAACATCAGTTGCAACAAAGGGATATGCTCCTTATAAAGAAGTTGTAACACATGGTATGGTAGTTGATGGAGAAGGAAGAAAGATGTCTAAGTCACTTGGTAATGGTATAGCTCCACTTGATATTGTTGAAGAATACGGAGCAGATATTTTAAGAATGTGGGCAACTTCTTCAGATTATCACAGTGAAATTAGATTATCAAAAGATATCTTAAGACAAATATCTGAAGTTTATAAAAAAATACGTAATACAGTAAGATTTTTACTTGGAAATACTGCTGACTTTGATCCAAATCTAGATTACGTTGAATATAAAGATAGAGACGAACTAGATAGATATATGATGTACAAACTAAATAAATTAGTAGAATATGTAAATGAAGCATATAACAGATATGAATATCATTTAGTATATGGGGAATTACATAGATTTTGTACAGCTGAACTTTCAAGTAAGTATTTAGATGTAATAAAAGATAGACTTTACACTTTTAGAAAAGATCATAATCTTAGACGTAGTAGTCAGTCTACAATGTATGATATATTAGATGTGTTAGTAAAAATAATGTCTCCAATACTTGTATTTACATCAGAAGAAATATATGGATTCATGAAAACTAAAAGTGATAAGAAGCTAAGTGTAGTACTTGAAGACTTCCCACAAGAGACAGGCGAGTATAATGATGACACTTTAGTTGAAAAATGGGATAGAATTTTTGAAATAAAGGAAAGCTTTGCACGTGATATAGAAGAGGCTAGAGCTAAAAAGGAAATTGGTAGTTCACTAGATGCTGAAGTTACACTTTATACATCTGGAACAGAATATGATTTTGCTACAGAAAACAAGAAAAATATAGAGCTTGTATCAATAATATCTGAATTAAATGTGGAAAAATCAGATGAAAGAAGAGTAGAAGTTATAAAATCTACTGGTCTAAAATGTCCTAGATGTTGGACATATTCTCATGAATTTTCAGATGAAGGAATATGCATGAAGTGCTACAAAAATAGATAAAAATGGGTGATTAAATTCACTCATTTTTTTTTAGTGCATAAAATACAATAAATAGGAGGAAAAAATGGATAAGCTAGTTTATGTAGATCATTCGGCAACTACTTATACCAAAAAAGAAGTTATAAATGAAATGCTTCCATATTTTAATCAGATATATGGTAATCCTTCATCAGTTTATTCTATAGGAAGAAATGCAAAAAAAGCTATAGATATATCAAGAAAAAAAGTAATGAATGCCATAGGTGCAAAATGTGAGGATGAAATTTATTTTACTTCAGGCGGTAGTGAGTCAGATAACATGATTATAAAAGGAATTGCAAGAGCAAATATAAAAAAAGGAAAGCATATAATAACAAGCAAAATAGAACATCCAGCTGTATTAAATACATGTAAACAGTTAGAGACACAAGGATTTGAAGTTACGTATTTAGATGTAAACTCTAAAGGAATTGTAGATATTACAAAGTTAAAAAATTCTATTAGAAATGATACTATTTTAATAAGTATAATGTATGCTAACAATGAAATAGGAACAATTCAGCCAATAAAAGATATAGCTGATATTGCTAGAGAAAATAAAATATATTTTCATACAGACGCAGTTCAAGCAATAGGAAATATTAAAACAGATGTTGAAGATTTAGGAGTAGATGCATTATCTTTGTCTGCCCATAAATTTTATGGACCTAAAGGAATAGGGGTAGCATATATAAGAAAATCAGTAGAATTTTTACCACTAATATGTGGACGGACATCAAGAGAGATCAAAAAGAGCAGGCACAGAAAATGTAGCCTTGATAGTTGGACTTTCAAAAGCAATAGAACTTGCAAATGCTAATTTAGAAAATTATAACCAAAAATTACTTGATTTAAGAGAATATTTTATAGAAAAAATTAATCATAATATAGAAAATGTAATTATAAATGGAGATATGCAAAACAGATTGCCAGGAAATGTTAATATAGCAATTCCAGGAATAGACTCTGAAACTATGCTACTTATGTTAGATATGAATGGAATTTGCGCTTCGGCAGGTAGTGCGTGTACATCTTCTAGTTTAGAAGCATCTCATGTTCTAACAGCAATAGGATTAAAAAAGGAACTTGCAAAAAGTAGTCTAAGATTTACATTTGGAGAAGAAAATACAATCGAAGATATAGATTATATTGTAGAAAAGTTAACAAAAATAAATAAATTAATAAAAGATAAACAGCCTTGAGGTATCAAGGCTGTTTACTCATCATAATCATAATCATCGTCATCGTCGTACTCATCCCAAATTTTTAGAAAACTACCAGTTAAAGAAACTTGTGGGTTTTCTTCTTCTTTGGGCGTTTCTTTTTCATCTCTAAATCCCGTTAAATTAAAAGGATCCAGAATGAAAAGTAGACTATCAAGAAAACTTGCCATAACAAAGACCCTCCTCAATATTAATTTGGAACATAAATTCTTACACTTATATGTTAACATAAAATTTAACAAAAGTCAAATGTAAAAAAATAATTATAAAAAAATTTGAAAAATTACAAAAAAAGTATTGCTTTTTTTAAAATTATATACTAAAATGGAACTAAAGTGGTGCAAAGTGGTATAAAGTGGTAAATATGGAGGTGAAAAAAATGTTGCTAGGAGAATACACTCATAATCTAGATATAAAAGGAAGAGTAAGCATTCCATCTAAGTTCAGAGATGACTTAGGTTCATCTTTTATTGTGACAAAAGGTCTAGATAATTGCTTGTTTATTTATTCTAAACAAGAATGGGCAACATTTGAAGATAAATTAAAAACATTACCTCTTACTAATCCAAATGCACGTAACTTTATTAGATTTTTCTTTTCAGGTGCAACTGAATGTGAAATTGATAAACAAGGAAGAATAAATATCCCACAAAATTTAAGGGAATATGCTTCTTTAAAAAAAGAAGTTTATGTGATTGGTGTATCAACTAGAGTAGAAATTTGGGATAAGGAAAAATGGGATAACTATACAAGTCCAGATAATATGGACTTAGATGAAATTGCTAGTCAAATGTCAAATCTAGGCATTTAACTATATCCTACAAAAGATTACGAATATACAAAAGAAAAAAAGTAAGTGTACAAAAGATAAAATATTAAATTAGTTCTACAAATGATTACTTAACATCAAAAGAAAAAAAGCAAGTGTACAAAAGATAAAAAATATAAGTATTGGAGAAAATTTAATATGGAATTTAGTCATAAATCAGTTTTACTTGATGAATGTATTGAGGGTCTCAATATTAGAAAAAATTTAATATATGTAGATGGTACTTTAGGTGGTGGGGGTCATTCCTACCAAATATTAAAGAAATTAAATAAGACAGGTCTATTAATTGGTATTGACAGAGATAAAGATGCACTAGATGCTGCCAAAAAGAGATTAAGTGAGTTTAATAACTTTAAGTTAGTACATGATAATCATTCAAATATAAAGAATATACTAAGTAGTCTTAATGTAAATGGCGTTGATGGAATCTTATTAGATTTAGGAGTTTCATCATATCAGTTAGATGAGCCATCTAGAGGATTTAGTTATATGAATGATGCTCCTCTTGACATGAGAATGAATAGAGAAGATAAATTATCTGCATATGATGTCGTAAATACTTATTCTGAGGAAAGTTTGACTAATATTTTTAAGAACTATGGAGAAGAAAAGTATTCAAAATTGATAGCTAAAAAAATATGTGAAGCAAGAAAAGTTCAAAATATAAATACTACTTTTGAACTTGTAGATATAATAAAATCTGCTATGCCAAAAAAAGCTTTAACTGAAAAACAACATCCTGCAAAAAGAGTATTTCAGGCAATAAGAATTGAAGTAAATTCAGAACTTACATTATTAAAAAAGGCAGTTGAAGATTCAGTAATGTCTTTAAATAAAGGCGGTAGATTATTAATAATAACTTTCCATTCCCTAGAAGATAAAATTGTAAAACATACCTTTGAGGAATTGGAGGGAAGATGTACGTGCCCAAAAGATTTTCCTATATGTGTTTGTGGATGTAAATCTTATGGGAAAATAATAACTAAAAAACCAATAATTGCAAGCGATAAGGAAATAGAAGAAAATCCTAGAGCAAGAAGTGCAAAATTAAGAATTTTTGAAAGAAAGTAAGGTGAAATTGATGCAATATAATGATGATTATATTCCTTTTGAAATTGGATCTGCTGCTAGAAAAAGAGAAGAGTATAAAGAAATACTAGAGAAGCCAAAAACTAAAGGTAAAATAAAACAAATATCAAAAAAAGAAGTAAAAACAAAAAGTAAGGCATCAATTATTTTTGCTATAGCTTGCGTATTTGGTATGACTATTTTGCTTACATACAGATATAATGTAATAAGCGAAAAAAATCTAAAAGTTCAACAACTAAAAGAGGATTTAACAGACGTAGAGTCTTTACTTATGACTACTAAAATTGAAGTAGAAAGTAATACAGACTATGTTGAAATTGAAAATTATGCAAAACAGCAACTTGGTATGCAAAAGCCATCTGTAAATCAAATAGTTTATGTAGATAGTTCTTCAAAGAATAATTTGATTGAAAGTAATCAACAAGAAAGTTGGATTTCAAGAATATTCTCAAGTATAAAAACTAAATTAGAATCATTATTTTAAGATAATAATTATATATATTGTAATAAACAAGAAATTTAATAAGTATTATTTAATAGTACTTGTAAAATTATCTTGTTTTTTTTTATTATTATATGTTATAATAAAGATTATTAATAGAGGTGAGAAATTTGTCGTATATGTCCCTTAAAAATCAAAAAAGAATACTTGCAGCATTAGTAATATGTTTGATAATAGCAGTACTGTTATTTGCAAGACTAGTATATATACAAGTTATAAAATCTAATCATTACAGACAAATGGCTTACGAACAACAGACAAGAGAAAGAAAGGTTTCTGCAAAAAGAGGAACTATATATGATGCAACTGGAACTAAAGTACTTGCTCAGAGTGTATCAGTAAGTTCTATAAAAGCAGTTCCAAATAGCGTAGAAAATAAAGAAGACGTAGCAAAAAAATTAGCTGAAATACTAGAATTAGATAAAGATACAATTTTAGCAAAACTTACTAAAAATACTGCAAGTGAGATATTAGCTACAAAAGTAGATTCAGAGAAATCAGCAAAAGTTTTAGAATATATAACTGATGAAGATATAGAAGGAATAAAAATTGATGAAGATACAGAAAGAATTTATCCTTATGGCCAATTATTATCACACGTTTTAGGATTCGTTGGTACAGATAACCAAGGTTTATATGGAATAGAATCTTATTATGATGATGATTTATCTGGTATACCAGGAAAAATTTTAGGAAGTACAGATGGAAAGGGTAGAGAGACACCTTTTACAAATGAACAGTACGTTGCTCCAATCGATGGAAAAGATATTGTTTTAACGATTGATGCTACAATTCAAAGTATAGTTGAAAAATATTTAAAGAAAGCTTGTGAAGAAAATGTTGTTGAATATGGTACTGCTGTTGTATTAAGACCAAGTACAGGAGAAGTACTAGCTATGGCAACTATGCCAACTTTTGATGCAAATGATCCATTCACACCAAATACTGATGAACTTAAAGAAAAATGGGATACTATGACTCAAGAAGAAAAAAATAATGCTCTTCTAAATATGTGGAGAAATAAGGCAATATCAGATACTGCTGAACCAGGTTCAACATTTAAGATAGTAACTGCAACTGCAGCGTTGGAAGAGGGAATTGTAGGAATAGACTCACCATCTATATTTAATTGCACAGGCTATGTTAGAGTAGGAACTTGGACAATTAAATGTTGGAGATATCCAAATAGTCATGGAACAGAAAACTTAAGACAGGGAATAATGAATTCATGTAATCCAGTTTTCATGCAAGTATCTCAAAAAATGGGTATTGATACATTTTGTAAATATATTGATGCATTCAATCTAGCTGGAAAAACAGGAATAGATCTTCCAGGTGAAGCATCAGGAATTATGCATGATAAGAATACTATGACAGCTGTTGACCTTGCAACAACATCATTTGGTCAAACTATTCAAATTTCTACTTTACAGACTGCTGTAAATTATGCAGCAGTAGCAAATGGTGGTTATTTAATTCAGCCATATGTAGTAAAAGAGGTAAAGAGTGGAAGTGGCAATTATGACCAAGTAACTGAATCTAAAGTAGTAAAACAAATTATGTCAAAGAGTACAGCAGATAGTATACTTAGTGCATTAGAAGATACAGTAAATATTGGAACTGGTAAAACAGCTCAAGTAAATGGCTATAGAGTAGCTGGAAAAACTGCCACAGGTGAAAATGGAAGAGGAGAAAATTTAAAATATCTTGCAGGATTTTCAGGAATAGCTCCAGTAAGTTCACCAGAAGTAGTCGTAGTAGTAAACTTATATGATCCTAGAGGACCATCTGGACACGGTGGTGCAACACTTTGTGGACCAGTTGTAGGCTCAATAATAGAAGAAACATTAAGATACCTTGATATAGATACAGATTATACAGTTGTAGAAAATGATATAAAAGAAAAAGTTGTACCAGATTTAGTTTCAAAGACAGTTGCTGAAGCAAGATCTTTACTAGAAGCTCAAGGTATGAAATTAGCTTCTGATATAAATGTTAATGACACAGATATAATAAAAGATCAAATACCAAAGAGTGGTGCTTCACTTATGGAAAATTCCACTGTTAGAATTTATACTACTGATGATGCAAAGGCAACGGTTGCTGTACCAGATATAAGAAATTTAAATACAAATTATGCTATAAGCAGAATAAGGGCTTCAGATTTAAATATAAGAGTTATAGGTACTGGTAAAGTTTTAACTCAGGATCCAACTCCTGGAGCGGTAATAGAAAAGGGTTCAATAGTAACTGTAAAATGTGCAGATACTGAAGATTTACCTTAAAATATAAAAATATATTAAGTAATATGAATAAAATAATGTTTATCATAGAGGGGAGTTTAGCAAATTATGCTTTTACAATATTTATTAGAAGATTTAAAAGGTAGTTACACCGTATTAAAAGGTGATGACAAAGTTGATATAAATAAAATTGAATATGATTCTAAAAAAATTCAAAACTCAGATGTATTTGTGGCAATAAATGGATTTGTTGAGGATGGGAATTCCTACATAGAAGAAGCAATAAAAAATGGTGCAAAGGCAATAGTTACTGAAGAAGAAATTGATACCTCAATAAATGATGATGTAACAATAATAAAAGTTGAAAGTGCAAGAAAAGCTTTAGCTTTAATGGCTCAAGTATATTATGATAGACCAGCTAGCAAATTAAAAATAATTGGTATAACTGGTACAAAAGGTAAAACAACTACAGCATATATGATAAGAGATATTCTTAATGCAGCTGGTAAAAAGACAGGAATGATTGGAACAATTTATAATACATATGGAAATGTACAAATTGAAGCAAGTAGGACTTCACCAGAATCTTTAGACTTACAAAAACTTTTAAAAGATATGGTAGATAATGATATGAAGTATGTAGTTATGGAAGTAAGTTCCCATGCTCTTGAATTAGATAGAGTATATGGAATGCATTTTATAATAGGAGTGTTCACAAATTTATCTGAAGAACATTTAGACTTCCATAAAAATATGGACAATTATCTTGCAGCTAAGGCAAAACTTTTTACTATGTCAGATTTTGCACTAATCAATGGTGATGATATATATTCGCCAAAACTTTTAAAAATGATTAATGTTAAATATGCTACTTTTGGACTTGATAATGAAGTTAATCTTACAACTTCAGATTTGAGAGTAAATGCATCATATATAGAATTTAAAATGTTTATAAATAAAATGTTAGAAACTATAAGAGTAAATATACCAGGAAGATTTACTGCATACAATGCACTTGCTGCTATTGGTGTAGCTAGTCTTTTAAATGTTCAAATGGATGCTATATTATTAGCACTAGCAAATGTAAAAGTTCCTGGAAGAAGTGAAGTAATTGATATAGGTAAAACTTTTACAGTAATGGTAGATTATGCTCATAATCCATCTAGTTTAGAAGCTATATTATCTTCTATTAAAAAGCATGCAAAGGGAAGAATAATTTGTGTGTTTGGCTGTGGCGGAAATAGAGATACTTCAAAAAGACCAGTTATGGGAGAAATTTCTGGAAGATTAGCAGATTTTACTGTAATTACTACTGATAATCCAAGAGATGAATCTCCAAAGAAAATAATGGCAGAAATTGAAAGTGGTATAAAAAATTCAAGAGGATTGTATAAAGTAATAGAAAATAGAAAAGAAGCAATTAAATTTGCAATGCGTATAGCATGGAAAAATGATATAATTCTAATTGCTGGAAAAGGACATGAAACTTACCAAATATTGAAAAACAATAAAAAAATAAAATTTGATGAAAGAGAAATTGTAAGAGAAATTGCAAAAGGTATGCCTGACAAAAATTTAGAAATATAAGGAGAAAAAATTATGAATACACAGACGCTAAATTTAATTATTGCATTTGTTGCAACTGTGATTTTGGGAATATTTATAGTCCCAAAATTAAGAAAATTAAAAATTGGTCAGATAGTTAGAGAAGAAGGACCAAAGTCACATTTAAAGAAAAATGGTACACCTATAATGGGTGGAATAATAATGATAATTGTGCTAACGATTATACTTGCTATAAATGCTGTTAACTATAAAAATTTGATTTTGGCAATTGTAGCAATTTTGGGATGTGGCCTAATAGGATTTGTAGATGATTATAAAAAATTAATAAAGAAAAATACAGATGGGCTATCGCCTAAAAAGAAAATATTCGGACTTTTAATTGTTACAGCTATTTTCATATTTTTGTATTTAAAGGTATTTGGTCTAGGCACAGATATAATTATTCCAATTTTTAATCAACCATTTACTCTATCAATGCCTGTATTTATAATATTTACAGCATTTGTATTAATTGGAACAACTAATGCAGTTAATTTAACAGATGGACTTGATGGCTTAGCATCTGGAGTAGTTGCTATAGTAATGACATTCTTTACTATAATGGCTATGAAAAATCAAGAAACAGATATGATTATTTTAGGCTCAGCTACAGTTGGTACTTGTTTAGGATTTTTAATATTTAATTTTCATCCTGCTAAAGTGTTCATGGGAGATACAGGGTCTTTTGCTTTAGGGGGTGCAGTTGCTGCAATAGCAATAATACTTAAGATGCCACTATATTTATTAATAGTTGCGTTTGTATGTGTATTTGATACAATTTCAGTTGCTCTACAAGTTATTTATTTCAAATTAACAAAGGGAAAAAGATTATTTAAAATGGCTCCTTTCCATCATCATTTGGAACTATCAGGAATAAATGAAGTGAAAGTAGTATATATTTTTTGGGGTGTAACATTAATTTTGTGTGCACTTGCATATTTTATTTAGTTTGGAGAAAAAATGAAGAAGAAGATATTAGATAAAAGTGAAACAGTAGATAAGCAAATAGATTTTACAATGTTAATAACCATAATAATATTACTTTGCATAGGACTTGTAATGGTAGCGTCTGCAAGTTCGTACTATGCACTAAGTACATTTAAAGATAGTAATTACTTCTTAACAAGACAATTGTTATTAGGAATTGCCGGAGTAATTTCCATGATAATAATATCAAAGATTGATTATAGAGTCTATAAAAAATGGAGTTACTTATTCTTTGGAGTAGCACTTGCTCTTCTTATAGCAGTTTTGATACCAGGTGTTGGTCAACAAAGAAATGGTGCAACTCGTTGGTTAGGTTTTGGAATGTTACAATTTCAACCTTCAGAGATAATGAAAATTGCGTTAGTTCTTGCAATATCTACATATATAGCAGTGAATTATAAAAAGATGAAGACTATAAAAGGCTATCTAGTGCCTGCTATAATGCTTGGCGCAGTTGTAGTTGTTATGTTTTTACAAAATCACATGAGTGGTACTTTAGTAATGATTGTTGCTACTGCTTCTATTATATTTGTAAGTGGTATAAAGATAAATTGGAAATTATTTATAGTTGGAGCTTTGCTTGCTATTATAGCAGTATCAGTTTTTATAATGGCAGAAGATTTTAGAAGAGACAGAATACTTGCTTTTCTGAATCCTGAAGAAGATATTAGAGGAGATAACTGGCAGGCAGCACAAAGTTTATATGCTATTGGCTCTGGAGGAATATTTGGAAGAGGTCTAGGACAGAGTAGACAAAAATATTTGTGGCTTCCAGAGGCACAAAATGATTTTATATTTTCTGTGCTAGGTGAAGAGCTAGGACTAGTAGGAACATCAATAGTTTTGGGACTATTTGGATTCTTTATATTTAGAGGCTATAAGATTGCCATGACTTGTAAAGATATGTATGGTTCCCTGATTGCTACAGGAATAACTAGTATATTTGCTCTGCAAATATTAGTCAATATCGCAGTTGTTACGTGCTCGATGCCTGTAACTGGTATGCCATTACCATTCTTTAGCTATGGTGGAACAGCTTTGTTTATTAATCTTTGTACAATGGGAATATTATTAAATATTTCAAAAAATTGTAAATAAGGAGGGAATATGAAAGTACTTTTTGCTTGCGCTGGGACAGGTGGACATATAAATCCAGCCATTGCTATCGCAAATATTATTTTAAAAAATAAGAAAGATACTAAAATCTTATTTGTTGGTACAAAAGATGGACTTGAAAATTCTTTAGTGAAAAATGCTGGATTTGATATTGTACATATTAGGACTGGAAAGATACTAAGAAAGTTAACACTTAGTAACTTTAAAGCATTACATGAAGCGTACATGGGAATAAAAGATTCAAAGAAAATAATTAATGACTTTAAGCCAGACTTAGTTATTGGAACGGGAGGATATATTTGTGTTCCCGTAATGCTTGCAGCAAAAAAACTTAAAGTACCATATGTCTTGCATGAAAGTAATGCGTTCCCAGGAGTGTCAGTAAAGCTACTTGCTAAGAATGCAAAAAAAGTCTTAGTAGGATTTAATGATGCAAAAAAAAGATTAAAGAATAGAAAAAATGTAGTATATACTGGTACACCAGCAAAATTTACTGAACATGATATAGATATATTAGATAAAAATGAGGCAAAAGATAAATTAGGACTTGGAATAAAAGATATAGGACTCTTTAATGATGAAGAAAGAAAAATAATTTTTGTTACAGGTGGAAGTCAGGGTGCACGTAAATTTAATCAAGTTATATTAGACCTTGTTAAAGAAAAACAAGATAAAAAGATGTTTTTTATTTTGGTTACTGGAAATAAAAATTATGATTATACAATAGATGAATTAAGAAAAATAGAGGAGCAAAATAATATTAAATTAAATGATTATATAAGAATAGAAAAATTTTTATATAATATGCAAGATATGTATAAATCTGCAGACATTTGCATAACAAGAGCAGGTGCTATGACAATAACGGAACTTTCACTTGCAAAGAAAGCTTCTATTTTAGTACCTTACCCTTATGCTGCAGAAAATCATCAGTATTATAATGCAAAAGTACTAGAAGATTTAGGAGCTGGTAAAATAATAATTGAAGATGATTTAAACGAAGAAATATTATATGATACTTTAAATCAAATAATAGATAGTAATAAAATTGAAATTATGGGAAATAATGCAAAAAAAGCACAAAAATTAGATGTAGAAAAAAATATATATTTAAATATATTAGATTCAATTTAAGTGGGTGTACTTATGAATAATAGTGATAATATAAATAGTAGGACAAGTAGTTCAAAAAAAATGAGAGTGCCAAATTATGATGCAAATCAAACAAGAATAAAAATAAATAAAATAATAGAGGAAAAAAGTGCTCAAAAATTAAGAAGAAAGATTAAACTAGTATTTTCTTTTATTTTAATTGGTATAGTAGTATCAATTTTGTATGTTATACTAAAAATCCCTTATTTTGATATATCAAATATAGAGGTTGAGGGAAATGAGATATATACTAGTGAGCAAATAATTAGTCAAGCCTCATCTAATATTGGCAATAATATTTTTGTACAAAAACTCTTTGGAAAAATAAATCTTAATTTGCCTTATATAGAGAGTGTTAAAGTAAAAGTTAAACTCCCATCAACACTAAAACTTGTTGTAAAAGAGAGAGCTAGCGTTTATTTTGCATTTGATAAGGAAAATAATGTGTATTATAAATTAGATAAATCAGGCTATATTTTAGAGAGATGTGAAAATGTTGATTCAAAACAAGAAACTGAATATTTAGTGACAGGTATAGCTTTTAACAAAGATTTAGATTTAGCTACAAGTCCAAAAATAGATGATTCTTATTTATCTTATTTAAATTATTTTGAAACTATAAAGTCAAAATTTCAAACTGATATGAAAGACTATAAGATAACGAGTGTAAATTTTGGAAATTTCTTGACAACTATTACATTAGATGATAAACTTAGTGTCAAGTTCTCTGAAAGTAATGATATTAATTACAGTATATCACTACTTAAAGTTATAATAGAAAAATTACCTGAGGGATCAGCAGGTGTTATAGATATGACAAAGACAGATCCAATATTTTCAAGTTATTAGGAGTGGTGATTTACTTGGCAAAGTCAAAACTAAATAACAAAGATAAAAAAATAAATAAGGAAGTTGTAATTAATTGGTTAAGAAAGTATTCTGTAGTACCATATACTATAATTGGAATAGCTCTATTTTTCTTAAGTATGTTGCTTGCTGCTCAAATGAAAACTATAAGTAATACAGAAGAAATTTTACAAGGAAAAAGGGAGACAGAACTTGCAGAAGATTTAGTATCTTTACAAAACAAGTACAACCAATTAAATGAAAAATATTTAGCTAGTCAAGAAATTGTTGAAGAATATAAAACTAGTTCAGGTGCAAATGATACTTTAATTTCATCAATGAAGCAGGAAATTGAAGAACTTAGCGCAATTTCTGGCACAAAAGATTTAGTTGGTGAAGGTGTAACAGTTACCTTAGACGACGGAATTTTAACAGATGGTTCACTAAGAACTGATGCCTTAGTGCATGATAGTGATGTGCTAACAGTTGTAAATGAACTTAAGGCTGCTGGTGCAGAAGCAATTAGCGTAAATGGACAAAGAATAATATCTACTTCAGCTATAAGGTGTGTAGGCCCAGTAATTCAGGTTAATTATCAAAAAGTTGCAGCACCTTTTGTAATTAAGGCAATTGGAAATGCACAATATTTAGAAAGTGCTATGAATATAAAAAATGGAGTAGCTGACACTTTAAAAGATTTAGGTGTTGTAGTTAATGTAACAAGAGAGAAAAGTTTGTTAATAGAAAAATATAGTGGCTCAATTTCTCTTAAAAATGCTGCAGTTGCAAATGAAAATTAGGGGAGTGTGAAAGTTAGTTATGGCAGGAATATTGATATTAGTATTATTTATAATAGCGGGTATATTAACAGGACTTAATATAGAAATACCATATTCATACTCAAATTATATAGCAGTCGCTATATTGGCTTGCCTAGATTCAGTATTTGGTGGCTTTACTGCAAATATAGAGAAAAAATTTGATATGAAATTATTTTTATCTGGATTCTTTGGAAATGCGATAATTTCTACTTTATTAGTATATATAGGTGAAAAATTAAATGTAGATATATATCTTGCTGTAGTAATAGTATTTAGTGGAAGATTACTTAATAACTTTGCATCAATAAGAAGAAACTTTACAAATAAAATAGATGAAAAAGCTTCTAATAACAAGGCGAAAATAAAACAGAATAAATCCTTAAAAAAAGATAAAAAACTGAAAAATAAAGAAGATAGTAGTAATACTAATTTAGAAGAAGATATATAATTAAAAGGTATAAGTAGCAATACTTGTGCCTTTTTTGTATAAAAATGTAAAAATATGTTTAAAAAAGATTTGAATTATGATATAATAACTTGTGCGAGTTTTGGAGGTAATTTTAATGATGTATTCAAAAGAATTAGAAAAAATGTGCCCTGTGGCAAAAGGTGTAAATCATGGACCAGCACCTATTCCTGAAGAAGGAAGATGGGTTAAGGCAAAAGATGTAGCAGATATATCAGGCCTAACACATGGAATTGGTTGGTGTGCTCCACAACAAGGTGCTTGTAAGTTAACACTTAATGTAAAAAACGGTATAATTGAAGAGGCTCTAGTTGAAACGATTGGATGTTCAGGTATGACACACTCAGCAGCTATGGCAGGAGAAATATTACCAGGTAAAACAATACTTGAAGCACTTAATACAGATTTAGTTTGTGATGCAATAAATACAGCGATGAGAGAATTGTTTTTACAAATTGTATATGGAAGAACACAGACAGCATTCTCAGAAGGTGGCCTACCAATAGGAGCAGGTCTAGAGGATTTAGGAAAAGGACATACTTCTCAAGTTGGAACAATTTATTCAAGTTCTTTAAAAGGACCTAGATATTTAAATTTAGCAGAGGGTTATATTGTAGAACTTGGATTAGATAAAAATGATGAAATAATTGGTTACAAGTATGTTCATTTAGGAAAAATGATGGAAAATATCAAAAAGGGAATAGAACCAATGGAGGCAATAGAAAAAGCTTCTGGTAAATATGGTAGATTTGATGAGGCAGTAAAGAAAATAGATCCAAGAGAAAAGTAGAGAGGGTAGAATAATGAAAATATATTTTTCAGGATCAATATATGGTGGAAGACAGAAAAAAGATACCTATAAACTACTAATAAATGAATTAAAAAAATATGGAACTATTTTGAATGAACAAGTTGCAGATGATGATATATTTATATCAGAAGAAAAAAGTTTAGATACTGATATATTTACTGATTTAGAAAATAAATTAAAAGAAGCAGATTTAATTTTTGCTGAGGTAACTGTGCCATCACTTGGCGTAGGGTATGAAATTGGATATGCTGATAGTTTAAATAAAAGAATTATATGTATATATGATCAAACTGTGACAGAAAAGATTACTACAATGTTAAGAGGAAATACTAGATTAAAAATTATACCATATATGAATATAGAAGAAATTTTGTCTAATATAGAGAATATATTAAAGGAGGAATAAAATATGGCAATTACATTTGAAAGTTATGAAAGAAGAATAGACCAAATTAAGCCTGTGATGAAAGAATATAATATTAAAGATTTTGAAGATGCTTTAGAAATATGTAAAAAGAAAGGTTTTAACCCTTATGATATAGTAAAAGGTGTACAACCAATATGTTTTGAAAATGCGTGTTGGGCATATACTTTAGGTGCTGCAATAGCAATAAAACAAGGATGCAAGAAAGCATCTGATGCTGCAAAGGCAATAGGAATTGGCCTACAAGCATTTTGTATTCCAGGTTCAGTAGCTGATGTAAGAAAAGTTGGACTTGGACATGGAAATTTAGGAGCAATGCTACTTTCAGAAGAGACAAAATGTTTTGCATTTTTGGCTGGACATGAATCATTTGCAGCTGCTGAAGGTGCAATTGGTATAGCTAAATCTGCAAATAAAGTTAGAAAAGAACCATTAAGAGTAATATTAAATGGATTAGGAAAAGATGCAGCACAAATAATATCTAGAATAAATGGATTTACATACGTAAAAACAGATTTTGATTTCTTCAAAAATGAAGTAAAAGTTTTAGAAGAAATAAAATATTCAGATGGACCAAGATCTTTAGTTAGATGCTATGGAGCAAATGATGTTAGAGAAGGCGTTGCAATAATGCACTTAGAAGGAGTAGATGTATCAATTACAGGTAACTCTACAAATCCAACTAGATTTCAACATCCAGTTGCAGGTACTTACAAGAAAGAATGTATAGAACAAGGTAAAAAATATTTTTCAGTGGCTTCTGGTGGTGGAACAGGTAGAACATTACATCCAGATAATATGGCTGCAGGACCAGCATCTTATGGTATGACAGATACAATGGGAAGAATGCACTCAGATGCACAATTTGCAGGATCATCTTCAGTACCAGCTCATGTTGAAATGATGGGACTTATTGGTATGGGAAATAATCCAATGGTTGGTGCAACTGTTGCGGTTGCTGTTGCAGTAGAAGAAGCTATGAAATAATTTATAATTAGTTCAATTTAACCTACAAAATACTTAAAAATATGAGGAATTTTTTCCTCATATTTTTCTTTACTTTTGTTAGTCTAAATGATATAATTTAAAAAAAGAAGGTGAGAGCATGTTCAAAACTGGATTTGTTACAGTAGTAGGAAAACCAAATGCTGGTAAATCTACACTTGTAAATAAATTTGTTGGTTTCAAAGTTGCAATTACTACTCCAAAGCCTCAAACGACAAGATTTAATATAAAGGGCATAATAACAGATGAAGATAGCCAAATTATTTTTATTGATACACCAGGAATACATACTCCACATGACAAACTAGGAAATTATATGATGGATGGCGTAAAGAGTGCATTAAAAAGTATAGATGTAGTTTTATATTTAGTAGATGCTTCTAAGCCTAAAATAGATGTTGCAAGCGAAAATATAATAAAACATATAAAAGAGTTAAATGTTCCAATTATATTAGTAATAAATAAAATTGATAAGGTAAAAAAAGAATATGTACTAAAAATAATTAAGGAGTATGATACATATATTAAGCAAATTGGAGGAACTTTTAGTGAGGTTATACCAATATCTATATATAAAGAAGATGGATTATCACTGCTTATAGAATGTATAAAAAAATATTTACCAGAGTCAGAAAAAATATATCAAGACGATGATATTACTGATATAACAGAAAGAGAAATTGTTGAAGAAATAATAAGAGAAAAAGCATTAAATAATCTAGATGAAGAAATTCCGCATGGTATAAAGGTTGAAGTTGAAAAATTTAAAAAGAGAAAAAATAGAATGAAGGAACCTGTCTATGATATAGAGGTAAATATAATTTGTAGTAAGGATTCGCATAAAAAAATAATCATCGGAAAAGACGGCAGTATGCTTAAAAAAATTGGAACACAAGCAAGACATGATATAGAAAATATGTTAGAAGATAAAGTTAATTTAAAATTATGGGTGAAAGTTAGACGTAATTGGCAAGATGATGAAAATTACTTAAAAAATATAAAAGACAAAATATAATAAAACTTCTTAAATTTTGACATAAAAGTTAGTATAACAGCTTTTTGAGTACATAAAATATTAGTAGGTGATGGATATGTATGAAAAGATAGCATGGAATAATTTTTGTAAAACAGGAGATATAGAAAGTTTTATGGAATATAAAAAATTAATGGGACTTAATGCTAATGACGAGGTATTGGATGAAATAGAAAATATAGAAAATATAGGTGATATATTAAGTGGATTTGATAAAAGTCAAGGGTATAGTAATAAGAGAGACAACTTATAAAGATAATGATAAAATAATTACAATTTTAACAGATAAATTAGGCAAAATATCATGTATGGCAAGAGGAGCCAAAAAAAATAATAGCCCAATTCTTGCAAATTCACAGTATTTAGTATATAGTGAATTTGTTTTATATAAATCAAAAAATTTTTATATGGTTAATTCGGCTACTATTATTAATATGTTTTATAAGTTTAGAACAAATTTTGATAAGATGGAAAAAGCATTTGAACTGACTAGAATAATTAATTTGATTACTGATGAAAATGAAGATACAAGCCTTGTATTAAAACTATTTCTAAATACTATATACATATTAGAAAATGATTTAAAAAATGACGATATGGTGATTGCCACTTTTAAAATAAAGTTGTTTTGTGTATTAGGATTTTACCCCAATATATCTAAATGTTCTCAGTGTGGACAAGTTTTATTAAATGAAAGTACAGATAAGAAATATGTGTATTATGACTATGTAAGTAATATATTTTTATGTGATACTTGTATAGCAAATAAGGAATTAAAAAGACTAATAAAATTAAATAAATCAACTCTTATAGCTATAAAATACATAGCAAGTTGTGATATAAAAAAAGTTTTTAATTATGAATTAAAAGATTATAGTGATTTATTAAATTTCTCAGTCGTATATACTGATGCAATGATAAATGGTATTTAAAATATGGGAGGATATATGAAAAATAAAAAGGTAGTATTAATAGTAACAGTAATAGTAGTAATAATTTTATTGCTTGTTGTGTCAATTTTTATTGGAAAGCTAATATCTAAAAATGGTGAAGAAGATTTAGTGCAACCAGTAGAAAATAATATCTTAGATAATAATAATGTGGTTACAGATATACAAAATGAGGGTAATGAAAGTAGTGAAGAAGAATATAAAGAAATAGTAACTAATAGTAAAATAGGAGTAAGTTTACAAGAAATTATAAGAATATCTAATATATATTCTGAAGAATATTGTAAAGTATTAGACTTAGGACAAGGTCTTACAGATGATGCAAAGAGAATATTTACTTATTCAAGATTTGTTACTGATGAGGAAAATAAAAAAGATATTCGTTATTCAGAAAACTACGTTGGAAGTTATATAACAAAAAAAGATTTTGATACTTTAGCCCAAAAAATATATGGTAAAAATACAAACCTAGATGGTAAAGATATAATTTATGAAGATACTTACGATGAAGAAAATAATAATTACGTAATATCTCCTATAGGAATTTGTGGAAATAGCTTTTATTATACACTTGATGTTCCATATAAAATGCTAGAATATGATGAAAGAATAGAGGTTTATGTGTATAGATTGTATATAATTCAAAATGTACAAACAATTCCAGATTCTTTATCATTAGTAGATCAAGTATATTCTGATCCAGATAGAAAAAATTTGGTATTAACAATAGAAGATAGCTCCGTTTTATCAGATGAGTCAGTTCAAACTTATAATATTTTAGATAAAATTAATGAATCTAGTGTTGATACTAATGCATTGAAAAAAGGCGTCTATGTAATAAAAAAAGAAAATGATAATAGATATATAGATAGCTATAAAAATCTATAAAATGAGGTATTTTTATGATAGAATTTAATAATGAATTTATGAGTTTCCTTGGAAGAGGAATGTATACAGAATGTTCAAAAATAGTAATAATAAAGATAAAAAACTTATTATTATCAAAAATAAATGAGGTAAACAAAACCTATTATTCTGATAATTTGGAAGATATAATGGCTGAGTATTTAAAAAACTTTGAAAAGTCAAAGGAATTAATGGAGAATTTTTGCGCACTTCAGCAGGAAAATGAAGATGATGATCAGGTAGAAAGATTGACTAAATTAATAGAAGTGTATGATAATATACAGGAAAGTTAAAATTATTATGGAAAAAGAAGTTAAAAGTGAATATAAAAAAGATTTTATTAAAACTATAATTGATATACTACTTTGTATATCTCTTATAGTTTTATCTATAAAAAAAGGTGGATTTTATAAAGAAGATTTACTTATTGTGTCTTTAATTATAACTTTATTAGGATTTGTATTCTTAATATATAATCTTATTAAATATAAAGGTAAGTCTTTAAAAAAAGTAAATCTTATAAGTATTTTTTTATTAACGCTTTCATTTGCGTATACTTTGCCAATTTTTACGAATAATTATGCAAATTTAAATGATTCAATTTTTGAATTGTTACGATATTGCTTGCTCTTTGTTGTTTATTTTATAGTTAGAAATTGTGATGATATAAAGTTGTATAAATACGCAATAATATGTATAGCTACACTTCAGTCAATTTTTGGAATTGATGGAATGTGTTCAAGATTTTTTGAAAATGTATTAAAATTATTTGGCTCAAGCTATTTAGATAAGGACTATGACAGACTATCTGGAAGTATTCAATATGCAAATGTAACAGCAATTATAATTTATGTAGCTATATTTTTTATTTTAGAAATATTTGATAAAAAATTATCTTATGATAATAAAAATAAAGTTTTAAAGTTAAATTTTATAAATTTACTTTTGTATATCAATATATTTGCCTTAATATTAACAAAATCAAGAGTAGTGCTTATAATATTTGTAATATCAATTTTGATAAAGTTATTGCTAAATAAAAATGTTTCTAAAACGGGTAATATTATCTTAGTGTGCGATATATTATTTTCCGTTGTATTTACTGCAATGTTTACAACGTATATTTTATCTAATAAAATAATGGGCTACATTATTTTTGCTATAGGATGTATATTTAGTATAGCTTTAATATCAATAATTTTTTACTTTAAGAAGAAATTTTCATTTAAGTTTGATTTCAAAAAAGTTAATAAAAAAGTTATATTATCAGCAATACTTTGCTTGTTTATCATTTATATTGCAATTTCTTTACAAATAACTTCTTCGCTAGTGTTGTCGTACAATTCTAACAGTTCAAACATCGTTTCAAGAAATATTTATGATATTGCTAAAGGAGTAAACAAAATAAATATAACAACTAATAATTTAGATGAAAGTGCAAATTATGATATAAAGGTATATGCTATAAACACTGATAGGTCATCTGAATTAATTTATACTGCAAATACACTTTCTAGTAGTAGTGGTAATTATATATTCGAATATTATAATGTAGATGATAATTTTAAAAATTTAAGATTTGATTTTATTGTGCAAAGTGGTAAATTTGAAGTAAAAAGTATAGTAATAAATAATAACACAAGAAAAATAAATTATTTATTAATTCCATCAGATATGATATTTAGAATACAAGATATTATGCATGGCTCAACAAGTATATATGATAGATTAGAGTATAATAAAGATTCATTTAAAATTTTAAGTAAAACATATAAGAATTTTATTTTCGGAGTTGGAGGAGAAGGATTTAAAAATTTATATGAGACAGTACAAACCTTAAATTATTATTCTACAGAAGCACATAATTCATATTTACAAATATTTGTAGAATCTGGAATTTTAGGATTTTTATCTATACTTGCAATTATATTTATAACGATTAAAAATTATAAGGTATATAGTTTATATGAATTTTTAGCAATTTTAGGATTTTTAATACATTCTTTGCTCGATTTAAATTTTTCATATTTTCTTGTAATAGTTATATTTGGAATATTAATAGCAATTGAAGATGCAAAAAAATGTGATGATGAAATTAAATTTAGACTATTAAATGATATATATATAGTAATTACAACTTTTATAATTTCTACAAGTTTTTTAATATTGTTAATGGCACAAATTTCATATTACAAATTTTGCTTATTTGAAAATTCAAAGTACAGCAATGAAGACTACGATTTAGACAATTTAGAAAAGATAGATGAGATAGTAAAATTTGATTTTAGTAATATATCTTACAGAAAAAAACTTAATCTAGAATATATGAACTATCTAGATTATTTGAATACAAAATTAAATGACTCATCGCTTACAAAAGAGCAAAAAAATAGCATACAAGATGTTATAAAAGATACATTAATACAAATAAAGGAAAATACAGATTTGATATATAAATATGATAAATATAATAAAAATACATTAAAATATGTAAATGATATTTATAGTAAATATATAGATTATTTTGTGCAAATTTTGGGTCAAGATAGTGACACATATACGCAGTTTATGAAAAATAATTTGCAGTGGATAAAAGATAATATAAAGCTTGAGTCTAAGTATGAAAATATAATAGATAATACGGATTTAGAAATCTTGGATTAAAATTATATAAAAATGTTGTAATTTAGCTTTTACTATGATATAATATTTTAAAACATTTTGATTTAATTTAGGAGGAAAAATATGGGTTGGATAGATATAACACTTTCAATAGTTACAATTGCTGTAGGCATAATTTTAACTATTGTAGTTATGCTTCAAAGTAGTAAAACTTCTCAATCATCAGTAACAGGGTCAAATACATTTTATGGTTCAAATAAATCAAAAACATTGGATGGAGTACTTTCTAAATATACAGTAGTACTTGCATTAATATTTATTGTGCTTTGTATTGCTACTACTATTTCAATAATGAATGGTTAAGAAGGAAATGCTAAATGAGTAATAATGAAAAATATAAACAAAGAAAGGAAGTGCTTACTTCCTTTTTTTCAAATAAAGACTATAAAAATGATATGACCCCAAAGCAAGTAGCAACACTTCTAGGAGTCCCAAAAGCACAGAAAGATATATTTAATAAAATTATAGAACAACTAGAAAATGAAAATGTTATTTTACTTGATAGGCTTGATAATAAAGTAAAATATATAGGAAATTTATCAGAGGAATATTTAGTTGGAACATATGAAGCAAGGACTAAAAAAACTGGAAGTGTTTATACTTTAAAAGATGAGTTTGCTATACCAGATGGAAAAACAAATGGGGCTATGGACAAAGATAAAGTTCTAATTAAAGTAAGTAGTAAAACTAGTAAAAAAAGAGAAGCTGAAATTATAAAGATTTTAAAGAGGGGAAAAACTAGAGTAGTTGGAAGATTTATAAAAAATAATAATTTTGGATTTGTTGAACCAATAGATTTAAAATCTGATGACATATTTATTCCTAAAAAATATAGTAAAAATTATAAAAATCTAGATATGGTAGAAGTTGAAATCACAAAATTTAAAACTAGCAATATGTCTCATGAAGGAAAAATTTTAAGACGTATAGATGGCAAAAAAGGTGATGATAAAGTATATGCAAATGCTTTATATAAATCTTATATGCTAGATGAGCTAGAGCAGTTTAATGAAGATGTAGAAAGAGAACTTTTAAATATTCCAGATAGAGTATATCAAAGGGAGTTAGATTCAAGAGAAGATAAAACCGATTTAAAAATTGTTACTATTGACTCTCAAGATACAAAAGATATAGATGATGCATGCTTTGTAAAAAAATTAGATAAGTCACATTACCTTTTATCTGTATATATTGCAGATGTTAGCTATTATGTAAAGAGTATGAGTGCAATAGATAAAGAGGCAATAAAAAGAGGGACAAGCATATATATTATGGATTCTGTTATTCCAATGCTACCAAAGAAGCTATCAAATGGAATATGTAGCTTAAACGAGGGCGTAAAAAGGCTTGCAATTGGAGTAGATATCATAATAGATGAAAATGGAGATGTAGTAAATAGTAATATATATAAAGCAGTGATTAAAGTATCTAAAAAAATGACATATGAAAAAGTCTATAAAGTTTTAACAAGATCAGATGAAGATGTATTAAAAGAGTATGAAGATTATATTGATGATTTAGATACAATGTATCAGTTATCAAAAATCTTGTATAAAAAAAGAAAAAATATGGGCAGTATTGATTTTGATATTAAAGAGACAAAGGTATTTTTAGATAAAAATGGAAATGTAGAAAATATTGCACCACACAATATAACTGATGCCAATAAAATAATAGAAGAATTTATGTTGATAACCAACATGGTTATAGCTGAACAATTTTATTTTATGGAATTGCCTTTTATTTATAGAATACATGAAAAACCTGACGATGAAAAATTAAGAGCACTCAATGAAGTCTTAGGTAATTACTCAAAATCTATAAAATCTTTAAATAATGTGCATCCTAAAACTTTATCTATGATTTTGGATTCAATAGAAGATGCTGAGGAAAAACAAGTTGTTTCATCTGCAATGCTAAGGACTTTGAGACTTGCAAAATATAGCAGTGAGTGTTTAGGACATTTTGGACTAGCAGCAAGATATTATACTCATTTTACGTCTCCTATCAGAAGATATCCAGATTTATTTATTCATAGAGTTATATCAGATTATTTGGAGAAAAATGGTGCTCTTACAACATCTAAATTAAATAAATATGCAAAGCAGGCGTATGAATATTCATTTAGCTCTTCAGAAGCAGAGAGAAGAGCAAACAAAATTGAAAGAGATTTTGTAAATTTATATGAAGCAATATATATGAAAAAATTTATAGGGCAAGAATTTGATGCAGTTGTTTCAGGTATTACTTCATTTGGAATGTTTGTAAAACTTGAAAATACTGTAGAAGGATTTGTAGCATTTGATTGTATGCCAAATAATGATTATTATATTTATGATGAAAATAAAAATATATTAATAGGAAAAAATACATCTGTTACTTTCAAAATATCAACAAAAGTTAGAGTAAAATTGATAAGAGTAGATGTGATGTCAAGACAAATAGATTTTAAAATAATATAGGGGGTAAATATATGACAAAAAAAGATGATAGTTTAAAAACTGAGAAAAAAGATTCATTTTTAAAAGAAATTTTATCATTTTATAACGAAAATTTAAGAAAGAAACATATAATACTATATATCATTTGTTTATTAGTATTTTTTGTTATAATGACAATATATTTAAATAATAGTAATATTGAACAAGAGATAAAAAATAATATGGCAGTTGTTAACACTGAAAGTCAAAGTAGCATAAAAAATATATTAGATGCTATTTTAGTAGAAAAATTGCCACTTACAGCTCTAATTACTTTCGCAGGTATTACCCCTTTTGTATTTATTCCAGTGCTTGGAGTGCTTAATTCTTATATTTTTGCAGTAAGAATAGTAAGGGCTTTTTATATTAGCAATGTAAATCCAACAATTCTTGCTATTGGCTGTGTTATACAATTATTTGGGTATGCACTTGCAATTGCTACAGGAATATATTATTGTAGTCTTTCTAGCAAAAAATTTAGATATAGACAGGGTAATAGTTACTCATTTAGTGATATAAAGAAGAAGTTTTATACTATTACGCAGAATAAGAAAAAGTTAAATGAAATAAATAAAAAAATGAAACAGAAAATTAAAAATAATGAAAAATTAAACGTAAAAGTTCCATATAAAATGTTGGTTATTGTTACAGTAATTTCATTTTTAATAGTTACAATTGGAACATTGATCTCACAAGGAGTATAGTAAATGAGAATACGATATGATAAAAAAGCTTTAGAACAAATACAATCTTTTGATAGATATTTAGATAGTAAAGAAAAATTAGAAGAAGTACTTAATAAAAATAAATGCAATTTATATATTGAAATAGGAATGGGTAAGGGAGAATTTATAACCAAAATGGCAATGCAAAATCCCGATGTATTATTTATCGGTATAGAAGTATGCATACCCGTACTGGCACTTGCAATAAGGAAACTAAATAGATTTGAAGAAAGCCAAAATATAAAACTTCAAAATCTATATTTAATGTCATTTGATGCAATAAATATTGATGAAATATTTGGAAATAATAAGGTAGATAGAATATATTTAAATTTTAGTGATCCGTGGCCTAAAAAACGTCATACTAAAAGAAGATTAACTTATAAAACTTTTTTGGCTAAATATGATAAAATAATGAAAGATACTACAGTAGTCGAATTTAAGACAGATAATAGAAAATTATTTGAATATAGTTTAGTTAGTATACAAAACTATGGATTTGAGTTCTTAGAAGTAAATTTAGATTTGCATAAAGATGATGTAGAAAATATTCAAACTGAATATGAAGAAAAATTTTCTAAACTCGGACCAATATATAAATTAGTATTTAAAAGAAAAACAGAATAAGAATTTTTTTACCAAAATATGCACAAAATATTGACAAATAATAAAATATATATTAAAATGTATAGGCAAGCGAAAGTGGTGGATATAGCGCAGTTGGTTAGAGCGCCAGTTTGTGGCACTGGAGGTCATGGGTTCAACTCCCATTATCCACCCCACTATATATTTTAATACACATATTGGGGTATAGCCAAGTGGTAAGGCACCAGACTTTGACTCTGGCATTTCGTTGGTTCGAATCCAGCTACCCCAGCCATGAAATCAATCAATCAGTTGAACTGGTTGATTTTTTTGTTATTGAAATCAAATATAAAAGAATTAAAAAAATTTAAATTTATACAATATATTGTTAATAACACTAAAGTGCAAAATTAAAGTGCAAAAATTGCACTTTAGATATTGTGAAATTATTAAATTAATGTTATAATATAAGTGTAGTTAAAGGAGATACTTATATATGGATAAAGATGAAAATTGGAATGTGGAATTGTCTGGATACATTAAACAAGGTGAACCAAGAAGAAGTGAAAAAGCCAAAAATTGGGAAACTGCTATTGGACTTCAAGCGGTTGATGGATTAAGACCTTCAAAATATTTAATAAAAACTGCTAAAGAGCATATCGAAGGTAATATTAATATAGATGAAGTAAAAAAAAGAATAGATGAGTATTATGAAATAGAAAATAATGAAAAATTAGATACTGATAGTGAAGAAGCAGATAAAGTTTCAACTAGAATAACAGAAATTTTAAGTGAAAATAGTTTTAATTTTAATATCTTTGAATTAATTAATATTCATTCTAGACTTTTTAAAGGAATTTTTGAAGAAGCAGGGAAAATTAGAAATTATAATTTTACAAAGAAAGAGTGGATTTTAAATGAAGACACTGTAACATATTCTTCTTTTGAAATTATAAAAGATACATTAGAATATGATTTAGAACAAGAAAGAAACTTTTCATATAAAGATTTATCTTTGGAAGAATCAATAAAACATATTTCAAAATTTACTTCTAATATTTGGCAGGTACATCCTTTTTGTGAAGGAAATACTAGAACAACAGCGGTATTTATAATAAAATATTTAAGAACATTTGGATTTAACGTAAATGATGACGTGTTTGCTAAAAATTCTTGGTATTTTAGAAATGCACTTGTTAGAGCAAACTATAAAAATTTTGAAAAAAATATTTTTGAAGATACATCTTTTTTAGAAAAATTTTTCTTTAATTTATTAACTGATGCTAATTATGAACTAAAAAATAGATATACTCATATAGATTATAGGCAAGAAGAAAATGATATAAAATTAAATGATAAAAGATACACTTTAGAAGAACAAGCAATTATAAATATAATTAAAGATAACCAATCAGTTAAACAGGAAGAAATTGCTAAACTTATAAACAAGTCTCTTAGAACAACAAAATCTATAATGAAACAAATGCAGGAAAAAAGTATTATTAAAAGAAGTAATGGAAAAAGAAATGGCAATTGGATAATATTGTAGAATTATCAAAAAATTGAGTATAATTTGACAGTTTTAAAAGTTTAATAAATGTATCACAATATATATTTTTTCTAGTAATTTACCACATTTTTTTACTAAAAAGTATTGAATATTTTTCGCTTTTAGTATAACATAAAATGTATATGGGGGTTTTTATATGAAAGATAATACTAAAAAGAAGAATCGTAAGATTATTAAAGGTATTTCTCTTATAGTTTTAATTATTACTATAGTAGTTACTTTAATATTGTTATCAGTTGTTTTACTTACTATGGATAAAAATGATCCTAGAAAGGGAGCAACAGAAAACGTATTTAAAAGCGACTTTAAAACATTACAAGATCAGCTTGCTATGAAAAAGGTTGAAGTTATAGAGAAAGATAAAAATGCTGATGTAAATGTTTCAATTACATATGACAAGGATGAAGAACTTAAGGAATGGATAAGTTCAATTGATACTAGTATTTTGAATGGAATAGTAGAAATATGTAATGGAGAACTTGTATTTGTAGATAATAATATGAGTGACGAAGAGAAAATATGGGCAGAGGAAATGGCTGCTGTTATAGACTCTTGTGAAAGCTATTCAAAGAAAAGAGGAGGTTACTACTTTAAAGGAAAAGTAGGAACTCAAGAAATAGCAAATTATTCTTGGACAAATAGCGATGTAACAGTTGAAGTTGATACCTCAAAAGCAGAAGATATGAAAAATAAATATGATTCTTATACATATAGTATAGATTCTGGTGATTATCAAAAATATAATAATCCATTTAAAGTTTCAACAGATAATAATACTACAAAAATATTTAAAATAAAAGGTGTTGCAACTTCATCAAAAGATTCTAAAGAATCAATTGATTTTGTTGAAGATTATGTAGTAAAAATAGATAAAATTGCTCCTACTGCACCAGATATAACTAGAACAATAGTAGATGGTAAAACTCAAATTACTTTATCTGGAGCAAAAGATGCAGATTCAGGTGTAAAACTTTTACAGTATAGTTTGGATGGTGGTAATTCATGGAATGATTATTCAAGTCCAATTCAAACAAGTACAAATGTTACACAAGTATTTTCAAGAGCTTGGGACAATGCAGGAAATGTTACTCCAGAAAAAGAATGGAAGAAAATAAATATAAAAGTTTCTCAGTTAAGTGATATAGTTGTTACATCACCTTCAACAGGAATATATAAAGCAGGTACAAGAATTGTATTTGTAGCTACATTCCAAGGTGGTGCACCTGCAGCTGTGCCTTCACTTGATTTGACATTTGGTCAAGGTAATGTAAAAGGTGCTGATATAGTAAACAGATCAACAAATTCCATAACTTACAGTTATGTAATAGAAGATGGCGATAACGGAAAATTAGAGCTTGCAAATGGCAGATATAATGGACAAGATCAAAAACTTAATGGTTCAGAAGTAATAGCCGATACTATAAAACCTAAAATTACATATACAGGAGCAAATTATAACGGAACAACACAAAAAGCTATTATTACATCTATAAATGATCAAGTAAACATTCTATTTAAGGCAAGTGACTTAAATATAAATGAATCTGTTATGATAGCTAGAGATATAAAGGTATTACTTGATGGAACTGAAATAGACAGTTTATCTAGAGAGCTTGTAACTTCATCACCTTCAGGAGAAGATATAAATTTCAAATTAGTTTTGTCAGACTTTAGAATGGAAAAAGGTAATGTATCACTTATTATTCCAGCAGATAAAGTAGATGATAAAGCATTTAATTATAATGACGAAATAAGATTAGATACAAATTATTATATTGAATGTAGAATAGATACAACACCACCAGAAGTAGATTATGTAGAAATGTATAGTGATAATGAGTTCGGTGGAAAAAAATATGCTAAAAATGGGAATACAATAAATTTGAGAGTAAGATTTAACGAAAATTTATCAGTTGCACCAACTATAACAATTGCAGGTAGAACAGCAACACTTAAATCAAGTGCTCCAAATAGTACAGAATATGAAGGTTATATATATATATCAGAAAGTGAAGTTGCACTTGGCGAAGCTTGGCTTGGTTATACTATTTCTGACTATAAAGATTTTATAGGAAATCCAGGTAAAACAGTAGAAAAAGAATCAACAACTACAAAGCCAACATATATGGATGATACTGTATTATATGATAGAACAGAGCCAAACATAAACTTTAATCCTACATATAGAAAGAAAGATAAAACTACAATAAATGATATAAACTCAACAAATGGATATTGTTATGATGCAGTATTTTCACCCAATGCAACAGATAACTTAAGTGGTATATTATCAGTAGCTTATAGATGGAATACTACTGATGCTTGGACAAAAACAGTACAACCATCTCCATCTGATACGGGTACTTATACTTTATATGCAGACATAACAGATAATTCAGGTAATAAAATTACCAAAACACATACAATAAAAGTTGATTGGGATTCACCAATAGTTCCAGAAATTAAACTTGAAGGAACACTTGGAACAAATGGATGGTATACATCTGAAGTAGTACCAAAACTTGTTTCTACTCCAACAGATGCTTTATCAGGATTTGATTATGGAACATTTAGTCCTGAAAAATTAAGTACATCTGGAACATTTACATATACATGTTATGATAAAGTAGGTAATCCTTCAACAGCATCAAAGGATGTTAAAGTTGATGCTGTTGAACCAAAAATATTGTTTAGTGTATTTAGCTATGAAAATAGTAATAAGTCATCATCTCCACTTGTAAGTAAGGAAGTAGGAAATAATGGAGTTGTAGAATCTTATGAAGTTGCTAAAGTTCCAAGTACTTCTTCAAAAGATTGGGTAAAGTTTCCTGTTATGGTAGATGCAAAAGTACAAAATTCAATACCTTCTGGAATAACTTCTGTTACTTACTATGTAAATGAAGAAGAAAATTATGGCTCTACAAGTGATAATTTTCCTACATCTGAAACATTATCTCCTTCCACTGTAACATGGAATAATACTATGAAAATTCCTACAGGAGGAAGAAGAATATTAAGACTAAAAATTGCTACTGGTTCAGGTAAAGAATTTACTTATGATGTAGAAGTTAATATAGATGTAACTGCTCCAAGTATAGAAACTCAAACTACATTAAAAAGTAAATCTGGAACAACGTTAGATGGAAGTAAAACAAATGGATATGCTTATAATGCTACAGTAGGAGTTACTGCTACTGATAACGAAAGTGGAGTAGCTGAGAGATATTATGAGTGGTCTGATATAAATTCTCCTAAAGCATGGACTAGTTTTACTTCAACATCGCTTTCAACTTTAGCTAGTTTTTCTACTGGTACAAAATACTTACATTTAAAAGTTGTTGATAATGCAGGTAATGAAAGAGTTACATATGTTACTGTAAACTTAGACAGAACTGCACCAACACTTACTTTTAGTACTTCAGATTATAATGCATCAGGTGGTTCGATTGATATATCAAAAACGGGTAACTATTCACATCATTCAAATGTAACAATATCTTGTAAAGATACAAATTCGGGTGTAGATACTAAACAATATAAATGGGGTTCTTCATCAAGTTATTCAAATTTGCCAACTACTTCATCTGTTAAATCTCCTGGAACTACAGGAACACATACTTTGTATGCTAGAATAACTGATAAAGTAGGTAACTACGTTGAAAATAATATATCTAGGAAGATAGATGTAACTCCGCCTAGCAAGGCTTCAAATTTTGCTGTAAATCATTCTTTTTATAAAGGAAATAGTCCTGAAAATTCTAGTGTGACATTTACGGTAGTTGGTGCTACAGATTCACAAAGTGGTATATCAACTTACAATTTTTATAGGACTTCTTCTATTGTAGCAGGTAGTGGACCACAACTAGGGAAAAGTAACAATTGGTATTATGCATATCCTGATGATAGTAAATATACATTGGAACAATCTTCCTCAGGTTCATCAGTAACTTTTCGTGGCTCAAAATCAAAGTTAGGTAAATTTTATTCGGTTTATATAAAAATATATGATAAAGTTGGAAATAGCCTAAAAATAGATAAAGGAGCATCAAGAAATTTTTATGAACCATGTAATCATTATTTTGGTGATTATTATAATTTTCCAACCAGTACTACTAATCCTAATACGAACTACGTTGTTGAAAAATACTATAGTGAGGGTTGGTCATGGAGATGTACGTCAGATAATCAATGCCATGTTGCTAATATAAATAACCAGGTTGTTTTAAGAAGATGTATGAGATGCAAAATGCCAGCTGCATATTTATATTGGCTAGGAAATGAACCTAAAAATGTAGTTGGAGTTAATTTCTTCCATCCATCGGGTTCTAGTTTACCAACTTATAAAACCAATTCATATAATAATACTTGTTATGATTAATTAGGAGAAGATAAATGAAAGTTAATATTTTAATACAAGAAAATAATAATAACACTTTAATAGAAAAGATTGAAAAGTGTTTTAGTAATAAACCAAAAAAAGTTTATATAATATCTGGTGAAGTGAAGGAAACAGGATTAAAGCTTATTGAAGAAGAAATGATAGATTCAAAAGCTAAAATGTTTTTCGCACTCGGAATTGATAAAAAAAATACAGTTAGAAGTATGTTAGAAATGATGTTAAGTTATACTAATGATGTATATATATATTCAAATAATTTAGATATTGAATTTGAAGGTAGCATAATTATGTTTGAATATGCAAATGAAGTCGTTATGTATAACTTCGCATCTGGTATATCTGAGGGAAGTCTTAGGGATAATATCAATGTTTATTTAGAAATCTTATATGATTTAACACAGAAAGATCAAAAAGATGATTATAAAGAGCTTATAAAAAATATTATTTCTAAGCTTCAAAAAGATATATTTAAAAAGATTGAAAAATCTGATATTGATGAACTTGTAGAAAGTAAAGAAATCTTTTCTACAAAGCAATATAGTCATACTGTTAAGAGTATATCTGAATTACTTGGAAAATCTAATAAACCAGCTACAACTGAAGATAAAGTAATTGATGATGATGCTTTAGTAAGAGATATTCCAAAGGTAGATTTATCTGATGTTGATATAGATTTTGATTTTTCTGATGTTGAGGATGAAATAAAAATAGATGATGAACCATCAAGTAAAAATTTAACTAAAGAAAAATCAGATGACGTTGAAATTGATGATGAACAAATAAAACAATATGATAAAGATGCAAATAAATTGCTTAAAGATTTTGAGTATAATGAAGATTATATAGATAAAGATAATGAATTATACGATGAAAGTTTAGAAAATTCTGAGTTTGATGAAAATGATACACTTGATATAGAAAATTTACTATTTTCAAAGGCAGATGTAAAGTTAAACATGAATAAGGCTAAAGCATCAAAAAAAGATGAAAGTAAAAATTTAGATGATGAAGATTTAGTTAAAGTAAAAAAAGTAAATCTTAATAATGTTACAAATTTGATATTTGAATTGCCTTCACGTCCACAAAAAGAACAAGATACATCTGTTATAAAGATTCCAAATTATATTAAACAAATGATTCCTGAATTCTTTGGATTTGGTGATGATGATTGTAAGAATGTTAAAATAGGAACAAGTATTTATAAAACTAGAGATGTAAATTTAGAGATAATTGATGCTCAAGAGAATCAAAAGTATAATGATAGAGAAGGCAAACTTATGCAAAAGCAGGGTCAGACATACCTTACATTCTCAACCGAAAAGTTAAAGCAAATAAATTATGAAGAAAATGATATAGCAAGAATTATAAAACTTTCAGATGATACTTATCATATAGAAATAATATCAAAAAAATTACAAGAATATAAACTTTGGTCAAAGATTTGTAATCAAAAATTTAAATCTAGTCAAAGGAAATATGGAATGATGTAAAAATTTTAATTATTGGTTAAAAAAAGTGGATTTTTCCACTTTTTTTAATGCCCAAATTGTGCAAAAAAGCTTGAAAAATGGATTATTTTATAATATAATTTTTCTGTAGAGGAGAAAAAATATATGCAATTAAAAAAGTTAGAATTACAAGGTTTTAAATCTTTTGCAGATAAAACAGAAATAGAATTTTTAGATGGTGTTACGACAATAGTTGGTCCTAACGGAAGTGGAAAATCTAATATATCAGATTCTTTACGTTGGGTACTTGGAGAACAAAGCACTAAGTCACTTCGTGGCTCAAAGATGGAAGATGTTATTTTTTCAGGAACAGAGGCAAGAAAAAAACAAGGATTTGCTGAAGTATCTATGATAATAGATAATTCTGATATGACTTTACCAATTGATTTTAAAGAAGTTGTAATTACGAGAAGAATTTATCGTTCAGGCGAAAGTAATTACTTAATAAATGGCAGTGAATGTAGATTAAAAGATATACAAGAATTATTTATGGATACAGGCGTTGGAAAAGATGGATACAGTATAATCGGACAGGGTAAAATAGATGAAATTTTATCAACTAAATCTGAGGAAAGGCGTCATATCTTTGAAGAAGCAGCAGGTATAGTAAAATATAGAACTAGAAAAGAAGAGGCAACAAGAAAATTAGAAAGCACTAATATTTCTTTAGATAAAGTAAATTCTGTTTTAAATGAGATAGAAAATACAATAGAACCACTTAGAAAAAAATCTGAAACAGCTAAAACTTATTTAAGTTTAAGAGATGAATTAAAACAGTTAGATGTGAGATTGTTTTTAAAGCTTCTAGACAATAATAATAAAGATTTAGAAAAAATCGATTTACAAATTTCTGATTTACAAAAAAGTATAGATGACATTGAAAAATTATCAAGTGAGCAGGAATCTAAAAAAAATGATATTAAATCAAGAATAAATGAGGTTTCACTAAAAATAGAAGAGACTCAAACTAAATTTTTTGAAACAGAAAATGATGTTGAAAAATTAAATTCTAAGATAAATGTATTTGAAGCACAAATAGAATATTCTAATGAAAATATAAAAAGATTAGAATTAGAAGTTAGTGAAGATAAAGAAAAAATAGAAATATTAAAACAAGAAATTGATTCAAAATTAAAGAAAAAAGAATCAATGAATGAAAATAAGAAAAAATTTGAAGTAGAACTTAAAGAAAAAGAAGATGAACTTAAAATTTTAATGTCCAACATGGACAAAAGAGGACTAGAAATAGAAAATCTAAAAAAAGATGTAGAAGCTAAAGTAGAAGAAAAATATAATTTAAAATCTAATATAAGTAATACTCAAGTTTTAATAGATTCAATTAAAGTACAATTAGAAAATATAGAAAAAAATCATAATAAAAATATAGTTCAAAAAGATAGTATTAATGCTCAAAAATCTGATTTGTCTAGTAAACTTAATAGCAAAAATTCTGAATTAAAAAAAGTAGAAACAAAAATAAATGAAATTAATACTAGAAGAGAAAGCATATTAAACGAACATGATAGTATATCAAAAACTTCTGAAAATTTAAAAGAAGAAATAATGACTATAAGATCAAAACTTACATATCTTAAAAATTTAAATTTAGAAAATGAAGGTTATCAAAAAAGCGTAAAATCTATTTTAGATTATGCTAAAAATAAGAATTTAAAGCAGGTATATGGTTCAGTCGCTTCTCTTATTTCTACTAATGAAAAGTATGAATATGCTATTGAAATTGCTCTTGGAGGTTATTTACAAAATATAGTTGTAGATACAGATCAAGATGCAAAAGAGTTAATTGAATATTTAAAAGAAAATTCACTTGGCAGGGCAACTTTTTTACCACTAAATAAAATAAGAAAAGTAAAAGATGACAAATATTCTAATTTGAAAGAATATAAAGGCTTTTTAGGAATGGCAAGTGAACTTGTAAAATATGATGATAAATTTAAAGATGTAATAAATTTATCATTAAATAATGTGGCTATAGTAGATAATATAGATAATGCAATGGTAATTTCTAATAAGTTTAAAAATAATATAAGAATTGTAACTCTTTCTGGTGATTTGATAATGCAATCTGGTAGTATGACTGGAGGAAAAATAGCAGGAAAGACAGCAGGACTTATAGGAAGAAAAGAAAAAATAAATGAACTTGAAAGATTATCAGAGAAAAAAGAAGAAAAGATAAAAGAAATTAATTCAAAATTAAATGATATAGATAAAGAATTAAATAATATAAATGTCGAGTATGATAAATTAAATTCTGATAAAGAGGCTCTAAAAATAGATGTAGCAACACTTACTCAAATGTATGAGAATACAAAAAATGAAATTTCAAGACTTGAAAAAAATTATGAGAACTTTAATAATCAAAAAGAAGAATTAGAAAAGAAAATAGTATCAAGTGAGGATAGTATAGTTGCTAATAACTTGATGCTTGAAGAATTAGATAAAAAAATAGATGAAAAGCAACAGATAATAGATGAATATGCTAGATTTAATAAAGAAAAACAACAACAAATTGATTATTTAAATGAAGATGTAGTAAATCTTAAAATATCTTTATCTTCTTTTGATGAATCAGTAGCTTCAATAGATGAAATGAAAGAGAAGATAGAAGCTGATATATCTAATTTTGAAACTTTGATATCAAAGAAACAGACTCAAAAAGAAGAATTACAGGCTAGTATAATAGATAGTACGAATGGAATTACTAGTTTAAATGAACAAATAGAACAAAAAAGAAACTTCAAAAATGAATTTGAAAGTATTTCTTTAAAATTAAAAACTGAAAAAGATGAATGTGTTAAGAAGCAAGAAGAAATAGAAAAAGTTATACTTGATAATATTAAAAAGAGTGAAAATCTAAAATCTGAAAAAGCAAAATTTGAAAATAAGAAAGTAAGATTTGATATTGAAATAGAAAATTTAAAAACTAAAATGTGGGAAGATTATGAAATTACAGTTTCTAGTGCAAGAGCTTTAGTTGAAACTTTACCAGTTTTAGAAGAAAATATTAATATACAAAAAGCAGTTGAAAAGTTGCAAAATAAAATAAAAAATTTAGGTGAAGTTAATGTTTCTGCAATTGAGGAATATAAAGAAACAAAACAAAGATATGATTTTATAACATCTCAAAAGAAAGATTTAGAAGAAACAAAATTAAAACTTAATAATTTAATAGAAAATATGACAACAATAATGAAACAACAATTTGCTAAACAATTCAAAATTATAAAAGAAAACTTTAATGAAACTTTTAGAGAATTATTTGGCGGTGGAAAAGCAGATTTAATTTTAAATGATGAAGCAAATATACTAGAAAGTGGTATTGATATCACTGTACAACCACCTGGAAAAAAACTGCAAAATATGATGCTTTTATCTGGAGGAGAGAGAGCACTTACTGCAACAGCACTGTTATTTGCAATATTAAAAATAAAGACGCCTCCATTCTGTATATTAGATGAAATTGAAGCTGCATTAGATGATGTTAATGTACAAAGATTTGCTCAGTATATTAAAAAATATTCTAAAAATACTCAATTTATTGTTATAACACACAGAAAGGGTACAATGGAAGTTGCCTCTTCAACTTACGGTGTTACAATGCAAGAGTATGGAATTTCTAAAGTTATATCAATGAAACTAAAATAGCACACTGATTTGACTTATGTAAACAATTGTGGTATAATATATGAGCAGGTAAAAAGGAAGACTCTCTTTAACTATAAGGAGTGATAAATATGTATACAAAGTTAATGGGGGAAATAAAAAAATTAGAAATTGCGTATCTTAAAAGCGAAGAGTTTGACTGCTCTAAGTTAAGAGAATACGCTAGACAATTAAATAAGGCTGATAGTTATTATCAGTTTAAGACAGAAGGCTCCGATGAGGAACTAGTTGATTCAGTTTACGAATTGCTAAAACGGCAATTTGGTCACCCATAAGACAAAATAGAAAGGTCGTGAAAACGACCTTTCTATTTTTATATTAACTAATTAATTAATTAATCTATTTACTTATTTACTTATTTGTGATTTCTTCCATCATAAGTAGATATTCCCATTTTTTATCAACTTCTTTTTGAAATTGCTCAATCATCCATTCGTTACCTTCTTTAAACATGTGTTTAAATCTTTTCTGTGGCCTTAAAAATTCTTCAACAGGTAATTTTTTTGCAGGTTTATATGTAATGTGATATTTACCATTTTCTACTTCATATAATGGCCAAAAACAAGTATCTACAGCAAGTTTAGATATTTTTTGTAAATCTTCTGTAGGATAACCCCATCCTCTAGGACAAGGAGAAAGCGCAACTACACAAGTAGGACCTTCAGTATATATTGCTTTTTCTGCTTTTTCATATAAGTCTTTCATATTACCAATTAAAGCTGTCTGAGCAACATAGGGAATATTATGAGCTATCATTATTTCTGCTAAATCTTTTCTAGGTTGAACTTTACCAGGAATAACTTTACCAGCTGGAGATGTTGTCGTATCAGCAAAATGTGGAGTAGAAGAGGAACGTTGAGTACCAGTATTCATATAAGCACCATTATCATAGCAAATATATGTCATATCTGTTCTTCTTTCCATAGCTCCAGATAGAGATTGAAGCCCTATATCATATGTACCACCATCTCCACCAAATGCAATAAATTTTGTGTCTTTATCTTGTGGTAATTTATTTTCTCTCTTTAATTTTTCATAAGTTTTTGATGCACCAGAAGCACAAGCTGAAGCACATTCAAAAGCTGTATGTAAAAATGAACAATCTTTCCATGATGTATAAGGATATATGCAGGTAGAAACCTCAAGACATCCAGTAGCACAAGATATAACAGCATGATCTTCGTCTTTTAATGCTCTTAAAGAATTTCTTACAATAAGAGGAGCACCGCAACCAGCACACATTCTATGACCAGAAGCAAGTCTTGATTTTTTATTTACCATTTCTTTTAAATTATATGCCATATTATTTTACCTCCTCTTCATCAATTCCTAAATAATTTGTTATTTTTGTTATTCTATAAGTTTTTGATATTTCTTGTAACTTAGAATAAATCTTTTCTATATCTTTTACAGTAGTATCAGTTCCACCAAGTCCATAAATATAATTTATTGTAGGAACATATACTTGACTAGAATACATAGCTGAAGTAATCTCTGTAAATAGAGGAGCAGCATAACCATTTATACTATCACATTTATCCATTATAGCTAAGGCTTTTAAATTTTTTAGTTCTAGGGCAATTTCGTTCCATGGAAGAGGTCTAAACATTCTGGGTTTTAAAAGCCCAGCCTTTATTCCTTTTTCTCTTAAATTGTCAATAGTATCTTTAATTGTACCAGCAGTAGAATTTAGAGCAATTATAGCAATTTCAGCATCGTCCATCATGTATTTTTCGTATAAATCGTACTTTCTACCAGTAATTTTATAAAATTCTTCTGATACTTCTTTTATTATTTTTTTAGCATCCTTCATAGCAGAAGCTAGTTCATATCTATGCTTAAAGTAATCTTTTTGCATATCTAAAGGTCCTATAGATATAGGATTATTATAATCTAATAGATACTGATCAGGTTTATATTCACCAACAAAGTTTTTAACTTCTTCATTTTCCATTAGCATAATATTTTCCACAGAATGAGAAGTTATAAATCCATCATAACATACCATAACTGGAAGTTTTGCTCTCTCTGCAATTTTTACTGCCATTATTGTATTGTCATAAGCCTCTTGATTGTTTTCACAATATAATTGAATAAATCCTGAATCACGAGCTCCCATTGAATCTGAATGGTCGTTATGAATATTTAATGGAGCAGATAATGCTCTATTTCCACATATAAGTGTTATAGGAAGCCTCAAACCAGAAGCTATATATAACATTTCAAACATAAGTGCAAGACCTTGAGAAGATGTAGCACTCATAACTCTTCCACCAGCAGCAGCAGCACCGATACATGCAGACATTGCACTATGTTCACTTTCTACAGCAATAAACTCCGTTGATACAGAGCCGTTAGCTACAAAATTTGAAAAGTATTGTGGAACCTCGGTAGATGGAGTTATTGGGTAGGCTGCAACAGTGTCAGGATTAATTTGTTTCATTGCAGTTGCAACGGCTTCGTTTCCACTTAATCTTTCTCTAATAGCCATATTTTAAACACATCCTTTCTTATTCATCTTTGTGTTTCATTTCAATAGCATTAAATGGACATACATTAGCACATATACCACAGCCTTTACAATAATCAAGATCTATTTTATCAAGTATGCCATCTTTTTGCTTTATACAATCTTCAGGGCAGTATGGAACACACATCATACAATTTTTACATTTATCTTTTAAATGGTCTGGATATTGTACTTTCCAGTCACCAGTATAAAATTCACATGAATTACCACTTTTCAAAATTGTGGCACCACGACCAAATTCTTTACTCATATTTTAACCTCCAACGACTTCATCATAAGCCCTTTTAATGGCTTCCATATTAGGCTCAATTACTTCAGGTTTTCTAGCAAATTTATGTTTAAATGAACCTTCCATATCTTTTAAAAGTTGTTCTTTTGTCATTATGTTAGTAATTTTAACTATAGCTGAAAGCATTGCAGTATTTGGAAAATTGGCCTTTAAGAAATCTTTACTAATTTTAGAAGCGTCAATTGTATAAATTTTACCTTTATAACCATTAAGTTTTTTTCTAATACTTTCAATACTTTGATTAGTATTTATTAAAATAGCGCCATCTCTTTTTAAGCCTTTTAAGACATCAACTCCATCTAAAAGAGTATCATCTACAACAACAACATAGTCAGGCTCATATATATTTGAATGAACCCTTATAGGACTATCACTTATACGGTTATACGCAGTTATAGGTGCACCCATTCTTTCAGGGCCATATTCTGGAAAGCCTTGAATGTACTTTCCAGTATTAAAAGCTGCATCTGCTAGTAATAATGAAGCAGTTTTTGCGCCTTGACCACCACGACCGTGCCATCTAATTTCAATCATTATATAACCTCCTTAAAATCTATATAATAGTATATCGTAAGTTAAAACTTTAGTCAAGGAAAGATGAATGAAATTAATGATATAATATCATGTCGAAACTTGCGATGAAAATTCCTTGACTACGGCTAAAAATCAAATGTATAATTATATTTAATATGAGCAAGTTTAAACTTAAAAAGAAATTTATAAAATCTCTTATAATTATTACATTTTTAATTTTTTTCATATATAGATTGTATAATAGAGTATATGCATTTAATTATAAATATAATGAGCTAAAAGATTATAAAAATATAGATGTTATTGTAAAACAATTAAAGAGCAGTGATGAAATGAAAGTAAGCTATATCGTAAAATATAAGCAAGATGAATTTTTACTAAATATTTACAATAATAAAAATGAAGAAAATTTTGAAGAAAAAAATAATATATATAAATATGGAAACATTTTAAATGTTACGGTAAAAATGGAAAATATAGAGGTATTAAAAAATCCTGGTGAATTTAATTATTCTTTGTATTTAAATTCAAATAATATTGTGACATCAATTTCCACAAATAATATAAAGCCTGCAGGGAGTAGAGTAGGAAATATTTTATTAAAAACCATATTTAATTATAAAGAATTTTTAAATAATAAGCTCAGTCAAAAATTAAATAATAAACACTTTAATTTGTTTAAAAGTATAATATATTCTGATGATAGTAATTTAGATAGTAAAATAAAATTAGATTTTAAACGCTGTGCTTCAAGTTTTATTTTAACTGTATCGGGAACTCATATATATTTTTTCATATATGTTTTAAATATTTTTATAAAAAATAAAAATTTAAAAACTAATATATTAACTTTTATATTGTTAATACTCTTTTCAATTTTTTCAGGAGGAAAAATCCCCGTACTTAGAGCAGTAATATCTAAAATTATATTTATGGTTTGTGACACATTAAATATAAAAATTTCTAGGTACAAAAGATTTGGATTAACAGCAATAATTATTTTATCTTATAATATCTATTACATATTTAATGTAGGATTTATTCTGTCATTTTCATGTGTTTTATCAATAATGTTATTTAGTAATATCATAAATTCGTATATAAATAAACTCTGTTATACTACTGTACTAAAAAAATATATTTATAATCAAAAGAATATTTTATGTATTATATTAAATAAAATCATTAATTTATTATCAATAAATTTTTCAATAATAATTGGAACATTTCCACTACAAGTTAACTTTTTTTCACAAATAAATATTTTCTCAGTAATATATAGTTTAGTATTATCTCTTATTTCGTGCTTTGAATATATGTTAGGATTTTTAACTCTGTTTTTATCTTTCATTCCCATAATATCAGATATTTTAATATTAGCAAATTATATTTTATTAGATGTAATAATAAAAGTTGCAAGCTTCTTAAGTAGCAAATCTATAATGATAAATTTAGCATCATTTTCATTGCTACAAATAATATTTTATTATTCTATAATAGCTATTAAAATGTATAAATTACATATACTAAAAAGGGAAGTAAAGGCAAAGAGAAAAGCATTAGAAAAGGTACTACAAATTGTAACGGTTTGTTTATTTATGATAATATTATTTACTTATGTTTATGCAAGTTATTTTGAAAATTACGTTATATTTTTTAATGTAAAGCAGGGAAATATGGCTCTAATAAAACAAGATGGAAAAGTTATACTTGTAGATATGGGATCTACTAGCAATAACGTTGCAAATAATACATTAGAAAATTTTTTAAAGTATAAGGGAATAAATAAAATAGACTTAATTTTAATAACTCATTTTCATTTAGATCATGTAAATGGTATTTATAATTTAGATAGTTCAATAAAGATTTTAAACATTGCTTATTTGAAGCCTCAAAAGTCATTTAATGTTTCGGAAGAATTTGATAAAGTAGGTAGCTTTATATCTAAAAATAATATATCTAAAATAGAACTAAATTTTTTAGATAAATTAGAATACAAAAATGTTGAGATAAATGTAATTTGCCCTAGAGATGTCACTATTTTTTCAAGTGATATAGCAAATTCTAACTCAACTATATATATGATTAAAATTTATGATAAAAATTATTTATTCATGGGCGATGCAACAAAAGAGAGTGAAGAATATTATATAGATTATTTAAATAAAATTGATAATGTTAGTCTTTTAAATGATTTTAAAAATATATATGTTTTGCAGGTGGGACATCATGGCTCAGATACGTCAACAAGTGAGGAGTTTTTAAATTTTATTAATGTTAAATATGCTGTTATTTCATCTAATAAGAAGGTATATTCTCATCCATCCATTAATGTTTTAGAACGCCTTAACAAATTTAATATAAAATACTATATTACTGAAAAAGTAGGAGCAATTAAATTTTAATTACATATTATATCGTATGTATAAACAAATTTAATTTGTTAATAATAAAAATAGGTGATATGTATGAGATATAATAGTTACAGATATTTAGTAATAGGAATGTTTTTAATGTTACTTTTATTTGGTACATATATTGGATGTAAATATATTATTAAATTAACAAATAAAGATAAAATAGCAGATGAGAGTATAACTGCTATAAATGATGATAATACAGAAGAAGTGAAAAAAGATGTAAATATATATGAAGATACGGATGTTACTGTTATTTATGAAGACTTTTATTCTTTGTGCTCTGAAACCATAAAAAAAGAAAATGTTTATTATTCAACTAACGTAGAAAGAGTAAAGCAGTTAGAATTAAATAACCAAAAAATTAATAATTTAGATTATAGTATAGTAGAAGAGGATGCTGATAAACTTATTTTTAAGAGAACAATAAGTAATAATTGTCCTAATCATTTTAAGGTAAAATTAGAATCAGACGATATAATAGTTTATAGAAAAATAAACGATAAAGAATTAGAAATGTATAGAAAAATTGATATTCCAGTAGAGCTAATTAGAGAAGAATTAAAAGAAAGATTAGAAAAACGGAATAGATGCAAGTACAAAAGATGAATTAAATCTTATAATTGAAGATTTAGAAAGTTAAGAAAAAAGATACTGAAATTTTATCAGTATCTTTTAATTTTATTTGCAAAATAATCTATGAGATAGGGTACACAAGGACTTTATAGTGTCTGTAAATACTTTTTTACGATTTATCTTCTCAAAAAATACATCGCCTTCATAAATATTATTAGAAAGTATTGAATTTATATCACCCTCATAGATTTTATATTCATTTAAATCTTTAGCAAGCAAGCTAAAACTATATTTTGATTTATAGTCCTCAGGAAGTACATTAGCTATTTTTAGTACATTTATTACAAATTCTATACAAATATAAGCATTCTTAATTTTTACTTGCTTATGTAGTGGGTAAAGCATAGCGGAAAATAAATTATACATGTATTCAGATTTATTATTTTTAATATCTTCTATATAGGATTTTACACAGTTATAATATTTATCTTCCAAGTTAATTTTAAATACTTTCACACAAGTTCTTTTATCAGTATCTTTTATATATCTTAGAGGAGATTCTTCAAGGAAACCACCAACAAATGGAGAATTTTTATTATATCTTGCAAAAGAATAAAGTACATCTGCATTTTCACTAAACGAAATAGAGGTGTGATTATATTTATAATTAGTTACAAATCTTATTAGTTTACCAATTTTGAATGGAGTTTGTAAAAATATAACATATATAGATTTGCTATTATCTTTAACCTCCGTATTCATATATTTTCCTCCTTATTGCTTAATAACAATTTTATCATCATCTACATCTAACAAAAATTTTTGATTTTCTTTAATATTTTTCTTTATAAACTCTATTGCAATTAAATCTTCAATATTTTTTTGAATAGCTCTTTTTAAAGGTCTTGCACCGTATTGTTTACTGTATCCTAATTTTGAAATTAATTGTATTACTTTATCAGTATAGTCAAATAATATATGTCTTACTGCAGTTTCTTCTTTTAACTCATCAAGTAAAATTTTAGTTATCTTTTCTATACTAGAATTACTTAACTTATTAAATACTACTATATTATCAATTCTATTTAAAAATTCTGGAGAAAAGTACTCTTTTAAAGCATCAGATACTTTGCTTTGTAAAATATTTTCTTCAATATCAGAATTTGCAAATCCGTATGAGTCACTTTTGAAATTAGTTCCAAGATTTGATGTAAGTACAATAATAGTATGTTTAAATGAAACACTTTTTCCTTGAGAATCTGTAAGTTTTCCTTCATCTAAAATTTGTAATAGCATATTGTATATGCTTGGATGAGCCTTTTCAATTTCATCAAATAATATAATACTGTATGGATTTCTTCTAACTTTTTCTGTTAATTGTCCAGCTTCATCGTATCCTACATATCCTGGAGGAGCACCTATAAGTTTTGAAGTAGAATGAGCTTCAGTATACTCAGACATATCAAGTTTTATTATTGCTTCTTTATCATCAAACAGTTCATAGGCTAAAGTCTTAACAAGTTCTGTTTTTCCAACACCAGTAGGACCAACAAAGATGAAAGAAGGTGGTCTATTTATATTTCTTATATTTGCTCTTTTTCTTATAATTGCATTAGATATGGCTTCTATTGCAGCATCTTGACCAATTATTCTCTTTTTTAAAGTTGTTTCTAAAGCAAGTAATTTATCTGTTTCTTTAGTTTTTAATCTAGTAACTGGAATTTTTGTCCAAAGTTCTACAACTTTAGCTAAGTCATCAAAATTAACCACACGTGGCTTAGATTTTTTATTTAGTAAGTCTAGTTCTTTTTCAATTTTACATTCTTCTTCTTTAAGTTTGGCAAGTTTTTCATAAGAAGTTACTTTGTCGTCTTCACTAATATCTTCTGAAGTATTAATGTATTCTAATTCTTCAATAGAATCTTGTATATTTTTTAAATTGTTTTGAAGTTTTTCTATTTTAGATAGAATAATATCATCTAAGTTTACCCTTGCAGCAGCCTCATCAATTAAATCGATTGCTTTATCTGGCAAAAATCTATCATGTATATATTTATCAGATAACATGACAGCATCCATTAAGACATCATCTGGAATTTTTACCTTATGATAGTTCTCATAATATTCTTTTACACCTTTTAGTATATTGTAACAGTCACTAACAGATGGCTCCTCAACAATTATTGGTTGAAATCTTCTTTCTAAAGCAGAATCTTTTTCTATATACTTTCTATATTCTTTTAGAGTAGTTGCACCAATAAGTTGCACAGAACCATTTGCTAAAGCTGGCTTTAACATATTTGCTGCATTCATTGAATTATCGTGTTCAAGACCACCAACTATGTTATGAACTTCATCTATTGCAAGTATAATATTTCCTAAAGATTTACATTCATCAATAAGACCTTTTATTCTAGATTCAAATTGTCCTCTAAATTGTGTTCCTGCAATAAGAGAAGTCATATCTATTAAGTATAATTCTTTTGAAATTAGCTTACTTGGAACTTGTCCATTTGCAATAGCAATAGCAAGTGCATTGACAATTGCTGTTTTACCAACTCCAGGCTCTCCAATTAATGCAGGATTATTTTTACTTCTTCTATTTAAAATTTGTATCATTCTTTCAAGTTCTTCTTGTCTGCCAACAACTTTATCTAATTTGTTTTCTCTAGCTTTTCTTGTTAAATTCTCACCAAAGGTATCAAGGTATTTTGTCTTTCTATTTACTTTTTGAGAATTAACATTAGATCTTTTAGAATCTTGATTATTAGAACTTGTTTTTGATTCATCACTTTGAGAATTTTTCTTAGATTTAAAATTCATAAAGTTTCCAAATATATTTGGAAGAGCAAAGCCTTTAGGAGTTTCATCATCAATATCATCATCGAAGTTATTAATGTCATTTAACATACTGTCAAATTGTTCAGACATATTTTCCATATCTTCTTCAGACATATTTGATATTTGTCTCATTATATTTGAAACTGGATCAATTCCTTTCTTCTTTGCACACTCCATACAAAAACCTATTGTTTCACCTGTAGGCTTTTTATCATTATCTAATTTATTAATAAATATAACAGCTACATTTTTTTTACATACTGAACATAGCATAAAATTATCATCTCCAATTATTACTAGCAAGTAAAGTATAGCATATAATGTAGAAAAAAACAAGAAAAACTGTGAATATAAAAAAATAGTTTAAGCGTAATTAGACTACATTAATATACAATTATAAAATTGTTAACATAAAGCAAATAAAAATAAATAAATATTACAAATTCTTTGTTAAAACTAGAAATTATAGATACTTTTTGCTATAATAATAAAAAGAATGGAGAGCATAAAAATGGAAAATTTAGATCAAATAATAGAAGCAATACTTTTTGCTTTAGGAAGAGAAATCACAACTGATGAAATATCAAAAAATTTAGAAATAGAGAAATCAAAAATTGAAGATTCAATAAAAAGACTTGAAGATAAGTATAAAGAAAATTCAGGTGTTGTACTAGTTAAGGTAAATGATTCATATCAGTTAGTTACAAATAAGGACTATTATAAATATGTAAATAAGTTTGTAGAAAATACTAAAAAACAAACTTTATCAACTTCACAGCTTGAGACTTTGACTATTATCGCATACAATCCAAAAATAACTAAGTCTGAAATTGAAAAAATTAGAGGGGTAAATAGCGACTTTTCAGTGTCAAGACTATTAGAATGTGGTCTTATAGAAGAAGTGGCAAGATTAAATTTGCCTGGAAGACCAGCTGCTTATGCTGTTACAAGTGAATTTTTAAAATCATGTGGAGTTGAAAATGTGGAAAGTCTTCCAAATTTTGAAGAAGTTAGAATTAAAGATGAACAGATGTTGATATCTGACTATGAAAATAAAGAAGAAAAAAAGTAATAATGTACCAATATAAGTAGTGGTGATCATATGAGTTTACAAATTATTTTAGGACAAGCTAAAACGGGTAAAACGAGAAGAATATATGAAAATATGAAAGATGACATTTCAAATAATAAAAATGTAATTTTGATGGTGCCATCTTTTATGAAAGTAAAGGCTGAAGAAGAATATATGTCATTTATTAATTCTTCTGGTTTAATTGGCGTAAATATAACTACAATATCAGATTTTATAGAAAACAATTTAAAAAAGTATAACTATAATATAGATAGTAAATATTTATCAGAGTTAGATAAAAAATTGATATTATCTGATTTAATAAAGAATAATAAAGATATTATAAAAGTTTTTAACAATGCAAAAAACAAAGAGGGATTTATAAATAGCCTAGTTATCTACATGGATTTAATACGAAGTAGCAATATAAACGTAAGTAAACAGCTACCAAATTTTAAAAATAAAATATTAGATTCTAAATTTAGTGAACTTATAAATATTTATAAAGTTTATAAAGATAGAATAGAAAAAGAGTATGTAGATTATTCTCAGGAAATGGAGATTTTTACTGATAAACTAATTGATAAAGTAGTTGATAGTAAAACTACTAAAATATATTTTGATGGCTATAGCAACTTTAATAAGAGTGAGTACAGCTTTATAGAAAAGTTATTAGATAAGAAAATTGATATAAAAATTACTCTGTGTACAGATATAACAGATATCAGTGATATATATTCTAATAACTCTCTTGATATATTTAGTACTACTAATAAGACGTATCTTAGTATATTAAAAATTGCAAATAAAACAAATACTAAAGTAGAAAATATTTATCTAGATTATGAATATGAAAATCCAAGCAAAGATATAAAGTTTCTAACTGATAATTTGTTTAAAACAGCTTTTTGTACGTATAGTGGTGATTCCAAAAATGTGCATATAAATTTAGTAACAAATGCATATTCTGAAATAAATAATATTGCTCACATTATATCTCAAAAAATAAAACAAGGTTACAGATATAATGATTTTTTAATATATACTACTGATATTGAACTTTATGATAGCATTGTTAAAAGATGTTTTTATGAATATTCAATACCTGTGTATTCTAGTATCAGTTATAGTATATTAAATAGTAAACTTGCGGAATATATCAATTATTTATTTTTAATTTCTAATGATTTTAGTAGAGAGAATGTGCTTAATACCTTAAAACTTGGACTAAATGATATAAGTAATGATGATATATGCATATTAGAAAATTACTTAAGAGAATTTAATATTTTTAGATTAGATAGAAACTTTATAAAAAATAATAAAACTAATAATGATTATATATATGACTTAGAAAGATTAAATAATATTAGAGAAAATATATTAAATATTTTTAGTGATATAACAAAACTTGGAAAAGAAAAATTAAGCTTTGAAAATTTATTAGATAAAATATATTCACATCTTTTAAATAATAAGATTTTAGAAAATTATGATTCTGTAATTTATAAAATAAAAACTAGTGATAGTAATGAACTCATAGAAAATGTAGCACTGCAGGATCAGGTATGGAATAATTTAATAAAAGTATTTATCTCTTTAAAAAAAGTTCTAAAAGATAGCCAAATATCAATGCAAGAATTAGGAAAGTTATATATTATGCTTTTAAATTCAATAAAGTTAAAGACTATTCCAAAAGCATTAGATCAAGTAGAACTTGCAGATATAAATGAATATTCTTCTGAAATGAAAAAGATAGTATTTTTTGTTGGAGTAAATGAAAACAAGTTTCCAAGTATTTCAAGTAATGATTTATTATTTAAAGATACAGAACTTGAAACATTAGAAAATGACGATATATTTATCAAAGAAACTGTGATAGAAAAGCAAAAAATGGCTGAATTTAACATATATAAAGCGCTTAGTAATATATTAGAAAGCCTTTATATATTTATTCCATCTTGTGATACAGAATCTAACACTTTAAGAAAGTCAAACTTGGTTACAAATATACAAAATATTTTGAATTTGAAAATAGTTGGTAATGTAACTTCATATTCTAAGTTAAACTTAAATGATTTGGACAAATTTTCAAAAGAAGAAGTATTTGAAAATATGATGAAAGAAATATATGCTTCTGATACAGTAAGTGATGAAGTAAAGAAACTATATAAATACTTTAAGAATGAAGAAAGATACAATAAAATATTAGAATATAAGAAGAAAGATGACAATTTAGATAAAGAAACAATAAATAAAATATTTGGGCCAAATCTTGTAACTAGTGTGTCAAGACTTGAACTTTTTAGTAAATGTCCATTTTCTTATTTTATGAAATATTCTTTAAATATAAAAGAAAGAAAAGAATTTGAAATATCTAATATTGATATAGGTAGCTTTTTACATGAGGTGTTAGAAGAATTTTCTTTGTATTTGTATACTAATAAAATTTATTGGCACACTCTTTTGATAAGTAAAGATTATGAAAATGTAGAAGAAAAGTTAAATCAAATAATTGAAGAAAAGGTAGATAAAATACTTTCTAAGGGTGATGAAAGTATAAGATTTTCTTTATTAAAATTAAGACTTTATAATACTGTAAAGAGAATAGTTAATGTAATTGCTAACAGTTTTAATCAAAGTAGCTTTTTACCAGAAGGTTATGAAATTACATTCTCAGATAATGGAGTGTTTGCTCCAATAAGAATAAAACTTGATAATGACAAATATATGAATATAGTAGGAAAAATTGATAGAATTGATACTTATCAAGAATCAAATAATAAATATGTAAGAATTATTGATTATAAATCTTCTGAGAGAACTTTAAATATAGATGATATAAAGGAGGGGCTATCTTTACAGTTAGTTACATATTTAAATGCATATATTAAAAATAATTCAAAAGATACAAGTATAAATGTTATACCAGCGGGAATGTTATATTTTAATTTATCTGATAAATTGGTTAATATTAAAGATTTTACAGCTGATGAAGATACTATAAAAAATGAAATTATGAGTAAATTAAGATTAAAGGGAATATTTATAAAAGATATCAGCATATTAGAAAAGATGGATAAAAATTTTGATAGCAAACAAAGTTTTATAGATATAACAAAGCGCAGTATTAATGGACCAAAAGTTTTAGATGAAGAAAATTATAGAGCACTGTTAAAAGAATCTGAAAATATATTAAAAAATATAGGAAAACAAATAATTATGGGAAATGTTAAAATTAATCCTAATAAGAAAGCAGATTACTGTAAATACTGTAAATATTCTAGTGTGTGCAGAAAAGATATTTGTTTATAAAAATAACTTGATAAATTATCTTATTTTTAGTAATATATAATTAGTAAAAAATTATGGAGGTTGTTATGAAAAATAATAGAGGTATTTCACTAATAGTTTTAGTAATTACAATAATTGTTATTATAATTTTAGTAGCAGCAGTTGTGTTACAACTTACAGGTAATAATCCTATCGATAGATCAAAGGTTACCAAACTTGTAACAAGTTATGATAATATAAAAACTGATATAGAACTATTTTTAAATAATGTAAAAATTGAAACTAAGGCATATTTTACAACTGAAGAAATTTTATCTGGAACAGGTAGTGTAAGAAAGGGAGTTACTTTTCCTCAGAGTGATAAAGTAGGTCAAAATGAAGATAAAACATGGAATGCTAGTGGCTATAAACTTATTAATAATAAAGTAAAAACAGTAGTTACTTTAAGTGATGGCACTGAGAAAACTGTATACGAGTTAATTGAAGAAAAATATGTAGAACTAGTAAATGATTTTCCTTTAACACCTAATGCTAATTCACATTGGTATATAGATATTGAATCAAATCCATATTTAGTTTTTGATAGCATCGATGATATTCCTAAATACATTAGAGGAAGTGCAAAAAATAATGAAATAACTGATGACGCAACATTAGCTGGATTTGTAGCAATAAAATAATATCAAAAAGTTTACTAAAGATTTTATTTAGTAAACTTTTTTTATACTGTAAGATTCAAAAATGCAGTTATATAAATATTTTCAAGTTAATAAGTAATTTTTTTGTAATATTTCTATTAAATGCTTGCATTTATTTTAAAACACGATATAATATAGGTATATACCAAAATATGAAATAAAGATGTAATATATACGCTGAATAATAAGGAGAGGGATAATAATGGCAGATATAGTACCAAGTTCAAAACGAAAAATAAATCTTTTCGATAGAGTTATACAAAGTGTCGTTATAATGGTAAATATGAAAAAAATGAATAGAGCAATTGATGAACATTTAACTGTTATGCGTAAAGAAGAAAGAGAAGATCAAAAGCTTTATCAAGAAAATATTTTAAGAGAAATCGTGTTTGTAAAATATCAATACGATATAATGCAAAGAGAAATGTACGAACTAAAGTTATCTTACCCAGACGAGATTGTCGAAAATATTAATTCTACAGACAAAGTAGAAAGATTAAAATTACAAAAAGCTTTTCTTGATATGGAATATGACAGAGTAACAAATTCAAAATTTAAATCTAAGGAAGATACAAAATTTTCACTTTTAGCAATATCTTCTGCTATAGAAGAAGTAAAGCAAAATATAAAGGATGAAGAAAAGTCAACTAGATACAATAAAGTAATAAATTTATGTGAAGAAATTGATACAAAAATTCAAACAGAAGAATATACTGATGATATATATAAAGAGTTATTTGAATCAGTTGATGAATATGTAAGTTATATTAATGATAATTATGATATTTCAAAACTTCCAACTGATGAAAGAGAATTAATAGAATATGTAATAGAAACTATGATTAAAGGCATAGAATCTGATATAGACAAGCATATGTATGAATATAATCTAGTTATAAATATTTGTAAAAACTCTTATAGATACTTTAAAGTTATAGATAAAGTATTTGAAAAATTACAAAGAATATATGATGAAAGTTTAGAAAAAGGTATAATAAATTTAAAAGACTATGTGAGAATGTATAAAGAAATTTACGATATGAAAATAAAAACTATGGTAAATGATGTTCACAGATCAATATCAATTGAAGACGAATACTTAGAATATTCTAAGTTAGTAACAAATTTAGAATTTGATAAGTTGGATGAATTTATTGTTAAAAAATCTATAGAAACTTCAAGTAATGATTTTGCAAAAGAAAAATTAAAAGAATTAATCCAAGATGAAGATGAAAATTTAGACGAAGTAGAAGAAGTAGAAGAAACAGATGAAACAGATGAAACAGATGAAACTGAAGAAGCCAGTGAACAAGAAGTAGAAGAAGAAACTGAAGAAGAAGTAGTAGAAGAAGATGAAGAAGAAATAAATGAAGAAGATAATGAAATAATAGACGAAGTAGTTGACGAAAAGCCTGCAAGAAGGATTAATAGAAGAAAGTTTAATATGAACAAGTAATATTAAGAATACATCAAAATGGCAATTAATTGACTATTTTGGTGTATTTTGTCTATTAAAATTTAATATAAATCTTAAAATATGACAAAATAATAAAAATGTATATTATACAATAGTTACATAAGAGGTGTAAAGATGATTTATAATAGATATTTAGAAAATGATAGTAAAGTGAGTAATATTTTATATTTTTTAAAAAGAACATTTAGTATAAAAAATATTTTGTTTGCAATACTTTCTTTTGCACTTGCTAACGTATCATTTGTACTTGACTGTACACCATTTAGTTATGTATTATTTGGAGTAGCAAGTGTATTTAACGTCCCACTTTTACTAGTACTAGTATTTTCAATTTTAGGAATTTCTAGTACAAGCTTTTCTACTGCAGTATTAATAAAATTACTAGTTTTCTTTGTGCTGTTTACTTTTATAACTGCACTTGTAAATGTTCAAGGAATAAGTAAAAGATATTCTGTATTTTTTAAATTTATATTATCTGCAACTATAGTAGAAGTAGTATTTAATTTTATAAATTCAACACTATTTACAAATATGTTACCAATATTATCAAACTTAGTTATTTTTGCAATATTGTATTTTGTATTTGTAGCAGGTATGTATGTGTTAATTAATTTTAATAAAGGATACGTGTATACTAAAGAAGAAAGTGTAGCAATGATGGCAGTGCTTGCAATTGCTCTTACTATATTTAAGGACGTTCAGTTTTTAGGACTATCAGTTTTTAATGTACTAATTTTAGTTATGGTGCTATTATTTGGGTATAAAAAAGGGCCAATTTATGGAGGCGCAACAGGTTTAATTATAGGTTTACTTCTTACAATGATAACACCAATTAGCATGACTTACATAGTATCTTTAGCATTTAGTGGTATTATATCTGGTATACTTAGTAAATTTGGAAAATTAGCTGTCGTTTTAGGCTTTATTGCAGGAAATATATATATAATTTACTATGCCAACGAATTTTCTTTACTCACAATTAGAATAAGCGAGATTTTAGTGGCAAGTGTACCTTTATTATTTATACCAAAAGCATTAGAATTAAAATTAGAAAGTTTATTTAATAAAAATAAAACATTAAATAGCACATATGAAAATGTTTTAGATACAGCAAGCAGTGCAAGAAAAAAAGTAGGCGCTGTATCAGAAGTATTTGAAAATTTAGCAAATACTTGTGTGGATGTTACAAGTGAAGATGTATCAGAAACAAAAGATGTAATAAAAAAATATATAAAAGATTATACTTATAATACTTGTATTGATTGTAAGAAAAAATCAGAATGTATATCAGAAGAAAAATTAAATAAAATAGTTGATGATATATATGAAAAACTAGAAAACAACCAAATACTTGATAGTTCTGTACTTACTTTTGATTGCTCTGAGGCTACAAAAATTGTTGAGGGCATACAAGATATTTATAATAGTATAAAATTTGTAAGAATTTTAAAGAATAAAGAAAAAGAAAACAGTACAAAGATATCAAATCAGTATAAAGAAGTATCTAAAATATTGTCTAATGTAGCTAAAAATATAAAAAATGATAATATAGTAAAAAGTAAGGAACAAGAAAGATTAGCTCAGGAATTAAAATTTTATGGCTTTATAGTGTACGAAGATTATTTTGAAAAAAATGAAAATGGTATAGAGTATACTTTCGTAACAGATATATTGACAGATATTGATAGACAAAAGAAGCAAATTATAAATATTGCTACAGATATTTTAGAACAAGATATGTCAATAAAATTAATTCTTAATAGTAGTAAGAAAGAAAAATCAAGAATAAAACTTGTTTCCACTCCTGCTTTTGAAGTGCAAACTGGTATTTGCAGTTTTATAAAAACAAATGAAACAGTTTCAGGAGATTCTTATTCTAGTTATGAATTAAACGATTTAAAACATATAAGTATTTTAAGTGATGGAGTAGGCTCAGGAAAATCAGCTTCAATTGCATCAAGTTCAGTAATATCAATGCTTGAAAAATTATTAGATGGTGGATTTAATGATGAGAAGGCAATTGAAATAATAAACAGTGTTATAAAATTAAAAGCTGAGGAGGAAGCATATTCAACTTTAGATACAGTAATTATAGATTTAAGAAACGCTAATGCAAGTTTTATAAAACTTGGATCAGCACCAACATATATAATAGAAAATGGTAAGATAATAACTATAAATAATTCAAATATTCCAGTAGGCTTATTGACTGATGTAGAATATGTACCAATAACAAAAAAACTTGAAAGTGGAAGTATTGTAGTACAAATTACAGATGGAGTAATTTCAGAAAAAGAGAGCGATATCTCTGATAATTATTTTACAAAATATTTACAAACTATAGATACTACAAAGAATTCTAGAACAATAGCTGATGAAATATCAAAATTTATTTATAAAGAAAAGAATAATAATTTCGATGATGATATTACCGTATTAGTCACTAAAATAAAAAAAGTTATGTAATTATTAAAAGAATACACTAAAAATGGAGTGTATTCTTTTATTTTGCAAATCATATAATTAAATGTGGTGTAAATATAATGATTAATTTTAAAAATATAATAATTAATTTACAAGAACTTGTATGGTCTCTACCAGTAATTTTTTTACTTATTTTTACTCATTTATACTTTACAATAAAACTTAAATTTCCACAAAGGGGAATAGTAGCTGGACTAAAGTATATGTTTAAATTTAAAGATGAAAAAATTGAGAGTAATAGCAGTGGAATTAGCTCTTATAAGGCGTTAATGTCTGTACTAGCAGCAACTTTAGGAACAGGAAATATAATAGGGATTGCAACTGCTATAGCTATTGGAGGAATAGGTAGTATATTTTGGATTTTTGTATCAGGGATTATTGCAATAGCAACAAAATATGCTGAGACATATATAGTTTTGAAGTATAGAAAAAAAGATAAAAATGGTTATTACGGTGGAACAATGTATGTCCTATCTGAAAGAATTGATAATAAATTGTTAGGAATTTTATTTAGTATATTTTTAATAATTGCATCATTTGGAATAGGAGCAATGATTCAATCTAATTCAGCTGTTAATTCGATAATTACAACTTTTAAAATTAATAAAAGGGTAGTAGCAATTATTATTACCATATTATGTACTTATGTTATATTTGGCAATGAAAAAAGAATATCTAATATAAGTAGCATATTAGTTCCACTTGCTACATTTGTATATCTTTTTATGTGCATTGCACTTATGATACAATTTAGAAATTTTTTAATTCCGAGCATAATTAGAATAGTAAAACAGGCATTTAATTTTAGATCTGCTACAGGTGGAATATTATCAAGTATAATGATTGCATCAATGTCAGCTGGATTTTCTAAAGGCTTATTTTCAAATGAAGCAGGAATGGGAAGTTCTCCAATTTTTGATTGTACTGTTAGAGAAAATAATATATCAAAACAATCTTTAATATCTTCTACGGCTGTATTTATTGACACAGTAATACTTTGTACTATAACGGGAATAATTTTGGTGTCAAGTTCAAGTTATCTTGTATGTTATGATCCAATTCAAATGGTAAATATGACATTTTCAAAGTTCCCATTTGGAGAATTTTTCTTAACATTTTCGCTAGTAATATTTTCAATTGCTACTATACCGTGCTGGGGCTACTATGGAAGTTGTGGTGTAAAATTTCTATTCAAATCTCGAAATTTTTATATGATAATATATAAATTAATTTATGCAATTTGTATATACATGGGAGCAATTTTTACTTTAGATACAGTGTGGAGTCTGTCTGCTATAGCAAATGGACTTATGATATTACCTAATATATACATGCTCTTTAAACTTAGTAGGGAAATTAAATATACAAAAAAAGACTTGAATAAATCGTAATGCTATGATACAATTGGTGCATAAAAAAATTTATCATTAACTTAATAGTGGGGTGACATTATGCATAAATGTAGATGTAATGAAATATGCTCTTTGGATTTATCAGAGTATAATATAATATTAATGGATTCTAGTAAGATTAGGAACAACTGTAGCTTAGATGAATATATATGCTTAAAATGTGGCTATACTATCTCTAGTAAAATTATAGATGAAATATGTAATTTGATAAATGTTACTAATTTTAGATATCCACGGGAAATTTTGTTTTATGAATTAGAAGAAGTTTTGAAAGAGTTGGAAAATAGAGATATCTGCTTATCAGATTATTATATATACATTATAATGAAGTTTATAGTATATTTATATAATTGTAAAAAAGTAGATTTAGTAAAAATGTATGGCTTTGATTATTTAAGAAATTATGTAATTAATTTTGTATTAGATGAACCAAGTAAATTCCCATTTAAAAAGAGCGAAATAAAAATTTTAAAAAATATTATTTATAATAGTTTAATTTTAAAATAAGCACAATAAGAGAAGAAGTTATCTTCTCTTATTTTTTTACTATGTACATTTTATTAATATTTTGATATAATGTTAAAAATGGAGGGACATGTAATGGGATTTGTGCATTTGCATGTGCATACTGAATACAGTTTGCTAGATGGTGCAATAAGAATAAAAGATTTAGTAAAAAAAGTAAAAGAAAATTCTATGAATGCAGTTGCAATAACGGATCATGGAAATATGTTTGGCGCAATAGAATTTTACAAAGAATGTGTTGCAAATTCAATAAAGCCAATTATTGGATGTGAAGTATATGTGGCTCCTAGAAGTAGATTTGAAAAAGATGGTAAGATAGATCAAGAACCAAGCCACTTAATTTTACTTGCAATGAATAATACGGGCTACCATAATTTAGTAAAATTGTGTTCCTTAGGGTATACTGAAGGATTTTATTATAAGCCAAGAATTGATATGGAAGCATTAAAAAAATATAATGAAGGTCTTATTTGCCTTTCAGCATGTCTTGCTTCAAAGTTATCAAAAAAAATAATATCAAATGACATTGACGGAGCAAAAGATTTAATAAGTGAATTTATAGATATATTTGGAAAAGATAGATATTATTTAGAATTACAAGATAATAAAATAAGAGAACAGGTACTAGTAAATCAAAAGTTAATAGAATTATCTAAAGAATTTGGATTAGGACTTGTAGCAACAAATGACTGTCACTATTTAAATAAAGAAGACTACTACTTCCATGAAATTTTACTTTGTATACAAACTCGAAAAACAATGAGTGACGAAGATAGAATGTCATTTAAAACAAATGAATTTTATTTAAAAACTCCTCAAGAGATGGAGGAAGGATTTAACAATATAAAAGAGGCCATATTAAATACTCAAAAAATAGCAGATATGTGTAATGTAACAATAGATTTTGGAAAGACTATACTTCCAGAGTTTAAAATAGATGAAAATATATCACATTTAGAATACTTTAAAAAAATGTGTTATGAGGGAATAAAAAATAGATATGGCGATAAAGAAAATTATGATCAAGCCAAAAAGAGATTAGATTATGAAATAGACGTTATTGATAAAATGGGCTACATAGACTATTTTTTAATAGTACAAGATTTTATAAATTATGCTAAAAGTGTAAAAATAAAAGTTGGACCGGGAAGAGGAAGCGGTGCAGGCTCAATAGCAGCGTATGCTATTGGAATAACTGATATTGATCCCCTTAAATTTAATTTAATATTTGAAAGATTTTTAAATCCTGAAAGAGTAAGTATGCCAGATTTTGATGTTGACTTTTGCTATGAGAGACGAGGCGAAGTAATTGATTATGTTACAAAAAAATATGGAAAAGATCATGTGGCTCAAATAATAACTTTTGGTACTATGGCTGCAAGAGCTGCTGTAAGAGATGTTGGACGTGCACTTGATGTGTCTTATCAAAAGACTGATAAACTTGCTAAATTAATACCTCATGTAATGAATATGACTATTGACAGAGCACTTAAAGAAAATGAAGAGTTATTATCAATGTATCAAACTGATAATGAAGTAAAGGAAATAATTGATATAGCCAAAAAAATTGAGGGATTGCCACGCCATGCTTCTACCCATGCAGCAGGAGTTGTAATCACAAAAGAACCAGTAGTAAATTATGTTCCATTATACTCAAATGCAGATTTAATTTCTACACAGTATACAATGACAACATTAGAAGAATTAGGCCTATTAAAAATGGATTTTTTAGGACTAAGAACTTTAACTGTAATCTCTGATACAATAAAATTAGTTGAAAAAATACATAATATAAAATTCAAATTTGATGATAACATGGATGATAAAGAAGTATTTAAACTACTCTCAGATGGAAACACAGTTGGTATATTTCAGCTTGAAAGTAGTGGAATAAAGAGGGTAATTAAACAATTAAAACCAGACTGCATAGAAGATATAATAGTTGTTTTATCTTTGTATAGACCTGGCCCTATGGATCAAATACCAAGGTATATAGAGAGTAAAAGAAGTGGAAAAATAGAGTACCTTCATGAATCATTAGAACCAATTTTAAAATCTACATATGGATGTATGGTATATCAAGAACAAGTAATGCAAATATTTAGAGAACTTGCTGGCTATAGCTATGGAAGAGCAGATATAGTTAGAAGGGCAATGAGCAAAAAGAAAGTTGACGTTATGAACAAGGAAAGAGATGTGTTCATAAAAGGAGCAAAAGCAAGAGGAATAACTGAAAATATAGCCAATAAGATATTTGATGAAATGTCAGATTTTGCAAAATATGCATTTAATAAATCTCACGCAGCCTGCTATGCAGTTGTCGCATATCAAACAGCTTACCTTAAAACTTATTATCCTCACGAATTTTTTGCAGCTACTATGAATAGTTTAATGGGGGATTTTACTAAAATAGCTGAATATATAAATGAATGTAAAAAAATAGGAATAGAAGTATTAAGACCTGATATAAATGAAAGTTATACTAAATTTGCAGTAGTGAACAAAAAAATAAGATTTGCTTTGGTATCTATAAAAAATGTAGGAGAAAATGCAATAAATTATATATTAAGTGAAAGAGAACAGAATGGTAAATATACTAGCTTTATAGATTTTATAAAGAGGACAGCTTCAGAAAATGTAAATAAAAAATGTATAGAAAGTTTAATAAAAGCTGGTTGCTTCGATGAAATAGAAAAGGATTTAACAAGATATGATTTATTAGAGTCTTTTGAAAATATAGTTGATGGTGTTGTTCAAACAAGAAAATCAAATTATGAAAATCAAATCAATTTATTTGAAAATTCTAATACAAATACTAGTCAAGATATTGTAATTAATAAAAGTGCTCATATTCCAACAAAAAAAGAACTTCTAGAAATGGAAAAAGAAATGATTGGACTTTATATATCAGGACATCCTTTAGATGAATATATGGATTACATAGAGAAAAATTCTACTATTAGTAGCAAAGATTTAACCTCATTTACAGAAGATGAAAATGAAAGTGAAGAAGATATTATAAAAAATTACGATAATAAACAAGTTACATATTGTGGAATAGTGTCTAAGGTAAAAGTTATGAACACAAAATCTGGTAAACAGATGATATTTGCAGATGTAGAAGATATATACGGAAGTCTTGAGGTAGTAGTTTTTCCTACATTATTTAGTAAATTTCACTCTTTGATAAAACCAGATGAAGTTATAAAAATAACTGGAAGAATAAATATTACTGAAGAAGAGAAACCAAAAATTTTAGTTAGTAATATAGAAAAAATAATAAAGTCTAAAAAAATTTATATTAAAATACCTAAAGATAAATTTGAACTAGAAAGTAGAGTACAGGAGGCAATTAAAAATTTACCACAAGAAAATAAGGGAGAAAGTCCTGTATATCTATATTTTGAAGGAACAAATAAAATGAAATTAATTTCTAGACCATACTGGTTAAATAATAATGAAAATACTGTTGAAAATTTGTATACAATGTTTGGAAAAGAAAATGTTAGATTAAAATAAATAAAGAGAATATTCCTTGACAAAATTTACATAATATTGTATAATATTAATATCTGTAGAACGATCAATAATAAACATAAATGTGTAGATTAGGAGGCATAATTATGATTTCAAAACGGAAATTGCTTGCTTCTATTGTAGAAGCACTAATAATTATTGCATGGTTTTTCTTTGAATTCGATTTGATTATTTTATTAATATTCATTGATGCACTGGAAAGACCTGTTGAGGCGCTCGCAATTTTGATTTTGATAAGCATTACAACAGATTCTTTTCTCCATGCAAATAATGATAAGATGCTGGAAAAGTTCAAAGAGTTCCTTTTTACCACAGAATAAAAATAACTGCCCGTTAAATTTTAACGGGTAGTTATTTTTTTAATTATTCTAATTATTTTGATTTAATTACTTCTGTTGCAGCTCCTAATGCACCCATTGCTTTTGTAGCGTCAAAAGGAATAAATACTTTGTTTGCACTGCCTTGAGAAACTTTCTCTAAAGCTTCTAAAGATTTTAGTGCTACTAAATTTTGATCAGGTTTAGAATTCATAATAGCAGAATATACAACATTAATTTCTTCTGCTTTTGCAGATGCTACCTTTCTTATTGCTTCTGCATTACCTTCAGCTTCAAGAATTTTTGCTTCTCTAACACCTTGAGCACGTCTAATACTAGATTCACGTTCAGCCTCAGCATCTAATATTGTAGACTGTTTAGCACCTTCAGCCATAGTAATTTGTGCTTGTCTTTTTCCTTCAGCCTCAAGTATAGCAGCTCTTTTATTTCTTTCTGCATTCATTTGTTTTTCCATTGCATCTCTAATATCTACTGGTGGTTTAATATCTTTAATTTCAACACGGTCTATTTTACAACCCCATTTGTCTGTAGCTTCATCAAGTACTTGTCTTAATTGTATATTAATTTGATCTCTTGAACTAAATGTTGAATCAAGATCCATTTTACCAACTATATCACGAATAGTTGTAATTGCAAGGTAAGCAATACCTTTTTGTAAACTTTCAATTTCATAAACTGCTTTTGCAGGATCCATTATTTGATAGAATACAACAGTATCAATTGTTATTGTAACATTATCTTTTGTTATAACACCTTGAGGTGGTACATCCATTGTTTGTTGTTTTAAACTTACAACAGCTCTTGTTTTATCAACAAAAGGTAGTATAAAATTTAATCCTGCTTGAGCAATTTTATGATATCTACCAAAACGTTCTATAATTCTAACCTCAGATTGTCTTACTACTTTGATAGAAGCTAGAGCTACTATTGCTACAAGAATTAATAAAATAATAAAAAATACTTCCATAAAATATTCCTCCTATATTTTTTTTACCTTTAACTTAATACTTTCTATATCTTCTATAATAACTGTTGCACCTTTTTCTATAACAGAATCATCTGAAGATTTAGCAGACCAAAGTTCACCACCAATTTTAACTTGACCGCTTGATTTTAAGTTATCAATCTCTACAGTAACTATACCATTTTTTCCTATTATAGATTTATTTGTAAGAAAGTCATTGTCATTAGTTTTGAATAATTTTTTTACTAGTGGTTTCATAAATATAATCATTAGAGTTGTAGATAGGGCAAATACTATAACTTGCACAGGGAATTTAAATCCAAGCATTGCACAAAAAGCAGCTAAAATAGCTCCAATACCAGGCCAGAACATAAAGAAAGTTATAGATACTATTTCTATAAAAAAACATACACCGGCAAGTATTAGCCATAAAGCCCATACAGGTATTGACATTTTAAGTCCTCCTTTCTCTTGAATAATTATATATATTCTTCTAATTCAAAATTATACTATATAGCAGTGAAAAAAACAAGAAAAACATAAAAAAATGTTAAATTAATATTAATATATTGAATAAATATTTAATATAAAGTATAATTATTAAGAAAAGGAGTGAAATAATATGGATGAAAATAATAATCCAATTATGGAAAATCAAACCAAAATATTTGATAATAATAATGTCTTAAAAAAAGCATTTTTATGGATGTTTTTAGGACTTTTAGCTACAGGAATCATAGCTTTATATACATATAAAACTGATGCGTTAATTAGTTTTGCAATGTCTGGTGGATTGTCAATTTTATTAATATTAGAATTAGTTGTAGTAGTTGTATTTTCACTAATATCTAAAAAAGTACCACCAATTGTTGTAACAATTTTATTTTTTATATATGCGGCGATAAATGGTGTAACATTGTCTAGTATCTTTTATGTATATCAATTAAATTCAATAGTCTATATCTTCTTTGCAGCATCTGCAATATTTGGCATATTCGCATTACTTGGATATACAACAAAAGTTGATTTAAGTAAATTTTCTACAATATTATTTGGACTATTACTAGCAGGAATAATAGTGAGTGTAATAAACTTATTTTTGAATAATAGTTTAGTCGATTTAGTACTTTCTTGGGTTATGTTGGTAGTATTTTTTGGAGTAACTGCTTATGATATTCAAAAGATAAAGAACTTAGCACAATATGATGGAATATATAAAGATAAATTGCACATATATGCAGCTATGGATTTTTATCTTGACTTTATTAATATATTCTTGAGATTGCTTAGTATATTTGGAAAAAGAAGAGATTAATTATAATTCAAATTTTTATTTTGATTGACATATAATACTATATATGATAATATAAATCATATAATCAAAATATTATTTATCTTTGAGATTAAATTGTGTAAAATTTGACACACACTAAAATTTGTGCTATAATAATAAAGTGTCTTAAAAAGGAAGGTGCAATTTTTTATTATGGAAAAAAGAAGCGTCCTCAGTACAATAAGATTTATATTTTTTAGTATTTTAATGTTGGGATTAATATTTAGTGCAGTTGCAATAACTGTTTTAAATAATTATAAACCAGCAGTTAAGACATATATAGCTGGAAAATTTATTGGATATTTTTCTAGTGAAGCTCAATTTGATGAGGCATATAATGATCTTGTTACTGAGAAGCAAAATATAGATTCGAATGTTAAGGTATATCTAGAAGAAGAACCAGTATTTGAATCTAGTTACATAAGAGACTCTTTATTTGAAAATCAAAATGTTTATACAAATTTGAGAGCTGAAATAAAGACAGAATATACAGTATATGAAGTTAGTGTAAACGATAAAGTTGAAATGACTTTTAATTCTAAAGATGAAGCTAGTAAATATTCAGAAAGCTTAAAGGAAAAAGTAAGCAAATTAAATGTTGCTATTAATGAAAAAAAAGTTGAAGAATTAGGAGAAATTACTAGTATAGAAAGAGCAGATGCAATACTTAATGATATAGTAGATAGAAACAAACCTGTTACTATTCCAAAGCCTGTTGTTACATACCAAAATCCAAACAATTATGCAACAACATCTACTAATCAGACTGCATCAGATGCAATTGCTACTGCCGCAATGATGGAAGGCGGAGTTTGGCCAACTGTGTCTAGATATATTTCATCTCCTTATGGTTGGAGATGGGGATCTATGCATACTGGTACTGATATAGCTGGAAAGTATGGGGATCCTATCTATGCATATAAATCTGGACTAGTTACTTTTGCTGGATGGAATGGTTCATATGGTTATATGGTAAAAATAGACCATGGAAATGGACTATCAACTTGGTATGCACACTGTAGTTCTTTAAATGTTACAGCTGGTCAAGAGGTATCTCAAGGTCAAGTAATAGCTGCTATGGGATCTACAGGTTGGTCAACAGGAAATCACGTACATTTTGAAACTAGAGTAAATGGAGTTCATACAAATTCTTATAATTTCATTGTTGGTAAATAATAATATTTGTTAATAATTACTTTTGTAATTGTTATATATCACCTATTACTCGGAGAATATATTTTTGTATTTTACCTCAGTATATCTCTTAGTTTTAGGCAAGTTTTATAAAGTGAGGAGGTATTTTAAAATGACTAAAGAAAAGAAACAAGAAATTCTAACAACTTATGCAAGAGCAGACCATGACACAGGTTCTGCAGAAGTTCAAATTGCTCTTTTAACAGAAAGAATAAATGAACTTACTGAACATTTAAAAGTACACAAAAAAGATGAACATTCAAGACGTGGACTTTTAATAATGGTTGGAAAGAGAAAAAGATTACTAAAATATTTAGAATCAAAAGATATCGAAAGATATAGAGATATTATTTCAAAATTAAATATTAGAAAATAGTAATTAGAAAGTTTTAAGTGTTTTGCACTTAAAACTTTTTTTATGTAATATTCTGTAATATTTATCTATATATGTTGCAATTTAAATGAAAAAGTGATATAATATTAGAACGTGTAGGAACAAACCGAGTAATAATTATTAGGAGGAGAAAACATTATGGAATGCTTGGCTCATACACTTTATTTTACAGGTCTAGGTAAACCTATCTATGACAAAGAAAAACATCTTTATTATCAGAAGTTTTTTATTGCAAAAAGCAAAAATCTTGACAACATTGTAGACTTTGCTCAGAACTTTGTCTTGGGAACAACTGAAGAAGGGGCTAGTAGCTACTTGAATTCAGTTAAAGAAAGACTAGTAGATATACTTGGCAAACCAAATGCTAAGAGCGGAAAAGAGTTTAAGGATGCAGAGTTCGTCGGAATATTTCTTGGCAATAAACTTATAGTAATGTCAGATGTTTGCAAAGAAAATTTTGCATATTATGATGAGTTTACAAGTCTTGTTGAATCATTTGTTTACTAATTGTATATTCCTCTCACACTAATTTTTGTGAGAGGTTTTTTCTTTTTATGTATGTTGCATAAGAATTGACTTTATGATATAATAAAAAGCGGTGATTTTATGAAGATAACTAAGCAAAAAGGAACAAAAGATATATTTTTCGATGAGGTAAAAATTTGGGAATATATTGAAGAAAATATAAGACAGATTTGTAAAGAAAATAATGTATCAGAAATTAGAACACCAGTATTTGAAGCTACAGAGCTTTATGCACGTGGCGTTGGAAATGATACAGATATTGTAAATAAAGAAATGTATACATTTATAGATAAAGGTGGAAGAAGTATTACATTAAGACCTGAACTTACAGCAGGTGTAGTAAGATCATATATAGAAAATGGAATGAATTCACTTGCATCTCCACTAAAGTTTTGGTATGTTGCAAATATGTATAGATATGAAAAAATGCAAAAAGGAAGATATAGAGAGTTTGCTCAATTTGGTATTGAAATTTTTGACAGTGATTCATATTTAGCAGATGTTGAGACAATAAAAATATCTTATGAACTTATGAAAAGATTAGGCCTATATGATAAAGTTATTTTAAGCCTAAATTCTATAGGATGTAAAGAATGTAGAGATAAATATATTAAAAAATTCAAAGAGTATTTGATGCCAAATCTTGATAATATGTGTGAGACTTGTAAAGTAAGATTTGAGAAAAATCCTCTTAGAATACTAGATTGTAAGGAAGAAAAATGTAATAAAATTTTAGAGAATGCACCGCTAATAACTGATAATTTATGTCCAGATTGTAAACAAGATTTTGAGAATGTAAAGTCTGCACTAGATAAATTAAATATAGATTATAAAGTAGATAAAAAAATTGTCAGAGGACTTGATTATTATAATAAGACTGTATATGAGTGGACATCTAAAGATTTAGATCTTGCAGTTGGCGGTGGCGGAAGATATGATGGACTTGTAGAAATTTTAGGCGGCCAAAGTTGCCCAGCAGTAGGCTTTGGAATAGGAATGGATAGACTTGTGTTATTGTTAACACAGTATAATTTACCTAAAGATATTGATAATGATATTAAATTATTTATTGCAACAACTAACGAATCAGGCTATATTGAAGCAACAAAATTATCAGAAATATTAAAAGATAATAAAATTGTTGTTGATATTAATATAACAAATAAAAGCTTGAAATCTCAAACAAAATATGCAGATAAAAATAATATGAATTTTATAGCATTTTTTGGAGAAGATGAATTAAATAACAATAAAATTAGAATAAAAAATATGAAAAATGCAAATCAAGTAGACTTTGATATTTCAGATTTAGATGGAATATTAAAATTTATTAAAGAAGGGAATGAAAGTAATGCATAAATATAGAACACATAATTGTAATGAGTTAGGAGAGGCAAATGTTGGAGAAGTTGTTAAACTTTCTGGGTTTGTTAGAACTATAAGAGATTTAGGGTCTGTGATGTTTGTAGATCTTGTTGACCATTTTGGAGTAACTCAAATTTTAGTTAATGAAGAAGAAAAGATAGAAAAGTTTAGAAAAATACCAGAGGAATCAACTGTATGTGTGACTGGTAAGGTATTAAAAAGAGATGAAGAAAATTATAATAACAATATTAAAACAGGAACAATTGAAGTGCTAGCAGACAATATTGAAGTATTGGGTAAAGTTCAAAAACCACTTCCATTTACTGTTGAAGATAGCTCAAAAGTTAGAGAAGACTTAAGATTAGAATATAGATTTTTAGATTTAAGAAATGAAAGAATACATAAAAAAATTGTATTTAGATCTAAAGTTCTTAAAACTCTAAGAAATAAAATGGATGAGTTAGGATTTGTAGAAATTCAGACTCCAATTCTTGCTAACTCTTCACCTGAAGGAGCTAGAGATTTCCTAGTTCCTAGTAGATTACATCCTGGGGAATTTTATGCACTTCCACAAGCTCCTCAACAATTCAAACAGTTACTTATGATATCTGGGTTTGATAAATATTATCAAATAGCTCCATGTTTTAGAGATGAAGACCCAAGAGCTGATCGTTCACCAGGTGAATTTTATCAGTTAGATTTTGAAATGTCTTTTGTTGAACAAGAAGATGTTTTAAATGTACTAGAAAAAGTTGTAGGCTCAACATTTGAGGAACTTGGAACAAAGAAGGTATCTGAATTTCAAAGAATTCCTTTCAAAGAGGCAATGGAAAAATACGGTACAGATAAACCTGATTTAAGAAATCCACTTGAAATATGTGATGTAACTTATGCATTTGAAAATAGCGATTTTAAAGTATTTAAAGATAAAACTATAAAAGCCATAAAAATAGACGCAAGTTCAGTTACAAGAAAATTCTTTGATGAAATGACAGACTTTGCTATGTCTGAACTTGATATGAAAGGTCTTGCATGGGTAAAATTTGCAGAAGATATGAGTGTTAGTGGTACAATATCACGTTTTGTTGCAGGAGATACTTTTGATAAATTAAATTCAATATTAAATTTAAAACCAAACGATGCAGTTTTCTTTATTGCAGATGAGTATCAAAAGGCATGTAAAGATGCTGGAAATGTAAGAATAGAACTTGGAATAAGATTAGATCTTTTACAAAAAGATGTTTATCGCTTTTGCTTTATAGTAGACTTCCCAATGTATGAATTAGACGAAGATGGAAAAATAGAATTCAGTCATAATCCATTTTCTATGCCAATGGGAGGACTTGAAGCATTAAATACTAAAAATCCTCTAGAAATAAATGCATATCAGTATGATTTAGTATGTAATGGTTATGAACTTGCTTCAGGTGCAGTTAGAAATCATGATATAGATGTAATGGTTAAAGCTTTTGAAATAGCAGGCTATTCTAGACAAGAAGTAGAAACTAGATTTGGAGCATTGTTTAATGCATTTGAATATGGAGCTCCACCTCATGCTGGTGCAGCACCTGGAATAGATAGAATGATTATGCTACTTACTGATGAAACAAATATAAGGGAAGTAATTGCGTTTCCTAAAAATAGTCGTGCACGTGATTTACTTATGAGAGCACCATCTTATGTATCAGACATACAACTAAGAGATGTACATATTAAACTTGATGTAAAAGATAAAAAATAATTTGTTTAGGAGAGATTAATTTGAATATAGCAATGCTTGGTAGTGGTGCTTATGGTATAGCACTAAGTAAAGTTTTATATGAAAATAATAATAAAGTAACTATATGGACAAAATTTGAAGAAGAAAAAAATTTAGTTTCTTCTTTAAGAGAAAATCCAAAAGTACTTCCAGGTATTAAAATACCAGAAGATATTTTAATTACTACAAATATAAAAGAAGCAGTAAAAGACAGTGATGTAATATTTTTAGCAATTCCTATGGGAGCTTTAAGAAGTGTTGTAAAATTGCTTGAGGGTATTATAACAGAAAGCCAAATTTTGTGTATAACTAGCAAAGGAGTTGAACTTGAAACAGAGCTATTTCCTAGCGAAGTAATAAAAGAAGTATTGGATTTTGAAAACGTAGCAATGTTGTCAGGGCCTTCTTTTGCAATTGAACTTGCAACAGGAGCAGAAACTGGTTTTGTAGTTGCTTCTGAATCAGAAAAAGTACGTAATACTGTAAAAAAATGTATTGAAAGTAGAAAATTAATTATAGAAACTTCACCTGACATTATAGGAGTTCAAATTTTAGCTACAACTAAGAATATTTATGCAATACTTTTAGGAATTCTAGAAGGTATGAAAGTTAGTGAATCTACTAGAGCTAGTGCTTTAAAGTGTATAATAAATGATTCAAGAAAATTATTAGAACTTTTAGGTGGAAATAGAAAAACAGCATATTCTTATGCAGGTCTTGGTGATTTACTTTTAACTTGTATGAGCGATAAAAGTAGAAATTTTTCATTTGGAAAATATATAGTTAATGCAAAAAATATAGATGATGCTTTAAGTAAATTAAATACAAATACAGTTGAGGGAATATATTCTTTAAAAGCTATATATAAATTGCTTAAAGCAAGTAATATAGATATAAAATCTATAAATTATGTGTATGATGTGTTGTATAATAATAAAAATGTAGATTTAATATTAGAAAATTTAAGTTAAGGAAAAAATATGGAAAAAGAAGAAACATTAAAGAGAATAAAAAAAGAAGCTCTAGAAAATAAAGTGCCTATTTTACAAGATGCTTCATTAGATTTAATACTTATGATTTTAAATATAAAAAATCCTAAGAAAATACTTGAAATTGGAACTGCAGTGGGCTATTCTGCTATAAATTTTGCAAGTATAGATAGTGCGCCTTTTGTAAAAACTATAGAAATTAAAGAGAATATGTATAATATTGCAAAAGAAAATATAAAGTCAATGGAATTGCAAAATCAAATTGAAGTAGTACTAGCAGATGCAACTGAGTATCTTAAAAATTTAGATGAAGAAAATCTCTATGATGTAGTTTTTATAGATGCGGCAAAAGGGCAATATTTGGTATTTTTAGAAAATGCTATAAGACTTGTAAAAGATGGAGGATTAATAATTGCAGATAATGTACTATTTAAGGGCAGAGTATTATCTGATTATAATGAACATAAGCATAGAACAGCAGTAAATAGACTTAGAACTTATTTGAAATTAATTGAGGAAGATAAAAGACTAAAATCAACTGTTGTAAATATAGGAGATGGAGTAGCAATTAGTATAGTAAAAAAATAACTTTTTAAGTTTAATACATAAAGCTAGAAATCGTTTATAATAAGATTTCTAGTTTTTTTATTTATAAATTGTTATATATATAATTTTTATAATATTTGAAAAATTTTTATAGGTATATTATAATAGATCATATAATATATAGATTTTAAATAGATATAATAAATATAGGTGATGTAATGAAGAAAACAATTATCTTAATACCTGCATATAATCCTACAAAAGATTTAATAACATTAGTTCATAAATTAAAGGAAAATGAAGAACTAGATATTATTGTTGTTGATGACGGCTCAAATGAAGAAGGAAAAGCAATTTTAAACCAAATAAAAAATGATGTTATATTTCTATCACATAAAATAAATCTTGGAAAAGGTGCTGCTTTAAAGACAGGTTTTAGGTATGTTAATGAAAATTTAAAAGATGTAGTAGGTGTAATTACAGCAGATGCAGATGGACAGCATAGTTATAAAGATATATTAAAAATCTCAAAAAGTATGAAAGAAAATAGTAAAAATATTATTTTGGGTGTAAGAGAGTTTTCTAATTCTATCCCTAAAAAAAGCAAATATGGTAATAACATAACTAAATTTGTTTTTAAAATAATAACTGGAAGATATATTTCTGATACTCAAACAGGACTTAGAGGTATTCCTTCTACATATTTAGAAGATATGATAAATATATATGGTAATAGATACGAATACGAAATCAATATGCTACTTTATATAATTGACAAAAAGATAGATATAGATGAAATAAAAATAAAAACTATATACATAAATCAAAATGAAGTATCAAGTTTTAATCCTTTTAAGGATTCTATAAAAATATATAATCAATTACTAAAATATGTTTTTAAAAAGGAAAGTGTAAAGTATGTTTTATCTTCTATTTTAGCATTTATTATTGATTTTGTATTACTAATTTTATTTAGTAAAATAACTAATAAATTAAATAATGAATTATCATTATTTCTTTCAGTTATATTTTCAAGAATTATAAGCTCATTTATTAATTTTAACATAAATAGAAGTATAGTATTTAAAAGTGAAAATAAATATTTAAAAGATTTTATTAATTATTATATTTTGGCAATATGCATTTTAATTTTAAATTATTTCATAATAGAAAAATTTTATGTAAGAATAAATTTAAATTTGTTCATTTCAAAATTTATAACTGAAATTATTATATTTATAGTAAGTTTTCTTGTTCAAAAACTTTTAATATTTTGTAAAAGGGAGAGAAATGAAAGAGGCAAATATAAATAATCTATTAAAATTTATGCAAGTTGGCATTTCAGGAATGTATATTACTCTATCAATATTTAATTTTTTTAATCCTGGTATGAAATTAATAAATAATAATGTGGTAAACAATATTTTATTTACTGTAAGTTTAATATTTTTATTTTATTATTTATTTAAAGTTATATTTGATACAAAATGTGCATTAGACAAAAAAATCTTAAAAATAACTAGTAGTTTCTTAAGTATACTTATTATATTAATTGTATTTGCTTTTTCTTTTTTTGTTTTACCTAAATTTAATAAAATAAAAGTTGAAGAGGCAAATAATGCAGATTATGATTTTGATTTAAATAATAGTATATTTAATAAAACCTTAATAAGCACAGAAAATACTTACAAAAGTGACAATGTATCAGTTGAATTAAGTAAATATAAAATTGATAAAAATACAGTTTCTGTTGCTGATATTTATATAAGAAATCTAAATAATATACAAACAGCATTTTCTAGTGACGTTTTTCAAAAGGAAGCTAAAACGAAAGAAATACTTGATATTGCAAAAAAGAATAATGCTATATGCGCAATAAACGGAGATTTTTGTACTTTAAATGATGCAGGACTCGTAATTAGAAATGGAATCGTATATAGAGATGGTGTAGAGGGAGATGTTTGTCTACTATTAAATAATGGAGAATTAAAAACGTATTCAGAAGAAGAATTTAAAAATGCAAAAATAGATTATAGTGATGTATATCAATCATGGAACTTTGGTCCTATGTTACTTGGAAGCGATGGAACAGTTTTAGAAAATTTTAATTGTGAGGAATATATTAAACGTAAACATCCAAGAACTGCCATAGGTTATGTAGCGCCAGGTCATTATAAATTTTTTGTAGTTGATGGAAGAAATGATGATACATCAGGAGCCACTTTAGAAGAATTAGCTAAATATACACATGATTTTGGATGTGTTCAGGCATATAATCTAGATGGAGGCGCAAGTTCATTTATTACTCTAAATGATAAAATATTTAATGATCCCGTAGAATATAATTTTGATGGAGGCAACATAAGAAAAATATCTGATATAATTTTTATTACAGATAATTAAATACATAAAATCTTAGTGGTATTTAGTATATTAAAAAGATAAATTTGTCGAATATTATTGTTTTTTCTTAGTTAATGTTGACAATTAGATAAATTTTGTACTATAATTTAACTATATTATATAAGGAGTGATTATAATGTTTTGTAAAAATTGTGGAAAAGAAATTGAAGATGGAAAGGAATTATGTGATGCTTGCCAAGCAGCAGAAAATAATACTACAACTGCTGAACCAGAAATAGCTACACAAGTTTATTCATCTGCAGATACAAATACTAACGCAAATGAAAATGCAACTACAACTACAACTGTTAACACAAATACAACTTCTACTTCAAATTCAACATCAAATACACAAAAGTCAAAAATAGCAGCTGGTCTATTTGGTATATTTTTAGGAAGCTTTGGTGTTCATAACTTCTATTTAGGATATACTGGAAAGGCTGTAGCTCAACTTTTAATTACTTTGCTTACATGTGGATTTGGATCATTTATTTCAGCTGTATGGGGATTAATTGAAGGTATACTTATTCTTGCAGGAAGTATTGATAAGGATGCACAAGGAAATCCATTAAAAGACTAATATGAAAAGATTAATAAATATATTGATAATTGGTTTATTTGTTTTAGGCTTCTTATTAGTATTTATATTTCATGTACCTATGCTGTGCTTAATAAAGCAGGGCATAGGTATATATTGTCCTACATGTGGAGTTACTAGAAGTTTTTATAGTATTTTTAATTTAGATTTTATTAGTGCAATTAAATATAATATTTTGGGAATACCACTATTTATATTTTTTGCTCTTTCCTTTGTTATTATCTTAAAAGATATTATTTTAAATGAAGATAAATTTTTGAGTAATATGAATAAAATTTTACAAAATAAGTTCGTTATTACAATTTTATTTTTACTTATAATACTGTCAACAATAGTAAATAATATTACTAAATTATAGGGCCTTACGGGCTCTTTTTTTACTAGCAAGGGATTTTTTTTATTTTATATTGATATTTTTTAAATTTTAAGATATTATTATATAAACAATGATATAAATAAAACAAAAGAAAAGAGGTTTAATTTTATGAATATAACTTTTTGTGGGGCATCAAGAACTGTAACTGGATCTTGCCATTTAGTTGAAGCGGCTGGACAAAAATTTTTGATAGATTGTGGAATGTTTCAGGGAAAACTTACAGATCAAATGTTAAATTACGAAGATTTTCCCTTTGATATTAATGAGATAGATTTTGTTATTTTAACTCATGCACATATTGACCATAGTGGTAGAATTCCAAAGTTGTATAAGCAAGGGTATCAAGGAAAAATATATTGTACAAATGCAACTAAAGATTTATGTTCTATTATGCTTGCTGATAGTGGTCATATACAAGAAAAAGAAATAGAATGGGTTAATAGAAAAAGAATGAGAGCTGGTAAAAAGCCAACAGAAGCAATGTATACAGCACAAGATGGAATAGATTCTATTAAACTTTTTCATGGATTAAATTATGAAGAAGAAGTAAAAATAAATAAAAATTTAAAATTCAGATTATTAGACGCAGGACATATGTTAGGCTCAGCTATAGTAGAACTTTATATAACTGAGAACGGTAAAAAAGAAAAAGTTGTATTTACAGGAGACCTTGGAAATGTAAATATGCCGATAATAAATGATCCAACTTACATAGAAGATGCAGATCATTTAATTATGGAGTCAACATATGGAGATAGACTACATGGTGAGATAAGTGACCAATCAGCAGAATTTATAGATATAATTTTTAACACTATAGAAAGAGGCGGAAATCTAATTATACCATCATTTGCTGTTGGCAGAACTCAAGAACTTTTATATGAACTTAACAAATATTCAAATCTAAAGGGAGTAAAAGAAAAACTAAAAAAGATACCAGTTTATGTTGATAGTCCTCTAGCTATTAATGCTACTAAGATTTTTGAAGAAAATCCTGAATATTATGATGAGGACGCACTAAGATATTTACTTAAAGGAGATAATCCATTAGATTTTGAAAATCTGCACTTTGCCGTAACTTCAGAGGAATCTAAAGCATTAAATGAAGACGGAATTCCTAAAATTATAATATCTGCAAGTGGAATGTGTGAAGTAGGAAGAATAAAACACCACTTAAAGCATAATTTATATAGACCAGAATCTACAATACTTTTTGTAGGTTTTCAAGCAGAAGGAACACTTGGTAAGAAAATTTTAAGTGGCGAAAGACTTGTAAAAATATTTGGAGAAGAGATAGCAGTAAATGCTGAAATAAGGTATTTAGACGCCTTTTCTGGCCACGCTGATAAAAAGGGGTTAATGGATTGGTTAGATAAAATGGTTACTAAACCTAAAAATATTTTCTTAGTACATGGTGAATATTCAGGACAACTATCATTAAAAGAAGAAATTACAAAAAAATATAATATACCAGTTGCAATTCCAGACTTACTAGATGCTTATGATATTTATGGTAATGTTATAGAATCTAGAATACATTATAATTCTGCTAGATTTGATATATTAGAAACATTATCTTTCTTAAAACAAGATGTAGATGATATGACAAATAGTGTAAAAGCTGAAATTAAAAATAATGTTGAGGCTGATACATTAGCACAAATTAGAGATAAACTTGAAGAAGTAAAAAAAGCGATTTCAAATTTAAAAAAATAAATGAAAGGGTAGAATTTTTCTATCCTTTCATTTTTGTATACAAAAATGAAAATAACAAATACTAATATTAATAATATTACAGGAGAAATTATTGTATGAATGATAAGGAAATAAAAAATATAAAAACCTCTGAAGATTTGGTAGAGTTTATAAAGTTAAAAACTTCTAATTCTTCTGATATGTATTTTAGAAAAGTAAATGTTTTAGAAGAAGATATATATATTATATATAATGAATGTACTGCATCAACAGAACTTGTATCTAATTTTGTAATAAGAAGTTTAGAAGATATATCAAAATCTAATATGACAGATGAAAAGTTAGAAAATATTAAGAATAATTTAGAGGATGAAAAAATAAATAAAGAAAACTTAAGAATTAAGAAGAAGGAAAAATTATACAAAGATCTAAATTTGAAATTAAATAAAATTAATGAAGAAGAATTAATAGATAAAATAGAAAAAACTTTATCAATTTGTAAAGTAAAAAAAATAGATTTAAAGGAAGATAATATATTTTATTATCTGTTTTCTGGATTTACTTTAATAGTACATAATAAAAAAATTTTAGCTGTAGAAACAAAAGAAAATCTAGATAGAAGTATACAAGAGCCAATTACAGAAGTAGCAGTAAAAGGTCCAAAAGATGGATTTTTGGAAAATTTTCAAAAAAATGTTGGACTTATAAGAAAAAGACTTAAAGATGAACATTTAGTACTAAATGAAAAAAAGATTGGAAGGAGAAGCAAGACAAAAGTAGGACTTCTATATGTTGAAGATATAGCAAAAAAAGAATTTGTAAGATATATAGAAGATAAATTAAAAAATATAGATATAGATGGAATAATAGATAGCAATTATATAGTGGAAATAATAGAAGATTCAAACAAATCAGATTTTCCTGTAACAATTAGTACAGAAAGACCAGATGTAGCATCTTTTTATCTGTTACAGGGTAGAGTAGTTATTATTGTTGAAAATAGCCCGTTTGCAATAGTTGTTCCAGTATTTATGGAAGATTTTATAAAAAATATAGATGATTATTATCAAAAAGGTAGTAATATTGTTTTAACAAAAATAATAAGATATTTAGCTCTATTTATTACTCTTTTTACTCCCGCATTTTATGTTGCACTAACAACTTTTGATCAAGAATCAATTCCTACACAACTCTTAGTATCTTTTGTTACTCAGAGGGAGGGCGTGCCATTTCCTGCTTTTTTTGAAGCGACCTTAATGATTATATCATTTGAAATATTAAGAGAAAGTGACTATAGGGTACCAAATGTAGCAGGTAATACTTTATCTATAGTAGGAGCTCTAATTTTAGGAGATGCGGCAGTAAGTGCTGGTATAGTATCTCCAATAATGATAATCGTAGTAGCAATAACTACTATATCTGGATTAATGTTTACAGATATAAATGTAGTTAATGCACTAAGAAAATGGAGACTTATTCATTTATTTTTTGCAAGTATAGCAGGAATTTTAGGTTTGGGAGTATCTGTGTTAATTTTTACTGTAAAAATGACTTCAATTACAAGTTTTACAAAGCCATATACTTACCCATTTGCACCAGTTGATTTTACTCAAATAGGTGAAAGAATATTAGCTAGAAAAAATATTGCTGATGATACAAAAAGACAAAAAATACTTACAAATAATCTTACAAAATTTAATAAGGAGTAGATATTATAAATATGAAGAACAAAATAATTTTTTTATTAATAGTTGTAGTACTTTTTAATGGACTAAATAATTCTCGTGAATTAAACGATATAGCAATAGTGTCATCTATAGCAATTGACTTAGATGAAGAAGATAATTACATTGCATCTGCACAAGTATTAAATACAAAAAAGACAGGAGGACTTTCATCTGGTGGATCTAGTTCTGATGGAGCAATAATAAATGTTTATAGTAATAAAGCTGAAAGTATACAAGAGGCAATAAGAAATATGGTTGATGAATCGCCAAAAAAATTATATCTTGCGCATATGAAACTTTTAATTCTATCAGAAAAAGTTGCTAAAAATAATGATATATTAGATACATTAGATTTTTTTATAAGAGATAATGAAGGGAGCAATAAATTTATACTTGCTATAGCCAAAGATTGTAGTCCTAAAGATTTAATAAGTCAGCTTACTCCAATTCAGACAATGCCATCACAAAATATAATTAGCAGTATTACTATTACAAATAAGTATGAGGGTATATCTTCTGATAATAGATTCTCTGATAATTTAAAAATTATGCTTGAAGAAGGTATAGAGCCTGTATTCGTAAGTTTAAGTTTATCAGGAGATATTGAAGAAGGAAAAAGTGAAGATTCGCTAAAACAAACTAGTCCGGCATCTAATATAAAAATTGATGATTTAGCCTATTTTAAAAGTGGTAAAATGATTGGCTATCTGAACCAAAATGATAATATGGTTTATAATTTAATGGAAAATAAAATAAATAATGCAATTATAAGAGTTGGCCAAAATGAAGAAAGAATAGTAGCAGAGATAATAAAATCTTCTTGTAAAATGACACCTAAATTAGAAAATTCCAAACTTTGTGTTGATATTAAGGTAGATTTGGAGTGCAATATAACAGAAATAGGACAGAGTAAAAATTTAAATAACAAGGAAAATATAAACGATGCAAATGAAAAAATAAAAGATGAAGTAAAAAAATATATTAGTAAGTATATCTATGACTGTCAACACGTTTATAAATCTGACATAATTGGATTTGGTAATCTATTTTATAAACATTTAAACAAGGAATACAAAAAAATTAAAGAAGAATTTGAAAAAAAATATTTTCCCAATATACAAGTAAATATAGATGTTAATAGTAAACTTCCGGATGAAGGAGGAATTAAAAAGATATGATTAACAGTTCTAACGAATCATTAGAAGAAAGTAATCAAAAAATTTATGGTACTGGTATTGCTATGCTTATAGCAAATTTACTTTTTGCACCATTTTTTGGATTTGGAACGTATATGATATATCAAGAGTCAGCAAATGATTCATATATTGCTGTAATTATAGGAATTATACTTTCAATACTTCCACTTACAATGTTATTATTTATAAATAAATATAGTGAATCGAAAAGTATAATAGATTTAAATGTAAATTTATTTGGAAAAATTTTTGGAAATGTACTAAATGTAGTATTAAATTTAACTTACTTTTTTTGTGCTGTAATAGTATTTTATAATATTAGTAATTTCTTTAGCCTCAATTATTTACAAGACACACAGAAGATATATATAGATATTTTAATACTTTTAGCTATATCTTATGGAGCAAGTAAAAATTCTGCAGTTATTAGTAGAATGAGTCAAATAATATTTTTTATAAATATTATATTCTTTTTTGTATGTCAAATAGGTATTTTTAAAGAATATCAAATAGATAGAATATACCCAATTTTGCAAAATGGTATTAATCCGGTTATAAAGAGCAGTTTAAAATATTTTATATGTTTATCGTTTCCAATATTTTTAGTTACAATAATTCCAAATTATGAAATCCACAAAGATAGTAAAAATAATTTAAAAATATCAATATTTTATTTTTTGATGCAATTGTGTGTACTTGCAATAGTATTTTCTACAATAATAATTATGGGAGAAAAAACACTTATAATGTTTAGATATCCTGAATATGAGGCATTAAAGACATTTTCATTATTTGAAATAATAGAAAGAATAGAAGATACATTATCACTCCAATTCTTATTTAGTATGTTTGTATTTATGGTTATGTGTCTGCATTTCATTATAAGAAGTTTAAAAAAAGTATTTAAAAAGAATCAGAGTGAAAATTTATTTCCATTAATACTTTGCTTTTTAATATTAATAATTTCTAAATATTCATTTAAAAATGTTACAGAATCATTTGATAGTATTATACCTTTAATTTTAAGAATAATATTTATTGGAATTTTTATACCTATGCTGATAACTTTTGCAGGACTACTTATAAAAAATATAATAAAAAAAGTTTCAATTAAGAAAGCATAAAAATTTATAGTAAATTAAAAATTGGTATGACTTTTTTCTACATATTTCTTGACTTTACTTTTGTGCTAATATATAATTCTAGTATGAAGAGGAGTTGATAAAATTTGCAAAGATTACAACTCGACGAGAACGAAAGTATTTCTAGAAAAGAATATTTAAAGAGAAAGAAAAAACAGGCTAAAAAGATAAAAGAAATAAATAAGTCAAGACTAATAATAGCAATTTGTATGATACTTTTAGGAGTATATGTATTCTTTCAATTTTTTATATATAGTAGAGCTAATAGTTATAAATATTTAGAAGGCGAAAACGTTGGTAAACAAGCAGTTTATAATATGTACTACGTTACTGATGGATATACATACGAACCAAATTATTCATTAAATAGAATTGATTCAAATGGTTTTAATGATACAGTTGTCTATCAAAACGTAGGACTTGTAAACATATATACTACTAATGATTATGTATATGGAATAAAATCAAATTCTTTATATAGACTTAATAAAGCTACAAATGAACTTGAACTAGTTGTTGAGAATGGAGTAGATAAATATACGGTTTATGAAGAAGAAATATATTTAATTCATGGAGAAAATAGCAGTTTAAAAAGATTTGATCAACAGAGTAAACAATTACAAGAATTAGGAGTTGATAATGTTTCAGAGATACTAGTTGATAAAGATAATATTTTTTTAGTCCAAGATAAGAAGACAAAAAAGATATTATTAAGGATTGATAAAGATGGACAAAATTTGAAAGAAATTGTTACAGATGCAAACGTATCTTATATAATTCAAGATTTGAATCATATATATTATGTAAATAAATCTGATGAAAATAAAATTTACTATGTTACAAAAGATGGTGATAAAAACGAGAAATTGTCTGACATTTGCAGTAATTCAGATAGTGGAAAATTAAAAGAAGTCGATGGCTCAAAGTATATGGTAGTAAATATGGGGTATTTATATTATATAAATGTTAATGAAAATAATAGCTTATGGAAAATTAACTTAGCTACCAAAGAAAACGAAGTTGAGATTTCGGTGCCAATTGAAATTTTACAAAATTCAGAAGGTACTCTATTTTATAAAATGAAAAATGAAATGGGAGTATATCTATATAATTTGGACACTAAATTTATGTCACAAGTTACAAAGAGGAAAGTTAAAGAATTTCATGTATCAGAAAAACTAGCAGAAGAAGATGTAAAATATGATAATGATATGGTAAGAAATTAAAAAAGAAGGTGTGGGTAAATGGAAAGAATTAGAGTGATTTATAGTAAATCAAAAAATGCAATATTTTATGATACTAAGGACTTGGTATGTATATTTGAAGAGTCATTAAAAAGAGCAAATATCAAGTTCAATTATATAAATGATCAACCTGATTTTACATTTGCTTATCCTTTACCTATTGGAATAGAGAGTATCTATGAAATTTTAGATATAGTAATTGAGGAAGAAGTACAATCATCTTATTTTATAAAACAGCTAAATAATAATCTCCCAAAAGGAATTACTTGTTTAAATGCAGAGTACATAGATTTGAATTCTAAAAGCATAGAAATGAGTATATTTGCTTCTGTATATGTGATAAAATTTTTATATGATGATAAAGATTTTGAAAATAAAACTAATACACAAATACAACAAATAAAGGATTACAATATAAAAAAATTTAAAGAATATTTGGACGAAGAACAAATACTGGTATTAAAAAAACAAGATGATAGATTAGAAAGAATCGATATTAAAAACAACATTAAAGATTATAATATATTACTAGATGGTGGCATAGAAATTACTGTTGACACTGGTGCAAGGTCAAATATGCAAATCAATGATTTAATGGTAGGATTTAAAGAGTACGTTGGAAAAACAATACCGTATACAATAAGAAGGACAAAAATATTGTATAAATAATAATTATAAAAAAATAAGGAATTATTGTAAACAAACTATTGACATTATTTTTAGATTGTGTGATAATATAATTACAGGTATGGAAGGCGGTGTACAATATGCAAATTACAGATGTAAGAGTTAGAAAAGTAACTTCTCAAAATAGAATGAAAGCTATTGCCTCTATAACTATTGATGATGTATTTGTAATACATGACATAAAGGTTATTGAAAGCGATAAAGGTTTATTCATTGCTATGCCTAGTAGAAAAACTCCTAACGGAGAATTTAAAGATATAGCACATCCTATAAACACTGAAACAAGAGAAATGTTACAAAAAACAATTATTGAAAAGTACAATGAGGCTGAGTAAATAATATTTTAATGATGAATAAAAGAGGGCTCTATTATATTTTGAGTCCTCTATTTTATATAAATTTGAGGTATTTTATAATGCAAGATATAGCAAAAATAAAAAAAATTATATCAAATATTCCATTTGAACCAGGAATATACATGATGAAGGATGAAAATGGTAAAATTATATATGTTGGAAAGGCAATTTCTCTAAGAAAGAGGGTAAGGCAGTACTTTCAAAAAAATAATAAATCTGCACGTATTGCAAAAATGGTTACATTGGTAGATGACATTTCGTACATTGTAACTAAAAATGAAGTAGAAGCGTTAGTACTCGAATGTAATTATATAAAAGAAAATAGACCTAAATTTAATGTAATGCTAAAAGATGATAAAAGTTACCCATATATAAAAATTACTATAAAAGATAAATACCCTACTATATTTATTACTAGAAAAAAGTTAGAAGATGGCAATTTGTATTTTGGACCATATACTAACGTTACAGCAATAAGAAATGTGTTAAGTACTTTGAAAAGAATATTCCCAATAAAAAGGTGTAAACTAAATTTAGAAAAATCAAAAAATCAAAATGGATGTTTATATTATCATATAGGTCGTTGTCTAGGCCCATGTATGGGAAATATTAATCTTGATGAATACAAAAAAATGATAAATCAGGTAGTTTTATTTTTACAAGGTAAAACAAAACAAATAGAAGATGATATAAAAAATCAAATAGATACATGTATTAATAATCTAGATTTTGAAAGAGCAAGTGAATTAAAGCAGAGATTAGATGAAATAAATGTAGTTAGTTTAAAACAAAATGTTGATAACTTAACAGAGGTGTCAACTGATATATTTGGTTATGTAAAAAATTTAGATACTATTTACATCCAAATATTTAAGATAAGAAATCATAGGGTATCTTTGCACGATAATATGCAAATAAATGATATAGAGAATGAAAATATTGATGAATTATTGACTCAAATGGTTGCATCATACTACATTAATAATGAAGATATTCCAAAAAAAGTGTATATAAAATTATCTGATAAAAATGTAGAAATTTTAAAAGGTCTTTTTGATACAAAAAAAATAAAAATTCAGATTTTTTCTCCTAAAAAAGGTGAAAAAATGAATTTAATAAAAATGGTAGAAAATAATATAACTATAAATCTAGCAGATAAAAAAGAAACTGCAATAGATGAGTTATCTGAATTACTTAAGTTTAAGGAGCCAATTGATTCTATAGAGTGTTATGATATTTCTAATCTTAGAAATGATTTTATTGTAGGCTGTATGATACGTTTTGAAAATAAAAAATTAAATAAAAAGATGTATAGAAAATTTAGAATAAAATCAACTCTTACACAAGATGATCCAAAATGTATGTATGAGGTTATAACAAGAAGAATGAATCACAGCAAGGATTGGCCACTTCCAGATGTTATTTTAATAGATGGTGGAAAGACACAACTTACAATGGTAAAAAAAGCATTAGAAAATGTAGGATACGATGATTGTAATGTATTTGGAATGGTAAAAAATGATAAACATAGAACACGTGGATTAATTGATATTTATGGAAATGAATATAAAATTGATGATAATAAAAAGATATTAAATTTTTTAACTTTCTTGCAAGATGAAGTACATAGATTTACAATAACTTATCACAGAAAATTGAGAGATAAAATAAATTAAAAAATATAAGTCAACATAATTTGTTGACTTTTTTTCAAAAAATGGTATAATGTATATGCGTGTAACACATAAAATTTTAATTTAATAATTTAATTGGAGGAATGTTTATATGTCAAAGATGAATTTACCAAATCGGTTAACCTGTCTTAGAATAATTCTAGTACCATTTTTTATATTTTTCATGGCTCTGCCAGAAAGTATGAATTGGACAAAGTATGTAGCACTCATAATTTATATTTTGGCTTCAATAACGGATGCCTTGGATGGTCATATAGCAAGAAGTAGAGATATGATAACAAATTTTGGAAAAATAATGGATCCACTTGCCGATAAACTTTTGGTATCTTCAGGCTTTGTAATGTTAACAGCTCTCGGAGTAATACCTGGGTTTATAACTGCTATAATATTATTTAGAGATCTTACAGTTTCTTCACTTAGAATGTTTGCTGTAAATAAAAAACATGATGTTGCAGCTTCGTGGTCAGGAAAAGTAAAAACAGTATTTCAACTTATAGGAATATGTATTGCTATATTTTTAACAGCATATTCTGAAGAAAACTCAGCTATGTTTGGATTTTTAAATGTGCCCATAAGTAAAATATTTGAAATATATTCAATTTTAAATTTTATTATGACTATTTGCATTTTAATAGCACTAATTACTACAATATGGTCATTAATTGATTATTTTAAAAGGTTTAAAGCAGATATAAATGTACAAGAATAATATAAAAATAGAAGGCCAATTTTTGACCTTCTATTTATTTTTTAATATTTTACTTGACATAAAACAAAAAAAGTGTTATAATAATTGCGTAGGAAAAAACGATATCCTTGAAAATTTTAAAGGAGGAAAAAAAATATGGATTATAGGATAATCACAAATCAAATCTTGGTGGGTAAGGCCACCAAGGAGGAACTTCTAAAAAGATACGGTTGCTCTGAAAGCACACTGTATCGTTGCCTTGAACAGGGCGGCGATGATAAGAAGAAATTGCTTGCCCAAATGCGGGCAAACAAGAAGGCCCCAAAAATCTACCTTGACGTCTCGTACGTAAGGGCCTTTGGTGAAATGTCCGCGTTGATGTATTTCTTAGGACGTGGCAGAATCTATGCTACGGGCCTGAGAGATGGAGGCATCAATGTTAATGAGATAGACCTCAAGGGTCTGTATCAGGACAAGGACGGTTTCACGGTTGTATGTGGGGCAGATAATAAAGCCTTCATGTATGAAGAAGCCGGTTTTAGGACTGTGACGTACAAGAAGAAAAAATACAATTTCCGTAGGAAAAAGGAGGAAGTAAGCTAAAAAGCTAAATTTTAAGACGGCGCTTAATTTAAGCGCCGTTTATTTTTTTGTTTATTTGTGTAAATTTTATGAAAAGATTTAAAAATAAAATAAAGTAATTGACTTTTATATTATATCTTTGCTATAATATGCATAAAAAGGAGAAGATATAAATGTTAAAGAAAATGAATTTACCTAACAAATTAACTTGTTTAAGAATAATATTAGTTCCAATTTTTGTTATATTAATGTGTTTACCAGAAGAAATTAATGTTACTAAATATATAGCTTTAGGAATATTTGTACTTGCTGCAGTGACAGATTTCTTAGATGGTACCATTTCAAGAAAAAAAGGAATAGTTACAAATTTTGGAAAAATAATGGATCCACTTGCTGATAAACTTTTAGTTTCTGCAGGATTTATAATGCTTACAGGATTACAAATTATTCCAGCATGGATTACTTTCATAATAATTTTTAGAGATTTTTTTGTTAATGCACTTAGAATGTTTGCAGTAGGAACTGATGAAGATTTAGCTGCTAGCCTTAGTGGAAAAATAAAGACTATATTTCAACTTGTAGGATTAGTTTTAGCTTTAGTAGGATTTGCATTTGGATTTGAATATAATAGCTATGTAGACTTTATTAATTCATATTCTGTAATGAAATTTTTTGAACTTTTTGTAAATGTATTTATGAGTGTATCTATTTCGGCAGCAACTGTATGTTCTGTATGGTCACTTGTTGATTACTTTTTTAAATATAAAAAACACATAGATGTTGAAAAATAGTGTTAATAATTAGAGAGGGTATTAATTTTACCTTCTTTTATTTTTCTATTGAAAAATATTGATTTATAGTATAAAATATTAATATAATGAGGGGTAGTTTTATGAATAAAGATGGTAGAATTTCTTTGGTATTAATTTTATTTTTACTAATATCAGTTATTTTAATTATTGTAATTGTAAATATTGATTTAGATGGAAAGACTCCATATGAGAATACATCTCTTGCCTCATTGCTTGAAAGTAAGGAAGGAATAGAGAATCAAATATCTATCTATAAATCTAATATTTTATCTACTAATACAGTTGAAAGTGCGACATATAATGTAATTATAGATAGTAAAAATTATAGTATAATTGATGATAATTATATAGAAGAGCCATTAGATATGGATTTTAATGGTTCTAGAATTATTTTATATAAAATAGACCAAAATAAATATAAAAAAAATGTTTCTACTAGTGTAATGATGCAAGAAGATCTTATAGACAACTTATTTATAGATGACAATGAAAGTGTGTACTTTGTATTTGATAATTATGATAGTATTCCTAAATGGGTAAAAAAAATATTAGAAAATGGAAAAGATTATGAAAAACAAACTCTTGCAAATTTTATAGTAATAAAAGATAATGGAGAATTATAATATGAATTTTGAACAGTTAAATATATTTTCAGATGATGAAAATTTAGAACAAATTGAAAATGAGATAAAAAAGTTAAGGGAAGAAATAGTATATCACAATAAGAAATATTATGATCAAGATGAGCCAGAAATTTCTGATTATGAGTATGACAAATTAACTCAAAGGCTAAAAAAATTAGAAAGTAAATACCCACAATTTATAACGAAAGATTCTCCAACTCAAAAAGTTGGTGGAACGGTAAGTAAACTTTTCGATGAAGTAAAGCATAGCGTACAAATGCAGAGCTTACAAGATGTATTTAGCTTCGAGGAAGTTGAAGATTTTACAAAGAAAATCGAAGATGAATATGATAATATTGAATATATTGTAGAAACTAAAATTGATGGATTATCTATTTCCTTGGAATATAAAGATGGTATATTTGTAAGGGGTTCTACTAGAGGAGACGGATTTGCTGGTGAAGATGTAACTCAAAATTTAAAATGTATAAAAGATATACCACAGAAGTTAAATGAGAAAATAGATATTGAAGTAAGGGGAGAAGTTTATCTACCAAGAGAAGAATTTAATAAAATAAATGAAGAATTAGAAAAGAAGGGAAAGCCCCTTTTATCTAATCCAAGAAATGCTGCTGCTGGAACAATTAGACAGTTAGATTCTAAACTTGTTGATGAAAGAAATTTAAGTATATTTGTATTTACCGTATTAAAAGGACCAGAATTTGATACAGATAGTAGTAGATTAGACTATTTAGAAAAATTAGGATTTAAAGTAGTACAGATAAGAAAAGTATCTAAGAATATCAAAGAAGTTTTATCAGCAATTGAAGAGATAGGAAGTTTAAGAGATGAACTTTTATATGATATTGATGGTGCTGTTGTAAAAGTTAATAATCTAAAGGTAAGAGATGAAATAGGAAAAACTGTAAAAGTTCCAAAATGGGCAGTAGCGTATAAATACCCACCAGAAAGAAAAGAGACTAAGATAATTAATATAGCACTTCAAGTTGGAAGAACAGGTCAAGTAACTCCTATGGCAATACTAGAGCCAGTGAGACTAGCAGGCTCAGTTATTTCTAAGACAACTCTACATAATTTTGATTATATAAAACAAAAAGATATCAGGGTAAATGATGTAGCTATTATACAAAAAGCAGGGGATGTAATACCAGAAGTAATAGATGTGCTCCCACAAAAAAGAGATGGTACACAAGTAGAATATGAAGTTCCAAAAGTATGCCCTGTATGTTTTGAAGAACTTGAAAAAGAAGAAAATCAAGTTGCTCTTAGATGTACTAATAGTGAATGTCCTGCTTGCATATATAGAAGTATAATACATTTTGCTTCAAGAGATGCTATGGACATTTCTGGACTTGGTCAAAGTAATGTTGAAGCATTAATTGATAATAATTTAATTAAAGATGTCGCAGATATTTATTATTTAAAGTATGAAGATATATTAAAACTTGATAGATTTAAAGAAAAATCAGCAAAAAATTTGATAGATTCTATTGAAAAAACAAAATCTAATAGTCTAGATAAGCTTATTTTTGGACTTGGTATAAGACATATAGGTAAAAAAGCAGCAAAAGTACTTGCTGAAAAATACGATGATATTTATAAAATAATGGATTTAACAGTTGAAGAAGTTGAAAATATAAATGATTTTGGACTTACTATGGCAAAATCTTTAGTAGAGTTTTTTAGTAAAGCTAAAACAAAAGAACTCATAGAAAAATTTAAAAATGCTGGAGTAAATATTGAAGGTAAAAAAAGTGATGCACTATCAACTAAGCTTGAAAATAAAAATATAGTAGTTACTGGAACTTTTGATAACTATACAAGAGATGATATAGTAAAACTTATTGAACAAAATTCAGGTAAATTTGTAAGTTCAGTATCTAAAAAGACTGATTTTGTAATAGCAGGTGAACAAGCAGGATCTAAACTTAATAAGGCAAATGATTTAGGTATAAAAGTTATAACAATAAATGATTTTTTAAATATGATAAACAGTTAATATAATTGCCGTAAGGTATGGTGAAAAAATGAATCCGCTAATTAATATAAAGAGTAATATATTTGAAAATATTCTACAAGATATACAAGATAAAGATATTAGTATTTCATATTTAACAGATAGTTCTAAAGCCCATATTATATATGGGCTTACTGTGCGTGGTAAAAAATCTTCACTTGTGTGTTGTGCTAACACAGTAGATGCACATAAAATGGTAACTAATTTAAAATTTTATTCTGATATAAGTGTTGAATATTTTCCAGCAAAAGAATTGATATACTACGATATAGAAGCTGAAAGTAAAGAAAATTTAATTGATAGAATGAGTATAATAAAAAACATATTGCTAGATAAAAATAAAAAAATTATTGTTACTACAATAGATGCTTTAATGCAAAATATGCCTGACTTTGATAATAGATTAAATAATTTAGAGACTTATATAGATATTAATACTAAAGTTAATTTGGATGACTTTGTAAATACACTTATTAATATGGGCTACGAAAGATGTGAAAATATAGAAGGTAAATCTCAATTTGCTGTAAGAGGTGGAATAATTGATGTATTTCCAATTGAGAGTAAATTACCAGTAAGAATTGAATTTTTTGGAGATGAAATTGATAATATAAGGACTTTTGATTTAATTACTCAAAGAAGTATAGATACATTGCATCATGTAAATATAACTTTTGTCAAAGAAAATAATATAGATAAATCAACAAAAAATGATGCTATAAAAAAAATTAATAAATTAATTGAATCTGAGGAATGTGATACAAAATTAAAAGACTATTTAAAAGAAGATTTAGATAAGATAGAAAATGATGATACATACGGTATTATAGATAAGTACTTTGAAATATTAGTCAAAAATAAGAAAAAATTATTAGATTACTTAAAAGATTATAATATATTTATTAATGAGCCACAGAAATGTTTAGAAAAATCATATAACTTAATTAATGAAAATCAAGAAACTTTAAATGTATTAGAGGAAAAAAATTACATATATAGACCATTTGTAGCAAAGTATTTAAATTATGATGATACTTTCGATGGCGTTAAAAATCGTATATACTTAGAAAATCTTAAAATTTCAAATTCTAATAAATCATATTCAAAAGAATATGTCTTAGATTTTAAGGAACAAAATTTTTATAAAAACTCATTTGAGACGTTGTTATCAGATGTAAAAAAACATAAAGATTATTTAAAAATACTTGTTTTTCCTACAAAAGTTAGAGAAGAACAAGTAAGCAATTTTCTTATAGATAATAAAGTTAATGTATTACAGGTAAATGATATATTTGATGTTGATATAACTAGAAAAGATACTGTATATATAATGCAGTCTGTGCTATCAAATGGTTATGTATCTGATAATTTAAAATTGTACATTTTGACTGAATCTGTTACGGGAACAAATTCTAAATTTAAAAAATTAAGAAAATCTAAACCTTTAGGTAGTGTTATTAATAGCTATGATGATTTGCAAATAGGGGATTATATAGTACATGAAAATCACGGTATAGGTATATATAGAGGAATTAGCACAATTAGTGTTCAAAATGTGATAAAAGATTATATAAAATTAGAATATCAAAATGGTGGAATTTTATATGTACCGATAAATCAATTAGATAGTGTTACAAAATATATAAGTGATGAAGATAAAGTAGTAAAACTTAATTCATTAAATGGAAAAGACTGGGAAAAAACGAAGAAAAATGTACAAGAACACGTATATGAGATTGCTAAAGAATTGATAAGTTTATATGCTAAAAGAGAAAAATCTAAAGGCTATGCATTTGAAAAAGATAGTCAGTGGCAAAAAGAATTTGAAGATTCATTTGAATATGAACTTACTCCCGATCAAAAACAGGCAGTTATGGATGTAAAAGCTGATATGGAAAGTGATAAAATAATGGATAGATTGCTATGTGGCGATGTTGGATATGGAAAGACAGAAGTAGCACTTAGAGCTGCATTTAAAGCTGTAATGAGCGGAAAACAAGTAGCTTACCTTGTTCCAACTACTGTATTATCTATGCAACAATATCAAACTTTTAAATCCAGAATGGATCCATTTGGAGTCAAGGTAGAAATGCTTAGTAGATTTAAATCAAAGGCTGAACAGACTGAAATATTAAAGGGACTTATAGATGGTAAAATTGATGTTGTAATTGGAACACATAGACTTTTATCTAAGGATGTTTATTTTAAAGATTTAGGATTTTTAATTATAGATGAAGAGCATAGATTTGGTGTAAAAGCTAAAGAAGCAATAAAAACATTAAAAGAAAATATAGATGTTTTATCTATGACTGCAACACCGATACCTAGAACATTGCACATGTCACTTGTAGGTATTAGATCTATGAGTACACTTACAGAGCCACCGCTAGAAAGATTACCAGTACATACATATGTTTTAGAATATGATGATGTAATTATAAAAGAAGCAATTGAAAAAGAATTGTTAAGAGATGGCCAAGTATTTTATATAAGTAATAGAGTAGAAGATATAGAGGAAGTTACAAATAAGGTTAAAAATCTTGTACCAAATGCAAGAGTCGGATTTGCTCATGGTCAAATGTCACCAGATGAGATAGAAGATGTAATGATAAAATTTATTAATCACGATTTAGACATAATAGTTTGTACAACCATATTGGAAACAGGTATTGATATCAGAAATGCTAATACTATAATAATAGAAAATGCTGATAAATTAGGACTTGCTCAATTATATCAAATAAGAGGAAGAGTTGGAAGGTCAAATAGACTTGCTTACGCTTATATTACTTACGAAAAAAATAAACAAATCTCTGAAATATCTGAAAAGAGGCTTAAAGCAATTAGAGATTTTACTGAATTTGGAAGTGGATTTAAAATAGCTCTAAGAGATTTAGAAATAAGAGGAGCAGGAAGTTTGCTTGGAAGTAAACAACATCGGTCATATGGTTAAAGTTGGTTATGAAATGTACATGAATTTACTTGAAAGAGCAGTTGAAAAAGAAAAGAATGCAGATAAAGAAAATAATATTGTTAAACAAAATATTAATAAAGAGGTAAAGATAGATGTAAATGTTTCAGCATATATTAGTGATGAATATATAAAAGATCCAATACAAAAGATTTTAATGTATCAGAAAATATCTAATATTTCTAATAAAGAAGAAAGTTTAGATGTAACAGATGAATTGTTAGATAGATATGGAAATATACCAATTGAAACACAAAATTTAATAAAAATAGTAGAAATAAGAAATATTGCAAGAGAGATTGGTGTTAATAAAATATGTGTAAATGGTGAAAATTTGTTTATTGAAACTAATGATAGGAAATTAAGATTGACAAACAAAAAAACAAATGATATACTTGTTTACATACAGTTACAGCTAAATGACTTAAAAGAAAAATTAAATGAAAAGGAGAGTTATACATGAAAAAAAATAAAGAGGAAGCAAATGTAATAGACGAAAAGAAAACAAAAAAAGAAAAAAAAGCAGAAAAAGTAAATGAAGAAAAGAATTTAGAAAAGGTTAAAGAAAAAAGACTTAAAAAGATTAACACTATAAGTTCAGATAAAATTGCTATATTTTCTATAATATTGATAGTATTATTAATAGCTTTTGGATTATTCTTCTATTTATACTATTCACAAAATATGGTGGCAGTTGTAACTTTTGATGGTGGAAAAGTAACACGTGCAGAATATGAAGTTTATTATAAAACTTTCCAACCTTTCTTAACTCAGTATTATGGCTATCCAGAAGATGAAGTTGGAAATCAAATAGCACAAAAAGCTGCTTTAGATAAAATAATTGTAAATGATGCTAAAGCTAAAGGTGTTACATTAAGTGATGAAGATATACAAGAAATAAATGATGTATTTAATGATGAAGAAAGAGTAAAATCCTTTACACAAAGTGGAATTGACCTTTCTATAATGAGACAATTATATGAAAGTGATTATATGATATCAAATTATATGGAAAAATTGGCAGAAGAACTTACTGATGATGAGGTAAAAACATATATTACTTCTACTTACGGAGAATCTTCAGATTTATATGAATACAATACAAGTCACATATTATTTAAAACAATTGATGACTCATATCAAAGCATAAGCGATGAAGAAAAAAATGCTAAGAAGGCAAAAGCTGAAGAAGTTTTACAAAGAGCTTTAGCAGGTGAAGATTTTGCTGCTCTTGCAAAAGAATTTTCTGAAGATAGTACAGCAGATGAAGGTGGAGTATTCGTAATGTATATGGACGGAAATACAATTACTGAATATTCTGATGCAGTAAAAACTTTATCTGAAGGACAGATTTGCCCTAATATAGTAGAATCTGAATATGGATACCACATAATAAAATTAAATCAAAAAATAGAAAATGGTAGATTAAAAAATTCATCAGAAAGAGAAACTTATGTATCAGAAAAGATTAATTCATTGTCAGAAGAAAAAAATGTAAAAGTAAATGAAGAAATAATGAATAAAATTATTGAAAAAATAAAAGGTCAAACTTCAACTAGTGATGATGAAGATGCAGAAACTGAAGCAGTTGATACAGAAGATTCAACAGAATCTAGTACAGATGGTGAAGATCAAACACAGCAACAAGAAAATGTAGAACAAGAAGAACAGACAACTGCTGAATAAAAGGAGTATATAATGGATATATCTTTGTGTATTAATAGTAAATCAAATGAAAAAGTAAAATTTATAAAATCTTTAAATGATAAAAAGTTTAGAATTATAAATAATGCTTTTTACTTAGAAGGTATAAAAGTTGTAAATGAAATATTAGATTCAAAAAAAGCGATAGACATTTTGTTTATCGCTTATTCTGATGAGATTTTAAAATCAACAAAACAGGGAAATAATATCTTAGAAAAAATCAATTCTAAGGATTATACTAATATTTCACGTTATAATTTTTCAAAAAATATATTTAATTATATGTGTGATACAGTCACACCACAAGGAATATTAGTTGTATTAAATATTGAAAATAAAAATATTGATTATTTAATAAATGATGCAAATAATAATAATGAAAATATTTTAATTATAGATAAGGTTCAAGATGCTGGAAATCTTGGAACTATAATAAGAAGTGCAAATGCATTTAAAATAAAAAATATTATTTGTATTTCAGGAACTGTAGATGCATATTCTCAAAAGGTAATAAGATCAACAATGGGGACAATGCTTAATACTAATATGATATATGTTACATATGACCAGATGAAAGCTATAAAACAAAAGTTAAATGAAAATAATTTTTTAATTGCCTCTTCTATGCTAAATGCAAAGTCTTACATTCAAGATTTAGATTTTAGTAAAAAATATGCTTTTGTATTAGGAAATGAGGCAAATGGAATAAGTAAAGAAATGCTTTCATTATCAGATAATACATTTAAAATAGATATTAAAAGTAATGTGGAGTCTTTAAATGTTGCTGTAGCATGTGGAATAATACTTTTTAATCAATATAAGAAATAATAAAATTTATAAAAATCTCTATATAGTATAAACTTATTTTATTTGCACAATATATAATTAGACAAATTATTAATTTGTCAGGAGGTTTTTATGAAAGCTTTAAACGTTATATTCTTAATTTTAGTTATAATAGGAGCTGTTAACTGGGGTTGCATAGGATTATTTGGTACAGACGTTGTAGGAACTATTTTAGGTGGAACAACTTCTGTAATAAGTAGAATTGTGTATACTATAGTTGGTATAGCTGGTCTTTGGTCTTTATCTTTTTTCGGTAAAGTTGATGACAAAGAGGAACAAGCTTCTTAAATATAACTAAAAAAGGTTAGTGTGACTTATACTAACCTTTTTTGTTGACATATTCAAGAATTTATGATATAATAACCGTACGTTGTAAAAAATTGATTTTAAAGATAATTTTCTTTTTTTGTTTTATTTTATTTTATTTTGGCTTACTATATTCTTTGCAATATTTACTTTATTTTATTTTTTTATTTTTGCGTGCGAGGGATTAGTCATATGGCCTCCTTTTTGATTGGGAAATTGAGCAGCTTTTAAAAAAGCTGCTCATTTCCTTTTTTTAGCAATTCCATTAATTTTATTTTATATTCCTTTTTTGCATAATTACTTGTGCCATATATATTTGATATTTCGGGGAATATTGAATTTAATGGTTGCAATTTATCTATATTTTCTTTATTGGGAAAAATTATAGACCAGATATTATTTCCTTCTGAATCTCCAAGCATAACTTTTATGCTGTTATAAGAGCCTGCTTGCATATCTAAGTTAATACTCTGTTTTTCATCATAATATATTTTTCCTATTTCAAGTTTTGTATCATAAGAAAAGTTATTTTGTCTTAGTGTAGAATTTGATATTTCAATAATTTTATTAGCATTAGATTTAATCAAATTTAATAGTTCTTCATTACTCATATCTTTATTAGTTCTTATACTATTTATATATTCATTTATTTTTTCATATATTTTTAATTTTACTATTTGATCTTGAGTTTTATTGCTGTTTGCAACTACATGTAATCTTATTATATTGTCGTTTAAATTTCTTTTATTTATAAAATTTACTGATAAAAAAATATTTAATATTATAAAGCAAAATATGAATATAAATAAAGTCATATTTTTTTTCATATGTATCACCTAAAAATAGTATTAGTTTTAAAAATTTTTATATACCAAAAAATGGAAAAATTGTGTGCAAAAAAGATAGTATTTTGTCTAAAAAAGTTATGTTGATTTGATAACCACTTTTTTCTACAAAAGAAGCTTAAATTAGTTAAAATTCGAAATTGACTTTTAAAATTTAGAGTGTTAAAATTTAAACTGTAAGGGGGAGTACAAAAGATGAAAAAAATTAAGTTATGTTGTTTTACAGTCAATTATACCCATGCATGTATAATTGCAAATAATTTTATAAACAATAGACTAAATAATGTGAAGGTTATTTATATAAATGAGAAAAATGAAAAGAAGAAGATGAAGAGTATAATATCAAAATTCTATAAGAAGATGGATGATAAAATGTTTTGTACAGAATGGCTAGATGAAAAACTTATTCATGATTACTTAAACGAAACATTTGTGTTTGTAGTAAACGGAAAAGAAGAGTTTATAAATAGTGTAAATAAATATTTAGATGTAAATGATTTTAGAGGTTATATAATAAATTGTTATGATATATTTGATATACAAAGTAAGACAGAAAATATAATAGAGGGTCATGATTATTATATAAACACTACTGGTATTATTAAGAAAGAAAGTTTGAATTTAAAGTAAAAAAAAGTGATTATTATGAAAGCAAATTTATGCTTTTACAATAATCATTTTTCTTGTCTTTTTTTATGTTTTATGATATAAGTATTTTTAAAGTTAGGAGAAATTTATGGAAGAATACGTAGTAACATCAAATGATTCATTTAACCCTGATGTATTTGCAGCAGTATATGCTTATACAGAGTTTATACAAAAGTGCGAAAAGAGGGCAGTACCCCATTTTACAAAAATAGATAATGAAACAAAAAATATATGTAGTTTATTTAACATAGATGTAAAGCAAGATAAAGCGATTAAAAATTTTAGTGACGTAATCTTAATACAAAATAGTAATTTTGACAATTTAAGTAAAGAAATTTTAAAGGAAAATGTAACAGAAATTATAACAAATAATAAAAATATTGAACTTTCAAATGAGTTTTCAAATGCAAATATAACACAAAAAGATGTAGTAGCATTGTCAACTATTGTATTAAATAGGTTTATTGATTATAGTGTTATATTATCAGATAATTCAGCAATTTTATTATATCATGGAATTGATTATGCAATAAAAAATTCAAGGGAAAATATATCATCTACAGAAGATGTTAAGGCTTTAGAGTGGTTAAATATAAATTATAATAAAAAGCTTAAAAAATAATATTATTTGGAGGTATGACTTATGCCAGCTTGGGTAATACATTTAAAGACTGCTAGTAAAATTAATAAGTTTTTAAAATTAGATGAAAATTTATTTTATTTTGGAAATGTTATGGTAGATGCTAAAAGATATGTTATAGATAATTTGTCTGTTGATGTTGATTATTATGTTTCTCACTTTGCACATAAAGTAAGTATAAATAATATGAAATTACCTTTACCAAGTGCAGACGATTTTATTAAAAAGTACATAAAGTATAAAGACAATCCTGTTGTGATGGGGTATTATATACATCTTTTAACTGATTATTTTTGGAATAATTTAGTATTTGGCAATTACTTTATAAGTGATGAAAAAGGAAATGTAATTGGTATAAAATTAAAAGACGGTACTCAGAAATTATGTGATAAAGAAACTATTAAAGCTCTAAAACATAGGGATTTGGAAATATATTCAAGGTATATCTATGATGATTTCAATATAGATATTGATGAAAAAGTACTAATAGATGATATAGCAAGTAAAGCAAAAATTATATCTGAAATTCCATATAGTAGAGAAGATATTAAAAAAATAGTAAATTATATAAAAAATATAAAATACATGTATTCTAAAAAGAGAAGAGATGAATTTGAGTTTGTTCTATTTTCAAAGGAAGATATGGACAAGTACTTTAATATTAGTATAGATTTTATATTAGAAAAACTAAAAAAATTAGGAGAAGGGAATATTAATACATGAAGTATGAATTTGAAGTTATAGGAAAAATAACAGGCAAGTCCAGACCAAGACTTAATGCGTATACTGGAGCAGTGTATACTCCAACTAAAACAAAGGATTATGAATATTTAATAAAAGAATATTTTAAATTAAAATATCCAAGGCATGAGATTCTTTCTGGAAGATTATCTGTAAAAATTATTGCATATTTTAAAGTTCCAAAATCTGTAAGTAAACTTAACAGCAAAGATATGCTAGATGGAACTGTAAGTCCAGTAAAAAAGCCCGATATAGATAATATAGTAAAAATTGTACTAGATTCAATGAATAAATTTGTATTTGAAGATGATAGTCAAATAACAAAATTAAATGTTGAAAAGATATATTCAAATGAAGAAAAAATATTTGTTTCAGTTGAACAGTATTAATTTATTTAAGGTGATAATTAATGTATGAACACAAAAGTATTAATATAAATGACTTTGATATGTCATACTATGAATTTGGAAAAAATAATAAGAAAACAATAATTTTTTTATCAGGCTTTTCAGTTATATATCCACTTTTAGATATGTATGATCTTGTAACAAAACTTGAAAAGCATTTTAGATGTATTATTATAGATAGATATGGGTATGGAGAAAGTTCGCCCGTTCCAGGAAAAAGAAATTCAAAACATATTTCAAATGAGATAATAGAATTTTTAATAAAACTTAATATTAATCCAAGGGATTTAATTATATTTGGTCATTCTCTAGGAACTCTGTACGCGTTAGATATAGCACTTACAACAAAAACATGCTCAGTTGTCTTATTAGATTATGAAAAAATTAATTTGTTAACTGATATTTTTACTAAATTTGGGTATGGTATATACTGCGGAATGTCTACTATAAAAAGTATGAAAGAAAGACAAGATAAAAACTATATAAAATTACAAATAGAAAGTGTAAAAGCTCCAAATAATATAAAAGACAGAGCCAAGAAATGTTTGATAGAAAAAATTCCAAATAGTTGTATAAGAAGTGAATTAGATTCAATTTTTAGTGATTATAAAAATATAAATAGTAGACTTAAAGAAAGAAAAATAAATAAGGCTCTTCTTATATATAGGAAAAATAGCGAAAATGTAAATATAAAATTAAGTAAACATATAAAAGAGTGTAATAATGTATTAATAGATACAAAAAATCATTTTATACACCATGAAAATGCTCAAGTTATTGCAGATAAAATTATTGAATATTTTTTATAAATTAGGTGATTAATATGAAAGATAAGGTATTAGAATTAATAAACAGTAAAAAAATATTAGAACTTAAAGATTATATTGAAAAGTGTAATGAAAAAGATATATCAATTTTACTTGAAGAATTAGAATCTGAACATATGCTACTAGTGTTTAGATTACTTACTAAAGATAATGCGGCAGCAGTTTTTTCTGAGATGAGTCATGATTTACAAGAAACACTTATAAGAGCACTAAATGATAAAGAATTAAAAGATGTACTTGATGAACTATATACTGATGATACTGTAGATATGATAGAAGAGATGCCTGCTAATGTTGTAAAAAGAATATTAGATACAATACCACCAGATGAAAGAAAGATAATAAATGAATTTTTAAGTTATCCTGAAGATAGTGCTGGAAGTATTATGACAAATGAATTTATTGACTTGAAAGCTGATATAACTGTAAAACAAGCCTTACAAAAAATAAAAAATGAAGGAATGAATAAGGAGACTATATATACTTGTTATGTCTTAGATAAGACTAGAAGACTGATTGGACTTGTATCAATAAGAGATTTAATTTTATCAGAGCCAGATTTATTTATAAGAGATATAATGAATGAAAATATTATAAAATGTCATACTTTAGAAGATCAGGAAAATGTAGCAAGAAAGCTTCAAAAATATAATTTTTTAGCTATACCAATTGTTGATAACGAAAATAGATTAGTTGGTATTGTAACTTTTGATGATGCAATAAAAGTACTACAAGAAGAAAACACAGAGGACTTCTCAAAAATGGCTGCTGTAATGCCTTCAGAAAATAGTTATTTTAAGACTTCTGTATTAAAGCATGCTAAAAATAGAATATTATGGCTCCTTTTCTTAATGGTATCTGCTATTGTAACAGGAACTGTAATATCAAGATATGAACAGGCCTTTGAAGCACTTCCAATTTTGGTTTCATTTATTCCTCTACTTATGGGCACAGGTGGAAATTGTGGATCTCAAGCATCTACGCTTATTATAAGAGGACTTGCAGTAGATGAAATTAAACCTAAAGATATATTTAAGGCAATTTTTAAAGAGTTTAGAGTTGCACTTGTAGTAGGATTTTGCCTTGCAAGTATAATGGCAATAGGAATCTTTGTTATATATAAAGATATTAAATTATCAATTATAGTTGGATGTTCTTTGATATTTACAGTAATACTATCAAAAATTTTGGGATGTACGTTACCTATGCTGGCTAAAAAACTAAAATTAGATCCTGCCATAATGGCGGCACCACTTATAACTACTATTGTTGACACATGTTCAGTACTTATATACTTTAATATAGCAACGTTTATGCTACATCTAGGTTAAAATAAAGCATAATACTAAAAATATTAAGCATATAAATGTTATTATGTTGGTAGATTTTTTCATAAGTATATTCTCCTTTTATTCTTTTGTAATAGTAATTATTATAACCGTTATTTAATAAAAAAAACGTCTAAACTTGACAACTTATTTTAGTTAAAGTAAAATCACTATGTGAAAGGAAGTAAAAAAATGAAAATTGTTTCGTGGAATGTAAATGGGTATAGATCTGTTTTAAATAAAGGATTTGAAGATTTTTTTAATAATATTAATGCAGATATTTTTTGTATACAAGAAACAAAAATGCAAGAAGGACAAGCTGATATGAAATATGATGGATATAAAGTATTTTTAAATTCTGCAGAAAAGAAAGGCTATTCTGGAACGGCTATATTTACTAAAAAAGAGCCTAAAAATGTAACTTATGGAATTGGTATAGAAGAACATGATAAAGAAGGTAGAGTAATAACATTAGAGTTTGAAAAATTTTATATGGTTAATGTTTATACACCAAATTCTAAAAGACAATTAGAGAGATTAGATTATAGAATGAATTGGGAAGATGAGTTTAGAAGTTATTTAAAAAACTTAGAAAAAACAAAACCTGTAATAGTGTGTGGAGATATGAATGTTGCACATAAAGAAATAGATTTAAAAAATCCTAATTCAAACAGACACAATGCAGGATTTACTGATGAAGAAAGAGATAAGATGACTAAACTTTTAAATTCTGGATTTATTGATACTTTTAGATATTTATATCCTGACAAAAAAGATGCTTATTCATGGTGGTCTTATATGGCAAATGCTAGAAGTAAAAATATAGGATGGAGAATAGATTATTTTTTAGTTTCTGATTCTTTAAAAGATAAAATAGAAGATGCTAAAATTTTAGATGATGTATTTGGTAGTGATCATTGCCCGGTAACTCTTGATATAAAAATATGACGTAAGAAAATCTTACGCCATTTTTTTAACAGTTTTTATTATCTTCATCGCATATATCTGATTGCACTTTCTTTATATTCTCAGTTATAATACTTAAAAGTTTATTTCTTTGTTCATCTGTAAGTCCAATTTTAGGATCTTCTTGAGATGAAACTGTACCAACATGTTTTGCTATTACTTTACCATTTTTTATAAATAACAAAGTTGGTGCATATATTCTTTTTATAGATTCATCATTTAGACCTTCATATACATCTAAAGAATCTGAAAAAATTTCAATTAGCTTTTGGTATTCTTCAGTACCAGGATTAGATGTATATACATTATTGTTTTCATCTAATGTTTTTGTATCTCTCATATCTTTTATATTCATGTAATAAATAGTATCTAGATTATTTTGTATAGAAGCATCAATGAGTACAGGAACAAAATTTCTACACCACTGACAAGATTCAAATCCAAAATATAAAATAGCAGACTCATTATTATTTAATATTTGCTCTATCTCAGATACAGAAGTATATTTAATATGATTGGTTTCCGGTATAGAGATATCTAAATATAAATCATTATCATTTTGATTTGAATTTAAACTTTCATATTCACTTTTAAATTTCAAATTATCTTCAGTTGCATAATTCATAGGCTCATTATCTACATCTGGTTTTTGAGTATTTTGTATGTAAAGATAAGAAACTAAAATTCCAAGTCCAAAAAATATTATTGCTATAAGTATTATTATAATTGCTTTTGCTTTGTAACTCAAATAAATCACCTCGTAGAATAATTATATATTTAAATAGGACAGTTTTCAAGTAAATTTGTAAAATTTTAAGTTAGTTTTGACAATTACATAAAAAAATGATAAAATGTAGAAAAATAGAAAGGATTATTTGTATGTCAAAAAAAGTAGTGGCAGTTGTTGGAAGACCAAATGTGGGTAAATCCACTTTTTTTAATGTATTAGCTGGTGAAAAAATATCAATTATTAAAGATACACCAGGGGTAACTAGAGATAGAATATATGCAGACTGCAATTGGCGTGGTACAACTTTTCAAATTATAGATACTGGTGGAATAGAACTAGATTCAGATGATGTAATTTTAAAGCAAATGAAGAAGCAAGCTACTTTAGCTATAGATATAGCAGACGTTATTGTTTTTATGGTCGATGTAAAAACTGGAATAACTTCTGCCGATGAAGAAGTTGCAAAATTGCTTAGAAAAACAAATAAACCAGTACTTGTTGTAGCAAATAAATGTGATAAGGTAGGAGAGCCACCACCAGAGTTTTATGAGTTTTATAATTTAGGTATAGGTGAAGTTTACCCAATATCTGCTGGAAAGAAATTAGGAATTGGAGAAGTTTTAGATGCAATCTATGATTTATTTGGTGGAGCTCAATATGAAGCTGAAGAAAAAGAGAGCATAAAAGTTGCAATTATTGGAAAACCTAATGCTGGAAAATCTTCACTTTTAAATAAAATACTAAATGAGGAAAGAGTAATAGTTTCTCAAATTGCAGGTACTACAAGAGATGCAATAGATACTAGTTATGAAAACGAATACGGAAAATATATATTTATTGATACTGCTGGAATAAGAAGAAAAAGTAAAGTTAATGAAGATTTAGAAAAATATTCAGTATTAAAAGCTCAAAGTGCAATTGATAGAGCAGATGTGTGCCTATTAATTATTGATGCTACTGAATCGGTTACAGAACAAGATGAAAAAATAGCAGGAATAGCACATGAAGCGGGTAAAGGAATAATAATTGTTATAAATAAATGGGATTTAATAGAAAAAGAAACTAAAACTCTTGAAAATTATAAAAAAAATGTGTATGAAAAATTAGCATATTTAAAGTATGCACCTATAATTTTTATTTCTGCTGTTACAGGGCAAAGAGTAAATAAGATATTTGAACTTGTAAATGAAGTTTATGAAAATAATAATTTGAGAGTGCCAACTTCAATGTTAAACGATGTATTATCACAAGCGGTTGCTATTACTCAACCACCATCTGATAAAGGAAAGAGATTAAAAATTTATTATATGACACAAGTTAAGACGCGTCCACCTACATTTGTTGTTTTTGTAAATGATAAAAAACTTATGCATTTTTCTTATCTTAGATATTTAGAAAATCACTTAAGAAAACAATTTAATTTTTTAGGAACACCTATTAAAATGATAACTCGTCAAAGAAATGAAAAGAGTCAGGAGTGATATAATGAATATATTTAATGTTATAGTTTTTATTATAACTTATGCTATATGTAGTATTAATCCAGCTATAATAATATGTAAGAAAATTACAGGTCAAGATATAAGAAAACTTGGCAGTGGAAATGCAGGAAGTGCTAATGCTATGAGAGTACTAGGAAGAGTTAAGGGAAGCATAGTTATAGCACTAGATGTATTAAAAGTTTTATTAAGTTTTTATATAGTAAAAGCTTTGTGCAACTTATTTGACAGACAACTATATTCTTCTGTTATGAATACGTTTGCTATTGCTTCAGTCATAGGACACGTATTTCCCGCCTACTATAAATTTAGAGGTGGAAAAGGTGCAATAGTAGCATTTACAACAGCGTTTTTATTAAATCATAAAATAGCTTTAATATGTATAATATGTGCACTCGTTGTAATGTTTTTTACAAAAATTGTATCTCTTGGTACGATAGTAGGAATACTTTTATATAATTTAATAGCACTATTTTTTATACCAGAATATATAGTTACAATAATTGCTATTTCTCTAATTATTCTATATAAACATAGAGAAAATATACAGAGGCTTCTTGCAAAACAGGAAGTAAAATTTAAAATTTAGGGGGATTTATTATGAGTAAAATATTAGTTATAGGACATAAAAGTCCAGACACAGACAGTGTTACATCTGCTGTAGTAATGGCAGAATATGAAAAAAAATTAGGAAATGACGCAAAAGCATGTGTGCTTGGTAAATTAAATAAAGAAACAAAATTTGTATTTGACTATTTAGGATTACAAGAGCCAGATATGATTGATAAAGTTGAAGATGGACAACAATTAATTTTAGTAGATCACAATGAAGCAAAACAGAGCGTAGAAAATAGAGAAAACGCTAAAATTCTTAAAGTAATAGATCATCATACTATGGACTTTAAAGTAGGATATCAACTATATTACCATGCTGAGCCAGTACGGATGCACAGCAACTGTTATTTATAAAATGTATAAACAAAGCAATTTTGAAATTGATAGAAAATTAGCTGTGTTAATGCTTTCTGCTATTATATCAGATACATTACTTTTCAAGTCACCAACTTGTACTGATGAAGATAAAACTGCAGCTAGCCAACTTAATAAAATTGCAAATTTAAATCTTGAAGAATATGGCTTGCAAATGTTAAAGGCAGGAACAGATTTATCAGATGTTACAGAGGAAGAATTAATAAACTTAGATGCAAAAGAGTTTGTAATTGGAGATTTAAAAACTGTTGTAGCACAAGTAAATACTGCAAGTATTCCTGATATGATGGAAAGAAAATTAAAAATAGAAGAAGCAATAAAAGCTGAAATTAGCAAGAAGGGTCTTGATTTATTCTTCTTTGCAATTACAGATATAATAAATTCTAATTCACAAGTTATAGCTATTGGAAAAACTGATATTGTAGAAAGATCATATAACGTAAAATTAGAAAATAATACTGCATTTTTACCTGGTGTTGTTTCTCGTAAAAAACAAATTATACCAGTATTGACTGAAAATGCATAATATTGTTGAATAATGTAAAAAAATATGTTATAATTCAAAAAAATGGAGGTATATTATGGGAGTTGCATCTTTAATTTTAGGAATATTATCAATAATCATAGGAATAATTCCTTTTTGCGGATATTTCGCATTTGTTCCAGCTCTAGTAGGAATTGGACTAGGTATAGGAGAAATAGTTATAAAATCTAAAAAAGGTCAATCAAAGGGTATGGGAGTAGCAGGAACAATTTTATCTGCAATTGCAGTTGTGTTCATAGTATTTTGGACTTTTGTAATTGGAATAGCTGCTTTTAGTAGTGATGACATAGATTTTGACGACTATGATCTTAAAGATTATAATTATTACTATAAAGGAAATAAAATATAATAAATGCTTGAAAAAATTAGAAAAAATTACGTATGTGTTAATATAGTTTTTTTGCTGTTAACATTATATGTAATTTTTTTCCCTATTATATCTAATGTAATTAGTAGCAACTTTCCTAATTTACTTAAGTGCCCTTTTTTAGAAATTACCAAAAAACCATGCCCATTATGTGGTGGAACAAGGTATATTAGTAATATCTATAATTGTATAAACGATATAAGTTATTTGTTTTGTCCATTTGGATTTATGGTAATATTTGTGTGCCTTGAATTTTTATTTAGAATAATAGTACTTGCATGTTTTAGGTCTATAAAACTTAAGAAAAATTTATTTAATAATTTGGTAATAATTGATTTAATAGTACATGTACTTGCTGTCTTTTTATTTATTACTTATGAAATAATTTATGTAATAAATTTATATTAAAATCATACTCTCTAAAATAAATCATATATTTAAAGTATAGATTTAATAGGAGAGTATTTTTTATGTTTATAAAGAGTTTAAATTTGAATTTAAAGGATAGATCCACTTTAAAAATAATAATTATAATATTTTTAGCACTGTTAGTGGCAACATTTCTTATTTTAATAACAGTGATAAATGTGTTTAAAGAGTCAAAAATTATAAATTTTGAAAATGAGGATGACTTCTTTAAACTTAAAAGTTATAGTGTAAAAGCAAGTATAAGTATTGTAAGTAATAAAAATACTAATTTGTATGGATTAGAAGAATTATATTATAAAGACAAAGATGAAAAAGAAATGCACAATATAACTACAATAAACAAAGATAATGTAAAGATAAACTATATAATTAATGGCAGTGAAATATATATCAAAAATGAAGAAGAAAAATCAGATTATAGATTATCAAATTACGTTATAAATAAAAATAATTTATTAAGTGTTTCTACTTTTATAAATTTATATAATGATGTACAGTCAAACTGCGATTATAATTGTACAAAAGTAGAAAATATAGTATATGATAATTTGATAAGATATAAAATATCGTTTAACAGGCAAAATGACATGAATTTAGAATGCCCTGTATGTAGTAAGTATAAAGATATATTAAATAGTGGTATAAATATAACAAAGTTAGAACTTGTTTATGATGAAAATAAGTTTATACCATTAGAATATATTGTATATTCTGGGGATCAAGCAATTATAGATATAAATTTTACAGAATTTGATATAAATAAAGAATTTGAGGAAAAAGTATTTGCTTTTTAGAAATTATAGTGTATAATGTATGGAAGTAGGGATATATTTTGGTAGTAAAAAGAGGAGATATATTTTATGCTAATTTAAGTCCAGTAGTCGGAAGTGAACAAGATGGTATAAGACCCGTTTTAATAATTCAAAATGATGTTGGAAATAAATATTCTCCAACTGTAATAGCAATTGCTATTACTAGCAAACAAAAGCCTATATTACCTACACATATTTTAATAAAAAGTAGTGAGTCTGGTTTAGAAAAAGATTCTGTAGTTTTAGTAGAACAAATAAGGACACTAGACAAATCAAGACTCATTAGAAAAGTGGGTCATCTAAGTAATCGTACTATGGAACTAATAAAGGAATCCATAAAAACTAATTTAAAATTAAGAATTGATTTATTTTAATTTACTTGGATGATAAAATTTTCGAGGTGAAAACAAATGGAAAAAGAGAATAATGTCTCAAAGAAAAGAAATGGTAAAAAACCATTTAAAGTAAAAAAGGTTAAAAAGGTAGATAAGAACATTATAAATAACGATTATTCGAACGATACAAAAAATAAAAAATCTAAAAACAAAAAACGTAAGAAAATTGGTTGGAAAATTTTTAGAGTTTTCTTGTTTGTAATGATTGCTCTATTTGTAATTGGAGCAGGCATTGTCATGGGAGTAGTTTCTGGTATTATTGATGAAACTAAAAATATAGAATTAGAAGACCTAGAACTTACAAAACTTACTACTAGAATATTAGATAAAAATGGAGAAGTTTTGTCTACTCTAGCGTATGAAAATAGAATTGTTGCCGATTATAAAGATTTTCCTACTCACTTTGTTGATGCAGTAACTTCTATTGAGGATGAAAGATTTTTTAGTCATAAAGGTGTAGATATAAAAAGAACAGCAGGGGCAATATTTAACTATTTAATTCATGGAGGAGAATCTAGCTTTGGTGGTAGTACTATAACTCAACAGTTAGTTAAAAATACCATGGAAGATGATGATGCAACATGGCAAAGAAAAGTTAGAGAGTGGTATAGAGCTTTAACACTTGAAAAGAAACTTAGTAAAGAAGAAATATTTACTTCATATGTAAATAAAATTTATATGGGAGACGGTGCATACGGAGCTGAAGTTGCAGCACAAAACTATTTTGGCAAATCTATAAAAGATGTAAATATAGCAGAAGCTGCTATACTTGCAGCAATAATTCAGTCACCAGAAAAATATAATCCATATTCAAGTGAAGAGGCAAAGGCCCTATTAATGGAAAGACAGAAATTAGTATTAGATAAAATGCTAAGTTTAGGAAAGATAACTCAAGAAGAATATGATGAAGCTAAAAACTTCGAAGTAGCATTTAAAAAAGAAAATATTACTGATAAAGATTCTGTTCAGTCATATTTTGTAGATGCTGTAATAGAAGCAGTAGTAGATGACCTTATGGAATCACAAGGTATTAGTTATGGTGATGCTATAACAAAAATATATAGTGCAGGTTATACTATTTATTCTACAGAGGATCCTGTAGTACAAAATGCAATAGATGAAGCATACAGTGGAGACAGATTATTCTACTATAATAATGATGGAACATTTATGCAAGGTGCTTCAGTTGTAATTGAAAATTCAACAGGAAACGTTGTAGGACTTATTGGTGGAGCAGGCGAGAAAAAAGGAGACCTTGTACTTAATAGAGCAACTGCAGTTCCAAGACAACCAGGTTCTACAATGAAACCATTAGGAGCTTATGGTCCATCATTTGAACTAGGTGTTGTTTATCCTGCTAAGGGACTTGATGATTGTCAATTAGTTGAAGATCCAACACCATACAAGAACTATTATCTTTATTATAATGGCTATGTTACTGCAAGACAGGCAATAAATCAATCTATGAACTTACCAGCATTAAGAGCTTGTAGAGCAGCAGGAGTAGATTATGCATATAATTTTGCAAGAAATTGTGGACTTACAGATCTAGTTCAAGATGATAGAAATTTATCTTCTCTTGCACTTGGTGGACTTACAAGAGGAGCAACACCTTTAGATATGGCAGCAGGATATTCTACAATTGCTAATGGTGGAGTTTATATTGAGCCAAGATTGTATACAAAAGTTGTAGACAAAGATGGAAAAGAAGTATTAGTAAATAATAATGAAGCAAAACGTGTTATGAAAGAAACAACAGCATATATGCTTACAAATTGCTTAAGAACAGTTGTTACAAGTGGTACAGGTGCAGGAACAATAGATGCTGGCGCAATGCCTGTAGTTGGAAAAACTGGTAACTCAAATGACGATATTGACCAATGGTTTATTGGATTTACACCATATTATACTATATCATGTTGGAATGGTTATGACCAAGCTGATGAAAATGGAAATAAATTACCCGCACATCCAATTGGTTATAGAAAAAATATTACTGCATATCCATATACTTCAATGGTTACATTTAGAGATATAGCAAGAAAAATAAGTGCCGGTCAACAAGTAAAAGATTTTGTAAGACCAGCAGGAATGGTAGAAGCAGCTGTATGTAGAGATTCAGGGCTTGTAGCAACAGATGCTTGTAGAACTGATCCAAGAGGAGATAGAACTATTACAGATATATTTGCAAGTGGTACAGTTCCTACAGCAACTTGTACAGTTCATAAGAAAGCAAAAATTTGTAAAGAAACAGGAAAACTTGCAAATGAATTCTGTCCTACTGAAGAAAGATCATTTATTACTAGAGATTATACGCCTACTATAAAGACATCAGATTGGGGTTACATGTTACCAACTGAAACTTGTACTGTACATACTAAAAAACAAGAAAAGCCTAATAATCAAGTAGACGTATATTCAAAAGATACTACAAATAATAAGAAAAACTAGTTGTTAGAGAGAATTTAGTAAATAAGCATTTATTAAATTCTCTTTTTTACCCACATAATATTGCAAATTTTTATTGTTTTTGATAAAATATAACATATTGTTTAAGGAGAAGTATATGAAAAAATTTATAAAAAAATCTGTGTTATTTTTATTATTTCAGATTATTTTTATACCAGCATTGACTATAATATTGGTATTTTATGGACCATTTAATAATATAAGAGATATGGTGGTAACAACTGCCATGACAACAATGTCTCATCAATATTTTGCTACTTTATTTTTAAGTGATGAGAAAATAAATGAAATCTTAAATAGAACTAGACCAAAACAAATTGAAGAAGAACAAAATTTGGATGATATACAAATAAATGTTGATTCTAACAACACTGATGGAATAGAGCTTGTTGACGTTAGTTCCTCAACTTTTAATGGCTATCTTTTAATAGTAAATGACCCTGCTAGAGTAAAACTTGTAACAGCTCCAAAACTTGGAAGTGTTGGTGCTACTACTTCAAAAATCGTTGAGGCTTATGATGCTGTAGGTGGAATAAATGCAGGTGGATTTGCTGACGATGCTTTAGGAACAGGTGGTAAACCAGATGGAATAGTAATTGAAGATGGAGTATTAAAAACACCAGAAGCAAGATATTCTTCATATAGTATTGTTGGTCTTGATAATGATAATAAGATGATTGTAAGTTATTCGATGACATATGATAAGATGAAATCTTTAAATTTACGTTCAGCTGTATCTTTCCAACCTGTAATAATAATTAATGGTAAACCTACTATTGGGTATGGCGATGGTGGTTGGGGAATTCAACCAAGAAGTGCTATAGGCCAAAGAAAAGATGGAGCAATATTAATGTTAGTAATTGATGGAAGACAAAAAGGAAGTTTAGGCGCAACTCTTAAAAATGTACAAGATATATTTTTACAATATGGTGCATATAATGCATTTAATTTAGATGGAGGCGCATCTGCTACTATGGTGTATAACGGAAAATTAGTAAATAAACCTAGTGATATACTTGGAGAAAGATATGTTCCAACAGCATTTATTATAACTAAACCAATACAAAAAGAATCAACAAGTGAAACAAATGAATAGAAATTGAGGTAGAGTAATGAAAAAATTTTTATTAAATATAGTTGTCTTTGCAATTATAGGTACAGTTATTACAGTTCCAACTCTTATTTTAATAGATAGATTTATATATTCAATTAGTCAAACTAGTTCAATATTTACATCAACTCCAATTGTATCAACTAGTTCTAATAGTTTTAAACAAGTGGAGAACGCAAGTGAAATTCAATATTCATACGATAATAAATATTATACTTTTTTAAATGATAGTAAAATACATATATATGACAGTACAGAAAATAAAGAAGTAAAAGTAATAGAGGACGAAAATCCAATATGTTATTATAATTTATTGTATGACAAAAATTTAATTATATATTTTACAGAAGAAAAAGGAAATACTATATCTACTTTAACATTAAAGACATATGAAATAGATACTGAAAGAGAAAGTGACTACAATAAAATTAAAGTTACTAATTTCTCTAGGGTAAAAGATATTAGTATGTCTCCAATTATAAATATAATATATGTTAATATAGAAACTAAAAGTGGAAAATATACAAACAATTTAGTATATAGAATAGATTTGTTTAATAGTATGGCTAATATAAAATCTGGAACTATATATGAAAAAATGATTATGCTACAACAAAAAGATAGGGTATATTATGAAGATGAAAATTCTAATATTTATGTTGGAAGCAATAGACTTAACATATTTAAAGAAAAAGTTAATATGATTGGAGTAGATATTGCTGATAATGTATATTTCTTATCTAAGAATAATAAAGATGTAGTGTATAAAGTTAAAAACAATGTTATAGTTGATAAAATAGAACTTACAGATACAGATTTAGTTTCTACTTACTTTAATTATGAAGGAGTATATTTAATATACCCTACATATATAATGGAAGTATCAGCAGATAATCCATATAAGAGAGTAGGAAGAATATCAAAGTATTTTACATTTGAGGCTATAAAGGATGAAATTATTTATTTAAAAACTAGTGATAATTTAGTTATAAAACAAGAAATGACTAAATATTAAAATATGGAAGGGAGATATATATATGAGCATATTTCAAGCAGTAGTGTTGGGAATTGTACAGGGACTTACAGAACTTCTACCAATTTCAAGTTCTGCCCACTTAAATATAATTCCATGGTTATTTAATTGGACATCAGATGAGGCTTTTGTAACTTCTTTTGAAGGATTTGATGTTGCACTACATGTTGGAACATTACTTGCTATTGTACTATTTTTCTTTAAAGATTGGTTAGACTTAATAAAGGGTGGATTTAATTTAGTATTCAAAAATAAAAAGACTTTTGAAGGAAAAATGTTCATTTATTTAGTGCTTGCTACGATTCCAGGTGGAATAATAGGTTTTATATTAGATAAATTTTTTGAAGATGCACTAACTAAGCCCCTTATAATTGCAATAGCATTAGCTGTAATGGGATGCATTTTATATCTTGTAGATAAATATTCAAAATCAGATGTAAGCTATGAAAATATGGGCTTTAAGGAAACATTTATTATAGGTGTGTCACAGGCTCTAGCATTTATTCCAGGAGTATCACGTTCTGGTGTTACCATGACAACAGCAAGGCTTATGAAAATAGATAGAACATCAGCTGCTAAATATTCATTTTTACTATCTACACCTATTGTATTTGCAGCAGCTTTACTAAAATTTAAAGATTTTGTATTTAGTATACCTTTTATATTAGGAGTTTTAGCAAGTTTTGCTGTAGGAGTTTTAGTAATTAAATTTTTATTAAGCTATTTGAAAAAGGGAAGCTTTAAAATATTTGCTATATATAGAATAATATTTGCAATAATAATTTTGATTAAACTATTTATATTTTCTTAAAATGTAATAGAAGGAGTAGTATATGTTAAAATATGATGAACTAATTAAAAATATAAATATTTTACTTGCAGATGACGATGAAGATTATTTAAATATGACTTATTCTTTTTTAAAACAAAAAGGATATAATATAACAAAAGTGATGGATGGGGAAGCTGCACTAGAAGAACTTAAAACAGGAAGATATCAAATTGCTTTACTTGATTATTATATGCCTAAATTTAATGGAGAAGAAGTAGTTACCAATATAAGAAAACAAGATAAAGAACTTATAATAATACTACAAACTGGGTTTTCAGGTCAAAATCCTCCAGTTGATACATTAAAAAAATTAGAAATACAAAATTACTTTGATAAAACTGAAGGAATTGATAAGTTAAATATGCAACTTATCTCAGCTGTAAAAATATTTGACCAGCAAAATGAAATAAAAATTGCCCAGTATAAAGCAAGAGCAATGGGTAAACTTATGGCTGGAATAGCTCAAAATATAAAAATAGATCTTATGAATGTTAGTGCAGGTAATGAAGTTACTAATATGGTTTTAAATGAGGCAAAAACTAACTTTGATAAAGAAAATTTTGAAAAATTAAATGAGATATACTTAAATAATAGAACTTTATTAGATAATATCGATAAAGCATTATCATCTGTTATTAGCCAAAAATCAGATAGTGAAAATAAAGATTATATAATGATGGATGAAGATATTATATACATTATAAATTTAATAATACAAAATGATGTAAAGATTAATTCTATTGATTTTGTTATAAATAATTCACTTAAAACTAAAAGTTACATTTCAGGAAGTATAAACGATACAATATATGTAATATGTGAAATGTTAAAAAACTTGATGTCAAAAGACTCTGTTTCAAAGAAAATAGAACTTGTTATGACAGAAGATGAACAAAATTGGATATTTAAAATAAAATCTGATATAATTTCAACTCTTGCAAGTAACGAAATATACATATATAATAACGTTATTTTGTCATTAAACAATGAATTAAAAGTTGATACTAAAGCAGGAATATTTGATATATTTATAAAAAAATAGCATAAGATATAATAAAATCTAAATTTTATTGGAGGATCTTTATGCAAAATATAATAGTAAGACTAACTTCTGACTATGGTGGAATCGCAATTTTTTTCTTAATAGCATTAGAAAATATTTTTCCACCTATACCCTCAGAAGTTATTCTTACTTTTTCTGGCTTTGCCACAACTTATACTAAGTTAAATTTTTTTAGTGTACTTTTATTTTCAACTTTAGGCTCAATGTTTGGAGCAATAGTACTATATTTATTAGGCAATTATTTAGATAGTACAAAATTGAAAAAATTAGTTAAAAGTAAATTGGGGCTTATATTACATTTGAAAGTAGAAAATATTGATAAAGCAAATGATTGGTTTCTAAATAAAGGAAATAAGACAGTACTGTTTTGTAGATTTATTCCCGTAGTTAGGAGCCTTATATCTATTCCAGCTGGTATGAGTAAAATGAGACTTACTAAATTTTTTATATATACACTAATTGGAACATTAATATGGAACTCTACATTAATATCACTAGGAATTGTTATGGGCAGTAATTGGAATAAGATTTCTGATTTTATATCAAATTTTTCCAATTATTTTTTAGTATTTATTTTACTTATAATAGTTATTTTTATAATTAAAAAAGTAAAGGGAAAAAATAGTTAATTTATTATTGTAAATTTATATTAGTTGTATACATTCAAATTATTCGATTTAAATGTTATATACTACTTGATTTTTATATGTATTTGTAGTAATATATTATTGTATTTTGGAGAATAGTATGGGACGAGTAAATATAAGCAATTTAACTTTAGAAGAACTTGAAAAATATATAGAAGATTTATCAGAGAAAAAATTTCATGCAAAACAAATATTTAAATGGATACACAAGATTGGTGTAGTTTCATTTCAAGATATGACTGATATTTCAAAATCTCTTAGAGAAAAATTAGAAGAAAATTCATATATAAATAATTTAGAAATTATTGAGTGTCAGACATCTAAAAAAGATGGTACTATGAAATTTTTAATAAAACTTCAAGATGGGAATGCTATTGAATCTGTACTTATGGAATATCACCATGGTTATACTATTTGTGTATCAAGTCAAGTTGGTTGCAAGATGGGATGTAAATTTTGTGCTTCAACTAAAGAGGGATATGTAAGAAATTTAGATGCTTCCGAGATAGAAGGACAATTACAAACTGTACAAAGATATACAGGAAAAAAGATATCAAATGTCGTTTATATGGGAATAGGAGAGCCACTTGACAACTATGATAATGTGATAAAATCAATTAAAATTATAAATCATGCACAGGGATTAAATATTGGAGCAAGACATATAAGTTTATCTACTTGTGGGGTAGTACCAAACATTTATAGATTAGCTAAAGAAAACATACAAGCAACTTTATCTATATCTTTACACGCAACAAGTAATGAAAAAAGAAGAAAAATTATGCCTATAGCAAATAGATACAGTATTGAGGAACTTTTACAAGCATGTAATGAATATATAAAAATTACTGGAAGAAGAATAAGTTTTGAATATGCACTTATACTGGGCGAGAATGATTCTTATGAAGATGCAATGGCACTTGTAAAATTACTTAGAGGAATGATTGCACATGTAAATTTGATTCCCGTAAATGAAATAAAAGATTCAAATTACAAAAAATCTAAGGAAGAATCTGTAGAAAGATTTATGAATACTTTAAATTCTTGTGGCATAGTAACAACAGTAAGGCGTGAACTTGGCTCTGATATAGATGCTGCTTGTGGACAGTTAAGAAAGAAGTATTTGGAGAATAAAATATAGTTAAAAAATGAGGTGAATTATGAGATTTACAGCAAAAACAGATGTTGGAAAAAAGAGAACAAACAACGAAGATAACTATTTTGTAAAAGAAATAAATGATAACTTCTCTTTATATGTAGTTGCTGATGGTATGGGCGGTTATGCAAGTGGAGAAGTAGCAAGTACAATTGCTACTAATTGTATTTCTAATTTTTTAGAAGATAAAGCGTGCTTAATTGTTAAAGAAAGCAAAGAAAATGTGAAACAAATTCTAAAAGAAGCTGTAAATTTTGCTAATTTAGAAATTTACAATTTAGAAAAAACCGATGATAAATATAAAGGAATGGGAACAACAGTAACTTTAGTAGCTTGTATAAATGATGAGATTTATTATTTATCAGTAGGTGATAGTAGAATATACTACGTAGATGAAAATCATGAGACAATAACTCAAATAACAGATGATGATACGTATGTTAATACACTTGTAAAAACTAATGTTATAGACGAAAATGAAGCTTTAACGCATCCACAAAGACATATGCTTACTAAAGCGATAGGTGTCTTTAAAAGTATAGACTTTGATGTAAATATATTTGATAAAAAAACTGGTTATTTACTACTTTGTACAGATGGTATGACTAATATGGTTAGTAAGGAAAATATACTAAAAATATTTAGCATTACACCTTTTGATGAACTTTCAAATAAATTTGTAAGTGAAGCTAATAAAAATGGCGGAAATGATAATATAACAGTTGTTGTAATGGAATTATAAAGAGGGGATTTTAATGAATATTATAGGTAAAATCTTAGCAAGTAGATATGAAATATTAGAAAAAATTGGAGAGGGCGGAATGGCCATAGTGTACAAGGCAAGATGCAATCTCTTAAATAGATATGTGGCAGTTAAAGTTTTAAAGCCTGAATATGCAAAGGATGATACATTTGTAAAAAGATTTAGAGCAGAAGCGCAATCTGCAGCTGCTCTTACACATCCAAATATTGTATCAGTATATGATGTTGGCGCAGAAGATGGAATTAATTACATCGTAATGGAATTATTAGAATCAAAGACACTAAAAGATTACATAGAAGAAAATGGTGCACTTTCTAATTTACTTGTATTAAAAATATCTTCACAAATTGCTTCTGCTTTAGAAGCAGCACATAGAGCTCATATAATACATAGAGATATAAAGCCACAAAATATAATATTAAATAAAAATATGGTAGCAAAGGTAACTGACTTTGGAATAGCAAAGATTACTAATGTCCCTTCTGCAACAATTACAAGTTTTGGCAGTACAATGGGATCTGTACATTACTTTTCACCAGAACATGCTAAAGGAGGATACACTGACGAAAAATCAGATATTTATTCTTTGGGTGTTGTTATGTATGAAATGGCTACAGGAAAGCTTCCTTTTGATGCTGATTCTCCTGTTTCAGTAGCTTTAAAACATATTCAAGAAGAGCCAAAACCACCAATAGCTGTAAATCCAAAAATATCAGAAGCACTAAATGATATAATACTTAAAGCAATGTCAAAAAGTACAGTTACTAGATATCAAAATGCAACTGAATTGTTGGATGATATAACAAATGTCATGAATTCACCATCATCTTCACCAGTATCTAAGAAGCCAGCTAGTGTTGAAGCTTCAGCAACACAGATATTGCCAGTAATAAATGAAGAAGATATAAATAAAGTTCCAAATTTGAGATTTAGAGAACCAAGGAGAATGGCAGTATCTCAATCTAAAAATAAGATTGTAGAAAATGAAGAAAAATTAGATAGTGTGTCAAAAGATGACAGTAAAAAAGATGACGGAGAAGATTTAGGAAAAAAGAAAAAAAGAAAAAAGGTAGCTATAATATACATTGTAATTGCAGCAGTTATATTTATTATATTGTGTACTATATTTGGAATAAGAATGTATAAAAAAATATCAGCAAGCAATGTTCAAAATGAGGAAGTAGAAATTCCTAATCTTATTGGAAGAAATATAGAAGAAGTAATAGAAGAGTATAAAAAGCAAGGAATAGAGGTAATTCAAGATAAAGTAGAGTTTTCATCTGAGCAGGAAGAAGGAAAGATTATATCTCAGTCCCCTGAAAAAGGAACAATGACTAAAAATAAAAAAGTTTATGTTGTTGTTAGTAAGGGTGAAAAATTAGTAGAAGTTCCTGACGTGACAGGCAAAGATGTAAAAGTTGCAACTTATGAATTACAAGATACTTTAGGATTTAGCGTAGAAATTGAAGAGGTAGTAAATGAAAAAGTTGCAGCAGGTATAATAATTTCTCAAGATCCAAAACCTGAGACTACAGCACCATATGGAAGTAATATAAAATTAAAAGTTAGTAAAGGTGATGGAAAAGCTCAAATTTTAGTAAAGAATGTAGTAGGTAAAACTGAAGAAGAAGCAAAATCAGAACTTTCAGGTCTTACTGTAAATGTAAAATATTCTGAAGATAAAACAAAACCAAATGGTGTAGTTCTATCTCAAAGTTACCCTGAAAATCAACAACTTAAAGAAGGCGAGTTAATAGAAATTACAGTAAATAGAGTTCAAAAGACAAAAACTGTGACTTTAGATATGGTAGAATTAACAGCTGATGTTACTACTGATAATATAACTGTAAAGGTTACAGCAAGCGTTGATGGAGGAGCAGTAAATACTATATATGAAAAGACAATGGCTACTTCTGCTACTACACCTCCAACATTTACAATTAATGGTTATGAATCAGCAACAATAAATGTATATGTAAATGGTGTTCTTAAAAAGGAACAAAAAATTAATTTTTAAATTATTTTAAACTAGCTTTGTTTATTTTGCAAAAATATACAAGGCTAGTTTTACTTAAAAGAGAGGAATAAAATGGAACAAAATGTAGCAAGGGTCATAAGTAAAAATGTAGATAGATATAATTTGGAAGATATAAAAACAAATGAAATGTTTTTTGCTATATTAAAAGGAAATGTAAAAAGTAATAAAAGAAATATATTAGTTGGTGACACTGTTGCATATGAAAAAATATCAGATGTATATGTCATAACAAAAATATTAGAAAGAAAAAATTCACTAATAAGACCTGCGGTTGCAAATATAGATAACTTGATAATTACATTGTCCATAAAAGATCCAGTTATAGACTATAATTTACTTGATAAAGAACTAATACTCTGTTTTGCCAGTAAAATTGAGCCTATAATATGTATAAATAAAATTGATTTAAAAGATGAAACTAATAAAGCTGAAATAGAGTATATAAAAAGTGTGTATGGTAAAATTTGTAATAATATACTATTTACTAGTGCAAAAGATGACATACAAACTGATAAATTATGCAAATTGTTAAAGGGCAAAATATCTGCTTTTTCAGGAAATTCTGGAGTGGGAAAATCTAGTCTTATTAGTAAACTTTCTTCAAATGATAATCTAGAAATAGGAGATATAGCAAAAAAGACTAAAAAAGGAAGACATACTACAAAATCAGTTACATTATATAAAATAGCTAAAGATACATATATTGTTGATACACCAGGATTTTCAAGTTATGAAATTTACAATATAGAAGCCTGTGACTTAAAAAAGTATTATCCAGAATTTCATAATAATGATTGTGATTTTGACGATTGTAATCATATAAATGAAGGCAGTAATGTGTGTGCAATAAAAAGAGATATTGATAAAAATATAATAGATAGGGCAAGATATACTAGATATGTATCCTTCTACAATAAATTGAAAGCAGAAGAAATGTATAAATATAAATAGGTTGGAGGTACTTAAATTGAAACAAGAAAACATTTCAATTTCCATACTAAATGCAGAAGATAAAAATATGGTATTAGATAATTTATATAAAGCAAATAAAAAAATAAATGAAATTAAAGTTTTAGATAAATTTAATAATATTATACATTTTGATATAATGGACAATAAATTTGTTAAAAATGTTGGGGTAGAATTAGAATATATAAAAACTGCTAAAAAATATGGATTTGTAGCAGATGTTCATCTAATGGTAAAAAGACCACTAGAGGACGGCTATATAGATAGAGCAATAGACTATGGTGCAGATTTAATAACTATACACTATGAGATTGATAATTTTGAAAAAGCATTAAAATACCTAAATGATAAAAATATAAGAGCAGGAGTTGCAATAAAGCCAAATACAGATATTAAAGACATTCAAAAATATAAAAATAAGATAGATACAGTATTAATAATGACTGTTGAACCAGGTTACGGAGGCCAGAAGTATATTGATGAAGTTAATGAAAAAATAAAAATTGCCTCAAAAATATTTAGTGATAAAAATATTGAAATAGATGGTGGCGTAAATGAAGATACAATAAGATTTGGTATTGAAAATGGTGTTAGTACATTTGTAATTGGAACATCTATTGTGAAGAGTAAAAATTATTATAATACTTTAGTAAAATATAATATTATTAGACAATTAGAAAAATTTAATAAAAAAGCAGATAAAAAATTTGATGAAAATACATTGATGATAAAAGATGGCGGATATGGTTATGGTGATATTTTACTTGGAATTTGTGTACCAGATACAAGAAAATGTTCAAAAGTTTGGTATAAATATGTAACCTACGATACAATAGAATTTTTTTTAAAATCTAAATATCATGAATATAGAAGACTTGCAACATTTTTAATGTCAAATATTTCAAAAGATAATAAAGAAAATATAAAAGTTTTAAAAGATGTTAATAATATAATTGAAAGTAATATACAATTTATAAATAATTGGGATTTAACAGATGAGGTAGGACCAAATATTTTAGGGTATTATCTTATGTTACTAGATAAAACTAATCAAGATAAAGTTTTAAATAGGTATTTGAGTAGTAATAAAATATGGGAAAAAAGGATTGGAATAGTTTCACTTTTAAGATTTGCAAGAAATGGACAAAATGATTTTTGCTTAAAAAAAATAAATTTAGTTCTGTATGAAGATTTTCATTTATTTCAGAAAGCAAGTGGTTGGGTGCTAAGAGAAGTGTATAAAAATTGTAATGATTTAGTAATAAAATATTTATATACAAATAATAAGAAAAAAAAGTTACCTAGTATATTACTTTCCTATGCGACAGAAAAGATGAATAAGCAACAAAAAGATTATATAAAAAATATTGAAAATATTTCTTTTAAATGCTAATATTATATATAGAATTATAAGTACAAATGAGGAGGTTATAAAATTATGAAAAAAATAGCTTTAATGACAGCAGGTGGAGATTGTGCAGGACTAAATTCTGTAATAAAAGCTGTTGTAATGGCTGCAATAAAAAAGGGAATAGTTGTTGTAGGTGTACTAGATGGGTATATTGGCTTTGTAGAAAAAAGATATATTGTATTAGATAGAAACAATGTAAATGACATTGAAACAACTGGTGGAACAATACTTGGCTCATCTAATAAAGAATGTCCATTTCATTACCCAAATGAGGAAGATCCTACAAAATTTGAAGATAAAGTGCCAAGTGGAATCAGAGCTTTAAAAAAACTTGGTGTAGAGGGAATGATAATTATTGGAGGAGATGGAACACTAGATTCAGCACGTGTAATACATGAAGCAGGAATGCCAGTTGTAGGAATTCCTAAAACAATAGATAATGATATGGTAGCAAGTAATCCAACAATTGGTTTCGAAACAGCCTTAGAAAATGCAGTTGATGCAATACGTAAATTAAAAACAACAGCATATTCACATAGAAGAATAATAGTTGTTGAGATGATGGGAAGAACTTCTGGCTATTTAACTTTATATGGAGGTGTTGCAGCAGGTGCTGATATAATATTACTACCAGAAGTAGACTATGATTTAGATGTGGTATGTGATAAGGTAAAGGAAATAATGCAATCAGGAAAAAGATATGTAATTATTGCCGCTTCAGAGGCAGCAAAAGAGAGAGGAAAGAGTGCTTCTGTTTCAAGAATATTAAAAGATAGCTTTGAACAAACAAGATACGGTGGAATAGCAGATAAATTATCAAAACAAATTGAAGAAAAAACTGGGTATGAGTCAAGACCAATGGTCCTAGGTCATATTCAAAGAGGTGGAGAACCTTGTGTGTCAGATATCATTCTTGGTGCAAGACTAGGAGATTATGCATTAAATTTAATTGCTGATGATAGATCAGGTTATATAGTAGGTGCTCATGAGGGCGGACTTAAGAAAATGGAATTTCCTAAAGTAAGAACCGCAAGATTACTAGACTTGGAGACTAACGATGTATATAGAGTAGCAAAAGATATGGGAATTTGTTTTGGAAATTAAAAATATATAAAAATTTAAGCTTTGAAACACTTTATGTGTATTCAAAGCTTTTTCATATTTATGAATAAAAAACTAATTTTTAAAATATAAATATATTATAAATATGAAAGAAGGGTTTAGTATGAAAAATATAAAATATTATACGATAAATTTAGGTGTGTCTTTTTTAATATCAATTATATTTCTTTTTATAACAGCAATTATATTTGCATATACTAGTATAAATGATAGATATTTAAATATGTTTATTTTTGGTATTGTAGCAATATCAGTGCTAATAGGATCAATTTTACTACTTAGAAAAATAAAAGAAAAAGGCTTTATGTATGGAATAATATTTGGTCTTATGTATATATTTTTAATTTATTTTTTTACAGTAATTGCATATAAAGGATTTTTCTTTACAAATACTTTAGGAATATATGCACTTATTTGTTCATTAGCAGGTATGCTTGGAGGTATATTAGGAGTAAATATTTAAGGATGATGTTAAGTAATGAAAGATGTAATTGCCAGTAAATTTAGTAAGAAGAAAATAATATCAATTATTTTTTGTATAGCTATATTAGTATTTACGTATATACTAATAAATATAAGAGAGTTAGTAAGCGTTTATAATTCAGAAAAAATAGCAAAAGAAAATATAAAAGATATGCAAATTGTATTAGGGGGAGAGGCAGTAGGAATAAAATTACTTGCAACTGGAGTATTAGTAATGGGTATTGATAGGCAAGATACGAGCTTGCAAGTAGGAGATATAATTTTAAGTGTTAATCAAAAAAAGGTAGAGTCTAATAGACAAATAGTAGATATAATAAAAGACTTAGATTCAGAAAGCATAGTAGAATTAGAATTTAGTAGAAATGATGAAATATATAATGCAAAACTGCCACTTCAAAAAGATGGTGTAACAGGTGAAAATAAATTAGGATTGTGGGTAAAAGATAGTAGCGCCGGTGTCGGTACAATGACCTTTTATGATAAAAATACATATAAATTTGCTTCTCTAGGACATGGAGTTACAGAAACAAAACAAAATTTTATATTGCCAATTACTTCTGGTGGAATAACTAAAACATTTATATATTCCATAAAAAAAGGAGAAGTAAAGGAAGCTGGAGAATTAAAGGGCACACTTTCTAATACAATTCTTGCAGATATAGCATTAAATACGCAAAATGGAATATATGGATATTTGACTGAAGAAGGTAAGTCATTTGTAGATAAAAAAGATACAATAGATATACTTACAAAATCTAATATTAAAGAGGGAGATGCATATATATATTGTACTTTAGATGATAACAATGTGGAAAAATATGAAGTAAAAATAGAAAAGGTATTACTTACCTCAGAATCTAATAAAAATATGATTATAAAAATAACTGATGAAAGATTAATAAATAAAACAGGAGGTATAATTCAAGGAATGAGTGGTTCACCAATAGTTCAGGATGGAAAACTTGTTGGTGCAATAACTCATGTATTTTTGAACGATCCAACAAGGGGATATGGCGTATTTATAGAAAATATGATAGAAAACATGAGTATGGTTAAATAATATATCTAAAAGTATATAAATGTTTAAAGTGAAAATAATATAAAATAAGAGAGGTTGATATATTATGGAAAAAGTAAATCAGATACTTATGCAAAAATACCCATTTGCAGCTTTCGAGCTTTCATTACCAAGTGATGCATGTAGTCCAGTTATAAGTAAAGATACTATAGTTCACCATTATGAATATTTTAAAAATTATGTAGATGAATTAAATATAATTTTTTCACAATTTGAAGAATGTCAAAAACTAAATTTAATGGATATATTTATGGAACATGAAAAAATAGATAAACGAATACGAGCAAAAGTGCTAGAACTTGCAGGTGGAATTTTTAATCATGAATTTTTATTTTATTTGATGGCACCCCCAATAGGATTAGAGCCTAGTGGCAATTTATTAGATAAAATTAATAAAGATTTTGGCAGTTATGAAAAACTTAAAGAAAAAATAAAAGAGGTGGCTTGTGAAAGTTTTGGTTCAAGATATGTAGGACTTGTGTTAGATGAATTTAATGATTTAAAGGTGTTAACTTTAGAAAAAGAATCTACACCGTATGTATTTTCACTAAAGCCATTATATTTGCTAGATTTATTTGAACATGCATATTATTTAGATGAAAAAGAAAATGTAGGAAAATATATAGATAAATCATTTAAGTGTATTGATTTTGTAAAAATTGAAGAAATGTTTAATGAATATATGAAAATAAAAAAATAGTGCGTAATTTTAAAATTACGTACTATTTATTTCTATTACATTAATATATAATGAATTATTTTCATAAATATATATAAGGTGATATTTGTGAAAAAAAATACGTACAGATGTAAATTTATTTTTTTATTAATTTCTTTTTTGTTATTTTCTATAAACTATACATATGCAGAAAGTGATAATAATTCTAAAAGCTTTGTAAATATTGAATCAAAATATGCAGTTGTAATAGATTTTGATACTGGTAGAGTTTTATACGAAAAAAATGCATATGATAGAAGCAAAATGGCATCTTTAACTAAAATGATGACTTCTATTTTATTAGTTGAAAATTGTAAAATGGACGAACTAATAGAAGTACCAAAAGAAGCAACTTTAATCGGTGGTTCAGAGGTTGGATTAAAAAGTAATGACATGGTAAGTGCAAAGGCTTTATTATATGGAATGATGTTACCTAGTGGAAATGATGCAGCATACACTGTTGGTCTTCATTTAGGAGGAACAATAGATAATTTTGCAGATATGATGAATAATAAGGCAAAGAAGATAGGAGTATATAATACTAACTTTGCAAATCCACATGGACTTGATGATGAAAATCATTATTCTACTGCTTATGATATGGCAATGATAACTAGATATGCTTTGAAAAATAAGTATATAAATGAGGCAGTAAAAACTAAATCAATAACACTAAATTTCGGCTCAACTACCAAAACTCTTACTAATACAAATAGACTCTTAAAACAGTATGGTAATATAGATGGAGTTAAAACTGGTTTTACTAATGGAGCTGACAGATGTGTAATTGCATCTCAAACAGTTGGAGATAGTAGATATATATCTGTAATATTAGGAGCTACAAATACAGATTATAGATTTAACAATGCTAAAAAAATTCTTGATGCATGTTTTGATAGATATACTAAGACTGATATATCGAATCTATTAAACTTTTATATAAATATTCCAGTAGAAAAAGGAAATATTGACTCTTATGAAAGAAAAATTTGTGACAATTTAACGCTACCACTAGCTAGTGGAGAATATGAAAAAATATATGTAAAGCAAGATATAATAGAAAAAATAGTTCCGCCTATGAAAAGAGGAGATAAAGTAGGTACAATTAAGTTATTAATAGATGATGAAGTAATATATGAAAAAGATATAAATTTAGAAGAAGATATCAGAGTAAAAACAATAAAAGATTATTTAAAGGATGCAGTAACATCAATTTTTGATCCAATTGAAACTAGAATTTAGTAAAATAATGTAGAAAAATGAGGCATTATAATTGAACAAAGTTTTAATATAATATATAATAAAATAAAGGTGAAGTATATGAAAAACCAAAAACATGGAGATAATTTAAAACTTGTAGAAGCAATAACATATTCTGTGTTAATTATTGTCGTAATACTTGTTAATGCGTATGGACCAATATATATAAGAATGTTGCCTCTTTTGTTTATACTTGGAATAATTGGTAATGTATTTTTTGGTAGACCAATTGTAACTACAGTATTTGGAATAATAGCATCAATGTGTATTGTACATTTAAAAGATAAATATGGATTCTTCCAAAATATATTTATAAGTTTTACTTTGGGATTAAATATTGCCCTTGGTGAAGTAGTTGGAGACTTCTTAAAAAAGACTTACACATATCTTAAAAATCATAAAAAAAGTTTTTTAAAAAAGGAAATTGTAACATATATAATTACAATAATATTGTTATTTGTAATATGTCCTCTAGTTCATGGATTTATTAATGGAAATTATACAAAATATAATAATGCGAAACAAAAATTAAATGATTACTTAAAAGAAGAATATGATACAACTTATCAAAATTTTGTCATTAAGAATGCGTATTATAAATTACAAAAGGACAGAAATTATTTATTTTACGTAAAAATACAAGATAATATATATACTTTTAAAGTATATTTAAATGATAATTTAAATGTTTTAGACGGGTATAAAGAAAGCATTTTAGAAAAGAATAATAATAAAATTAAAAGTGAATTTAATAAATATGTAGCTAATTTAAATGTAAAAAACTTTAATAATATTTTATTTGATGAAAAAATCAATTTAGTATCTATATTGTATGAATCTGAGAATGTTAATGAAAATTTCGATGAAATATTAGAAAAGATTTTTGTAGACGTAAATAATTTAGTTAATTTTAGTTATATTCAAGATATAAATAGTGTTAATATTTTGATAAACAGTAAATCAGATGATAGGGAATCAATTGATACTTCTATAGATATAAAGAATTATTCTAATATATTATCTGATGAAGAAAAACTTGAATACTTAAGAAAAGCGTTTTATATAGAGTATATGGAATATTAATTTTAAGAAACGGAGGAAAAAATGGCTGAGCAAAGGTTGAAGCAGTCAAAAAGATTATCAATAATTACAGATGGCTTAATATTTATTTTAGCATTAATATTAGTGTTTTTAATTATAAATATTTTTAACCTGAACTTTAACATATTTTCAAATAACGAATATGAACAACTTGCTTTAATTTCAAGTGAAGAATCAGTTACAAAAAATATTGAGCAAGAAAATACGTATTATATAAGAAGAATAAAAGATACGTATGGTATAAATGTAAGTTATGGGCAAGATACCAAAAATTATGTTAATAAAGTAAATGCTAATGTTGAGTTAAATGAATTAATCACAAATAATAATTTGAAATTATTATTACAATCATTAGAAAAGTATCCAATTGATCTTTTTTCTAAGATTAATGAATCTGATTATTCGATAAATATAATACTTGTTGATAGTTTTAATAATAATAATGTGGCGTTAGCATCAAGAAACAATATTAATGAATATAAAATATACATAAGTAATAATTCTAATTTTGAAAGAGCGTTTCACCATGAAATGTATCACGTACTTGAATATTATATGAACAGCATAGATAGTAATATAAATAATGCATGGAATTTATTTAATCCGGATGGATTTTATTATAACAGTAATATAGATGATTTAGACAAAGATTATGTTTATTATACAAATGCAGATTTAGATAATTCTTATTTTGTAAGCAAATATTCAAAAGTAAGTGATAAAGAGGACAGAGCAGAAATATTTGCTCAGGTTATGATTATGGAGAAAAAAGCTTCGTACTTAAAAGAGGGACAAAATATATATTATAAGACTATATATATATTAAATAATATACACAAACTTATAACGAATTCAGAAATATATATTGATAAAGTAGTAAATTATTGATAAATTTGAATTTTTTACTAAAGTATGATATAATACATGTCAAAATATTTACTTAATCTTTAGGAGGATTTTGACTAATGTTTAATAAAAAGAATATAAATAGATGTTTTATGTTATTTTTATTTATTTTCTGTTTTATATTTTTTAATAACTTATATGCTGCAGAAGATGAAAAAAATGTTGCATATAAAGATATAGAACAGTCAATGGAATACATAAAACAAAATATAAATTATGTAAATAATAAAATTACTCAAATAAAGAGAACTGATATATATAAAACTTACCCTGCAATAAGACTTAATGTAGAGACTCCTTTATTTGGAATTAATTCTACAATAAATAATAAACTTGTTATAAAAGAAAATGTAGCTACTACAGATATAATAAATAAGTATTCAGTATATGATATTATAAGAACAAATAGCGTTAAAGTTCCAAGTCTTTCAGTGGGATCTGTAGTTGTTTCAACACGTGATATTAAACTTGATGATGAAATGACTATGTCTGATTTAAATTCCTCATTAAGTATACTACTTACTAGCATGAATAAATCAGATGAAGTAAAAAATTTTATTGATGAATATACAAATAAGACTCTTTATGAATACATTAGTAAAGATAAAAAAGATCTTTTGAGTAAAGTTGATAGTGATATAAAAATTTTACTAGAAAAATTGAATGGAATTGATAACAAATTAATTTTGTTAAATGTATTAAATACGCAAGTTTATGATGAATGTTTAAAAGAATATAATGCTATATATGATTCAATTTATTCAATAAAAGACCAAAATAAAAATATTTTAATTACAGATGAACAGTTACAAGATAATATTGAAAATATAGATAAATTATCAAAAGATATAGAGGCACTATTAAAAAAAGTAAATGAAAATATCGAAAAATTAGATGTGAATTTAGATAATGTTGGAATTAACTTTATACAAAAATCAAACGATTATTTAAATAATATAGATTTATATTTAAATAATTCACAACAGATTTTAAGCCTTGAAGAAATAAAAGAAATGAATAATACAGATGATTCTAATTCATATTCTAGTCAAAAGTATCCTGTAATATCAGAAAATTCTATTAATTTAATAGAAGATGAAATTAAAAAAATGGTTGAAACCAAATTAGAATATGAAAATAGTGAAAAGAAATATGAGTATGATAGTAAAGAATATAATGAAATATTGAATAAATATATAGGCTGTTATACTAATATAATAGAGAATGTTAAAAATTTTTATAATAGTAATTGTGAATTACTATTAGATGATGTTGCAATCAAGAGTAAATCTATATCAGAGTATACTGATGAAAATATAGTAAATGACTTTTTGTATTCAAATTTTTATGCTCCTAATGAACTAAAAAAGACAAGTCAAAAATATGATGATTATAAATCTACTATAAGTAATTTAAACGTTGTAACATATATTAATACTAATATGAATAAAATAATGCAAAGATATATAAAAATAAACAATTTATACAGTGAACTCACAAAGTTAGGCAAGGTAAGTTAAGAGGGGTTATATGAGAAAGTTAACAAGAGGCGATTTGCTAGAAGTACAAAAGCCAGTTAGATATGTTGGCGGAGAATTTAACGAATGTTTCAAAGATAAAGAAAATAAGGTTAGAATTTGCGATGCATATTCTAACCTTTATGAAATTGGTATAAAAGATAAAACATTTAATGACATATACTATATTCAAAATTTAGATAATGATGTATTCTGTGAAAGAGTATTTTTCCCATATTGCGATGTTCTAAATATTATGAAACAGAAAAATATTGCACTTACTTCACTAGAATCTAATGACTTTTTAACTAAATTTGATATGATAGTATTTAACGTAAATGATGTACTAGAATACCCAAATGTCTTGAAAATGTTAGAAATATCATCATTTCCGCTATATTCTAAAGTTAGAATGGAGGAGAGGTATCCATTTGTGATGGCTTTAGGTGATGCTATTAATTTAAATTGTCTTCCTTTATCTGAGTTTGTTGACTTTTTTATAATAGGTAATGCAAATGATGCATTAAAAGTTGTAGTTGAAAAATATAAGAGCTTTAAAAGTAATAACTTGCCTAAAATAGAATTTTTAAGAAGTTTGAAAAATGTACAAGGTATATATGTACCTTCAATCCATAAAAATAATAATTTAATTTATAGTGCTAAGGATTCAGAACTTTCGTTAAAAAATAATAAATTTATATGCCCTAATATGTATGAAGCATATAATAAAACAGTAAACACAATTGATGTTTATACTATTTCAAATAAGATTAGGACTTTATTAGATTTAAAAAATATAGATTTAGATACAACAAAGCAAAGTATACAAAACCTTTTAAATCAAAATGTAAATCTAAATATAAGGTTTACTATAGGACTTCCTACAGAAACGTATGAAGATATTTTAGAAACTATAAAATTTATAAAAGATATAACTAATAATTCCACATTAAATAATATCACAGTAACATTTGATAATTTTTTAATTTATCCACATACAAAATTACAGTGGTATAAAAAAAATAATCTTGATGAACTTATAAATAAACAAAAATTTATATTAAACAATATAGAAGATTTAACTGATAACATTAATTTTACCTTTATAAGTCCTCATATAAGTTTATTAAAGCAATTATTATTGTTTTGTGATCAAAATTTATTTAAATTCTTAGAAGAATTAAAAAATCAAAATTTTTTCTTCTATGATGAGTTAAATAAAGGGTGTATAGAAATTGCAGAGCAAATAAATATTAATAATTATCAAGAATATTTGAAAGAAAAAAATATAGATTATAAATTTGATTTTAATAATTTTGTGTTGCCAGAATCGCAGGAAATAAAACTAAGAAAAGAATACAAAAAATTTTATTTAAATTTACATTCAGAAAATGGAGAGGAAGAAAATTTATGAGTGATACAAAAAGAATATCTATTGTAAATAGGGAGATAAACTATAAATATGATATAATTGAAAAAATGGAATGTGGAATATCACTCAAAGGTACAGAAGTTAAATCTATAAGAGATAATGGATGTAATTTAAAAGATAGTTTTGCAATGATAAAAAATAATAATTTAATATTAAAAAATATGCACATAAGTCCCTATGAAATGGGTAATATTAATAATGTTGAACCAGAAAGAGACAGAGTACTGCTTGTACATAAAAATCAGATACTTAAATTGTTGCAGTATATTAAACAATCTGGGTATACTTTAGTTCCAAGTAAAATATATGAATCAGGTAGATGGATTAAAGTTGAACTTTGTGTTGTAAGAGGAAAAAAATTACACGATAAGAGAGAAACATTAAAAGAAAAAGAAGCCAAAAAACAAATTAACATATATAAAGTATAAGGAAATTTATTCCCTATACTTTATTTTTAGTTAGTTTTAATTGTACTGTTATCATTTGAATTACATGAACTAATAAAAGTAGAAATTATTGCTAAATTTTGACCGACGGCCTGTAATAAAACACTTAATAAATTTATATCATCAACAGACATATTTTTAGATATTATTATTGCAAGTATTGCACTATATATGACAAGCCCATCTGCTGAATAAGTACAATCATAGCATGATAAATTATTCATATTAACTACAAGATATATTTAATATATGACTACAGCAACAATCTGATGATATATAAATTTGTGTTTCATAGTTATAGATATTTCTAATTATTACATTTTGACCATTTTGTATAATAACAGTACATCTTGTATCACTTTGAGATATTAAATTTAAAATATATCCATTTAACAAAGTAATGGTAGTAGAAAATGAATTGATTAAAACTTCTTTCTCGTATATCTGCTTACAATTATTGCAAATAATACAGTCTCTTATATTTAAAGTTACATTTATCTCTTGCATATACTATCATCTCCTTTATATATGTATTAAATTAAAAAGCACTACAACATGTATTGTTACTACTTTGGCAAGAACAGTTAACTGCTATAGCACCGATGTATACTCTTAGAGAACCAGTTTCAATAGGCAAGTCAAAAATTTTATAATTATCAAGCGGTATGTTGAAATTTATGTCTGGAATAAAGTTAGGGTTACTTATACGTATAGTAATGTAATTTCTAGATATACTTGTAAATGTGACACTATATCCAAAACTTAAAGGAAATACTGAATTTAATGTTGCATTAGTATATACATTATCGAATTGCCTAGGGATACCATTTTCACATCTTCTTTGTCTTATTGCAATAGTATAACAACAATTATTCATCTAGACCACCTCATATAATTATATTTTATGAAAATATTGAAAAAAAGTTCTTAAAATGTAATTATATGTAAAAATAATAAAAATACTTGCTTTTTATTTTTTAATTATATATAATATATTTGTAAATAACAGTAAGTTATAAAACAAAAGATAAAGTATTAGGAGGTAGTAATTATGGATATACTTAAGGTATCTGCAAAATCAAGTCCAAACTCAGTTGCAGGAGCAATAGCTGGTCTTGTAAAAGAAGAAGGTAGAGCAGAAATGCAAGCTATTGGAGCAGGAGCAATTAATCAAGCTGTTAAAGCTGTGGCAATTGCAAGAGGATTTGTTGCACCAACAGGGGTTGAACTTACATGTTCTCCAGCTTTTACAGAAGTTTCAATTGATAATGAAGAAAAAACAGGTATAAAATTTATTGTAGAAGCAAAATAGTAAATATAAATATTAATAAAGTTTCTTTAATCTAATAAATTAAGGTAACTTTATTTTTTTTTTAACTTTATTTATGAGTTTTTTTATGATATAATTGGTTAAAATATTTATTAGTACGTGGAGGTATTTTTGTGAATCCTAAAATAATAGATGCAGATAGATATAAAAAAACTACAACTAGAAAAGTAAAAAATAAAAAGAGACAAAAAATAGCACAGGCCAAATATAATAAAGATATAGTAAAGCCAGAGAAAATAAAAAAAACAAAGAAGAAGAATGTAAAAAATAGTAAGCTATTTAAAATATTTGCTTGTGTTGCTGTAATATTTTTAATTGGAATTCTATCTAAAAAAATAGTTAAATTAGAAAATATACCAATTGTTAAAGCTTTCTTTAATAATGATGAAAAAGATTTTGTAAAAGACTATGAATTTAAAATAGGGCTTTTAAATATGGATACGACAGATGTTAAAACTACTAAAAATATGACACTTAATGAAATAATTAATTTGTCATGTTTAAAATTACTAGAATATGATGAAAATTACAAAATAAATTATTCTGTATTAGATAATATTACTACAAGTGATAATAGGGTATTTAATTTAACATTAAAAAAAGATTATAAAATAAATTCAGATATAGTAAAAACAGAAATTGAAAATATAATTTCACTAGGAGAAAATAATATATATTTTAGTAAATTAAAAGATGTGGCATCAATTAATATATTAGATGAAGATAAATTACAAATAACTTTAAATTCTTCTAACCCATACTTTGTGTATGCCTTAGACTTTCCAATTTATTCTACTATTTCAGATACAAAATTAAGTACAGATTATGTGCTAGCTGGAAGCTCACAAAATATTATTAATTTTAGTAAAAATAACACTAAAAGTACTAATAGAAGTATTAATATTCTAAACTATGACAAATCTAATATTATGGTTGAAGAATTTAAGAATCAAAATTTAGATATGTTTGTAACTTCAAGTGATAGTGTAATTAATTTGATAGGTAAATATGGTTACAATATAAAAAAAGTTAGAAATGGAGAAAGCATTTTTATATTAGGTAACCCACAGTCAAAATTGTATAGTAGAAAAGAAGTAAGACAAGCGATTGCTTATTCATTAAATAGAGAAGAACTTGTAAAAATTGCAAGTAGTTCATTTACTGAACTTATAGATTTACCATATATATATTCTGATATAAGGTATAAATATGATACTTATGCTGCTACAAATAATTTAATTAGTAATGGTTGGAAGCTAGTAGGTGGCACATATTCAAATACTTTAAATGGTGAAAAATTAGATTTAAATTTGAGCTTATTAGTAAATAAAGATGATATAATGAAACAAAAACTTGCAGAAAAAATAAAAGAGATGCTTGAAAAAATTTCTGTACATGTTAATATTGAACTTCTAAGTACAGAAGAAATAGATTCAAGAATACAAGAAAAAAATTATGATTTAGTACTTGCAAGTGTAAATATAAATTCTAATCCAGATATAAGATATTTAGAAAGTTATATAAATATAAATGATGTAGTAAATCAAGCAATTGAAAATGTAAATTCATCAAGTATAAATAATTTAGATGTAAATATTCAAAATTTACAAACTGTACTTTCTGATCAAATAGCATGTATTGGAGTTGTGGCTTATGATACAAATGTAATATATCAAAAATATATAGCTGGATTTGATAATTTAACCTATCTTAATATATTTAAAAAATTTAATGAGATAGGAAGAGTACAAAAAATTGACTAATTATTTTTTATATGGTAGAATTTTTCAAGAGGTGTAATATGGAATTTAGTGGAATTTTAAATGAAATTATAAATAATGCAAAGAAAGATAAAAAAAAGATAGTTTTACCTGAATCATTAGATGTAAGGGTACTTAATGCATGTAAAATATGTATTGAACAAGATATAGCTGATATAATCCTTATAGGAGATGAAAAATTAATAAAAGATACTTGCAATCAAAATGGTATAGATATTGATTTTTCTAAAATAAAAATAGAAAATCCTTTAAGCAGTCCACTTAGAGAAAAATATATAAATGAATTTTATGAGTTAAGAAAAAATAAAGGTATTAGTATTGATGATGCTAGAAATATAATAAATGATAGTGTGTATTTTGCAACTATGATGGTAAAGATGTCTGATGCAGATGGACTCGTTAGTGGAGCTGTACATTCTACTGCCGATACTTTAAGACCAGCTCTACAAATAATTAAAGCCAAAAATAATGTTAATACAGTTTCTTCTTTCTTTTTAATGGAAACGCCAGATAAAACTTTAGGTGAAGATGGAATATTTGTATTTTCAGACTGTGGACTTATTGAGTTCCCAACTGAAGATCAATTAGTAGATATAGTAAATCAAGCACAAGCAAGTTTTTTAAATTTTGTTAAAAAACAGCCAAAGGTAGCTCTGCTCTCTTATTCTACAAAAGGTAGTGCTAAATCAGAAGCAATAGATAAATTAAATAGAGTCTTAGAAAGAGTAAAAAGCACGAATAAGGACCTATTAATTGATGGAGAGTTACAGTTAGATGCAGCTATAATAAAAGAAGTTGCAGAAAAGAAAGCACCGGAGAGTAAAGTAGCTGGAAATGCAAATGTACTAATATTCCCAGATTTACAATCTGGTAATATAGGATATAAGCTAGTTCAAAGGTTTGGGAATGCTGTAGCACTTGGGCCAATTACTCAAGGCTTAGCAAAGCCAGTAAATGATTTATCAAGGGGATGTAACGCTAAAGATATTGTAGGCGTTATAGCAATAACATGTGTACAAGCACAGTAAAATTTTAGAAAGGGGATTTTTATGAAAGTTTTAGTTATTAATTGTGGGAGTTCAACAATAAAATATCAATTAATAGATATGGAAAAAGATAATGTCATTGCAAAAGGCAGATGTGATATGATTGGGTATGAAAAATCTAATATGATATATACTAATGTAAGAGATGATATAAAAAATAATTTCTTAGTTAATATGCCAACTCATAAAGAGGCAATGCAAGTGTTATTAAATACATTATTAGATAAAGATACAGGGGTATTAAAAAGTTTAGATGAAATTTATGCCGTAGGACATAGAGTTGTACATGGTGGAGATAAATTTTCATCAGCTGCTTTGGTAAATGATGAGGTAATAAACAAAATAAATGAACTTTCTGAACTTGCTCCTCTACATAATCCTGGTGCAGTAATGGGAATACAAGCTATAATGGAAGTTGCTCCATTATTAAAAAATGTAGTAGTTTTTGATACTGCATTTCACCAAACTATACCAGATTACAATTATTTATACGCTTTAAATCCTAAATATTATGAAAAATATGGAATAAGAAAATACGGATTTCATGGTACATCTTATATGTACATATTAAATAGATTAACTGAAATACTTAATAAGCCAAAAAAAGATATAAATGCAATTATATGTCATTTGGGCTCAGGTGCTTCTTGTTGTGCTATAAGAAACGGAAAATCTTATGATACTTCAATGGGATTTACTCCTCATGAAGGACTTGTAATGGAGACTAGATGTGGAGATATAGATGCAACAGCTGTTACAAAAATTATGGAAAAAGAAAACTTAACACCAGCAGAGATGGAAAAAATATTAAACAAAGAATCTGGTAGAGTTGGACTATGCGGAATAGGGGATCAAAGAGAACTTATTAGTGCAGCAAATAGTGGAAATAAACAGGCCATGCTTACAAGAAAGATACAATGTAATAGAACAAGAAAATATATAGGGGCTTATATGGCAGAACTTAATAGAGTAGATGCTATCGTATTTACTGGTGGAGTAGCAGAAAATAATTTCTGTGAAAGACTTTATACAATTCAAGATATGGACTGTTTAGGAATAAAAATAGATAAAGATGTCAATTTTGAAGGCTCTGGAAAAGAGACTAAAATATCAGCATCAGACTCAAAAATACCAGTATATGTAATACCTACAAATGAAGAATTAGAAATTGCAAAACAAACTGTGGAAGTGGTAAGTCAATGTTAAAAAAAGTTCAAAACATTTTAAAAATGTTTTCGAAAGATGTGTGGATACTATACAATCATGAAAATTCAGATAAATATTTTTGTAAATTAATATCTGAAAATTTATCAACTTCATCAATATGTTTTATTACAAAAAAAGATATTTATATACTCATTAATGAACTTGATAGTAAAAATATAGATTCTATAAAATATAAAGATGAAAATTTACATATAATAATATATAGTACAAATACAAGTTTACAAGAAAAAATTGAAGATGTTATAGCAGATTTGAAATTTCCAAAAGAAATTGCTCTGTCTTATTCTACTATGTCTGATAAAAATATTGATATACTTGGACATGGAGAATTTATAGCATTTTCTAAACTTATAAGGAAACCGTATGTAAAGTATAATAAGAAAGTAAAATTTTCTTCTGCGGAAAAAATAATATATGAACTGGATTCTGAAAAGACTAGTTTAGAAATAAATAGACTTAAAATACTTGCTACAATTACTAATAAGATATTAGAAAAAACTTTTAATAGCATAAAGATTTCTAGTACTGAAATACAAATTGCAAATCTTACTCGTCAAATAACTCAAGATACTATGAAAACATTAATAAATAAATTAGAGATAGTGGAGTATGATATGGCATGGGATAACTGCCCTATAGTTTTAACTGGTGTAAATCTTGCTAAAGGAGGTCATTCTACTCCAAGTGATAAAAAGTTACTTCCTGGAGATACTGTATACTTTGATTTTGGTATAAAAGCAAAATTTTCTGATGGTATGGTACTGTATACTGATATGCAAAGAATGGGTTATGCTCTAAAAACTAATGAAGAAGTTGCACCAAAAAATATTGAAAAGGTATTTAATACCTTGGTCGATTCAATCGAAGAAGGAATGGAGTATACGAAACCTGGAGTAAAGGGATATGTAGTTGATGAAATTGTAAGACAAAAAATTACAAAAGCAGGTTACCCAGATTATAATCATGCAACAGGACATCCAGTTGGAAGGCAAGTACATGATAGCGGAGCAATAATTACTTTAAAGATTTCTAAACGTTCAAGACTTGGGTTAGTTGAAAATGGAATATACACTTTAGAGCCAAGAATAAATATTGCAAATGGTGGTTCAATCGAAGAAATGGTACTCGTAACGAAGTACGGTGGAATTCCACTTTGTGATACTCAAAAGAAATTATATTTAATAAAATAAGAAAAGAGGTTATTTGTTATGGATTTAAAATATGAAAAGAAAGATATTTATACTAGTCTAAATAAAGAAGAATTAAAAAAAGTTGATGAATTTTCTAAAAATTATATTAATTTTTTAAATAAAGGAAAAACTGAGTATCTTTGTGTAGAAGAGGCAGTAAAATTATTAGAAAAAAATGGATTTGAAGATATATCAAAAAAAGAAAGCTTAAAAAAATTAGATAAAGTGTATTTCATAAATAAAGATAAATCATTATATGCTGCAGTTATAGGCAAAAGTAGTTTAGATAAAGGATTAAATATAATAGGAGCTCATATAGATAGTCCTAGACTTGATTTAAAACCAATGCCTCTATTTGAAAGACAAGGAGCTGCATTACTAAAAACTCAATATTATGGAGGTATAAAAAAATATCAATGGATGTCTATTCCACTAGCAATGCATGGTGTAATATATAATGAAAAAGGTGAAAAAATAAAAATAGATATTGGCGAAGAATCAGATGATATATGCTTTACAATAACAGATTTACTTCCACATTTATCAAAAGATCAAATGAAAGCAAATGCAAATGAATTTATAGATCCAGAAAAGATGTCTGTGCTTATTGGAAGCATAAAAGATAATAAAGCAAAAGAAGAACAAATAAAAGCTAACATTTTGAAAATATTAAATGATAAATATGATATAAAAGAGATAGATTTTGCAAGAAGTGAAATTTCATTAGTTCCTGCATTTAAAGCAAAATATGTTGGACTTGATAAAAGCATGATAGGTGGTTATGGTCAAGATGATAGAGTATGTTCATATTCTACATTATTAGCCATGATTGATACAGTAAAAGAACAAAAAGATATAAATAAAACTATGGTAGCTATGATAGTAGATAAAGAAGAAATAGGTAGCTACGGAAATACTTCTATGAGTTCAAATACATTTGATATGTTTATAAATAAATTAATTAAATTAACACAAAATAAAGATTTAGATATTTTTGAAATTTATTATAATTCTAATATGTTATCAGCAGATGTTTCAACTTGTGTTGATCCAGATTATGAAGAAGTTTCAGATATTCAAAACGGTAATATTTTGGGATGTGGAATAGCATTAGAAAAATATACTGGAAGTGGCGGAAAATATAATGCAAGTGATGCAAATGCAAAATATGTATCTTATGTTATGCAATTATTTGAAAGAAATAATATTAAATTTCAAATGGGCACTTTAGGAAAAATTGGAAAAGGTGGAGGCGGAACAATAGCTTATATTTTAGCAGCTAAAGGCGTAAATGTAATAGATTGTGGCACACCAGTTTTAGCTATGCATTCACCATTCGAAGTTACAAGTAAGTACGATGTTTATATGACTTATCTTGCATATAAAGCATTCTTTAAAGAATAAAAAATTAAACCTCTTAGAACTAATTTTTCTAAGAGGTTTTTTCTTCAGGCCTGACTTGCCATTACGAAAAGATTATTTGCAATTGTATATGTTTTTACATCGTCTGAAACTGGCTTACTGTCTTCCCAGGAAACTTTGCAACGGTATTTAGCTTCTGATATTTGCTTTAATACTGTTACGTTTAGCCCCTTTTTGATTAGAGATTCTATAGTCCGTTTCCAGAGTACGAGTTCAACTTTGAATTTGCCGTTTTGTGCAACACATTCCAATCTTTCTAAAATACCAATATTGTCCATTAAAAATTTCCTCCTTATTAAAGTTAAAATCAAAATTTAAAACTGTAATCTATATTTTATCACACATATAGTAAAAAATCAAATAAATTATTGAAAGTATTTGGAAAAAAGTGTATAATCATTTTAAAATAATATATATTATTAAAAAAAGGAGAAAAAGTGTTTAAGAGTTTATTAAAAAATACTGACTATATATTACTTGCTGTTGTGTTAATATTATTTATTATAGGAATAATAGGAATATATAGTGCAGGTTATAATACACAAATAAATAAAGATGAATATGTAAAACAGATAATTTGGTTTACTGCAGTAATGATTGCTATGATAGTAATATGGTCGTTTGATTATAAGATATTTGATATTTTTGGGTATATTATATATATAATCAATTTGATATTACTTGTAGTAGTACTATTTATGCCTACATTGATGGGAGCTAGCAGCTGGCTTAATTTTGGCTCTTTTTTGTATCAACCATCAGAACTTATGAAGATAGGTTATATACTTTGTGCAGCAAAGTTTATATCATTATTTAATGGCGTAAATAAAACTGATAAGAAAAAAAGAATAATACTTATAATAGCAATATCTCTGTTAGGCATTATTCCGACTGTATTAATATTATTACAACCTGATTTTGGTACAGCAATAGTATTTGTTTTAATAACAGCATTTATGTTATTTAGAGCAGGAATAAAGTATAGATATATATTTATAGCATTGGCATTAGTTATAATATTAATTCCACTTGTTTATATGTTTTTACTAAATCCTATCCAAAAACAAAGAATAAATGTCTTCTTAAATCCAGAATTAGATCCATTGGGCAGTGGTTATAATGCAATACAATCAAAAATTGCTGTAGGCTCTGGTATGTTATTTGGAACAGGATTTTTAAAGGGAGCACAAACTCAATATGGCTATTTACCAATTAAGTCGTCCGATTTTATTTTTTCAGTACTTTCGGAAGAAATGGGATTTGTAATGTCGGTTACAATAATTGTACTATACTTAATATTAATTTTAAGGTTAATAAGAATTTCAAAGCGCACAAAAGATGAATTTGCATCTCTAGTTGTAATAGGAATCACAGGAATGATATTTTTTCACTTTGTACAAAATATAGGAATGACTATTGGACTTTTACCAATTACTGGTGTTCCGCTTCCATTTTTAAGTTATGGTGGTAGTAATATAATTACAAATGGAATAGCAATAGCAATAGCATTAAATATCTCTGCTAGAACTTCTAGTAACAATTTGTTTGCAGATTAAAAGTTATGTATATTTTTACATAACTTTTTTGCTATTGTATTGAAAAAAAATACGCGTTATGATATTATAATTTTGATAAGGAGAGATTGATATGCAAGATAATTTAAAAGCGGTACAAATAATTGAAACACAAATAGAAAATGCGTTATATTTATTAAGGAATGAACCTTTGAGAAGTGTGAATTCGGATTCAATAAACGTTAAAGAAAGTTTTAAAGAATTATTAAGGTATGTTCAAGGTAATTTTGATTCTCTAGTAAGTGATAGACAGCTTGCATACAAAATGATGGGTAAAATTGAAGAAATAGCTGGTTATTATGAAGCAATTACTAAAAAAGAATTTGCTAAATGTAGAGAATGTGAAAGTGAAAATTTGCATGGCATCCAAAATTGTTGTCAAAGAAGCTTATTTAATAAAGTAGAAGAAATGGATGTAAGTCAAATTAAAGATGAATTAAATGTTCATTTAGAAAAATTTAAAACGACTTTCAATGATTTAAGAGATGATGAAAACGGTAAATTAAGAAATTCTGTATTAAGTAGAGTAGAGAGTATGGTATCAGAAGAAATGTTAAGTCAAATAAATTCTACATTAGCTTATAGTGAATTTGATCGAAAAGATGAAATGATGCACTTTATAAATAATTATTTAAAAACAAGACTAAAAGATACTCTAATTAATGGATTTAATTCAAATTCAGAACAAGTAGATTCAAGAATTTCAAGTATTTTGGATGATTCAATACAACAAGTACGTAATGATATAATTAAGAAAATGAATGAAGAAAGACCAACATCATTTAGAGATCAGTTGCAAGGAAAAACAAAGAACTTAAGAGAATTTGTGGATGAAAGAGAAAGCGCTAATAATCAAAAAAATGAAGAAAATATATCAGATCCAGAGCATAATACCCCAGGAGGTCTTAATGATGATGTAATATATTAAGGAGGCTTTATAATGAAAAATGGTGTTTCACTTTTAGTTGTAATACTTGCAATATCTATAATGTTAGTATTGATATCAACAGCTTCCATTATAGGAACTAGAGCAATTATTACAGCAAACTTTGACGAATTTAATTTAACTTTAAAAAGAGTATCAGATGAGGTAAATCAGTATTATATTGAAAACAATGAACTACCAATAAGAGTAGAAAATATTAACATTGAAAGTTATTCTGAATTGTATTCTTATATTAGTAAAAAAACAAATGATACAGGTGCTAATTTTTATGTAGTAGACTTAGATAAATTAAATGATAATACAATTCAAAAAGGTAGAGGGCAAACTTCTAGTTTAGATGTATTTATTGTAGCGGAAAATTCACATAATATTTACTATTTAGCAGGATTTACATATAATAAAGAAAAATATTTTGGACTTAGCAAATAAAAGGAGTAAGTATGCAACAATACATAAAACAACTAAAAATAGGAAATGTTACAACAAAAAATAATGTCTTTATGGGTCCGATGGCTGGAGTTAGCGATATACCATTTAGAACTATTTGTAGAAAATTTAATCCAGGGTTAACATTTACTGAAATGGCTAGTACAAAAGCTATGGAATTTGGAAGTAAAAAGACTCAGGATTTAATAAAAATTCCTGAATATGAAAGGCCATCTGTCGTTCAAATATTTGGGAGTGATGTAGACGCAATTACAAGCACAATAGAAAAATTAAATGAAAATCCAGACATTGATATAATAGATATAAATATGGGATGCCCAGCTCCAAAACTTGTTAAAAATAATGATGGGGCGGGCTTATTATTAAATTTAAATAATATAGATAAAATTTTAAATAAGGCAGTAAAAGTTTCAAAGAAGCCTATAACCGTAAAGACAAGAAAAGGTTTTGACGATTCTAAAATTACAGCAGTAGATGTGGCAAAAATATGTGAGGATAATCTAGTTTCAATGATAACTATACACGGCAGAACAAGACAACAGTACTATTCTGGAAATGTAGATATAGATATAATAAGAAAAGTTAAAGAGTCCGTATCTATACCTGTTATAGGAAATGGAGATATAGTAGATGTTGAGAGTGCCAAAAAAATGTTTGAAGAAACTGGATGTGATGGCATAATGATATCAAGAGGTGCTATAGGAAACCCATGGATATTTAAAAGTATACTACATGGTAAAAATTACAATCCAAGTTTAGAAGAAAAATTTGATATGATGTATTATCACATAAATTTAATGTTAGAACAGTATGGAATGGTACAGACAAATCTAAAATTTAGAAAATATGTACCTTATTATTTAAAGGGACTAAAAAATAATGCAAAGCTAAAAGATACAATAAATAAATTAAATAGTATAGATGAAGTACAAAATGTGTTAAAACAATATTATGAGTATTTAAAATGCACTTGAAATATGGAGTGCATTTTTTGGCTTAATTTTGTTGATAAAAGTCGTATTATTTGATATAATGAAAAAATGATAAGTAAAGATATAAGAAATAAAATATTAAATTCATACGAAAAGAAAGAAGAAAAAATATTTGTAGCATCATTAATTGATATAGCTTCAAAATTTGAAAATACAGATAGAATTTTTCATACTAATTTTTTAGATAATTATGAAAGTAGTATTGCAAGTCATGTGTTAAATACTTTAAAAATAAGCTATGTAAAATTTGATATATTAGAAGATATACAAAGAACTGTTATATTTTTTATACCAGAATATTTAAATAAGAAAGATTTAAATAAAATTTTTGATGAATATATAGCAGTATTAAAAATTAAACCTGGTGATAAAGAGGCTCATTATTTAAAACATAAAGATTATATGGGAACATTATATTCCATGGGAATAAAAGAAAATTTAATTGGAGATATATTTGTAAATGATAAGGGCGGATACGTGTTTTTATTTAGAACAGTCATAGATTATTTTTTAAACAATTTGGACTGTATAAAAAGATATAAGGTAAAAAATGAAGTATTGAGTGTAAATTCAGATGAAGTAAGGACACTTAAAATATCATATAAAAGTGAAGATTTAATTATATCATCGTTAAGAGTAGATAATGTACTTGCAACTTTATATAAAATGAGTAGAAGTGAAGTAAAAGACAAGATACAAAATGGCGACTTAATTATAAATTCTAAGGAGATGCTTTTTGTTGCCTGTAATATAAACGAAAATGATATAGTCTCTTTTAGAAAATGTGGAAAATTTAAAGTTGGAAAAATTATTAGAAATACAAAGAGTGGAAAAATTGTTTTAAATGTAAAAAAATATACATAATTTAAGGAGAATTGTATGAAAGTAGCTTTTTATACTTTGGGATGTAAAGTAAATCAATATGAAACAGATATAATGAAAAAACAATTTAAAGATAGTGGTTATCAAATAGTTGAATTTGATGAAAAAGCAGATGTATATGTTGTAAATTCTTGCAGTGTTACTAATTTAGCTACAAGAAAGACAAGACAGTATATAAGTAGAGCTAAAAAATCCTTAGGAGTAGTAGTACTTTGTGGATGTTATGCCCAAGAAATAAAAGAAGATAAAGAAAATTTAAAAAATGTAGATATAATTTTAGGAAATGAAGAAAAGAAAGATATAGTAAAATATATAGAAGAGTATATTAAGACTAATAAAAAAGTATACAAAATTTCTGATATAGAAGATGTAAAAAAATATGTGCAAAAAGTAACTTTAGATGAAGGAATAAATATAAGGGAAAGTATAAAGATAGAAGATGGATGTAATAATTTTTGCTCATATTGTATCATTCCATATCTTAGAGGAAGAGTAAGAAGTAGAAATATAGACCAGATAAAATCAGAAGTAAAAAAGGTAGCATTAAGTGGAGTAAAAGAGGTAGTACTAGTAGGTATAGAAATTGCATCTTATGGAAAAGATTTAGATTGCGACTTAAACTTAATTGATGTGGTAGAACAAATATCTGATATAGATGGAATAGAAAGAATTAGATTAGGCTCAATAGAGCCAAGAATTCTTACAGATGAAAATATAATAAGACTTTCAAAAGTAAAGAAACTATGTAATCATTTTCATATATCAGTTCAAAGTTTAGATGATACTGTATTAAAGAAAATGAATAGAAAATATGATTCTAAATATGTAGTATCAATTATCGAAAAATTAAGAAAATATTTTGATGATCCAGCCATAACATGTGATATTATAGTAGGCTTCCCAGAGGAAACTGATGAAGAGTTTTTAAATACATATAATATGGCAAAAAAAATAGGTTTTAGTGATATACACGTTTTTAAATATTCAAAGAGAAAATACACTAAAGCGGCTAGTAATAAAAATCAAGTAGATGGAAATGTAAAAAATTATAGAAGTGAGGAATTAATAAAATTAGCATCTAAATTAAAAGAAGAATATATGAAAAAATATATTGGAAAAACAGAGAAAGTATTATTTGAATCATATTCTAAAGATGGTTATTTAGAAGGTTATACTTCTAATTATTTAAAAGTAAAAGTAAGAGGAGATAGAAGACTATGGGCAAAAGTCTTAGAAGTAGAATTGCTTTCAATAGACGAAGATTTAATCTTAGGAAAATTATAAGTATAAGAAATACAGTAATTTTAGTAAGCATAGTATTTGTTTTAATTGTAGGTGTAAGTGTTACAAGTACCTTATTGTTAAAAAGAAAAGTGGCAAATTCTACAGTAAAATATAATGAAGAAACTGATATTGCAGTAAATTCTACATTAGATAATGTTGAAGATAAAGAAAATACTCAAAGCGATGGAAAAGTCGAAAATACGAATGATAACAATAATATAACTATAAATTTATTAGGGGAAATCATGATGGGAGGAGAAGTCTCAAAAAATCTAGGTTATGTATATTCTTATGCGTTTAAAGATATTTATACTATAACTAGAGCATCAGATTTTACTTACGCAAATTTATCTACAAATATAACTAATTTAGATAAAATTGAAGACCCAAAAAGTAAATATATAGTTACAAAAGATGTTATAAACGGTATTAATGCTTTAGGCATTGACTCTATATCAGTTGCATCAGATCATATGTTAGATTTTTCAGAAAAGATGTTTAGAACAACTAGAGGTATATTAGAAAATAGCAATATATATGTAGCGGGTCAAAAAGATAATCCGGTATACTTTGAAAAAAATAATAAAAAGATAGCTATAATATCAACAAACTCAGTAATTTTAGGCACAAAAAATAATTATGAAAATAGCGGAATAAGTGTCTATAGTGCTAATAATTTAAAGAAAAATATTGAAGAAGCAAAAAAGAGTGCAAATGTTGTTATAGTTGACGTGCATTGGGGCAGAGACTATGAATATGGAGTAACAAATGAAATGAGCCAAATAGCACACAATGCAATAGATTATGGAGCAGATTTGGTAATTGGAACTCATGCTTTGGGTGTATATCCAATAATAAAATATAAGGACAAACCAATAATATATAGTCTTGGTTATTTAATTTCAGATACAGATTACCTTGTTGGAAAAGATAGTTTTATTTTTAATTTGGTAATAGATTCAAATTCTAAAATAACTACTCTTAATATGATACCAATATATATAAAAGATAAAAAGCAGACAGTACTATATAAAAATTATGATGAGTATAAAATGCGAGATTATTTAAAGCAAATGAATGATTGGAATGTAGAAAATTCTTTAGATTCAAAAATAGTAGATGATACTATTGTTATAAATTTTTAATTTTGTATAATAATGAAGTATTTATATAAAAGTGTAAATGCTTCATTTATTTGTGTAATATTATTGAAATTTTGTGAAAAAAGTTATATAATATGGACAAGTTTTTAAGAGGTGAAATATGAGAAGATTTGTTATTATTGTTTTTGCTATACTTGGTATGATTGTAGGTGTAGCGTTAGGTGAAGCTTTTGCATCTGTTCCTTATTTGTCATGGCTATCACTTGGTGGAGAAATTGGATTAAAAAATCCTGTTACAATTGATCTTAATTTTTTACAATTTACAATAGGTTTTTGGTGCAAAATAAATATAGCGGGAGTACTTTGTATGGTAGTATTTGCGTTAATTTCACATCAAATTGCAAGGATTATTAAGATATAATTAATATTCCTAAAATAGATAGACCGTATGAAAAATTAGAACTTAAGGGGAGTTCTAATCTTACTAATTCTGAATTACTTGCAATTATTATAAAGACTGGAACAAAAGATAGTAATTGTGTACAGATAGCTCAAAATATTATTAATAAAAAATTGGATGATAATATTTCGTTGTTAGAATATTTAGATTCTTTGTCTTTAGAAGAACTAAAATCATTTAGTGGTATTGGTAGAGTAAAGGCTATACAGATAAAAGCTGTTGTAGAACTTGCAAAGAGATTTTCTAAAGATTTTAATTTAGATAAATTAAAGATTAAATCTCCAAAGGATGTATTTGATATTTTGGTAACTGAGTACATTTGTAAAAAACAAGAGATATTAAAAATAGTTATTTTAAATAAGCAAAATAAAGTAATATTAATACACACGATAGCAATTGGTAGTACAGATAAAATTGATGTTGGAATAAAAGAATGTTTATCTGAGCCAATAAAGAATATGGCAAATGCTATAATACTTGTACATAATCATCCTAGTGGAAGCTTAAAACCTAGTGCGCAAGATATTAATTTTACTAAAAAAATACAGGAATATTCTAAAATTTTTTCAATAGAATTACTAGATCATATAATTATTGCAAATAATAATTATGTGAGTTTAAAAGAATTAGGATATTTTTAATTTACAAAATATACTCATTTATTAAGAGGGGGCAAAAATATGGGATTTATTTCAAAAGATATAGGTGTTGACTTAGGGACATCAAATGTAAGAATTTTTGTAAAAGGCAAAGGAATTGTTCTTTGCGAGCCTTCTGTTGTTGCAATTAATAAAATAACAGATGAGGTATTAGCAGTTGGAAATGCTGCAAAAGAAATGCTTGGAAGAACACCTGAAAATATAGTTGCTGTAAAGCCATTAAAAGATGGAGTTATAGCTGATTTTGAAGCAACAAAAATGTTATTACAGGCTTTTATATCAAAGGTAATGCCTAGAAGTCTATTTTCAAGACCAAGACTTGTAATTTCTATTCCTTCTGGAATAACTGATGTAGAAGAAAGAGCAGTAAAAGGTGTGGCTTATAAAGCTGCTGCTAAAGATGTCTACCTTATAGAAGAAGTTATGGCAGCTGCTATTGGTGCATCTATGACAGTAGAAAGACCAGAGGGCTCAATGATTATAGATATGGGTGGTGGAACTACTGAAATTGCAGTGCTTTCTTTAGGAGGAATAGTTGTATCAAAGACTACAAAGGTTGCTGGAGATAGATTTGATAGAGATATAGTAGAATATATTAAACAAAAATTTAACGTTATAGTTGGTCTTAGTGAAGCAGAAGAAGTAAAAAAACAAATAGGTGCTGCAACTGATGCTATGACTGAAGAAAAAATGACTATTAAGGGAAGAAATTTAACGACTGGACTTCCTGAGACAATAACAGTAACTACTAATGATATAAATGAAGCTATAAAGGATTCATTATTTGAAATAATGAGAAATATTAAATTAACTTTGGAAGAAACTCCACCTGAACTTGCTGCTGATGTAATGGAAAAAGGAATTGTGATTTGTGGAGGACTTTCTTTACTAAAAAATATTGACAGGTTTATAACTGATGAAACAGGAATTCCTGTGTTTATAGCAGAAAGACCAGAAGAATGTGTAATTAAAGGTGTAGGAAATGCTTTAGAAAGTATGGAAACATTAAAGAAAACTGTAAAGTCATCAAGAAAGTTTTAGAGAGGAATTTATGAAATATAGATATACATTTGATGATAGAAAAAGAGAAAATAAAAAAAAGATTATATTTATAATAGTAGCTTTATTTGTGATAATACTTTTTACAGGTATTATATTTAGAAATAGTTCTAATGTAGTCGTAAATAAAATATCTAATGTAATTATTTATCCACTTAAAGCAATACATAATCAAACACTTAAAATTTCTTCATCTATTGACAAAAAATTTGCAAATACATCAGAAGTTGTAACAGAAAATGAAAATTTAAAGCAGGAGAATAGTCAACTTAAATTACAACTTCTTGAAAGTGAAAGAATATTGAGAGAAAATCAAACTTTAAAAGAAATGCTTAATATAAAAACAGTATATCAGCATTTCGATATAGTATTAGGTAATATTGTATTAAGACAACATGATAATTGGACAAAAACTTTTACAATTGATGTAGGCTCAAATGATGGTATAAAAGTAAATCAAGCTGTAGTTCATAAAGATGGACTTGTAGGTTATATTTCAAGTGTTAGTGAAGATAAAAGTGTAGTAACAACACTACTTGACCCTCAGACATCTGTAAGTGTTAATATAAGTACAATTAATGAACCTGCAATTTTAAAAGGAGATTTAGAATTAAAGGAACAAAATAAATTAAGACTTGAATCAATACCTATTGAAGCAGAAGTTTCAAATTCTGATATGTTATATACATCAGGACTTGGATCAAAGTTTCCAGCTTCTATACCAGTGGGAAAAATAGTTGAAGTAACTTCAAAAAAAAGTGATATGAATAGGTATGCTATTGTTGAACCTTCAGTTAATATATCAAAAATTTCTGAAGTTGGAATTATAATAAATTAAGGGGTAAAAAATGAAAAAGAATATATTAGCATTTATATATATTTTACTGTTTGTAATTCTTATATATTTTGCTCAAACATGTATAATTTCAGATAATACCTTATTTGGTGTAAAACCTAATTTAATCTTAATATCAGTTATTATAGTAAGTTTGTGGTACGGATTATATGCGGGAACTATATATTCATTTATTATTGGATTTATAACTGATATTCTTTATTATAGTAATATTGGGATGTTTACAGTTGCATATACAATTTCTGGAATAATAATAGGACTTTTATATCACTATAATCAAAGACATAGTAGAATTTCTATAATATATGCAACTTTTATATCAGTTACAGTTTTTGAAATGGTAGAGTGTATATATTATATAGCTTTAACAAGTCATATATTTAACTTATTTTATTTATTAAAACAGATACTTATTAGCTCTATATTAAATATTGTAATAACTTATATATTTTATGAATTACTTTTAAAATTTACAGAAAGTATTGATTCAAAAATAAGGAAGGATAGCGCTCTATAAGATGTAGATGATGAGAGGTGATTAAAATAAAAAAAATATTTGAAAAGATATATAATTTTTTTAATAACAGATACCTAATTTTGTCTATAATTACAGTAGTGATATCCTTAATTTTTATTATTAGATTATTTGATTTACAGATTGTTCATGGACAAGAATATAGAGAAAAATCAGAAAGAAGGATGCTTAGAACAGAAATAATTACAGCGCCTAGAGGAGAAATAGTAGATAGAAATGGTGTAATACTTGCTACTAATAAACTTTCTTTTAATGTAGAATTATATAAAGTAAATGTCAGTGTAGAAGAACAAAATGAATCTTTGGTAAAACTTATAAACATTTTAGAATCTAATAATGATAAAATTTACTCTTCTTTTCCAATTAATGATGATATGACTGGATTTAATTTTGAAAACGAGGAGGATGAAATAAGTTGGAAAGAGGAAATGAATTTTGATTCAAAATTAGATTTTAATCAAATAATAGAAAAATATATTGAAAGATATGCTTTAGAAAAATATGATAGACCAACTCAAATAAAATTAATTATGATAAAGTATGAAGGAAATTTATACGGCTATTCTTTATTTAGTAGTGCAACAATAGCTAAAAATATATCTGAAAAATCACATGCACTAATAGAGGAAGATATTTATGAACTATATGGAGTAAACATTGTAAGTGTTCCAATAAGATATTACCCAAATGGGAACTTTGCTTCTCATATACTAGGTTACGTAGGAAAAATTTCTAACACAGAGTATAAAGAAAAAAAGGATGAAGGCTATACTGTTAATAGTATAGTAGGAAAATCTGGAGTAGAATTATCTTTTGAAAAATATTTAAAAGGTGAAGATGGTGAAAATAAGGTAGAAACAGATTTAAGGGGAAATACCTCTTCAAAGACAACAACAAAAAAAGCAACAGCTGGAAATACATTGACTTTAACAATAGATTATAGATTACAAAAAGTAGCAGAAGATTCTTTAAAAAATACTATTTATAAATTAAAAGATGGTACTCTAGTTGGAAGAACTATACCAGATGCTGACTCAGGTGCAGTTGTGGTTTTAGACGTTAAGACAGGTGAAGTATTAGCAATGGTTAGTTATCCAGATTATGATATTAATTCATTAGTTAGAGGATTATCTTCTGAAGAATGGAACAAGTTAAATAATGATCCATTAAATCCTATGTATAATAGAGCTATATCAGGAACATATTCTCCAGGTTCTACTTATAAGATGTTAGTCGGTATGGCAGGACTTATGAATCAGAAAATAACAGTAGATGAAAAGATATTAGATCCTGGAATTTATCCTTATGGTCATAAGCCTAAATGTTGGATATTTAGTTATTATGGAATAACACATGGCTATGTTAATCTAACAGAAGCACTTAAAGGCTCATGTAATTGTTATTTTTATGAAGTTGGTAGAAGAATAGGCATAGATGAAATTGTAAAATATTCAAAAACTTTTGGACTTGGTGAAAAAACAGGTATAGAGCTTACTAATGAGGCAAAAGGAATAATAGCAGGTGAAAATAGAAATGATAATGAGTGGTACTTAGGAATGACTCTGTCAGCTGCAATAGGACAGTCAGATAATGCTTATACACCAATACAACTTGCAAATTATATTTCTACAATTGCTAATGGTGGGACTTTAAATAAAGTATCAATAATAAAGAAAGTTACAAATGAGGAAACAAATATTGATGTAGATTTATCTGAAATTGAAGAATATGCATCAAGTATTACAGGAGTAAATTTTGAAACTAAGAAAACTAGCATAGATGTAAGTTATATAAATGCTATTAAAGAGGGAATGAGAGCTGTTACAAATGATACAGGCGGAACATCATATAATTTATTTAAAGATTCTAAAATAGAAGTTGCCGGAAAAACAGGAACCTCTCAAGTATCTAGTGGATCAAATGATGGTATTTTCGTTGGCTTTGCACCATATGATGATCCAGAAATAGCAGTTGTAGCTATAATACAACATGGTGAAGAAGGAACTTATACTGCTCATGTTGTAAAGCCAATAATGGATGAATACTTTAATATTTCAACTGAAGAAAAAGCAAACGAAAAGCAAGGAAATTTTGTAGAACAAAGGGTAAATTTTTAATAATTTCAGTTTTTTTAATGAAAATACTTTAAAAATACCAAAATTTGTGTTATAATATACTTGCTAAGTTTACATATAAAATTTATAAGGGAGTGTATGATATGAAAAAAGTTTTAGTTATAGGTCAAGATGGAATGCTAGGAGGAGAATTGTATGAAAGATTAAATAATAATCCTTTATACGAAGTATATAAAACTACAATTGAAACTTTAGATATTTGTAATGAACAGGCTGTTATAGAAAAAGTAAAAGAAATAGAGCCATATTTTATAATAAATTGTGCTGCATATACTAATGTTGATGGTTGTGAAACTAATTTTGAACTTGCAAATTCTGTAAATGGAAAGGCTGTATTAAATATAGCAAATGCTGCAAATTTAGTTAATGCAACATTAATTCAAATTAGTACGGATTATGTTTTTGATGGAAAATTAGATATAGATAAAATCTATACTGAAGATATGCAAACAAATCCAGTTAGTGCTTATGGCAAGTCAAAGCTTTTAGGTGAACAAAATGCAGCCAAGGCAAATAAATATTATATATTAAGAACAGCTTGGCTATATGGTTTAGGCGGTAAAAACTTTGTTAAAACTATGCTTAAGCTTTCTAGTACAAAAGATGAAGTAAGTGTTGTAAACGATCAACATGGAAGTCCTACTTCTACAACAACATTATGCCAAATTATTGAAAAGGTTATGGAATTAGAACCGGCATATGGTATTTACCACTCTACAAATGAAGGCTTTACTGTTTGGAGTGATTTTGCAAAAAAAATATTTGAACTTGCAAATGTAAAAACAAAAGTAAATCCTATAACTTCAAAAGAATATAAAGATATGTATCCAAATTCTAGTGATAGACCAACTAATAGTATGCTTTCTAAAGAAAAATTACATTCTGTTGGTATCAATCCAGAAAAATGGGAAAATGCACTTGAAGAATATTTGAGGGAGGAATTAAAATAATGAAAGGAATTATTTTAGCAGGTGGAAGTGGTACTAGATTATATCCCGTAACACTTGCAGTATCTAAACAATTGTTGCCAGTTTATGATAAACCTATGATATATTATCCACTAGCAACTTTAATGGATGCAGGTATAAGAGAAGTATTAATAATATCTACACCTGTGTATTTACCAATGTTTGAAACTCTTTTTGGTGATGGACTTGAATTAGGAATGAGAATAGAGTATGCTGTTCAAGAAAAGCCAGTAGGACTTGCTGATGCATTTAGAGTCGGCGAAGAATTTATTGGAGATGATAGTGTTTGCTTAATCTTAGGAGATAATATGATTTATGGTCCTAATTTAAGACAAATGCTAAGAGAAGCTACTGAGTTAAAAGAAGGTGGAGTTATATTTGGTTACGAGGTTTCTGATCCAACTTCATATGGTGTTGTTGAAATAGATGATAATGGAAATGCTGTATCTATTGAAGAAAAGCCTCAAAATCCAAAATCAAACTTTGCTGTACCAGGATTATATTTCTATGATAATTCTGTTGTTAAAATTGCTAAAACTATTAAACCAAGTGCAAGAGGAGAATTAGAAATTACAGACGTTAACAACGAATATATGAAAAAAGGAAATTTAAAAGTTTTAACACTAGGTCAAGGATATGCGTGGTTTGATACAGGTACTCCAGACAGATTATCTGATGCTGCAGATTTTGTAAAAGCCATTGAACTTCGTCAAGGAAATCAAATCGCTTGCCTTGAAGAAATAGCATTTAAAAACGAATGGATTGATAGAAATAGAGCATTAGAACTTGCTAAAAAATATGCAAAAACTGATTATGGTAAATACATAAATAAGGTAGTAAAATCAGCTAAAGTAGAAAATAAAAAATTTAAAAGAATAGATACATCAATAGATGGAGTTTATATTATTGAACCAACAATATTTGGAGATGAGAGAGGCTACTTTATGGAAACATATAGTAAAGAAGCCTTTGAAGAAATAGGAATTAATAATATATTTGTACAAGATAATAAATCAAAATCTAAGAAAGGTGTATTAAGAGGACTACATTTCCAAAAAGAAAATACTCAGGCAAAACTTGTAAGTGTTTCTAAGGGAGAAGTATTTGATGTTGCAGTAGATTTAAGACCAGGTAGTAAAACTTATGGTAAATGGGAAGGCGTTATACTTTCAGATGAAAATCATAAGATGTTTATGATACCAAGAGGATTTGCACATGGATTCTTAGTTTTATCTGATGAAGCTGAATTTTCTTATAAATGTGATGATGTATATAATCATTCAGCTGAAGGTGGATTAAAATGGGACGATCCAGAAGTAGGAATTAAATGGCCAACAGAAGGCTTAAAACAAGATTCACTTATATTATCTGAAAAAGATCAAAAATGGCCTTCACTAGATGAATTACGAAAAACGGATTTATTTAAAAATTTATAAATTTCAAATCGAGCTTTAGGCTCGATTTTTTTATATTTGATAAAATTTTAATTTTCTTGACATATTAAAAAATATAATATATAATTACGAATATAAGATTTTGGAGGAAAGAATTATGAAAAATATATTAATTACAGGTGGAGCTGGATTTATAGGATCTAATTTTGTAAATTATATGGTAGAAAAATATGGTGATAAATATACATATGTTGTATATGATAAAATGACTTACGCAGCAAATATGAAAAATTTAGAGCCATCTGAAGGAAAATTTGAATTTGTAAAAGCAGATATTTGTGACTTTAATAAAGTAAAAGAGACTCTAGAAAAATATAATATTGACGCAGTTGTTCACTTTGCAGCAGAATCTCATGTTGATAATAGTATAAAGAGACCACTAACATTTACAGAAAATAATGTTTTAGGTACAAACTCTTTGATAGAGGCTTGTAAACAAGTTTGGGGTGAAGGATCTGAAAATAGATTCGTTCACGTATCTACTGATGAAGTTTATGGTACATTAAAAGATGGAGATGGAATGTTTGTTGAAACATTGCCTCTTGCACCAAATAGTCCATATTCTGCTTCAAAAGCAGGATCTGATCTTGTAATTAGAGCTTACTTTGAAACATTTAAGATGAATGTTTGTATAACTAGATGTTCTAATAATTATGGCCCAAATCAATATGAAGAAAAATTAATTCCACTTATGATAAAAAAAGCAAAAGCATCTGAAAAATTACCAGTATACGGTACAGGAAATAATATTCGTGATTGGTTATTTGTAAAAGATCACTGTAGTGCTATAGATACTGTTCTACATAATGGTAAAAAAGGTGAAATTTATAATGTAGGTGGAAATAACGAAAAAACAAATATTGAAATTGTAAAAACTATATTGAAACAATTAGGAAAATCTGAAGATTTAATAACATTTGTTGAAGATAGAAAAGGACATGACTATAGATATGCTATAGATTCTTCTAAGATAAAAAGAGAGCTTGGTTGGGAACCTTCTGTTACTTTAGAGGAAGGATTAAAGCAAACTATAGAATGGTACGCAAATAAAGATTATTAAAATAATATCCATCCATATAAAGGATGGATATTATTTTTTATTTCTTTTTTATTTCTTTTTTATTTCTTTTTTCTTGTTGAAAAAAGAAGTTAATAATGATATAATCAAATTGGTCAAGTATTTGGAGGTTTTTAGTGAAAAATAATAGTAAAAAAACAAGTATTGTTATAATTTTATTAATAATTATAATTTTATTATTAATTTTGGGCTTTGCTATATTGTCCAAAAATGTAAATAAAAGAACTTTTAATGTTATTGTTGATGATACAAATGTAGATAAAGATAGCAATAATTCTATTAGTAAATTAAAAGAAGAAAAACTTAAGCCTAAATCTTATAGTGCAGTAATTCCTACATATATGTATCATTGGGTAAAAGAAGATACTGGTGGTTATGAATATCCTGAAATGATGGTAAAACCTAGTGAAATAAAAAAACAATTTGAATATTTAAATACTAATAATTACGATACTATATTTATAACTGATTTAAATGAAATATATAATTTTAAAAAACCTATAGCATTAACTTTTGACGATGGTTGGCAAGATGTATATAACAGTGTTTTTCCTTATGCAAAGGAATATAAAATTAAGATTTCTATGTATGTAATAACTGATTTGATTGGTACACCAGGATACTGTACAATAGATCAATTAAAAGAAATGAGAGATAGTGGACTAGTAGATATACAATCACATACTGTTACACATAGAGAACTTGCAACTTTAAGTAATGATGAAGTATATAAAGAGTTATCAGAATCAAAAAAATATTTAAAAGATAATTTAAATATTGATACAACAGTTATATGTTATCCATCAGGTTCATTTAATAATTCTGTAATTAAAATTGCAGAGGATCTTGGATATACCTACGGACTTGCGATGGACGGTGGAATATATTATACTAATAGATCTGATAAAATGGAGATTACAAGAATTTTTCTAACAAGATCAATGAGTCTTCAAACTTTTATAAATTATTCTTCAAATGCTAATGTTGTTGTTAATTGGGAGTAATATGGATAAAAAAGTAGCAATCATAATATTAAATTATAACGACTCTGAAAATACTATAAGATATGTAAATGAAATATCAAAGTATGATATTTTAAATAAAATAGTAATTGTCGATAATCATTCAAATAAAGAAAATGAATATGAAAAGTTATTAAAACTTGCTTCTGATAAAGTAGATGTTATTAGATCAGATAAAAATGGTGGTTATTCTTATGGAAATAATTATGGATTAAAATACTTGGAAAGAAAAAATTTACAATTAGACTATGTAATAATTTCTAATTCTGATATTTCTGTAGAAGAAAACGCTATCAAAGAATGTATTGAATTCTTAAAATCTAATAAAAATGCTGCAATTGTAGCGCCTCGAATGTATTATGTCGATGGCCCTGCAAGACGCTCTGCTTGGAAAAAAAGAACACCTATTGTAGATATAGCAAATTCTACTCGTTTAACTGAGCTTATTTTATTTCCTATATTTAAGTTAGCAGAATATGGGAAAAAAGATTTTGAAAATAAAATAACTAAAGTAGATAATATATCTGGAGCATTTTTTGTAGCAGATTATAAAAAATTTAAAGAAATTGACTTTTTTGATGAAAATGTATTTTTATTTTATGAAGAAGATATCTTAGGTTACAAGTTTTCTAAGTTAGGTTATGAAATTTATAGTATAAATGACATTAAATTTATTCATTATGACAGTAGGACTATTGGGAAAATAATGAATATGTTTAAAAAACAAGATATATTATTTGATAGTAGAAAGTATTTCCAAAAGGTATATAATAAAGCAAATTTTTTAGAAATTTTTATACTTAATATTCTAAGATATATAAGAAAATTTGAGTTAATATTTGAAGTACCAATTAGAAAAATTACATCAAAAAAATAAGGAGGATTTTTATGAAAAAAATATTAGTAACTGGTGGAGCAGGTTATATTGGAACACATACATGTGTAGAACTTTTAAATAGAGGTTATGAAATAGTAGTACTTGATAACTTTTCAAATAGCAAAGAAAGTGCTTTAGAGAATGTAAAGAAAATAACTGGCAAAGATTTTAAATTTTATAATGTAGATATGATAGATAAAAAGGCATTAGATACTATATTTGATGAAAATGATATAGAAGCTGTAATAGATTTTGCTGCATATAAAGCAGTAGGCGAATCTGTAGAAAAACCAGTTGAGTATTATACAAATAATGTCTCTACTGTACTTAATCTACTTGACAGAATGAAAGCACATAACGTAAAAAAAATAGTATTTAGTTCTTCAGCAACTGTATATGGTGATCCAAAAGTTGTTCCAATTACTGAAGAGAGTCCTACAGGTGGTACAACAAATCCATATGGTACATCAAAATATATGGTTGAACAAATATTAAAAGATTTATATAAATCTGATAATACATGGGACATTGCAATTTTAAGATACTTTAATCCTATAGGAGCACATGAGAGTGGATTAATTGGAGAAGCTCCAAATTCTATACCTGCAAATTTAATGCCATACATAGTAAAAGTTGCATCTGGAAAATTAGAAAAATTATCTGTTTTTGGTAACGATTATAATACAAAAGATGGAACAGGAGTTAGAGACTACATACATGTAGTTGATCTTGCAGTAGGACATATAAAAGCTATTGAAAAATTGAATAAAGAAGGAAAAGGACTATTTATATATAATTTAGGTACAGGAAAGGGGTATAGTGTATTAGATATTGTAAACACATTTGAAAAAGTAAACAATATCAAAGTAAATTATACTATTGCTCCTAGAAGAAAAGGTGATATAGCAACTTGTTTTGCTGATCCAGAAAAGGCAAGAAAAGAAATTGGATTTGAAGCAAAGAAAACATTAGAAGATATGTGCAGAGATTCATGGAATTTTGAGAAAAATATCAATTAAATAATAAATAAAAAAAGAATTAGAGTAAAAATCTAATTCTTTTTTGCTATATTATGTTGACTTTTGAGTGAAAAAATGTTATAATTATAAGTGAAAATTTTATTTTAAGGAGGCCAAGATTATGGCTAAAAAAAATGTTAATACGGAAATGAAAAAGATGTGTGAGTCCACTCAAACAATAATGGCTGCAAGAGAGGACTTAAAGCGGATCTATGAAGGTCCATTGAAAGTTTTGCACGCAAGTGCAGAGAGACTTTCACAAGCAACCGTCCTAAAACCAACGTCTTTAAGGTTTAAGTCGGACGACGATTCTGACCTGCTGAAAATTAGACTTTCGCAGGTAGAGGAAGGTCTAAAGGCAGCAGAAAAGTTGCCTAAGGATCTTGCAGAAAATATAAAATTGTCCCTTGAGAAAGAACGGGACAAGATAATAAGTAAGCTTGATGATAACACATCTGTGCAAAAGATAATGGCAGATGTGAACCAAGGCTTTTTAGCCTACATCAAAGCTACCGAAGAGGCAGCTAAAATCGAAGAGATTTTAGCAAATGAAATTGTTGAGCTCAAGAAAATTTATGATCCGAAGGGACATGCAGAAAAAAAGGCCCTTGCTGAGACACTAAAGTCTCAGATTATAACTTTGAAAGTCTCCAAGGACAAACTACAAGATGACCCCGTAGCAGGGGAGATTTTGAGCGAAAAAGTTCTCTCTTTGGAGGAGGAACTGAAGGAAGTAAATTCTTGCCTCCAAATTTACGATGAGGCAAAGAATTTGCTAAATCCACTTCCTGCGATGGAAGAAAAGATCCCTCCTATTACAACGGCTGTCTCTCCTGAGAAGGCGGAAAACAAGCCGCCAGTGGTGGAAGTTCATAAGCCGGAAGGAGCAGAGAAAAAAGCTCCCAAAAAGGAGCATGAGGCGGAGCTCCTGGTCTTTCAGAAATTCTTGAAGACGGGACTTCCGATAGTAAACGCTATTGGAAGCAAGTTAGCGTGGGAGAACTTTGTCGAGAGAGATTATCTCGAGAAACTTAGTTTTAATGAGATAGTGTCTCTTTGCAGTTTCCTTTGCAGTGAGATGGGGACAAAGTTTAAGGTTGCAACTGCCTTCTATGAGGTTGTAATCAGCTTTTTGGAGAAGAGTGAGGATTACGGTGATGCCTCACTTGTTGAAAAGCTGGTCGACGCAGAGCTTATAAAAGAAGATCTCGTCGGCAGGACTCCCGTTCGCTTCAAGGACGCGGAGGAGTACTCTGCAGTAATCTCGGTCTATATCAATGACTATATTAATGGTCGAGAATTGACAAAGTACGCAGATAGCCGATTCATCTTTAATGATGAGGAGGCAATCAAAGCTGCGTACGCAGCAAAGGAAGTAGCGTAAACTTCTTTAAGAGACACTTCAATTTGAAGTGTCTCTATTTTTTTATTTTATTACATATATTTTAAATATAATGTTGACAAAAAATCATAAATGAAATATAATTTATGTAGTTAAAAGAGAGGTATATATATGGAAAATAGTTATCAAAATTTAGATGAAGATATGTTAATTACTTCAAGTAGAATTGATGAAGTAGAAAGCAATATAGATTATTTGCAAGATATTAATAGTTTAATATTAGAATTAAGAAGAATAAGAGAAGAACTTAATAATGTCCAGAATGGAGGAAATATTTAATGGAAGAAGTAATAAAAAAGTATGAGGAACTTTTACAAGAAACAAAAGATAAATTAAAAGAATTAAATTTACCTGGAAATGGAGAAGTTGAGCTTACCGAAGATGATTTCAAAATGTTAGGAATGTCAGATTTATATGAAAAAAAAGAAAAAATGGATAAAAAAATTTCTACTTTAGAAGAATTGCTAATTAAACATAGAGAAGAATATATAGATAAGATAAATTCTGATATAGAAAAGAGTAAAGATGAGCTTTCTGAACATAAGAAAAAATTAGAAGAAATGACTAATGAAAAAGAAGAAAAGGAATCACAATTAAAAGAATTAGCTGATAAAAATCCAGAAGAACTTACTGATGAAGAGAAAGAACAAATAACTGAGTTAACAAATGCTGTTAATGAATTGAATTCAAAAATAGAAAGTGCAAAATCTACAATTGATACTTTAAATTCTAGAGTTGAAGAATGTGAAAAAAAATTAGAAGAACAACAAAATGCATATAAAGAGCAAACAGGTAAAGAATATACTGGCAAAGAAGAAAAAGAAGCAGAACAAAAGAAAGAAAATAAAAACTCTCAGAGAGGAAATAATGGCGTAGTTGCTGGTGGTTATGGAGTTCCTGCTCAACAACCAACTGATTTAGTTCCAAAAGAAGATAAAGAAGATGGTTTTTGCAGAAGATATAATTCTTATGATAGTGATGTAGAAGTTTATTCTATGTTTTTAGATAATGTTCCATCTGTAAAGTGGTATAATAAAGCTTTTATAGGTAAAAAATTAAAAAATAAAACAGCTGATGTCTTATCAAACTTGAAACCTGAAGAAAAAGAAATATTATTAAATATGTTTAAAGATAAGGAAACTTTAGCTAAATATGAAGTTCCAGATATGTATATTAACGCTGTTAAGGACAACCTAATACAAGAAAAAAATACTTTAGATGAAGAAGCTGATAAAGAAAAAATTAAAGAATTAGATGATGCAATAACATCAATGTCTCTTATACTAGATGGAAGAAAAGCCGATAAAACTACAGTTAAATTTTTAAAAAATGAAGATAATATTCATTCTTTAGCAGATAAGAGCCAAAAGATAAAATGTGCTGAGAAATCAAAAGAAAGTATGGGGGATTCACTAAAAAAAGATGTTAAAGGCGATGGTGAATATAAACCTGATGATAGGACAAAATCTAGAGAATCTAGAGGTAGAGATGCAAGATAAAATTTTATAGATATGGCTTAGGTCATATCTATAATTTTAGGGGGATATAATGAAGAAAACAGTTTTAATTACAGGTGCTGCAAAGGGAATTGGTAGAGCAATAGCAATTAAATTTTCAAAACTTGATTATAAAGTAGTAATAAATTACAATAAATCTTATGAACTTGCAAAACAATTACAAAGTGAATTATTGAAAGAAAATAAAGATATATATATATGCAAGGCAGATATTACAAAAAAAGAAGAAATTGAAAACCTAGTAAATTTTACTTTGGAAAAATGTGGTTCAATAGATGTTCTTGTAAATAATGCAGGAATAAGTAAAGCAAATTTATTTATAGAAGATAGTATCGATGAAATGAATGAAATAATAGCAGTAAATCTTATGGGAACATTAAATGTTACACAAACAGTCCTAAAAAAATATATGATAAATAAAAAGGACGGCGCAATAATAAATTTATCATCAATTTGGGGAATAACAGGTGCATCATGTGAAGTAATGTATTCTACTACAAAAGCAGCTATAATTGGCTTTACAAAGTCACTTGCAAAAGAAATTGGACCATCAAATATTAGAGTAAATACAGTGGCACCTGGGTTTATAATGACAGATATGACTTCAAATTATACACAAGAAGAAATTAATGACTTTAAGAGTAAAATACCATTAGATAGAGTAGGAAATACTGATGATATAGCAGGTGTAGTAACTTTTTTAGCTAGTGATGATGCTTCTTATATCACAGGACAGGTAATAAGTCCAAATGGTGGTGTTGTAATATAAAAATTGAGCTTAAATTTTTTAAGCTCAATTTTTTTCTTTATTAAATTTTTCCCATTCCTTCAATTTCATTTTATATTCCAACATCTGACACAAATATTTATAGTACATATATTGTTGTTCATAATACATTGCAGGATTCATCGTTTCTGCAGGTGGCATATCTGGCATAGCTTGAGGCATCTGATTTGTCATAGGTGGAATATTAAAATTATAAGGATCAAAAAAAGGTTGATTTTTTTCCATAATTTCCTCCTAAAAATGTATAAAAAATATTATTAGGGTAAAAATACTAATGTAAACATTAAGTTTACCCCCCTTCTTTAAGACAGTAGTCAATTTTTAAGGCTACTGTTTTTTTGATTGCTTTTAAAAAATATATTACTAAATAATAAGTATATTAAAAAAAGTAAAGCAATTATTAACAATATATTAAAATAATTAAGTCTAATAATACTTTTTATATTTAATAAAATATATGATATTAAGAAAGATAATATTCCTTGCAATAATTTAAATTTTATAATGTAAAAAATTGAAAAATTAAATTGTGATATAGTTGAATGTATTTGAGCTATAATAGAAAACCCACTAAATCCTAAAGAAAAAGATATTAAGCATACTTTCATTATATATGAATAATCACTTAAGAAAATATTTCTACTTCCACTAGTCATTTCTAATATTGCAGAAATTAAACATCTTATTTTAAAATCAACACCTAATTGTGCTAGGAAAAAATCTAAAGTATTAAATATTAAATTAAAAATAACCAAAAATCCAAATATTAAACTTAGACTTTTTAATGTATTAATGATACTACTTTTTATTATTTCCATAAAATTTGTATTTTCTTTATTATTTATTACTTTTTTATCATAATTTTCTTTATAAAATGTCTTTTCCTCTTCTTTTAAAATTCTATATTTCTTTTCCAATTTTGTATTTTTTTTATTCAAAAACTTTAAATTATTGCGATTTTCGTGTATAATTAGATTATCATCAATGTTATTAGACATAATACCAATTATTATTGAACTTAAATAGTGAGAAATAAGTATTAAAAATCCAATTTTAACATTATTAAATAATCCAATTCCAATTGTTGAAATAATAAAAGCTGGATTGCAATTATTTGTAAACTTTAAAAGGTAGTTTGCAATCTTTTTTGATATTTTTCCTTGTTTATATAAATTATTTATTGCTGTTGCACCCATTGGAAATCCACATAAAAATCCTGTTATTACTGCTATGTAAGCATTGCATGGAATTCTAAATAAAGTAGATATACTTTTTCCTAAATGTCTGCATACTGTATTAATAATTTCAGTGTTTAAAATAATTTCAGTAAATAAAATAAATGGAAAAAGAGATGGCAATACTTGTTTTTCAAAAATATCTATGCTTGTCGACACAGAATTAAAATTAGATTCTGAAAGAAATAAAAGAATGCATAAAGTAGTAAAAAAAATTGATATCTTAAGAATTTGTTTTAATTTGACTGTAATAAATAAATTCATATTAATTTACACCTAATAATTTTTATGAAAGAAGGAGAAAAAATATGCGATATAATAAGAATTTTAAAGATTATGAACTATTAGATATGGCAAATGGTCAAAAATTAGAAAAATGGGGAAAGTATATATTGATAAGACCAGATCCTCAAATTCTTTGGAAAAACAAAATGTTTCCAGAGTTATGGAATAAGGCACATGCTAAATATATAAGAAGTAATACTGGTGGAGGATATTGGGAAAAATTAAAGAATATGGAAGATAATTGGCAAATAAATTATAAGGATTTAGTATTTAATTTAAAGCCAATGGGATTTAAACATACAGGACTTTTTCCAGAACAAGCCGTAAATTGGGATTTTATATACGATAAAATAAAACAAAGAACGGACATGAATAAGGAAGTAAATGTATTAAATTTATTTGCATATACTGGTGGAGCAACACTTGCTTGTAGCAAAGCTGGAGCTTTTGTATGTCATGTTGATTCATCACAGGGAATGACAAATTGGGCAAAAGAAAATTTAAAATCTAGTAATATGGAAAATAATAAAGTTAGATTTATAGTAGATGATGTTGTAAAATTTGTTTCTAGGGAAATAAGAAGAAATAATAAGTATGATGTTATAATAATGGATCCACCATCTTATGGAAGAGGAAAAAATAAAGAAGTATGGTCTATAGAAAAAGATTTATTTGATTTATTAGAATTATGTAGTAAATTATTAAGTGATAATCCTTTGTGCGTACTTATTAACACTTATACAGGTGGTTTGTCAGGAACTATAATTATGAACATGGCAAATATGATATTTAAGAAAAATAATGTAAAAAAAGTAAGTTTTGATGAAATAGGCATAAAACAAAAAAATACTGATATCTTTTTACCATGTGGTATCACTACTATATGTGAATTTTAGACTTTACAAATTCTTATAAATATGTTAAAATTATAATGTTATTTGAAAGGGGATTTTATTTTATGTTATCAGATCCAAATGTAAAAAAAATAATGCCAAAAGTTGGAAATAGATATGAGGTTGCTTTAGCAATAGCTAAAAGAGCTAGAGAAATAGCACAAAAAAGATACGAAGAAAATGATCCTGATATTAAGGATCCAGTTGATATAGCTGCTACTGAAATAGCAGAAGAAAAAGCATTTGTAAAAAAAGATGGAAAGTATGTTGTAGAACCAGTATTAGACGAAGATGATTCTACAGAGGAAGAAAAAAATATAGTTAAGGAGTAGTATTTATGGTTAAAAAGCATATTATTACTATAGCGGGAGATCATGCTAGTGGTCAAGGAACATTGTCAGATAAATTGCATGAAAGATTAGGTTATGAAATATATAGAAATGGTCAGTATATAAGACAACTTGCAAAAAGTATGGGAATGTCAATAATAAAATTTCAAGAATATCTAGATGAACACGAAGAATTAGATAGAGAAATTGAAAAGAAAGCTAGTGAATATGCTAATACTCATGACAATTTAATAATAGATGCAAAATTAGGGTGGTATTCTGTGCCAAATTCCTTTAAAGTATATTTAAAGGTAAATATTGATGTTGCAGCTTTAAGAATTTTTCATGATGAAAAAAGGAAAGACACAGAGAAGTCCAATTCTATAGACGAAGTAAAACAAAAGATAGTTTATAGGTATAATGAAGAAAGTACAAGATGGTTTAAAACTTATGGAATAAAAAGAGAAGATATGTCAAATTATGATTTAATAATTGATACAACTCATATTACACCAGATGAAGTTTGTGATGAGGTAATAAAAGCTTATCAAGAGTGGTTAAAAAAATAAAGAAAGGTGGTGTATAAGATAATAAAATATTTTTATTTTATTATCTTACTTTATGCAAATTACTAGGGATATTAATCCACATATTTTTAGAGGATATGATATAAGAGGTATATATAATGAAGATTTATTTGAAAGCACTGCATATACAATAGGAAAGGCATATGGTACATATTTAAAACAAAATATAGGTGCAGATAAAGTTATTATTGGAGAAGATAACAGATTATCTTCTCCATGTCTTGCGAAGGCTTTAATTGACGGTGTATTATCTACAGGTGTTAATGTTATATATTTAGGTGTAGTTACAAGTCCTATGTTGTATTTTGCAAATGAAATATATAATATACATGCAGGAATAATGGTAACAGCAAGTCATAATCCAAAGGAATATAATGGATTTAAAATTGCTTTCGATGAAAAAGGAGAAATATGTGGAAACGAAATAGCAGAATTTAGAGATTTCGTTCATGATGCTGATTTTATTGAAGGTCAAGGAAATTTAGAAACAGTAGACATAAAAGATAGATATGTCGATATGTTAGTATCAAAATTTAATTTTAATAAAAAACTTAAAGTAGTTGTAGATGCAGGAAATGGTACTTCATCAATAATAGTTAGAGATATTTTTGATAGATTAAATTTGGATGTAACATATATATTTTGTGATAGTGATCCAAATTTCCCAAATCATCATCCAGATCCTGCAGAAGCAGAAAATATGGTTGATTTACAAAAGAAAGTAGCAGAAATTGGAGCAGATATAGGTATTGCATTTGATGGTGATGCAGATAGAGTAGGATGCGTAGATAATGAAGGAAAAGTTATTTCTAGTGATTATTACATGGCAATAATGAGTAAATATATACTTCCTACTATAGAAAAAAAAGGAATTATGTTTGATGTAAGTTGTTCTAAGACATTATCAGATGAAATAAGAAAAAATGGAGGAGATCCTAAAGTATATAAAACTGGTAATTCATATATAAAAAGAGAAATGTTAAAAGAGGGCTTATTGTTTGGTGGAGAGATATCAGGACATACATTTTTTAAAGATAAATTTTATGGATTTGATGATGGTATATATGCAGGATTAAGAATGATTGAAGTAATTGATAATGAAACTAGAAAATTATCAGAAATTGAGTCAACTTTAAAAAAATATTATTCTACACCTGTGTTAAAAATATCTGTATCAGAGGAAAGTAAAGCAAAAGTAGTAGAAAAAGTAAAAGAATATTGTATTAATAAAGGTTATAATACTTCTACAATAGATGGAGCAAGACCAGAATTTGATGATGGATTTGCTATTATAAGGATGTCAAATACTAGTCCAAAACTTACAATTAGATTTGAAGCTGAAACAGAAGATAGGCTTGAAGAAATGAAAAATGAATTCTTAACATTAGTAGAAAAGTTAATAAAAGAAGTCTAGATTATGTAATTTTAAAGTTCAAAATGTTTTGATATAATCAAATTTTTTGAACTTTTTACATAGCATTAAAAAGGCGTTAGACATCAAATCCGACAGGTGC
>CANQYI010000005.1 GCA_947628005.1 uncultured Clostridia bacterium
AAAAATTAAAATAATGTTATTAAGTTTTAATAAATTCAATTACTATCATTAAAATAGTATTTTTGAAAGTTGTATAAATTCTCTAAATAGTAGTTATAAGGCTTTTATTAGTTTTGCAAATATATAAAATTATTTTATGCAACCTACTTTCAGACCATTAATAGATAACAAAAATGATTAAATAAAAGAGAAAGGTAAGTTGTTTTTATGAAAGAAGAAAAAATGGTAGATTTTTCAAAGGCAATAGAAGAATTAAACAGTTATAAAGGATCAGAGAAAAAGAAAACGTTAATTTATAATAATAAAAGATATTTAGTCAAATTTCCAGATCCGATAAGAGAAAAAAATAAAAATATATCATATATAAATAATGCATTTTCAGAGTATGTAGGCAGTAATGTATTTAAAATAGCAGGTTTTCAAACACAAAACACAATATTAGGAACTTATTTATATAATGGAAAAGAAAAAATTGTATGTGGTTGTGAAGATTTTACTGATGAAAATCATATTTTATATGAATTTGAAAACATAGCATTAAGTGAGAATCCAGATAAAAAAATAGAAACAGAATTATCAGATATTATGGAAATCATAGAAGAAATGCAAAACATGTCTCAAATTAAAATTAACTTAGATGATAATATAAAAGAAAAATTTTGGGAGATGTTTATCATCGATTATTTGATAGAAAATACAAACAGAAATAATGGTAATTGGGGAATTTTGGTTAATTCAAATAATAAGAGAGCAATATTTTCTCCAATATATGATTGTGGTTCATGTTTGAATCCAATATTAGATGATGAGCAGATAAAACAATTAAGCAAAACAGAATTGAAAAATTTAGCAGTAAATTGTTATTCATGCATGAAGGAAAACGGAAAAAAGATTAATTATGTTACATATATTAGAAGTTTAAATAATGAAGAATGTAATAGAGCTGTCTTAAGAATTTACCCAAAAATTGACATTAAAAAAATTTATAATTTTATTGATGATATAGATTGTATGTCACAGGAAAGAAAAGAATTTTACAAAAAAATAATTGAGCTTAGATATGATATAATAAAACAAGTTTATGATAAATTAAATAAATTTAATATGGAACATTAAAATAATAAAAAGTTGATATTATTTGAAAAACTAAAAGTTTGCAAAAATAAAGGCAGGAGATTAATCCTGCCTTTATTTTGGGCTTAATAAAATATTTTTTAATTTAATGAATCATCATTTTCTACCCAGTCTGATACATTCACAACTTTGTATTCTGTATCTGTAAGTCTTATGACTACTTTTTCTATACCAGCGTTTATAACAACTCTTTTGCACATAGAACAGCAATCTGTATTTGGAACTATTTCATTTGTTTTTGCATCTCTTCCAACAAGGTAGAGAGTAGCTCCTATAGTTCTTTCACGACCAGCAGAAATTACAGCATTTTGCTCTGCATGTACACTACGACAAAGTTCATAACGCTGACCTCTAGGGACATTTTGTTTTTCTCTTTCACAAAAACCAAGATCACAACAGTTTTTTCTACCACGTGGAGCTCCGCAGTAACCAGTTGAAATGATATTATCATCTTTAATTATTGCAGCTCCGAATTTTCTCCTGATACAAGTTGCTCTTTTTAGGGCTGTATCTGCAATATCAAGATAGTAATTATTTTTATCCGTTCTTTCCATTCTAAAGAGACCTCCTTTAAAAAATTTTTCACATTATATCATCATATGAAAAAATTGTCAAATTTTGTTAATGTATACTACATTTATAGCATTTGGAATAACTTTTATATGTAATTTATTTGTATAAAATATTTCACCATCAATATTAACTGGAAATTCTCTAGTTGATACTATAGTAGCATCAGCAGATCTTGCAAATCCAACAATGCTTTTATTTATGTGTTTACCGTTACTTAAAAGAGGCAATAAAAATAATTTTTTAATTATTCCAGTTGATTCAATAGAACATATATTAGCAAATCCATCAGTTGTTACAGATTGAGGAGATATTTTTATTCCTCCGCCATAGTATTTGCCATTTGCTACTGCAATGAGTGTAAAATATCTTTTAAATATTATACTTTCAGTATGAAGTTTTAATTTAAAATTTTTATTGTGAGCAAGGGAATATAAAATTGATAAAAAATATTTCATTTTACCATTAATAAGAGGTATTTTTCTAAATTTATCAATATTTTTTGCAACTATAGCATCAAATCCAACACTTAATACATTAATAGCATAGTATTTATCATTTGCGATTATTACGTCAGTTGGTGTAGCCTCTTTATTTATTGAATTCTTAATAATTTTTCTCATACTAGAAAATTTAGATATAGTTCTTAAAAAATCATTTCCTGTGCCAGCACCTACAACGACAATTTCAGAATCAGTTCCGACTATTCCAGTTACAATTTCATTTAAAGTACCGTCACCACCAACACAATAAAATCTGCATTTTTGTTTAGTTGACAATTCTTTAACAATTTTAGTAAAGTGACCTTTATATTCGGAAATAATTATTTCAGAATCTATATTATATTTTGCAAGTAATGATTTTACCCTTTTTGAAATAACTATAGCTTTTCCTTTTCCACATACTGGATTTGCTAAAATATAATGTTTCATATATATTCACCTCACATATTCAATTAAATTTTAACATTTTATAAATAATTTTACAATACTAGCAAATGTATTAGAATAAAAAAAGCTTTCTTTCATACATTTATATTATAAGGATAGGTGAATTTTATGAGAAGAAGAAAAATATTTGGATTTGGAAAAATTAATAAAAAAATGAATAGGTCAAACCAAATAAATTATAACAGAAACACAAATTATGAAGAAGAAATATCACTAGGAAGTACAGGAGAAAAAGTATATAAAATACAAAATATGTTGACAGGTATTTTAGATAAACATAACACAATACCTGCTATAATAGTCGATGGTAATTATGGGCAAGAAACTAAAAATGCAATAATGAAGTTCCAAGAAATAATGGGAATAGCAGCAACTGGAGTTGTAGATAAAACAACTCTAATGGAACTTGAAAAAGAATATAATTTTGCAAGCAAAGAAAGTAGAGAAGATACAAGTATAAATATGAATACTAAACAAGGATTTTATAATTCAAAATATAATAGTAAAATCATTGGAATAGGTAGTAGTGGAGAAAATGTAATAGAATTACAAAGTTTATTAAATAAATTATCAGAAAAATATAATATGATTCCAAAACTTGAGGTAGATGGAAAATTTGGTAGTCAGACTGAAAATAGTGTAAAAATTTTTCAAGGTATGTTTAATTTACCAACTGATGGTATAGTTGGAAAATATACATGGACAGCTCTATATGATGCAGATTTAGGTAATATAAGCCCAAAAGAAAGTGATGAAGATACCTCAAAAGAATAATAAGTTCTTTGACACATAAATTGTTGTGTGTTATAATAACCTATGAGGTGTTAAAATGAAAATAAACATTGTATTGGTAGAACCCGAAATACCGCAAAATACTGGAAATATAGCAAGAACATGTGCAGTTATTGGAGCAACACTACATCTTGTAAAACCACTAGGATTTGATATATCGCAAAAAGCAGTAAAACGTGCAGGTCTTGACTATTGGGATAAATTAGATATTGTTACATACGAAAATTTAAATGAATTTAAAGAAAAAAGTAAGGGAAAGAATGTCTTTTTACTTAGTACTAAATCAAAAAAAGTTTATTCAGAAATTGACTTTAAATCTATGGATGAAGTATATTTAGTATTTGGACCAGAAACTAGGGGACTTAATGAAGAATATATACTTGAAAACTTTTCTAATGCTGTAAGGATTCCTATGAGGGACAATATTAGATCTTTAAATTTGTCAAATAGTGTTGCTATAGTTGCATATGAAGTTTTGAGACAGGTTAATTTTGAAAATTTAGTAAATTACAGTGATTATTTTGATAAAAAATAAATTATCACTCCTATGTTATATTTTGAATAATATAATATGGGGGTGATTTCTTTGGAACAGCACTATCCTTTTGTGCTTGATAAGCTTGAATATGATTATAGCGATTTAGAGCCATACATAGATACTGAAACAATGATTATACATCATAACAAGCATTTAAAGACATACATTGATAATTTAAATAAATCATTAAGTAATTATAAAAAATTTCATGATTTTAATTTAATAAATATAATTAAGATGGCAAAATATTTACCATTTGAAGTGCAAACTAAAGTTTTAAATAATGCTGGTGGTGTATATAACCATTTATTATACTTTGATATATTAAAAAAGAGTAAAATTACAGATATTAAACCTCCATTAAAACATGCATTAATAAGAGATTTTAATAGCATAGACAATTTTATTCAAAAGTTTAAAACTCAAGCATTAGATGTATTTGGCTCAGGTTACACTTTCCTTGTATCAGATAGATTTGGAAAATTGAAACTTATTAACATGAAAAATCAAGATACTCCATTTTCAGTAGGACTATACCCAATTTTATTAATTGATGTGTGGGAACATGCATACTATTTAAAGCATAAAAATCTCAGAAAAGATTATATTGAAGATTTTATGAATGTTATAGATTGGGAAAAAGTAACTAAAATATATAAAGATTACATTAATATATGTTAAATTAATTAATATGTATAAAAAATGATATATTTAATATAATATGAATAAAAGTAGCAAGAAAATAAAAAAATTAGGCAAAATACTTGACATATTATATTAAATATATTATACTAATTAAGTAAATATCGCGGGGTAGAGCAGTTGGCAGCTCGTCGGGCTCATAACCCGAAGGTCGTAAGTTCGAGTCTTACCCCCGCAACCATTAAATCTAGAAATAGATTTATATTTTTTTTGGCGGCTTAGCTTAGTTGGCTAGAGCGTTCGGTTCATACCCGAAAGGTCACAGGTTCGACTCCCGTAGCCGCTACCAATGATGTATCTGTTCGAACTAATAAAACAGATAGATACAAATATCATTCTAAAAAAGAATGGTATTTTTTTATTTTATTTTCAGCATGTACGAAGTCATCCCCTTATGAAAATGAGTTTAATTTTGGTATGCTAGAGAATTACAAATTGTACTAGATTACAAAGAATGGAGAAATTTTGAAGGTGTAATAGAAAAAGCTAAGTTAGCTTGTCAAAATAGCGATATCAATGTGCTTGAACATTTTGTCGGTGCCGACAAGTTGCCAAAACGTGCTAATAATGCGGAAGTTAGAATAAATGACTATAAACTTTCTCGTTATGCTTGTTATTTAATAGCACAAAATGGAGATAGTAGAAAAAAAGTTATTGCACTTGCACAAACATATTTTGCAGTTCAGACCAGAAAACAGAAAATAAACTCATTATAATATTGGAAAAAATATTAGAGAAGTAATTGCAAAGAATGGTGGAACAATGCCAGAAGATTTACCTACGCCAAAAAAGAGTTTAAAACAATTAGAAAAAGAGAATAATAAAAGTTTAATAAAAAAATAATATTTTCTTAATGATAGTCTTGCATAATTTAAAATGTTATGCAAAGTTAATGATAAGAACTGCTTGATAATTTTATATCAATCTTCGAGAGAGCCAACGAGTTGTAGATATCTACGTCAATGGTATCAATTTTAAATTATTTTTAAAATATACGATAATCAGTACAAATATGTATTGATTATTTTTTTATTTAAGTATTTTTTTGAAATATAAGGAAAAACTAAATGTTAGTCTTGACAAACATTTGCTATAGTTATATAATGTTAACTGAAACTAACAAAAGGAGAATAATATGATTTCAAAATCACAAGAAGAATATTTAAAAACCATGTATGTTTTAAAAAAACAAAATGGATATATTAGAGTAACAGATATTGCAAATAAAATGGATTGTACAAAGCCTAGTGTAAATAAAGCAATAAGAAATTTACAAGATAATAATTTAGTTGATTACAAGGCATATGGAAAAATACAGCTTACCAAAGAAGGAGAAAATAGAGCGAAAAAAATATTAGAAGCCTACGATATTGTATATTTGTTTTTTAAAGATGTACTCAATTTAGATGCAACTACTGCAAATATTGAAGCAGAAAAGGTAAAACTTTCAATTTCTGATAGTACATTAAATGAACTTGCAAAGTATGTCCATAAAGTTTTAGATCTAAACAAACTTGATTGTTGTTATGATTTAAATAAAGAAAAATGTAGAGTATGTATGAAAAGAACATCAAAAGAAAAGATAATGTAGAAAGGGTAATTAATATGAGTGAAAAATTATTACAAATAAAAAATTTATATGTAAATGCTGATAAAAAAGAAATTTTAAAGGGAATTAATTTAACAATTAATAAAGGAGAAATACACGTAATAATGGGACCAAATGGATCTGGTAAAACTACAACGGCAAATGCAATACTAAATAATCCTGCTTATTCTAAGAAAAAGGGATCTATAATTTTTGATTCTCAAGATATTACTAATTTAAGCACGGATGAGATAGCAAGAAAAGGTGTATTTATGTCCTTCCAAATGCCAGAAGAAATACCTGGTATATCAGTAACTAATTTCTTAAAGTATGCTAAGAATAAAATTACTTCAAAACCAGTAAAAGCTGCAGAGTTTAAAATTGACCTTATGAAATATATGAGAGAATTAAAAATGAATCCAAAGAATATGGCAAGAAGCTTAAATGTAGGATTTTCTGGTGGTGAAAAAAAGAAAAATGAAATTTTACAAATGCTTGTATTAAATCCTAAACTTGCTATATTAGATGAAACAGATTCTGGACTTGATGTAGATGCAATAAAGACAGTTTCTAAAGGAATTGAAATGTTTAAAAATGACCAAAATGCAGTTTTAATTATAACTCATAATACTAAAATATTACATAGTTTAAAAGTAGATTATGTACATATTTTAGTTGATGGTAAAATCGTAGATACTTCAACATCAGAGCTTGCAAAAACTATTGAAGAAGAAGGATATTCAAAGTATAAAAAAGAGGTAGATACAAGTGAAGAAGACTAAAATTGAAGATATAAATAGAAATATTTATGACATAAAGAATAAGGATGAATATGAATTTAAAATAAAAAAGGGACTTAGTAAAGATATAGTAGAAGAAATTTCTGCAAAGAAAAATGAGCCCTCATGGATGAGAGATTTTAGGTTAAAAGCCCTAGATGTCTATAACTCATTAAAACTTCCAACTTGGGGGCCAGATCTTTCATGCTTAAATATGGATGAAATTGCAACTTATGTAAAGCCAAAAACTAAGCTATCAAATTCATGGGATGACGTTGACGAAGATATAAAAAATACTTTTGATAAACTTGGAATACCAGAAGCTGAAAAAAAATCTCTTGCTGGGGTAGGTGCACAATATGACTCAGAGGTAGTATATCATAGCATGAAAGAAGAATTAAAAAAACAAGGTGTAATATACACAGACATGGAAACAGCTGTAAATGAATATCCAGAACTTGTTAAAAAGTACTTTATGAAATGTGTACCAGTTTATGATCATAAATTTGTAGCACTTCATGGTGCTGTTTGGTCAGGTGGTTCGTTTGTATATGTTCCTAAAAATGTAAAAGTTGATATTCCTCTACAATCTTATTTTAGACTTAATTCTAAAGAGGCTGGACAATTTGAACATACTTTAATTATTGTTGAAGAAGGTGCAAGTCTTCACTTTATAGAGGGATGTTCAGCACCAAAATATAATAAAGTTAATTTACATGCCGGATGTGTAGAACTATATGTAAAAGATAATGCATATCTTAGATATTCTACTATAGAAAATTGGTCTAAAAATATGTTAAACCTAAATACTAAAAAAGCAATAGTAGGTAAAAATGCAAAAATGGAATGGGTATCAGGTTCTTTTGGCTCAAAAATTTCTATGTTATACCCTATGAGTATATTAGATGGTGAGGGAGCTCAAACTGAATATACTGGAATTTCTTTTGCTTCTACAGGTCAAAATTTAGATAATGGCTTTAAAGTAGTACATAATGCTAAAAATACTTCAAGCCTTGTAAATGCAAAATCAATTTCAAAAAATGGTGGAAAATGTACATATAGATCACTAGTCAGAATAAATGAAAATGCTAAAAATTCCAAATCATCTGTTTCATGTGAGTCACTTATGTTAGATGATATATCTATTTCTGATACAATACCAACTAACGACATAAGAACTGATGATGCTCAGTTTTCTCATGAAGCAAAAATAGGGAAAATTAGTGATAAAACAATTTTTTATTTAATGAGTAGAGGAATGACAGAAGAAGATGCAAAGGCTATGATAGTAAGAGGCTTTGCATATGAAGTCTCAAAAGAATTACCAGTTGAATATGCTGTTGAGATGAACAATTTAATAAATTTAGAGTTAGAGGGGGCGATTGGCTAATGAAAACAGATTTAATTTTAAATGAAACCCCTATAAGAACGGCAAATAATTATAATATTAACAATATTACATTAAAAGATATAGATATTGAAGAGAATGTGCCACAATTTAAAGGTATGAATATAATAAATAATTCTTCAAAAGTATCTGTTACTGAGACCAAAAAAAATAAATTTTTGCCTAGATATTTTCTATCTGATGAATTAATTATGCAATCTAATAAAGATTGTAATGTGAATTTAAAAATAGAATCTAATTCTTCTAATAATACACAGCTTTTTATTGATTTTGAGTTTAGCAAAGAAAATAAATCATTAGTTGATAATTTAGATGTTACAGTATCTAAAAATTGTAAGTTGACGTTAATTTTAAAGTATGATTCTAAAGATGACAGTGTGGGATATCACAATCAATTATTAAATATTGTTGGAAAAGAAAATTCTAATATAAATGTAATAATACTAAATTTTTTAAATAAATCTTCTAATAGTTTTGTAACTATTAACAATGAATTAAGAAAAAATTCTAAATTAAATTATACAATTATTGATTTAGGATCTAAAAATTTTATTATGAACTATTACTCAAATATGATTTCAGATTATTCAAGTAATACTATTAATTCAATATATATTGGAGATAATGAAAAAGTAATTGATTTAAATTACATACTACATCTTAGAGGTAGAGAATGTAATACAGATATTGACATACAAGGAGCCTTAAAAGATAATAGTAAAAAACATTTTAAGGGAACAATTGATTTTAAAAAGGGATGTAAAAAATCTATTGGAAATGAAAATGAATCTTGCTTAATGCTGTCAGATAAAGCTAAATCAATTGCTCTTCCAATGTTATTATGTTCAGAGGAAGAAGTAGAGGGAAATCATTCAAGTAGTTCTGGAAAAATTGATGAAGGAGATTTATTTTATATAATGAGCAGAGGCTTTAACAAAAAAGAAGCAATGAAACTTATGGTAAAGGCAAAATTTAATAAGATAATAGATAAGTTAAAAGACGAAAATTTAAAAAGTTTAATTTTAGATAAAATAGATGAAAAACTTAGTTAGTAAAGGAGAAAATCATGCAAACAGAAGATATTAAAAAAGACTTTAGTCTTCTCTCAAATAGTAATATAGTATATTTAGATAGTGCTGCTACAACTCAAAAGCCTGAAAGTGTAGTTAATGCAATAAAAGAATTTTATGAAAAATATAATGCTAATCCACATAGAGGAGCATATAGTTTGAGTATTGATGCTACAAAAATATACGAAGATACTAGAAAAAAGATTGCAAAATTTATTGGGGCAAGAGATGAACAGACAATAATATTTTCAAAAAATGCAACTGAATCTTTAAATTTAATAGCTTATTCATATGGACTAGAAAATTTAAATAAAGATGATGAAATAGTACTTTCTATAATGGAACATCATTCTAATTTAGTACCATGGCAAAAGGTTTCTAAAATTACAGGTGCAAAACTTAATTATATGTATATAGATGAAAACTATGAAATTCCACAAGAAGAAATAGAAAAGAAAATAACATCTAAAACTAAAATTGTATCTTTGTGTTCAATATCAAATGTTACTGGAACAATAAATGATATAGAAAAAATAATTAAATTTGCACATAAAAAAGGAGCTATTGTAATAATTGACGCTTCACAATCAATACCACATTATAAGCTGGATGTACAAAAATTAGATGCTGATTTTGTAGTATTTTCTGGGCATAAAATGTTAGCACCTTTGGGAATAGGCGTATTATATGGAAAGAAAGAAATTTTAAATAAGATGTCTCCATTTATTATGGGTGGAGATATGATTGAATATGTTCATGAACAAGAAACAACTTTTGCACCTTTACCTAATAAATTTGAAGCAGGTACACAAAACGTAGAGGGAGTAGTAGGGCTTGGTGCAGCAATTGATTATATAGAGAGTATAGGATACGATACTATAAATTTAATTGAAAAAGAAATTGTAAAATATGCAATTGATAAATTGAGTTCACTAGATTTTATAAATTTATATGTCACACGTAATAGAGATAATCATTCAAGTGTTATATCATTTAACATAAAAGGTGTGCATCCTCACGATGTGGCAAGTATTCTAGACTCATATAATATATGTATTCGTTCAGGAAATCACTGCGCACAGCCATTAATGAGATATCTTGGAATTGATTCAACTTGTAGAGTTTCATTTTATATATATAATACAAAAGAAGATGTAGATAGATTAATAGATGCATTAAATAAGGCATATGATATGTTTAAAAAGTACATAAAAGATTAGATTTAAGGAGAACAAAATATGGAAGATTTAACTAATGTTTATAATGATATGATTATGGAACACAGTATGAATTCCTATAACAAGAAAAAAATAGAAGATGCTACATATACAAAGATTGGAAATAATCCAAATTGTGGCGATGAAATTACTCTTCAATTAAAACTTGATAAAAATGTAATTGCAGATATGGCTTTCACGGGCCATGGATGTGCAATTTCTCAAGCTTCTACCTCAATAATGATAGATACACTTAAAGGAAAAACTATTGAAGAAGCAAAAGAGGTAATAGATACTTTTATAAAAATGATTAAAAGAGAGATAACAGATGAAGAAGAATTAAAAAAATTAGATGATGCAATAGCATTTAAAAATGTATCTAATATGCCAGCTAGGGTAAAGTGCGCACTTCTTGCATGGCACACAATAGAAGATATATTAAAAGATAATTAAAGGAAGAAATTATTATGGAAAATAAAAAAGTTTTACTTGGTATGAGTGGTGGTGTGGACAGTTCAGTTTCAGCCCTTTTACTTAAAAATCAGGGCTACAGTGTAATAGGAGCTACTTTAGAATTATATAATGGTGGCAGTTGCTGTAATATGGATACATATTTAGATGCTAAAAATATTTGTAAATCTTTAGGAATTGACCACTTTACTTATGAATATAAAGCTGAATTTAAAAAATATGTTATTGATAATTTTATTGAGTCTTATAGAAGATGTATAACTCCAAACCCTTGTATAGAATGTAACAAATATATGAAATTTGGCCTTATGTATGAAAAAGCTAAAGAATTAGGATGTAATTACATAGCAACTGGACATTATGCCAAAGTAGAATATAGCGATAAATACAAAAGATTTGTACTTAAAAAGTCAAAGTCTGAAAAGAAAGATCAAACTTATGTGTTATGGTCTATTCCAAAAGAGGTACTTGAACATGTAATATTTCCTCTTGCAGATTTTGAAGATAAAGAGCAAATTAGACAAATTGCTAGAGATAATAATTTAAAAGTAGCAAATAAACCTGATAGTGAAGATATCTGTTTTATACCTGATGGAAATTACAAAAAATTTTTAGAAAGAAATTCTACAATAAAGCCAAAAGTTGGAGACATAGTTAATTTATCTGGACAAGCTTTAGGAAAACATACAGGACTATATAACTACACCATAGGTCAGCGAAGAGGACTTAAAATTTCAAATAAAGTTCCACTCTTTGTAACCGGTTTTGATATCAATAAGAATGAATTAATTGTAGGAGAAGAAGATAAGTTATATAAAAAAGATTTAATTGTAAAAGACATTAATTTATTACTTTTTGATGATGTATATTCAGAAATTAATGTATCTGTTAAAACTAGATATTCTGCAAAATGTGCAAGTGCAAAAATTAAACAATTAGATGAAAATACAATTAAAGTTGTATTTGATAATCCACAAAGAGCTATAACACCTGGACAATCTGCAGTATTTTATCTTGATGATATCGTAGTAGGTGGAGGAAAAATAGTTTAAAATATAGAAAGTAGATGGTAATATGAAAGAAGAAATGATAAATTTATTAAGTACAATAGATAGAGAAGGAATAAAGGATGTAATTTCATTTTTAGAGAAAAGTGATTTTTTTACTGCACCTGCTAGTACAAAATTTCATGGAGCTTATGAGGGAGGTCTGCTAGAACATAGTTTAAAAGTATATGAAATATTAAAGAAAAAATTAAGTGATAATAACATGAATATTTCAGAAGATACTATAAAAATTGTAGCCTTATTACATGATATCTGTAAAGCAAATTTTTATAAAGTTGATTATAGAAATGCCAAAAACGAAATGGGGGAGTGGGAAAAAGTACCATACTATACAGTAGATGATACAATACCATACGGCCATTCTGAAAAATCAGTTATGATGCTTACAGAATATATGAAACTTACAAATGAAGAAAAATATGCGATAAGATGGCATATGGGATTTACTGAGCCTAAAGAATTATATTCAACACTTGGACTTGCATTTAAAAAATACCCTTTAGCTTTAATGTTATTTGAATCAGATTTAGAGGCTACTTATTTGTATAATATTTAATTATTTGTTGTAATTACTGCCTTAAAGTGCTATAATATTTTTATGAATATATTTTATCTTAATAGGAGATGATATTTATAGAAAATCAAGAAATAAAGAAAAAGTTGTTAGATATTTTGGATTCATTTAAACAAGATGACAGATTTTGTGTAGATAGAATTGAAAATGAATATGCAGTATTAGAGAAGCAAAATGATGAAAAAATATATAACGTGCCTCTTTGTAATTTACCAAAAGATATTAAGGAAAAAGATGTATTAATATATAAAGATAATGAATTTAAATTAGATGAAAAACTAACTGATAAGAGGAAAAAAGAAATTGAAGAACTTACAAAAGATTTATGGTTATAAAAATAGTATGCTACTTAATTTAAAGTAGCATATTTTTTTATATTTTTGAGCTTTTTTTGTTTACACTTTTTTTGATACATGATATAATGACTTTGAAATAGGGTGGTATTATGAAAAGAGGTCAATTTGTCTCAGATAAATTGAATAGAGAATTAAATAAGATGGATAAAAAAAGAACTGCCATGTCAAATGGAGTTCAAATATGTATTTTAATTCTTACAATTGCATTAATTTCTTCTGGTATTATTATGTATAAAAATACTATTACAGCAGAAAAATTATATAATGAAATTTTAGTATTTGATGACAATGAAGTAGTTGAAACAGAAGAATCGGAACAAGTTGTAGAAGAACAAAAGCAATCTAATAATATTTCCAATATTTTCGTACAACAAATTGCAGAAGATGCAGTAGGAGTTTTAGAAATTCCATCTGCCAATATACAAGGAATAATAAAAGAAGGAGTAGAGTATTCTACTTTAGAAAGATATATTGGTATGTTTGATGGTTCTGCAAAACCTGGACAAACTGGAAATTGTTGCTTAGCTGCTCACAACAATACATGTACACAGATATTTAGAAATTTGGATTCTGTTACAATAGGTGACATAGTAAAAATACGTACAAGAAAAGCAGAATATACTTATAAAGTGTATGATAAATTTATTGTTGATCCAACTCAAACAGAAGTTTTAGGTAAGTCAAACAAAAAAATTGTTACAATAATAACTTGTACACCAAACGGTCTTCAAAGAATTGTTGTTAGAGGAGAATTAGTGGAGGAATAAATATGAAAAGAAATGTTGTAATAAAAGGATTTGTAATTTTATTTTTACTCATGACAATTACTTGTTGTTTAAATATTGTAGACGCATCTACAATAAGACTAAAGGATGGTATATGTAGATTTCATGATGTGTCTTGGTCATCATACAATGATATACTTACTACTATAATGTGGATGGACAATTATAATTGCTACTGTTTAGATTATGCTCGTTCATTATCACCAAATTCTAGTAGCTATAAAGTAAAAAATACTAGTGTATCTTCAAAATTACAGTATATAGTTATGAATGGATATCCAGCTAAGGATTTAGGATTAGGTAGCGATGACATGAATTATGCTGCTACACAACTTGCAGTGTGGTATTTTAGTAAATCAACAAATGGAAATAAGCTAGATTTAAATAATTTAAGAGCTAATGGTGGATATGAAAATTATGCTTCTAAAACTATTGCTAAAGCAAGACAATTGATAAGTGCAGCAAATACTTATGGCAATTCTTATACAATACCTACAGTATCTTTAACTGTAGATTCTTCAAGTGCTACTAAAAAAACAAGTGGTAATAATATTCTAATTGGACCTTATAGAGCTACTCTAAAAAATGGAGACAACAATAATATAAGAGTTTCAATTTCAGGTTCAACTTCTGGTTGTGCGATAGTTGATAAAAATGAAAATGAAAAAACTACATTTACAAATTCTGAGCCTATATACGTAAGAGTTCCTGCATCTGTTTCAGGAAATATTTCAATAAAATTTGATGCATCATCAAAACAATATGCAGCAAAAGTATATAGTACAGGAGAAGGACATTATACTACAGGCCCAGGGGGAGTAAAGAGATATTATCAAGATCAATTAGTAGTTATACCTAAAACTGTATCTTTATCAAAAACAGTAAGTGCTAATTGGCAAAATGTTAATGGTAATTTGACTGTTATTAAAAAAGGTGAAGATGGAACTTTACTTGCTGGAGTTAAATTCCAATTATACAATTCTAAAAATACTCTAGTATCTACTAAAATTACAAATCAAGAAGGTATAGCAGTATTTTCAAATCTTGCACCAGGATCATATTATGTTGTTGAAAAGAGCACTGTAGCAGGTTATATACTAGATTCAAGAAAAGTTAATGTTACAATAAAATCAAATCAAACAACTGAAACAACAGTTATTAATAAAAAGGTATCAGCAGCACTTAAGATTAAAAAGGTAGATAATATAGATAAAGAACCTATTAAAGGTGCTGTGTTTGAAATATTAAATAGTAAAGGAAAAGTAATACAGACTATAACAACTGATAAAGATGGTATAGCAACAAGTTCAAATCTAGAATATGGAAAATATTACTATAGAGAAAAATCAGTTCCTAATTCATATGTGCTTGATACAAAAAAATATGAATTTTCTATTTCAAGTCCTACTATAGTTGAGAAAACTGTAGTTAATGAAGTAAAAAAAGGTTCAATAACAATAAATAAAGTGGATGGAGAAACAAAAACACCACTTAAAGGAGCTAAATTTGAAGTTTATGATTCTAAGGGCACTAAAATTGCTACTTTAACAACTAATAGTAAGGGAGTAGCTCAGATAAAAGATTTAGCAATTGGTGCTTATACAATAAAAGAAGTAGCAGCACCAAAAGGTTATAAATTAGATGATGAAGTTTATGATTTAACTCTTTCTAAAACAAATTTAGAGATAACTAAGGCTATATATAATTATAAAGAAGAAGTAAAAACGGGCAGTTTAAAGATATTAAAAATTGATGAAGATACTTCAGCACCAATTGCAGGTGTAAAATTTGAATTATATGATGCAAAAAATAATTTGATTGATACATTGATTACAGATAGTGATGGAATAATATTTGTAGAAAAATTACCACAAGGTGACTATTACTATAAAGAAATTGAAGCACCAGGAAATTATGTCGTAAATGATACTCTAAAGAAATTTTCAATAAATGAGGAAAATTTAGCAGTTGAGATAACTGTAAAAAATAAAGAAGTAATAGAAGAACTTTTCGGCAGTTTAGAAATATTAAAAGTTGGAGATGTTTCTGATGAGCCTCTTCAAGGAGTAAAATTTGAATTATATGATTCAGAAGGCAACTTAATTGGTACTTTAGTTACTGGTGCAGATGGTAAAGCAAATTGCAGTAATTTAAAGGTGGGTGCTTATACTTTAAAAGAAGTTGAAACAGTAGAGGGTTATAGAATGTCTACCGAATTCATAGATTTTGAAATTAGTGAGGCTAATTTAGAAGTATCTTTAAAAGTTGTCAATATGAAAGATAGATTAGTACAAACTGGTGATTTCTTTAGCACAGATATGTTAATTGTAATAAATGTTTCTGTAATATGTACAGTTGTATTTATAATTTTAAAGAAAAAAGTATTAGTATAAAATAATGAGGAATAGACGGCTATTTAGCCGTTTATTTCTTAAGGTGAGGAAAAAAGATTAATGATAAGAATAAGCAATATAAAAATTAAAGAAGATTTAAATAAAGAACAATTAATTAAATTTGTAGCAAAAAAATTTAAATTAGATGAAAATAAAATAAATAATTGGTATATATTCAAAAAATCTATTGATGCAAGGAATAAATTAGATATTTTTTATAATTATACTATAGATATAGATTATAAAGAAAATTTAAAAAGATTTGACACCGTTGATGAAGAACAAGCAAAACAGGATTTAATAGTTGATGTAAAAAGAAGGCCTAATCTTCCTGTTGTGGTGGTAGGAGCTGGACCTGCAGGACTTTTTGCAAGTTTAACACTTGTAAGAAATGGAATAAAGCCAATAATAATTGAACAGGGAAAAACTGTTGATGAAAGAAAAAAAGATATAGATAATTTTATTAACAGTGGTGTTTTAAATACATCATCTAACGTACAATTTGGAGAGGGAGGAGCAGGAACTTTTTCTGATGGTAAATTAACCACAGGCATTCACAATAAAGATTGTAGAGTTGTCTTAAAAGAATTTTTTAAATTTGGAGCTCCAGAAGAAATAATGTACCTTAATAAACCTCATATAGGAACTGACAATTTAATTAATGTTATAAGAAATATGAGAAATGAAATTATAAAATTGGGAGGAACTTTTTTATTTAATACTAAACTTGAAGATATAAATATTAAAGATAATAAAATAGATTCAGTAGTATGTAATTCTAAAATTATAAAAACAGATACTCTAATTCTTGCTATTGGACACAGTGCAAGAGATACTTTTCAAATGCTTAAAAGTAAAAAACTAGATATGGAAAGAAAAAATTTTTCTGTTGGAGTAAGAATAGAGCATACACAAGAAATGATAAATAAATCACAGTATTCTGATAGTTGTAAACTAAATTTACCTCCAGCTGAATATAAACTTGCATGTCACTTAGAAAATAGAGATGCCTATACTTTTTGTATGTGCCCTGGTGGAGTAGTAATTGCTTCTTCAAGTGAGGAAAATACTATTGTAACAAATGGCATGAGTTATTATAAAAGAGATGGTAAAAATGCAAATAGCGCTTTACTTGTAAATGTAAAGCCAACAGATTTTGAAGGAAATGATCCACTAAGTGGAATATATTTTCAAAGAGATTTAGAAAATAAAGCATTTTTACTTGGTGGAAGCAATTATTTTGCTCCAGTACAACTTGTTAAAGATTTTTTAAACGATGTAGAGTCTACAAAATTAGGTAGTGTAATTCCTACATATAAACCAGGGTATAAACTCTCAAATTTAGGAACTATAATGCCAGATTTTGTAAAAGATACCTTAAAGGAAGCAATACCATACTTTGGAAGAAAAATAGAAGGATTTGATAGACCTGACGCAATTCTTACAGGAATAGAAACAAGAAGTTCCTCACCTGTAAAAATAATTAGAAATCTACAAGGGGAGTCTAATATATCAGGAATTTATCCATGTGGCGAAGGCTCAGGCTATTCAGGAGGTATCATGTCATCAGCAGTTGATGGAATAAGAATAGCAAAAAATATATTAAATAAAAGTTAAAAAAGTACCTGCTAATTATTATTAGCAGGTAAAATAAAATAAGATGAAGCAAGAGGGAAGTGATTTGGAAGTAAATAAGAGTCGTGGTCTGGCAAAATATAACGCACGACCTGGCACGTGTGAAAGGATTTAAACCTCCATACATCTTTGACATGATGTGTTTTGTTATTAAACTACACACGTATGTAATAATATAATCAGATTATTTTTTTAAAATTTAATTTTCAACTAATATTATAGCATTTTTTTATCTATCTGTCAATTGTTTAGAAGCAAAATTTTTATATGGCAATATTACTTTGTAATTTATAGAATTTTTAATTTTTTTATAACTTTCTAAAATTATTATAGGTAAAATTGATATCAAAACCACATATAACCACTGATTAGCATTTAGTTTTACAAGGCCAAAAATATTTGCAATAGGATTTGAAACTACTACTAATATTTGTAATACTATTCCTAAGACAAAGGAACCTATTAAATATTTATTGTTAAATAATTTCTTATTTAATATACTACTTTCACATTTTATATTGAAACTATGAACAAGTTCAATAAATCCTAGAGCTAAAAATGCCATTGTTCTTCCAACTTCTAAGCTATATAATTTATTTCCAATATTAAATATAATAAGCGTCAAAATTCCTATCATGGTTCCTTCAATTAATATTTTGCTAAACAGTCCATCTGAAAATAAACTCTTTTTTGGATCTTTTGGAGGTTTTAACATTATATTATCTTCTTCTGGCTCAAGGCCTAAGGCAATCGCTGGTAGTGAATCTGTAACAAGATTAATCCATAAAAGTTGTATAGCAAGTAAAGGTGACTTAATTCCAAGTATTAGCCCTAAGAATATAGTGACTATTTCTCCGATGTTTGTTGCAAGTAGAAAATGTACAGCTTTTTTTATATTTTCATATATGTGTCTTCCTTCTTTTACAGCTTTTACTATTGTAATAAAATTATCATCTGTAAGTACCATATCAGATGCATTTTTTGCAACATCTGTACCATTTTTTCCCATAGCAACACCGATATCTGCACTTTTTAATGCAGGGGCATCATTTACTCCATCACCAGTCATAGCTACTACTAGACCATTTGACTTAAATGCTTTTACAATTCTTACTTTATGTTCAGGTGAAACTCTTGCAAATACCGAGTAGTTCATTATATTCTTGCTTAAAGTCACATCATCAATTTTATTTAGTTCATCACCTGTTATGGCCAGTTCACCTGAATTTAATATTCCTAAATCAGTTGCAATTTTTTTTGCAGTAAGAATATGATCACCAGTAATCATTACAGTTTTTATTTTTGCTTTTTTACATGTAGATATTGCCTCTTTAACTCCAACACGTGGAGGATCAATCATACATATAAGTCCAACAAATATTAAATTATTTTCTATATCACTTTGTATTATTTTACTTGGTAGATTATCTACATCTTTAAACGATACAGCAAGTACTCTTAAAGCTTCATTTGCTTGCTTTTCATTGCAAATAGTAATTGAACTTTTTAAGGAAAAATTTAGCTCATAAGTCTTTTGATTATCGTAGTATTTATTACATTTTTTAAGTAGTGCATCTGGGGCCCCTTTAGTGATAATTCTATATTTTCCATTTGGTAATTTGTGTATAGTAGTCATCAATTTTCTAGATGAATCAAAAGGTATTTCATTTATTCTAGGCATAGTACTTATTAGACTGTTTTTTAAAATATTGTTTTCTAGTCCTGCATTTACAATTGCTATTTCTGTTGGCTCACCTAAAACTTCATATTTTCCACCATTTGAATAAACTTCACAATCTGTGCACATCGAACCTAATTCTAATGCAAATTTTGCATTTAAATTTGGTGTATTATACTCAGATTCTTTTAACATTGAATCACATATTTTTACTACTTTCATTTTATTTTGGGTAAGTGTTCCAGTTTTATCAGAACAAATAACTGAACTACTTCCAAGAGTTTCAACTGCTGGTAGTTTCCTTATAATTGCATTATTTTTAGCCATTTTTGTTACACCAATTGAAAGCATTATTGTAACTATTACTGGCAGACCTTCAGGAATGGCTGCTACTGCCAATCCTACTGAGGTCATAAACATTTCCAAAATAGATATCTTTTTTATTACTCCAATAACAAAAATTAAAAGGCAAATAATTAGTGATGCTATACCTAATTTCTTTCCAACGTCTGCAAGTTTTAATTCAAGTGGGGTAGTATTAGAATCATCATCTATAATCATACCAGCTATTTTTCCTACTTTAGTGTTCATTCCAGTTTCAACGACTATTGCTTCACCATGACCATTTGTAACTATAGTAGAAGCAAAAACTAAGTTTACCATATCTCCTAACGGAATATTTTCATTTAAAATAACGTCTGCATTTTTAGTAACATCTATTGTTTCACCAGTAAGCGCAGATTCTTCAACTTTCAGATTAAAGGCCGAAATAAGTCTTGCATCAGCAGGTACAAGCGATCCTGCTTCTAACAAAATTATATCACCTGGAACTAAAAGTGAACTGTCAATTATAAATGTTTTTGAATTTCTTCTTACTTTTGCTGTTGGGCTTGATAGCTTTTTTAAGGCGTCTAAACTTTTTTCTGCCTTGTTTTCTTGAATTAATCCCATAATTGCATTAAAAATAACAATTGCTACTATAATAATTGAGTCTAAATAATCTGAACTTCCTTCTATATTTGTCATAATTGCTGAAATTAAAGCAGCTACTAGTAAAGTAATAATCATAAAATCTTTAAATTGATTAATGAACTTTATAAAAAGTCCCTCTTTTTTGCCTTCTGCTAGTACGTTTTTACCATATTTTTCGTGCCTTATTAAAACTTCTTCATCTGTAAGTCCAGTGCTAATATTGCTTTTTAATTTTTCTTCTATTTTACTAGAAGATAGTGTACACCACATAAAAAATCACTCCTTTGTACAAGTTATATTTGATTTATATGTGTAACATAGCTTTTTTATTACAAATGAATTTATATTTGTTGACTTGAAAATAAAAATAATATATAATGAAATTTGTATAAAGTATATTTAAGGAGAGATTTTGAAGTGTTATTAGATGTTATTTTAGATACACTTATTGACTCGTTAAAGATGTTACCTTTTCTATTTTTATCTTATATAATAATAGAATATATTGAACATAAAGCATCAGATAAAATAAAAAAATCTTTAAGTAAATCAGGAAAATACGGCTCTTTGGTTGGAGGAATTCTTGGTGCTGTTCCACAGTGTGGATTTTCCGTTACAGCTGCAAATTTATATTCAGGTAGACTAATTACTGTAGGAACATTAATAGCTGTATTTATTTCTACTTCAGATGAAATGGTCCCAGTACTTTTATCTCATCCGGAGAGTGCATCAAAGATAATTCCAATATTATTAATTAAGATTATTATTGCAGTTATTGCAGGTTTCTTAGTTGATTTAATATTATCTAGAAATATTAAAAATAAAAACATGGCTGATGATGCAGATGAACATATACATAAAATGTGCAAAGATTGTGATTGTGAACATGGAATAATTAAATCTGCAATTTTTCATACAATAAATGTATTTGCTTTTATTATAATCGTTTCATTTATATTGAATTTGCTTGTTGCATTAATTGGTCAAGAAAATTTAGAAAAAGTATTACTTACTGGTACTATTTTTCAACCACTAATTGCAAGTCTTATTGGAATAATTCCAAATTGTGCAGCATCTGTTATACTTACTGAATTGTATATATCTAAAAGTATAAGTTTTGGCTCAATAATTGCAGGATTAAGTTCTGGATCCGGAATCGGACTTGTTGTATTATTTAAAGAGAATAAGAATGTAAAAGAAAATTTAAAAATTTTAGCAGTAGTATATTTAATTGGAGTAGTTGTTGGAATATTATTTGATTTAATTGGTGTAGTAATATAGGTATTTATAAAAGAGGTGTTATATGTTAGTAACAAGTAGTGTAGATTGTAGTTTTGAAAGTGTACAACAAAAAAGGGATGACAGAGGGTATATTGATTTAACTGGAATAGATATTGATGTTAATCCAGAGTCAAGAGAAAAAGTAGGTAATGAGAACAGAGAAAAAAATTGGTTAAAATTTTCTGATGGTAGAACTTTCTTGCTAAAAGAAGAGAATATAATCACTGACGAGCGTAATGCAAGTGTTTATGCAGAACTTATTATTGAGGAATTGGCTAAGCAAGCAGGAATTGAAACAGCTCACTATGATTTATATAAAAAAGATGGAAAATATGGTGTATTATCAGAATATTGCTTGAAAGAAAATGAAGAGATGTTTAGTCTCGATTCTTTAATTGGAAAAGGTGCAGATAGTGAGTTTAGTGCTGAAAATGTTGATGCTATAAAATTACAAGAAAATATGATTGAGTTTTTAAAAAGAGAAGGACTTACTAAAAAACAGATTATACCTTTAATTGTAGATTTTCAAAAGAGAATGGTTTTTGATATATTTACATTAAATGCTGATAGACATACTGAAAATATATCTTTTAGGGTTAAACATACTGATAATGGAATGGAAATTGATTTTGCACCAATTTATGATAACGAAAATTCACTTATGTTAGATATGGATGAATATACTATAGATTCTTTGGCAAAAAGTCCTTATGCACTAAAAGATTCTTCAGATTTTGTTGCACCAAAAATAGCGGTTTTAGATGATTTTGATGAAACAAATGATAAAATTTGGAGAGGGACTTTAGATAGATATTGTGAAATTGATGAAGTTTATGATTACATGATGGATTTATATGATACTTTAGATATAGATGAAGCATTTTACAAAGTTGAAGAAAGAATAGGTGCAAAAATCCCTGAAAATGTTAAGAGAGTAGCTAGAAACTCACTTGGCTATAGAAAAAAAGAAATTGACAAAGTAATGTGTATGGATGACTTTAGCTTGACATAAAAATGAATTCGTGATATAATAATTTATGCAAGATTTAAATTTTTGTATCACTATTCTAAATTTAGAGAGGAGTTTGTTATGAACTATATAGTAAAATATGGCGAAACTGTAATTGGAAACATAAAGGAGAATACCTATATTCCAGATACAGATGGTATCAAAAAGTGTGAAAAAGAAGTCTTTTCCTTTTTGAAGGAGGAAATAAAAGATGTAACCCAGATAAATTTTTTTACAAGCAGAATAAAGAATTGCAAAAGATTTGATGATTTAAGCATTTCTTATTCTACGGACAAATACTCACTTATAGAGCAAGGTGTCAAATAAATTGACATCTTGCTTTTTTATTTTTCAATCACAAAATTTATGTTTTAATTTCTTTACATTTTTTTTTACTTGTGTTAAAATGTATGAAGTTAGTAAGTGAGGATGTATGAAGATAAAAGGCAAAGTTTCAACCATAATTTTTAAAAATGATACAAATGGTTGGACAGTTATTTTACTAAAGCAAGAAGATGGTTATATTACTGCTGTTGGGGAAACAGATGGATTAGAAATAGACGATGAAATTGAACTTAATGGAGAGTTTACATCACACAAAGTATATGGTGAACAGTTTAAGTTTGATTCATATATAAAAGTTATGCCACATACAAATCTTGCTCTTATAGAATATATTGCTAATAATATAAGTGGTGTAGGAAAGAAAACTGCTCAAAAAATTGTGGACACTTTTGGTGATGAAACTATTGATATAATAAGATTTTATCCTAGCAAATTAGAGGGAATAAAGGGACTAAATTCAGAAAAAATCTTTAATATGTCAAATTTTTTTAATGAAGAATGGGACAAATGGAATGTCATAGAATACTTGACGAGCTTTTCTATTTCAGTAGTAAAAGCTACTAAAATATATAAAATGCTTGGTACGGATACCATAGACATTATAAAAGAAAATCCATATAGCTTATTAAATTTTGTTAATACCTTAGATTTTAAATTAGTAGATGATATTGGTAAAAAACAAAATATACCGCTTACTCATGAAGCAAGACTTGAGGCAGGTATATTGTATTGTCTTACAAAAACAATACAATTTGGAAATACTTGTATTGAATATGAAAAATTAGTAGAAAATGCTGTTATAGTATTACAAGTAGAAAATGAAGAAATAGAAAATGCAATTGCCAAACTTGTTATAAAAGAGAAAATATATATTGATAATATTGATGATAAAGATTATGTATTTACTAGAAGTTTTTATATAGCTGAAAGTAATATAGCACAAAATATCGTAAGGCATTCACTTTTAAAGACATCTGATAAAGATTACACAAGTAAAATTGAAAAGGTAAGTAACAAAAATAATATTGAACTTTCTTCTGAACAGATTAATGCAATAAAGAATGCATTAAATTCAAAGATATCTATAATTACTGGTGGCCCTGGGACAGGTAAAACAACAATAATAAAATGTATTATTGATATTATTGAGGGCATGAATAAAGAATATGTACTATGTGCTCCAACTGGAAGAGCGGCTAAAAGAATTACTCAGACTACAAATAAGGAAGCAAAAACTTTACATAGATTGCTTGAAATAACTAAAGTTAGTGATAATGATTTTGATACATTTTTAGATTTAGAAGTAAAGCAAATAAATGCTGATTATATAATAGTTGATGAAGCATCAATGCTTGATGTTATGATGATGAATAATTTATTAAAAGCAATTTTAGATAATGCAAATATAATACTTGTTGGCGATGTAAATCAACTTCCTTCAGTAGGTCCTGGAAATGTATTAAAAGATATAATTGATTCTAATATAGTGACTACTACATATTTAACTCATATATATAGACAAAGTCAAAATAGCAATATAATTATGAATGCACACCGCGTTAATAATGGAGAGTGTCCTATATTTGAAAATAATAATACAGATTGCTATTTTTTAAGTACAGCTTCATTAGAAGATACAGAGGAAAAAATTACTTCACTTATTTCATATAGATTAGAGAATTATATAAGTTTTGATAAATTAAAAGATTTACAAATAATTACTCCAATGAAAAAGACAAAACTTGGAACTATAGAATTAAATAAAACTCTTCAAGAAATTTTAAATCCAAAGTCTAGTAATAAAAAAGAAAAAGAAATAAATTCAAAATTGTTTAGAGTTGGAGATAAAGTAATGCAAATTGTAAATAATTATGATAAAACTTCTACTGTAGATGGTATTGGAATTGATGGTGTCTATAATGGCGATATTGGTTATATAACCTCCATAGATTTCGAGTCAGAAGAGTTATATGTTAAATTTGATGACGATAAAATTGTATCATATTCATTTGATGAAGCAGATGAATTAGAACACGCATATGCAATTACAGTTCATAAATCTCAGGGCAGTGAATTTGATTATGTTGTGCTTCCAATTTTTGTAGCATATAAAAAACTTTTTACTAGAAATTTGTTGTACACTGCAATTACTAGAGCAAAAAAAATGTTAATTATAATTGGAAATAAAAAAGTTATAGAATATATGGTAAATAATGTAGATGAAAAAAATAGAAAAACTGGACTTAAGAAAAAACTTCAAAGTTTAATATAAATTTTTAGGGGTGATAAATATGGAAGAATTAATAGAATGTATATGTGATTACGTAAGAAAACCATATACCGATTATGCTATTATGTTAAATGGCGAATGGGGAAGTGGAAAGACATATTTTTGGAATAATAAATTAAGAAGTAGATTAGAGTCAATTTCAGTAAATGGTAAAAATTATAAGACTATCTACATGTCATTATATGGAATAAATAGTTTAGAAGAAATAAGTAAAAAAATATTTATTGAAACAAATCCAATGATTAGTAAATCACTAAAAAAGTTTGTTGATAATAGACAAGGAAATTTAATTCCAGAGTACGTAAAAACAGGACTAGATATGGCTAATTTATTTGGAAACGTAAATTATAATTCGGACAAGCTTGACTTTTCTAAATTATTTGCTATAGATGATAAAATATTATGTTTTGATGATCTTGAAAGAGCTAATGTTGATGTAATTGATATTCTAGGATACATTAATAATTTTGTTGAACATGATGGTATTAAAACAATACTTATATGTAATGAAAAAGAACTAGCAACAAAATTTAAAAATACTAATAAGGAATTTAAAACATTTATTGCCTCATATATTTTAGATAAAGAGGGAGAACTAGTAACTAAGGAAGATAAAAAACTTGCACAAGATAAAGGCACAAAAAATAAGCCTCTAGTTAATGTGCTAGAAGAAAAGATTTCATCAATATTTGATACAGCAAATGATTATGAAAGAATAAAAGAAAAATTAATTGGTGAAACTTTTGAATATGTTCCAGAATATGCATACATACTTAGTGGTATGATTATGAAATATTCTTATAATGAAGAATTAACTGATTTTTATAAGAGAAACACACATCTTATAATTTCAACTTTTAAAAAATCAAATACAAGAAATTTAAGAATTTTAAAACATTCTTTAAATGACTTTGAAAAAGTTTTCAATGAAGTTAAGAAAAATTATAATAACGTTCCAACTGATTTACTAAAAAATATGTTAATTTTTACAATTGCAGTATCTTTTGAAATAAAGGCGGGAAATGTTAGTAAAGAAAAATTAAAGGCTATAAATAGTAATGAGGAATATGATTCTATTATATTTACTTCAAAAATATTAAATGAGAACAATCAATTTTATTTAAGAGAGTTTGATAATAAATATTTCTTTGATAGAACTAATAGTTATAGATTTTTTAAATTTGTAGAAATATATATTCGAACTAGATTTTTTGATGAAAAAGTATTTAAAGATAATATGGATGAAGCATTAAGTAAACCTCAAGAAGATAAAAATTTAGAAAAAAATTATAAGTATAAAGAAATGTTAAATGGAGATTACTTTAAGTTATCAGATACTGACTTTGATATTCTATGGAAACAAGTTTTAGAAGAAGTAAGAGAAGGAAAGGTTGCTTTCAAGGAACATGTAAAATTATATGCTATTTTTAGATACTTAATTAATATGGGACTAATCCAAGTAGATGTACAAGAATTAAAACAAAAATTTGTACTTGGAATGCAAATATCTTCACTAAAGAATCAAGAAAATAATACTGAAATTGATGATAGTGAGTTTGATATTAATTATGAACTAGATGATAAAGAGATAGAGGAAATAAAAGAAGATTATATTAGAATTAAAGAGAAGACAACGCAAGAAATTGCCTCTTTAAAAGCTGAAAAATTGTTTAAATTAATTTCATCTGATATACAAGAATTCTATAGAAGTATTCTTTCAGATTATAATAATTTACCAGTTTTTGCAAGATATGATATGGAAGATTTATATGACAAATTAGAATTAATTAAAAATTATGATTTATATAATATGGCAAATATGTTAGATGAAAGATATAAAGATAATAAAGAACTATTCTTAAATGAGTATAAAAATTTGAAAAGATTATCTGATATAATATTAGATAAAAATGATTCAAAAACTAAAACTATGAAACAAGTTTTACTTATAAATATTTCAAAAACTATACAAGATTTTTCACGCAAATACGGTATAAAGAAATAAAAGTTTGGCCATAATATATGTGGCCAATATTTTTTTATTTATATATAACACAAATTGTGTTGACAAAAACACTAAAAGAATATATAATTTACTTATAAAGTTAATATATAAACGTTATACGTATATTTAAATAAAAATTAAAGAATTAAGTATAAAGATTTCCAAAAAAATACATAATAATATTGATAACTTAGGAGGTAAATATGAAAGCTACCGGTATAGTAAGAAAAATAGATGATTTGGGTAGAGTAGTAATACCAAAAGAAATTAGAAAAAACTTAAAAATAAGAGAAGGAGATCCTTTAGAAATATACATTGAAAAAACAGGTGAAATTATTCTAAGAAAATATGCTCCTATGGGAGATTTACTAGAAGTAATTGAGCAGTATGCAGAAAGTCTATCAGATACATCTGATTTTGTTGTGTGTATTACAGATGCTGAGACTGTGATTGCTGTTGCTGGTACAAGACGTTCAGATTATCTTGAGAAAGATATTAGTGAACATGTAATAACAGTAATGCAAGATAGAGCAATATGGTCAAATAAAGATGAAAGAGTAATGCCACTAGTTATGAATGAAAATCCAAGTAAGTATCATGCTCAAATAATAGTTCCTATAATTTCAGATGCAGATGCTATAGGTTCAGTTATATTATTTTCAACAGATTATAAGAAAAATATAACTAATGTAGAATATAAGCTAGCACAGACAGCTGCAAAATTTTTATCTAAACAGATGGAATAAAATTTTTAAAGTATACATCAATTAATTTGCTGTATACTTTATTTTTATATAAAAAATATTTGAAAACTGTGCTTAAAGGATGTATAATATTTATATAAATTTTTGAGGTAATATATGATAGTAAATGTTTTAGTAAATACATCAGTTAAGACACTAAATAAAGTATATGATTACTCAGTTCCAAAAGAATTAGAAGACTTAGTTAAATTAGGAAAAAGAGTTAGTATTAGCTTTGGAAATGCTAAAAAAACTGATGAAGGTATAATAGTAAAAGTAATAAAAGATGAAGAATATAAAAATAAAGGTTATAAGTTAAAAAATATAATAGATGTGTTAGATGAAGTTTCATACATTGATGAAAAGAAATTGAGGCTTGCTAAATATATGTCACATATATATTTTTGTAATGTCTACGACTGTTTAAAACTTATGCTTCCACCTGGAACAACTTCAAAAAATAGTTCTAAAAACATAAATATAAAGCAAGATACACGCATACTATTAAATTTTAGTAATGAGCAAATAAACGAATTTATAGAAGAAGGAAAAATAACAAGTTCAAATCATATAAGACTACTTACTTTTTTAATGGCAAATGATTACGTATTACTTAGCGATGTAATACAAGGATTATCTATTTCTAAAGCTATTGTAAATACAGTAGAAAAAAATGGCTATATAAGATTTGAAAAAGTAGATATTGAAGAAAATTTTTTGAGTGAAATTGATGTTAAAAAAACTGCTCCTAAAATTTTAACTTCCGAACAAAGGCAAGTAGTAGATAAAATAGGAAAATATATAGATTCTAATGTTTATAAACAATGTCTACTATTTGGAATTACTGGTAGTGGAAAAACAGAAGTATATTTAGACTTAATAGAGCGTACTATTAGAAATAATAAAAAAGCTATAATGCTTATTCCAGAAATATCGCTTACTCATCAAACAGTTTCTAGGTTTGTTGAAAGATTTGGAAATGATATAGCAGTAATTAATAGCAAGATGACAATAAGTCAAAGAAAAGAGCAATATAGGCGCATTAAAGAGGGAAAAGTAAATATTGTAATTGGTGCAAGGTCAGCACTATTTTGTCCAATTGATAATTTAGGACTTGTAATAATTGATGAAGAACATGATTCAAGTTATTATTCATCTACAACACCAAAATATTCAACAAAAGAAGTGGCGTCTTACATTTGTAATGATGCAAATGCAGTTTTACTTTTAGGGTCTGCTACTCCAGAAGTTGGCGATTATTATAAGACTACACTAAATAATACAAAATTTGAAAGATTTGAATTAAAAAATAGACCAGGTGATGCAGTTTTACCGGAAATAATTACGCAAGATATGAAAGATGAAAAAATTTTAGGTAACACTAGTCCATTTTCTATTAAATTAAAAGAGTTGATTAGAGAAAATATAGATGATAATAAACAGACAATGATATTTTTAAATAGAAGAGGTTATACCTCATATCTTGGATGTAAAGATTGTTCTTATATATTTAAATGCCCAAATTGTGATGTTGCTTTGGTTTATCACAAACAAAGTAATTTATTGTTATGTCATTATTGTTCTCATGTAGAAAAAAATATAATTACTTGTCCAAATTGTCTTCGGAAATAATCTTGTTTCTGGAGTAATTGGAACGCAAAAAATTGAAGAAGAATTAAAATTAATTTATCCTGATATATCAATTTTACGTATGGATGCAGATACAACTGTTGCAAGAGATTCACATCAAAAAATTTTAGATAAATTTAAAAAAGATAATGTAAATGTATTAATTGGTACTCAAATGATTGCAAAAGGTCACGATATATCTAATGTAACTTTAGTTGGAATTTTAGGCGTTGATTCCCTGCTAAATATGAACGATTACTTAAGTTCAGAAAGAGCGTTCCAAAATATTTATCAAGTAGCAGGTAGAGCAGGTAGAGGAAAATATAAAGGAAAAGTAATTATTCAAACTAATGACAAAGATAATTATGTTTTAAATGCAATAAAGAATAATTCATACGAAGAATTTTACGAAAAAGAAATAAAATTTAGGGAAAATTTTGAATACCCACCATTTGTGGATTTGGTATTATTTGAATTAAGTTATAAAGATAAAGATATTTTAAAGAGGCAGTCAGATAGTTTATATAATATATTAAGTAAAAATAGTGATAATCTATATAAAGTATTTTCTCCAAAAGCACCATATATTCAAAAAATAAATAATAAATATAGAATAAATATATTAATAAAAACTAAGTTAAATAATAATTCTTATAATAAAATATATGAAAAAATAAGAGAATATGAAAAAGTTAGAAAAAAAGACGTGACATTTATTGTATCAAAAAATCCAAATAATTTTTAATTTTTAGTATTATAAAATAAAAATTACACATAATAATATTAGTACACAAAATATTAGTGTACATATAAAAATACTGCTTATACATAAAAAGCAGTCATAATCTAAGAAACGAGTAGTAATTTTTACTACTCGTTTTTTATCAATTTTTTCATATCATTTGGTATGGGAGCTTCAATAATTATTTGTTTATTAGTAATTGGGTGATTAAAAGTAACTGTACTTGCATGTAGAGCTTGTCTATTTATATATTCTCTAATATTTTTATTAAATTTAAATTTATTTGCATAGAGTTCATCACCAAGTAAAATATGACCTAAATGAGACATATGAACTCTAATTTGATGTGTTCTACCAGTGTGAAGCAAAATTTCAAGTACAGTGTAATTTTTATCAATATTTCTATTTAGCACTTTATATTCTGTCTTTGCAAAATCTCCATTTTCATTTACTTCACGAGTTATTATTGAATCTTTTGATCTAGAAATGTTTAATGTAATTATATCATGATCTTTTTTTACTATACCATCTACTACTGCAATATATTTTTTCTTTATATTAATTGTATCTTTTTTTCTTATAAATAGTTCTTGAATGTATTCATTTTTTGCAAATATACAAATTCCAGAAGTATCTTTATCTAATCTTGTTACAATATGTATGGAGTATATTTTTTGCTTTTCTAAGTAGTAAGCTACACTATTTGATAAAGTATTTTCATAATGACTAGAAGAAGGATGAACCGGTAAAAAAGGTGGCTTATTTAGGATTAATAAATAGTCATCCTCATAAAGAATATCTAAGTTTTCAGAATTTATTTTGTACTTATCAGAAAATTTAGTTACTGTTTCATTTAATTTCTCATACATATTGTCCAAATCAACTTTTATAACATCATTTGGCTTTACAATATAAGTTACAAAAGTAGGCAAATCGTTTACAAATATACTCTTAGTCTGTTTTAATTTTAGTAGTAAAATATTTGATATGTAAAGTTTTTTCTTTAAAATATATTTTAATTGTTTTCCAGAATCACTTGAGTTTACACTGTATTTTAATTCCATTTTTTATCACATTATAAATCTATCACACAACTAAGATGACTGTCAATATTACTTTACAAAATAATAACTCTTTGTTATAATTAAAGCAGGATGGAAAATTATGAGTAGAAGAGTTGATGAGTTAGGAATAGATAATTTAAAAATTGTTCAAGATACAGATTATTTTTGCTTTGGAATGGACAGTATATTGCTTGCTAATTTTATAAAATCTACAAGTAGTAATAATGTAATTGTAGATTTGTGTTCTGGAAGTGGTGTAATTCCAATAATTGTAAATGCTAAACAAAAATGTAAATCTATATATGCTGTTGAACTTCAAAAAGAAATGTTTTCTTTATTAGACGAAAATATTTCTTTAAATAAATTAGGAAATAAAATTAAAATATTAAATGAAGATATTAAAAATATAGATAAGATAAAAAATTTTATATTAAAGAATGAGTTAAATGAAAATGTTGATATAATTACTTGTAATCCACCATACAAAGAAATTGGAACGGGAATTACTAATCCTTCAGATGTAAAATTTATAGCAAGGCATGAAGCAAAATGTACTCTAGAAGATATCTTTATGGTATCAAATAAACTTTTGAATGTAAAAGGAAAATTATATATGGTACATAAACCTGAAAGATTAGCTGATCTTATAGAACTTGCAAGGAAATATAATTTAGAGCCAAAGTACATTCAATTTGTTTATCCTACTGTAAAGGCAAGTCCTAGTATAGTACTTATAGAGTATTCAAAAAAAGGTGGTAATGAACTTAAAATTTTACCAGCACTAATAGAATATAAAGATAATTTAGAATATACAGATGAAATTTATAAGTTATACGGAATTAGTAAAAAGTAATAATTTTGAAAGGATTTTTATGAAAGAAAAAAAATTAGGAAAGTTATATATTGTGGGAACTCCTATAGGTAATCTAGAAGATATTACCCTACGTGCTATAAATACACTAAAGCAAGTTGATATTATACTTGCAGAAGATACAAGACAAACATTAAAGCTATTAAATCACTTTGAAATTTCTAAAAAAATGATAAGTTATCATAGACATAACGAAGAAGAAAAATTAGATCACATAGTAAAATTGCTAAATGATGGACTAAACATTGCACTAGTATCTGATGCGGGTATGCCAATAATATCAGACCCAGGAGAAAATTTAGTTAAATATTTAAGGAATAATAATTATGATATTGCAGTAATTCCAGGAGTTACTGCACTAATTACAGGAATTGTTGGGAGTGGAATGGATAGCACTCGCTTTGTTTTTGAAGGATTTTTGTCTGTAAATAAAAAACAGAGAAAGCAAAAATTAGAGATTTTAAAAGATGAAACTAGAACAATTATATTTTATGAGGCACCACACAAAATTTTATATACATTAAAAGATTTATTAGTAACTCTTGGAAATAGAAAAATTTGTATTGCAAGAGAACTTACTAAATTACATGAGGAATATAAAAGTACTGATATAGAAACAGCAATTTTGAATATAGAAGAAAATGGTATTAAAGGCGAAATTGTACTACTTGTTGAAGGAAAGTCAGAAGAAAATTTGAGAGAAGAAAAAAAGTATGAATTAAGTAAAATTTCTAATATAGAACTAGTAAAAAAAGAAATGGAGAGAGGACTTTCTAAAAAAGATGCTATAAAAAAAATTGCTAAAGAAAAGGGCTTAAATAAAAATGATGTTTATAAAGAGTGTATTGATTTGGAGGAAAAATAAGTGATAAATGAGATAGAAGAAAAACGACTTGAAGGGATGCTAAAAATAGAAAATGAACTCTATTCAAAGGGTTATAATCTAATTGCAGGAGTTGATGAAGCAGGACGAGGTCCATTGTGCGGACCAGTTGTTGCAGCAGCTGTTATTTTACCTAAAAATTGTAAAATAGAAGGAGTAAATGATTCTAAAAAATTAACCGAGAAAAAAAGAGAAGCTTTATATGATAAAATTTTTGAGAATGCTCTAGCAGTAGGAATTGGAATAAGTGATGTTGATTTAATAGAACAAATAAATATTTTAAATGCAACTAAGGTGGCAATGTGTAATGCAATTAAAAATTTAAAAGTAAATCCTGATTATGTATTAGTAGACGGTAATCAATCAATAGATATAAATATTGATGAAAGTACTGTTATAAAGGGAGATGCAAATTCAGAGTCAATTGCTGCAGCATCTATTATTGCAAAGGTTACAAGGGACAGAATGTTATATGAGTATGATAAACTTTACCCGGAGTATGGATTTGCTAAACATAAGGGGTATGGAACAAAAGCTCATATAGATGCGATTAAAAAGTATGGAATTACAAAAATTCACAGGCCTAGTTTTTGTAAGAAATTTATTTAAAATTATAAATGTTGAATTATTCAAATCTTTATAGTAAAATAATTAAAGTGAGAGGAGTTAAATTATATGAATAATATGGAATATGAAAAATTAATGGACGAAATTTTAGATGATGAAATTGATTTTAGTAATAAATCCGAAGAATTTATTAAACTTTTTTTCAATAGAGAAGTGGCAGAAAAAGAAATATTAAAAAGAGATGGAAAAGACCTACAACAACAATTTAGAGAAGCAATCAAAAAAAATCCAATGCTATTAGATAATATGAATAAAAGTTTAGACGGAAGAACTAAAAAGGAAATAGAAGAAGAAAAAAGAGATATAGAAGTAAAAAATGTAACTAAAGAGATTGCTAAAGAAGAAAATTTGACTCGTGAAGATGAAGAAGAAATAGAAGAGGAAGCAAAAAAAGAAAAAGACTTAACTAGAAGTGAAATTAAAGCACTTGCTATAAAGGTTATCTATGAATATACCTTAGATGAATACCATAAATTAAGAGAAGATTTATATACTGGTTATAATGGTCAAGTAAAAACAGGTAATCTTACTAACGGAGATAAAATGGATACAAAACTTATTATGTATCAAAGATATTTAAGAAATCTTGATATGCAATATAGACAGTGTTCAGGTTACCTTATAACACAGGCAGATGATTCATTAAAACAAAAAGAAAATAGATATTTTTACAATGAACAATTAAATGAAAAGCAAGTATATGATAAAGCTGAAAAGAATTTATCAAGAGTTCATGAACTAAATGAGCAGTTAGATTCAATTGCTGAAGAAATTGCAAGAATTAGTGAAAATGCAGCTTTGATGACTCCAGAAAAGTTTGAAAGTTCGATGGAAGAATTAAAGAAGGACTATAAAGAAAAAACTTTAGAACTTAGAGCATTAGATCCAAATATGGTAGAACTTTCTAGACAAATTAATGAAAAAGAGGAAAATGATTTAGCAGAGCAAAGAATGGTTGGGCAGGGCTATGAAGATTTAAAATATAAAAAAGGCATTATTGATAATAAAAATACTTCATTAGATAATTATACTGATGGCCAAGAAGAAAAAATAGGAGAAAATATTAAAGTTGAGACAGCAGATGTAAATCAAAATCTTATAAGTTCAGTAGAAGAGCAAAAGAAACTTGCAGATGAAGCATTTGCAAAATTTGAACAAACAGAAAATATTGAAGATTATAATATAGCCATTTCTCATTTAGCAGTTGCAGAACAAATGGCAGGGTATGGTAGTGATGTTATTGAGAATGAATTAAATTTTGATGACAATCAAATAGAAGATGAAAACGCTGATAAAAATGAAGATGATAAAGATAAAGATAAAAAAGATGATATGGGACTTAATAGAACAAATGATGATAAAATATCAATACTTAAAGCATCATATAATGAACGCTCTAGAAATTTATCAGATAAGATAAATGAGATGAATGCTAATGAAAAAGATAGAGATGGATCTGAATTAGTAAGAAAAATGAATTAATAAAATAAGTGAAAGAGGGAGATAAATTATGGGACTTACTACAAGTAAAGAATTATTCAAAAAAGCATATGAAGGTCATTATGCAATAGGTGCATTTAATGTAAATAATATGGAAATAGTGCAAGGTATTATGGAAGCAGCACAAGAAACTAATTCTCCAGTAATATTACAAGTATCTGCTGGTGCTAGAAAATATGCAAATCCAATATATTTAAAGAAACTAGTTGAAGCAGCAATTGAATGTAATAAACAAAATGGAGTAGATATTCCAGTTGTACTTCATCTAGATCATGGAGCAGATTTTGAAATTTGTAAAGACTGTATTGATAGTGGATTTACATCTGTAATGTTTGATGGCTCAAAGTATGATTTTGATGAAAATGTAAGAATTACAAAACAAGTAGTAGAATATGCACATAAAAGAGGAGTAGTTGTTGAAGCCGAACTAGGTAAACTTGCAGGAATAGAAGATGATGTAAATGTATCTAGTGAGGACGCAATGTTTACTTCTCCTGATGAAGCAGTAAAATTTGTAGAAGAAACTGGATGTGACTCGCTTGCTATTGCAATTGGTACAAGTCATGGAGCATATAAATTTAAGGGAGAAGCAAAACTTAGATTTGATATATTAGAAGAAATTTCAAATAGACTTCCAGGATACCCAATTGTATTGCACGGAGCTTCATCTGTACCACAAGAATTTGTAAAGATGTGCAATGAGTATGGAGGAAATATTCCAGGTGCTAAGGGAGTAGATGAGGAGCTTCTAAAAAAGGCTGCTACAATGGCAGTGTGTAAAATAAATATAGATAGTGATATACGTCTTGCAATGACAGCAAATATTCGTGAATGTTTTGCAAATCATCCAGAAGTATTTGATCCAAGAACTTATTTATCACAAGCAAGAACTGCAGTAAAAGATATGGTAAAACATAAAATTATAAATGTTTTAGGAAGTGCAAATAAAGCATAATAAAAACAGTTTATACGGAGATGAAAAAATGATTATACAAATAATTGTACTTATAATTTTAATATACATAAATGGTGTTTTTGCTTCATCAGAACTTGCGTTCTTGTCACTTAATAAAAATAAGATAAAAACTATGGCTAAGAAAAAGACTGCTGAAGGTAAGAAAGCTAAAAAAATAGAAAAACTCATTCAAAATTCAAGTTCATTTCTTGCAACTATTCAGATAGGAATAACTTTAGCAGGATTTTTAGCTAGTGCATTTGCTGCAGAAGCATTTGCAGATCAAATTGTAGACACTATATCAATTACTGTAATTTCAAGAGATATGTTAAAAACTATAATAGTAATTTTGGTAACATTAATACTTTCATATTTTACTTTAGTGTTTGGTGAATTAGTGCCTAAAAAGATTGCTCTAACTAAGAGCGAAAAAATAGCTTTTAAATACGTAAATATGATTACAATTCTTATGAAAATAACATTTCCATTTGTATGGCTTTTAACTGCATCTACTAATCTTATAACTAATATATTAGGTGTAAAAGAAAATCCTAATCCAAAAATAACTGAAGAAGAAATAAAATTAATGATTGCAGAGGGCAAAGATATTGGAGCAATTGAAAATGGTGAAAAGAATTTAATATACAATGTATTTAAATTTAATGATATACCAATAAAAAAGATAATGACTAAATTAAAAGATATGGTATGTATTGAAAATAATTTAGATAAATCAAAGATATTTGAAATAATTAAAGATACCAAATATACAAGATTTCCTGTATATGATGGGAAAATTAACAATATAGTAGGAATATTTAATGTAAAAGAACTTATAAATAATTATTCTAAAGAAAATAAAGTATTTAATTTTGATGATTTAATAGATAAAGAAGTAATGTTTGTAAATCAAAAAGAAATAGTAGATGATGTATTCCATACTATGCAAAAATCTCATAAGCAAATGTGTATTGTAATTGACGATAGAAGAAATGTAGTGGGACTTGTTACAATGGAAGATGCTTTAGAAGAAATAGTTGGTAATATTTTTGATGAATATGACGAATAAAAGTAGCAATTTTGCTACTTTATTTTTTTAAATATGCAATGGTTACACCATAGCTTCCTTCATAATAGTCTCCCAATTTAAAAGATGATACATTAGGATTAGTTTTTAAGTATTCACAAACTGCTTCTCTTAAAATACCACCATGTTTTCCATGTATGATTTTTACTTTGTCCTTTTTAGCACATACTGCTTTATCTATAAATTTATCTAAATTACTGATTGCTTCTTCCTTTAGTTGATGTCTAATCATTATTTCATCTAAGTTTTCTTTAGAATAATCATTTAAGCTAACAGAATAGGAATTAGTATTTTTACTTTGTAAATTTTCTTTAGAAGGCTCTAATAATTCCTCTTTAACAGTTAATTTATTAGTTCCACTAATTATTCTATAATTTGTTGTGCCAGAAATTTTACTTATTCTGTCAATTTTACCAGTAATGTTTGTATTTTTTACTTTCACATAATCATTTATTTTAAACATAGAAATACCTCTTTAATATTATAACTATTATAATACAAATAACACAAAAAAGAAAGTAGCAAAGTTGCTACTCTCTTAAATATATAAATTTTAACTTTATTTAGATTTATTTTGATTTAATCCATTATTTTCTTTTAAGAGCTTTAATATCTCTCTTTGAACTTCTATATTTTCTTTAATATACTTCTTTAAATTTCTAACTTCATCTCTTAAATCGCGCGTTGCATAAAGAATTGATAAAAGATGTTCAGTACTCATTGTTAAAAACCTCCAAATTAAATTTAAATGAAGTATAAAAAATATACATGAATATTATAACACATTTTTATGTAAATTGCAAATAATGTAATGTCTTAACTAATTTACATATTTACTTTTTCTAATTTTTATTGTATAATTATCTAACAAATGTTATTAAATTATGAAAGGGAAATATCGATGGTAGATAAAGAAAATATCAGAAATTTCAGTATAATAGCTCATATAGACCATGGAAAATCTACTCTTGCAGATAGACTTTTGCAAATTACAGGTACAATTGATGACAGAAAATTAAAAGAGCAATTACTTGATAATATGGATATTGAACGCGAAAGAGGAATTACTATTAAATCTCAAGCAGTAAGAATGAAATACAGGGCTAGAGATAATAAAGAATATATATTAAACTTAATTGATACTCCAGGACACGTAGATTTTAATTATGAAGTATCTAGAAGTTTAGCTGCATGTGAGGGTGCAATTTTGGTAGTTGATGCAGCTCAAGGTGTTGAAGCTCAAACATTAGCTAATGTATATCTTGCCTTAGAGAACAATCTTGAAATTTTACCAGTAATAAATAAAATTGACCTTCCAAGTGCACGTCCAGATGAGGTAAAAAAAGAAATAGAAGATATAATTGGACTTGATGCAAGTTCTGCTCCTTTAATTTCTGCAAAAACAGGACTTAATGTGGAGGAAGTATTAGAACAAATAGTAAGTAAAATTCCACCACCTTCAGGCAATGAAAAACTGCCACCAAAAGCATTAATATTTGATTCAATATATGATAATTATTTAGGCGCACTAGCATACGTTAGAATGATTGATGGCATGCTAAAAAAAGGCGATAAAATTATTACTATGTCAAATAATAAAGAATATGAAATTACTGGTGTTGGATATTTTAAACCAGGAGAATATGTTGCATCAGATACATTATCTGCAGGAGAAGTAGGCTATATTGCTGCTAGTATAAAAAATGTTTCAGATATTAGAGTGGGTGACACAATAACATTACAATCAAATAGAACAAAAGAAGCTCTACCAGGCTATAAAGAAGTAAAATCAATGGTATATTCTGGTATATTCCCAGCAGATGGCTCAGATTATAAGGAACTTAAAGAGGCTTTAGAAAAATTAAAGTTAAATGATGCTTCACTAAACTACGAATTAGAATCATCTAATGCGCTAGGACATGGATTTAGATGTGGATTTTTAGGACTTTTACACTTAGAGATAATTGAAGAAAGATTAGAAAGAGAATATGGACTAAATATAATTACTACTGCTCCTTCAGTAATATATAAGGTATATAAAACAGATGGTGAAGTAATTGAGTTATATAATCCTACTGACTTGCCAGAATCTGCAAAGATAAAATATATGGAAGAGCCTATTGCAAGAACTCAAATAATTGTCCCAAATGAATATGTAGGAAACGTAATGAAGCTATGTCAAGAGAGACGTGGTAAGTTTTTAAATATGAAATATATTGATAATAATAGAGTAGAACTTGAGTACTTTTTACCACTTAATGAAATAATATATGATTTCTTTAATAATTTAAAATCTAAGACTCGTGGGTATGCATCATTTGACTATAATGTTGAACATTATGAAAAAGCAAATCTATGTAAATTAGATATATTATTGAATGGAGAAGTAGTTGATGCCCTATCTTTTATAGTAAATAAGGAAAAAGCTGAAACTAGGGGAAGAAAAATGGCAGAAAAGTTAAAAGAAATAATTCCAAGACAATTATTTGAAATTCCAATACAGGCTGCAATAGGTGGCAAAGTAATAGCACGTGAAACAGTAAAAGCAATGCGAAAAGATGTACTTGCAAAGTGTTATGGAGGAGATATTTCAAGAAAGAAGAAATTGCTTGAAAAACAAAAAGAAGGTAAAAAGAAAATGAGACAGATTGGAAATGTAGAACTTCCAAAAGATGCATTTATGAGTGTGCTAAAACTTGATGATGAATAGGAGAGAAAATTTATGGGCTTAATTTATGGCAAAAATCCAGTAATGGAGGCAATAAATTCTGATAAAACAATAAATAAAATATATATTCAATCAAAGAATAAAGAATTAAATAAAATTTATGAACTTGCAAAACAAAAGAAAATAGTAGTAGTGGAAGCTGAAAAGTCAAAGCTAGATAGAATGATAACGGCAGAAAATGAAACATTAAAAAATTCACAAGGCGTAGTTGCAAATATAACAGATTATAAATATTATGAGGTAGAAGACATATTAGAATATGCTGCTTCAAAAAATGAAAAACCATTTGTGCTTATACTAGATAAAATAGAAGATCCTCATAATTTAGGTGCAATTATAAGAACTGCTGAATGTATGGGAGTACATGGAATTATTATTCAAAAAAGAAATGCTTGTCAAGTTACAGATACAGTAGAAAAGGTATCTGCTGGTGCATGTTCTTATGTAAGGATTGCAAGGGTTACTAATATTACTGAAACAATAAAAAAACTAAAAGAAAATGGTATGTGGATTTATGGTCTAGACATGGACTCTGACTCAACAATTTATAATACAAATTTTGATGGAGCTATTGGAATTGTTATAGGAAATGAAGGCAAGGGAATTTCTAGACTCGTAAGAGATAATTGCGATGTAATTGTAAGTATACCAATGTATGGAAAAATTAACTCACTTAATGCTTCAGTAAGTGCTGCAATTAGTGTATATGAAATATCAAAACAAAAAAAACTTAGAAAAAAAATAGTGCTATATTAGCACTATTTTTTTAAGACTCTTCTTCAATAAACGCCTTTGCAATTTTCAAAGAAAAAGCTATAGCGTTGATATCGTCTATGAGCAAATTTGATATATGGTTAAAATTTTTATAATTTAAAGTCGCGCGTACATAAGGATTAGTATTGTTATAGCGCGCATTATTAAAACTATATAGATTAGAAAAATCGGAAAATTGAGATATAAATTGTCCAGAACCTATATTATCAATAATATAAATATTAAACTCAATCACTCTACTTAAAAATACTGATTCTCTAATTATAAATTTAAATAAAATCGCTCTATCTATTTTTAGTTCCTCAGGGTATTTATATGATATATTAAACGTATATAAGTTTTTATTTCCTCCCTCGTCCATATTAAATGGAACTTCTTCTATACCTACTGTGACTTTAGCATTATCATCATATAGGCTAAATGGATGTTCAGTTTTCTCATTTAACTTTGCATTTAACTCATACATAAAACATTTTATCTGTCTTGAGGTCCTATTAAAAAGGTCAATCACCTCACTCGGTATATCTTTCACGCAATCCTTAAGCAATTTTTCCTCCATAAAAGCACAACCTTTCTTAAATTTTCCTTTATTCATAGTAAGAATAAATAATGAATTTTACATGTAAGAAATTATATCATAGTTGAATATAATTGTCAAATTTATGTAAAACGTAGTATATATTTTCTTGATTTTATAGCTTTAATATGTTAAAATTAATTTATTATAAGGTGAGATTATGAATAATAAACAAGAATTACTTGCACCAGCATCAGATGTAAAAAGTTTTTATACAGCATGCTTTAGAGGAGCAGATGCTATTTATATGGGACTTGAAAAATTTAATGCACGTAGCATGGCAAAAAATTTTACTTTAGAAGAATATATTGACTGTATCAAATACGCTCATAGATTAGGCAAAAAAGTATATTTAACTTTAAATACTATAATTTTTAGCAAAGAAGTAAAAGAGGCTTTAAATTTGATTTATGAGCTTTATAAGGTAGGACTTGATGCAGTAATCTTGCAAGATATAGGACTTGCAACAAAAATACATGAAATATTTCCAGATTTAAATATGCATGCTAGTACTCAAATGAGTGTTTATTCATTAGAACAAGTTAATTTTTTGAAGTCTTTAGGATTTAGTAGAGTAGTGCTTGCACGTGAACTTACAATAGATGAAATAGAATATATATGCAAAAATACTGATGTCGAAATAGAAGTATTTGTGCATGGTGCACTGTGCGTATGCCTATCTGGTCAATGTTTACTTAGCAGTACAATTGGATCTAGAAGTGCAAATCAAGGTATGTGTGCTCAACCATGTAGAATGAAGTATAGCCTTATAAATAAGAGTAAAAATAAAACGATTTGTACTAATAAATATTTGCTAAGTAAAAAAGATATATTTGGAATTGAAATGATTGACAAATTAAAAAAAGCAGGTGTATATTCATTTAAAATTGAGGGAAGAAATAGGTCATTAGAATATATTGGATGTACTGTTGCTAAATACAGAAGGGCACTTGATAATTACAAAATAACTGATAATGATATAAAACAACTTTCACAAGTATTTTTAAGACAATCTAAAAGTTATGGCTACTTAAATGGAATCGAATATAAAAAAAGTATAACTGATATATCTCCTAAAAATACAGGACTTTTTTTAGGAAAAGTTATAACTAAGAAAGGACCTTACGTAAAAATAAAATTAAGCGAAAATATAGGCCTACATGACGGATTTGAAATTTATGATGCTGATACAAATAAAATTCTATATTCTAGTATTATTACTGGTATAAAAAATGATGCTAACAAAACTGTAACTAAATTAGATGTAGGACAATATGCATGGATTGGTGATGTCAATAAGAAAATCAGTAGTAACAGCATTATTTATAAGACTTCAAGTAAGACATTAAGTAATGAATATTCATATATTGAAAAATTGAAGCCTACATTTAATGTAAAAATAACGATATCTGAAGGGCAAAAGTTAAAAGCTGAGAGTAGTGTATTTGATAAAAATATAGTAACCCATACAGAATATATTCCCCAAGTTGCTATAAATAATGTTGCTAATAAAGATACTGTAAATAATGCTTTCCAGAAAACCTGCGACGAGGCAATAAATTTTTTAATACAAGATATAAAAATTGAGGGCAAGTTATATGTTCCCGTTTCAAAATTAAATGAATTAAGAAGGCAACATATAGCAAATGTTTTAAATACTTTAGATGAGAATTTAAATATTCATAAATGTATAGATAGTAAAGATATAATGACTAAAATTAATGATTTAGATAATAATTTAAATGATATATCAAGTATTAAATTAGATAAAAATTGTAATGATAAAACATTATATATTTATAAGTATGATGTTAATTTTAATTATGATTTCAAAAATTATAAGAGAATATATATAATGATAAATGATATTATTTCAAATAAAGAAAGTATAATTAACCATTTTACTAATATGGAAACTAAATTTTTTATTGTGATACCAAATTATACAGGAAAAAATGTTTCTAAATATATCAATAATAATTTAGAGGAATTAGTAAAACTTGGAGTAGTAGCTGGTATACTTATTGGTAGCTTTGAACACATAAATCTATGCAAATATCTAAAAAATAAGTACAATATAAAATTAATAGCAGATTATAGCTTTAATATATATAATATTTATTCTGCTAAATTTTTTAAGGAATTGGGATTTGACGGTATAACTTTATCAAATGAAGTTACAGATGAAAATGTAGAATATATTTCTAAAATTATTGATACAGAAATTGTAGATAATTATATTACTGTAATGACATCTAGATATTGTGTTATTGGCGCTTTTGAACAAAATAGAAACGATTTTTCTAATAAATGTAATAAACCTTGTATAAATAATAAATTTGTAATACAAGATAAATATTCAAAAGAATATGCAATAGTTACAGATTTTTATGACTGTATAATGAAAATAGTAGGAAAGATTTCTACTAGTTCTAAATGTAAAAATATTTCTATTAGAAAATGTATTTTATAAAAAAATTAGATTAGAGTTAAAACACTCTAATCTAATTTTCTTTTTAGCACTTTAACACAAGAAGAACAGATATTCTTACCTTTAAAAGTTACAATATCATCTGCCTCATCACAAAATATGCAAGCTGGTGAATATTTCTTTAATACTATTGAATCTCCATTTACATATATTTCTAGAGGGTCTTTTTCAGATATGTTTAAATTCTTTCTAAGCTCTGCTGGTAGTACAATTCTCCCAAGTTCATCCATTCTTCTAACTATTCCTGTCGATTTCATAAATTTACCTCCTACAAATTTTATATTAATGATGATAAGTTTCGTTATTTAATATTTTAAAAGCTCTAAAAAGTTGTTCTAAAAGAAAAATTCTAATAAGTTGATGGGGAAAAGTAAGTTTAGAAAAGCATATACTATAATCAGCAATATTTCTTACTTTATCATTAAATCCTAAAGTTCCACCAATTATAAAAACTATAGTTGAAGCTTCACTTATAGTAATGTCAGAAATCTTATTTGCAAACTCTACAGAATCTAACATTTTACCTTTTAAATCTAAAGTAATAATTTTACATTTTCCTATTTTCTTTAGCTTATTTAGTATTTTATCACTTTCTATATCTTTAATTTTTTCTTGCAAAAGAGTAGAAGAGGAAGGTAATACTTTTTCATCTTCTAATTCAATTACTTCCAATTTTACATATTTTTTCAAACGTTTTAAATATTCGTCTGATAAAGATTTTAAATTTTTATCGCTTATTTTTCCAACACATATAATTTTTATATTAATCATATTAAATATTCCTCATTAGATAATTTTTTTGATGCAACATTTAAATTTATATCATTTATATTTACATTAAAATTAGCCAAAGATGAATATATTGAGTCTAAAGCTAATTTAGGTTCGTTGTTATTTTCACTTAAATGTGCAAGTAAAAAATTATTTTTAGCTTGTCCTACTTCATAAATTTTTGCTATTAGTCTTGCTACATCATCATTTGATAGGTGACCTGTAGGACCTGCTATACGCCTCTTTACTGGATAAGAATATTTTCCAAATTCTAACATAGATTTATCATAATTTGATTCTATAACGTAATAATCTGAAGATTTTAAGTAAGTAAATACATCATCTGAAACATAACCTAAATCTGTTGCAAAACTTAATGTTTTGTCATTACACTTTATATTGTACCCGCATGGCATAACTGCATCATGTGAAACTTCAAAAGGTGTAATTTCTAAATCTAATAATTTGAACGGTTTATCATATTCTACATCAAAAATCTTGTTTGGTATATTTTGCTCCTTTAACATATTTCTTAGATACTTTGCTGTTTTTATTGAAGCATATATGGCAATGTTAGGATTTTTTCTACAGAGCAAGGGAAGACCCTTTATATGATCGGTATGCTCGTGAGTAATTAAGATAGCATCAATATCTTTAATAGTTTTCCCTATACTTTCTAATCCCTCTTTAATAGCTTTATATGAAACTCCTACATCTATTAAAATATTAGATTTATCGGTTTGTAGATGAAACATATTTCCAGAACTTGAACTGTATAGTGGATGCAAACTAATCATCTGTATCACCTTCTGAAATATATTTTATGTTAGCTCCAAGTTTTAAGAATTTACCTACAATATCTTCATAGCCCCTTAAAATATGATTTATATGAGTAATTTCAGTTTTTCCTTCTGCAACTAATCCTGCAATTATCATTGCAGCACCAGCTCTTAAATCATGAGCAATTACTGGGGCACCATATAATTTATCAACACCAGTTACTATTGCAGTATTACCTTTACACAAAATATCTGCACCCATTTTAATTAATTCATCAGTATATTGGAATCTTGATTCCCATATATTTTCAACAATCATTCCTGTACCAGAGGCAAGTGCAAGCAAGATACACATTTGAGGTTGCATATCAGTTGGAAAACCAGGATGTGGCATAGTTTTAATACTAAATGGTTTTGCTTTTTTATCCATTTTTACATGAACTAAAGAATCTTGTTCTATTACTGTTACTCCAGCCTCTCTAAGTTTTGCAGTTATAGGCTCAAGGTGCTTTGGAATACAGTTATTTATTATTACATCTCCTTTAGTAGCAGCTGCAGCAACCATAAAAGTTCCAGCTTCTATTTGATCTGGAATAATTGAATAACTAGATTTTTGTTCTAACTTTTCAACTCCAACAATTTTTATTACATCAGTTCCAGCACCCTTTATATTTGCACCCATAGAATTTAAAAAACTAGCAATGTCAACTATATGAGGCTCTTTTGCTACGTTTTCAATTATAGTTGTACCCTCTGCAAGTGTTGCAGCAAGGATTGCATTAATTGTAGCACCTACACTTACTACATCTAAAAAAATTGAAGTACCTTTTAATTTAGAAGTTTTACTTGCGTAAACTCTTCCTGATCTAACATCAATTTTAGCACCTAATTTTTCAAATACTTTTATATGTTGATCAATTGGTCTTGCTCCTAAGTTACATCCTCCAGGTAAACCAATTTCTACTTCATTAAATCTACCAAGTAATGCTCCTAATAAGTAATAAGAAGCTCTAAATTTACTTGTAAGCTCATAAGAAGCAATAGCAGACTTTATATTTGTATTATCAATTATTAATTCATTCTTATTTATGTATTCGATCTTTGCTCCTAAAGATTCTAAAATTGTGTAATATGATCTCATATCGCTTATATCAGGAACATTTTCTAAATGACACTTTCCCTTAACAAGTAGAGTAGCCGGTAATATTCCAACAGCTGCATTTTTAGCGCCACTTATATTAACAGTTCCTACTAGTTTAGCAGGTCCTTCAACAATAAATTTCTCCATATATTTTCCTCCAATAAGTTTGCGTGTGACAAAAAAAGTATATCATACAAGATATTAAAAAACAATATTTCGACAAAATATTTGCAATCATTTTCTTAAAAGATTATTCTTAGAACACATATTTTTTAAGTTATTAGTAAAACATGTAAGATTATTTTCAATACATGCTAATTTATTAAATAACAAAAATCCCTTTCCAGTTAAATAATGTGAATTAGATAAAGGAATTTTCAGGTTTGAATTACACAATATACTATTTACTATACAATTAGTATTAATTTTATTCATAAAATATTCACCTCCTTATACATTATATGATACAATTATAATATATTTGCTATATTTTTATTTTTAAAAAATTAACCAAAAGTATTGTTTTTTTACAAATGATATGATAAAATATTTAGGTAACGATTTAATTTCAATATAGGGAAGGTGAAGATAATGAAAAAAGATATACAACCAGAATATGTAAAAGCTCAAATCAAATGTGCTTGTGGAAACGTAATTGAAACAGGTTCAGTAAAAGCAGAAATGAGAGTAGATACATGTAGTAATTGTCATCCATTTTTCACAGGTCAAAAACAAGCTATATCTAGTCAAGGTAGAGCTGCTAAATTCTTTGAAAAATATGGTAAAAAATAATATAGAATTTAAAAGTGCTTTATTTTGAGCACTTTTATTTTTTTAAAGGAGAAATATTTGTGACAGAATACAAATTAAAAGATTTAATTTCAAAATATTTAAAACTAACAGATAAATATTCTTTAAATGATTTTATCAACATATGCTCAAATTATCTTAATAAAGACAAAAATTATATTTTAACAAGTATTGATGTGTTGATATTAGATGAAAAACAGTTTAATGAATTAGAAAATTTATTTTATAAGTTAGTAAAAATGAACATTCCATATCAATATATTATTGGTTATAAGGATTTTTATAATGAAAGATATATTGTAAATAATTCTGTTTTAATTCCTAGAGAAGATACAGAAGTATTAGTTGATGTAGCTATTAAATATATACAGAAATTTAAACTTAAAAATATGTTAGATCTTTGCACAGGATCTGGCTGTATTGGAATATCTGTTGCTAAAAATTCAAATATAGAAAATGTATTAATGACTGATATCTCAGATTCAGCACTTGAAGTTGCAAAGCAAAACATTAAGCAAAATGGAGTAGAAGATAGATGTTTTACATTAAAATCTGATTTATTTAGCAATATAAAGGACAAAAAATTTGATTTATTAGTTTCTAATCCTCCATATATAAAAACAGATGATATCTTAAATTTAACAGCTGATGTTAGAAATGAGCCCGATATTGCACTTGATGGAGGAGAAGATGGACTTAAATTTTATAGACTAATACTTTCTTACTGTAAAGCAGTTTTAGATGATAATGCTTACTTGATTATGGAGATTGGCTATGATCAAAAAGATGATTTTATAGACTTAGTAAAAAGTGTAAATTGTATAGAATATATAGATACACTAAAAGACTTTTCAAACAATGATAGGGTGGTAATATGTCGTTTTCATCAGATATAAAATCTGAAATATTAAAAAAGATTAATTTAAATAAAAAAAGTTGCTGTATTGATGCTGAAGCTTTTGGAGAATTACTTACACAGGTAGGTCTAAAATCAGAGTTAGACGAAAAGTATAAGAATTATCTTGCTATAGATAAATTATCAGAATGTTGTATAAAATCCATTTTAAAGGGTGCTTTTCTTTCCTCTGGATGCATTGTAGATCCAAATACAGATTATCATTTTGAAATATCATTTAAAAATAAAGCTTGTGCAGAGTACATTTTAAATTTACTTTCAGTTCTAGACTTTACTCCAAAGTTGTTAAAGAGAAAAAATAATAATACATATATAGTATATTTTAAAGAATCCGAACAAATATCAATGTTTTTAAGCATAATAGAAACAAGTAAAGCTCTGTTTGAATTTGAAGATATAAGAATAAAAAAAGATATGAAAAATAATATAAATAGAAATATAAATTGTGAAACGGCTAATTTATCTAAGATAATAGAAGCTTCTTATAAACAGCTAGAAGCAATTGATAAAATTAAAAAATATGGTATGTATAATTCATTAGATGAAAAGTTAAAATATACTGCCTCTTTAAGAGAAAAGTATAGGGACGAAAGTTTAGATTATATAGCTTCAAAGACAAATGGAAAAAATAAAATAACTAAATCTGGCCTTAAACATAGACTTGATAAATTAATTCAAATTGCAAATGAGTTGGAGGAATAAATTTGAAAGATATATCAATATATATTCATATACCATTTTGTGTTAGTAAATGTTTTTACTGTGATTTTAATTCGTATGCAAATAAAGAAGATTTAATAGATTTATATGTGGATGCACTGATAAAAGAAATATTATCAAAATCAGATATATTGTCAGAATATAATATAAAGACAATATATTTTGGTGGAGGGACACCATCGTTTATAGATAGTAAATATATTGTAAAAATAATGAATGTCCTAAATATGTTTAACGTTGATAAAGATGCAGAAATTACCATTGAAATAAATCCAAATTCTATAACTTATGAAAAATTAGAAGATTACAAACTATCTGGAATAAACAGAATAAGTATTGGTTTACAGACAACATTTGATGATGTTTTAAAAAATATAGGTAGAAGACATACATTAAATGATTTTATTTCTGCCTTAGAACTTATAAAAAAAGTTGGAATCTTAAATATATCTTGTGATCTCATTTATCCTTTACCTGACTTATCTTATGAAAGATTTAAAGAAAGTATTGATTACGTAATTTTGCTCTCTAAAAAGTATGATATAAAACATATTTCTATATATAATTTGGAAGTTCATGAAGGATCAAAATTAGACTTTTTATTAAAAGAAGGCTTTTTAAAATTAGTAGATGAAGATGAAGAGTACAAAATGCGTAAATACCTGATTTCTACATTAGAAAATAATAATTTTATTAAATATGAAATATCTAATTTTAGCATACCAGGCTATGAATCAAAACATAATCTTAATTATTGGAATCAAGGAGTTTACTTAGGATTTGGTGCAGGTGCCTCTAGTTTTATTTCTTCAAGTAGATACAGAAACGTAAATAGCATTGAAAAATATATAAATGGCGTAAATTCTAATAATTTAGTTATTGAAGATAGAGAAGATATGGACAGTTTTGATTTAATAAAAGAATATATTATTTTACGCCTTAGATTGAAAGAAGGAATTATACTAAAAGATTTTAAAACTAAATTTAATGAAACAATTTTTAAATATTTTAGTAAGGAGCTTGATGAATTAAGCAAGAATAATCTTATTATTATCACAGATTCCAAAATATATCTAAGTGATAGAGGGCAAGAAGTAGCAAATCAAGTATGGGAGAAATTTATATAAAACACATTTCATAAAATTTGATTTATAGTTTTTTATATGTTAAAATTATAAAAGTCATTTAGGGTGGTTTTTTATGGACAAATTTTTAATTATAGATGGAAATAGTATAATGAATAGAGCTTTTTATGGTGTAAATGCTAGAATGACTTCTAAAATTGCAGCTATTCATACTAATGCAATATATGGATTTTTAAACATATATTGGATGATATTAGAAAAAATTGAGCCTAAATACGTAGCTGTATCCTTCGATTTACATGCACCTACTTTTAGACATAAAATGTATGATCAGTATAAGGGTACAAGAAAAGGCATGCCTGACGAATTAAGAGAACAAATGCCTGTAATAAAGGAAGTATTATCTGCTATGAACATTCCAATACTTGAAATGGAAGGGTATGAAGCAGATGATATTTTAGGTACAGTAGCAAAATTTAATGAAAAAAATGGAATATTTACTTATATATTAACTGGAGATAGAGATTCATTTCAACTTATATCTGATACTACATCTGTAATAATTCCTCTTACAAAGGCTGGAAAAACTGAATATAATATTTATACTCCAAAACTTCTAAAAGAAAAACAAAATATTTTACCTTATCAAGTTGTTCATATAAAATCACTTATGGGGGATGCATCTGATAATATTCCAGGTGTTAAGGGAGTAGGAGAAAAAACTGCTTATTCTTTAATTGAAAAGTATACTACTTTAGATAATATTTATAAAGCTATAGATGAAAATTTAATAGAAACAACTCAAAAGATTTTAGAAAAATTAGTTGCTGATAAAGATATGGCATATTTAAGTTTTAAACTTGCAACAATTTTTACTGAGGTTCCAATTGAAATTTCATATGATAATTGTATATTATCTGAAGTAAATAAAGATAAACTACTAGAATTATTTAGAAGATTAGAATTTTCCAAATTTATTGAAAAATTAAATTTGTCTAATGATGTAAAAGTTATAAATTCTCAAGAAAATAAGATTAGCTTTATACTTCCGAAAAAGGTTATTTTTATTGATTCTAAAAATTATTTAAGTATTCAGGATGAACTTAATACCGTATTAAATGAAGATAAAATATCATATCTATTAAATATAGTTTATGAAAATAACAAAATAACTCATATAAATTTAGATATCAATATATTTGCTATTTATTCAAGTGTGAGAGATACAGTCTATATATTTAAAGATGAATTTATTTCTACACCAGAATTTAAGGAGTTTTTACTTAAATTTATAACAAGTTCTCAAACAAAAATTGGATTTGATATAAAACAAGATATAAACTACTTTTTTAAATTATATGGACCTGATGTATCTATAAATAACTTCAATTTTGATTTGATGATTGCGTATTATCTTTTAGATTCTAGTAAATCTAAATATCAAATTGAATATATATTAAATGATTTATTATCTATAAATTTTATATATGCTGATGAATTAAAAAACGAAAGTCAACTTTCTTTGTTTGATGATGAAACTAAAGAAAATAAAGTATTACTTGAAGAAGATATAGATAATATTTCTAAATATCTAAAAGGAATATATAGTTCATATAATTTAATAAATGATAAATTAAATAATGAAAATATGCATGAATTATTTACTAATATTGAAATGCCTTTAGTAAAAACTCTTGCATCAATGGAATATACAGGAATGTATATTGATAAAGACAAACTAAATGAATTTGATAAAGAAATTTCTGAAAAACTTATTAGTGCTGAACAAGAAATATACGATATTGCTGATGAAAAATTCAATCTTAATTCTACTCAACAATTAGGAAGAATTTTATTTGAGAAATTAGGATTAGAACATAAAAGAAAGACAAAGACTGGGTATTCTACTGATAAATCAGTACTTGAAGATTTGCTTGGGAAACATGAAATAATAGAAAAAATATTAGATTATAGACAACTTTCAAAATTAAAATCTACTTATGTGGATGGACTTAAGACAAAGATTGCAGATGATGGCAGAATTCATACTACATTTATGCAAACTGTAACTACTACTGGTAGACTTAGTAGTGTTGAGCCTAATTTACAAAATATACCAGTAAAGATTGAACTTGGTAAAAAAATTAGAAGCTTTTTTGTAGGGCAAAATGACAGAGTAATAGTAGATGCAGATTACAGTCAAATTGAACTTAGGGTTATGTCTCATATTTCTGGAGATAACGTAATGATAGATGCTTTCAAGAATAATATTGATATACATACTGTAACAGCATCTCAAGTATTTAATGTGCCAATAAATGAAGTAACACCCGAAATGCGTTCTAAAGCTAAAGCAGTAAATTTTGGCATAATATATGGAATTAGTGCATTTGGCCTTTCTAAAAACATAAACTGCTCAAGATACGAGGCCTCTCAATATATAGATAACTATTTAGAAAAATATAGTGGAATTAAAAATTTCATGGAAGATATCGTAAAAAAAGCAAAATTAGATGGTTACGTTACAACTATGTTTAATAGAAAAAGATATATACCAGAATTATATAATAACAACAAAAATATAGTTGAGTTCGGCAAAAGAATTGCTATGAATACTCCAATTCAAGGTACTGCAGCTGATATTATTAAAATTGCCATGAATAAAGTTTATGATACACTTAAAAATCAAAAGTTAAAATCAAAATTAATAATGCAAGTTCATGATGAATTAATTGTTGAAGCATATCCTGATGAAGTAGAACAAGTAAAGAAAATTTTAAAAGATTCTATGGAAAATGTAGTATCACTAAGTGTACCACTTAACGTAGATTTAAATACAGGGAAGAGTTGGTACGATGCAAAATAAAGAGGTTAAAGATGAAAATTAAGGAAAAGTCACAAAAAACAACTATCTCATTTATAGTATTTTTACTAATAATATTACTTGCTATTTTTACAAGCATATATATTTTAAAAAAATATGTATATCCATTAACTCATTTTGATACTGTAAAGCAAGCTTCAAAAGATAACGGATTAGATCCGTATTTAGTACTTGCAATAATTAAGACAGAAAGTGGTTTCAATCAAAATGCTACATCAAATAAACAAGCTAAGGGATTAATGCAAATTTTAGATTCTACAGCTTCGGATGTAAATAACGAAATTAATATAGTAGATAATGTAAATGATAATATCTATGATATAGATGTAAATATAAATCTTGGATGTAAATATTTTTCTAGCTTAGTAAAGCGATATAATGGTAATTATTATTTAGCTATTTGTGCTTATAATGCTGGAATGGGTAATGTAGACAAATGGATTTCAGCTGGAATTATTGATAGTAACTTATCAGATTATAAAAATCTAAATTTGCCATTTAATGAAACTAGTAACTATTTAAAAAGAGTTATGAAATCTTATAAGCTGTATAAAATTCTATATCAAAATAATTGACAATTTAAGTTTTTAATGATATAATGTGTTACATAATAAAGCAAGCCAACCGGTAACTACCAAAGGAAATAAGAAAGGGTTTCCTCATGAAAACTAAAAAACAGGAGGTTTTTCAGTTGAAAATTCTGAAATCAATTCTCAAGGTATTTGGAACGCTTTTCATATTTTTAATCATCTTCAGTATGATTTTAAATTTCATAATTGGTGATGATGACACATTATATGAAGAAGAGTACTAACCTTTAAATACATCCAAAGTTTTAATAACTTTGGGTGTGTTTTTTTAATTAATTTTGGTAAAATATATAATATTTTCAAAAAGACTACACAAATTGTTAAAAATATGTTAAAATATTATGGAAATAAAAGGAGGAATTTAAATGTCAGGACATTCAAAATGGGCTAATATAAAAAGAAAGAAAGAGGCAACTGATGCAAAGAAAGCAAATATCTTTTCAAAATTAGGAAAAGAACTTACAGTAGCAGTAAAAATGGGTGGTAGTGGAGACCCAAATATTAATTCAAAATTAAAGGATGTTATTGCAAAAGCAAAAGCAAATAATATGCCAAATGATAACATTAATAGATGTATACAAAAGGCTGTAGGAGATTCTAATTCTACAAATTATGAAGAAATAATATATGAAGGATTTGGACCTTGTGGAATATCTGTAATAGTAGAAGTAATGACAGATAATAAAAATAGAGCAGCAGCTGATATTAGATGTATATTTAGCAAATCTGGTGGTAATCTTGGCCAGTCAGGATCTGTTAGTTATATGTTTAACAAAAAAGGCTATATATTAGTAGAAAAAGATGAAAAAGTAGATGCAGATGAATTGATGTTAGAAACTATAGATGCTGGTGCAGAAGACTTTTTAGTAGAAGATGAATATATTGAAATATATACAGACCCTCAAAATTTTCACTCAGTAATGGAAATTTTAGAAGGAAAAGATATTAAAACAATCGAAGCAGATATTAGACAAATTGCAACAATAAAAAAGGAACTTACTGAAGAAGAAGAAGTAAAGGTTCAAAATTTCTTAGATAAATTAGATGAAAATGATGATGTTCAAAATGTTTGGCATAATGCAGATATATAATTTACATAAAAATGCAACCTTTTTTTAATATTTTTGTAAAAAATCATTGACTTTACATAAAATACATGTTATAATTATATTGTAACGTGTTGTTACGATATTAAAAGGAGGTAGATATTTTATGTACTATGATAATAAATCAACTTTTTACATTAAACAATATGGACCAAGAGTTTTAGTTATAATGATTTCAATCCTACTAGTAGCTAGTGGAATATATATATATTTAGCAAGTACTTTAAATATAAAACCTCAAGTAAATGTTGCAGAAGAACCTACAGAAGTTCAAGAGGTTGCTTCTAATGAAAGTGAACAAATAGTTGAAACAAATAGTTTACAAAACGAAACCGAAGCAGATACAGAATCTGAATTAGAAATAAGTACAACAATTTCTAAAAAATTAGCTGATTTAAAACCTTTAGATAAATCAGATATAGGAACTGTAAAATCTGTAACAGATAACAACACAGTTATAGTAAATATAGATAATAAAAATTTAGAAATTAATTTAATAGGTGTTGATTTTTCTAGATCAAATGCTGATGTAGTAAATACTTTAAGAAGTGATTTAGAAGGTAAAGAAGTAAAACTTGCCTTTGATAAAATGAAAGTTAAAGATATGAAACTTTATGGATATATATATATTGGTGAAACATTATATAACGCTTCTATATTAGAAAAAGGGCAAGCTATTGTAAAAATAGAAAGTACAAATACTTCATTAATTGACACATTAATTAGTGCTCAAACAAAAGCAAAACTTAATAAAACTGGAATTTGGGCAAATTAAAATAGCATGCCGAACTAGGGAAAAACCTTAGTTTTCATATATCAACCTCTTATGATCGCCTCTACACATAAAGTAGAGGCATCTTTTTTATAGAAAGGAGGGATTAAACATGGATTTCTATTTTACAAAAAAGGATTTAATTTTTCTTCTAAATTCTATTTGTATAACTAAATATTTTTTAAAATATCATACTTCAGAAGAAAAGAAAATCGTATCTTATTATTTTGATTTCGAATATTATTATGAAACTTACCATTTTCTAGATTTAATTTATAAAAGATTATCTTTAGAGGGGAATAGGGTATTTTATAATCTTCAAGATGAAATTTATTATTTAGGACAACAAAATTTTATTTCTGATTTAAAAAATCAAAATAAAAAAATATTTCGTAAAAATAAAAAATTATTAAAAGTGTTATTAAACAAAATAAAAAATATAAAATTTATGTTATAGTATTACTAGGGAGTATATATAAAAATTAAAATTTATTAGTGGTGCAATCCATATTTTTTTAAAATATGCGATTGCGCAAAATAATAATTTTGTGAAAAACAGAGGAGGAATTTTATACATATATAATTACTACATTTATTGATATATCTGAGCTTTAGGCTCTTTTTTTATTCTTTTGTATTCTTTTTTATCTTATATTAATTTTAAATAATAATATATTAAAATTAATCTTATACCTTTACTTTTTATTCTATAATATTTTTTCTTTGAGTAACTTTACCTTTTTTATAAAAAAATGTCTTAAAATCGATTTTAGGACGTCGTCTTAAAATGGCCTTATTTTTCCGACATGAAATTATACCAGAAAAAAATAAAAATGCCTTAAAATCGATTCTAGAGCGTCGTTTTCTAAGCCATTTTTAGAAAATATTATAATTTGTTAAAATTCCAGTATTTTTTGATATTATTAGATCATCATAATAAAATTATATTTAAAATTATAACTTAAGTAATGTAACTTGTTTAATAAAATATAAAAACTGATTAAAAACGATTTTAAGGCGCTAAAAAATTATATTCTATATAAAATTATAAATATAATAAAAAAACATATAATTATAATGTAAAAATTTAAAAACTTAAAAACTTATCTAAAACTTATAAAAAATTCTCCAAGCAACAAATGTTCGTTTTTTATAAAATTATGCAAACAAATTTGAAATATAAAATTTTATAAATTTAGATTTTTAAATTTAATAATATTTTTACAATTTAAATTTCAAAAAATTTTTTTTAAATATATTTTATATATTTTTATATTTTGAAAATTAGCCTCTCTCCTACATCTTGCGATTTTATATAAATTTCTTTTAAAGATTTCATAACTTTTTTTTGCTAATATAAATATTTCCCCTTACTTGGTGCTTATTATAGTATGATCATTTGATCTAGGATTTCCAATTAAAAAACATTCAAATTTATCATTCTCAAAAATTATTTTATCTGTTTTATCACCATATAAAATATTCTGATTTTATTTGTCGAAACAAGTTGGACATATTCCTGAATCAACAATATCTGATATTGTTATATTTTATAAGTTTAATAATTTCTTCATTATTAAATTGTTTTAAATTATCCATTTTTTAGCTCCATTTCATAATTTTTACTTAATCATTTAAAAAATTCATTACTAGATCTATAATGATTTCTTTTTCTTTTGGATTGGATTCTGCTATAAGTAAAGTTAATGCAGTTAAAGTGTTGTTATCTATTGTTTGTTTTCCATTTTTGTATAAAATACCATAAAAGTTCAAAAAATATATAAATAAGGTAGCTGCTATTCTTTTATTTCCATCGGCAAATACATGATTTTTTACGATTAAATATAAAAAATTAGCTCCTTTTTCTTCTATACTTTTATAAATATCTTGTCCAGCAAAACTTTGATAAATATTACCTATAATTGATTCTAATCCGTTACCTCTTTCTACAGCAAATAAAGAACTTTCTTGATTAAATCTTAATTTATCTATAACTTTTAAACATTCATTATATTCAATTTTTCTTTCATCTATATTTCCATCAATTTTCTTTAAAGTTCTATGATCATAGTCATCTAATAAATCTAATGCTTTTGAATAATCTCCAATTACTTTTAAAATTTCTTTTGCATCATTTCCTTCTAATCTTTCATCAATTCTATTAGCAATATCTATAAGTTTTATTGTTTTTTCTAAATATTCTAATCTTTTTTGATTTACAGCATAACCTTTTAACATATAGTCTTTTAAAATCTTATTTGCCCATTTTCTGAATATAATGCCATTTTTTGATTTTACACGATAACCAACAGATATTATTACATCAAGGTTATAGTATTCAACATTATATGTTTTTCCATCATTTGCAGTTGTCGCAAATTTTGCGACAACTGATTTATCATTTTCTAATTCGTCTTTTAAAGCATTATTAATATGCTTTCCAACAGTTTTTATATCTCTCTCGAAAAGCTCAGAAATTTCTTGTCTATTAAGCCACTAAGAGCCTACCATTTCTGGTAAGCTCCTAGAAAGATATTGCAACATAAAAGCAGTGATTTTTATTAATCTGATAATAATTTAATTAATCTAACATTTTTATATATTTTTTCCCTTCCAATTTTTTCAGATTCTAAAAGTCCCATTTTTTCTAACTGATTTAAGTAAGATGATGCAGTTAACCTTGTAACACCACATTTTTCTTCAATATAAGAAATTTTAGTATAGGCTTCATAAAATAAACTTTCTAAAAGTTCCTTTGAATATATTTTAGATAATTTTGTTTTAAATTCTTCTTTATAATCTTTTATTTCTTTTTGAATATTTTCTATTAACTTAATCGTTTCATTAGATGTAATTTCAATACCTTTTAAAATATATAAAATCCAATCTTCAAAATTGTTATTATTTCTAACCTCACTAAATAATCTATAATAATCCTGCTTTGTACGATTGATATATTTACTTAAGTATAATATCGGACTATCTATTAATTTATTTAATACAAGGTATAAAATATTTAAAATTCTTCCTGTTCTTCCATTTCCATCATAAAATGGATGTATACTTTCAAACTGATAATGTATTAAACATACTTTTATTAATGGATCAATATCGTCCTCTTTATCATTAATAAAATTTTCTAAATTTTTTAAATATTTTTTTATTTCTTGTTCATTTTGAGGAGGAGTATAAATAGTTTCTCCAGTAACAGAATTCTTAAGCTCAGTTCCCGGTAGTTTTCTAATACCAGCATTATTGTGTTCAATAATACCTTGTATTTTTATAATGGTATTTGTATTAATATACTCATCCTTCTTAATTTGTTCAAATCCGCTCCAAATAGCATTTCTATAATCAACAACTTCTTTTGCATTTTCCTCTTTAAAACCACTTCCTGTAAGAACTTTATAAATATTGTCATGAGTCGTAACTATATTTTCTATAGCACTACTGTCTTTAGCTTCATTTATAGTTACAGCATTTATTAAAATATGCATATTTGGAATGGTATTTGTGTATCCTTTTAATTCAGCTAAAGCTCTAGAAGAAATTGTTAATTGTTCTAAAATTTTTTTAGTTTTCAAATCAACATTTTTATATGGTAACATTTCTAATTCCATCTTTGTACCTCCATATATATATAAAATATTATAAATTTTATACATTTTCAATAAATATGTATAAAAAATTAAAAAAATTATACATATTTTTAAAATATGTATAATTTTTAATATTAAATTAATTTTTACAATATTCTTGTAACTTTACCTTTTTTATAAAAAAATGTCTTAAAATTGATTCTAGAGCGTTATTTTTAATTGCTTTATTAGAAACCAAATAATAAATTTTAAATTTTGACTTTTCTTTTTACTTATGATAATATCTAAGTATATACATAGAAAGGAAATATTTATGTACGATGATATTCCAATTTATATGAAAGATTTTTTATCATATATGCAAAATATTAAAAATAGATCTGGCAGTACAATTCATGAATATTATTATGACTTAAGAAATGCTTTTAAATTTTTAAAACTGTATAAGTCAGGCTATAAGATAAAAAATATAGATAACGATATAATGAATTCTACTGATATAAGTAATTTAGATATAGAATTTGTTAAAGAAATAACTTTACAAGACTTATATCAATATCTAAATTATTTATCTAATATTTGTTCTGATAAACCAACAACTAGATCAAGGAAAATTGCAGCTTTGAAATCTTTTTTTAACTATTTAACTTTTAAACAGAAGTTATTAGATAAAAATCCTACTGTAGAATTAGAAACTCCTAAGCTACCAAAAAGATTGCCAAAGTATCTAAATCTAGATGAAAGTATAGCACTTCTAAATTCTATTGACGGTAAATTTCAAAAAAGAGATTTTTGTATAATCACTTTATTTTTAAATTGTGGCCTCCGTCTATCTGAATTAATATCAATTAATATGAAAGATATAAATAATAATGTTTTAAATGTTGTCGGAAAAGGCGACAAAGAACGCTCAATATATTTAAATGAAGCTTGTCAACAAGCAATAAAACAATATATAGCTGTTAGGCCTAAAGATAACTTAAAAGACCGTGAAGCCTTATTTATAACTGAAAGAGGAACAAGAATTAGCAGAAGAACTATAGAGATGATGGTAAAAAAATATATTGAAGAAGCTGGTCTTGATCCCAAAAAATATTCTCCACATAAATTAAGACATACAGCAGCTACACTCATGCATAAATATGGTGGAGTTGATATAAGAGCATTACAACAAGTATTAGGTCATGAAAGCATTTCAACTACTGAAATATACACTCATGTAGACAGTGATGAAGTAAAGAATGCTTTAGAAAATAACCCATTAAATAATATAGAAAATCACGCAAAATAAATTGCGTGATTTTATTAATATACTGGTAATTTTATTATTTCACCTTCATAAATATCTGTATTTGATAAATTATTAATTGTTTTTATATCTTTTATTACATTTTGAATTTTCAAATTTTTATCTGAAGATTTTTTACATATTTTTGAAGATATATTCCACAAAGTATCATTTTGACATACAACATATTCTTTAGTTACAAATTCTTTTTTAGCAACTGCAATATTTAAACAAGTTCCTAAAAGAGTAAATATTGCAAATAAAATCATTATATTTTTAATTACTATCTTCCCACTTTTTCTATTATTCTTCATAAAAACCACCTCTAAAACAAATGTTTGTTATACTCATATTATAATATAAGAACTTTTGTTTGTCAATAGTTTTTTAAAAAAAATAGAAAAAATGTTCTATTTTTTTATAATTAAATTATTTATGCTTTCTAATACTTGATTTTCATAATCTTGTTCAATTTTTAATTTAACTTGAATGTCAGTATTATATACTATTTCATCTATTATTACTAAATTATTAGATTCATAAGTACTTAAAATATTTTTTATTTCACTAATTTTTGTATAATCAGTATAAATAGTTTTATTTACATATATTAATAATTTTTCAATTTTACATTTATTACTAGCATCTCTATAAGAATTAAGATATGCTCTAGATAACGGACCTGCTCCAAGTAAAATTCCTCCAAAATATCTTACAATTACTATACAAATATTAGTTATATTTTCTTTAGATATTATATCATATATAGCTCTTGTAGCTGTACCTTGTGGCTCGCCATCATCTGAAAACCTAATTTTTATTTGATTATTTTCTACACAAGAATAAATATATACAACATGTCTTGCATCTTTATTTTGTTTTTTTATATTTAAGATAATTTGATTTGCATCTGATTCATTCTCAATATTAAATATATATGAATAAAATTTTGATTTTTTTTCTTCGTAGTAACCATTTGAAATTTCGTTTGAATTATCTTTTTTTACATTATTAAAAGTGTAATATATATTTTTCAAAGTATCACCTTCGAATTTATTATAGCATAAAAAAGCTAAAAATAAAAGAGAAGTCATAAACTTCCCTTTTATGTAAGATAATTTATTTTTTATAATCATATATTGGTTTGCTTTTATTTAATACAACGTCTTTAGTAATCGTACATCTAATTATATTTTTATTAGATGGCACTTCATACATTGCATCTAGCATAATATTTTCTATAATTGCTCTTAGACCTCTTGCACCAACTTTTCTTTTTAGAGCTAACTCTACTATTTCATTAACTGCATCTTTATCAATATCAAGTCTTACATTGTCCATTTTAAACAATTTCTTGTATTGTTTAAATAAAGCATTTTTAGGCTTAGTTAAAATGTCAATTAATGCCTCTTTAGTAAGTTGGTTAAGATTTGTAATTATTGGAAGTCTTCCGACAAGTTCAGGTATTAATCCGTATTTAACTATATCATTTGGTTCAACTTGTGAAAATATTTTTCCAATATCAATATCTTTTTTAGGCTCAACTTTAGCACCAAAGCCCATAGTTTTAGTATCAAGTCTACTTTTTATTATTTTTTCTAGTCCATCAAAAGCTCCTCCACAAATAAATAAAATGTTGCTTGTATCTATTTTTATAAATTCTTGTTGAGGATGCTTTCTTCCACCTTGTGGAGGAACATTTGCTACTGTTCCTTCAATTATTTTAAGTAGTGCTTGCTGTACCCCTTCTCCACTTACATCTCTTGTTATAGAAGGATTTTCAGATTTTCTTGCAATTTTATCTAATTCATCTATGTATATAATGCCTTTTTCAGCTTTTGAAACATCAAAATCAGCAGCTTGTATAAGTCTTAATAAAATATTTTCTACATCTTCTCCAACATAACCTGCCTCAGTAAGAGTTGTCGCATCAGCAATTGCAAAAGGTACATGCAAAATTTTTGCCAAAGTTTGTGCTAAAAGTGTTTTTCCACATCCAGTAGGTCCAAGTAGTAGTATATTACTCTTTTGAATTTCAACGTCATCTAGTTTTCCTAAATTTCTAATTCTCTTATAATGATTATATACTGCTACAGATAAAACTTTTTTTGCTTCGTCTTGACCAATAACATACTCATCCAATACTTGTTTTATACTTTCTGGTACCGGTAAATCTTCAGAAGAAATTAACTCCTTATTTTTATCTAATTCAGAAGTGTTTTTTAATGTTGGGTTAGTATCATTCATAAGTCTATGACAAACCTCAACACATTCATCACAAATTAATATTCCATCTGGTCCCTCAATTAGTTGATTTACTTCTTGTCTTAATCTACCACAAAACGAACAAAATACCATTTCATCCATGAAATCAAAATTGTCTGAACTTCCGTCCTTTTTTCCTTTTTTAGCCATAAATTATTTCTCCTTAGCTATATTATTAATATTTGACATTACTTCATCAACTAAACCATATTCTTTTGCTTCATCTGCTGATAAGAAATTATCTCTATCTGTATCTTTTTCAATTTGCTCTAATGGTTTACCTGTTCTTTCACTAAGAATTCTGTTTAGTTTATCTTTAATTTTCAATATATATTCTGCGTGTATTTTAATATCACTAGCTTGACCTTGTGCACCACCTAAAGGTTGATGAATCATTACTGTTGAATTAGGAAGAGCAAATCTCTTTCCTTTAGCACCAGCAGCAAGTAAAAATGCTCCCATTGATGCTGCCATACCAACACAAATTGTTGATACATCAGATTTGATATATTGCATTGTATCAAAAATTGCCATTCCAGCAGTAACACTTCCACCTGGGCTATTAATGTATAAGAAGATATCTTTTCCTGGATCTTCTGCGTCTAAAAATAATAATTGTGCTACTACTAATGATGCAGTTACATCATTTACTTCATCAGATAAAAATATAATTCTTTCTTTTAAAAGTCTTGAGTAAATATCGTAAGATCTTTCTCCCTTACTAGTTTGTTCTATTACCATAGGTACTAAACTTGAATTTAACATAATTTATAACCTCCTCCAAATTTTATATGCTTATGATATATTATTTTTCAATAACATTATTTAATACAATATCTAATGTTTTTTCTTGAGTTAATTTTTCTTTCATATACATTATAACATTAGGATTTTTCTTTAAATCTTCTGCATTTTCTTTTCCATAAGTATTAGATAATTCTTCGATTTTAGCATTTATTTCATCTGCACTAACTTCTACTTTTTCTTCTTTAGAAATATATTCTAATGCAAGTTTAAATTTAACATCTCTTGTAGCTGTAGGTTTCATATTGTTTCTAAATTCTTCTTTAGTAGTTCCAACATATGAACAATAAGTATCTAAATCCATTCCTTGATATGATAAATTAGCACTAAATTGTTCTATCATTTGATCTAGCTCTGATTCAATCATAGCATCAGGAAGATCTACTTCTACATTTTCTACTAATGCATCAATTGTCTTTGTTTCTTTTTCTGCAGCAATCTTTGATTCATTTTCTTTTTTAAGATTTGCTTCAACATCTTTTCTATATTCTTCTAAAGTCTGGAATTCTGATACATCTTTTGCAAATTCATCATCTAATTTAGGTAGTATTTTTTCTTTAATTCCATTTAATTTTACTTTGAACATAGCATCTTTACCAGCTAAAGCTTCACTGTGGTATTCGTCAGGGAATTTTACATTTATTTCTCTTTCTTCACCAATTTTCATTCCAACTAATTGATCTTCAAATCCTGGAATAAATTGACCACTTCCTATAGTAAGTTCAAAATTTTCAGCTTTTCCACCATCGAAAGCTACTCCATCAGTAAATCCTTCAAAGTCAATTACAGAAATATCATTATTTTTTAATTCTCTATTATCGATTGATTTTATTTCTGCATTTTTTTCTCTTATTTCTTCGATTCTTGCATCAACATCTTTTTTTGTAACTTTAAGTACTGTCTTTTTAATTTCTAGACCTTTATATTTTTTTAATTTTATTTCTGGTTTTACAAAAACAGTAACTGTATATATAAAATCTTTATCTTTTCCAATTTGTTTTACATCCATCTCAGGCTTAGAAACAACTTCTAAGTTATTTTCTAAAACTGCCTTTTGATATTCTTGATCTACATTATCTTCAATGACTGTTTCATATAAAACACTTTCTCCATAAACTTTTTCTACAATGTTTCTTGGAACTTTTCCATTTCTAAATCCTGGAACTTTAAAATATTTTTGATTTTTAACAAATGCTTTATCTAAAGCCTTATTAAAATCTTCCTTTGACATTGTGAATTCTAATTCTACTTTTGAATTTTCTTTCTTTTCTACTTTTACACTCATTTTTAATCCTCCAATATATGTAACTTGTAACTCTTATATTATATCATAAAACTGGAAAAATTCAACTATTTTACTAAATTAAATATAAATATTAAAATGAAGCTAGAAAGCATAATTGCCCTTTAGCTTCATTTTGTTAATTTCTATGTTTTTTGTTATTACCAAGATAATCTTCAATAACTTTATACATCCATGCTGATGAGCCAGTATACCAAGTCCAACCACCTCTACCTACATGGTCTGGATTAGTATATACATCTGCTGCAACAACATATGGTTCAACCATATATTTATCTGCTTTTTCCTTAGTATCTGAATGATAAATTGGATTTATATATTTTAATATTTGTAATGCTTTTTCATTATCTTTCATTTCAAAGTATGCTTTAGCAAGCCAAGTAGATGCATGAGTATATTGACCACCGTTTTCTCTTGTTCCAGGAACATAGGCTTTTATATACCCAGGGTTATTTTTTGGTTTATCAAATGAAGGGTATAATAGTCTTACAATTTGGTTTTCATGGTCTACTAAATATTTATCTACTTTTTTAAGTGCTTGATTTAATTCATCTTGAACATCTGGATAATCTTTTAGAGCAATGACTGCCCACGCTTGTGATATCAAGTCAATTTTACATTCTTTATTTGACATAGAGCCCAAAACATCTCCATTTTCAAAGAATGCTCTTACAAACTGTCCATCCTCCCAAGCATAAGATAATACATTATGTTTAAATATGTGTATATGTTTTTCTGAAAGTTTTACCATCTCATCATCCTTTTTTATCTTAGCTACTTTTATAAATTTTTGTAAGACATTTATCATAAATAAAGTAAGCCAAACAGACTGTCCTCTAATATTGCTAAAGCCATCATTCCAATCTCCATCGCCAATATCTAAAAGTCCATTTTTTTCATTTATTCTTGATAGAGAATAATAAATTGCTCGCTTTGCATGATCATACACACTATCTTGTACATCAATATTATTGAATATTTCATATAATTCTCTTTTGTCTAACATCGGTTTATCTTCTAAATATGGTGTCATAACATCCAATATTGAACTATCACCAGTTATATCTACATATTCAGATAAAACGTATGGTAACCACAAATAATCATCACTAAAATAAGTTCTAATTCCTGCGTTATTAAATTCATGCCACCAATGAAGCACATCACCTTTTTCAAATTGCTTAGATGAATGTAATATAATTTGTGAACGGGCTTTTTCTGGCCATTTTCTAATTAATGCTAGACAATCTTGTAATTGATCTCTAAATCCTATTGCACCACCAGCTTGGTAAAAAGCAGTTTTAGCAAATAATCTACATACAATTGTCTGGTATAGTAACCATCCATTTGCCATAATATTGGTATATTCATCTTTAGTATCAAAATTACATGTAACTAAATCTTTCCAATATTTTTTAACAGCCTTACTTTCTGATTTTATAGTTTTTAGACTAGAATATTTTTCTTTTATTTTTGCTAAATTTGCTTCATCATCTACTGCTCCAAGAAAAATAGCCAGTTCAACTTTTTCTTTTGGTTCAACTTTTATATCTAGTGTTATAGAAAAATCTTCTAAGTTATAACTAGAAATTACATTTTTATTATCTGAATAAGAGAACAAATACGCAAGACATTTTGAAAAATCCTTACTATATGGATTTTTTAATTCCATTATTTCGTCATTAATTCTAGATAATATATAATTTTGATTAGTTTCTTTTGAAACTCCTAAAACAGGTTCTAATTTATAAGATATACTAATTTGTTTAGTATTAGAAGTAGTGTTATTTAGAGTAATCTGATGTATTTTTATATCATCATTTTCTGGAACGAAAATTTCCATCTCTTTTTTTAGCCCATTATCTTCTTCTAAAACTTTTACATAACCAAAGCCGTATATTAAATTATAATCTTTTTCAAATATACCCTTAAATTTTTCTCCTGCCTGGAAACTAATCCAATCGTTGCACCATTCAGTAAGTTTAAATTCCCTACTATTTTTATAATAAGTGTACACTGTTCCATAAGTAGATATTACACTACCAAATCTTTCGTTTGCTATAACATTGCACCACGGAAGTGGTGTGGCGGTATTTAATATGTGATATTCATCTTTTGTACTATTAAATCCGCCATACGAATTAAATGCAATATAATCTGAAGTATTTTTTATCTTCATAACTATTATGCTTCCTCCTCTTTTACAATATTATCACTATTGTCTGGTAAATATTTGTCAACATTTGTAAATTCTTCAATATTTTGTATACATTTTTTTCCTAAGAAGGAAATAAGTTTTATTTCCTCTTTAGTTAAATTATTAACATTCAATATGTAAATGTTACCTTTAGTATAATCCATATAAACGGCTCTATCTACTCTCGATTTTACGAAGTGATATAATGGACCTTTATCTTCTGTATCTTCATCAATTAAAACAATTATATCTAAATCAACTTTTCTATTTTTTATGTAGTCCATAAATTTAATAACTTCTGTTATTATTCCTGCATCCTCAATTTTATTTATGTAGATAAGTAGAATTGGTAAATCACCAGATATAGAATACTTCCATAACATTGACTGACTTAAAGATTCATTCCAAAATTCTGTGTTATTTAATTTAGTTCTACCAAATAAAACTTGCTTTATAAGATCATTATAAACTGCTGCCTTACCCGGTGTAAGTTCTAGATATCTTGCAGTTATATTATTAAGTTCACATGTAAGCTTAAATTGTTGATTTAATTCTTCAAAATCAATATTTACAATTGAGCTATTCATTTTATACTTACTCTCTGTAACACCAACTATGTAATAGAACTCTTGTCTTTCATGTGGATCCAATATAATTGTTGCTCTATATGATAGTATAGGCCATAGAGGGTATTTTACAATATTGTTATCATAAGCCATTTGTGGATTATTAACAATTTTTGATTTTTCTGTTTCCATTTCTTTTTGTAAATCTATACCAATAAGTTTAGAATATACAAAGAGGTCTGTATCAGTTTCTGTTTTCTTTCTCTTACTTGCAACAAGTAAATCTAGAGCATCGTCATAATATGTTTCTATAGTTAAATTACTAAATGAAGGATGTACAACATTTGTCATATAGTCTGTCATTGCTGGCTCTATATATGTATTAATTAATATTTCTCTTCTGATATTACTATTGTTATACATACTTACTTTCTTTATTTCCATATTATATTCTGGAGATAAATATACAGTAGTTGTTGTTTCTATATCTTTTGTTTCAATATAATATTCGGAAGCATTCATCATATTGTTTAAAGATGTTCTCTTTATTTGTTTATTTTTTGATACATCTACATCAACATCTGTAGCATTAAATGTTATTCCAGTCTCTTTATCAGTTAAGAATAAGAAATTTCCAGTGTTTTCAATGTCAGTGTATCTTTGACGATTTACTATTTTATCATTATATTTTATATAACTTGCTCCATTACTTGTAATAATTGTAGATAAATTATGTCCTTTTAATAAGTTAATGTGTAATGAAGTATCATTTTTCCTTGCTCTTTCTTTAGAATTCATACCTTCTACAAACATAGTATATTTTTCTTGTTGCTTTTGTTTGTATACATTATCTGTATCTTCAATATTTTTCTTAATATTAGCCTTCATTCTTTCTCTTTCTTTTAATAGTATTTCACAGGCTTTAATATCTTCATTTTCGTGGAATCTTTCTTTTATTATTCCATGATTAATGTAATTGTTTATAGAAGTAAGTATCATTCCTTGATGGTGAGCCATATAAGTTTTTACAACATCATATTTTTTTCCTTTATCTAAGTGTTTAGCTGTATAATCTATTGACTCATAGAATCCATATGAAGAATATGCTCCAATTCTTTTTAATCCTTTAATATTTTTAAATACAGTAATTGGGTCAAATTCTAACATAAGTAAAGAGGCATATGGTGAAATTACCAAATAATTATTAAGTCCTCTCTTAAGTCCAAGCCATGGTATACCAAATGCTTTATACTGATAATTTAACTCATTATCTTTAACAGCAAAAGCAGATTCAGATATTCCCCAAGGCATTTCATTATTTTTTAAATATTTAATTTGACTATATTTACAAAAGAATAATGACTGGTCAATTAAAGTATGTTCGTATGACTTATTAAATAAGTATGGCATAAAGTATTCAAATGAAGTTCCACTCCATGATACAAGTCCCTTATACCCATCAATTTTTACTAAATTTCTAGAAAGTGAAAACCAATGTTTTGAAGTAACTTGTCTTGATGCTATAGAAATTAAACTTGTAAGTCTACTCTCAGACATTAACATATCATAATAACTATCTATTAACTTATTATTTTCTTGATCATAACCAATAGAAAATAAGTTTCTTTCCGTGTTGTATAGGTATGTAAAATCTGTATTATCTATTAAATTATTTACCTCATTTAACATATCTATTACTTTTTTATCATAGTCATGTACTTGCTTTTCTTTTATTGAAAAATCTGTTTCATTTATAGAATTATATAAAAATTTCTTTAATACATATAAACTTGCAATAAAGTTTCCACTATCAACAGTAGATACAAATCTAGGTCTTAATGGTTCCAAAGTTTTAATATTGTACCAGTTATATAAATGACCTTTCCATTTTTCTAATTTATTTATAGTTGACATTATATTTTCAAGTCTTAAAATTGCATCTTCTTTACTTATAAATTTTAAATCATATGCATTAATAATTGCTAATATTCCAAATCCTACATTGGTAGAAGAAGTTCTATTTGCAATTTTATATCTTCTATTTTCTTGGAAATTATCTGTTGGTAAATAATTATTTGTTGGAGTCATCATTGAATTAAAGAATTCCCATGTTCTTCTTCCAATTTCAATTACTTCTTTTTCCTCATTTTCACTTAATCTCTTTCTTCTATTAATTAAATGATCTTTTCCAAGTAAGTATGCTAAAAATGGTGCTAGTATAAATGTTATACCAGTTATTAATTTAAAATCTATTATTGTGTTATAAGTAATATTAAAATATGGAATTAAAATAATTGCAATTCCTGCTATTATATTAAATAACATATTTTTTGCATAGTAGCCAAAAGTATTTTTAGAAGTTTTTTCTAAAGTCTCAGCCGTTGTCCACTGTAACAAATTTTTATGAGAGATTAACATTCTATATAGTGATAAAGAAAATGCGCTAATACATGTATATGCTTTATATGGTATTGTTACAAAATTAAAGCACATAGAAAGTAAGTCTGCTTGTAAGCCATGTATTATTGGAATATATTGTAATTCTTTTGAATGTGCAAATTTTCCCATTATTAATCTATTTAATATAGATATTACATAACCAAAATTTAATACGAAAAATGTTACAAGCATTGTTCCTAAAAAGAATCTATTAGAAACAAAAATTGAAAGTACAAGTGCAATAAGTGCAAATACATCAAGTAGTGGTCTTCTTAAATTATCAAATATTTTCCACTTTGAAAGTAAATTCAATTTAGACTTAGGACTAATAAGCCATCTAATTATCTGCATGTCTCCTCTATACCATCTATGATTTCTTTTCATGTATGCTATATAGTTATTTGGGAAAGAATCTTGTACTTCAATATCTGAAGCAAGACCTGTTCTAACTATAGAGCCTTCTAATAAATCATGAGACAATACTAAATTTTCAGGTATTTCATCAGCTACAATTTTTTCAAATACTTCAACATCATAAATACCTTTTCCACAGAATATAGCTTCTCCAAAAATATCTTGATATGTATTTGACACGGCAGTTGTATAAATATCAAGTCCTCCAAATCCACCAAATATTTTAGAAAATATACTTTTATTTGCAGATTCAATATCAAGTCCAACAGAAGGTTGTATTAGGCCATAGCCTTCTTTAATTATTTTACCGTTTTTTGATAATATAGGTTTATTTAATGGATGAGAAATAATAGCAACTAGGTCTTTAGCAGTATTAAGTGATAAAGAGGTATCTTCATCTACTGTAATTACGTATTTTGCATTTATTATTTCATCATAAATTAAATACATGGATTTATCAATTTCACTTTTTGACATCTTGCCAAGTACTAATTTATTAAATTGAGAAAGTGCTCCTCTCTTTCTTTCCCAACCCATATATGAGCCTTCTGATTTAGAATATATACGTTTTCTATATAAAAAATTAAATAAAACTTTATCAGATTTATATTTATTGTTTAATTCATCTAATTTTTCTTTTGCATACTCAAGTATCTTATAATCTATATCAATTACTTTTTTATCACTTGCCATACAATCGCCAATAAGCATATAATACATATTTTCAGATCTGTTTGCAAGATAAGTAACTTCCATTTTTTTAATCATTGCGTCTAATTTTTCAATAGAAGAAATTATTGTAGGCATTACAACATAAGTTGGAAATTTTTCATCAATTGTTTTTGCAAAATCAAATCTAGGAAGTATTTTAGGCTTAACAACTTTTCTTAAAATATAGCATATTATCTTTTCAGAGACTTCAAGAGAAAATACAAAAGATATTATATAAGACAAAATACTATAAGAAAGTTTAGTAAAGTGAATAATCTTAATATTAAAAATTAAAGTCATTGCAAGTGAAAGTGATAAAATTGATAAAACATACAAAAATGATTTTATCGGTTTAATTAACTTCAAATAAATTTTATCGAATAAATAAGGTTTTGATAATTCTTTCTTTAGAATCCACTTATCATCACCAATTAAAAAGTAACCTACGTGTTTCTTATACTTTTTAGAACATTCAACAGCCTTTTTTGCAACATAAATTTCAGATAAATTATATTTTTTAGAAAGTTTAATAACATAATTTCTATATCTGTTTTTAGTTTTATAATCGCACTTTGAAAATTCACCAGTATAGTCGCCTTTTAATGTTTCATCTGCCTTATTAACTCTTTCAAATATCTCTCTAAAATTAATACCTTGTATTTGTTTATATGAAATTATTGCTCTACCAATATAGTCAGTAGTCTTAGCAATTTCCATATGTTCTTTTACAATTGCAGATTCAACAGTAAATCCAATTTTTTCAGCTTCATTTTTTAAATATTTTAGATACTTTTCTCCCCTTTGACCATATTCTTTTAAACGAAAAGCCATATATTCAATAAAGGCAGTATTAGAATTTTTTATTTTATCTTCATTTAAAATGTACTCTCTTAAATCTTTAATAGTTTTAAAGTTAGAAAGTGATCTTGCATCAGACTCAATTAGTTCTTCTCTTTCATTTTCAAGTATATCTTCAACAATAAGTTTTTGAACCTGAGAATTCATAATATTCTCACAAACTCTAGCAATAAATTTAAGTAGAGCAATTTTAAGCATCAAAATAAATAAATTTAACTCCTCAGAAGATAAATATGAAATTTTTTGATGTTCCTTTAATTTTTCTTCAATTAACCATTGATTAATTGAGCCTTTATTTTCTTCAACAAGTTCATTAGCAAGATAGTAAATACTTATGTATTTTGAGCCATCACTGGCTTTTATAATTGGAAGTCTTTTATTTTTTAAAACTTTCTTCTCTTCTTTTATGCTATAATACTCTTGCTCAATTATATACATATTATCAAGTAACCATTGACCTGCAGAATGAACTGAAATTTTTCTATCAAAAGATGTCTCTAAAATTCTGTAAGTCTTTGATACTAAATCAAAATTTTCTTTTGCTTCATTAAATATTTCATTTAAAGTATTCTTCATCTATATCCCCCTATAAGAATAAATATACTCTAAAAAATTATATAATAAAAAAAAAGAATTTGCAACAAAAAAGTTACAAATTCTTAGCTTAAATCAGTTGAATTCAGGGTCTAAAATCCAGTTTTTAGAGACATCTCTACTAGTATGTAAAATAAAAGGTAAAATTTTGCCTTGATCATCATACTCACTAATAAAAAGGTGTGTTTTTGTGGCTATATTCATAAAATATTTATAATCCTTTTTATAAGTAGTTCTAGTAAATGAGGCATCAAAATCAAAATTTGGTTTTCTCTTAACCCACTTTCCCTCGTATTCTAAATATTCAGGATGTGAATATTTAAAGATATATTCTAAAGGAACCCAATTTTCATCTAAATATGGTGAAGCAAGACCAAACTTTCTACTTGAATTATCTTCCCATGAAATGCGAATCTCTTTATAATTGATAAAATCTAACAAAACAATTTTTTCTGTAAAGCAATAGTTTCCATCCTCAGTTGGCTTAATCCGAATCACTGGTTTACCTACATATTGTCTCATATATTTTAAATAATCATCACTCAAATATCTCATTATAGACATCTCCCTAAAATATTTTCATAGGCATTATATCATAATGTAGTATAAATTTCAATACAAAGCACATAAAAGAATACATAAAAGTAGCATAACAAAACATTATGCTACTTCAAATTTATAATTGAACAATATTAATATTACTTGCTCCCCAAGGTTCACCAGATGGAACACTTCCATAGAAATAGAATGTAACATCGGAAAATCCCGAGAAAGAATTATTATTAATACTACTTACATTTCCATTAAGGTATACTTCCTTAATCTTACTTCTACTATCAGAAAATACATTACATGCATTAACATTACCACCTACTACATACTGCGGTACTGTTATTTTTGTTATATTTTTACAACTATAAAATGGTGCATAAGAAGAACCTGTTGAATTACTAATGTAATTTAATGTTGATGGTAAATATACAACATTCAGTGATGTGCAATATTGAAATGCACAATCTCCTACAGTTGTTACTCCTTCTGGTATTGACACTGTTGGAATACTTGAACAAGAAGAAAATGCACTACTTCCAATAGTTGTTAGCAAATCTCCCATCATAGTTAATGATTGTGCACCTGTACAATTAGAAAATGCGCTACTTCCTATACTTGTAACTGAATGCGGTATTACTATATAAGGAATAGAAGAACAATTAGAAAATGCATTATTTTTTATACTTGTAACTGTTGCTGGTATTAAATCTATTCCTCCTGTTGTAAGTGCTGTAAACCCATTAAATGCATTTGGTCCAATATAATCTATCTGTCCACTATATGCTATTGTTTTTATACTACCTCTACTATTATAAAATACATAACTTGCGTAAACATTATCACTTACTACATACTGTGGTACTGTTATTTTTGTTATATTTTTACAACTATAAAATGGTGAATATGATGTACT
>CANQYI010000006.1 GCA_947628005.1 uncultured Clostridia bacterium
TATTAGCAACGGAAGATTATATAAATTCTTTCGTTATTGGAAGAAAAGTTGTAGATAACTACGACACTCGCTCCATTTGAAGACAACTTACGGACTGTAAAGGTTTCGTAAGTTTTTTTTAGAAAATAAAAATAAATCTTTATAAAAATGTTCTCTTAAATCAGAGAAAAGGAGGACATTTTTATGCTTGAATTCTAAAATTGTTGAAATGAAAAATTAAAAACAAAGGCTTCCAATTTTTATACTGGAAGTCTTTGTAATTTTTACCTAAAAAAGCACAGATTATGCATTGTTACACCAATTACCATTCGGGCGAAATTGAGAAACATCTTCTCCTTTTTCTACTTTATTAAGATAATCTTTGAACTCTTTTTCAGTAAGTGTTCTCTGAAAATATTCATCCCACCAACGATACCAAGCCCAATACGAATCCGTTACTTTGGCATGTTCACCTTCAGCAGGTTCATTTATTTTTACGCCAAAACGTTAAGTGTGCATGATACAATATTCAAATGCATATTGATAAGGGGTCAGGTCTAATTTTTCTTCAACTATACCATGAGCCATATAATGATTTAATTGCCAAATCATTTCAACAAAAGAATGGATATAAAAGTAAAGTTCTTGTTCGGTGCAAGTGGCTACACAAGAAGGATCTTTTAACATACCACCATCGTACTTTCCAAATTGCTTCTTTTCGGTTTTCATAAATGTAACCTCCTTAAATTTTCTTGGAAGCTAGAAACCTCCAAGTAGTTGACTTATTGGTTTCTAAATAATACTAACATTCATATACTACCACATTTTATATAAAATTACAAGTAAAAAATCAGCAAGTTTATTATGCTTGCTGATTTTTGTATCAAAATTAACAATATTATACATTCAACTACATCTTAGTAGCTTTTGCACCCTTAAATCCACCAGATGAATAACCAGATAAAATGTTACTGTCAAATGAGAAAGTAATATTTTTTTCTTCACGGTTTCTTTTTAAACTTAAGTCTATTAGCTTATCTAATAACTCTGTGTAATCTAGATTAGTCGCTCTCCATAAGTGGAATGATAGTGAACCAGGAATAGTATTTACTTCATTTACATATATGTCATTAGTATCATTATCAATCATAAAATCTATACGAATAACACCAGAACATCCTAAAACTTTAAAAGTTTTTAATGCTAAATCTTGAATTTTACTTTTTACGGCAGAACTAATATCTGCTGGTAATTTCAAAACTCCAGCATTCATAGATTTTGCACCGCCCATTTTTTGACCTGCTTTTACCGGCTCAGAAATATACTTATCATTAAAACTTAGTATTTCATCAGTTTTAACAGGCTCTTCACATTCAGAAGGCTCAGCATATTCGTAATCTCCTAAAACAGAACAGTTAACTTCTTTTAAATTTTGAATAGCTTTTTCAATAAGAATTTTGTTAGAATAAGTAAATGCATCTTCAATAGCTTTTTTTAGTTCTTCTTGAGATTTTGCAATCTGTATACCAACACTTGAACCTAAGTTTACAGGCTTTACAATTACAGGATATTCATAGTTAGCTTCTACATCTGATATTACTTTTTCAAAGTTTTCATCATAATCTTTTAGAGAAAAACATTTGCAATCAAGTGTAGGAATACCGCTATCTTTTAATATGCATTTACATACATATTTATCCATACCACATGCAGATGAAATTACATCACTTCCTACATAAGGGATGTTAAACATCTTTAAATAGCCCTGTATAGTTCCATCTTCTACATTTGTTCCATGAACAATTGGAAAAGCAATATCGATATAATCGTAGATATCTTTTTCCAAGAATTTTTTATCGCAATTAAGTAATACTGTCTTATCTTTTCTTTGTGCTAAAGTTACTTGAATACTACGATCTAATAAACTATCAATATCTTTATAATTTGTTATATTACCTATATCTTTACCACAATACATCTTGTTTTGTTTAGATATATAAATTGGTATAATATCATACTTTTCTTTGTTGAAATTTTCAACAGCTTGTAGAGCAGTGATTATTGAAACTTCATGTTCTACACTTTTTCCTCCAAAAAATACTCCAACTTTTATTTTCATTGTATATCAAATCCTTTCACTATACATTGTAATTATCTGGCAAATCATTTTCAAGTAGAATTGTAACTTTTTTATTTAAAAATAATTTTGATATCTTTTCAACAGCCTCTTGTGGAGAATTTACTGTAAATACTTTATCTTTCTTATAATTTGTTGAGTATATACCATCAAGAATATACTTAGATGATTTACTATTTACAATAAAGATATAATCACAAGTATTGGTCATATATGTTCCAAGTTCAAAATTATATTTCTTTTCATCAGAGCCTAATTCTATTAGACCAGGAGTAACAGCAATTTTTATATCATCAAATTCTGATAAAGTGTCTAAAGCAGATTTAGAACTTACAGGATTTGAATTATATGAATCATCTATTATTGTAATATTTCCTCTAGAAATTAGTTCTAATCTGTGCTCAACATTTTTTAATGATCTAATTCTTGAAACCATTGATTTACAAGGAACACCTAAATAACTTGCTACAGCTATAGCAGCAGTAAGATTTAAAGCGTTATGTTTTCCAATAAGTTTAGTATTAAATTCTATTTCTTCATTTGAAGTTTTATCGAAAAAACTAAAAGACAAACCTTCTTTTGATGATTTTAAATTATAACTATAAAAATCCAAATTTTTATCTTCTATTCCATATTTAAATATCTTTCCATCAACTTTATTTGCTTTTATATAATCGTTGCTATAATTTAAAAATGTAACGCCGTTATTTTTATTGACAGCATCAAATAATTCAAATTTAGTTTTTATTATATTATCAATACTTTTAAAACTTTGAAGATGTTGTGGACCTATAGCTGTGATAATACCTATTTTTGGATTAACAATATCACATATTTCTTTTATTTCTCCAAGTTTATAAGCTCCCATTTCACATATAAAATATTTATGAGTAGGCTTTAAACTTTCTCTAATTGTTTTTACTACACCCATAGGAGTATTATAATTTTTTGGTGTTGTAAGAACTTCATATTTTGCAGATAATGTCTTTACAAGGTAGTTTTTTACACTTGTTTTTCCATAGCTACCTGTAATACCAATTACAGTTAAATCAGGCATACTTTTTAATATCTTTTTGGCTTGATTTATATACACTTTTTTAATTAGAATTTCAAAAGGATAATTTATAAAATTACATATAATACATAGTATTGGAGTACAAATATTTAGTATTAATGTCATTAAAAGTAAAAAGTTACACTTATAAGAAATAATAGTTAAAATTGTAATTATAAGTAACTCAGTAAAAAACATTCTACATACTCTACTTGTTATTTTCAAAGAAATTTTAGATTTTTTCTTTGGAATATTATAGATTATTGAAATAAACAATACTAAAATTGCTAATATTGTAAATACCTTATTATTAAGATATAAAAGTATTCCAGGTATTAATATAAGCAAAGATTTAATTAGAATTTTAGTAATATTTAATTTCATCCAGTGAAAATGATTTTTATGTATATAGGAGTTTAATTGAAACATGTGCATATAAAAAACTAACAAAATTATCAAATTCGCATAATATTCTAGTAATATTAATGTTTTCATGAATTACCTCCTTCTAAGTAGGTGCGTAATATTTTATTTACGTAATTAGCTCTTTCTAAAAATACGTAATGTGAACAATTTTCAACTTCTACAAGACCTGCATCGGGAATAAGTTTTTCCATAAGTTTCGCATCTTGTATAGGGGTATCTTGATCATTTGAACCCCATATAAGTAAAGTAGGATTTTTTATATTTGGTAAAAGATTTCTAAGATCTTCGTTTATAAGTTTTACCATAGTCTGTTTCATAATTGGGCTCGCATTTCTATAATCTTCAGAGCCAAAATTATTTTTCAATTTTTCAGATAAATTTGGGAAAATTGAATTTATTGGCTTAAATTCTAATATTTTTTTACAAACTTTAAAAGTTTTTATTTTAAATTTTTGAGATAGTGTCTTTTCGTGAACGATACCAGCACTTCCAATTAAAACTAATTTATTAACTTTAAAGTTTAAATTTTTTTGATTTACTAATTTTATTATAATTCTACCACCATTAGAGTGACCTATAATATCTAGTTCTTTTATATTTTGACTATTTATAAAATCTATAACAAAAGCTACAAAATCATCAACATTCCAGCTTTCTTGTGGTTCATCTGATCCACCAAATCCAGGCATATCTAAGCAATAAACACAAGAATAAAGACTAATAGAATCTATTAGAGTTTTATAAGTATCTATTGTAGTTCCCCAACCAGGTAAAATTAACACAGATTTTCCAGTTCCTTTTTTTATATAATTTATATTTAATCCCTTTATTAGAATATTTATATTAATCACCTCTATGATAGATTCAAGCTATTATAAAAATAACTAACAGTTTGATTATATCATTTTATAATATTTTTTCAAGCAAAAATATAAAAAACACAAATTAAAACATTAATTTATTAAATTATTGTACCGCCGTTAACATGTATTGTTTGACCAGTCACATATCTAGAGTCATCACATGCAAGATAAAGGTAAGCACCTGATACTTCAAATGGCTGACCAGCTCTTTTTAGTGGAACATCTGATCCAAAGACTTCTACATCTTTTTTAGAAAAACTTCCTGGAATTAGTGGAGTCCATATTGGGCCTGGGGCAACTTCGTTTACTCTAATACCTTGATTTGCTAGTGAACTAGACATTGACTTTGTAAAATTTGTTATCGCACCTTTAGTAGCAGAATAATCAATTAATTTTTTGTTTCCTCTAAAAGAATTTACAGAAGAAGTATTTATGATGCAAGAATTTTCTTTTAAAAAAGGAAGAGTATGTTTAGTCATATAAAAATAAGAAAAAATATTAGTTTTAAATGTCTTTTCAAGTTGTTCATCAGAGATGTCTAAAATACTATCTTTGACATATTGAACACCGCAGTTATTTACTAATATGTCTATCTTTCCAAACATATTTATTGTTTCTGATACTACTTGCTGACATTCAGATGAATTCGTTAAGTCTTTTTTTAGCATTAAGCATTTTACTCCATAGTCTTCTACACATTCTTTTGTAACTAGTGCATCTTGTTTTTCTAAATCGTCAAAGTATGTAAAGCATATATTTGCTCCTTCTTTTGCAAATTTAATACATACAGCTCTTCCAATTCCACTGTCACCACCAGTTATTATAGCAACCTTATTTTGCAATTTTCCTTTATTTAAATTTTCATAAATATTATCAAATATAGGCTTTGGTTCCATTATAGCTTCAATTGCTGGCATCGTATCTTGGTGTTGGCTTGGAAAAGTTATAGGTATTTTTTCACACTCTTCTTTAAATCCTAAATAAGGAAATTCTGGATACATATTTTAATCACCTCATTTCATTATTATGCTAAAATAAAAATAGTTATTATAAAAATATTGTCGTATATCACAAAATTATGTTATAATGTAAAAGGAGATGTTTTTATGAAAAGTGAACTTATACTTAAAGTGGATTGCTTCAATCTAAAAGATACTTTAGAATGCGGTCAGTGCTTTAGATGGGAAAAAGATAATGAAGAAGATAATACTTACATCGGAGTATTAAAAGATAGAGTAATTAAAGTAAAACAGATAGAAAATAAACTTTACATAGACAGTTCTAATTATGATAATTTAGAAAGTGTGGTAAAGAAATATTTTGATTTAGACGTTGATTATTATAAAATAGAAAAAGTTATATCAACATTTGATGAAAATATAAAAAAAGCTGTAAAAAATACTTCCGGAATTAGAATATTAAACCAGAATTTTTTTGAAATGATAATGTCATACATTATATCTGCTAACAATAATATACCAAGAATATCTAAATCAATTAAAGATATATCACAAAAATATGGTAAAAAAGTAATTTTTGAAAATAATGAATATTACTTGTTTCCAACAGCACAAGAATTAAAAAATGTGACTGAGGAAGATTTTAAAAAATGTGGAGTAGGATTTAGAGCAAGATATCTAAAAAATACTGTAAAAGCAATTTTAGAAAATAAAATAGATTTAGAACAGATAAAGAGGTTAGATACTAAAGAGGCAAAAGAGGAATTATTAAAGTTGCAAGGTGTAGGCCCTAAAGTTGCAGATTGTATTTTGCTCTTTTCTTGCGAAAGAAGGGAAGTATTCCCAATAGATGTATGGGTTGAGAGGGTTATGCATAACTTATATTTTAAAAATTCTACTAAGCGAATAAGAAAAAATGATATATTGGAGTATGCAAATAAGAATTTTGGGGAATATGCAGGAATTGTACAACAGCATTTATTTCATAATATTAGAAATAATTTGATTTAGTTTGCTTACAATTTGTTTATATAATTTTAGTAATTAGGTGGATATATGATAATAAGTGGATATATGATAATATTAGGTAATATAGTAGCTTTAATTGCATCTATATTAATGGTTTATTCAGGATTATTAAAACAAAAAAGGAAAATTATATATTTTCAAACAGTGCAAATAGGTCTATCAGTTTTAAGTAATATAATTCTTGGGGGAATAACTGGAGCAATAATTAATGCTTTAAGTCTTGTTAGAAATATATTATGTTATAAAGATAAATTAGGAATTAAAGAAAAAATAGTAATCACTGTGCTAGCAGTAACACTTTCACTACTATTTAATAATTTGGCTTTTATTGGAATTTTGCCATTAATAAGCACAGTGGTTTATATATGGTTAATGAATATTAAAGATGTTACAAAATTTAAAATTTTAGTAATATTTACAATGGTATTGTGGTGCATATATGATTTATATATTAAGTCATATTCATCAGCTGCTTTTGATTTCTTTAATATTGTTGCTAATGTGGTTGCAATATTTAGAATAAAAAGTCATTCTTGACTTTTTTTAGTTAAGTTTTTAGAGTTTAATTTTAAAAAATAAAACATGTAAATATGTTGCAACTAGCTTTACATGAAATTTATAGAAAACTTTTAGCATAAAATGTTGACATATACCGTTTTTTATGGTAAAATTGTTTAGCATACATGGTTAAATAAACGCGGAGGTGTTTTTTTTATGAGAGAAAATGTTACAATGGCATGCACAGAATGCAAACAAAGAAACTATGAAACTGAAAAAAATAAAAGGAATGATCCTGATAGAATTGAAATGAATAAATTTTGTAAATTCTGTGGTAAGCATACAGTACACAAAGAAACAAAATAATTAAGGGAGTGAACTGATATGGCAAAGGGATTTTTTAAAGGTGTAAAGGGAGAATTAAAGAAAGTTGTATGGCCAACAAAAAAACAATTAATCAATAATACAGTTATGGTTATAGCTTTAGTTCTTGCGTTTGCTATAATTGTTTTGGGATTTGATATGATTTTAGAAAAACTTGATTCTAGTTTATGGAATTTTATCAGTAACAAAATTGGTTAATACGAAAGAACAAAGGAGTTGATAATTGTGGAGGAAGGAAAACAATCTAACGTACCGCATTGGTATGTTGTATATACTTATTCTGGCTATGAAAACAAAGTAAAAGCAACATTAGAAAAAATTGTTGAAAATAAAGGATTACAAGACAAAATTCAAGAAATTATCATACCGATGGAAGAAGAAATAGAAATAAAAGATGGAAAGCAAAAAACTTCTATAAAAAAAGTATTTCCAGGTTACGTTTTAGTTAAAATGATAATGGAAGATGAAACTTGGTATACTGTAAAAAATATAAAGGGAGTATTTAATTTTGTAGGTGTAGGTGATAAACCATTACCACTAACAGAAAAAGAAATGCAATCTTTAGGTATAGATGAAATTATAAATCTTGACTTTGAAGTTGGAGATAGTGTTAGAATAACAACAGAACCTTTCTATAATTATCCTGCAGTAATTGAAGAAATTTTTAAGGATAAGAAAAGAGTAAAAGTAAAAGTTTCAATGTTTGGTAGAGAAACAACGGTAGATCTTGAATTTAATCAAGTACAAAAAATTTAACTTACTATTTTGTTAAATCGTATATTCTAAATATACGTTTAATACCAATCCTAACTATTAAGGAGGTGAAAATGATGGCAGAGAAAAAGGTAACACACGTAGTAAAATTGCAAATACAAGCTGGTAAAGCTAATCCAGCACCACCAGTAGGACCTGCACTTGGACCAACAGGAATAAATATTATGCAATTTTGTAAAGATTTTAATGAAAAAACTGCAAAAGATAATGGAATGGTATTTCCAGTTATACTTACAGTTTATGCTGATAAGAGTTTTGACTATGTTTTAAAAACTCCACCAGCTGCTGTTTTAATAAAACAGGCTGCAAAAATCGAAAAAGCTTCTGGAAAACCACACAAAGAAAAAGTTGGTAAAATAACAGTAGCTCAAGCAGAAGAAATTGCAAAAACTAAGATGAAAGACCTAAACGCATCATCACTAGAGTCTGCCGTATCTATGGTTAAAGGTACAGCTAGATCAATGGGGATAGAAGTTATAGGCTAATTATGGGAGAACTATTTTTTAAGTTCGTTAATACCAAAGGAGGGGAAAATAAATGAGCAAGAGAATGAATGAAGCTAACAAGTTAGTTGAATCAGGAAAGCTTTATGAAATTAAAGAAGCTATTGATTTAGCATTAAAAATGCCTAAAGCTAAATTTGATGAAACTGTAGAAATGCACATTAAATTAGGTGTAGATTCTAAACAAGCAGATCAACAAGTTAGAGGTGTTATAGTACTTCCTAACGGAACTGGTAAAACAAAAAAAGTTTTAGTACTTGCTAAAGCTGATAAAGCTGAAGCTGCTAAAGAAGCTGGAGCAGACTATGTTGGTGATGATGACATGATTCAAAAAATCCAATCAGGATGGTTTGATTATGATACTGTAATTGCAACACCAGATATGATGGCTTCTCTAGGAAAAGTAGCAAAATTACTTGGACCAAAAGGACTTATGCCAAATCCAAAATCTGGAACTGTAACAATGGATACAGCTAAAGCAGTAAAAGAAGTTAAAGCTGGTAAAATTGAGTACAGACTTGATAAAAATAATATTATACATTGTCCTATTGGAAAAGTATCTTTTGGAGCAGATAAGTTAGTTGAAAACTATGTTACATTACTTGATGCTGTAGTTAGAGCAAAACCTGCAGCAGCAAAGGGTACTTACCTTAAATCAATCGCTATATCAACAACTATGGGCGCTGGTATAAAAGTAAATCCTGCATCTAAGATATAGTATAAAAAATAAAATAATGACCAAAGACAGTAGGTGGACAAAGTCCATAAATCCTACCGAGGTAATAAAATAAGAACGGAATTTAAGTTTTTGTTAGAAATTATCTTGGTAGATATTGTCTAACAAAAACTTTTTATATTTTAAGGAGGTGTAATAAAAAGTGCCAAGTGAGAGAGTATTAAATCAAAAGAAAGCTCAAGTAAGTGAGTTAGCCGAAAAATTTAAAAAGGCAAAAATGGTAATCTTAGCAGAATACAGAGGAATTAATGTTGCAGATGATGCAAAATTACGTAAAACATTAAGAGAATCTGGAAATGAATATAAGGTTATTAAAAATTCTATAATTTCATATGCAGCTAAAGAGGCAGGCATTGAAGGAATAGGAGAATTAGAAGGACCTACAGCAGTTGCTATAAGCTATGATGATTATGTAGCTCCTGCAAAGGTGTTAAATGATTATGCTAAAGATAATGAATTTTATAAAATAAAGACAGGTATAATGGATTCAAAGGTTGTTGAAGTTTCACAAATTAAGAAACTTGCAACATTACCATCAAAAGATACATTATATACTATGCTTGCATCTGCATTACTTGGAAATATCCGTAATCTTGCAGTTGTTCTTAATCAAGCAAAAGAAAAGAAAGAAGCAAACGCTTAATAAATTTTATATATTTTTTTAGGAGGAATTAAAAATGGAAAAAATTGAAAAAATAATTGAAGAAATTGAAAAATTATCAGTAATTGAACTTGCTGATTTAGTAAAAGCTATAGAAGAAAAATTTGGAGTAAGCGCTGCTGCTGCTGTTGTAGCTGCTGGACCAGTTGCTGCAGGAGCTGCTGGAGCTGCTGAAGAAAAATCTGAATTTGATATAGTATTAAAAGATGCTGGAGCTAACAAAATAGCTGTAATTAAAGTAGTAAAAGAAGCTACAGGACTTGGACTTAAAGAAGCTAAAGAAATTGTTGATGCTGCTCCAAAGACAATAAAAGAAAAAGTTGCTAAAGAAGAAGCAGAAAAATTAGTTGAAGATTTAAAAGCTGCTGGTGCTTTAGCAGAAATGCAATAATATAAAAAATCTCTTAGATATACGCTAAGAGATTTTTTAATTTACAAGTTTTAGCAATTCTGTAGTCATATCATACAAAGTTGAATTATCAGGACAGTTAAAGATAACGGATTTTACCATAGAAGAATATTTCCATAAAATATCATAAAATTTAAATGGATTCATTAAAAAATAATAGAATGAATCTATACACCATATACAAAATGTTATATTTACATTATCAAATTTAATATCTTTTAAAGTTGATAAATTTTTAACTACATCTTGTGTGTAAAAATTTGAAAGTTCATAAATAAAGCTACTTTTAAGTAAATTTCTCATTTGGTGTATATTTGTACATTTATCATCTTTAATTAACTTTATTATAGATAAAATTACAATAGAACAGTACCGTTTTATGGAAAGAGAATATACGCATTCGTTACAAATTTTTAGGCAAGATATCATAGAACTTAAACTTTGTATTGTAAACTCCTGAATTGCTATTTCTTTACACTTAATGTGTTTATCAGACATAAAAAAACCTCCATATTAATGTTCGTTTAAATGTGAGTACCTATACATTATATATAGTATTATTATCTCATTCCATATGTAACTATTTTTTAGTTTATTTTCGACAAAACTAGTTAAGTTAACGCATAAATAAAAAAATGAGCCATTATTCCTTTAAAAATTCATATTTTTATGTTATAATTATATTATACGGGGGTGTAAGGTCTCGACGGATATTGTGAAATACGAATAGCGAGTAGTGGATGGTCGCTTTGGCCACTATAAAAAAGCGAAAAAAATATAAACGCAGATAATAAATTTGCAATGGCTGCTTAGTTTTGTTAAGCAGCAGTCTATGTAAATTTTGCTAGAGAATTTATAATAGGCTTCGACTTATCTAGCATAACAAATTTAGCAGTGATTGCCTGCTAAAGGGTAATTTAGCAATCTTTCTATTATACAGTTTTGTAAATGTTAGAGTATAATAGATAAAATTTAAACATTTACTGCACTCGGAGAAGTTCGTATGGATTGATTTTCGGACGTGAGTTCAACTCTCACCACCTCCACCATTAATTATTAAGAGGTTATATATGTTAGAAAATTTAGAAGTGTTATATCATTCTTCAATAAGAATAAATGATGATATTTATTTTGATCCATTTAAGATAAATAAAAATTATAATAATGCAAGTATTATATTTATTACACATTCGCACTATGACCATTTATCATTAGATGATATAAAAAAAGTTTATAATGAAAATACAAAATTTGTTGTCCCAAAAGATGCACATGAAAAATTGATAAATTTTGGAGTAAGTAATTCAAATATATTGGTTGTTAGTCCCAATAATCATTATAATGTAAATGGAATAGAGTTTGATACTGTACCTGCCTATAATAATATAAAACCTTTTCATCCAAAGCAGAATGATTGGGTAGGGTATGTAGTAAAAATAAATAATATAACTTATTATATTGCTGGAGATACTGATGAAAACAGTGATAATATAAAAGTAAAATGTGACGTCGCTTTAGTCCCAGTAGGTGGTACTTATACCATGGATTATAATGAAGCAGCACATTTTGTAAATGCTATAAAACCTAAATATGCTATTCCAACACATTACAATAGTATTGTAGGAAGTAGTAAAGACGGAGTAGAGTTTTCAAAACTTTTAGATAGTAATATTAAATGTAAGTTATATTTATAGATAAGGGGTAATGTTAAGTGGCTTCAAATACTGTATTTTTTTGTAAGGAATGTGGCTATGAGAGTTCAAAATGGCTTGGGAAATGTCCTGGATGTAATAGTTGGAATACTTTAGTTGAAGAAAAAGTTAGTAAAACTAAAAGTCCTAATAAGAAATTAGGTACAACTTTTAATAATTCTTCTGAAGTAAAAAAACTACATGAGATAGAAATAAATGAAAGTTTAAGAATTGATACTGGCTATACAGAACTTAATAGAGTACTTGGTGGCGGAATAGTAGAGGGCTCTTTAATTTTAATTGGAGGAGAGCCGGGAATTGGTAAATCTACTCTAGTTATGCAAGTATGTAATAATATAAGTAGTAATTTAAAATTATTATATGTGTCTGGAGAAGAATCAGATACGCAAGTAAAACTTAGAGCTGATAGACTGAAAGTTAATTCAAAAAATATTTTATTCTTAAATGAAACAAACATATCAGTGATAGAAGAAAAAATAGAAGAAGAAAAGCCAAAGTTTTGTGTAATAGACTCAATTCAAACATTATTCGATCCAGAAATATCATCTGTTGCTGGAAGTGTATCTCAAGTAAAAGAAGTTACAGGACGTTTGATGTATCTTGCCAAAACTTGTGGTATTACAATAATTATAGTAGGACATGTAACAAAAGATGGTGTTATAGCCGGTCCAAGAATACTTGAACATATGGTGGACACTGTTTTGTATATTGAAGGCGAGAGATTTTTATCTCACAGAATAGTAAGAAGTGTTAAAAATAGATTTGGCTCTACAAATGAAATTGGAATATTTGATATGCAAGATGTGGGAATGGTTGAAGTTAAAAATATGTCAGAGATATTTTTATCAGAAAATACAAATAATTTGCCAGGCTCATCAATAATTGCAACGATAGAAGGAAATTCAACTATTGTACTTGAAGTACAAGCATTGACTTCTACTTCTTATTATAATAATCCAAGAAGAGTAGCAAATGGAATAGATTTAAACAGATTGTACATGATATTAGCAGTACTTGAGAAGAGATGTAAAATAAATTTAGGAAATTACGATGTATATGTAAATGTTATAGGTGGTATAAGAATAGATGAGCCAGCAATAGACCTTGGAATTGCAATGGCAATTTGCTCAAGTGCAAAAAATATTCCAATAGATCAACATACGGTATTTATAGGAGAGATAGGACTTACAGGTGAAGTAAGACAAATAAATAATCCAGAAAAGAGAATAAAAGAAATAGAGAAGCTTGGTTATAAAAAAGTATATTTAAATAAAAAACAAGCAAATAAATTAAATAAAGAACTTAAGGAATTAAATATTGAAATTATAGGAATTGACAAAATTGATGAAGCAATTTCACATATAATTAGATAGCAATAGGTTAGGAGGTAACTTTAATATGCAACAAGATGAAGAAATGTTAGAAATATTAAAAATTCTTGCTCCAGGTACTAAACTTAGAGAAGGTCTTGATAATATTTTAAAAGCTAAAACAGGTGCATTAGTTGTAATATCTGAATCAGAAGAAGTTATGAAATTGATAGATGGAGGTTTTAAAATAGATCAAGAGTTTACACCAGCAAGTATATATGAACTAGCTAAAATGGATGGAGCAATAATAGTAAGCAAAGATTTAAGAAAAATTTTAATGGCAAATGTTCAACTTGTTCCAGACCATAAAATTAAAACTGGAGAAACTGGTACAAGGCATAGAACTGCAGAAAGAGTTGCTAAGCAAACTAATGAACTTGTTGTATGTATTTCACAGAGAAGAGGGATAATTACTGTATTTAAAGGAGATTTTAGATATGTAATTAATGAGACATCTGACGTCGTAATGAGGGCTAATCAAACATTAGAAGCCTTAGAAAAGTATAAAACAGTTTGGGATAATATGTTAAATATATTAAGCGAACACGAATTTGATGATATTGTATCTTTAGAAACAGTTGCAAATTCTATTTATAGAAGTGAAATGATAATGAGAATGAAACCTGAAATAGAAAGGAATATTATTGAGCTTGGAAATGAGGGTAGACTTGTTAATATGCAATTTGAACAACTGATTTCAAATGTAGAATCAGAAGAAAAGAAAATAATAAAAGATTATATGGTTATTAAAAAGAGAAGTACAAAAACAGAAGATAGTCTTTTAAATGAAATTAGAAAACTAGATAAAGCTGATTTGATGGTGGCAGAAAAAATAATTGGAATACTAGGATTTGAGACTGATAATAATAATATACTTGATCTTAATATATCTCCAAAAGGCTATAGAATTGTAAGTAAAGTTCCAAAGATGCCTATGTCTATAATAGGAAAAATGGTTGAAAGATTTGGCTCATTACAAGGAATTTGTAATGCTACAATAGAAGAGCTAGATGAAGTTGAGGGCATAGGAGAAATTAGAGCAAAAATCATATATCAATCTCTAAGAAGATTGCAGGAACAATATATATTGAGGGGTTACAACATTTAAAAATTTTTTTATTTTACTTTACTTTTCGACAAAAATGTGGTATAATATTTATGTATTTAGAAGTTTCTTGAAGGAGGGATGACCATGTTCAAAGTAGGAGACAAAGTAGTATATCCCATGCATGGAGCAGGTACTATCGAGTCAATCGAAGAAAAAGAAATGATGGGTAATGCCGAAGATTATTATATAATTAAAATGCCTGTTGGTGGAATGAAACTTATGGTTCCAACTAATAAGGTTGATGATATAGGTATAAGAGAAGTTTCAAATAAAAGTGTATCAGAAAAAGTTTTCTCAGTATTAGAGAAACCAAAAGATCCTTATGTACATGATGTTAATTGGAGTAAGAGATATAATATGAATGCTGATAGAATAAAGTCAGGAAACATATTAGAAGTTGCCGAAGTAGTAAGGGAACTATCACATAGACATATGGAAAGAGGACTTTCAATAGGAGAAAAGAAAATGCTATCAACAGCAAAAAATATTTTGCTTAGCGAAATGGTATTATCTCAAGGAGAAAGTCAAGAAGAACTAGATAATAAAATTGAAAGTATAATAAAACATTCTTATGATTTGGGAAGCATTAATGATACAAATAATAATGATGTAACACAATTATAAAAAAGAGCCATACAATTTGTAGTATGGCTCTTTTTTATGTCTTATTTAGTATTTTATTTTGTCTTGCTTTTAAATTTTCTATAATGCTTTTATCAGATACTTTTAAGTTCTGGTCAATTCCTAGACCTATTTCAATGTTTTGATCCTTTCTACCGTGGTAATCACTTCCAACAGTTGTTATAAGATCAAGATCTTTAGCAATATCTAAATAACAGTTTATATGGTCTAGGTCATTATGAGGGTTATAGACTTCTAGTCCTTCGAGTCCAGCTTCTTTTAATCTCTTTAGAAATTCGTACATATCATTAAAACTTAACTTTAAACTTTTGGGATGAACTAACACGGGAACACCACAGACACTTCGAATATTTTTAATAAGTTGTATGGGACTTTGTTTTACGCGTTCGACATAGCAAGATTTTCCTGTATCTAAAAATTCACCATAAGCAGATTGAGGATCATTTGCAAATCCTAATTTATATAGAGCTATAGCTATATCAAACCGACCAATGCTATTTTTATTTCTAGCATATTTTTTAACTTTAGTGTATGAAATTGGAACATATTTTTTTAGCTTTTCAATAGTTCTTTTAACACATTTTTCTCTACTAATTTCGTATTCATCAAGAATTTGGCATATGTTATAATTTGGGTAATATGCTGCTAGATGACATACATGGTTTTTGGAATAGTCAAAATCACTAAGCGAAGCACCAATTTCAATTCCTGGTATTACTTCAATTTCACCATTTGAAGCTAGTTTTGCTCTTTTATAAGAGCCAAGATTATAATGTTCTGTAAGAGAAATTGTACTAACTCCATTTTCCATTGCTATTTTTATTATTTCTTCAGGAGTTTTTTTACCGTCAGAAGCCTGACTATGAACGTGCAAATCAATGTATCCAGTTGTATTCATATATAGTTTCCTCCAATATTAATTTTTAGTAATATATAAATTTATGAAATTATATCATATGAGTTAATAAAAAATCAAATTTTATTAAAAGAAAAATGTAAAAATTACAATAGCTTGATTTTAAAAATATAATGTTATATAATTTGACTGAAAGAGTGATTGTATGAAAAATTTTTGTTTAAAAGAATATATAGAAATTTTAAGAGAGCACGATAATTTAATAGATTGTTCAAAGTGTAGTGATATACTGGAAAAACAGATAAAGCTATTATCTCATAATTCTAAAGAAATTGTTGATTCTACACTATTTGTATGTAAGGGAGCAAACTTTCAAAAAAAATATCTTGAGGAAGCGATAAGAGCTGGTGCAATTGCTTATATATCCGAACAAGACTATGATGTAAATGTACCCTGTATATTAGTAAAAAATATATACTTTGCACTTTCTAGTTTGTCAAATTTATATTTTAATTTCCCAGCTAGAGATATAAAAACTGTTGGAATTACTGGAACAAAAGGTAAATCTACAACTGCTTACTATATAAAATATATTTTGGATGAATATATGAAGTCTTTAAATAAGCCTGAAACTGCTATAATATCTTCAATTGATACAATAGATGGGGTAATAAAAGAAGAATCACATTTAACAACACCAGAGTCTTATGATATATTCAAACATCTAAGAAATGCTGTTGACAGCAATATGGAAAATTTAGTAATGGAAGTTTCTTCACAAGCTCTAAAAATGGGCAGGGTCAATGATTTAATATTGGATGTAGGCGTATTCTTAAATATTTCTGAAGATCATATAAGTCCAATAGAACATGCAGATTTAGAAGATTATTTTACTTCTAAATTAAAAATATTTTCACATTCTAAAACAGCTTGCGTAAATCTTGATACAGACATGGTAGATAGAGTAATAGAGAGGGCAGTAAAAGATAGCAGTAAAGTAATTACATTTTCTACAAAAGATAGAAGTGCAGATATTTATGCCCACAATATAAAAAAGGAAGATATGGATATTAAATTTACAGTGAAAACACCTGACTATGAAGAAGAATTTATGCTTACAATGCCTGGATTATTTAATGTTGAAAATGCACTTGCTGCAATAAGTGTTTGTTACTGTTTAAATATACCAAAACAATTTATATATAATGGACTAAAAATAGCAAGATCTAGTGGCAGAATGGAATTATATTACACTGATGATAAAAATATTTTGGCATTAGTAGATTATGCCCATAATAAACTTAGCTTTGAAAAGTTATTTGAATCAGTAAAGCAGGAATACAAAGATAGAAAAATTTTAATAGTATTTGGGTGTCCTGGAAAAAAAGCTCTACTAAGAAGAAGAGATTTAGGAACTATTGCAGGTAAGAATTCATATAAAGTTTATCTTACTGCTGAAGATCCGGGGGCAGAACCAGTTTTAGATATATGCAATGATATTTCACAGTATGTTAAAAAATATACAAATAATTATGAAATAATAGAAGATAGAGAAGAGGCAATAAAAGAAGCTATTTTTAATGCACCAGATAATTCTATAATTTTAATTACTGGAAAGGGAAACGAAACAAGACAAAAATATGGAACAGAATATGTGCCATGTTTATCTGATGTAGAATGTGTGAAAAAATACTTTGCAGAATATAATAAAAATAAAGAGAGGAAGTAAAAAAAGTGAAATACGAAGATGATATGATACATTCAGGTATACCAACATTTGTTGCAAGTGAGTATGTAAGTTTGGATGAAGTAAAAGATTATGAAATAGCAGTAGTTGGAATGCCAGATGAAATGGGATTAACATATAGAGGAGGGGCATCTGAAGCTCCTAGAAAAATAAGAGAGTGCTCAATGTGGAAAAAAATAGATGGCATGGAATGTTATGATTATGACAATAGATGTTACGTAAAAACTAATAATTTAAAAATATGTGATGTTGGAGATATGATTGTATACCATGGGGATCAAGAAAAGACAATGGAATATATGATTGATGTAGTATCAAAAATAAGAAATACTACATTTCCAGTAATTTTAGGTGGAGATCATTCAATAACTTATGGTTCTTTTATTGGTGTAAAAAAAGGTGGAAATTATAAAAAAGTTGGTCTACTTCAGTTTGATGCTCATAATGATACAGAACCAGATACTCCATATTTTCCTAGAATAAATCATAGCAATCAATTTACAAATTTGATTAAAGAAGGCTACCTAGATGGTCACGATATGTTAACTATAGGACTTAGAGGAATATGCAATAGAGTTTGGAATGATTTTGCTGAAGAACAGGGTATAACAATTATAACTGCAAATGAATTTAATAGTATGACATCACAAGAAGTGGCAAATATTATAAAAGAAAAATTTAAAGATTTTGATGCTGTATATGTTACATTCGATATGGATTCATTAGAACTTGCTTACAGTCAAGGTGTAGGAACACCAAAATATAATGGAATAAACGGAATGAAAGCATTAGAGGTACTAAGAAGTTTAAAAGATATAAATACTGTGGCATTTGACTTAGTAGAACTTAGTCCACCACATGACCCTTCAGGTGTAACTGCATTTATGGCTTGGGAAGTGTTATATAATTTCCTTGCAGTAGGGTATAATAAAGAGGAAAATAGAAAATAAGACACAAAAAAATGAGTGAAAATTAAAATTCTCACTCATATTTTTTTATTTGTATTTTATGCTATTTTCAGCATATTTTTTAAGTCTTTCTTCTACAAGATAATTTATACTATCTTTTTCAAATTGACCATTTTGAAGTCGTTTTCCTGCTTTAACACCAGTTAAAATTTCAATTCCTTCATCAATTGTAGCTACAGGATAAATATGAAATTTGCCATTTTCAACTGCCTTTATAATTTCATCAGAAAGATTTAAGTTTTTAATATTTTGATAAGGAATAAGTACTCCATTTTCTTCATTTAATCCATTATATTTGCAAACCTTAAAGAATCCTTCTATTTTATCAGTAACACCACCAATTGGTTGAATTTCACCTTTTTGATTAACAGATCCTGTTACAGCAAGATTTTGTTTAATAGGGACATTAGCTAGACTTGAAAGAATTGCATAAAGTTCAGTAGAAGATGCACTATCTCCATCAACTCCATTGTATAGTTGTTCAAAACATATACTTGCAGTAAGTGATAGAGGAAAATCTTGTGCATATTTTTGCCCTAAAATAGAAGATAAAATATATACACCTTTTGAATGGGTATTACCACTCATTTGAACTTCTCTTTCTATATTTATAACACCAGTTTTTCCCATGAATGTATTAGCAGTTATTTTTACTGGCTTACCAAACGAAACATCTCCAGTATTTAAAATAGTAAGACCATTTATTTGACCAACTTTAGAACAATCAGTATCGATTAAGATATCTCCATTAGTTATCATTTCATTTAGATTATCATTGTATTTTGAAAATCTACTTACTTTTGATTGTATAGCTTTTTTTACTTCTACGTCTGAAACAATCTTCTTAGAAGTTTGTTTTGCAATAAAACTTGATTCAATTACCAAATCAGATATATCTTGCATTATAGCAGTAAGTTTTGTTTGATCGTTTGCACATTTTGAACTATATTCTACTACCTCTTTTACAGCTTTTGCGTTAAAAGGAATTAGATTATATTTTTTACAAACAAATGCTACAAATTGAGCAAGTTTATGCACATTTTCATCAGTTCTATCATAAGTCTCATCAAAATCAGCTTTAATTTTAAATAATTTTTTAAAGTCAACATCCATAGCACATAATTGTTGATAATGTAATTCTGAACCAATAAGTATAACTTGTACATCTATTGGAATAGCTTCAGGTTTTAGACTTAAAACAGTAACAGGCTGATTGATATCTCTTGAACTGTCTATTGATAATTCTTGGTTTCTTATTACTCTTTTAAAAGCTTCCCAAGTTGGTTGACTTACAAGTAAATCACGTACATTAACTATTAAATATCCACCGTTTGCTTTATGAAATAGTCCAGGTTTTAATAATTTATAACTTGTTTTCATTCCTCCACCAAGTGAAGTTTCAAATTCTAATTTACCAAATAAATCAAAGTAATTAGGATTTTTACATAAAACAACAGGGGCATGTTTTAATTTGTCATTATCTACTATTAAATTTACTCTATAATTTTCCCAAGGAGTTTTATCTACTTTATTTAAAAGAGGATTCATTGGAATAGGTGATTGTTTATCTAACTTTTGATTTTTTAGATTATCTTCATACATTTTGAAAAATTCAATATTTTTTATAACATCACTTTGTATAGAGTAAAAGAAATTTTGAATTTTTAAATTATTTTTATATTTTATTTTTAAGTCTGCCATGCACTGTGTAACAGCAAAAGTTGTAAGATTAGTTTGCCATTCACTAATTACTGATTCACACTTCTTATCTAATTCATCAATTTGTTTTAAGACATTTAATGTTTGTTCTTGAATTTCTGGACTCTTTTCTTCAAAATATTTTTTTGTCTCTTCGTCCAAAGCATTAAATTCTTTTTCGCCTAAAATTACGCCGTTAAGAACAGGAGAAAAATATATACCATTTTCTGTGTTTCTAGCTTTGAAACCTTGTTTGAAAGTATTTCTTTCAAATTCTTTCATTATATCGTCTTTTATTTTAGCATATCTTTCTTCTATATTCTTCTTTTCTTTTTCAAACATATCACCAGTTAAATCTTTAGATAATCTAGTAAGTAAAGTCTTTATAAATCTATTCATGTCTTGTTTAAATTCAGTTCCTTGCCCTGGCTCTAAAGATACAGCAACTGGTTCATTTGGATTATCAAAATTATATATATAACAATAATCGTTTGGAACAGCTTGGTTTTGTGCAATAGTATTTACTACTGACATTACATAGGAAGTCTTTCCTATACCAACATTTCCGCACACGTAAAGATTAAATCCTTTTTCATGTATTTTTACAGATGTTTTTATGGCCTCTAAAGCTCTTTGTTGACCAATTATTCCATTAAAAGGCTCTAGTTCAGTAGTTTTTGAAAATGAAAAACTTTCTGTACTGCATTCCTTTTTTAATTTACTAATATCTAATTCTTTAGTTTTTTTCATACGTTCCTCCAAATCATTTGTAAACTATATACTTATTTTATTACATATTAAAAAAATATGCAATAAAAATATAAAAATGTAATAAATATAAGAAAAATCACTAATTTAGTAGTAAATATTAGTGATTACAAAAAAATAGTACACATAAAAATGACTTAAAATTATAGTAGCTTTTGGTATATATATGCAGTTTCATGAGTATCTGTATAATAATTTTTTCTTTCAGATATCTTAGAAAATCCTAAAGAAGTATAGAAATTTATAGCACCTAAATTTGAAGCTCTCACTTCTAACAGTATCTTAGAGATATTATTAGCTTTAGCATAATTTGTGATAGTCATAAAAAGCAGTGTGCCAATTCCACTTCTTTGATAATTATTATTGACTACAATATATTGTAAATCTATTGTGTCTACTAAACTAGAAATGGCTATAAATCCAACGGGAATATCATCAATATAAGCTATATAGTATAAATAAATTTTATTTAAAAGGTCTTGTTGCAAAGCTTTTTTGGAAATTAGTGGGTAGGCAAGAAAATCTTGAATTTGTAAAATTTCATCTATATTATTTACTGTAGCTTTTTTTATTAATACTTTATTTTTCTCCATTTTTAACCCTTTCTGCCTGAGATGCTCTAGCATAAATTGCTTTTAAAGTAAATGCGTTAAATAAATATTTTTCTGTATCTTTTATTTTTATAATAACTTCTAATAGGTCGTTTGTAGTTGGATATAATAACTTTAATTTATAATCTGATATAATATTTAATAGATTATCTTTTATATCTCCACAAAAAATTATATTAGAAGCATCAATGTTTTCTTTTTCTATTATATTCTTTATATTCTCGTATGCTAAATCATACAAATCGTTTTTTATTGGAAGAATGTTTGCGCTCACAATTTTTCCTTCAGATGTAGATAATTTGTAAATTGAATAATAATATCTATCATTTTTTGCATCTATCAAAGATATAATGTACTTATCATCAGTAAAATTATATTTTAGATAAGTACACATTGCAGTAAGTTCTAGCGAAGAAATAGAAAAAATATCTTTGTTAAAAACGTGTGAAAATGCTTTTATAGTGGCAAGTCCAATACGTATACCTGTAAAAGACCCCGGTCCATTTATTATACCAAACATATCTATATTTTTAAGCATTATATCAGCATCTTTTAATGTTTTATCAATAAGTGGTAATAATTTTTCTGAATGTGTAATTTCATTATTTATAGAATCATTATATATTTTATCTTTTACCTTTAAACTTACACATGCATTCTTTGTCGTTGTATCAACTGCAAGTATGTTCATTAAACTACCTCCCTCTTTATAACGATTTTTCTAGTATTAAAGTCTAAATTATCTTTTTCAATGTTTACATATATTGTCCTCTTTGGAAGAATATCTTTAATAATATCTCCCCATTCAATTATTGAAATGCCCTGATCAAAGTACTCAGTGCCAACTTTACTTATAAATTCATTGCTATCTTCTAGTCTGTATACATCAAAGTGGTATATAGAACTACCATCATTTAATGTGTATTCATTTACAATAGTAAATGTTGGACTAGATATTTGATTTTCTATATTAAAATATGCTGCAATTCCTTGTACAAAAATAGTTTTTCCTGCACCAAGTTCACCATTTAATACAACTATATCATCTTTATTTAACCTTTTGGCAAAATTATAAGCTAATTTTTTTGTTTCTGTTTCAGATTTACAAATATATTCTTCGTTAATTGTTTCCATTTTGTTCACCTATATGATTATAACAAAAAACATAAAAAAATTCAAATATTAAGCTAAAAAACGAGCACAATATTAATATATATATTTTTGGGAAAAATACTTGAAAAAAGTATAAAAAAAATATAAAATGTTAAATAAGGTGGTTATATGATGACGAGTGTCAGTTCTAATAAACGAGGAATAACTCTTATAGTATTACTTATAACTATTATTGTAACTTTAATAATTTTATCAGCATCAACTATTAAAATTTTAGACGCAGCTGATAATTCTACAATAGCTGCATTTGCCGAAGAATTAAGAAGTTTAGAAGATAGTGCAAGAGAATACTACTTACAAAATAATGTTTTACCAGTAACAGATGAAAGTAGCCCATTAAAATTAAATGATGTTTTAAATATGAGCTCTGAAGATATACAAGATACATTTAGAAAAGCTTTATCTGAAGAATTAGAAATTAATTCTGATAATTCAGATACAACGTCATTTTATAAATTAGATTTAGCAAAATTAAGTGTATCTACAACTACTAGAGGCGCAATGGGAAAAGGTAATCCTAAAGATATATATGTTATAGCATATCCATCTTTTAGAATTTACTATATTGATGGAGTCGAAGCTAAAAGAACTATATATTTTTCTTTAAGTAGAAAAATTCAGGCAGTAAATAATGTAAAAGTTGATATTTCTAATTTCACTAATGAAGATGTTAATACAACAAATGCCTCAGGATTAAATGTAAAAAAAGTTGAAGATGGTATCACAAATAAAATGGGTATAATAATAAGTACCAAAATTGATGATGCTAATTCAGAAAAATTATATTTGAAAGTGCCAAATGTGGAACAAAGACAAATACCTGGAACTTTTGCAGGATTTAATAGTATTAGAATAGATAATTTAAAAGATAATGAAAAAGCAGCAATTAATAGCCTTTTACCAGAAGAAAAATATGTAGATATAATAAAGAAAAAAGATAATTTAGAAATTGCTAAAGTAAGAGTAGATATATCTGATTATGATAGTACGTGCCCAGTTATTTCAGGCACTCCAATAATAAAGAAAAATAGTACAGTTAATCTTTTATACTTTGATGTTTCTGATTTACCAACAGTTAATGGAAATATCGTTCAAACAGCTACTACTAGCGGTATAAAGGAAGTAAGATACGAATATCTAAAAAAATATAATGAACAAAATTTTACAGAGAAAAATTATTATACAAATACTTCTGATTTTACTGATAGCTACATGAAGTCAGAGGCTAAAAAGGCAGATATATCTAGCAGTGGAACAGTGAAGATAGAACTTGAAAAAAATGTTACAAAGATAAAAATTTGCATAGTTGATAATGCACAAAATTATACTGTTTATGAGCAAACTACAGCAGGTGGAATTAATATAGGATATAGTATTAATTCATTTAATAACAATTATTTCAATCTTGATCTAAAAATATACACTGATGAGGCAATACAAAGTGGTCAGATTCAAATAAGTTCAGATGGCGTAAATTTTATTGAACCAAGAGACTTTTCTAATATTCCTGCTTTAAGTACACAAACAATTAATGTTGTGTATGATAACGTGATTACTTTAGAAAACTTTGCATATGTAAAAGTTATAATGAACAAGGCTTCAAATGAACAAGAAGAACAGATAATAAAAATAGATCTTAATATGTAATTTTATTTTGGGTGGTATAATGAAAAAAAATCAAATGAAAGGTATTTCTCTAATTGCATTAGTAATTACTATACTTGTTTCATTAATACTTGTATCAGTTGCGGTAGCTGCAACAGGTAATGCAATTGAAAATGCTAATATAACTCAGTATATAGATAATTTAACCTTAGTTAAAGATTCTGTTGAAGCATATTATATAACAAATGGAAGTTTTCCTCTTTTAGAAGAAAATTCTTATAATCAAGGAGAAATTTTAAATTTAATTGGATCAAAAAAGACTCAAGCAGATAAAGACACATTTTTATATGATATGAGACAAAACGAAGATTATTTAGAAGATGATAAATTGGGTGATTACTATATAATTGATATAGCAAAACTTGATATAGAAAAATCTGATATTGGTAATAGAGTTAGATCAGATTTAGATGTTTTTGCTTTTTCATATCCTTCTATGAATATCTATTATTTAGAGGGAAAGAAGATAAAGGGAGATATTTATTTTTCTCTAAATAAGAGATTAACTTATATTTCAAATATAAGTAATAACATGGAAGAAAATGATGTAAGTACAGGAATAAGTGTACAAACTTTAGGAAATATAACTATAACAAAAAATAATTCTTTATGGACTAGTAATTTAGGACTTACAATTACAGGTGAAGATGTAAAGCAACAAAATGTGTCAATAAGAATTTCTGGATCTGAAGCTTGGCATACAGTGACAAAAGAAATTTCTGCAGGCGATGCAGTTAATAAGATCATTGATTTTAACTACAATAATAAGCTAGGAACTGCTCTTTCACAATCTGAAATAAATTCTTTTAATATAACAGCTTCAACTGAAAGATATATAGAAGTAAAAACAGGGGCATCAACTTTAAAAGTAGATTTATCAAATTATGATGATAGAGCACCAGAAATTAGAACATGTACTGTGACGAATAATCCAGAGATGTCAATTGTATCGTATGGATTAGATGATTACGATAGTGGAATAAGAGAAATAAGATATGATTATCTTACTAAATTTGATGAAAATGGAAATATAACAAATTATTATGATTTTGATATACAAAATGATGAATATATGTTGACTAAATCTAAAAAAGTTAGAGCTCTAGGACAAAACAATTTAAGTATAAAAATACCAAAAAATGTAAATAAAATTGTTGTTTATGTAATAGATAATGCAGGTAATTTTATAAGAGAACATGACAGAGTTGTAAAAGCAAAATATGTGTCTATTGATGCAAAAATAAATTATTTCTACTCTGATGGCTTTAATTTTTCACTAGATATAGTAGGAGATTATGCAAGTATTGAAACGAGTGTTATAACTGAAAAAGATAGCAATTTAGATTTTAGAACAACATTTGATGAAGTTCCAAAGGATGTAGATTATAGAGGATTTACAAATGGAATAGAGAGCATATATCTAAAAGTTAAAGTTATATCTGTAAGTAATGGAAAGCAAATGGAAACAGTTAAAAACTTCCAATTTGATCTTTTAGGTAATTATCCATATGTACCAGCAGGATTTTATTATGTAGGTGGCACAAGTGATACTGGATTTATAATATCTGATAACGTAAACGATAAATCAAAATCTGATAGCTTTGAAATTTCTTCTAGTTTGCTTGGAAATCAATTTGTATGGATACCTGTAGATATTGATTCATCTTCTGTACAAAATTTAAAAACAAAGTGGTTTAGAACTTCTTTTGAATCAGGCTCAGAATATAATAAAACAACTACTAGATCAGTATTAGAGTCTTCTTATACTGAACCTCTAGATTTTAATGGAATACATGCTTCTTCAAGCGAAATAAGATTATACAATGATGTTTTGGCAGGAATCCAAAAATATAAGGGATTTTATGTAGGAAGGTATGAAGCAGGTGTAGACCACGCAACATCTGCTAGAACTAAAGAAGATGTTAATAAATCTGCTAAAATTGGAATAAGAAAAGAATTATATGCTTATAACTGGATTAATTTCTCAAATTCTGCAACTGATATAAGTTCCGGTGCAAGTTATCTTGCAAATAATATGTATAACAATAATTTTGTAGGCTCTAACCTTATATTTGGAATACAGTGGGATCAAGTGATGAAATTTGTAAATAAAAATGTTTCTAATAGTAGAGATTGGGGTAATTATTTGGATTCTACTGGTGAAGCAGAAGCATTTAAAGGAGCATATGATTATAAAACAGGAAGAAATAAAGAGTGGTGTGCAAATAATATATATGATTTAGCTGGTAACTTGTCAGAGTGGACAATGGAATCATATGCAAATAGTGCTAGAGTTACTCGTGGTGGAAATTATTCTCAAATGGGAACTACTAATTCTGCCGGAAGTAGACTTGCTTATGAGCCAAAAACTGCAAGTGAATTAATAGGATTTAGAGTATGTTTATATCTAAAATAATTTCAAATAAAAGGGTGTATAAAATACACTCTTTTATTGACTTTATATATAAATGTAATATATAATACTTGTATGTTATAGGTGATAAAAATGTGGACTAAAGAACAAGAAATGGCTATAAATAAAAAAGACTCAAACATATTAGTTTCTGCCTCAGCAGGAAGTGGTAAGACTGCTGTATTAGTAGAAAGAGTAATATCAACTTGCATAGAACAAAAAGTAGATATAGATAAATTGCTTGTTGTTACATTTACTAAAGCATCAGCCTCAGAATTAAAAGAAAAGCTGTATAATGCGATATATTCTAAATTAAAAGATAATCCAGCAGATAAATTTATAAAAAGACAATTAAGTTTAATTAGTAGATCTAATATAACAACTATGCATTCATTTTGTTTAGATTTAGTTAGATCTAATTTTTATATTTTAGATATTGATCCAAACTTTAAAATTTGTGATGAGTCGCAAGAAAAATTGTTAAAGAATAAAGCTGTACAAAAAGTTATAGAAAAATTATATCAAGAATATAATGAAAACTTGAATACAGATGATATAAACTTATATGATGTACTTGAGTTATTTTCGCAAAAAGAGGACTTATTTATGGAAGAATTATTAAAAATATATAATTTTTCCCAAAGTTTCCCGTATCCAATGCAGTTTTTAAAAGAAAGTATAGATGTTTATAATATAAGTAATTTAGATAGCGATTTATCGGATTTTGAATTTGGTAAAAATCAGATAGATGAGTGCCTAGGAGATTTAAATATACTAAAGAAAAGATGCGAAAAATTCATAGAAAAATTGCAGTACGATGACGATTTTTTAAGTTATATAGATGTTCTAAAAAATGATATAAATTTCCTTGATTCAATTATTTTAAATAACAATATATCTTGGGACTTCTTATATGATAAATTAAATCCAGATTGTATTTCAAATAATCCAAGATATAAAGGAACAAATTTACTTCTAAAAGATGAAGTAATGTATTTTAGAAATAAGGTTTTAAAAGATTCAATAAAAAAAATGAGCCAGAATATATGTAAAAGATCTAGGGATGTTTTACTAGAAAATAAAAGGGCATACGGATACTTACAGTATATATTTGAGGCAGTAAAAAGAATAGATGAAAATTATTTAAAATTAAAGAAATCTAAAAATTTATTAGATTTTTCAGATATTGAACACTTTGCATTAAATTTGTTAGTTGAGAGAAAAGATGAAAAAGTTAACAAAACTGATATTGCTAAGCAGTTTGAACAGGATTTTTATGAAGTGTATACAGATGAGTATCAAGATACAAGTTATGTGCAGGAGGCAATATTAAATTCTGTTTCAAAAGATAATAACAGATTTATGGTAGGCGATATAAAACAAAGTATATATAAGTTTAGACAGGCTATACCAGATATTTTTAATCAAAAATATATAGCTTACCCAATTTTAGAAAATTTGGAAAGTGATGGCAAGAATTATAAGATTATACTTGATAAAAATTTTAGAAGTAGAAAGACAGTCTTAGACTCAATAAATTATATTTTTGAAAAAATAATGAGTATGAAAAATGGAGATTGTGAATATTCAAATATTGAAACCTTAAAAAATGGAAATAAAGACTTTGTTGATATGGACTTGCAGGATTATAAAACTGAAATAAATATAATCAACCTAAATAAGTCTAATAAAACTTCAAGTGAAGTTGATGAATTTTTAGAAGATAATAAATCTTTTGAAATAGAAGCAATTCAAATTGCAAATACAATAGATAAATTAAAAGAAGATTTTAAAGTTTATGATACAAAGAAAAAAGAGTTTAGAAACATAAAATATAAAGACATAGTTATATTATTAAGAAGTGCAAAAGAAAAGTCTTTAATATTAGAAAAGGTCTTAAAAGAAAGAAAAATTCCAGTTTTTTGCGATACAACTTCTAGTCTTTTAGAAAGCGATGAAGTAAAATTTGTACTATCTTTCTTAAGACTGTTAGATAATCCACTACAAGACATATACCTTGCAAGTGTGATGTACAGTATAATTGGTAATTTTACATTAGATGAATTAATTTCAATACGTAATGAAAATAAAAATGTGAACTTATTCTATAATGTATTAAGTAAAAAAAGTTCATTAGAAAGTAAGGAAAGCTTATCTAGAGAAGATGAAGTTATACTAAGTAAAATAAATGAATTTTTAGAATTACTAAATAAATTTAATGATTATAAAAATATATTAAATGTAAGTCAATTAATAACTAGAATTTATAAAGAAACTAATCTATATTATGAATTTTCTATGGAGGAAAATTCCAATATTAGAAAAGCTAATTTAGATATGCTAGTTGATTTTGCTATTAAATTTGAACAAAATGAAGCAAAAAATTTGGCCTCATATATAGATTATATCGACAATATGAGATCCAAAGATGATTCAACTAATTCTGCTAAAATTATAGGCGAAAACGAAGATGTAGTAAGAGTAATGACAATACATAAATCTAAAGGTTTGGAATTTCCTGTAGTTATTTTGGCAGATACTAGCAAAAGTTATAATTTCAAAGATAAATCATCAACTATACTACTTCATCATAAATTAGGAGTAGGAATAGACATAGTTGATAAAGAATACAAAATTTCTTATCCTTCAGTAATAAAGAAGGCAATATCTTCTGCTATTGATATGGAAACAAGATCTGAAGAACTTAGATTGTTGTATGTTGCAATGACTAGAGCAAAAGAAAAACTTATTATTTTTTCTACAGTAAAAGATTATTCTAAGTTTAAAGAAAAAGAATTAGTATTCTACGAAAAAGATAAAATTGATCCTTATTTGATATCAAAAAATAATTCTTATTTTGAAAATATACATATGTGTTTAGGTCAAGATAGTGCTAATCTTTTTTGTGTAAATATAATTAATGCAGCAGATGTATTAAAAAGCAGTTGTGCTATGGAAAATACAAATATATATGAAAAACTTGAAAGTATAAATCTTGATGATATAGATTTAAGTGATGTACAAAAAACTTTAAATTATGAATATCCATACAAAGAATATACAGAAAGTGAAAAGAGAATTAGTGTTACAAGCTTAAAGAAAGAGAAAAATTTAGTAGCTAATATATCAAATAATATTAGTGAAAAATATTCTATAGATGAAGTTATTAATAAAAAAATTACTCCTGAAAAGCGAGGAACTCTTACACATTTTGTATTAGAACAATTAGATTACAATATAAAATCCAGTCTTGAACTTGAAAATTATATTAATCAATTAGTAGATAAAAATATTATTTCAAACGAAGATGTAAAGAATATAAATAAAGATAGTATAATTGAGTATCTAAATTCCGAACTTGCTGAAAAGATTAGAAAGAGTACATATGTAAGGAAAGAAGAGGAATTTATATTAAAGGATGAAAAAATATCTTTAAGTCAAATACAGGGAATAATAGATTTATATTTTATAAACGAAAATTCAAATATTGAACTTGTCGATTTTAAAACAGATAGGCTTAATAAAGATGAAGAATTTATTGAAAATTATAAAGTTCAACTAGATACTTATGCCTATGCCTTAGAAAAAATCACAGGGAAAAAAGTTGAACAAAAGCATATATATTCTTTATATTTAAATAAAGATATTAAATTATAGGAGGAATAATGATATTAGATAAATATTCAGATGATATTACAACGCATTATAGCAAGAATAATATAGAATTTATTAAATTTAAGGCTTTAGAAAAATATAATTCAAATTTAGAACATTTAATTACGCTACGTCATGGCGGAGTTAGTAAATTTCCAGTTGAGACTCTAAATTTTAGAACTGTAGGAAAAGATCCAAAGGAAAATATTTTAGAAAATTTAAGTAGAACTTGTAACAGTGTGAACATAAGCCCAGATCTTATTTATAAAGCTAAACAGGAACATACAGACAATATACTTATAATAGATAATGATAATAAAGAAAACTTTAAGTTTACGTGTTATTCAAATGAAAATTATGACGGTTATGTAGTTTGCAAGCCAGATATTGCAACTTTAATTACTACTGCTGATTGCAATCCAATTTTGATTTATGATCCTGAAAATAATGTATATGCAAATGTACATAGTGGGTGGAAGGGTACACTTAAAAGAATATATATAAAAGCTATTAAGATCATGCAGGAAAAATATAATTCTAACTTAAATAATTTAATTGTTTGTATAGGACCTTCTATTAGAAAATGTTGTTTCTCAACTCAAGATATAAACTTTGTTAAAAAGTTTACACAGATATTTCAAAATGAAGAAAATTGGCTAGAATATAAAGAGTCATCTAATACTTATCATATTGATATGATAAAAATAATAACTGATGATTTAATTTCTTCTGGTATACAATATAATAATATAAATGTATCTAATATCTGTACGCACTGTAATAGCGATGATTTTTATTCATATAGAACAGTTTCAAAGAATAAATATGAAGATTACGGAGTTATGGCAACAATTATGATGTTAAGAGATAAAAGCGACTACTAGTTGCTTTTTTAATAAATATCAAAATTTATTAGGTTTTTAGTTGACAAATAATAAAAAATTTAGTATAATAGTGTCAAGTTAAATAACTTTACACAGGTGATGTTATGAAAGACAATGTAGAAATGGTTTTACTCTATGATATATATAAAGACTTACTTGCTACAAAGCAAAAAGAAATTTTTGAAGAATACTATCTATATAATTTATCTCTTAGAGAAATTGCAGACAATAGAAATATTACTTATCAAGCAGTTTCAGATAGTATAAATAAAACAGAAAATTTATTATTAAATTTTGAGGCTAAAATTGGAATGAAAGAACTAAAATACAAAGTGCACAATGTGTATAAGTTAATTAAAAAACAAGATGACTTAAATAGTATCAAAGAAAAGTTATTAAATGAACTTAAATTAGATATTAGTGAGGATGATATATAATGTTTGATAGTTTATCTGATAAATTACAAAATATAGTAAAAAAAATAAAGGGCGAAGCAAGGATTACTGAAAAAGATTTAAAAGCTATGCTAAGGGAGATAAAACTTGCATTATTAGAAGCAGATGTAAACTATAAAGTTGTAAAAGAATTTGTTTTGGCAATTGAACAGAAGGCTTTAGGTGAGGATGTAATGAAATCCTTGACTCCTGGACAACAAATAGTAAAAATTGTAAGAGATGAACTTGTAAATTTACTTGGTAGTTCAGAATCAAAATTAAATTTTACTTCTAATCCTCCTACTGTAATAATGCTTGTTGGACTTCAAGGTAGTGGTAAAACAACACTTGCAGGAAAACTTAGCAATTATTTGAGAAAACAAGGTAAGAAACCACTTATGGTTGCTTGTGATGTATATAGACCAGCTGCTATAAAACAACTTGAAACTTTAGGTGCTAACTTAAATGTAGATGTCTATAGTGAGCCAGATACTAAAGATGTTGTTTCAATTGCAAAAAATGGTATTAAAAAGGCAGAATCTAAATTATGTGATGTGGTAATTATTGATACAGCTGGTAGAATCCAAATAGATACAGAACTTATGAATGAGTTAGTTGAACTAAAAAAAGCTATAAGGCCACATGAAATTATGCTTGTAGTTGATAGTATGACAGGACAAGAAGCAGTAAATGTTGCACAGAGTTTTAATGAACAAGTTGGAATTGATTCTATTACTATGTCAAAACTTGATTCTGATACAAGAGGCGGAGCTGCTTTATCAGTAAAAACTATAACAAACAAGCCAATTAAGTTTGCTTCAACTGGTGAAAAATTAAGCGATTTAGAACCATTTTACTCAGATAGAATAGCTTCTAGAATTTTAGGAATGGGAGATGTTTTATCTATAATAGATAAGGCAGAAGAAGCCTATTCTGAAGAACAAGCAATAAAACTAGAACAAAAAATGAGAAAATCTGAATTTACTTTGGATGACTACCTTGACCAAATGAAAAAAATCAAAAAAATGGGCTCTTTCAAACAACTCTTAATGATGTTACCTGGAATACCAAAAGAACTTAGAGAAGCAGAAATAGATGAAGGAAAACTAGATAGAATAAATGCAATTATTACTTCGATGACTCCTTATGAGAGAAGAAATCCAAAAGTTCTTAATGCTTCTAGAAGAAAGAGAATAGCACAGGGTAGTGGAAACAAAGTTGAAGATATAAATAGATTTATGACACAGTTTGAACAGATGCAAAAGATGATGAAACAAATGATGAATAAAAAAGGTTTAGGTAAGTTTAATATGCCTAATAACTTCAAATTTTAGAATTTTACTATAAAATAAGTTAGTTAATATATATTTTTTAAAGGAGGTGACCTATATATTATGGTAAAAATAAGATTAAGAAGAGATGGTGCTAAAAAAACTCCATACTATACCATCGTTGTAGCAGATTCAAGATTCCCAGCAGATGGTAGATTTATAGAAAAAGTAGGAACATATAATCCTATGGTAGAACCTGCTGAGTTAAAACTTGATAATGAAAAAGTAGCTGAATGGATTAAAAAAGGAGCAAAACCTACAGATACAGTAGCAGCTCTTATAAAAAAATCAGGAGAAAAATAGGATTTTAAGGAGGTAAAATATGTATAAAGATCTATTAGAATACATAGTAAAAAATCTTGTACAAAATCCAGATCAAGTCTCAATTGAAGAAATTGATGCGGACTCTAAAAAAGTACTAAAAATGAAAGTTTCAAAAGAAGATATGGGAAGAATAATTGGTAAAGAAGGAAGAATAATTAGAGCAATCAGAGAAATTATTTTATCATATGGAATGAAAGATAAAGTACGTGTATCAGTTGAAGTTGAGGAACAAAAGTAATTTATGAAGTTTTTAAAAATAGGTCAAATTGTTAATATTCATGGTATAAAAGGAGAAGTAAAAGTTTATCCATATACAGATGATATAAATAATTTAACAAAATTAAAATATGTCTATTTAGATGAATTCGAAACTTCAAAAACTAAAGTATTAGTTTGTAGAGTTCAAAAAAATATGTTACTTTTAAAACTGGAAAATGTGGATTCTGTTGATGTGGCAAATACTTTAAGAAATAAGTATATATATATTCCTAAGGAAGATTTGAAACCTTTAGAAGAAGATAATTATTATATAGATGATTTATTATCTATGGAAGTAGTGGATTTAAAAGATAACTCTATTTTAGGAAAAATTGTTTATGTGTTTAATACAGGCGCTAATGATATATATGAAATTGAAACAAGTAATAATGAGAAGATATATTTACCTGCAATAAAACAAGTAGTAAAAAAGGTAGATATAAAATCTAAAAAAATGTATGTTGAGCTTATGGAAGGGTTAATATGATAAAATTTATAGTATTGTCTTTATTTCCTAATTTATTTGAAGAATTTAGAAATACTAGTATTATAAAAAATGCGACTATGAGCCAAAAAGTTTCAATTGAACTTGTTGATATAAGAGACTTTTCTACAGATAAACACAATAGAGTAGATTTTCCACCATTTGGTGGTGGGGCAGGTATGGTAATTTCTGCTGAACCACTTTCGAGAGCAATAGAATTTGCTTTTGAAAAATTATCAGAAGATAATAAAAATATAGAAGTTATTTATTTATCTCCTAGAGGAAGCGTTTTAAATTATGATAAAAGTTTAGAATTTGCTAATAGTAATTCAAATTATATATTGATATGTGGTCACTATGAAGGCATAGATGAAAGAATAATAGAAGAGTATGACGTTAAAGAAATATCAATTGGAGATTATGTACTAACTGGTGGTGAATTACCGGCGATGGTGCTAATGGATTCCATTATAAGACTCATACCTGGAGTAATATCAAAAGATTCTTTGCTTGAAGAATCACATACAAATTTTTTACTAGAATATCCACAGTATACAAAACCGTTATATTTTAAGTCAAAAAAAGTACCAGATGTCTTAACAACAGGACATCATAAGAATATTAATGATTATAGAGAAACAGAAGCTATTAAAATAACTTTAAAAAATAGACCTGATTTGATTCAAGATGCACTAGATAGTAAAAAGCTATCAAAAGAACTATTAAAAAAAATAATTGATATTAAAGGAGGCGAAAATAATGGACATAATTAAATCTATAGAAAAAGATTATATAAAAGAAGAAAAACCTACATATAGTATTGGTGATACAGTAAATGTACACGTTAAAATTAAAGAAGGAAACAGAGAAAGAATTCAGATATTTACAGGTACTGTTATAAAAGAACAAAACTCTGGACTTAATAAAACTTTTACAGTAAGAAAGATATCTAATGGTGTTGGTGTGGAAAGAACATTTCCAGTAAATTCACCAAAAATAGAAAAAATTGAAGTTGTAAGAGAAGGTAAAGTTAGACGTGCTAAATTATACTATTTAAGAGATAGAGTAGGAAAAGCAGCTAAGACAAAGGAAAAATAAAAAAAACCGCAAATAGCGGTTTTTTTATTTGTGTATTATTCATTGTTATATTATTCATATTCATAATATTGATCGGCAGAAATTAAATCTTTACCACAAATTAATTCATATATTTTCTTATGGACACTATTTGAAAGATCAAGGTGCAATTTAATTGCATTGACTATATAATTGAAATTAATAGATTTTACTTCTCGATAATTTATATCAAATCTTATATTTATATAGTTAATCCAAATCGATATAGTGCAATAATGTACATTTACATCAATTTTAAGTAATTTTATAAAAGTATTAGTATCACTTTTTATTCCAAATACAATGTTTTTATGATTAAAGAGCATATTATTTAAAGATAAAAATGGAAGTTTTTTAAATAAACCAACATCCTTTTTTGACATCCAATTACTATCACGCGAGTATATAGAAATAACACTATTAAATATTTTTTTGCTCACATTATCTAAAGCTAAGTCACATATATTAAAATCATTTGAAACCATTATTACAAATTTTTTATATGGAATTAATTTATATGAATTAAATTCATATATGTACGTAGGATAGCTAAATTCATTCTTTTGGAATTTTATCGCATTTTTAAAGTTTACGTCTGCATCATCTAAAGGTATTTTTCCAATATCATTTATATAAATAAATTTTGAAGTAATAAATGCTTCAGAGTTAATCGATTTCAACAGAATTATTTTCTTATTGCTAATGTATTGAATAGTTTTTTTATCACCTGAAAAATTTAAAATATAAGATGATGTGGTATAAATTTTATCTGGTGAAGACCGACCTTTAGGGGTAATAAAGCTAGTGCCGTCATCAAACTTGAAAATGTATGAATTCTTACCAAATAGTGAAGAAAAATTAAATATAATTTCTTCGTCTAGTGGCTCATAAGATACGAGGTGTGAACCAATCTTATTAAATCTTGTATCATAAAAATACAGATTTTTAACGGCCTTTCTTTCCAATATTAAGTAGAGTTTATTATCTGATTCTAACAAAGAAAAACTATTAAAACTCATAGGACTTAAGAAAGTATAACAATTCATAGACATTGAAATATAATTTATATTTTTGTTATTGAAAGTTAATATAGGTATGGTATCTATTATACCTACATTTAGAACGCAAAGTTTAGTAATTCTTTCATATATTTTAAAATCAGTACTGAAGTCATTTACATCAAAAAGGGTCATATTATCTTTATAATAGAAGCATATAAGACTAGTTTCCTTCATAAAGGATGAACTTTTTCCTACAAGAATTATTTCTTGTGGGCAGTTAACGAATTTGCTCATTTTAATAGTGTATTCTTGTATACCAGGAAGGTATTTAAAACCTAATATAGCAAATCTATTTTTCTTAGATTTAACTAAAAAATAATTACACATCTCAGAAACATATAGTAAATACAGACCACAAATTTCTTCGCTAATGTGAATGCTGTTGTTTTCTAAATTAATGGTTGAATCATGTTGAAAAATTACAGATGAATAACCATTTTGGTTAGTAGCTATATAATATGAATTAATCATTGAAAAATTAATAGAATTACAGTTTATTTGGGTTATACCAACTGCTTTATCAAAAATAAATTGACCAGATTTTAGATTGTTGATATCAAAATAACTAATTTTCCGATTATTTGACATATCGGCACAGTTAAATGTAAGTACTCCAAGTTTATCCATGTCGTTTTCCTCCTTAATAGTTATAAGAAATAAAGTTAATAGTGAGAACATTTTAGCACATTATAAGATAAAAGTCAAAAAGTTTATTAAAAGTGTTGAAAAAACTTTTATTTTAATATAAAATATTTTTGAGGTTAGTATTATGAAAGAACAAAAGAAAAGTAATAGAAAATCAGTTATATCTATGGGATTAATTATACTTGTAGGAATATTTGTATTTTTACTTATAATTTTTGTATGTGTAAAGTTAGATATAATAAATTTGAATGATGTTATAAAAGTTGAAACTAAAGAAAAACAAGAAAATGTAACGGATGGAGAAATTTTAGGCGTAAGTAATATAGTAAATGTATCTTCTTACGTTTTTAATGCTAAAAAAGAAGGAAATACTACTGGTTATTTTACAAATTTAACAAATTCAAGCAATAAACAATCTTACGTAAGTTTAGTTTTAGAAGAAGATAAACTTTTAGGATTTAATGCAAGTACTTTAAATAAGTTTATTATAACTGTATTTGATACAGAGATTTTAGAAACTTTTACAGGAATATATGAAAAAGATGGAGATAATATAGTTCTAAAATTTATGACAAATATGTATAATAATTATGAATTGCCAAAAGATATTAAGATATTTTTAGATCAAGATCAAGCAATACTTGACGGAAATAAACTAACTAAGGTAGAAAATATTACTAAAGCATATAGTAATGATACACTGTCAGCTTTGCCAGGCGTATTTGGTACTTCAAATATAAATTTTGCTTCAGTATTATTTGTTAAAGATGATTTATCTGATTTTGGAGTAGCAAGCCAAACAAAATTTTTAATAACTGGATTTAATGTAGATAATTGGGACTTTTATGTTGGTGAAGCTTATGAAAATGATGCAGTAATAGATTTAAAAATGAAAAATTATGGACTAAATGATCTAAATGATATTATGCCAAAAGAGGCTAAAGCAAGTATCAATAGTGAAGGAATAGTAATTGATAATATTCAGTTTAAAGAAACAATAAAAAGCAAGTAATACTTGCTTTTTATTGCTTTTTCATTAATTTTAAAATATTTTTTTTCATAGTATAAAGTTTATCTTTAAATTTTATTTTTTTATTGTATGTACTAATTGTCTTAGAAATATTTTCATATTCATTATTTTTTATTTGATCAAGAAGTTTTTCTAACTTTATATTGTGCATATGTTCAAGTACATATTTATTTGTAAACAAATCATTACCTATATCATTTAATAGTTCACAAATTTCTTTTATAAGAGGCATTCTTGTCTCATCATGTATATCGTTTATAGGGTACAATAGTAATACTAACATCTGTTGAATGTACAAAGTTCCTTTTAACTCTTCTTGGTACTCTTCACTTAATTCCTTTGCTCTCTCAATGCATAGTTTAGATGTTTTAAAAGTTGAAAATCTCTTATTGCTGAAAGTGCTATTTTGTATAGAGCCAGCCCTTTGAACATACTTATAATATGGTTTATTTATTTTTAAAATTTTATTTGCTCTTCCTAGCAAAATAGGAGTAACTGCAACATCTTCATTGTTTAAGCCTACAGGATAGTCAATTCCATCGAATAATTCTCTCTTTGCCATCTTATTCCAAGATGCTGCCATTAAAGATGTATCTATTGCTTTAAAAAAATCATTTGGTCTACTATCATTGGTACAATTACTAATTATTTTGTGCCCATCACTTTCATACACTAATTCTACATCACAATAGACAACATCAGCATCTTCTTTAATAGCAAGGTTAAGCATGTCTTTGTGCATATTTTCATCTACATAATCATCAGAATCCACAAATGTAATATATTTACCGTGAGCTTTTGATAAGCCATAATTTTTAGTGTGGGATAGACCACCGTTTTCTTTTTTGTAATAAGCTATTATATCTTTATATTTTTGAACAAATTCTAATATAATTGTTTCTGAATTATCTTTTGTTCCGTCATTAATTATTATAACTTCTGTATTATCTGGTAAATTTTTAAAGACAGAATCTAAACATTTACGTATATATTTTTCTACCCCATATACAGGTATTATAATTGATAAATCAATGCTATTTTGCATGTAGTCTCTCCTTTACACCATTTCTTCTTTTTAATACTTTTTCTCTAGTCTCATCTGATAATTGTACACGTGACATTATATCATCTTGCATTTTTACTATTTCATCATATTCTTTTTGACCAGATGTAGTTAAAGTTATAGATTTTGATTGCATTCTATGATAATTAAGCGAATCTCTAAAATAAGCTACTTTACCATTTTCAATAACTTTGCTATAAAAATACCAATCTCCTGCAAGTCTATAAGTTTGAGATTCTTTTAACCAATTTTTATAATCTAGGCCATCATATTTTTTAAATACAACACTAGAAGCATTAGCTATGGTATTATTTATACACATAGTCGAAGTTAGTTCTTCTTTTCCAGTAATTATATAGTTGTTATTCCATTTACCAGTATTAAATATATCAATCCATTCACGTAGGTCTTTCATTAAAATTATATTATTTTCGTCCATCGTTAAAGATTCGCAATATGAAAGTACTGTATCTTGATCATCGAATCCTTTAATAACTGTTTCTAAAAAGTTATTTGCACATGAATCATCTGCTTCACATATCCAAAGATAATCCCCACTAGATTCCTCAAAAGCTCTTTGCCATCCACAAAAAACGTTACCGCTATTTTTTTCATTTTTTATAAATTTTACTTTTAAATTAGGGTATTGATTTTTAATTTTTTCTACTTTTTTTGATATTATATTAACACTATTATCAGTTGAACAATCATCTATTATTACTAATTCATAAATTGGATAAGTTTGAAGTAAAATAGAATCTATTCTTTCAATAATATAGTTTTCGTAATTGTAATTTGGTATAACGGCAGAAACCTTTTTAGGATTTTCTATATCTAACTTCCTACCATTTTCTTTATATATATTTATTTTTTCTTTTCCTATATTTTTTATTCTATCTATTATATGCATAAAATATAATCCTCCTATATTTTTTCATTATATCATATAGGATAATAATTGTAAATTATAATGATTTATTTTTTATTTAATGCTTATTTTATTGAAATTTGATAGTATTAATGATATAATCTTTTCATACAAAATGAGGAGATGTGAATGGAATTTATTAAAGAAATAATTAAAAATAGAAAAATGATAATAAGACTTGGAAAAAGTGACTTTAAAAATAGATTTGCTGGAACTAGTCTTGGAGCTATATGGGGATTTATACAACCATTCATTTTTATGGCAATGTATGTAATTGTATTTCAATATATTTTGAAAACTAAGAGTGCTGGAGACGACCCTTTTATAGTTTGGTATTTACCTGGTATGGCAATGTGGACTTTCTTAAATGATGCTATACTCACAGCTAGTAGTTCAATAAGAACATATTCATATCTGGTTAAAAAAGTTGTTTTTCCAGTTGATATAATACCTGTTATATCTTTATCTTCATCAAGTATAATCGGAATATTTTTATTTTTAGTTGCAGCAGTAGTATGTGCAGCATTTGGATATATAGGTAATTTTTTACAAGTAATTTATATGGCTTTATGTGCAATAATTTTTATTGTGGCTATTTCTAGATTAACTTCTGCACTAGCTACACTTATACCAGATGTTGTACAATTACTTAGTGTAATAATGCAACTGTTTTTCTGGCTTACACCAGTAATTTGGAATTTAAATATGTTAGGTGGTCATAATACTTTGCTAATTATTTCAAAATGCTTGCCTTTTACATATCTTGTAACTGGACTTAGGGATTCTTTCATATTTAATTCTAATATTGTTACAGAGTCAAATGCTATATATACTATAGCGTTTTGGTGTATTACATTACTTATATTTATTTGGGGAAATGCAGTGTTCAAAAAATCTAAAAAGGACTTTCCTGATGTGTTATAAAGGAGGCTTCTATGGACAAGAAAGTAGATATACTTCTTGCTACATATAATGGCGAAAAATATTTAAGGGAGCAGCTTGATTCAATACTTGCTCAAGATTATAATGATTTTAATTTAATTATTTCAGATGATTGTTCAACTGATTCTACTAGAAAGATATTAGAAGATTATGAAAAAAAAGATGATAGAATAAAAGTTATATATCAACAAAATAATATGGGGTCTAATAAAAACTTTGAATTTTTATTATCTCAAGTAAGTAGTAAGTATTATATGTTCTCAGATCAAGATGATGTTTGGAATAAAGATAAAGTAAAATTAAGTCTTGAAGCGATAGAAAAAAATGATTTAGACTTAGTTTATACGGATTTAGAAGTGGTAAATGAAGATTTAGTAACTGTAAATAAGTCATTTAATAAAAAAATGAAATTAATCAGAAAACAAAGAAAATTTAATGATTTTAGATTGGAGTACTTATATAACTGTGTAACTGGTTGCACAATGATTTGTAAATCTGAAAATCTTAAATATATTTTACCATTTCCTGAAACAAAAAATATTTTACATGATTATTGGATAGCGTTAATAACTTCAATTAATGGAAAAATTTATTATTTAGATGTTCCAACTTTAAAGTATAGACAACATGTAAATAATCAAGTTGGAACAAGTAGATATACACAAAGATATAAAACGTTTGACGAAAAAAGAGATTATATTATAGACTTAAAAATAGATAAATTTACGACTTATTTAGAAAGAAAAAATTGCTTTAATACTGAACTAAATGAATTAAGCAAACAGGGATTAAGCTATTTTCAAAGAGTTAAGAATGTAAGAAATATAAATTTTAAGGACTTAAATATTTATTTTAAAATATTTAAGTATGAAACTTTTTCATATAAGACCTTTTATTTTTTCTTTTACAATTTACCAATTCTATACAGAATAGGTTATAATATTTATCGTATATTTAAAAAATAAGGATGTGCTAATTTAATGAGTAAAGATAATGATAATGTAATAGTTGTCGAAAATTTAGTTAAGGAATATAAAATGTTTAATAGTAAAAAAGATAGACTATTAGAAAGTTTGATTCCAAAATATAAAAAGCATGGTACTTTTAGGGCTATGAATGATGTATCATTTACTGTAAAAAAAGGCGAAATATTGGGAGTACTTGGTAAGAATGGTGCTGGTAAATCAACACTATTAAAGATGATTACAGGAGTTGTAACACCAACTAGTGGTAGCCTTAAAGTTAATGGTAAAATAAGTTCACTCTTAGAACTAGGAGCTGCCTTTAATCCAGAACTTACCGGATATGAAAATATATATCAACATGGTCAAGTAATGGGATTAACAGATGCCGAAATAAAAGAAAAAGAAAATGAAATTATAGAGTTTGCAGATATAGGTGAACATCTAAGTCAGCCTGTAAAAACTTATTCTTCAGGTATGTTTGCAAGACTTGCATTTGCATGTGCAATTAATGTAGAACCAGATATATTGATAGTAGATGAAGTTCTATCTGTTGGTGATATGGCATTCCAATTAAAATGCTTTAAAAAATTTGATGAATTCAAGAAAAAAGGGAAGACTATATTGTTTGTTACTCACAACATTTCTGATATTTTAAGAAATTGTACTAGAACAATAATAATTGATGCAGGTACTAAAATATTTGATGGAAGTGTTAAAGATGGAGTAGAACTCTATAAAAAAATTATAGTTGGTTTAAATCCAACGGAAATAAGAAAACAAAATAAAATTGAAAAAGAGGCTGAAAAACTGACAGAAGATACACAGTTAAAAGATAGTCAATTTAGAATTATAGATGATCCCGACAATGAAACTTGGAAAGAGCACATGATTCAAAATGATAAACTTATAACTTATGGAAATGGAAAAGCTGAAGTTTTTGATTATGGTATTTTTGATGATAAAGGAAACTATATTTCCTCAATTGAAAATGATAAGACAGTGTACTTAAAGTCTAGAATAAAGTTTAATGATGATGTAGACTCTCCAGTATTTACAATGACAATAAAGGATTTTAAAGGGTTAGAAATGTGTGGAACAAATACACTCATTGAAAATATAGACACAGGAAACTGCAAAAAGGGAGATATTGTAGAGGTAACATTTAAACAGAGAATAAATCTTGGACCAGGAAAATATACTTTGTCATTTAGCTGTACTCATATAAATACAAATGGTGAACTTGAAGTTTTAAATAGAAAATATGACGCTCTGCTAGTTGAAATATTATCTACTAAGGAAGTAGTAGGCTTTATAAGACTAGATTCTGAAATTTCATGTTCAAAAAAATAAAAATTATTTGGGAGGTATTTTATGCCTGATGATAAAAAAGTAGATTTTGAAAATTTTATCATGAATAGTGATATTAGAGAAAATCTATTAAATTGGTACGATATAAGACCTAAATCTAAAATATTATTCATTGGAAATGATATATATAAATCATGCTTAAAGAATGAAAATAAAGTAATTATGCTAACATTAGATAAGTTAGATGCTCCAACTAGTGAAGTTACAGTATATAATGAGACTTTATTGCAATTTGAAAAGAGAGAAGAAAAAGTAGATTATATAATTGTTATAAATGAAATGAAAAACATCTCTAAATATGTTGAAAATGATGAGAATACTTTAAATGAGCTAATAAAAATTTCCAATAGATTATTAAATGAAGATGGAGTTTTACTTGTTGCACTTAATAATAAATTTTCAATAAGAAATTTTGCTGGTGAAACAAAAAATGGGTCTAATCCATTTGATGTAATTTTAGGAAAAGAAAAGGATGGCTCAATATATTCTAAAAATGAACTAGAAAGTATAGTAAAAAATTCTGAACTTAAATACTATAAAGTTTATTATCCATTTCCAGATTACAAGCTACCTAGTATTATTTATTCTGATGATTATCTACCAAATGAAAATGATAGCAAACTTAATTATTTAGTTTATTATAACTTAGATGATAAATTAGTTTTTAGTGAACTTGAAGCAGTGCGTGAATTAGCTAAAGATAAAATGCTTGATTATTTTTCTAATTCTTTCTTTGTTGAATTTACAAGTAAAGAGGAAAATTTATCAGAAGTAAAATTTGTAAGTTATAATAATTTTAGGAAACCTGAAAACAGGTTAATTACTAAAATGTATAAAGATTACGTTCAAAAAGAGCCTCTATCAAATGAAAGTAAAAGTCATATAGAGAACATAAAAAATAACATAGAAATACTAAAAAAGTGTAGTATTGATACGTCTGATGAAGTCAAAGATTTTAAGTTAATAAGTAAATATCAGAGGCTTAAAACGTTTAGCGAATATATTGGAGACTTAATATTAGATAATAAAATTGATACAGCTAAAGAGTTAATCAAAAAATGGTATGAAAAGCTATATACTAATTTTATGTGTATATCTTGTACAAATCAAGAAAAAAATCCAGATGTATTTGAAAAATATGGAATAACAGTAGAAAGTGATATAAAAAATAAGATGCATTTTATAAAGGATTGCCTTTTTGATTTGATATTTGAAAATGTATTTGTTGAAATTAATGATCAAAAAGAATTTACTAAATTTATAGTTTATGACCAAGAGTGGAGTGAAAAAAATGCACCAATTGAGTTTATCTTATATAGATCTATTGACTTATTGTTCAAGAATAACTCGAAGCTATCTAAATATTTAAATAAAGATGATTTATTCACTGAATTTGGAATAAATGAGTTCGTTAGTTACTTTTTTAAACTAGATAGTATAATTCAAGAAAATCTTTTGGACAAGCAAGTGGCAAAAGCATATGAATCAACTTACTCTGCATTAACTACAATAGGTGGCTTGTCGCAAGAAATAAAACTAGAACAAGAAAAATTTGAACGTTTAAAAAATGATGTGGAAAGAACTAATGATGAATGGCAAAAAAAAGTTGAGAGTCTTGAAAGAGAAATTGAAGATTATAAAAATATGAGTATTGTAAAAAAACTATTTAAAAAGTAATAGAGGAGACCAGTATGATCAGTAGAAGGTTAAAAGCTGCTTATAATTATCTTAAAAAAAATGGACTAAAAAAGTCTGTAAATAAATTATATATGAGACATTTAAATAAAAAACAAATGAAGAACATTTCAGATAATTATGAGGATTATATAAAAAATAATGAACCAACATTTGAAGAACTTGAAAATCAAAAGTTAGAAAATTTTGAATATGCTCCATTAATTAGCATTGTAATTCCAATGTATAATACTCAAGAAGTTTTTTTTAATGAACTAATTGATTCAATACTTAATCAGACATATAGTAATTGGCAACTATGTTTAGCTGATGGAAGTAAAGAGACGTTAAAATATATAGAAGATAGATTAAAAAGCTTAAATGACAGTAGAATATTATATAAACATTTGGAATCTAATGATGGAATATCTGAAAATACTAACGAAGCTATAAAAATGGCAACAGGAGATTACATTGCCTTTTGCGATCATGATGATGTTTTATCTAGTAATGCTTTATATGAAGTAGTAAAGCTAATAAATAAAAATAGAAAAATAGATTTTTTATATACTGATGAAGATATATTACTTAATAATGTAAGGAAAAATCCACACTTTAAACCGGATTTTTCTATAGATTTATTGAGAAGTTATAATTATATATGTCACTTTGTTGTTGTAGATAAAAAACTAATTGACGAAGTTGGAATGTTAAGAAAAGAATATGATGGGGCACAAGATTATGATTTTGTGTTAAGGGCAACAAACAAAGCAACTTGCATAGCACATATTCCAAAAATATTATATCATTGGAGAGCTCATGTGAATTCTACTGCAGGAGCATCTGATTCAAAGACTTATGTCTTCGAAGCCGGAAAGAGAGCTATCGAAAATAATTTAAAAGAAAATAATATTGACGGAAAAGTTACTATATTAGAAAATGAACCAGGTAGATATAGAGTAGATTATGCTATAAAATCAAATCCAAAAGTAAGTATAATAATACCAAATAAGGATGCAAAGGCAGATTTAAAAAAGTGTATAGATTCAATATTTAAATCAACATATACAAATTATGAAATAATTATTGTTGAAAATAATAGTGTTAAAGAGGAAACTTTTAAATACTATGATTTGCTTCAAAAAGAACATAAAAATGTATTGGTTAAAAAGATTGAAATAAATGAATTTAATTTTTCTAAAATAAATAATTTTGGAGAAAAATATGCAACAGGTGAGTACATTATACTACTAAATAATGATGTAAAAGTTATAACACCTGATTGGATTGAAAATATGTTAGGAGTTTGCCAAAGAGATGATGTTGGAATAGTAGGTGCCAAATTGTTGTATGAAGATAACACTACTCAACATGTTGGCGTAGTAGTTGGAATTGGCGGAGTAGCAGGACATGTAAATACTAATTTGAAAGCAAACGATCCCGGTTACTTTTCAAGAGCTACAGTTATTAATAATTTTTCAGCAGTAACAGCAGCCTGTTTAATGGTAAAGAAAAATATATATGAAGAAGTAAATGGACTTACTGAAGAATTTAAGGTCGCATTTAATGACATAGATTTTTGTTTAAAAGTAAGAGAAAAGGGCTATTTAGTTGTACTAAATCCATTTGCTGTGTTAACACACTATGAATCTAAAACTAGAGGTTTAGAAGATACTAAAGAAAAAATAGCAAGATTTGAGTCTGAAATTGATTTATTTAAATTAAAATGGAACGAAATTTTAGAAAAAGGAGATCCATATTATAATATCAATTTTAGATTAGATAAAAATAATTTTTATATAAATACAAATAAGATAGCAAGGAGGTAAAAATGACAATTAACGAAAAAATATCTGTAATTATACCATGTTATAACGTTGAAAATTTCGTAGAAAAATGCGTAAATTCTATTATCAATCAAACATATAAAAATCTTGAAATAATAGTTATAGATGATAAATCAACAGATAATACTTACGAAATATTGCAAAATTTATATAAAAAAAATGAAAATAAATTTATTTTACTTCAAAACGAAAAAAATGGTGGACTTGCCTATACTAGAAATAGAGGAGTAAAAATTGCAACAGGAAAGTATATAGGATTCATTGATTCAGATGATTATGTTGACAAAAATTACTACAAAAAGCTAGTAGAAAAAATGGTTCAAGATGATGCTGATTTTATTGTAAATGACATACAATTAGTTGACGAAGAAGGGAAAAATATAGTTCCAGTCAAAAAAGCATGTATTGGTGAAGTTAATAAACTAAATATAGTCGATAATGGACTTGCTGCATCAGCCTGTAATAAGATAATTAGAAAAGATTTGCTTGAAAAGTACCCATTTTATGAAGGTAAAATAAATGAAGATATAGCATCAGTTCTTCCAGCAGTAGTTCATAGTAAAAAGGTAACATATACAGATAAAGTAGTATATAATTATGTTCAAAGAAAAGGCTCTATTCAAAATTCTGAATTTACTGAGAAAAGATATGATGCATTTGAGACAGTTAGATTATGCTTAGATAGAATAAAGAATGAAAAAGAATTTAAAAAATATAAGGATGCTATAATTTTACATCAAATATTAGAAATATACATTTATATAATTATTGAAATAGAAGATGAAGAAAAAAGGCTTCATTTGATAGAAAAATTTATAGAAAAAATAGATGAATATAACTTTGAAATATGGAAAATATCTAACTTTAGAAAATTCATTAAGAGACATAGAAGAAATATTAGATGGTATTATTTTCTAGTATCAAAATTATTGATGTTTAGGAATGCTAAAACAGTTAATAATTTGATTAGTTTTAGAAAGAACTTTAAAACTAATTTAAAAAAGCTAATAGGCAAAAATAAAGAAAATGGAAAATATACTATTCAACAATTAGTAAAATTAGCTAAAAAGCAAAATAAACTAAAAGATGAAAAAATAAAAGTATCAGTAGTAATTCCTAATTACAACTATGAAAAATTCTTAATTAGAAGAATATATAGCGTTTTAAATCAGACTTCAAAAATATATGAAATTATCATTTTAGATGATTGTTCTACTGATAGTAGCATACAGCTAATAGATAGTATTTGTGATGAACTTAAGGATTTAATAAAAATAAAGAAAATATATAATAAAGAAAATTCTGGAAGCGCTTTTTCTCAGTGGGCAAAAGGAATTGAAAATGCAGATGGAGATTATATTTGGATTGCTGAAGCAGATGATTACTGCAATAAAAACATGATAAAAGTATTGTTAAAAAAGGTAGAAATTCAAAGAGATATTTCCATAGCATATGTGGACAGTGCTTTTACAGATGTTAAAGGTAATATATTTTTAAAAACAATAAAACCTGAAATTGATATAATGAAGACTGGACATTGGAATTCAGATTTTATTGATGATGGTATTTATGAAATTAAAAATTATGCTTTTTTAAATAATATAATTGCAAATGTTTCATCTTGTATTATAAAGAATGATGACTATAGTAATATTTACGATGAAATTAAAAAATATAAACAGTCAGGTGATTGGGTATTTTATCTAGAGGTTATGTCTAGAGGGAAAATAGCCTATGTAAATAAAGCATTTAATTATTATAGAGTTCATCAAACTCAAATAACATCCAATATGAAAAAAGAAAAGCATTTAAAAGAAATAATTGATATATATGATATGATATCAAAAAAATACGGTACAAATAAATTTCAAAAAGAACAAAGAAAGAAAAGAATTAAGGTCTTAGAGAAAGCATGGAATATTTCAAAGGGGGAAGTAAAAAATGTCTAAAATATTATATGTAGTAGTGCCTTGTTATAATGAGGAAGAAGTATTAGAATTAACAACAAATAAATTAACAGAAAAATTAAAAAACATGATAAAAGATGGAATAATTGATAAAGAAAGTAAAATAATGTATGTTAATGATGGATCTAAAGATAAAACTTGGGAATTAATTGAAAAATATAATAAAGAAAATAAGTTTGTAACAGGGGTCTGTCTGTCACGTAATAGAGGACATCAAAATGCTTTACTCGCTGGTTTAATGACAGCAAAAGAATATGCTGATATCGTAATTAGTATGGATGCTGATTTACAAGATGATATTGATGCAATGGACAAATTTATTGAAGAATATAATAATGGTTGCGATATAGTGTACGGAGTTAGAAGCTCAAGAGAAAAAGATACATGGTTTAAGAAAAATACAGCGCTAGCTTTTTATAAAATAATGAATAAATTAGGTGCAGAAGTTGTATACAATCATGCAGATTATAGACTTATGAGTAAGAGAGCTTTAAATGAACTTGAAAATTATGAAGAAGTTAATTTATTCTTAAGAGGTATTATACCTTTAATTGGATTTAAAACAGCTAATGTTGAATACGTAAGAGCAGAAAGAGCTGCAGGTGAATCCAAGTATCCTTTAAAGAAGATGATAAATTTCGCAATTGAAGGTATACTATCTTTTAGTGTTAAACCTATAAGAATAATAACATCTACAGGATTTTGTATATCAGCACTTAGCTTTATATATTTAATATATGTTATAATAAGCCATATAGTAAATAATGCTACTGAACCTGGATGGACAACAATAATTGCTCTTATATGTCTATTTGGTGGATTCCAAATACTTTGTATTGGAATAATTGGCGAATATATAGGAAAAATTTATAGTGAAACAAAGAGAAGACCTAGATTTATAATTGAAAAAACAATATTGCAAGATGGAGGAAAAGATGGAAAAAAGTAAAATTAATGAGTCTTTAGATAAAGTAGATAAAAAATTTTCAAAAGCATACAGTTTGTTATTTGAAAAAAAATTCGGAAAGATTTTATTCTATGCTCTAGGAATAACTTTAATTTTAATATATTTATTGTTATTCTTCTTTAAAGAGCCTATTATTGATGAGGAAGTGCAAACAGGCTCTATGAATAATCTCATTCCATGGGAAATTCATGATGGTGAAAATATTTTAAATGTTTTTACTAAAGCATTCGATTTAAAAATAACTGAACTTGGTCAGTATAGACCTAGATATTTAGCTTTTTTAATACAAGGCATAGAAGAAAATATTTTCTTTAGACTAACTAGAGCATGGCCTGCTTGGGGAAATAGAAATCCTTTTTATCCAATAGCAGCGATTTTACTTGTAATCTCAGTGGCATACTTTATAAGAGCTGTCTGGAAAAAATGTCCTAGAAGTTTTGCCTTCTTCATAGGTGCGTGTATACCACTATATCAATCTTTCCAAGTAGCAACATATTTAAGAGCTAGATCTGCAAAATTATTTGTTGCTGCAACAGTTGTTTTTTTAATGGGATACTTTTTTAAACACCTTAGTGAAGTCTTTGAAAAAAATAAATGGTATAAATTATTAATTGCAATTCCTATTTTTGTATTAATGACATTAGATGAACAGGTACTAGCTTTAGTAGCTGCACTAGCAGCATTAGGAATACTTATAAGTATAATTAATAAAAAGATAAATCTAAATTCTATTATATTTTCTATTTCAACTGTAATATATGCTTCTTACCACTTGTTTTGGGGCAAGATGTTATTTAGACATTTTACAGGGGAATTAGCAAAACATGGACATGCAATAGATACAACTTTAGAAACTGTTAGTTTTTCATATATACTACACGGTTTTCAAATTTTATTCCAAAATGTAATTGGAAAAGTAATATTTATATCTGGAATAGTATTTATAATTATATGGTTAATTTTCTTTTTTATGATAAAGAAAGAAAAATCAAGGAAATCAGTTGAACATCATATTGTTGCCATATGCTTATTATTGTTACCAGTTGCAATAATGACTTTACTTATTTGCTCAAATAATGCAATATGGAAATTACCTTGCTTAAGGACTTCAGTTTATTCAATGTGTATGGGAATATTACTATTTTGCTCATTTATATATGTAATAGGTAAATCAGAGACTAAAATTGAAAGAATAAAATTTTTTGTAGTTTTAATTGGAATAGTTACGGCACTTACTTATAATTTATTCCATATTAATGAATATTATCTAAATTATTTAGATGAAACAGGTGGATTTTTTGTATATACATCTGATATGGATATAACAAATGAATACACATTTATAGATTATGTACCAGAGGTTACAATGCAATATTCTAATGATTCTATAATATCTAGTATGGCAACATTCTTTACAGGCTATGATTTTAAAGATGCTAAAATTTCAAAAGGAAACTTGATAAAGGATGAAGCAGGAAACTATTATATAACAGATGAATTTTCATGTTATTTAATAACTGGTCACAATAGAAAATTAAATATTAATGCAGTAGTAGAAAATCCTGAACTATATACTTCATTATCTGTTTATATTAACAAATTAGAAGTAGCAAGTTATAATATAAATGATAAAAATATAAACTTAGAAGTAGATGTTAGATCAGAAAGAAATAGAGCTGGAAAAGTTACTTTAGTTTTCCACAAAAAAATAGTTGATTATGATAAAAAAATGAATATAAATTTAAAAGAATTATATATGAATTAAAATTTCAAAATTTACGGAGGATAAAGATGCGTTTTAAAAGGAATGAAGGAGAAAGCCTGAAAGATTTTGTTATGAGTTTTATAAAATTTGGAATTGTGGGGGTAATTAATACTTTCATATCATATGCAATAGTTAATACGTCGTATTATGTTTTTAATATACCTCTACAAATTTCAAATATTTTAGCGTTTGTGTTATCTGTTTTATGCTCATTTTTATTGAATGGATTATTTGTTTTTAAGAAAAAATATGAGTCAATAAAAGATGTTTTGCATACTTTGTTCAAAACTTATTTAACATATTCATTCACAGGTTTAATACTTACTGTAATACTTACTGAAATTGAATGTAATAGACTTGGAATACCACTGTATATAGCAAGTCTTGCAAATTTAGTTGTAACAGTGCCTATTAATTTCTTATTAAATAAATTTTGGGCTTTTAGAAAAGAAAAGGTATTAAGTGATGAAGAAATTGAAGAAATGGCAAAAATTCATACGTTTGCTATCTGTGCATATAAAGAATCAGAATATTTAGAAGAATGCGTAAAATCTGTTATTAACCAAGAAGTACCAACAAATTATCTTATTGCTACTTCTACGCCAAACGATAAAATTAAATCTATAGCAGAAAAGTATAATATACCATATTTTGTTAGGGATGGAGCCTCAGATATACAAGATGATTGGAATTTTGCATATTCAAATGCTAAAACTGAACTTGTAACTATAGCTCATCAAGATGATATATATGAACCAAACTATTCAAAAGAGATATTAAAAAATTATAGTGCAGATACACTCATGTATAATACAAATTATAATCCTTATCATAATGGAAAAGTAACTCCTGATAAAAATAGTAAAATAAAGGAAATATTGAAAGTATTTACAAAAAACAAGACACTTTCTAAATTAAAATTTTTTAAAGTGGCTTCACTTGCTTTTGGAAATACAATTAACTGCCCATCTGTTGCATATAATAAAAAATTATTAGGTGATAAAATATTTACTTCTGATCTAAAGTTTGCCCTAGATTGGGACACTTTCTTAAAGATTGCAAAAATGAAAGGTAGATCATTATATATACCTAAAAAATTAATCAATTACAGAATACACGATGGTGCAACAACTAAGCAATTTATAGTTGATAATAAGAGAAAATCTGAAGATATTATAATGTTCAATAAATTTTGGCCAAAATGGATTACAAATATTATAATGAAATTCTACGTAAAGTCATATGACGTATATTAATTTGGAGGTATAAATGGGCTTGTCAAAGGAGAAAGTAAAAAATTTATTTATATTTTTAATACTAACTGCATTGATTTTTATATGTAGTAAATGGTTACTTACATCAGATAATTTTTTTGTATTTGATGATTATCATAATTTAGTTGATTTACCGCATACACCATATTCTAATTATTTTCAAATAATACCTGATACCACATATTGTTCTAGGCCAACGGGTTGGATAATAGTTAAAATATTATTAGATATTTTTGGACTAAATTATTTTGGACATTTAATTGTGCTATTACTCATTCATTCGTTAAATAGCTTTCTTGTATATCTTTGTGCAAAGAGGTTCTTTGAAAATATAAAAAATAAAAGCATAGTTGCTTTTGTCAGTAGTTTAATTTTTGCTATTTATCCAGTTTCTGTAATGCCATCATTTTGGGAATCAGCAATTTTTGATTTATTTGGAACAACTACAATGCTTTTGTGTGTATTATTGAATTTTTATTTAATTGACATAGATAAAAAAGAATATACTAAAAAGAAAAAAATATTGCTTTATATAATAACAAGTGCTTTATTAATAATAATTTACTATATTGGACTAAGAAGTAAAGAGATGTTTATATTAGTACCAATGGGAATATTTTTGTATAATTTATTACAACAGTTTAATAAAGATTGTTTTTCAACTGAAAAAAAATTTCAGATTAGAAAATTTAATTTAAAACAGTTTTTAAAAAATAATATATGTATATTTATACTGATTATTATAATGTTTGCTTATTTTGGATTGACTCAATATTTGAATTCAAGTAACAAATATACTACAAATGTAAATGACGCATATTATTATACTTTTGATGTAGTGGGTATTGCAAAAAATTATTTTAATTATATTTATTATTATTTTGATTTAAAAAGCTTAGTTTATGCTGATATACCAGCTGTAATACCAACAAATAAAACAGTTCTGATAGAAATAATTGTAATTACTTTAGCTTTTTTAGGCTTATCAATATTTAATGTATTTAGAAAAAAGAATATTAACCTTGTATTATTAGCTTTTTATTCTTTTATAATAATGCCGGTATTACCAATGCCAAATCTTCATGCAACATGGTATTTGTATGCTCCATCTGTGTTTATGGCTATGATTGTTGCAAAGATATTGTACGATATTCTTAATCTTATTACTTCAAAGAAAGAAATAAAAAGCTTAAAATATATTTTGTGCATACTTGTATTAGCTAGTCTCTTATTAATGAATGTTAATGAAAATATAAGAAACTTTAGACATTGGTGGATGGGATTTGCTAAGAATTATAAATATACTTACGAATATTTCTTAAATTTAAAGGAAGAACATCCAGAATATGATACTATATACATTATTAACGTACCAGATGAATATACTACATTATATATAGAACATGGTGGAGTTGTTAAAGTAGCATATGATATGAATGTTGATCTATATTTAAACGATGAATCATATAAAACAACTGAAAAAAAATATATTTTAGTTGATTATAATAACTGTGATTTTAAAGTACTAAATGAAATATAAGATTAGATATATATATAGACTGTAAAAAATTTCTTTGTAGCGAATGGAAAAAATATCATGGAATAAAATTTGTTGATTTTTTTGTTTATTTGTGATAAATTGTAAGTGTTAAATGTTGTTAAGTAATGTACTTAATGATATTAAAATTATTGAGTAAAATAAAAATGTTTATATAATTTATATAAATACATTTTTAAGAAAGGGGAAAAAATATGAGTGAAAAAGGTAAGGCAATTTTAGCCTACATATTTACGTGGGTTGGTGGACTAATTGTTTTATTTGGAATGAAAGATAATACTAGAAATACAAAAATTCATGCAGCACAAGCAATAGTTATAGGAATTGGGTATATGATAATATATGCAATATACAGATTTATTCCTGTATATATTCCATTCTTCTCAACAATAATATATGCATTATATGTAGTTTTAGTAATTATTGGTATTATCAAAGCTAGCAAAGAAGACGATCCAGAATTACCAGTTGTTGGTAAAATAGCAATGTCTATATTTAGTAAAAAAATAGATGGTTAAAAATTAATTTTGTAATTTTTTAAGCAAGCGTTAGCTTGCTTTTTTTCTTGAATGAAAAGAAATAATATGATATAATTTGATTTAGTGCTAGGGAGACGTGATAATATGAAAAAAATATTATTTGCTACTGGAAATGAAAGTAAGGCAAAAAGATTTAAAAAACAACTTTTAGAAAATAATATAGAATTGATTACAATAAATGATATAGAACAAAAAATAGATGTGGCAGAAAATGGAAAAGATGCAATAGAAAATGCCCTTATAAAGGCAAGAGCATATGCAAATATCTCTAAATTTCCTATACTAGCTATGGATGATAATTTATATATTGATAATGTACCAGCTGATAAACAACCGGGAATGTTTGTTAGAAGAGTTAATGGTAAAAGGCTTTCAGATGAAGAAATGATAGAATACTATTCCAATTTAGCACGTGTTTATGGCGATGATGGAAGATTGACTTGTAGATGGGTTTATGGTATGGCTCTAATATGTAATGGAGTAGAGAAAACTTATACTTGGAGTAAAGAAGATTTTTATATTGTAGATAAACCTTCAAATAAGATAAATCCAGGATATCCACTAAATTCAATATCAATTAATAAAAAATTAAATAAATATTTTACAGATATTACAGATGATGATAGAAAATCGTTAAAAGAAGATGAAAGTCATGTTATTGAGTTTATAATTAATGGCATAAATGGCTAATAGAATCTGTAGCATATGGAATAATTAAAAGGAGAAAAAATATGTTAAATGCGATAAAAAGAGTTCTAATAGTTGCAATAGGGGTTATATTACAATTTGGATTTGCTATTGTTATAAGGCTATTTTTTTATAAATATCTTGGAATCATTACTTTAATTTATACTATTCTAAGTATTTTAATTGTCCTTGGAATATTAAAAGAAAGTACAAGGCTTTCTAATGATTTACCATGGGTTATATTAATTTTAATCTTCCCAATATTTGGAACAATTTTATTAATTACTCTGGGAAGGAACTATTCTAAAAATAAATTATTAAAGAATATATTTTTATACGAAAAAAAATATAGTGATTATTTAGTACAAGATGAAAAAATTAAAGAGGATGTAGAAAATAAAAAATTAGATAATATCACATATTTAATAAATAGAACAAATTACTTTGTAAGTACAAACAATGACATTACATATTACAATTTTGGCGAAAAATTTTATCCTGAATTATTAAAGGAGTTAAAAAAAGCTGAAAAATTCATATTTATGGAATATTTCATAATTAATGAAGGCGTTATGTGGAATGGAATTTTAGACATATTAAAAGATAAAGCGGCAAAAGGTGTAGAAGTTAGAGTATTATATGATGATATGGGAAGTATTGCGATGCTTTCAACTAACTATTCAAAGAAGTTAGCAGAATTTGGAATAAAATGCATTCCGTTTAATAAATTAAGTCCATTTAGAGGAATATTTATGAATAATAGAGATCATAGAAAAATTACTATTATAGATGGAAAGGTAGCTTTCTCAGGTGGCGTTAATTTAAGTGATGAATATATAAATGTTAATAGCAAATTAGGTGTATGGAAAGATAATGGAATAAAAATTGTTGGTGACGCAATTTGGAATTTAACAGTTATGTTTTTAAATTTATGGAATGCAAATGTAAATGAAGATAAAGATATTACTATATTTAAACATAACTTTAATAATAAAAACGATAATAAAGGTTATGTTATTCCTTATGGAGTTGCCCCACTTCATAAAGATTTAATAGGTGAAGATGTATATATTAATATGATAAATAGTGCTAAAGAGTACTTATATATAATGACACCATATTTAATAATTGATACTGATATTGTTAATTCACTTTGTAGAGCAGCCAAAAGAGGGGTAGATGTAAGAATAATTGTACCGGGTATTCCAGATAAAAAAATAGTATATACACAAACAACATCATTTTTTAAGGTATTATACGATAATGGAGTAAAAATATATAAATTTACAAAAGGTTTTGTTCATTCAAAAGTATTTTTATCAGACAATATTAGAGCAGTAGTTGGAACAATAAATATGGATTATAGAAGTTTATATCTTCATTTTGAAAATGGAATTTATATGGAAGAAGTTAGTCAAATATATGAAATATATAAAGACTTTGAAAATACTTTTAAAGACTGTAAAAAATTAAATGAAAAAGATGTAAAAGCAGGATTTATAAAATCTTTGTGGCAATCAATTTTAAGGCTATTTGCGCCATTATTTTAGATATAAATTTAAATAAAACGCAATATTTCTGATTGGGGGAATAGATATGGATAAATATATAATAGTTACAACATTGTGTGACAAAGAAAAAGTGGCAACCAAGATAATAGATACATTACTTGAAAAAAGATTAGTAGCTGGCAGTCAAATTATTAAAGTTAATTCTAAATATTGGTGGAATAATAAATTAGAAGAATGTAGCGAATATAAATTAGAGTTTAGGACAAAAGAAAGCAAATTTATAGAAATTGAAAATGAAATAAAAAAAATACACAACTATGAGGTTGCTGAAATTTCAAGTATTGAAATAAAAGATGCAAGTAAAGAATTTTTAGATTGGATAGATGAAAATATAAAATAAGAGCAAACAAAAAAATTATATTCTAATGTTAAATGAAATTAATAGTTATTACCAGACGAATAATATAAAATATTTAAATTATTTTTACTATAAAAAATTGGTAAAAAAAGAAAGAGAGCGTAAAAATGGATAATATAAAGGAATTTTTAATAG
>CANQYI010000007.1 GCA_947628005.1 uncultured Clostridia bacterium
AAACATTTTTAATGGAGGTGAGTTAGTTGAAAAGACTTTTACAAATTAGTTTAGATACTTTATTAATTTCTATATTGCCAATAATTATGTGGATAATCTTAGGATTTACTATAACTAAAGAAATATCAAATGTCTTTTCTCTTACTTATCCATTACAATTTTTTTATACGATATTTGTTAGTTTATTTGCAATAGGTCCTAATATTACTTCAAAGAAAACTAACAATCAAGATGTTGTTTATTCTAATATGGTATTTGGATTATTGGTCGTTGGATTATTAACTTTAATATTAGCTATTAATTCTAATATATATATTCAAATAATGAATATGGATGTTAATACATATCATAATTTTTGTATTTATTCAATCATTTGGATGTATTTAAGTTTCATTATGCAAATGATTATGCAAAAACTTTATTATGATAATAAAAATAATGAATCTAATAAGATAAATATAATATTTAATTTAACCAATTTTTTTTCAATAATTATATTTACAAGTATTTTAAAAGATGTAATTGGAATTATAATAACTTTACTAATAGATTTTTTAATAGTATGTATTGTATTTATAAAGTATTATAAGAAAACTAAATTTTGTTTGCAAATTAAACAAAATATCAAATATACATCATTTAATATTTTAAGAAATTTAGGTATGTTTTTAATTTATGGAATAGGCTTTGGTAATAGTTTTTCATTTGGAGAAAAATATGCAACTGCAATAAATTTTGAAAGCCTAACAACTGATACACAATGGGATATGTTATATTCAGTTGATACGGCTTCAAAAATAGATTTAGCGGAAAATAAATTTAATTATAAAGAATCACTAAAAAATGCGTATAAATTATTATCAATACTCATTTTTACAATATTAATCATGAATTTAACACTTTATTGGTATTTTAAACCAGATTTAACTTTTTTATTAATAATACTAGCAGTCCAATTAATAGATATGTTGATAGATCCATTGAAGACTTTAAAAATGAGCTATATACAGATAAATGATAATAATAAAAAGCATAATGTATTCTATTTATTATCAAGAATAATTCGTCTAATGTGTTCATTTATACCTAGTGCATTATGTACATATATAGGACAAATTGTATCAGCAATCTACTTATATATTTATTCTTTGATAGCATGTAGAAACGTAAAATTATTTAAATTAAGAAATAATAATAAATAGTAAATTGCAATTAATTAGTAAATATGATACACTCATTTTAGCAAATTGTTGCAAGAAATGTTTGCAAATATAAATAATATTTTGATGCAAATATTTTTTATTTAAAACATTTTAATATTTCTAGAGAGGTGAAATATGCGTATTGGTGTTGATATTGATAATGTTTTATCAAATTTTAACGAAGTATTATTAAATGATTATATTAGGCATGATAAAGAATTGGGAAACAGCGGTATAATCAAAGATGATGTTTATATAAGAGATATGTTTAACTGGTCAAAAGATGAAGAACAAAAATACTATCATGATAATATTGAAAGACTAGCAAATTTATTTGAGCCAATTAAAGATTGTTCTAAATACATAAAAGAGTTAAGAGATAATGGCCATTATATATGTATAATTAGCGGTAGAGATAATGGAGAATACTCTGATCCTTACAATATGACTACTAAGTGGTTGGAAAAATATGGTATTCAATATGATAAAATTATTTTAACTAACGCATATAATCATCAAGAAAAAGCAGACATTTGTATAGAAAATAATATTGATATTATGATTGATGATTCAACTAATGTATGCGAAAAATGCTCTGAAAACAATATTAAACCTCTGTTATTTGGTACTGATTATAATAAGCATGAAACAAGATATAAAAGAGTAAATAATTGGAAAGAAATATTTGACTATGTAAATAATTATAAAAAAGAAAAAATAAATGTTATTTTAGATACAGATACATATAATGAGTGCGATGATCAATTTGCACTTGCGTATATGATTAAAAGTCAAGATATATTTAATATAAACGCAATAACTGTCGCTCCTTATTCACATACAAAAAGAAATGAAACTGTAATTAGTGGTCAAGAAAAAAGTTATAATGAAATATTGAAAATATGTAATTGGTTAAATTTTGATACAGAAAATAAAGTTTTTAAAGGTTCACAAGACTATATTTGCAATGGCTACAAAGAAGATAATGATGCGGTAAATAAGATAATTGAGATAGCATTACAGAATGAAAAAACTTACATTATGGCCATTGGTGCAATTACTAATATTGCATTAGCAATAAAAAAAGAGCCTAAAATAGTAGAAAAAATTGAAGTAATTTGGTTAGGTGGTAATAAATTAGGTTATAAAGATAACTTAGAATATAATTTTAAACAAGATATTGAAGCAGTTAAAATCGTGTTTAATTCTAAAGTAAATTTAACAGTATTTCCATGCCAAAATGTTGTTTCAAAATTAAAAATTGATATAAATACTTTAAAAGAAAATTTAACTAATAAATCCAAATTATGTAATTATTTAATAGATAGATTTTATAATGATGGATATCATGGTGTACAAAAAGAGAGAGTTATTTGGGATATATCAGTAATTGCTTATATGATAAATAGTAATTGGTTTTTATTTAAACAAGTAAGTTGCCCTGATATTGGGGATGATACTTCCTACAAATCAACTAAAGATCAACACAAAGTAAAATTTATAACTGATATAAATAGAAATGATGTATATAATGATTTATTTAAGAAATTAAATGATAGTAATGAAAGGATGCTGATAACTACAAACTAACATATTAAGTGTTGGTTTGTTTTTTTATATTTAAAAAATAAAAAAGTTGTAGCAGTATAAGAAAAAGTGGACTTTTTCAATGCTTTTACAGGTAAAAATTTACAACAATTATAGTCTAAAAAAGTTTCCTATATTGTTGAATTTTTTGCACTGATATGTTATAAGTAAATTGTAGTATTTTGTTGAAAAATGGAAATAAAAACATTTAATATATAAATTATCTCTTAGTAAGAGAGGAGTATAAAATGTGCGATACAATTGGAATTATTAATGAAGATAGAGCCTTATTTGGAAAAAACAGCGATAGAAGTCCAAATGAGCCACAAGTAATAGAATTTATCAAAAGACATAAAACGAAATCAGATAAAGTTAAACTTACATATATAGAAATAGACGAAGTTGAAGAGGTGTATTCTATTCTTATTTCTAGGCCATCATGGATATGGGGAGCAGAAATGGGAGTAAATGAATATGGAGTTTGCATAGGAAATGAAGCAATATTTACCACTAAAGTTTGCAAAAATAAAAACTTAATAGGTATGGATTTAGTCAGATTAGGATTAGAGAGAAGTAAAACAGCAAAAGAGGCCGTAGATGTCATTAAAGATTTAATTGTTAAATATGGACAAGGTGGAAATTGTGGGTTTGATCATCAATTCTTGTATAATAATTCATTTTTAGTTATGGACAAAAAAGAATTATATATCGTTGAAACAGAAATGAATCATTTCAAAATTATAAAGAAAGATAAGGCTACAATATCAAATTGCTTAAGTGAACGGGACAATATTATAAAAGAGAATAAAATTGTAACATATTTTTCAAAAGCGAAAAAAAGGCAACAACAAACATATTCAAAAATTGATGTATCAAAAGACGTAAAAGATATATTTAAAATATTGAGGACACATGACATACAGGATAATAAAGTGTTTTGTAAAGGCTCTGTTTCAAGTCCGTGTATGCATGCGGGCGGAATTGTTGGGGATCATACCACTTCATCATTTGTGGTTGAGCTAATAAATGATGATATAAATGTATGGTTTACAGGGACATCTTGCCCTTGCCTTAGTGTTTTCAAATATTGGAAATTTGGGCAAGAAATAGAGTATCCTATATGTGACGATATGATAGATGACAAATATTGGAAGGAAAAAGAAAAAATATTTAGAGGGTTAATAGGATTTGAAATTCCAAATGATTTTTATGAATATAGAAATAAATTAGAAGATGATATATATAAAAATAAAGATAAAATGACTATAAAAGAAATGTTAAAAAAGGAAACTGAAATGTTTGATTTTTTGAAAAGTATGAAATTGCGTAAAAGACATACATCATTGTATTATGATTATTATTGGAAGAGTAAATCAAAAAAATTGTAAAGAATAGAGGTAAAAAATGATAGATAATATCTTGAGTATGTATATAACTTTAATGTCTCCAATTTTGGCAGGTATATTAAATATGGTGTGGTGCAAATCCCGAATTTTAAAAAGCTTAGCAATACCAATAGATGGAAATAAAAAATTTATAGATGGAAAAAGAATATTTGGAGATAATAAGACTTGGAAAGGGTTAATAGGTTATATTATTTTAAATATATTTACAGCATGTTTATGGGGCTTAATATGTAGTGTATCAAAAATAGAGCAGTATAATTTTTTATATGTAAATCATGGTAATACAATTACATATAACATTGTGCTTGGTATTCTTTTAGGACTAGCTTATGCTCTTTGTGAATTACCTAATAGTTTTATAAAGAGAAGATTAAATATAGCACCAGGAAAAACGACTAAAGGTGCAAAAAAAATATTATTCGTAATTTTAGATCAAGCTGATTCAGTTATCGGTTGTGTCTTAGTTGTACATTGTTTTTATAAAATGACACTATCATTTATTTTGGCTTATATTGCACTTGGAACAATAACACATATATTAATGAATATGATCTTGTATTTTATGAAATTGAGAAAAAATATGTTTTAGGTAAATGGGGGATAAAATATGTTAATAAAATTTAATGAGAAAGATAATGGTAAAATTGGAAATAAAGCAAAATTTTTGATAGAAATGAAATCAAACGGTTTTAACATACCAAATGGTATTGTATTAGATAGTGATACATATACACAAATAATAAAATCAAATAAAATAGATAATAGTATTGAAAATCTTATAAAGGAATTAAATAAAGATAATGTAAAAGAAATAAGTAAAAAGATATTGAAATTATTTGATAATGTAAAAATTGAAGATTCAATAAAAAATGAGATAAATGCGAATATTGATTCATGCAAAAACTACGCTGTTAGAAGTAGTGGAACAAAGGAAGATTTAGAGAATTTTTCTTTTGCTGGTCAATATGAGACATTTTTAAATATAAGCGGAATAGATAATATAGAAAAATCAATAATTGCATGCTATAAATCAATGTTTTCAGAAGTACTATTAGGATATTTAATAAACAATAATATAGAATTAGATAACTTAAAAATGTCTGTAATAATACAAGAAATGGTTAATTCAGACTATAGTGGAATATGTTTTACAGTTAATCCAGTAACTGGAGAAGATAAGACAATGCTTATTGAGGTCGCAAAAGGATTAGGAGAGAATATTGTAAGTGGAAAAGTTGCACCAGAACAATATTATTATAATTGGTATGAAGAAAAAGGTACAATAGGCGAAAATAATAAAATATTAACTTCTCAAAAGTTAGAGCAAATGGCAAAAGAATTTTTGAAAATACAAATTTATTTTGGATACCCATGCGATATAGAATTTGCAATACAAAATGATGAATTATATATACTTCAAGCAAGAAAAATTACAAGCATTAAGTATTTGGGAATAAAAGATATGTGGTCAACAGCTGATTTTAAAGATGGTGGAGTATCAGCTTCAATATGTACCCCATACATGTGGAGTTTATACGAGTATATTTGGGAGTTTACATTAAGAAAATTTATACTAGATTCAAAAATTTTAAAAGAAAAAGATGTAAATAAAAAGCTAGGGGATATGTTTTATGCAAGATGTTATTGGAATATGTCTGTTGTAAAACATGGAATGAGTCAAGTTGTAGGATATAAAGAAAGAGAATTTGATAGCGAATATGGTGTAAAAATTAATTATGAAGGCGATGGAGAGACAACAAAAGCTAGCTTAAAAACAATTATACATATATTACAAATGGCTTTAGCCCAAAAGAAAATATTAAATGAAAGAAATAAAAATGCAGAAAATTATAAACAAGATTTATTGAACAAATACAATAATTATAAAGATAAATATGACAAAAAAGAAATAACAGATATAAGAAAAACATGGTATGAATTAACAAAAAAAATATATTTACAGAGTGAATCAACATATTTTTGGCAAATATTTATAAATACAATACATCAATCATTGTATAAAGATAATTTATTAAAATATGTATCAGAATCAGATTATTTATCACTACTTGGAAGTATAGAAAATATATCTCATTTATTACCATTTTATGATATGTGGGATGTTACAAGAAAAATAAGAAATGATAAAGAATCTTATAAATATTGGAAAGAAAAAAGTGTAGAGGAGCTAATTAAAAATATAAATTCTACAGAAAATAAAATGTTAGATGTAAAAGAAATAATTGATAAATACGGATATCATTCAGATAAAGAATTAGATGTCACATATCCATGTTATTATGAAGATATCAAACCAATAATTATAAATATAAAAGATATGATAAATTTAGAAGATAATTTTAGTCCTGTAGAAGATAAGAAGAGAGGAAAAGAAATATATGAAAAAATACTAGAGTCTATATCAAAACAAGTAAGCCCAAGTAAAATGAAAAAAATAAAGACGAAAGTAGAAAATATGCGAAAAATGTTATGGTGGAGAGAAGAATTTAGAGATATTTCTACAAGATTTTATTATATTATAAGAATTTATACAATTGAACTTGCTAAACAGTTTAAAAAAGAAGAAATTATTGAAAATATAGAAGATATATGGTTTTTAAAAGTAGGACAGATTTGGGATTTTATAGATGGAAAATTAGAAAAAGAGGCATTAAAGGAAATAATTAACAAGAATAAGGAATATTATAATTCATTTAGAAATTATTTAAGTGAAAATGAAATTGGAAGTATATTTAGCATTGGAAATGATAGCAAAGATGATAATACATCTGAGAAAACTCAAATAAAAGGTTTAGGAGCAAATAATGGAATTGTAACAGGAACAGCAAGAGTTATAGAAGATTTTAGTCAAATAGATAGATTACAAGAACATGATATACTGGTAACAAAATTTACAGATACTGGATGGACTCCTAAGTTTGCTATTTTATCAGGAATTGTAACTGAATATGGAGGTATTCTTTGTCATGCAGCAATAGTTTCAAGAGAATACGGAATACCAGCTATTGTAAGTTGCCATTCTGTAATGAATAAAATAAAAGATGGAATGAAAATAACAATTGATGGTACAACAGGAATAGTAAAAATTGAAGAATAGAGGTAAAGAAATGTTAAAAAGGTTGCATATTTATTTTAAAGAAATGTATCCTATAATACCAAGATTCGTATTAGGATTAATAGTGTTTTTTGAAATATATTTTATAATACTTTTAAATAATGGCATTACAGCATTTAATATTGGAATCCAAGAAATTGTAGGAAGTTACACAATATTTGCGTTTTTGATGTGGCTTAGAATAGCAGATGATTTTAAAGATTATGAAACAGATAAAAAATTATTTGCAACAAGACCTCTTCCAAGCGGTAAAGTGAAGAAAAAAGACTTATTAATAATATGTTCGATAGTACAAGCTGTAGCATTAATATTAAATGTAATATTTATGAATAACATATATTTCTTTGCATTCTTATATTTATATGGATTTTTAATGAGTAAATGGTTTTTTCAAAAAAGTAAAATACAACCAAGTTTACCATTAGCATTAGTAACACATAATCCTGTACAAATGATAGTAAATCTATATGTTGTCTCATTTACCTGCATAAAATATGAATTACAGGCGGTTACACTAACTAATTTTCTAGTATTATGGACATTATATTTCCCAGCACTAATTTGGGAAATTTCAAGAAAAATAAAAGCACCTAAAGATGAAAATGATTATACAACGTATTCAAAATTATTCGGATACAAAAAGGCAACAAGATTTGTATTTGTATTAACATGGGTAGATATATTAACAAATATTTTATTAGTTGTAAACTTAAATAAAATAACAGTAGTTTTATTGTTGCTCAATGTGTTATGGATGTCAATTAAATTTATAAAATTTATCAAAGATCCAACACAATATAAAATTGTTGATAAAGTAGAAAGATATACATATATCCAAGAATCACTTATGCTGATTACCGTAGCAGTGTATTTAATAGTAGGTAAAATATAATGTATGGAAATAAAATTGATAATTTAATTATTTTAAAAGAAAATAATATACGTGTACCCGATTTCATTATTATAAAATATGAAGATGTAATAAAAAATAATTCGGAATTTGAAGAATTATTAAATAATAGTGAATATGTAAGTTTACATGATTTAAGTGTGAAACTAAAAAAATTGTTTGATGAAAAAATAAATATAAAATTAAATCTTAAATTAGAAGATGATCTGTATTCTGTAAGATCATCTTCTAATATAGAAGATGGAGTAAAAAATAGTTTTGCAGGTCAATTTGATACTTTTCTAAATGTAAAAAAAGAAGATATAAATGAAAAAATAAAATTATGCTTTAAGTCTTTATATAATGAAAATGTACTAGAGTATATCAAAAAAAATAATATAAAAGTTACTGAACTAAAAATAAATGTATTAGTTCAAAAAATGATAGATTCACAACTATCAGGCGTAATTTTTACTGCTAATCCAAAAGGTATTCTCAATGAGACCGTAATAACAGTTGGAGAAGGCGTTGGAGAAAACATTGTACAAGATAAAGTTGATACAACAAGTTATTATTATAATTTGACAGATAAGATATATTATTATGAAGGAAAAAAAGATTATCTAAGTAAAAGTACAATTGAAGAATTAATAAATAAATCTGCAGAAATAAAAAAATATTTAGGAGAATATTTAGATATAGAATTTGCCATAAAAGATAATAATATATATTTTTTGCAAGCAAGGTCAATTACAACAATAGATGATTCAAATCCTTTAATTTTAGATAATAGTAACATTGTAGAAAGCTATCCTGGAATAAGCTTGCCTTTAACATGTTCATTTGTAAATGTAATATATACAGGGGTATTTAGAGGAATAAGTTATAGAATATTGAAAGATAAAAAAGCTATAAAAAGATATGAAGATGTTTTTTCAAACATGGTTGGAAATGCTAATGGAAGGCTATATTATAAGATAAGTAACTGGTATACAATATTAAAATTTTTGCCTCTAAATAGTAAAATAATACCAATATGGCAAGAAATGTTAGGGGTAAAAAATAAAACTTATAATAGGCAAAAAGTGAAATTATCATTAAAAACAAGGATTATGACATATTTTAATTTCATATATGAATTCTTAAATGTTCAAAAAAATATGGAGATATTAAATAAAGAATTTATTGAAGTAAACAAATATTTTTATGATAATTTTTCAAAAGAAAAGACAGAAAAAGAAATTATAGAATTGTACTATGAAGTAAAAAATAGATTATTAAACTTTTGGGATATTACATTAATAAATGATATGTATTCATTTGTGTATACAGGACTGTTAAAAAATAGATTAAAAAAACAGACTAAAGATTATGAAAAAATTGCGAATGGATATATAAGTGGAATATCAAATATTGAAAGTATGAAACCAATAGAAGAATTAATAAAAATAGCTTATGAAAAAGATAAAATTTCTAAAGAAGAATACGATAGTAGAATAGATGAATATATAAAAGTATATGGAGATAGAAATTTAGAAGAATTAAAACTTGAAAGTAGTACATTTAGAACAGACAGAAGTTTATTAGAAAATAGAATAAACGAATATAGTTTAGATAAGGAAAAATTAAAAGCATTATATGAGAATGTAAACAAACAATATGAAAAAAAGCTTGATATAACAGATAAGAAAGTAGAAAAGTTAGTAAATAAGTGTAAAATAGGAATAAAAAATAGGGAAATATCAAGATTAAATAGAAGTAGAATTTTTGGAATGGTTAGAGAAATATTTCTAACATTAGGAGAGAAGTTTGAGAGTAAAAACATAATTGCAAGTAAAAAAGATATATATTATTTAACTGTAGAAGAAATATTTGAATTAGTAGAAAATAATAAAAATATGCAAGAAGTAGTAGAAAAAAGAAAAAAAGATTATGAAATGTATAAATTATTACCAACATATTCAAGACTTATATTTGAAAAAAAAGAATTTAATAAATCACATATAAGTGTAAATTCCAATAAAGTCTATAAAGATGATAATACATTAAGAGGAATTCCATGCTCAAATGGAATAGTTAAGGGAGAAGCACTAATTGTAGAAAATATTAATAATATATCAAATTGTAAAGACAAAATTTTAATCACAAAAATGACAGATCCAGGATGGGTTTTTTTGTTAGCAACTGCAAAAGGAGTTGTTTCAGAAAAAGGCTCATTATTATCACATACAGCAATAATTTCTAGGGAATTAAAGGTTCCATTTATTGTTGGGGTAGAAAATTTATTAGATACAGTGAAAACAGGAGATATAATAAAAATGAATGGTTTTTCAGGCGAGATTGAAATACTAGAAAGGAAAGAAAATGAAATATAGAAAATTTGAATATGAAAGTGATGCTATAAAAGAATTCATCAATTTACCAAAAAAACTTTACAATAAAAATACAAATATGGAAGATGCTAAGCAAATGAAAGAATTATTATTAAATAAACATACGTTAAGTAAATACTTCCATTTAGATAAATTTCTAATTTATAACGAAAATAAAGTTGTAGGTAGATTTTGCATTACCACATATCCAAATGATGAAGTCGCATACATTGGTTATTTTGAATGTATTGAAGATAGTAATGTAGCAAAATTTTTGTTCCAAACAGCTTATGATTTTGCTAAAGAAAATGGATATAAAAAAATAGTTGGACCTGTAGATTCTTCATTTTGGATAAAGTATAGATTAAAAATAAATATGTTTAAATACGAGCCATATACAGATGAACCATATAATAAAGAATATTATTATAAATTATTTCTTGAAAATAATTATAAGGTTATAGAACACTACACTTCTAGAAGATTTCCAGTAATAGAAGATACATATTCTAATGGAAAATTTGAAAACAGATATGAAGAATTTACAAAAAAAGGTTATAGTATAGTTAGTCCAGATATTAAAGATTACGAAAAAATGGTTGACGAACTTTATTATTTAATAACAGACTTATATAGTGATTTCCCTATTTTTAAAAATCTATCTATAGAAGATTTTAAAAAAATATTTGGTGGTTATAAAAAAGTAATACGAACTGAAATGATAAAAATGGCATATTTTGATAATAAAGCAGTAGGATTTTATATAAGTATTCCAAATTATTATAATAAAGTATATCACTTAAATATATTGAATTTATTTAGTATTCTAAAATTAAAGAAAAATCCAAAAGAATATGTTATGTTATATATGGGAGTAGATAGAAATCATACTGGTCTTGGAAAAGCATTAGTTGGAGCAATAGAAGAAGAACTTAAAAAGAATAAATTACCAAGTATTGGAGCATTAGCAAGAGATGGAAAGATAACTCAAAAATACGGTGAAGAGTTGGTTAAAGAACAATATGAATATGTTTTAATGGAGTGTAATATTTATGATTAAAATAGAAGAAGTACTAAAAAATGATTATCAAAAATGGAAAAATAATGATTATATATTTGAAAAAGAAAATGGCGTTTATAAGAGTATAACCTTTGGTAAATTTATTGAAAAGTCTGTTTATTTAGCAGAATACTTATTAAGTAAAAATTTAAAAGGCAAAAGAATAATGATATTTTCAGAAAATTCTATAAATTGGATGATAACAGATATTGCAGTTATGAGTTATGTTGGAGAAAGTGTTACAATTTCAAAGGAATGGAAATATGATGATGTAGATTATGCCATTAATTTATTAAATATAGATTGCATTATATATAGTACCTCAAAAAAAGAAATTGTAAATCAAATTAAAAACAAATATAAAGACATACTCTATATTTGCATGGAAGAAGAATATAATGAAATTCTAAAGATTGGGAAAGAATTAAATAATAAAAAGAGTGAAATGTTTGATTTTGAAAGTAAAAGTAATGACGAATGTGTAAAAATAATATTTACAAGTGGGACAAGTTCTATGCCAAAAGCAGTTAAACTGTCATTAAAAAACATTTTTTCAGGAGCAAAGCCATTGAGTTTAAGAACAAAACTTAGTGAAAGTGATATTTGTTATTTATTCTTGCCTTTAACACACACATATGGAAATATATATAATTTTGTCTATTCATTATTATTTGGATTTAAAATATATTTAGCAAGCTCAACACAAGAGATACCTAAAGAATTATTAGAAGTTAATCCAACAATTTTTTGCTCTGTTCCTTTAATTTATATTAATATGTATAATATGGCAAAAGATAATTTGACAAAGGTGTTTGGCAATAAAATTAGATATTTATTTTGTGGAGGAGCAAATTGGGACAAGAATATAAGAAAATTTTATAAAGATAGTGGATTAAATCTACTTGAAGCATACGCTTTATCTGAAACAGCATCATCTTTTGCTATCGAGTATCCAAATAAAGATGATTTTGAAAGTGTTGGAACGATATTTGAAGATATAGATGTAAAAATAATTGATAAAGGTGAAGATGGGTATGGAGAAGTTGTTGTAAAAGGAGATAATGTTTTTTTAGGATATGCTAACAATGAAGAAGAAACTAAAAAAGCATTTACAGATGATGGATATTTTAAAACTGGAGATATTGGATTTATTGATGATAAAAATAGATTATATATTGTAGGTAGAAAAAAGAAAGTATTATTAGGTAATAATGGAGAAAACATTAGTATAAATAGAATTAGTGATAAAATAAAAGAAACAAATGACAATATATCAAGCGTAAAATTATTTATTAAAAATGGGAAATTAAATTGTTCAATTTATTTAAAGAAAGAAGATTCTACAAATTGGGAGAAAATAATTAGCGATTACAATAAGAATTGCCCAAAATATGAAAGAATTCAAGAATATCAGATTATAATTGATTCAGTATATACTAGATTAAAACAATAAGTGGAGGGAAGTATGTTCATAGGAAAATATAATAAATCAGTAATATTAACTTATATAGGCCTGTTAAGTTCAATTATTGGAATTTATTTTGTATTTTATGAGATGCTCTCATATTCAATGATATGTTTAATTATTTCAGGAATATGTGATTTATTTGATGGAAAATTTGCAAGAATGTGCAAAAGAAATGATGAAGAAAAAGAGTTTGGAATTCAAATAGACTCTTTAGTTGATGTTATATCTTTTTTGGCATTGCCATGTTGTATAGGTCTAAAAGTATTAGTAAATTTACCAAAAGTATTAAATTTGGTTTTGGTATTTTATATTTTAGCTGGAATAATAAGATTAGCTTGGTTTAATATGAATTCTAATAAAGATGAGGCCGTAAAATATTATATAGGACTACCGGTAACATATTCAGCTTTAATAATACCTTTAGTTTATGCTATAAATTTAATATATGCAAAGTTACCAATTTCTTATATCTATTTTTGTATTTATTTGGTTATTGGACTAGCTTTTATATTAAATATAAAAATTGTGAAACCTAAGGGAATATGGTATGTCGTATTTGCAATATTAGCGATTGCTGTAATTAATTTAATTATTATGATGGGATAGTAAAGAAAAATGAAAATATGGGATAAAGAAAATAATCAATTTATAGAAGAAAAAGAGTATGGAAAAGAAAAGTTAAATTTTTTATATAATACAAGTATAGGTAGAATTTTATTAAAAGCAGTGTTTGCAAGTAGATGGTTTTCAAAACTAAACGGTATCTTTCAGAAAAGTGCATTTTCAAAAAAGAAAATAGCCAAATTTGTAAAGGAATACAACATAAATATGACACCTTACCAAGATGTGCAATTATATAAATCTTTTGAAGATTTTTTTAGAAGAAAGAGAAATATTGAAGAAGGAATTAATCATGAAGCATATCAAAGTGATAGTTTTATTTCTATAGCTGATGCTAAACTTAAAGTGATTAATTTAAGTAAAAATAGTACATTTAAAATAAAACAAAGCATATATGATTTAAAGGACTTGATATTGGATGAAAAGTTAAGTAAAGAATATGAAAATGGTATATGTTTAATATATAGGCTAACAGTAGATGATTATCATAGATATGTTTTTTTAGATGATGGAAATATAGAAAAAGAATACTATATAAAAGGCAAACTTCACACAGTTCAGGCTATTTCTGATAAATATAAAGCATATATTAGAAATTCAAGAAATGTTAGTATCTTAAATACTAACAATTTTGGAAAGGTATTGCAAATAGAGGTAGGAGCTATGTTAGTTGGAAAAATTAATAATCATAATATCAAAGAATTTTCAAAATTTGAAGAAAAAGGTTTCTTTGATTATGGTGGCTCAACTATAGTTCAAATAATAAAAAAAGATAATGTAAAAATAGATAAAAACATAATAAATATGAGCGCTGATGACGTAGAAACAAAAGTAAAAATTGGTATGATAATTGGGAAAAAATAATAGAAAAGGAATTAGGAAAACTAAAATTATGATTAAGGAGAATATATGAAATTAACAAGTAAAGAAGCATTAAAAATTATAGAAACTTATAGAGGAAAAAACGAAAGTGATAGATGGATAGGGCACTCAATATGTGTTGGCGATACTGCTGAAAAAATAGCAAAATCATTAGTTGAAAAGGGCATTAATGTAGATATTGATAAAACAGTAGCCCTTGGATATATACACGATATTGGTAAATATAATGGACAATCTCATGGTCATGTTATGAGAGGTTATAATTATTTAAAAGATAAAGGGTATGATGAGGAATATTGTAATATATGTTTAACTCATTCATATTTAAATAATGATATTATTTGTACAGCAGGTGCTGTTCCTGATCCTAATGATAACCTATTTCTAACTAATTTTATAAAAAATCACGAATATTCTATTGAAGAAAAAATTATAAATTTATGTGATTTAATGTGCCCACAAGGTAATATGGTATATACAATTGATAAACGCCTAATTGACATTATTATTAGAAGGGGCGCTTATTCAAATACACAATATCATGTTAAAGAAACATATAAATTAAAAGAATATTTTGATAATTTACTGGGCTATAATCTTTATGATTTATTTCCAGAAATAAAAGAAAATTTATAATATAATAAAAAACGCTATCACCTTAAAGTGATAGCATTTTTATTATTCTAATTAATTCTTTTTATTTTCTTTAATTGAAGGAGTTTCATATGTTTCTGTTATAGCTCCTCCATCAAGTGAAGCATCCTCTAATTTAGGATCTTCTTCATCAAATACAATTTCAAAATCATCATCTATGTCACTACCATTAGAAGATGGTAAATCAGTTTTATTAGCATAAATTGTATCATTAGCAAATGGTACAATAGGCTCATCTGCCATTATTTTCATTCTTTCTTCTAATTTTGAAGTAGTGTCAACATTGAATAGATTGTCATCTTTCTTAGAATCTTCATCATTTATAGTAATAGTAGGAGTATCTGGCTTAGTCATCATGTATTTTTCAAAATTGTACATATCAGTATAGAATGGCTCAGAATACTTTGAATCTAAGAAAGCTGTTTTACCTTGACCATAAATTGTTTTACCAGCAGCATTTTTTGTCTTGAAATATACAGCACCAAATGCTTGATCTTGTATCTTATAAGCTTCAGCTCTTTCTTTCTTCTTAATATCAATTATAGTAGTCTTATTAATTTCACCAGTAGACAAATTATAAGAAGAAGACTGGTCTGGCTTTTTCTCTTTACCAAAAGCTTTCTCCCAATATGCACTATCTTCAGGTACAGTATCACCAAATACAATTTGAGTCTTTGTATTAGCAAGAACTGTTTGTCTATAATAGTCTTTACCACTCTTTTCTAATTGTGATAAGTTCTGTAATGCAATAGTTACACCACATCTGTATTTTCTAAATAGTGTAAACATAACTTCCATATCTTTAGTAATGTACTCTGGAAATTCATCTATGTATAAGAAATGAGGTGTACGAGAATCTTCATTTCCTTTTCTTCTTAATACAGCATCTTGGAATTGTAGAATAAAGAACATACCAAATGCTTTAGCCTGAATCATACCAAGATCACCTTTTCTAGAACAAGCAGTAATAATACTTCCATCTTCTAAGGCTTTATCAAAGTTTAATATATTTTTCTTACCACATAAAGCAGCTTTAAGACCAGGGTTTCTGATTAAATTATTAAGTTGAGTTATAGCACCATATAAGAATTTTTCAGTATCTTTTCTACCACTTCCACGAGTTCCAGGAATTTCATAACCATTTATATTAAGAGAAGGTTTGTAGAAATTCTTTTCAAAGTAAGCAATAAGTAATTTATATTTTTGCTCTAATTCTGGTATTTTTTTCATCTCTTCTGTCATTTCTTCAACTTTATCAAAATTATAAAGTAAGTGTAACATATCTTCTAAGCTTGCAACTTCACCATTATTAAGTATAGGATGCATTTCTTTCAAAAGTATTGATAAGTTTTGGAAAGCATCTATTGTTACTTGAGTAAAGAATGGATCAGACTTAGAACTTCCGCCACCACCAGAATTTTCATACATTGCATTTAGAACATCTGCCACTATTGAAGCAACTTTTGCAGGATCTTCTATAGCAAATGGATTAATGCTTAAAGTTGTTTCCGGAGAAGAAGGGTCAATTGATAATACATCAATATTAAAGTTCTTAGCAACAGCAATAAAATTAGATATGTAATTACCATCATTTTCTACTACAGTTATACCTAAATTTCTATATACTATTTCTCCAGATGAGTTATCAACATATTGAACAAGTGGCTTTACGCAGTTCATAAATTCTTCTTCCATACCACGTTTTGGTTTCAAATATTTTAATGAAAAGTTTCTATTAATATATTCATTATTAAAAGGCCCATTTATATAAGCAATTCCTCTCTTTAACATAGAATATCCAATTTTTTTAGAATATTCTCTAAAGAAAAACTTTTTCTCAAGGTCTAGAGCACTCATTGGTAAAAGAACGGTAGCTGTTTTACCAGTACCAGTAGCACCTTGAACAAGAGTTGCCTCATAACGTTTTTTCTCAGGAACTACTACTGGAATAGAAGTACCTTTAGCTGTACATATTACAGTCTCACAAGAAAAAGCACCTGTATCTTTATCAGTAGCAGTTGCACTTATTCCTGTAAATCCAGAAATAGCTTTAGTTAAATCCTCATCTCTATATATTAGCAAGAAATAATCAATAATTTTAAATATTGCAATAAAAGGAAAAACCATACATAAAGATTTGATTGCTGGAGGAAATAGCTCAGGGTACATTTCTAAAACTTGATCATACTTTGGTAATTTTTGAAGTATGTACCAAGCACCTGAATCAATCCAAGTAAGTAACATTCCACCAACTATTATAGCTAAAATAGAACATGTTACAATATACATTTTTATTTTTATACTATCGTTTTTAGCAAGTCCAGAATTAACAAAATAAGAATATGCAAAAACTGGTATAAAGAAAAATATACTATAAAGATAAGGAGATATATTATTTAAAATTTTAGCATCTCCTATAATAGCACTAAGCATACGAGATATAGATAGTAAAACTAGTACCGCAGATATTATATAAAGTAAAAAACATATAATTTTGTTTGGATTTGTCTTTATATGTAATTTTTTAAATAAGTTTTCAATCAAAAATATCACCACTTTCAAAGTAAGTTTGACATGTTTCTAAAATTCATATATAATAATACTATAAAATATATAAAATTTCAATAGTTTTGTAGAAAAACCATTAAAAATAAAAGAAAGGAAATTTTAAGATATGAAAATAGTTGTAGGACTTGGCAATCCTGGAAAAGAATACAGTAATACTAAGCATAATATAGGATTTTTATTTATAGAATATTTAGAAAAAAAATATAAGTTTGACGTAAAGAAAAAAGCCTTTGACAGTTTAATTTGTGAGACTACTTTTGAAGATGAAAAAGTTGTTTTTGCAAAGCCACAAACATATATGAATCTTAGCGGTATTGCTGTACAAAAATTAAAAAACTGGTATAAAGTAGATAATAAAGATATACTTATAATATATGATGACATTGATATTCCTTTTGAGACTATAAGATACAAAGTAAATAGTAGTGCAGGTTCACACAATGGTATGAAGAATATAATTGAATGTTTATCAAGCCAAGATATACCAAGAATAAGAGTTGGAATTGGTGGGTTAAAGCATGAAAATGATGATTTAAAAGATTTTGTATTAAGTAGATTTTCAAAAGAACAATTAGAAAAATTAGATGAAATTTTTAGTCAAGTAGAAGATAGACTAAGAGAATTTTTAAAATCATAATTTTAAATTAATATAAAAGATATAAAAAAATAAGGCTTGTATTGCAAGCCTTATTTTCCTGTAGAACCAAATCCTTTGTCACCTCTTAGTGTTTCATCTAAACTATCAGTTTCTTCAAATTCAATAGGCATATATGGTAAAATAACAAGTTGAGCAATTCTTTCTTTATTTTTTATTATTCTTATCTCATTTGAATCATTGTGCAAAGGTATAAAATATTCGCCCCTATAATCAGAGTCAATAACTCCAGTACAATTTGCTGGCCTTAAATTTTGTTTAGAAGCAATTCCACTTCTCGCAAATATTGCAGAAAAATAGCCTTCTGGAATTTGTAAAGAAATACCAGTTCCTATAAGTTTATTAGTATTGGGCTCAATTACTATTTCATCTTTATCTAAGCATGCATATAAATCATATCCTGCTGAACTTGCACTTTCTCTAGTAGGAATTATTGCATTATCTTTTAATTTTTTTATTTTTACTTTCATTTTTTTCACCTTTTAAAATATATCACAATAAATTATTTTTGTAAATCTTGGCCCTATAAAATTTTATAAAATTTATCGTATTTAGGGTAAATTAAACATTTCCCTATTGACATTTAATATTAAAAATGTTACAATAATTAGGTATTCCGCACAAAACAGGTAAAAAGTACTATTTATAGTCACCTTAATGGCGAGAACAAGTTAGAATAAGGAGGAATAAAATGTACGCAATAGTTGAAATTAGTGGAAAACAGTACAAAGTACAAGAAGGAGATATCGTTTTTGTTGATAGACTAGAAACTGCTGAAGAAGGTAGTGAAGTAACTTTTGATAAAGTATTATTTATTAACAAAGATGGTAAAATATCTATAGGTGAAGATACTGTTAAAGGAGCAAAAGTAAAAGCTACAGTCGTTGGACATGGTAAAGCTAAAAAAGTTGTTGTATACAAGTACAAAGCAAAAAAGAATGAGAGAAAAATTAGAGGACATAGACAACCTTATACAAAAATTCAAATTCAAAAAATAACAACTACAGCAACAAGAGCTAAAAAGACTGAAGAAACTGAAAGCAAAGAAGTTTCAGAAGAATCTAAAAAATAATTGAAATTAAACTAAAAAAAGGAGTGAGTTAAATGGCACATAAAAAGGGCGGCGGTTCTACAAAAAATGGTAGAGATAGTGAAAGCAAGAGACTTGGAGCTAAAAGAGCAGATGGACAATTTGTTTTAGCTGGAAATATACTATACAGACAAAGAGGAACTAAAATACATCCAGGAACTAATGTTGGTATAGGTAAAGATGATACTTTATTTGCATTAGTTGATGGAGTAGTAAAATTTGAAAGAAAAGGTAGAGACGACAAAAAAGTTAGTGTCTATCCAGAAGCTAAATAATAATAATAAAGAAAAATAAAAAAATAAAAAAATAAGAAAAATAATAAAAATAAGAAATGGGTGAAATATTTTCACCCATTTCTTTATGATTTAGTTTGTTTGGAAAAATGTTTTTACTATACCATATGGACCTATTCTAAATATTAGATTGCGCTCCATTATAGAGACTGACTTGGCATTTGTCTCTTCTTCAGCTTTTGATTTAAAAGAGGCTTGAGCCGCTTTAGGACCGTGATTGATTAACAGAGCTTGGATCTTAGAAAAATTATTATCAAATTCAATTAATTCGTCTGCTTTGGCATGTGATGAAAATTCGGAAGTCTGCTTTACTATACACTTCTTTGTTATTTTCTTGCCGTCACAAAGAGTAATTTCATCTCCTAATTTAGCATCTATTAATTTTTTACCAAGGGAACATTCAGAAACGTAGCCTGGGAACTGAATTAGGCAATTTTTCTTCTGCGCAAAGTAGGGAAGATATAATTTAGCAGGACCCCATCCGCCCATACCAGAAGTAGTGAGCAATATCTTCTTTTCGTGCATATTCATAAGCGAAAGTCTCATTTCTTGTGAGGTAACGAACTTGAAATTCTCAGGGAAAAATTCTCTTGCATTTTTATAGAACATGAACTTTAATTTTTGGTATATACCAGTATATTTTATTGCAAGTTCACCATCTAAATATATAGGAATTTTTTTATCAAGTAACATGGAATTTTGAAGTTCTTTTAATTTTAACATAACAAGTTGAGCTCGCTCAAATGCAAATACTGGAATTACGATTGAATATCCTTTATTTGCTGCAGAACAAATGCTACTATCAAAAGTTTTTTCAACTTCAAGTGTTTGTGTAGAACCATAAGTGGATTCTTGAATAATTGTTACATTGGAGTTTAACAAACTTTTTGGAAGTTTTCTTGTAGTAAAAAAGGTATTCTTTTTAGAATAATCGCCTGTAAATATTAATCGTATTGGTTCACACTTGGGATAATGTATATTCAACTCGATTATGGCTGCTCCAAGAATATGAGGATTTTTATAAAACACACATCTTATATTCTTGTGTATACTAAAAGTTTCATAGAATTTTACTGGGTGAATCATAGAGAGTGTGTTTTCCAAATCTTCGGAATCAAATAGAGGTGCTACCTTTGGCTTTTGAGAATTAAGTGTATCTTGATTAAATATTTGTAAAGTATTTTCTAAAGCAGGTCTTACTAAAATGTCAGCAACTTCAGACATATAGATATTACCTTTAAAGCCGTTTTTTACTAGCATTGGGAGTCTTCCAACGTGGTCAATGTGTGTATGTGTGATCAGTGCAAAGTCAATTTCGCTGGGATTAATTTCTAAAGCTTGGTTTAAACTGGAATATTGTTCCTCTTGGAAGAGTCCCGCATCAACGATAAATTTTATATTTTGTTGATTAGGTAGCCGGACAGAGCAAGATATAAGCGATCCAGTAACTTCCGGATGCAGTGCCTTGATGTCAACGAAAAAGTTTTGGTTTGTCATAAATAGTCTCCTTTTTGTAATATTGTCTACTTAATATAATAGACATTAACATAAATTTAGATGAATTATATCATAGCAATTATTATAAGTCAAATATATAACATTAATTTAAGATAAATTAATAAATAAAAATAAGTAAAGAGTATTTTAAATAAATAGTAAAAATACACTAGATTTTTACATACAATTAATGTATAATAAATATATAACATTTAGAAGGTGAAATGATGGAAAATAATAAAAAAATAATACTTACAGGAGATAGACCAACTGGAAAAATGCATATTGGTCATTACTTTGGCTCATTACAAAACAGAGTAAAATTACAAGATGAATATGAACAATATATATTAATTGCAGATGTTCAAGCATTAACTGATAATTTTAATAATCCTGAAAAAGTTAGAAATAGTATAAAACAAGTGTGTATGGATTATCTTGCATGCGGAATAGATTCTGAAAAAACTACTATATGTGTGCAATCAATGATACCAGAGATAGCAGAACTTACAGTTTTTTATTCAAATCTTGTAACAGTTGCAAGACTTGAGAGAAATCCAACTGTAAAAACTGAAATAAGCCAAAAGAAAGAGTTATTTGGAAATAATGGAGAAAGTATTACTTATGGATTTTTAGGGTACCCAGTGAGTCAAGCAGCAGATATTACTTCATTTGGAGCTCATATTGTACCAGCTGGTGAAGATCAAGAACCACTTGTTGAACAAACAAGAGAAATAGTTAGAAAATTTAATTCAATATATGGTGACACTTTAATAGAACCAGAGATAATGTTAAGCAAAACTCCAAGAATAAAAGGACTTGATGGAAATGCTAAAATGGGAAAGAGTCTTGGAAATGCCATATATTTATCGGATAGTGAAGATGAAATCCTAAAAAAAGTTATGGCTGCAGTTACAGATAAAACAAAAATAAAGAAAGATGATAAAGCAAATCCTGAAATATGCATGGTAGGTTATTATCATAATTTATTTAATTTAGAAAATAAAGAATGTGTATTTTCTGAATGTAGGGAAGGCCGTAGAGGTTGTGTAAATTGTAAGAAAGAACTTGCTAAAAAAATTAATGAATATTTACTCCCAATAAGAAATAAAAGAAAATATTATGAAGAACACCCAGAAATAGTAGATAAAATTTTAATAGAAGGAACATTGAAGGCAAGAAATAGAGCAAAATATACAATGAGCAAAGTAAAAAAAGCAATGCACATTGATTATTTTGATGAAAAATAAAGGAGAAATTTTAATGATAATTGATAACGTTAAAATCACAGTTAGGTCTGGTGATGGAGGAAATGGAGCAATATCATTTAGAAGGGAAAAGTATGTAGCAAATGGTGGACCTGATGGCGGAGACGGTGGAAGAGGTGGCAATGTATTTATTAAAGTAGATGCTAACGTTGATACACTTTTAGACTTTAGATATAAAAAAATGTTTAGAGCAGAAGATGGAAAAAAAGGAGAAGGCTCTAGATGTACAGGAAAATCTGCTAAAGATTTGTACATTTTAGTACCAAAGGGCACAATAGTAAAAGATATTGATAAAGACAAAATAGTTGCAGATCTTTCAAATGATGATGATGAAATTTTAATTGCAAAAGGTGGAAAAGGTGGAAAAGGTAATCAACATTTTGCAACTTCTACTCGTCAAGTTCCAAACTTTGCTGAAGCAGGTCAAAAAGGAGTTACTAAAAATTTAGAATTAGAACTTAAAATGATAGCTGATGTAGGTCTTATAGGATTTCCAAATGTAGGAAAGTCAACAATAATTTCTACTATTTCATCTGCAAAGCCTAAAATAGCAAATTATCATTTTACAACTTTAGATCCCGCATTAGGAGTTGTAAGAGCAAATAATAATGATACTTTTGTAATGGCAGATATACCAGGAATTATAGAGGGAGCAAGTGATGGTGTAGGACTTGGACTTGAATTTTTAAAACATATTGAAAGAACAAGATTATTACTTCATGTGGTTGATATATCTGGAATGGAACAAAGAGATCCCGTAGATGACTTTAATAAAATAAACTTAGAACTAAAAAAATATAGTGAAAAGTTAAGTAATAAAAAACAAATAGTTGTAGCTAATAAAATGGATGCTTTATCAGATGAAGAAAATTTAAAGAGGCTAGAAGAGGTATGTAATAAAAAAGGATTAAAGTTGTTTAAAGTATCAGGCGCTACTGGAATGGGTCTAGGAGAGCTTATTGATTATATAGCAGAAGAACTTAAAACTATACCAAAAGAAGAAATAGTACATGTTGATGAAGATTATGAAAAAGAAGAGCTACCGGATCAAGAAATAGTAATTAAAGTAAAAGATGGAATATTTTATGTATCAGGTGGCCCGATAGAAAGATTAATGAGTAAAGTTAATATTTTTGATATAGAATCAAGGCAGTATATGGATAGAATTTTAAATAATTTAGGTGTTATGGATAGATTAAGAGAAATGGGACTAAAAACAGGAGATACTATAGATATTGTTGGGTATCAATTAGAATATAACTAAAATATATAAGTTAACGAAAGAGGGATTAAAAATTAATCCTTCTTTTTTGTATATATTTTTAATATTTTGTCAAAAATATTAAAAAAGTTATAGTTTAAATATTAAATCAAATAATAATTTTAGGTGGTAAAATGTGGTATTTTATTATTGCAATTTTTGCTTTAATATTGCTTGTCTTAATTTTTCCAATAAGAATACAATTAAGATACAGTAAAAGACATAGGCCTAAAAATGAAAGAAATAATGTCTTAGATGATATTATATCTGTTAATGATTCGTATCCAAATCAAAATTATTTAGTAATATATATTTTTTACTTTATACCAATATGTAAATTAAAATTAGATAAAACTAAAAGTAAAAAAGGTAAAAAGAAAAAACAAAAGAAGTATGAAAAACTTAGAAAAAAAATTATAGCAAGTGATATTTTAAATACTGTAAGTAATTTTTTTATTTCATTGATTGATTATGATAAAACAAATAAATTTTATTTTAATTCAAAAGATATCAAAAATATAAACAAACATTTAAAATATAAAAAATTAGATTTAAATTTAGGCATAAATTTTTTTGAACCAATAATTAATGCTTATGCAATTGCCTTTATTAATGCAATTATTAATATATACATTGCAAAAAATGTTAAACAATTTAATCTTAGTAAAACAACTTATAATACTTATATAAGTCAGGAAATTTACAATTTAAGATTAGATTTACAGATGTCAGTTAGTTTAATTTTTATATCTCCACAGATATTAAAATTTTTAGTGAAGAATAAAAAAGCGAAGAAATCCGTATATATAGCACAAAATAATATTTACAATAAACATAAAATATGATATAATCAAAAAAAAATTTAACTATACTTTAATAAGGAGTTGTTATGAATGGATAAAGGAAAATTTGTTGTTGAGTATCTAAGAATTGTTGGTAAATTCAGAATTTATTTAAACTCATATCAAAAGTTTGTAAAAACAAATTATAGAAGAAGAAAGATGTATCGGGATTTAACAAATAGAATACAAATGTTAGATAAGCACTTAAGTAAAGTTGATATCTGTATAGCATATAATAATGACAAAAATTTCAATTATACTGTTATAAAATGGTTAGCTGATCTTAATTTTTTAACAGCTGCATGTCTAAAGTATGAAGAATGTATAGCATTTTTATATAGATATGTAGATGAATTAAACGAACTCGTATGTCAATATTTTAATCAAGAAGCAGGGTAAAAAATTTACCTTGCTTTTTGTATATTAAGTTAAAATAAGTTAATAATATTAATGTATTAATAAATTAGAAAGGTGGAATAAAAATATGGCAGAAGCACATCCAATAGAAAGTTTGATGATGACATCAATGAGTTCTTTAGAAAGTATGGTAGACGTAAATACAATAGTAGGAGATATGTTAACAACTCAGGATGGAACAGTAATAATTCCAGTATCAAAAGTATGTTTTGGCTTTGCTGCAGGAGGAAGCGAATTTAACACAAATAAATTGAATAAATATTCAGAAAACGCTAAATTACCATTTGGTGGAGGAAGTGGAGCAGGTGTTCATATTACACCAATGGCTTTTTTAGTTGTTAATGGTGCAAATGTAAAATTGTTGACACTTGATGGCTCAACACCAGTTGATAAATTAATAGAATTAATTCCTGACGTTATTAATAAGGCTACAAATATTGCTCAACAAGCAGTAAATAAGCCAGAAAAAACAGTTAAAGTAGATATAGAAAAAGAGGAAGAATAAAAGAGAGGGCAGTTTTGTTAAACCGCCCTCGTAAATTAAAGTAAGAATTTGGCTATGTCAACCCTAACGGGTGACTTTGCACTTATAATTTCTGCTTGCTGCTCATCTTCTTCCTTCTCATAGCGCAGTTTTCTGCGCTCTTTTTTTGCTTTTTCCCTTACTTTCTCTTTCTTTATCTTTTCAATTAAGATAAAGATTGAGTAAACGGTAACGGTGTAAACCGTTAATCGTAAAACAAATGGTAAGGAAGCGAGCCAATGTTCACTCTTAACTTCAGCCTTTTCAGACTGAAGTTCATAGTACGTTTCAACGTACTCTTCGTGAGCCGGTCCATAGTTAAGCCGCTCATTCTGAGCAATCTCACTATTTAAAAGGAAAAGCCGAAAGGCCACTGGAGCCTCAATAAAAACAAGCAACATCACCAAAATTACTAAGCAAAATCTTAATCTGTTAATCTTTTTCATTAGATTTCGTCCCCTTTTTTAAAATTTTAAAAAATGTTTTTTTTATCTCTGTATTATATTATACCACATTTTATGTATTAAGTCAAGTTATATGAGTTTTAGAGTTAGTAATAATAAAAGTAAAAATTTACATAATCTTTTTATTTGATTTACTTTATTACCGTGTTTTATTTATTTGACTTTTTTTAGCATAGAATATATAATAGAAATGAATTTATGGAGGAGTTATGAGTAATAATATAAAAAAAATGGATTCATTAAAAGATATTATTAACATCAAATGTGATTTATTTTCAGATAAAGTAGCTTTTTTAGATAAAGAGGGAACAAAGGAATATAAAAAAATCACATATAAAAAAGTAAAAGAAGATGTTAATGCTTTAGGAACTGCTATGATAAAAAAATTAAATCTTAGTGATCAAAAAGTTGCAGTTATAGGTGAAAATTCGTATAAATGGTATGCAACATATATGGCAGTTGTGTGCGGTGTAGGAGTAATAGTTCCTCTAGATAAGGAACTCCCAGCTAGTGAAATATTAAATTTATTAAAAAGATCTAAGGCAAAGGCTATTGTTTTTTCATCTAGAAGAAGTGAATTAATTTGCAGTATAATGAAAGATTTACCATCTGACATGGTATATATAGAAATGGGTAAAGATAAATCAGATGATAAAGTATATGCTTTTGATGAATTAATAAAAGAAGGAAAGAAAATTGCAAAAAAAGATAATTTTTATGAAAATATTAAGATAGATGCAGAAAAATTTTCAATTTTATTATTTACTTCTGGTACTACTGCAAGATCTAAGGGCGTTATGTTAAATCATAGAAATGTTACATCTAATATATATTCATCAAATTTAATTGTGCCAAACTTTAGTAACTATACAAGTCTTTCAATTTTGCCTATGCATCATACTTACGAATTTACACTAGATTATTTGCTTATGACTAGTATGGGTGCTACAGTTGGAATATGTGAAGGCTTAAAATATATAACAAAGAATTTACAAGAGGTAAAGCCAGATTTTATTCTTGCAGTTCCTGCTTTAATTGAAAAAGTATATCAAAAAATTGAAAAGGGAATAAAGGAAACAGGCAAGGAAAAATTAATAAAGTCACTTGGAACAATAGCACTTGGATTAAACAAAATAGGAATAGACTTTAGAAGGGTATTATTTAAAAAGGTACATCAAAATTTAGGTGGAAATTTAAAATATATCTTTTGTGGTGCAGCACCACTTGATCCAGATTTAATATACAAAATGGAGAGCTTAGGATTTAATTTCTTACAGGGCTACGGACTTACAGAAACTTCACCACTTTCTGCTGGAACTACAATGAAATTTGATGCACATGGCACTGTAGGAAAAGCTGTAGAGGGAACTGAAATAAGAATAGATTTAAGTGGAAATGAAGATGAAAATTCTAATGTAGGAGAAATAATTGTAAAAGGGCCTAACGTAATGATGGGTTACTTTGAAGATGAAGAAGAGACAAAAAAGGCTTTAAGAAAAGGTTGGTTTTATACTGGAGATATTGGTTATTTTGACTTAAGAGGAAATTTAGTAATCACAGGTAGAAGTAAAAATGTTATTGTAACTCAAAACGGTAAAAAGATATTTCCAGAAGAATTAGAAAATTTAGTAAATAAAATTCCACTAGTACAAGAATCAATGGTATATGGTAAAAAAGAAAATAAAGAAGAATTGTTAGTTACAGCAAGAGTTACTTTAAATGAAGAATATATAAAGGACACATTTAAAGAAAACAGACCAACAGATGAACAAATATATGAAATGATTTGGTCTGATATCAAAAAGATTAATAGAAATCTGTCACAATATAAAGTAATTAAAGCTTTAGAAATTAAATCTGAGGATTTTGTAAAAACAACTACTATGAAAATAAAGAGGTTCGAAGAAATTAAGAAAAAGTAAGGGGAAATAATATATGGTTAAATTAAAAAGTATATTTGATAATGTTAAAATTGCCTTTAAAAATTTATTACAAAAATTACCAATAACTATTATGATTATTTTTGCTTTTACACTTTATTATATGTGCATTTTTGATTTAAATGTTGACGGTAATATAATTCCAGGAATAAGTACATTCCTTATAATATTTGCAATAATAAGTTTGTTTATTGAAACTTTTAATAATAAGAATAATAAGGTTAAAGTAATCATTTATTACATTATAAATTTTTTAATTTCTCTTATGTTTGCTTTAATATTTAACAATAATCTCGATTATATATTATCTTTAAAGAAGGACGTAGTATTAGAGAATTTTAACTTAATATTGACTGCTACAGTAATTTTTTGTGTTTTATTATCAATATATAAGATGTATAAATCATCAAATTTAAAGTTTCATGAGTATATCTATAACACATTTTATGGTATTGTAAAAATTGTAGTATTTGACTTTGTTATTAATATAGGAATTGTTACTTTATTTTATCTATTTAAATTTTTAATATTTAATGCACTAGATGAAGATATATTATTAAGAATGGTAATTTTAATACACGGATTATTTTTTGCTCCAGCTATTTTACAGACAATGTATAATGATAATCCAAAAGAAAATAGTAAATTTTTTAAAGTATTATCAGTATACATATTGTTACCAATATATCTACTAGTAAATTTAATATTATACATTTATATAATAAAAGTACTTGTAAATAGAGAATTGCCTGTGGGATTTATTTATCCAGTTGTAGCAACTATATTTATATTAGGATTTTTAATATATAATTTTATAAAGAATTTTGATGAAAATAAGGCAATAAAAATAGTAGTTAAATTAATTCCATATCTTTTAATTCCACTTGTAGCTTTGCAGATATATACAGTTATTATAAGATTTATGGGTTATGGTATAACTCCTGCTAGATATATAACTTATATGTTTATAGTATTTGAAATAGCCTCTATTTTCTTGATGTTATTTAAAAAGTCAGCTAAATTAGAATATTCAATAATTATATTTGTAATACTTTCTATTATAACGACGGTAACTCCATTTAATTTGATTAATGTATCTAAATGGAATCAAAAATCAAGACTTGATAGTGTAGCAAATATAAATTTTGATGAAATGACACAAGACGAGTTAGAAAAATATAGCAGTTCATATAAATTCTTAAAATTGCAAACAGACTATGAAAAATATATTAATGATGAACTTACTCAAAAAATGGAAAAAATAAGTGAAAAATTGAATGAATATAAAGAAGATAGCCATTTAGGGTATTATCAAAATGAAAATAATGTTATTGATATAAGAAATTATTCAACTTTAGAAAGTATTTCATATTATTACAGTACTAATTCAAATTTAAATTCAAATGAAGATTTAAAGCAGTATGAGAATACTATATTTAATACTGTAAATGAAATTTTAAATTTAAATAAATCACAAAATTTTGATATATATGAGTATATGAAAGAAAAAAATAATTTAATTAATGTAGATAATAATGTAGACATATATGTAAAAAGTATGAATATATATTTTGATAAATATACAGATGAATTAGAAACAGTGTATATTAATGGTTATTTATTAACAAAATAACTTTTGATGATGTACAAAAATTTTAAAAATGCTTGACATATCTTTACTACAATAGTATAATATTAAGGTAGTAAAGATATTTTTGTACCATTAGCTCAGTTGGTAGAGCAGTGGACTCTTAATCCATTGGTCCAGGGTTCGAGCCCCTGATGGTGCACCAAAAAAAACGAGAAATTGTATTTCTCGTTTTTTTAGTTCTTAGCTTAGCTTATCGAGTACATCCAAATAAACTTTAGTAGAAAGAAAAATTCTTTCTGAATCTAGATTTGCTCTTCCAATTTGGGCTATAATCAAGTTTTTGAAAAAAATATTTACGTATACGTTAGCATCCGAACTGGGAATCACGGTATATTTGGGGTCAAATTCTATTTGTCCATAATTTCCTTTTATATTTATTCCGTATCGCATTAGTAATTCTCTTATGGCAATAATGTCGGTATCATCAGTGCCAGTATTTATTTGGTAATGCCGATCAAAAATAATAACCTCCTCAACTTTAAAAATTTTTGTTGAATTATTTGACATATTAATGCCTCCTTTTCTAAAATAATCGATTACATTATATAATATTTTACATAAAAAGTCAAGAATGATTATATTTACTCTTGTAATTATTTAAAAAGAGTAAAAAAATATTAATTTTTATTGACTTTTGCAAACAAATGTTCTATAATATTATCTGTATAATAAAAATATTAGAAAGGGAGATGATATTTTATGAAGGAAATCGATATAAGCAATAAAACTTTTGAAGACATTAAGCATACTGATGAAAATGGTGTTGAATTTTGGTATGCAAGAGAACTAATGAAAATTTTAGAATATAATAAATGGGAAAATTTTGAAAAAGTAATCAATAAAGCAAAAAATGCGTGCGAAAACAGTGGTATTAGTGCATTTGACCATTTTCCTGACGTCAGGAAAATGGTTCAAATAGGATCTGATGCGGAAAGAGAACAAAAGGATTATCAATTGACTAGATATGCTTGTTATCTAATAGCACAAAATGGAGATAGCAGAAAGAAAGTCATCGCTCTTGCTCAAACATATTTTGCAGTTCAAACTAGAAAACAAGAGATTAATGAAAAAGAGTATACTTCTTTGACGGAAGAAGAAAAGAGATTTTATCAAAGAGATTTAACTAAGAAAGGTAATTACTCACTTAATAAAACAGCTAAAGAGGCAGGAGTGAAAAATTTTGATAAATTTCACAACGCTGGGTATAAAGGTTTATATAATGGAGAAACAGCTGATGATATTGCAAAAAGAAAAGGATTACGATACAGAGAAGATATTTTAGACAATATGGGAAGTGATGAGCTTATAGCAAATTTATTTAGAATTTCGCAGACAGAGCAAAAATTGAGAAAAGATAATATTCAAGGCGAAAAGGAGGCCAATAAAACACATTATAAAATTGGAAAAAATATTAGAGAAGTAATTGCTAAAAATGGTGGAACTATGCCAGAAGATTTACCGACACCTGAAAAAAGTTTAAAGCAACTTGAAAAAGAAAATAATACAATTATAAAAAAGTAGATGAAAATTAAAAATTATAGCTTCATCTCAATTATAAACAATAAATCTCTGTAATCTAGTTATATAAACTATTACAGGGATTTATTTTGCCTACTAAAATTTATAAAAAATAGCTTGATAAAAAATATATTAAATGTTAAAATTAAATTGTGATAAGGTGATAATATGAAACCATTTAAAAACGGAGTTATTTTAGGAAGATTTCAACATATACATGTAGGACATGAAAAGTTAATAAATATTGGGCTTAAAACTTGTGATAGACTTTTAATTTTAGTTGGCTCATCAGACCAATTTAATACAAAAAGGAATCCATTTAGTAGTGATTTAAGAATAAGTTTAATAGAAAAAATATATGAAAATGAGATTAAAACCGGAAAAATATTAGTAGGGAAAATAAATGATTTATCAAATGAAAACGATTTAACTCCAGAATGGGGAAGATATGTAATAAAGACTGCTGAAGATTATCTGGGTGAAAAACTAGAATGTATAATATATGGAAAAGACAAAAATATTTTTAAGTGCTTTGACAAAGAAGATGTAAAAAATATAAGTGAAATTTTAGTGGACAGAAAGTCACTTAATATTTCTGCTACAGATATGAGAAATTATATTTTAAAAGATGATTATGAAAATTGGAAAAAATATACAAATAGTAGTATTTATGAAAGATATAATGATTTGAGGAATATATTGATTAATATAAAGAATAATTAGTATTGACAATGCAAAAAAAGTTGTGATATACTCAAATTGCGTAAGGAGTGAGATAAAATATGAGTGGAAGTCTAGAAAAAGTTGATGAAGAATTGTATGCATACATAAAGGATGAAGAGAATAGACAAAATGATAATATAGAGCTTATTGCATCAGAAAATTTTGTATCAGATGCAGTAATGGAAGCAGTTGGCTCAGTACTCACTAATAAGTACTCAGAAGGGTATCCAGAAAAAAGATATTATGGTGGATGTGTAAATGTTGATAATGTTGAAAAACTTGCCATAAAAAGAGCAAAATTACTATTTTGTGCTGAGCATGCTAATGTACAACCACATAGTGGAAGTCAAGCAAATATGGCTGTTTATATGTCAGTATTAAATCCAGGAGATACAGTTCTTGGAATGGATTTATCAAATGGTGGACATTTAACTCATGGAAGTAAGGTTAACTTTTCTGGAAAATTATTTAATTTCGTATCTTACGGAATTAATGATGAAGGTTTTATAGATTATGATGATGTAGAGAAAAAAGCGTTAGAATATAAACCAAAAATGATTGTTGCAGGTGCTAGTGCATATCCAAGAGCAATTGATTTTGCAAAATTTAGAAAAATAGCAGATAAAGTTCAAGCTTATTTAATGGTAGATATGGCACATATAGCAGGACTTGTATGTACTGGAAATCATATGTCACCAGTAGATTTTGCAGATTTTGTTACAACTACTACGCACAAAACTTTAAGAGGGCCTAGAGGAGGACTAATTCTTTGTAAGGAAAAGTATGCAAAGGCTATAGATAAAACAATATTTCCTGGAATACAGGGCGGACCTTTAGAACATGTTATTGCGGGAAAAGCAGTTTGCTTCAAAGAAGCTTTACAACCAGAATTTAAAGAGTATATTGATCAAGTACTTTTAAATTGTAAAACTTTAGCTGCAGAAATGATAAAAAGAGGTTATAATTTAGTATCTGGTGGAACAGATAATCACTTAATGTTAATAGATTTATCTAGTAAGAAAATGACAGGAAAAGAAGCAGAAAGTATACTAGAGGAAATTAATATTACTGTCAATAAAAATGCAGTACCAAATGATAAAGAATCACCAATGGTAACTAGTGGAATAAGAGTTGGAACTGCTGCTTGTACAACTAAAGGCTTAAAAGAAGATGATATGAAAGTCTTAGCAGAAGCAATGGATTTAGTTCTATGTAAGAATATAGAGGAACTAGATGAACAACAACTAGAACAAAATAAGAAAAAAGCTAGAAATTTAGTTAAGCAATTAACTAAAAAATATATTAAATAAGGGGTGATATTATGCAAGGTATATCTCTAGATTTTAGTGGTATGAAACCATTTGTAAAAGAAGATGAATTAGAACTTATACAAGAAAAAGTATTAGCAGCACATGACATGCTTAATAATAAAACAGGACTTGGTAGAAATATGTTAGGCTGGATGGATCTACCAAACAGAATATCTGAAGAAGAAATTAAGCAAATTAAAGATGCTGCAAGCAAAATTCAAAAACAAGCCGATGTATTTATTGTAATAGGTATAGGGGGCTCTTATCTTGGAGCAAAGGCTATAATAGATCTATTTGATAGTACTTTTAGTAATATGCAGACTTTATCAGATAGAAAGCATCCAGAAATAATATTTGCTGGAAATAATTTAAGCGGTAAATATTTAAGAAATTTAATTGAATACATACAAGAAAAAGATGTAGCAATAAATGTTATATCAAAATCAGGTACAACTTTAGAGCCAGCTATTGCATTTAGAATACTAAGATTATTCTTAGAAGAAAAATATGGTATTTCTGGTGCTGCTGAAAGAATATATGTTACAACAGATGCTCAAAGTGGAGTGCTAAAATCAATTGCTGATACTCAAGATTATAAGACATTTGTAATACCAAAAGATGTAGGAGGCAGGTATTCTGTATTAACTCCTGTAGGACTTTTACCAATGGCAGTAGCTAATATAGATTTTGAAGATATTTTGGATGGTGCTATGTTTGCATCTCATGTATTTAATGAGAGAAGTATAGAACATAATGATTGTTATAAATATGCTGCATATAGAAATATCTTGAATATGAAGGGTAAAGAAATAGAATTATTAACAAGTTATGAACCATCATTTAAATATTTTATAGAATGGTTTAAACAATTATTTGGCGAAAGCGAAGGAAAAGATTCTAAAGGAATTTTCCCAGCAGGAGATATATTTACTACAGACTTACATTCAATGGGACAATGGATACAAGATGGAAAGAGAAATATCTTTGAAACAGTAATAAATATAAATCTTAATAGAAGTTTTATAAAATTACCAAAATCTGTAGATAATCAAGATGGACTAAATTATCTTGCAGAAAAAGAAATTGATTATATAAACAAGCAAGCATTTCTTGGAACATTAAAAGCTCATATTGAGGGAGGAGTTCCAACAACAGTAATAAATATAGATGATTTAAATGAATATAATGTAGGACAATTAATATTTTTCTTTGAAAAAGCTTGTGCTATAAGTGGTTACGTTTTAGGAGTAAATCCTTTTGATCAACCAGGGGTAGAAGCATATAAAAAGAATATGATGGCACTACTAAAGAAAGATGAAGAAAATTAAAAGATAATTTTTAAGGAAACTGATAAAATTTATTAAGTTTCCTTATTTTTATTGATATTTACATTTTATATAAATAATGTTAAAATTATTTATATAAAATTTTAGGAGTAAGTATGAAAGGTTTTACTACAAATAATTTAAAAATAATAGCAATAATAGCTATGATAATTGATCATATAGGCTTTTATTTCTATGACAAAATTCCATACCAATTATATATAAATTGTAGAATTATTGGAAGAATTGCAATGCCAATATTTGCATTTCTAATTTTACAGGGAATAAAGCATACGAAAAGTAAGAAAAAATATATTTTAAGGTTATTTATATTGGCAATAATTACTCAAATAGCAATATATTTAATGTATAAAATAAATATCTCATATTATAAAAATTATAGTATTAATATAATTAATTATTTAAATATTGTATTTTCATTTGCATTATCGGTTTTAATCATACAAATTATAGAGCTAAAGATTAAAGATAGTAATATATTAATATTTAAGATTTTGATAAATGTATTAAAAATACTTTTAATAATTTTGATATTATCAATATATTTTGTGATAAATATAGATTACTCATTCTATGTGCCTCTAATGATTATTATAATGTATTTTATTGATAAAATTTTAAGTAAATATAATAAAGATATATTAGAAAAAGTTCTTATATGCATAACTATAGTAGTAATAGGAATTATAAATCAAAAATTTATAGGACTTTATACCATTCTATCATTCCCATTTATATTATTCTATAATGGTAAACTTGGTAAAAAGGCGAATATATTGAAGTATTCTTTTTATGCATTTTTTCCACTTCATCATATGATACTTTATTTTATCTCAATGTTAGCATCAAAATAGTGTTACAAAATTGTTACAAAGAAAGCATACATACCAATTAATATAATGAAAGTATACAAAAATGTTTACATAAACACTTTACAAAATAAAATTATTATGGTATAATACAAATACCGTAGTAATTTTTTTATACTTTAATACATAAGAATAATAATATATAAGTTCCAAAGGAGGAAATATATTTATGGAAAACGTTAGTGATAATAATATAGTAATTATTGGTGGAAAAATAGTATCAGTTCCAGAATTTAGTCATGAAATCTTTGATGAAAAGTTTTATAAATTTAATATAGAAACCAAAAGATTGAGTAATTCAAGTGATATTTTACCAATAATCGTATCTGAAAGATTAGTAGAATTAGATACATTACAACTTGATAAAATAGTAGAAATAGAAGGACAATTTAGATCATATAATCAACAGACAGAAGGTAAATCAAAATTAGTTCTTTCTATATTTGCAAAAGATATAATAGAAAAAGAATCTAGCGATGATATATTAACAAAAAATGATGCAACTTTTGTAGGCTATATTTGTAAGCCACCAATATATAGAAAGACACCACTTGGTAGAGAAATTGCAGATATATTATTAGCAGTAAATAGAACATATAAAAAATCTGATTATATACCATGTATTTTGTGGGGAAGAAATGCAAAGTTTTGTGAAAAATTACCAGTTGGAACAATGGTAAAATTATCAGGTAGAATTCAATCAAGAAAATATGAGAAAAAATATGAGGACGGCACAGTAAAAGAAATGGTAGCATATGAAATCTCAGTAGCAAAATTTTCATTAAATAAGACAGAGACAGTTGTAGAAAAAGAAGAACAAAATGTGTAAATATTAAAAAGTAATAATTTTTATAAGTTATTACTTTTTTTATATTCAAAATTTAGGGGATCTATTAAGTTTCCTGAAGAATCGTATATGGAAAAATGTAAATGTGGTCCTGTTGTATAGCCATTTAATCTGCCATCAGATAAGTATTTTGGACCAACGTATGCAATAACTTGACCAGCATTTATGTACTCACCAGTTTGAACTCGGTAACCTTCTGAAAGATGACCATATAAAGATTTAAGACCATTATCATGCTGTATTGTAATACAAATTCCATATCCATTTGTAAATCCAGAAAAAGTCACAATTCCTGATAAAGTAGAATAAACTTTTGAATTTTGTACTATGGGAAAATCAACACCATCATGAAAATTTGATGAACCAAAAAGTGTGCGGTATCCAAAATATGATGAAATATTATCTATATTAGTATCTGTTGGTAAAATCATATCATCTGAATTTTTATTAGTAGTATAATTTGAAAATAAATTGCAAAGAATAAAAAGAAAACAAATAAATGTTAGAAAAAATTTCTTAATCAATAAAAACACCATATAAATTATACTACGATTTTTAGTAATGTAAAGAAAAATCGATTGACAAAAAAGTTTTGTATTGTGCTAAAATCAAATAATTTTGGGGTAAAACAAAAGAATTAAGAAAAAAATAACAAAAAAATTGACAAAAACTATTGATTTTTTAAAAATTATTGATATAATGAAATTGTTAAATATAACAATGGGAGGAATATTTATGAAAAAATCAAAGAAAATAATGCTAAGATTAGTACCAGTTTTATTACTTGTAGTAGTAGTTTTGGCTGGAAATGTATTTGCAACAGGTGTTTCAACTGAATGGCCAGATTCTAATGGTAGCATAGGTACAATTGATAATGCAGCAGGAAAAATTTGGGGAACTTTACTTACAATATTTCAAATTTTAGCAATAGCTGCTATCGTAGTTGCTGGTATTAGATATATGTTTGCTTCTGCAGATCAAAAAGCAGATATCAAAAAAAGTTTAGTTGTATTAGTAATTGGTGCAATTCTTGTATTCGGTGCATCAACAGTTGCTAAGATCATAATGGATGCTACTAACGACGTACTTTAATAAATATAGTTAATTATTAACGTTAATTGTTCAATAAATGCTAACAGTGTATGTTGGCATTTATTTTTTATATTTTTTATAAAAGCGATTTTTAGTATTGATTTATTTTTTTTTTTCCTATATAATGAAAATAATTACGACGAAAGGTGATTATATGAAGAAAATAAATGTATTTAAAATTGTAACAAAAATTACTCTTGCTGTACTTTTTGTGGTATTAATGGCTAATGTGCCTTGTTATGCTGAAACCTACGAAGAATGTGTGTCCAGATGTATTACGGCACGGTAATGGTAATGCTACTGCAGCAAGCGCATGCCAATCGGATCAGTGTAATGGATTAGAAAAAGAAGCAGATAAAGTTACAGTTCCTGAATCTAACGCAGGAAATGGATTTGATCCATCACAATTGCCAGGTACAACAGATACAGAAAGAAGTGATGACTATAAAACTGTAAAATCTGTATCATCTAGAATAGCAAATACAGTATTTACTATATTACAAATAGCTGCATTTGTTGGAATTGTGCTTATTGGATTAAAATATATGTATACTTCTTCAGATCAAAGAGCTGATATTAAAAAGAATATGATTATGCTATTTGTGGGTATGATACTGGTATTTGCATCTACTACGGTAGTTAAGTTTGTTACTCAATCATTTAATGATAGTAAGACTATAACTGGTATAAATGGGGCTAGTTATCAAGTAGTAGAGTACAAAACTGACGCTTTATGTTTAAACGAAAATATAAATAAAAAAGTAACTGATAAAGCGGGAAATGTAACTTATTGTACAGCTTCTGGATATTGTTGTGCAAAAGAAAGTGATGGCAAATATAGTTATCGAAGCGAAAATTCGTACTTGACAGATAGTTTTATAAATAATAAAGAAAAAGAAAAAACAAAAGAAATAACAATAACTATTCCTACTCCTACAAAATATGAACAAAGATCACAGGGGTATGAAAAATGCCAGTATTTTCAATTTGTTGGAGATAGCAACGATAAAGAAACGTTGAAAGTAAAAGTAAATATATTCCCAGATAATACAGGAGAAGTTTTTTTCACAAAATCTCAAGGACTTTATTATTTAAAAGATGGAGCTATTTATAGAAATAATAATCCAAATGGATGCTCATTTAATAGCACAGGTGCTACGGTACCAGGAGCAGAACAAGTTTACAAATCAGATGATTTATTATATAAAAATGCAAAATAAAAACTACACTAGAATAGTTGAATTTAGTAATACTATCACAGTAAATATTTCAAAAATATTTCAATTTTGTATCAAATAAAATACAAAGAAAAAAATCTATAAAATTTATTTAAGTTTTATAGATTTTTTTTTGCTTATTTGCTATAATAAAATCGGTATTTAATGAAAAGGTGATATGATGAAAAAGAAAATGTTACTAGTTTTTTTTATTTTTTTGAGCTTTTTTGCTTGTATGAATTTTAGTTATGTAAATGGAACAGATTTCTGGGGACAGGCTTCAAGTTGGTTTGGAAAAGTATCTGATAATGCACAATCTGGCGTTGACCAAATTGAAGGCGTTCAAAGTGTATTAAATCAGTTCTTAAATATGCTTAATCTATTGGGAACTACTGTAATTGTTTCAGTTACAATTATTTTAGGAATAAAATTTATGTTTGGAAGTGTAGAGGGAAAAGCAAGTGCAAAACAAGGACTTATTACTCTTTTGGTTGCTTGTGTGTTCTTCTTTGGATGGACTAGTTTAAAGAATCTACTATATCCGGGCAATAGTTTTATATTAATAAGTTCGAATGATAAAAGCATAGAAGCTCCGTTAGGAAGAGTATTTGCTTACGTTAAACTATTTGGTAATTTGTTAGCGTTTATTGCTATTGTTTATGTAGGTATAAGATATATTTTTGCAAGTGCATCAGGCAAAGCTGATCTTAAAGGTCAGTCAGCATATTTCATCATAGGTATTATAATGACATTTGCAACAGTAAACTTTTTATCATTTGTATCAGATGCAATAAATCAAACACTCGCCAAGTGATAAAGTAAAACTAAAGATGGAAGAGAGGTAAAAGATATATGGGAAAGTCATATTTTGTTCCACGTAGTGCAAAGGGAGAAACAAGAATATTGTATATTTTTACAATAAAATCTTTTGTTACTACTGTAGCAATTGGATTAATTGGAGCATTAATCTGGTTTATTTGTGATAAATTGTTTCAAATTTCTTTAGTAATGGGATTAATTATTACGGCAATATTTGCTGCTATAGGTTATGTAATTGGTGCTGCTAAAATTCCAGATTCTCCATTTATGGGAAAATTTAGAAAAGCAGGCGGAGAAACATTATTAGAAATATTAATTAGATTTATAACTTTTAAAAAGAGAAGAAAAATATATATTTATAATTTAAACAGAGGAGGAAAATAAAATGGGAAGTGATATAATAATTCCAGTAGTTTTATTAGTTTTATTAATGATATTTGGTATATTCTTTTTAGTTAATATAAACAAACAAAATAAAAAAGGTGCTAGTAAAAGTAGTAGCACTTCAACAAGTGAAAAAAAGAGTACAACAAGTAATCAAACAAAAGATAGCGATATTCCAAAAAAAGATGTTTTTTCTTTCATGGAATTTGATAGAATCTTAGATGGCATGATTGTACAAAATAATGGTCAAAAATATACAATGATTGTTAAATGTAAAGGTATAAATTATGATTTGATGTCAGAGGCTGAACAACTTGCAATCGAAGAAGGATTTATTACATTTTTAAATACTTTAAGATTTCCTATACAGTTATATGTACAAGCTCAAAATGTTGACTTAAAGAAAACAATATCAAAATATAATGAAAATTTAAAAGGAATTGCATCTGAGTTTGAACAAGCAAATCAAGAGTACAATCAAGCAATTAATTCACTAGATTCAACAAAAGAAGAAATTAGAAATGCAGAATACAACAAAAAAAGTGTTCAAAATGTACTTGAATATGCTACTGATATTGTTAAATATGTTGAAAGATTATCAACAAATAAGAGCTTGTTAAAGAGAAGCTTTTATGTTGTACTTTCATACTACACATCTGAAATTACTTCATTATCAAATTTTTCAAAGGATGAAATAGTTAATATATGTTACAACGAATTATATACTAGATGTGCATCAATTATAAGTGCATTATCTTCTTGTTCAGTTTCAGGAACTGTACTTAATTCAAATCAACTTGCTGAATTATTATATACTTCATATAATCGTGATGATTCAAAATATATAGATATAGAAAGAGCCTTAGAATCTGGTTATTATAGATTATATTCTACTTCTGATGATGCTTTCACAAAGAGAGAAGCATTATTAAAAGAACAAATTGATAACGAAGCACAATTAAAAGCATATGAAGCAATTAAGAAGGCTATTGAAGATGGAGAATATCAAACACCTGAAATGCAACAGATATCTATTAATGAGGAAATATCTAAGAATGCTATTGATATCGTTAGAAATGAAGATATAGATGACAACATAAAAGAAAAAGCAAAAGATATAATAGTTGAAGATTATAAGAAAACAAAACAAGAAATTATAAAGAAAGCTTCTAAAAAATCAGATAAAAAAGAAAGCGAACCAAAAGAGGAAAAAGTGGAAGAAAAAGTAGCTGAGCCAGTTGCTGAAGAGAAAAAAGTAACTGAAGAGCCAATTAAAGAGCCAATTGTAGAACCAATTATTGATAAAAAAGATGATGTAGTTGAAACAGATAATGTAATTGTCGATACAAAAGACACTAAAAATACTGAAGAAGATATTACTCAAAGTATTGCAGAAGAATCATTAGTAGAGCCTCAAGAAGCTAAAAAAGAAGATAAAAAAGAAGAAAAAGTGGTTGAGCCAGTTGAAGAAGAAAAAAAGGTAGAAGAACAGGTTGAGCCAGAACAAGAAAATGATAAGAAAGAAGATAATAATACTTCTAGTAGTGATGACTTCGATGATGATTTCTTTGATAGCATTATTTAATGTTAATAAGGAGAGTATGATATATGAGTAAGAAAGATAAAAATAAAGTTGAACAACCAAAAGAAGAAATTGTAAAAGCAGAGGACATGGATGTCTCTAATCTAGAAATTAATAAATCAACATTAAAAGATTTATTAGCTCCTTCTGGAATTGATGCAAGCCATTATGATTATCTAGAAATATTTTCTAAAATTTCTAGATATGCACGTACTTTTTATATAACAACACTACCAAGACAAGCTACATTTCCATATTTCTTGTCTGGAATTTATGAATTTGGAGATGTAAGTACATCTGTATATATTACACCTATATCTGAGACTACATCACAAAATGATTTGAATAAGCAAATTGTTGAATTGCAGTCTGAAAGATATGTAGCACATGATAGAGGAGATATAAACAGAGAATCTGTACTTGCAACAAAACAAGCAGAAGCAGAAGCTCTAAGAGATGAAATTGCTGCAGGTTATAATAAGTTATTTGATGCTACAATTATATGTACATTATTTGCTTATTCTAAAGATGAATTAGATAAATTTTCTGAATTACTTGCAATGGAAGCTTCAAAAAATCTTATAAGTTTAAAAACTGCTTGGGCACTTCAAGAAGAAGGATTTAAATCAAATTTACCATTAAATTCTAATAAGATTACTAGAAAACATACTTTTGATAGAGGATCAATGGCTACTGTATTCCCATTTGTAAATGCTGAAGCTGGTCATGAAATAGGTGTTCCAATAGGAATAAATAAACAAACTGGTCTACCACTTATATTTGATAATTTCAGTAGTTCTCTTACAAATTATAATATGATTATATTTGGTAAATCTGGTGCTGGTAAATCTGTTACAATTAAAACTATAATGGCAAGATCTGCATTATTAATGGGTGTTGAAAATTTGGTACTAGATGCAGAAGGTGAGTATGTAGTAGTTGCAGAAGCCCTAAGAGGAATAAATATAAATATTAGCCCAAATAGTAATACAATTATAAATATATTCGATATAGAGCCTGAAATTGAAAGAGATGAAATAACAGGAAAAGACAGACAAGTAGTAAATGTAGAAAATAAAGTAGAGGATGCTACTCAATCACTTCTTACAATGGCTAGAGGATCTACAAAATCAGAAGAAGTAACAGAGCTTACTAAACAAATAATAAGTGAAATTGTTGCAGAAGAATATGCAGGACTTGGAATAACTTCAGATCCAGAATCTTTATACACAAACGATACAGGACTTGAAAGAAAGAAAAAAGAAATGCCAACAATTAGTTCTTGGTATGATAGATTGGAAAAGAAAGCAAAACAAAATGACAATCCAACTTATGAATTCCATTATAACTACCTAGTTAAGGTTATGAAACAATATTGTAAAAAGTTTGATGGACAGATGGCATATTTTGATGGACAATCTACATTTGAATTACAAGATGGATCACTATTCATAAATATAAATATATCTCAGCTAGAAGAAAGATTTGCAAGACCACTTGCACAACAAATACTTTTAACATGGATATGGGAAAAATATGTTAAAAAGAATAGTGAAGATAAAACAAGAGCAAGAATGAAAAGAGTTCTTGTGGATGAAGCTTGGATGCTTTTAGCGTATCCAGAAGCCGTTGACTTCTTAAATACAATGGCAAGACGTGCTAGAAAAAGAAATGTATCACTTACAGTTGTATCACAAAAATTCCAAGACTTCTATGAAAATAAGGCATGTCAAGCAGTTTTAACATCTGCTGAAACAAAACTTTTCTTAGCACAAGATAAATCTGAAATAGACTACCTAAAAGAAGTATTTAAATTAAGTGAAGGTGAATCACAATTCTTGCTTACTTGTGTTAGAGGAGAGGGACTAATAAAAATTGGTTATGAATCTGCAGTTATTGCGATTAAACCAACTCAAAAAGAATTTGAATTTGTTGAAACAAATCTATCTAAGTTAATACAAAATTCAAAATAAAAAGGAAGATGTATATGAAAAAAGAAAGGAAAAAACAAGTATCAAAATTCATAGTTATATTTTTAATAATGATAGTTGTTATTCCAGTTTTCAACAATATATTTGGAGAGATAAATGAAAATTATAAAGGTAGTGAAGTTATTACTTCCAGTGGAGTTGGTGGAGATGAAACTCCTAATCCATTGAGCAGACCTATATTTTGGTTAATAAATACCTGCGCTGAAATTGGCGAATATCTACTTTCTTCATTTGCAAGTTTGATGGCTTCAGGAGAAAGTGGTAGAGGAATTATGCCATGGGCTGATGCAATAATATATAATGGTGTTCCTGCGTTAGATGTAAACTTTATTAATCCAGATACTAATTCGTTTTCTAATGTATTATCAGGAACAATTGCAAAACTATATTATACTATATTTTCAATAACAATAACATTTTTTACAGTTGCTGTTCTAATAATGGCAATAAAACTTGCTACAACTGCAATTGCTGCTGAAAAAGCCAGATATAAAGAAATGGTTGGAAATTTTATTATATCTTTAATACTGATCTTTTCAATTCACTATTTCATAAGTTTTTGCTTTTATTTAAATGAAAGTTTAGTAAAAGTCGCGTTTGCAGTTGGACAGGTGCAATTGGAAGGTGAAAGTGTAAGAATAGATTCAAATGCTAAAGGTCGTTTTGATGGACTAGTAAATTCATATAGTGAAGATCTTTATGTTAGAAACCTTGATGTGGATGAATATGCAAGATTACATGAAAACCTACTTAAACATATTAGAGAAGATATGTTTGATGGAGGAAAAAAAGAACAAGTCTTTAGTTATTTGTCACCCACTATAACACAATTTTTAAATACTAATGATGGAGATCTTACAAGAAATGCATGTCAAACAGAAAAATCAGTTATTGTATTTTGTATGGTGCATTTAGTAAATGATAATTACGTAAATAGAGATGTTATATTTACAAATAATCAAAAGTATTCTAAGAACGAAAATGAATTATACAATGAATTAAAAAAATATTATGATAAATTTTTTTATGATATAATTGATAAAGACACACTTATGACAGAATTTGGTATTGAAAGTACGAGTAGACCATTTGAAGATGTATACAAAGACTGTTTTGATGTAGATAATATCGGATCTACTAGAGAATATATGAGTTCAGAAAAAGATGTTATTGATGGTATTAATGAAGCAGTACTTAGAATGAGATCAACTTATGGTTATGAGAATTCATCATTAAAAGAATATGGAAATTCTGTTGTATCTCAATTGTCAGTATATTTTAAGCTAAATAGATATGATGCGGAGGGAGAAATAAATCTAATAGGAGTTATTGTTTATACAATATTTGTTTTCCAATCAGTAATGTATTTCTTTGCTTATTTAAAAAGATTTTTCTATATTGTAATATTATCTTTCTTTGGACCATTTCTTGTATTGTTTGATTTCTTATCAAAGGCAGTTGGGCAGAATAGTAATACATTATCAAAATGGATAAGGGAATTTTGCTCATTAGTATTTATACAAACCTTACAAGCATTTTTGCTTACCATGATTGCGACGCTCATTGTTAAAATAAATGGAAAGGTAGCTGACCTTGAATTTAATCAAGCACAGGGATTGGCAGTAATTAATATAATTGCACTCGCATCTATGGCAAAACTAGAACAACTTGTATCTGATATGATTGGAATTAAGTCTTCTGTTACAGATGTTGGACTAAAAGGTGGAGCAAAAATGGCACTTCATGGACTTGCTGGTGGTGTCGCAACAATGGCAGCTTTAAGAAGACTTGGCGATAATGGTAAGAAGATGCTTGGTGGAGTTAGAGGAATTGCAGCTGGAAGAAGAGAACAAAAGAATGCTTTAGCAGAGAAAAATAGAAAGATGAATCAATATGCCGAATTGCTAGCCCAAGGCGGTGGGGCAGGAGGCTCTGCAGGTGAAGGAGAAGCAGGAGAAGGTGCTCCAGGTGGCCTAGGTGGTGGCGCAGGCAATGGAGGCAGTTCAACTGGGACAGCAGGTGGCAGACCATTAAATATAAGAGATAAACATAAATATCAAGATATGTTGGCAAATTGTGATGCAAAAATTATGGAAGCAAGAAATAAAAAGAAAGCAGCAATATATCAAATCACAAGTGGTGTGTTTGAAACAGCTGGTTCTGTTGCAGGATTTACAACTGGAGCCGCATTAGCAGGAACTATGCATGCAGCAGCAGGAGATTTTTCTTTAGGAGACGTATTATCTGATGCAGTAAAAGGTGCTGGCGTAGGTGACGTTTTAGGAGAAGCTGCACTAAGTATACCGACTGGTGTGGCATCATTTGGAAAAGATGTAAAAGCTGGTTCAGGTAAAAATACATTAATTAGAGAGATAAAACAAAAACAAGAAATAATAAAAAATGCGTATAGAAAAGCGGGATTTGACGTATCTGATTTAGAATAATTTTACTATATTCATGTATTTATTTAATACTTAGAATATTCAAAATGATATAGGAGATTTAGTATGAAGAAAATCAAAATTATTCAAATGTTAAAAAGAGTTATTATCATTGCAGTTATAATTGGAATTATAATTGTACCTCATTTTAATTATATATTTGCTGCTATAAATGAAAATTATAGTGGTACAGAGGTTATAACTTCAATGAATGTTACAGGTGATGAAGATTCTAATATACTTACTAAAGCCATTTTTTGGCTCATAAATACATGTGCGTCTATAGGAGAATCATTACTTACATCATTTGCTAAAGTTTTAGCTTCAGTTGGTGATGGGGATACTGGCGCAGCTCTTATGCCATGGGCCGATGCAATAATATATAATGGAGTTCCAGCATTAGATGTAAACTTCATTAATCCTTCTGCTGGCTCATTTTCAAGTATAATATCTGATGTAATTGCAAAACTTTATTACACTATATTTTCAATATCAATAACTTTTTTTACAGTTGCAGTATTAATAATGGCAATAAAACTTGCAACAACAGCTATTGCTGCTGAAAAAGCCAGATATAAAGAAGCAGTTGCCGATTTTATAATATCTTTAATTTTAATATTCTCTATTCATTATTTTATAAGTTTTTGTTTTTATTTAAATGAAAGCTTAGTAAAAGTAGCTTTTGGAATTGTGGATAATCAATTAAGTGGATCATTTACTTTTGCTGGCGCTGGTGAACAACAAAGAAATTTAATAGAGAGAGTTAAAGATGGAGACGGTTCAAATTGGTTTGATGGTAATGATGATCCAAAGTTTGAAAAGTTATCCGATTATATAGCGGAGGCTTTGACTGATGGTGGAGAGTATGAATTAGCAGCTAAATATTTAGCTAGCGGTTATGGAAGCTTCATAGTTGATAGTGATGGTAATGGTGCAAGAAAAACTGATGATGTGGATAGAGCGATTTTCTTATATTGTATGGCTAAGGCAACTTATGATAGTAGGGGGAATGGCACAGTATTTGGAAATTATGCAAGTTCTTATTCATCTGATTGGAAAAATAGTAATTTATTATATGTGAAATTAAAAGAAGCTTTTGATGCAAATTTAAAAGATGATTGTAATATAAAAAGAGACTTTGAAGATATATATTTGGATTGTGTAGATAAATTAAGTAATGATACATATGGAAAATATGAAAAAACAATGATGAATGCAATGAATACAGCAGCAGCTATGTTAAATTCTACTGGTGACGTAACTCCTGGAGAAGTTGCAGTTTCAGATTTAGGAAATTCAGTAGTATCACAATTATCAGTATATTTTAAAATAAATAGATATGATGAAAATGGTGAGATAAGTTTAGTAGGGGTTATTGTTTATACAATATTTGTTTTCCAATCAATAATGTACTTCTTTGCTTACTTAAAAAGATTTTTCTATATAATAATATTATCTTTCTTTGGACCATTTCTTGTATTATATGATTTTATGGCCAAAGCTATGGGACAGAAAAGTAGTACTTTGTCAAAGTGGATTAAGGAATTTTGTGCTATAGTATTTATACAATCTTTACAAGCGTTTTTACTTACTATGGTATCGTCCTTTATAGTTCAAATAAATGATAATGTAAGTCAAGCACAGGGATTAGCAGTAATTAATATAATTGCGCTTGCATCTATGGCAAAATTAGAACAACTTGTATCTGATATGATTGGACTTAAGTCTTCTGTTTCAGATGTTGGATTAAAAGGTGGAGCAAAAATGGGAGCTCACGGACTTGCTGGTGGTATTGCAACAATGGCAGCTTTAAGAAGACTTGGCGATAATGGTAAGAAGATGATTGGCGGAGTTAGAGGAATTGCAGCTGGTAGAAGAGAGCAAAAGAATGCTTTAGCAGAGAAAAATAGAAAAATGAATCAATATGCCGAATTGTTAGCCCAAGGCGGTGGAGCAGGAGGCTCTGCAGGTGAAGGAGAAGCAGGAGAAGGTGCTCCAGGTGGCCTAGGTGGTAGCACTGGTGCAGGCAACGGAGAAGGTGCAACTGGGACAGCAGGTGGCAGACCAATAAATATAAGAGATAAACATAAATATCAAGATATGTTGGCAAATTGTGATGCTAAAATTATGGAAGCAAGAAATAAAAAGAAATCAGCAATATACCAAATTGCAAGTGGTGTACTTGAAACATCAGGCTCTGTTGCAGGATTTGCGGCTGGAGGCGCATTAGCAGGAACTATGCACGCAGCGGCAGGAGATTTTTCTTTAGGAGATGTATTATCTGATGCAGTAAAAGGTGCTGGTGTAGGTGACGTTTTGGGAGAAGCTGCATTAAGTATACCAACTGGTGTGGCATCATTTGGAAAAGATGTAAAAGCTGGTTCAGGAAAAAAAGCATTAATTAACCAAATACAACAAAAACAAAAAATGATAAAAGATGCTTATAGAAAAGCAGGATTCGATGTATCTGATTTGGAATAGTTAGGGAGAGTTGAAAATGAATTTGCACAATATAAGTAAAAAACAATTAATTGTAGTCGGAATAACATTTTTAGTATTAATTTTTGTACTATATAATGTGATGAGAAATATTAATTCAAATACTGATAGTGTAATTAATTATAGAAAAGATAATGGGCAAACTTTAATTGAAAGAGCAGCTATATCATATGATAGAAATGTGTACTACAATTGTGAAAATTTTATAAATCAGTATATTAATTCCTTTAGTAATGATTCAGAAGGCTATTTGGAATACTATAAAAATAGCCTTACTGATTCTTATAAAAGAAAAATTTCAAAATTTAAATATAAAAAGATAGCAAAATCTTTTTATCAAAAAATTCTTGAATACAATACGGTTGATACTTCAGTAGGAGAAAGATTAAAATCAGAAAGCTCATTATATGATTCTGATTGCTTAGGAAAAATATATTCTTTAGACTCAAATCATTATTTATGTGAGTTGAATTTAAAAGATGAAACTAAAGGATATATTGGAATTTATTTTAATAATGATTTGAGCAAGGCATATATTTTTTATATTGAATAAAAAAGGAGTATAGTATGGAAGATTATTTTCAAGTGCTTAAAAAATATAGAATAATTATAGTTGTTTATATTGTATTTTTTATTGCTATTTTATATTTTATTTGGAGGCCACAATCACCAGAAGATACTTCTCTTTTTAATATTGAAAATGTGGAAGAAAAAACAATGACTGATAGATTTTATAGTTATTATAAGAAAAAATTAGATGAAATTTTTATAGAAAAAAATTATGAAAAAATATATAATGACTATTTACTAGCAGATTACAAAAAGAAAAATAATATTTCTTTGGAAAATGTCGAAGAGATAATAAAATATAGATGTGAGAGCTTTGCTTCTGCCACTGTAACTCAATATACTGCAAGTAAAAGTGGTACAAGCTATGTATATCATGTTATTTATACTGA
>CANQYI010000008.1 GCA_947628005.1 uncultured Clostridia bacterium
CATTTAAATACATAGATAACCATTTATTTGCTTTACTTGATTGTAATATGAAAGCACTTCCAGAAGAATAGCCAGATGCTTCAACAGCATTAGTTAAAGAAACTGCTCTAGAATATAGTCCGACAGTAAAACTTTTCCCTCCAGAAGGTTTAGGAATTTTACTTATTGGAATATACTCCGATGATATAAGATATATATTTGTACCATCAGAATGGAATATTTTCCAATCGCTAATTTCATTTGCACTATAATTTACTTTTTTGCCATAATATTTAGATGGATTTTGATAAGCATCCATAGCTGAGCCACTACCAGATGAAGATGGATTTTGTTCATCACTTTCTTCATTTGATTGTACCAACTTTTTAAGCTCATTTGTTAATGTATAATATTTATACCCTGCAACTTCATAACCTTTTAAATAATAAACTCTTCTCGTTGTTTCTGATACAACATACACATCTAAATTATCGCCATCTTTTTTAGCACCTCTAGCGACATTTTCAACGCCCAAACTATATAAATCCAACTCTCTATATATACTTCCTGCAATATCGTCACCATCAAATTGACTTTTGCATTCAGGCTCTACATTAGAAAAGCTGTGCTCAGCGCCAGTTGGCAATTTATTATTTTTAAAGTAATATTCATCTGATAGTTTCTGAATTGTATATATTTCTCTTGCGAATTCTCTTTTTTTAGTAGAATTTTTTATTTTATCATAAGATATTACAATTGTTGATAACAGTGCTAGTGCAACTATTATAGTTACAGCAAGTATAACAAGTGATACTCCTCTTTTATTCTTATTTATCATTCGTTTTCCTCCAAACTAATTATATTTTATATTTTATACTTTATATTATGCTTTGTCAATTATTTATAACTACCATAGATAATTAGAGTTAACCATTTTCTTAAATTTTACTACTTTTGTGTTTATATAATTTTCTAATTTTTCCATGAATTGTTCTGCCTTTATATCTTTTTGTGCTACCATTGTAAGCCCTTTCTCCCAACTTGCAGTTAATTCTGGATTTAACATATCAGGCATTGATTTTAATACAATATCATATATTTTTTCGCCTTTTAAAGTGGGTGTAAGTATTTGAGTTTTTAAATTTGTTGAAATATAGCCTATTTTTTCAAGTTTTTTTATTATTTCCGCTCTAGTAGCACTAGTTCCTATACCGCTACCTTTTATTTGCTCTCTTAATGATTCATCTTCTATCAACTTTCCTGCATTTTCCATAGCCAGTATCATAGATCCAGAAGAATATCTAGATGGTGGAGTTGTTTCTCCCTCTTTTATAAACATATCTTTTAAGCTTAATTTATCAGATTTTTTTAAATCACTAAATACACCTATTTGAGCGTCATCATCTTCATTTTCTTGTTTTGAATCATCTTTTAATACTACGCTATATCCTTTTTTGTTGCAAACTTTACCACTTGCAAAAAATTGCTCTGTTCCAATATTTACAGTTACTGATACTTTGCTATATTCAGCTGGTGGAAAAAATATAGCTATAAATCTTCTAACGATTGTATGATATACTTCTTTTTGCAATTTTTCTAAGTTAGAATAATTTTCAAATCCTTGACCAGTTGGAATAATTGCATAGTGATCTGTAATTTTTGAATCATCAACATATTTAGTCTTTTGTAAATTAGTACTATATTTTTCCTCAGACATTACTTTTAAATAGCTTTTTATCTTTGGATCTATATTAGATTTAAATAGCCCATTTAAATTTTTATTTATCTCCTTTGCGACTGCACTCGATAGTACTCTAGCATCCGTTCTTGGATAAGTTACTAATTTTTTCTCATATAAATACTGTACTATTTGTAACGTTTGATCTGGATTTATTTTATATTTTTTTGTACATTCATTTTGTAATTCGGCTAAGTTAAATAATAAAGGTGGCTTTTCTTTACTATTTTTTTTGCTTATATCTTGTATATATATTTTGTCATTTGAAGTTTTTATTTCTTCAATAAATTTCTTGGCATCTTCCTCTTTTTTAAAGCCATTCTCATTATATAATTTATATGATTCAAAATATTTTGAAGTATCAGTCACTTTAAAATCAGTAATAAATTCTTCTCCATTTTCTTTTTTAAAGTTTGCTTGTATTCTATAAAAATTTACTTTTTTAAAATTTCTAATTTCTCTTTCTCTTCTAACTATCATTCCTAAAACGCAAGTCATGACTCTTCCAATTGATATTACTACCTTTTCTTCATTTAGTGCTTTTGCTAAACTTTTAGAATAAACTAAAGATAATATTCTAGAAAAATTTATTCCGATTAAATAATCTTCTTTTGCTCTAAGATAAGCAGCATCAGATAAGCTATTATATTCTTCTAAAGATTTTGCCTCTTTTATTCCATTTAATATTGCTTCCTCTGTTTGAGAATCTATCCATACACGCTTTTTTTCTTTATTTGGAGACCCAGCCAAATTATCTACTAATCTATATATATATTCTCCTTCTCTTCCTGAGTCAGTGCATACATATATTGTATCTACATCCGGACGATTTAATATATTTGATACAATATTAAATTGTTTAGACACAGAATCTATTACCTCATATTTATATTCTTTTGGAATAAATGGAAGTGTTTTCATATTCCAAAATTTAAGTTTTTCATCATATTTTTCTGGATAACTCATTGTAACTAAATGTCCCACACACCAAGTAACAATATATTCATCTGATTCTATATAACCATCTTTACTTTGTGAGTTAACTTTTAATACTTTTGCAAATTCTCTTGCCACACTTGGCTTTTCTGCGATAATTACTTTTTTGCCCATTTTCACTCCTAATTTTTTAGTTTATTATATAACAAATCGCCTAATTTTTCAATTATATACAAAAAAGAAATGAGTGTTTCTCATTTCCTTTTTTATATTATTTTGCATTTTGATCTGAATCAAGTTTTACCTTTACATCCATCTCTTTACCAGCTCTATTTATTTTTAAAGTTACCTCATCACCTATTTTTTTAGTATTTTTTACTTCATTTAATTCTTCCATAGTTGTTATTGATTTTCCTTCTATACCAACTATTATATCGCCTCTTTGAATTCCTGATGAAGCTGCTGGAGAATTATTTACAACTTGTGCTACGTATACACCTTTAACTAAATTGTTAATTCTTGCTGTCGTATCATCTATATTTAATCCACTAATTCCTATATATGGTCTTACTATTTTACCATTTGATATTAATTCAGAAATTATTGGCATAGCATCATCTGTTGGAATAGCAAATCCTAATCCCTCTGTATCGCTAGAGCTAATTTTTACTGTATTTATTCCTATTACTTCACCTTTTGAGTTAACTAATGCTCCACCACTATTACCTGGATTTATAGCTGCATCAGTTTGTATTAATTTATATGTTCTACCATCAGTAGTAATTTTTCTATTTAAAGCTGATGTATAGCCTACTGTTACACTTCCAGCGAATTCTTGTCCTAGTGGGTTACCTATAGCTACTACTAGTTCTCCAACTTTTAACTCTGAAGATTTTCCAATATTTGCTTTTGTTAGGCCTGTTGCATCTATTTTTATTACTGCAAGGTCAGTAGTTTCATCTCCACCAACTATTGAAGCCTCATATTCTTTATCAGAATTTGCAAAAGTTACTGTTACTGTAGCTGTTGAATTATTTATTGCAGATTCAATAACATGATAATTAGTTATTATATAACCATCTTCTGTGTAAATTATACCTGAACCCTCTTCATCAGCTTCTTGAAGTGCACCAAATATTCCTGATGATACATAATTTACTCTAACTCCAACTATTGCTGGACCTGCTGTTTCAGCAATAGCAACTACTGGATTTTCTACACTTGATATTTCATATTTTGTTACTGATGAACCAGATATATCTGTTTTACTTTCTGGTGATTTTTCAATCTTATTTCCAAGTAATCCATAAGTAATAAGACCACCAATTATACTAGAAACAATCGCTACAACAGCTATTGCCACTGTATTGTTACTTCTTGTTTCTTTATAATAAATCTTTTCTCCTTTTTTTTCTTCAGTTTTAATTTTTTCATTTTCATTCATATATAAACATCTCCTCTAATTACTTCCTGCTACAAAGCCTGTAGAGAAAGCTATTTGTAAATTATAACCACCAGTTAGGGCATCCAAATCTAGCAGTTCACCACAAACATATAAATTTTTTATTAATTTTGATTCCATATTTTTAGGATTTATTTGCTTAACATCTACTCCACCACAAGTTATAATTCCCATATCTATATTCATAAATCCATCTATTGGAATAACAAAGTTTTTAATAACTTTTACTAATTTTAATCTCTGTTCTTTAGTAATTTGATTAACCTTTACACTTTCATTTATACCCGATAACTTTATTACTTCTGGTATAATTTTTTGTGGTAATAAATCATTTAAACTATTTTTAAACTCTTTATTATTATATTTTTCAAAATCCTTTTGTATTCTTTTATCGAGCATATCTAAAGTTAAAGCTGGCTTCAAATCAATATTTGCAAAAACAGATTTATTCTTTATTTTTTCATTTATACCTTCTATTCTATTGATTACGCTACTTGAAGTAAGTACAATTGGACCAGTTATGCCAAAATGTGAAAATAACATTTCTCCAAAATCTTTAAATAATGCTTTTTCATTATCATATATAGTCAAGCATACATTTTTTAATGACAAGCCCTGTAAATTTTTACAAGCTAATGAATTAGACTTTAAAGGTACTAAGCCAGGTTTTATATCTATAATTTTATGTCCCAAATCACTTAATAACTTATACCCATCTCCTGTACTACCTGTAGACTTATAACTTGTGCCTCCTGTAGCTATTATACATTTATCACATTTAATTATTTTGTCTTTATCAGTTTTTACAGCTTCTAATTTATTAGATTTTACTATTAATTCAGTTACACTAGTATTATACAGTACATTGATGTTTAGATTATTTATTTGTCTTTTCAATGCTTGAAGTACTTGTTTTGCATCATCACATACGGGAAATATTCTTCCACCTCGTTCAACTTTTGTGGGAATGCCAATTTCATTAAAAAACTTAACTGTATCTTTATTATCAAATTTTGAAAAAGCGCTATACAAAAATTGAAAATTTTTTACTACATTTTTTTTAAAATTATCGCTGTCCCCATCAAATGTAATGTTACATCTGCCTTTTCCTGTAATTTTTAATTTTTTCCCTAGTTCACTATTTTTTTCAACTATAGTAACTTTATTATTGTTTCTAGCAGATGTAATTGCTGCAATCATTCCAGAGGCTCCACCTCCAATTACTACAACATTCATCTACTATTTCTCCTTTAATATTTCATTTATGGCAATAAGTATAGCGAGTTTTGCAGATTCATAAGTAATTCCACCTTGCATATATGCTACAAAAGGTTTTCTTATTGGGCTATCAGCTGAAAGTTCTATTGAAGCTCCTTCAACAAAAGTTCCTGCTGCCATTATTACTTTATCATCATAGCCAGGCATATCCCAAGCATATGGAACTACATGACTATCAACTGGGCTTGCTTTCTGTATTCCTCTTATAAAATTTACTAAGTTATTTTCATCATTTAATTTTATAGCCTGAATTATATCTGAACGTTTTTCATAAGCTTTAGGGTATACTTCAAATCCTAATTCTTCCATTATTGCTGCTGCAAATACAGCAGATTTAAGTGCATTTTTAACTATTGCAGGTGCCATGAAAAATCCTTGTAAAATATTTTTATTTTGACCTAAAGTTGCTCCACATTCTCCACCAATTCCTGGGCAAGTAAGTTTTTGAGCACAAAGTTCTATTAAATCTTTTTTACCTGCTATATAACCTCCAGTTTCACAAAGTGAGCCACCAGGATTTTTTATAAGGCTGCCACAAATTAAATCTGCACCAACAGACGTTGGCTCATTTTCCTCAACAAATTCACCATAGCAATTATCTACTAAAACAATTATACTACTGTCTATTGATTTAATTAATTTTATGGCTTTTTCTATATCTTCAATATATAATGACTTTCTAAGTTCGTAACCTTTTGACCTCTGTATATGCACAAGTTTTACTTTGTTATTTTTTAAATAATCTTCTACTTTATCTAAATCTATGTCACCATTTTCTTTTAAATTTATTTGATCATATTCCACACCATAATTTTTTAGCGACAATGGATTTTCACTAATTCCAATAACTTCGCATAATGTATCATATGGCTTGCCAGTAATTGCAAGCATCTTATCACCAGGCATAAGACATGCCTCAAGTGCTGTTGCTATTGTATGTGTTCCATTAACAAATTGAATTCTTACTAATGCTGCTTCTGAATCAAATACATTTGCATAAATTTTTTCTATTGTTTCTCTTCCTGCATCAGAATAGCCATAGCCAGTACTTTTACCAAAATGTATTCCAGATACTTTTTCATCTCTAAAAGCTTTTAAGACTCTTCCCTGATTATGCATAGCAATCTTGTCAATATTGCTATATATAGCTTCTAGTTTTTTTTCAACATTTTCAGATAATTTTTCTAATTTATTAGATATATCAAACATTTGATATACACTATTCATAATTTTTATCACCACTCGTATTATAGCATAATTTGCTAAAAAAATAAATAAAACTTATCAAAATACACCAAACTTTCACTGCATTATCAAAAAAAAGTACATTGAACAAATCAATGCACGTTTTTTCTTATTCTTCTTCATTTCCTTCTTCTTGTTGTTTAACAAATTTATTGAATACTTCTTCTGCAACTTTTTCATCTGTTACAGTATCATAAACTTCTTCTATACCTTCTTGTTTAATTTCTAAAATTGTAACTTCAACGTCTTCGTTTTCAGATTCCTTTTCAGCTTCAGTTAATATTAAGTACTCTTTCCCATTATCTAATACTACTACGTCTAATATTTCAAATCTTACATCATTACCTTTATCATCAGTAAGTGTAATCACTGGTTCAAAATCATCAGGTAACTCCATATCATGTCCACAACCAGCACATGCAGAACAACTTCCTGCGCATCCTAAATTTTCTTCATTTTCTTCTTTCATCCTATTCCTCCTAAACCAATATTTTTGGTTACTATATAATATTTTTACCTAAATATAATCTTTAATGCAGACTATTTAGATATCCTTCTAAAATATATGTAGCAGCAAGTTTATCTGCATATATATTTTTATTTTTTTGTGATATATTAAGTTCTTTCATAGTTTTATATGCTGATACAGTAGTAAGTCTCTCATCCCACTTTATAACTTCAATTCCTAAATTTTCTATCTTTGGAATCAAACTATCTATTTTTTCAGCTTTTTGAGAAATGGTTCCATTCATATTTTTAGGATACCCAATAACTACTTTCTTTACCTTATATAATTCAACTATTTTTTTTAAGCCCTCTATAAATTTTTTATCACTTTTATCTATCACTAGAGTGTCAAGCCCTTGTGCCGTTATACCCAGTGGATCGGAAATAGCGAGCCCTACTCTAACATCTCCATAATCTATAGCTAATATTCTATCCATAATATACCTTATAAATCTAAATATTTTTTAATCATTTCTTGTAGTAAATCGTCTCTTTCTATTTTACATATAAGAGCTCTTGCGTTCTGATGAGATGTAATGTATGTTGGATCTCCAGACAATATATAACCTATTATCTGACTTACAGGTTCATATCCTTTATCTTTTAGTGCTAATACTACTTGATCCATAATTTCTTTTACTCTCTTAGATTCATCTTTTTGTGGGATAAAAACTGTTGTATTTTGATCCATAAAATCACTCCTTCTTTTATATTATATTACTTTTATTGTATTTTTATCATTCATATTATCAAGATAATTTACCATTTTATCAATTTCTTTTTCAATACTATTTTGTCTTAATATATTATGCATAAGTGTTTGAACTTCTGGTTTTATTTCTTCATTATTGTAATACTCTACTTCACTCTTAACTCTAGAAAGTACCCTTTCTAAAACTTGAGACATACTATCAACATTACTATTTTTAGATATAATCATGAGCCTTAATCCACTATTTCTAACTAAAACTGAATCATCTGGAACTATTTCTTTTACTATACTTGCAACTTTTTGCAATACTTTATTTCCTATATCTCTATTATATCTAGTATTTATTTCTGGAAGATTTTTAAGACATATAAGAGTTATTACATTATTTTCTGTATCATTCAAAATATGTCTTATATTTGAATATAAATACATATTATTATAAAATCCTGTTTGTTTATCAGTGTTTTCAGCTAGTTCAATTGCGCTTTGATATTTAGTATTTTCAATAAATACGCCCATATTTGCTTTTATTTTTGATATTTCACTTTTAGATATATCGTCAAAAGCATCATCTCTTGTATCTTCCATTATCCAAAATCCTAAATACACCTTATTATAATATATAGGTGAAAACATAGCAGATTTTATTCTTCTTTCAATAGCAGTTCTATATGACAATGTTTTTTCTGGAGATGTAGTCATATACTTAGATATGTTCTTCATAGAATTAGCCTTAAAATCATTCTCTTCGGCTAAATTTGCAATTACATCTACAAAAGTTGGTTCAGCATTTGTTGCCTTTGCCTCATAAACATTTCCATCAAAAAGTGATATTGTAGAATACTTTGGCTTATAAGTTTCAATTATTATTTTATTAAGTTCATTTATTTTTTGCTCTGCAGAAATATTATCTCCCATTATATTGAACATATTCTGAGTTACTGAATTAACATTAATACTCTTAGATATTAACTTATAATAAGATAATTGTTTTTCTAATGAGAAATATAATACTCCCACTACTATTAAAGTTATAACTAATATTATTACAATAAAAATCATATTTAACCTCTCATATTTCTTTTGTATGTTATTTTATTTCTCTTTCAAATCCTCCATCTTCATTTGATGAATTATAAGTTGCCACTTGTGGCTTTTTAAATAAACTTGATTTTGATTTTGAAATTGTGCCAGACTTAGAAGAAGGTTTAAAAGAACCAATTGGATATATTGAATTTATAATCTTATTCAAATTAGCTCTAAAATCATCTGTAAAGCTAGCAAATTTATTAGAATATTTGTACACCATTTCAACATATTTTGTATAATTTCCTATATCAAATGGTAGTATATAATAAGGTACTGTTGAAGAATTAAATAATTCATCAAACATTTTCAAATCATAACTTGTATAAGTTGCTATACCATCAAGAATATCTTTTGCAGTAAGAGCACATTTTACATGTTTATTAATTATTACTCTAATTTTTGACATTGGTACTCCACGTTCTTTTAGTCCTCTTAAAAACATAGTAACTTGTGGTATATTTAATATATCCATATCTTGTACTAGGTATACTTCTTGACATAGTCTAAAATAATCTGGTGGAGTAGTAAAATCTGCATCTATTAAAACTACATTATTGTTTTGTAATATTGTATCAACTGCTCTATTAGCATTATATGATTTTCTATCTTCACCTGGCATTCCAGTATATATGCTTAGTTTTTCATATATAAGTGGCTCATTCATACCATTAGAAGCATATTTCATACTTTCAGCAGCAATTGCCCTTTTTCCCTCGTTATCATAAGTGTATATTGTATACGTATCTCTATTTTTTGTTACGTCTACAATAGCTGTTTTTACTTTATTTCTAGCTAAAAATGTGCCTATAGCGTTTATACAAAATGTTGTTCCTACTTTAGGTGCACCTACAAAGCAAACTATCTTTTTATAATCCTTTGGTACTTCGTAAACAGATCTAACAACTTCTTTTTCTAAAACTTCTGTTACAACTTGAGGAGCACTTGCAGGAGCTTGCTTTACAACAATTTTTTCAATTATTTCTGGTTCTTTTTTTATCTCAACTGCTTTTGCATCATCATTTTTATTTAAAACTTCTTGTGGTTGTGCTGGTTGAGCAGTAGATGTTGTTTTATCAGGAATTGATAAAATAAATTTATATTTTTCATTGTTAAATGATAAATATTGTTTAACATCATCAGGCAAAAAGTTTATAATTATTCTTAACTGATCATCAGTATATTGAGTAGAAATTCTATCAAATATTTCATTGTATTTATCTGCAACACCATTTTGATTTTTATAATAAGATACTATTCTTTGAATTTCAATTTCCGAAACACCTGTATCGTTATAAACATTTTTTATATTAGTTGAATCGTAATATTTTTTTACATCCTTCTTTATATAAGGTTTATTAATTGCTTCACTAACTTTTCCTTTTGTTCTATCTTGTCCTGTAAGAACAGTATAAATTCCTAGATTGAATAATTTAGATAAAAAGTCATCTCCAAGTTTTCTTCTATCAGATGCTACATATACAATATTTTTTGAATCGTATATATCTGTCATAGAATCAATATTTTTAAATAAATATTCATCTATTTGTGCATAATTTTTTGTAGGAAACTTTTCTAATTCTTCAAGTAATACTGCTCTATCATATTCAGAACTTTCTAACTCTTGTATAAACTGTTTAAAATAATAAACATTCTTATATTCAATTTTTTCTTTATATTTATTTTGATAAAATTCTACAATACCTTTTACTGTATCATCATTATTTATTCCAAAAAGTACTTTCATATTCTATTTCTCCTTTTTATCTTTAGTGTACTTTAAACTACAAAGAATGCGTATACTAATGGTAAACATTGTACTAAGCACATAAAAATGGAAATTCCTACTATTAATCTTTGGCCTAGTATTTTATGCTCTAATATTTCTGAACCTGCCACATAAAATTGATATAAAGCATATATAAAAACAAGTGTAACAACAGGCCATGAATATTTTTGTATAAATATCAAAATATTCATAGTTGAATCTAATATTTTATCGTTTGCCAACATTTCATCAGTTGCAAATGTAAAATTACAAACAACTGCAGCTATTACAGATATTAATATAGCCAAAAACGTAACTTTTTTATATACCATACTTATCCCCCATTATATAAACAAATTTACTTATATAATTTTACTATAAAATTGTATAAATAGCAAGTAAAAAATTAATAAATTTACAAGTTTTGTAATAAAAAAGAAAAAATGGTGTCATAACACCATATTAATATCAAAAAGACGTATAAATTTAATTTTTGACATAAACGAATGATTTATTTAATTTTATAAAAAATAGTAGCTTTTAGCTACTATGAGATTAAAAACTATATTTTTTTTGCATATGTTTAATTTGTCTTTTTCCTTTATTAAACATATTTTTTATCATTCCACTATTCATAACACCAACTATTGTACCAGCTATCATTCCTACTGCAGCTCCTTTAATAAAATTCATGAAACTCAACTCCTTTCATTCACTATTATTTTTAGCATTAATAATGTTTTTTAAACTTGTAATTATTTCATATATTCCAATTATTATCATAAAACAATAAAACATATTTTTCAGTATATTCTCGTCTATTGCTCTTACTATTAATATTCCTGTTATACTCCCGATACATGTTGGAACTACTAATTTTTTTAATAATTTTTTATCAATTTTTTTATTTTTTAAATTAAATATCGTAGCAGCAATTCCAACAGCAATAAACATTATTAAATTATATGCTTGAGCAACTTTATGTTCAAATATATTAAACATCGTTGTAATCAAAATAAATATGCTTCCTCCACCAACACCCATTCCTGCGAGTATTCCACAAAATATAGAGCACAATATTAACACAAACATAGAAACACCTACTTAAAAAATTTATAAATTGTTAAACCTGTAATTAAAATGCCAGAAAATAAATTTAATATATTTGCTGGAATTTTTTTCATCAACTTTGTTCCTATAATTCCAGAAATACAGGATATAATAATTAGTGTAATAACTTTTACTAAATCATAATTTGCTATTTTACTATAGCCTATTATTGCAAATATGCTTGATATAGATAATATAGATACACTAAGAGCTCTGGATTCATGAGTTTTCATATGTTTTATAAAAATTAAATAAAAAACTAGTATTTGTCCAGCACCAGCTGCAAACATTCCATTTAAGATACCAACTATAAAACCAATAACATAAATCATAATATTATTATTTGTATTTTAAAAAAAAATAAACCAGAATAATGTTATTATTCTGGTTAAAAAAATTCATATTATATTTTTCATTTGACCCAACCGCAAGTATTTCTTTCTAGTTGCTAGTCCGCCTCTTATGTGACGCTCGGCCTTATTCCTTTGTAAGATTTCCTCGACCTTCAGGCTTAGCTCCTTGTCTACACTTGGCAAGATGTGTTTCATCCGATAATGCACCGACGTTTTAGAATTCCCCATGATATTAGCTACTTGCCGAACTGTACACTGAGTAGATACTAAGATACCTGCCTCCTGAATTGCAAGTTCTTGAATTTCTTTTTTCATTTTGCTTCCTCCTAATTAAATTTAATTTAAGTTAACAAAAAACTTGTAATAATTATACCATAAATTTGATGTTATTTCAACTGATTTGTCTATATTTATTTATTTTTACCTATATTTTAAAATATATAACTTGTTGGATCTATATCATTTCCATATCCAGGAGCAGTTCTTATTTCAAAATGTAAATGATGCCCTGTACTATTTCCTGGATTTACATCTACACCTGGTTGCCCACCTTCTTGTCCAATTATTTCAAACATTTCTACCTCATCATCTAATTTTACATTTATTTTTGAAAGATGTGCATAAAAGCTATAAAACACATTGCCACTTTCATCATAATGTCTTATTTCTATGCAATTTCCATATCCATTTTGAGTTCCAGCAAAAGTTACTACTCCTTTTTCTATTGAAATAATATTATCTCTATGTTCTCCTTGAATATCTATTCCTCTGTGTGACTTATTATATTCTGATGTTACGACTCCATTTATTGGCATAGGATATTTTCCGTTAAATTCTATTTCTTTTGCTATATTTTCATTATTTTTTTGATTATTTGAATTTACATTTTTCTTGAAAGGATTATATTCTGCATGTGTGGAAGCATAAGTAGAAAATTTTTTTATATACATATTTCTTATTTTAGTAAGTGGATTAAAAATTACAATTAATGCTATAACAATAATTGAAATTATTAATATTCTTCTTGTCCTTATTTTTGATATATACTTGCGTTCATTATGCTGTATCATATAATTATCTAAGTAATCATCCATTCTAGACATAAAATCACCATCTAGATTTTATCATATTCATGCTCATATTTCAATATTTTGCGAGTAAGTTGCATTTTTTAAAGAAAAATGTTATAATATATATTGATGGTGCATTATTCTAGTTACACTATCTATTATGAGGGTGGGGCTAAAAATCCACTAAATGGCACATCGTTGAAGTTCCTTGTTTGTGCGCGATACGCCCAGTTTTGTGCGCTTTCAGGGAGTAAGAAAATAGGGTAAAATATAATGGCATGTATTGTATCCCTACTTTCGCGGAGGCTTATTTAAAAAGTTATAATATTTTCTTAAATAAGTATAACCTATGTAAAGTGCCAAGACACGATGCATAGTGTAGCCTGTCTTGAGTGATAATATTGGGATTTATTTATACTAATTATTAAATAAAGTGGCCATTTATTAATAATTACATTAATGAAATTATTATTGCAAAAAAGACTAGTAATGGTTTTTAGTGTATTAAGGAAATCTTCTAGAATGTTTGCTTTCTAAGCTTGATTATTTAAGGATTAAGGTATGGATTTAAGTGGCGATCTAGTTTTCTTATAGGTGACTTAAGAATATTTCTTTTAAATGGAAACAGCTAAACAGTAATGTTTAGTAGGAAATAGAGAAATTCTACTAGACCTAAACCATAAAATTTACTTAAATAATCACCATCGGTTCTTTTTTTTTGGAAAGGTATTTATATGAAGACTAAAAAACAAGATAATAAATCAGAAGATAGTTCGTCGAATATTAAATGGATAATAACTGTTCTAATTGTAACATTTTTATTATCATTATTATTTTCTTATATCTCTACTGAGCCTATAAAAAAATTAAATTTATTTCCTGCAATTATAATTTTATTTGCAGTTTTAATTTTGGGTGTAATTTTTGATATAATTGCTGTCGCAGTTACAGTAGCAGAAGAAGAAAACTTCCATGCAAAAGCTACAAAAAAGGTAAAAGGTGCAAAGACATCTGTAAAATTAATTAGAAATTCACATAAAGTTTCTAATTTTTGTGCTGACGTAATTGGAGATATATGTGGTGTATTAAGTGGAGCAATCAGTGCAATTATAGCAAGTAAAATTGCAGCTTCTTATAATATTTCATTTAATATACAATTTATAATAAGTGCGGTTGTTGCCTCACTTACAGTTTCCGGAAAAGCTGTTGGAAAGGTAATTGCCAAAAAGTATAGTACAAATATAGTAGATAAAGTAAGTAAATTTTTACATTTCTTTAGAATAGAAAAAACTTGAGTTATACTCAAGTTTTTTTACATTCCTGTTTTAGGCAATTCAATTTTAGTTTCTACTGGTGCCTTTTGATTTACAATATTTAAAGCTATACATTTTCCATATTTTAATTTAACAATTATTGGTGTATTATTTAATAAATAACCTTCAGGAACACTTATTTCTTGTACTCTTACACTTATATCGTCATGTATATTTAAATCTTTTCTAAAGTCTATTTTTATTTTTCCAGCTTTATCTGTCACATATTCTCCTAAGACTTCACCAGTTTCATTATTGTATAGCAAAAATTTAACACCCTCTAATGGAATTTTTGAATCATCAGTTTTGTTAATTTCTAGTTCTAATTTATCATATTTTATTTCAACATTATTTACTATTTCCTTTTCTTCATATTCTGCTAAAATCATAGCTACGTCTTGCATAGTACTATTTACTGGTACACCAGCTTTTACCTTTAAATTTTTATATTTTGCTATAAATTTTAAATCTATGTTTTTGTTTTTATCTACTAATTTTACTGGGTATAAAACAAAAATTTCACTCTTATTTGTTAAGTTTTCTATATCATTTAATTTTTCATCTACAATCCTTATGTTTTTATCTTTTATAGCTTTATCAATTGAAATTATATCTCTACCAACCTGTAAAGAAAATTTAATTTTATAGTAATCTACATTTGATACTGTTATAATTTCACTAGATACTTTTTCTATATTAAAAGTGGTATCTTGATTTACTACTTTATCTTTTGAATTATATATATTAATTATTGCTTGCTTTACTAATTCAGATTTATCATTTATATTACCTATTTTTGATATATCTAAGCTATTGGTATATACCCATAAAGCAAATTGTGTTGCAAATTTTGCTTGATTTTCATCTTCAAGTCCTAGCTCAGTATAACTTTTATATGGGTATCCATTGTTTAATATATTTATTATATTTTGATCACTTTCATATTCATTTGCATAAACCTCATATCCATCTGTTGTCTTTTCTGCTCCATCTTTTGATAAAGTTTTGCAATATACATCTTTTCTACTGCCAGACTCATCAATATAATAATAATCAAAAAATCTTTGAGATATATCATTATAAGATATATATCTATTTTCATTTTTATTATATTGCACTTTATATACGCTAAGTTGGCTTGCCAAACTAAAATTTGACAGCAACAAATTGAAAATTGCCACTATAAACATAGTAGTAATTATTTTTTTCTTTTTCATTTATTTTCCTCCTCATATTCTACAGCTTGCACACATAGCCTTAAATCTGGTCTATTATCTATACATGTAATAAGAGTTATTCTATTATCTGGAGTTGGCTCCAAATATGACCAATCGTAAGAATCTATCTGCTCTTTTAAGCAAACTTTATATTTGTAAGTTTTTTCTTTATACTTATAAATTATTTCATCTCCTATTTCTAGCTTATATATGTCAGAAAAATAATTTGCATCGTAACCCCTATTATGTGCTGCAAGTCCAATATTACTCTTATCAAATTCTGTATTTTCAAAATGTCCTATATAACTTTTTAAAACATCTTGTGATGTTCCCTGTTTAATATTTGCCGATATTAAATTTATTTTTGGAATACTTAACTGCCAACAATCAATTAAATCTACTGTTGTAGCATTTGTAAAGCTATCTTTGTTATCTAAAGTATTCAATTTGTAGTTTTTTACATACTCTTTGGAAATTTTATCTTTATAAGAAAAAAAGCTTAAAAATGAAATTAAAATTAATAATAATAAAAAAATGATGACTAAAAATATGGTTCGATTAAAATGATTTTTTTGTTTCATAAATCTCCTTAAAATAAATTTGAATAAAAAATAGAATTAAATTACATTTTCATTATATATCTAGAATGCTTATTTGTCAATAAAAATCGGTCGCAATATTCGACATAAAAAAGAAGAATTGTTTCTACAATTCTTCTTTAAATTCAAAATTATATAAGTTCAATTATTGCCATTTCAGCGCCGTCACCTTTTCTTGAAACTAATTTTACAATTCTTGTATAACCGCCTTTAGCTTCATATTTTGGTGCAATTTCATTGAACAATTTTTCTGTTAAATCAACTGTTTTTCCATTAAAATCTTTAACTTTATTAACAGTCTCAAACATTTTTCTTCTTGCTGCAAGCTTTGATGGCTTATCAACTTTTATTTTTTCTTTTACCACTTCTCTTACTACAACTTCGTATTTATTTCCATTTTTAGAAGTTTTAGTTTCCTTTACTTTTTTACCATTTTTATCTAGTTTTGCTCTAGATATAGTTTTCTCTTTTTCTTCATAGTTATCTTTTTCTTTAATAGCTAAATCAATTAAGCTATCAATTAATGGTTTTACTTCTTTAGCTCTTGCTACTGTAGTTTCTACTTTTCCATTAAGAATTAAAGATGTAACTAAGTTATTTAATGTTGCGTTTCTATGAGAAGTTGTTCTTGAAAGTTTTCTTGTACCTGCCATTATTTTACATCCCCCTTTTATTAGTCTTCTTTACTCTTAAATTCTAATCCTAGTTCAGCTACTTTATTTACTACCTCATCTAGTGATTTCTTTCCTAAGTTTCTTACTTTAATCATATCTTGCTCTGTCTTACTTACAATATCTGCAACTGTATGAATACCAGCTCTTTTTAAGCAATTATATGATCTTACTGAAAATTCTAAATCTTCAATAGGAGTCTCTAATAGTTTGTCTTTCATAGATAATTCTTTTTGAGACATTATTGACATAGTTTTTGCTATATCAGATAAATCTATAAACATTTCTAAATGTTCATAAAGTATTTTTGCAGCCATACTTAAAGCTTCATATGGTTCTATAACACCGTTTGTAGTTATATCCATAGTAAGCTCATCGTAATCTGCTTTTTGACCAACTCTTGTTTTTTGAACATCAAAACTTACTTTTTTTACAGGTGTAAATATTGAATCTATTGGAATTAAGCTCAAATCATTACTTTCTAAATTTGCTCTTACTCCTTCTTGATATCCTCTTCCTTTTACAACTGACATATCTATATCTAAAGTTGCTCCTTCATCAAGATATGCTATATGTAAATCTTTATTTACTACCTCAATAGTAGAATCTGTAACTATATCTGCTGCAGTTACTTCACAAGGTCCTTTAGCTTTAATTGAAATTTGTTTATCATCATAGTCATTAGATTTTAAACAAACTTGTTTTAAATTAAGAATAAGATCTGTTACATCTTCAGTTACACCTGGTACAGTTGAAAATTCGTGGTTAACACCAGCAATTTTAATTGCATTAATTGCATATCCAGGTAAAGATGATAAAAGTATTCTTCTTAATGAATTACCAAGAGTAATTCCAAAACCTCTTTCCAAAGGTCCTACTTGAAATCTTGCATAATATGTATCTACATTTACTTCGACACATTTGATTTCTGGTCTTTGCATTTCAATCATTTTTATTCCTCCTTTAATACGCTCTGATTACACGTATTATTTACAAATGATTAATTACTAGTTCTTAGAGTATAACTCAACGATTAAGTTTTCTTGAACTTCTAGATCTACATCTTCTCTAGTTGGTTTTCTTAATACTTTTGCTTCCATTTTTTCTTTATCAAGTTCTAACCAAGATGGAACTGCTTTTAATTTATTTGCTTCTAAAGCAGAAACTACTGCTTTATTATCTTTCTTAGCATCTCTAACTTTAATTACATCTCCAACTTTTACTATATAAGATGGAATGTTTACTTTTTTACCATTAACTTCTAGTACTTCATAGCCAACTAATTGTCTAGATTCTGCTCTTGAAGTACCTATTCCCATTCTGTATGCTATATTGTCTAATCTTAATTCTAATTGTTCGAATAAAACATCTGATGTTACTCCTTCTTGTCTGAAGGCTTCATCATAGTATTTTCTGAATTGAGATTCTGAAACTCTATAATAATTCTTTGCTCTTTGTTTTGCTCTTAATTGAAGTCCATATTCTGATAATTTACTTCTATTTTTTCCATGTTGTCCTGGAGCATAAGCTCTTCTATCTATAGCGCATTTGTTTGAATTACATCTTGTTCCTTTTAAGAAAAGTTTTATACCTTCTCTTCTGCATTTTTTACATACTGCGTCTGTATATCTTGCCATTTATTCTCACACCTCCACTATACTCTTCTTCTTTTTGGTGGTCTACAACCATTATGAGGTATTGGAGTAACATCTTTTATCATGTTTATTTCCAAACCTGCTGCTTGAAGTGATCTAATTGCTGCTTCTCTACCAGAACCAGGTCCTTTTACATACACTTCTACACTCTTTAATCCATGTTCTTTTGCTGCATTAGCTGCAGTTTCAGCAGCTTGACCTGCTGCAAATGGAGTATTTTTTCTTGAACCTCTAAATCCAAGTCCACCAGCACTAGCCCAAGATAATACATTACCTTGTGAATCAGTCATTGTTATAATTGTGTTATTAAATGAAGATTGTATGTGAGCTGCACCAGTAGATACATTTTTCTTAACTTTTTTCTTTGTTACTACTTTTTTCTTTGCTGCCATGATACTATACTCCTTTCTTTCCAGCGATTGCTACTGCTTTACCTTTTCTAGTTCTAGCATTAGTTTTTGTTCTTTGTCCACGAACAGGTAATCTTTTCTTATGTCTTTGACCTCTATAGCAATTAATTTCCATTAATCTCTTAATATTTAGAGATACTTCTTTACGAAGATCACCTTCTACAGTATAATCTCTTTCAATTATTGTTCTAATTTTTGCTTCTTCTTCTTCTGTTATGTCTTTAACTCTTCTTGTTGGTTCAACACCTGCTTCAGCAAGTATTTTTCTAGCAACAGGACGTCCTATTCCATATATTGCAGTTAGTCCTATTTCTGCTACTTTGTTTTTTGGTAAATCTACACCAGCTATACGTGCCATTTAATATTACACCCCCACATTAACCTTGTCTTTGTTTGTGCTTTGGATTTTCGCAGATAACGCGAACCACGCCATTTCTTCTAATGACTTTGCACTTATCACAAATTTTTTTTACAGATGGTCTTACTTTCATTTTAAATCCTCCTTAAAAAAGTTTTTGTTAATAATATTTAACAAAAGTAAGTATATGATTAACATCATCTAAAATAGAATTTTCATTCTACAGCCGCTTCAGAAAATGTTTAATCCATTTTTATAATAGGAATTATTTTGCTCTCCAAGTTATTCTACCTTTTGTAAGGTCATAAGTTGATAGTTCAAGTTTAACTTTATCTCCTGGCAAAATTTTAATGTAATGCATTCTTAACTTGCCAGATATATGTGCTAATACTTCATGTCCATTTTCAAGTTTTACTTTAAACATTGCATTTGGTAAAGCATCAACTACTGTACCGTCGACTTCAATAACGTCATCTTTAGCCATGTTTTCCCTCCTATTATCTACATAATTTTGCTCAAAAAATGAATATGAGCAAAGTTAACACATATATTATAACTTGTTTATATTAAAAAGTCAATAAATATACATAAAATTCCGCAAAAATTTCCTAATTTTTTGGGCATAAAAATATAGTCCAAATTTAATAATAAGGACTATAATTTTTTGCTTATATAGTAAGTATTTCTGGTTCTTTATCTGTTACTACAATAGTATTCTCATAATAAGCTGTTAATTTTCCATCTTCAGTTGCAATTGTCCACAAGTCATCTTTTACATATATATCAGGATCCCCAAGGCATACCATAGGTTCAATAGCAAGTGCCATACCCTCTTTTAGTCTAGGTCCTGTTCCTCTTTTTCCTATATTAGGAATACCAGGATCTTCATGCATCTGTCTACCTATACCATGTCCTTGAAATTCTCTTACAAGTGTATATCCGTTTTTTTCAACATATTCTTGAACTGCATTAGATATATCACCTATTCTATTTCCTACTACTGCTTTGTCTACAGCATAAAAGAAAGCATCTTTAGTAACATCTATAAGTCTTTGAGCCTCTTTAGAAATTTTTCCTACTCCAAAAGTTCTTCCTGCATCAGAGTGCCAACCATTTTTATATGTTCCTAAATCAACACATACAATGTCTCCTTCTTTTAGAACTACGTCTTTACTAGGAATTCCATGTATTATTTCGTCATTTACTGATGTGCATATTGCCCACTTGTAGTCCTTTCCACCTTTATATGGACAAGGCACGCCTTTAAATGACGGAATTGTATTGTTTTCTCTCATAACTTTTTCTGCAATATCATTTAAATGCATTGTAGTAACACCTGGTTTTATCTCTTTTTCTATAGCTTTTAATACAAGCTTTAATACTCTAGCTGATTCTCTCATTAGTTCTATTTCTTTTTGGCTTTTTATATTTATCATATTCTCACACTTTCTAATCCTTTACATCATTTACAATTTCTTCTGGATGTGCTGAAGAATCTACTACTTTAAGTAATCCTTTATTTTTATAATAATCTAATATTTCTTTAGAATTTTCTTTATATGTTTCTATTCTCTTCTTTAATGTTTCTCTTGTATCATCAGTTCTAGCTTCTAAAATTGAACCACAATCATCGCAGATATCTTTTTGCTTTGGTGGAAAATCTACTCCATACATTCTTCCACACTTTTCACATTTCCTTCTTTCCAAAATTCTTTTATAAACTAAGTCCTCTGGAGCTGTAAGTTCTATAACTTTTGTGATACTTCTATTAAGTCTTTTTAATAGTTCATCTAACAGATAGCATTGATTTAAAGTCCTAGGATAGCCATCAAGAATGAATCCTTTTTTGCAATCTGGTTTTATAATTCTTTCCTCAAGTATATTTGTTATTATTCTATCATCAATAAGTTTTCCCTTTGCTAATTCAGTCTGTAAATAAGACTCCTCTTTACTCTTTTCTCTTAATAATTCACCTGTAGATATATGAGGTATATCTATTGCCTCTGACAAGAATTTAGATCTTGTTCCTTTACCTGTTGCAGGACCTCCCATCATTAAATATATCATTTTTACTCCCCCTATGACGCGTTATATTTTATCATAAAATGAGTAATAAATAAATAGTTTTTTTAAAATTATTGTAAAATTTTGAATCCGTGATTTACAAAATCAGATTTTTTTATCTTACCTTCTCTTAAAATTTGTATTTTATCATCTATAACTTTTACTATTGTAGATTCTTCACCATCTTTTATACAACCTGCATCTATTACATAATCAACTTTATTTTGAAGATTATAATCTATGTTTTTGCAATCAACTTGACATGGTTTTGTTGAAAAATTTGCACTTGGAGCAACTATTGGCACTTGTGCTTTTGCTATAATATTTCTTAAAAAATCAGATTCATCAACTCTTATAGCTATACTTCTATTTCCACCTGTTACAATATCATCTATGCAATTTTTCTTATTCAATATAATTGTTAGGCCACCTGGCCAAAATATATCTGCAAGCTTTTTTTGTGTTAAGTTTAATCCATCTGTTATTTCAAGTACCATATCAGTATCACAAGCAAGCACTATTAAAGGTTTTTTAGTACTCCTTTTCTTAATATCATATATGTTTTTTACTGCTGTTTTATTAAATGCATTAGCACATATTCCATATACTGTACTAGTAGGGAAAATAAAAATTTTTCCATCTCTTAATTCTTTTGCAAGAAAGTTTAGTCTATTTGTATCTACATCTAGAATATCTATTTTTTCCATTTTAAATCACGTACTTATTTTATCACTTTTTGCATAAAAAATAAAGCTTTGTTTTACAAAGCTCTATTTTAATTATATTATTACTATAATTTCCAATTCATTTTTTTCTACAACTTTTACTGGGAATCCAATATGTTTTAAAATGCTTATCAACTCATTAACAAATTTATTTATGGCCACGTTTTCTTCCATTTTAGTTGAATATATACTCCAAATCGTTTTTTTAGGTACTAATATTCTTAATACGCTGCGATTATCAATATAACCACTATAATGGATATCTTGTCCTATAATTTTTCGAATTATGAAAGGCCATGCATTTTTAGCAAACGAAATAAATAGCTCAGCCGAGACTAAAGTCTCATTTTCATAAATTTTAGTAATACCACCAAATTCAAGCTCTATATCAAAATTAGGATACAAGCTTTTTATAACATAATTTAAGAACTCTTTATTGTCATCAAATTTTTCCATACTAGGTATATCTTCATATATTTTTACAAGCATATTTCTGATTTCTAATTCATCATACTTATAAATATTATTTATAGTCCGAACATATTTCAAGCTTTCAAATAAACAGGCAGCTAGATTTATTTTTATAAGTTTTGAGATATCAAAATTTACCACTAAATCTTCATAATTTGCCAAATTCATCTCCTCCTATCTTTTCTAAAAATGAAAATTTAACCGGTATACACATTTGCCCCGTTTTTAAAAATATTGCGCTTCTTACACTAACAATCAAATTATATTCTAACCAATTTATCAAGTCCTTAAAAAATTCTCTTTGACATTTTTCTAAATCACCTGAAAAATCTTCATAAATTGCCTTATAATCCTCCTCATTTATTTTTAAAAAATGAATTTCTACTGAATTTTGATTAATATCTTCTAGGACGATATTTATAAGCTTAGGTAATACTTCATCGTTAAAATATTTGAATGCTTTTATTGGTATTTTGTTATAGCCGATATTTTTATTGATACTGTCTATAATAGGATTTTTAAAGCCATTCTCAAAAATTTCATTTTCACTTTCAATGTAAAAATTAATAACAAAATTTATATAATTTGAAACAGTTTCAAATTTGTATGCGTTTTTTACATTATCAAGTAAATATTTCAATTTTTCAATTTCAATAAGTTCACCATAGGTCTGATTTAAAATCTTATAATACATAATTGCTATTCTTAATGCTGTACCTATACGAATTTCAGTAACCTTTGGGAATCCCACGATAATTTTTATATCATTTAATGAATAATTATTCATAAACTCATTCCTCCATAAATCTATAAAGTATATTTTATTTTTTGCTAATTATACCATTATTTTATTTAAAAGTAAATATTTACTGTGATTTAGTTGTTATAATATTTTTTATATAATACTTGAAAAGTATAAAAAAAGGTGTATAATATAAGTATGAGGTGATTACTATGAAATTAGATTTAACTGGCCTTCGTATTGAGGTTACAGACGCAATTAGAGATTTTACTGAAAGAAAAATTAAAAAATTAGATAAATTTTTTGATGAGAATACAATCTGTCATGTTACTTTTACTGATAAATCAAAGGGTAAGCAACATATAGATATAAGAATTGAACAAAATTCTCATACTTTCCTTGCAGAAGAAAACGCAGAAGATTTGTATTATGGTATAGAATCTGCTATATCTAAAATAGAAGGACAAATAAGAAAAGAAAAAACTGCAAGAGAAAAAATGAAAAGATCAAATCTTATAGATCAAAATAATGCTGAAGATATTGATTTAAGTGCTGAAGATTAAAATATATTAAGATGGCTGTTATGCCATCTTTTTTTGACTTTTAGAGCAGTATATGATATAATTTCTATATTCTTTATATTAGGAGGAAAACTATGTTTAATAATTATTTTCCTGATTTCTACTATAATCGGGTAGAAGATATTGATGTTTGTTTTTTAAAAGAAAATAATATAAAAGGTATCATATTTGATATGGATAATACTCTGATAGATATATTTAACCGCTTTTCGCCAAGATTATTGCCTTGGTTAGATTCTCTTAGGCGTAATAATATAAAACTTATTATATTATCAAATAGTCATTTTAAAAATAAAGTAAAAAAGATAGCAAATAAATTAAATTTAAATTACCTATATGATGCTAAAAAGCCCAATATAACAGGATTTAAATTAGCAAAAGAAAGTTTAAATTTAAGGAAAAATGAAATCGCAGTAATAGGAGATCAAATTTTTACCGATATAGTTGGTGGAAAAAAATTTGGAGTAAAAACAATTTTAGTACGTCCAATATCATATCTCGAGGTACCTATAGGATTAATCAAGCGACCATTTGAATTTCCAATAATATTTGCATATAAGCATAAAAAGTCTAGATAAAATATCTAGACTTTTTATTATAGCATGTCAAACAAATCAATTTGTGAAGAACGAGGTAACCCATCAAGGCATCCTGCTTTCTGTAAAGTTTCAAGTGCTACTTTTCCAATTTTTGAACGTACTGCTATATCTTCTATTGATGAAAATTTACCTTTATTTCTAGCCTCAACAAATTTACCAGCATCAACTTCTCCAAATCCTGTGAGTGCAGATAGTGGAGGTCTTATTCCATCTTCTTCTACAATAAATTTCTTTATATCAGACTTATATATATCTACTGGTAAAAATTCAATTTTTCTTTCAATCATTTCAAGTACAAGTTCAAGTATTGGATACATATTTTTATCTTTTTGTGATGCCTTATTTCCCTGAGCATCGATTTCTTTCATTTTAGCAAGTACTTTTTCTTTTCCATGTAACATTGAGTCACTATCAAATTCATCTGCTCTAATTGACATATATGCAGCATAATATGCTTTAGGTTGATGTACTTTAAACCATGCAATTCTAAATGCATTAGTAACATATGCTGCAGCATGAGCCTTTGGAAACATATATTTTATCTTTTTACATGAATCAATATACCATTCTGGGACATTATTTTGTCTCATAATTTCTTCGTACTCTGGGAACTTTGGATCTTTTAGTGCTTTACCTTTACGCACTGTTTCCATTATTTTAAATGCTTTCCCTGGCTCTATTCCTTTATCAATAAGATAAATCATTATATCATCTCTTGTACAAATTGCTTCACTTAAAGTCACAGTTCCTTCTTCAATTAAAGTTTGAGCATTGCCTACCCATACGTCAGTACCATGAGAAAGTCCTGAAATTCTTATTAATTCTTCAAAAGTTTTTGGCTTTGTATCTACGAGCATTCCTCTAACGAATTTTGTACCAAACTCTGGTATTCCATAGCTTCCGACTTCTGACTTTATTTGTTCAGGTGTAACACCTAAGGCATCAGTTGATGAAAATATACTCATCGTCTCTTTATCATCTAGTGGGACTTTTGTAGGATCTATGCCTGTTATATCATATAACATTCTGATAACTGTTGGATCATCATGTCCTAATATATCAAGTTTTAATAAGTTTTTATCTATTGAGTGATAATCAAAGTGAGTAGTTTTTATATTAGAATATGGATCATCAGCTGGATGTTGTACAGGACAAAATTCAAATATTTCCCTACCTTTAGGAACAACTACTATTCCACCTGGATGCTGTCCTGTTGTCCTCTTTATACCAGTACATCCAACCGTAATTCTACTAATTTCTGCTTCTCTTTTATTTATTCCTCTTTCTTCATAGTAATTTTTTACAAATCCATAAGCTGTTTTATCTGCTACTGTTCCAATAGTTCCAGCTTTATATGTAGTACCCCTACCAAATATTACCTCTGTATATTTATGAGCTTCAGCTTGATATTCTCCAGAAAAGTTTAGATCAATATCTGGCTCTTTATCACCATTGAAACCAAGGAATGTTTCAAACGGTATATCCATTCCATCTTTATCTAATTTATGTCCACACTTTGGACAATCTTTATCTGGAAGATCATTCCCATTTTTTACACCGTGATCAGAAAAATCAGAGTACTTACAATTTGGACATCTGTAATGTGCTTTTAAAGAATTAACTTCTGTTATACCAGTCATGTATGCTGCAAGAGATGAGCCGACAGATCCTCTAGAGCCAACTATATACCCGTGATCATTTGAATCCCAAACTAGCCTTTGAGCTATTATGTACATAACTGCATAACCATTTGAAATTATAGAATTTAGTTCTTTTTCCAATCTTTCTTCAACTATTTTTGGAAGTGGATCACCATACAATTTATGTGCTTTTTCCATTGCAATATTTCTTATTTCTTGTTCGCATCCATCAATATGTGGTGGACATTTTTCATCAGAAATAGGGCTTATTCTATCGCAAAGACTAGCAATCTTCTTAGTGTTAGTAACTACAATTTCATATGCTTTTTCTTTAGGCAAATAATCGAATTCTTTTAGCATTTCTTCAGTAGTTCTAAAGTATAGTGGTGCCTGCATATCTGCATCATCATACCCTTGACCTGATTGTAATATTCTTCTATAAATTTCATCTTCTGGATTCATAAAGTGCACGTCACAAGTTGCCACAGTAAGTTTTGAAAGTTTATCTCCTAATTCTATTATTTTTTTATTTATATTTATTAAATCTTCATTAGAAAGTTTTATATTTATGTATTCATTTTCAATTGGATCTACAAACTTATTATAATTCTTATTTTTTAGTTTCACCCCTCTTGTATAGAAAGCATTATTTCCTAGAGGCTGTATTTCCAAGTAATCATAAAAAGAAGCGATTTTTAAAATTTCTTCTTCTGGTTCTTTTTTTAGTATAGCCTGATAAAGTTCACCCTGTTCACAAGCACTACCAACTATAAGTCCTTCCCTATATCTATTTAACATCGATCTAAATATTTTAGGCTTTTTCTTGAAATAGTGTAAATGTGAATAAGAAACTATCTTATATAAGTTCTTTAATCCTGTATAATTTTTAGCAAGAATTATTATATGATAGGCTTTTTCTCCTAATATATCTCCTATATTTTTTTGACTATGTGCATAGTTATTGACATCTAAATTTTTCTTTTTTAAATCTTCTGTCATGCGTATAAACATTTTAGCAGTAGCTCTAGTATCATTTATTGCCCTATGTGCGCCTTCAAGTTCAATTCCTAAATCTTCAACAATAGTAGAAAGCTTTTTGTTAGGCAAATAATAATATAATTCTTTTGCAATCATAAGAGTATCAATTATTAAATTATTGAATCTATCACTATAACCAAACTTTTTTACAAAATAATCTATAAATGAAACATCAAAATCAGAATTATGTGCAACTATTATAGAATCTGAAAAAAAGTCTAATATTTTTGGTAATACTTCTTCTATAGTTGGAGCATCTTTTACCATTTCATCAGTAATATGAGTGAGTTCTTGTACATTTACAGGAATATTTCTTTCTGGATTTATAAAGGTTGTAAATTCATCTATTATTTTTCCATCTCTAACTTTACATATAGCTATTTCAGTAATTTTATCATTTTTTGTAGGATCAAATCCTGTTGTTTCTATATCAAATACGCAATAGGTATCTGAAAATTTTGCTTCGGGTTCAATATCATCTACTAAGTATCCTTCAACTCCATATATTACTTTTATTGGAGCATTATCTAATATTTCTTGAGTTGATACTTTAGATTTTCCAGTTTTTTCTTTTGCAAGTCCTTCATAATTATCAACTATGACGTGATTTGCCTCTGGAAATGCTTGAACTACTCCGTGATCTGTTATTGCAACTGCTTCATGTCCCCACTTTATTGCCTGCTTTATTAAATCTTTTGCAGATGTTACACCATCCATTGAACTCATTTGCGTATGCATGTGGAGTTCTACACGTTTTTCTTCAGCATTATCTTTTCTAGATTCAGGTGCTTTTGATTCTATAATGCTTGTTATCATTATTGTTAAATCATTTGAATATGTATCAAATTGAGGTTTTCCTTGAAGTTTTATATAGTTTTTATCTTTTATTCTAGGGGAAATTTGTTCAAATTTATCTTTATTTAAAAACATTTTACAACTTATTGTATCAGTTCTATCAGTAACGTTAAGAGTTACAAGCATTTTCCCACTTTTAGTTTCTTTTATTACGGAAGAAAATATTTGACCATCTATACAAGCTAACTCTTGAGATTCATTTACATCCGAAACCTTAATTACGTCTTCATCTGTTATATCTCTTCCTATGATAACAAAATTAGGTTGTGGTTCTTTTAAATTTCTTATTCTTTTTTCTTCTTTTGATAGTGGCGCTCTTCTTTTAAATTGTTTTTGTTCACTTTGTTCTATATTTTTGTTCATTTTATTCAAATCTTCTTGTGTAATTCCTAGTTCTTCCAACTTCACTACTTTTTTAGAATTATTTTCATCATCTTTTATTTTTTCATTTACAGCCTCTGAAGAATCTAATATTGATAATTTATAAGACTTGCCATATTCTAACTGTATACTTTTTTCAATGAACTCATCTAATTTTTTCATCAATACAAAATTTGAATATGCCTTTTTAAGAATAATATTTATTTTCAATTCTTGATTATCTATTTCAATCCTTGAATTTTCAAACATACTCTTTGCATAATCATATTTATTGTACATTTCAGACAAAATGTATCTTACATCTTTTTCTTCTAAATCAAAAGATTGACCAATGTATTTATGTTCTACCTTAAAACTTGATAACGCATATTTTTCTTTTGCACTTTTTTCAAAAGAGTCTATATCTTCTCTTAATATTCTATCTTCACTACTTGTTAGTAAAATACACGCATTAAGTTTTTTAGAAAACTTTACTTCATCAACATTTGCAAAGCAAAATTTATTACTATCATCTACACAATTTAAAAAAACATCTTTTACTATTTTTTGCATTTTATAACCTCAAATTTTCCATTACATTATACTATTATTTTTGATATTTGTCTAGAAAAAATTCAAAATAAAGACAAGTATCTACTTGTCTTTAAATAACTATATTATTAAAATTTTTTAATCTTAACTGCATTCCCTGTTTCTAGCAGTTCTATATGATTTAATGCCTTACCAGTTCCAATTGCTACACAAGATTGTGCATCTTCAGCAATCATAACTGGTATTCCTATTTTTTCTTCAATAAGCTTGTCCAGACCATCTACAAGTCCTCCACCACCAGTTATATAAATTCCTCTTTCAGATATATCTGCTGATAATTCAGGTGGTGTTTCTTCCAATACAGAATGAACGCCTTCGACTATCTTTTCTGCACATGGCTCTAAGGCTTCATATATTTCTTCAGATGTAATTTCAACTTCTTTAGGAAGACCTGAAACTATATCTCTGCCTTTTATATTCATTCTTTCTAGTACTGGCTTCGGATACATACAACCAATCGTAATTTTTATATCTTCTGCAGTTCTTTCACCAATAACTAAGTTACGAGTTTTTTTAATATATTTTACAATAGCTTCATCAAAACTATCTCCAGCAATTTTTAAAGTTTTTGACCTTACAGCGCCTCCTAATGATATAACAGCAATATCTGCTGTTCCCCCACCAATATCTAGTATCATACTTCCATATGGTTTTCCTATATCTATTCCTGCGCCAATGGCTGCAGCTATTGGTTCTTCTATTAAATATACTTTTCTAGCCCCAGCATGTGTTGCAGCATCAATAACTGCTTTCTTTTCGACTTCAGTTACACAAGAAGGTACACAGACCATAACTCTTGGTGCCATTATTAGTCTTCCACAAACTTTACCAATAAAATATTTTAACATCTTCTCAGTAATTGTATAATCTGATATTACTCCATCCCTCAAAGGTCTTAATGCTATAATATTTCCTGGTGTTCTGCCAAGCATTTTTCTTGCCTCTTGTCCAACTGCTAATACCTCTTTAGTATTTTTATCAATAGCTACAACAGAAGGTTCTCTTAACACTATACCTTTACCTTTTACATAAACAAGTATAGTAGCTGTTCCCAAATCAATTCCAATATCAAGTCCAAACATCATAGGCCCTCCCTCTATTTGTTACAATTATATTACATTTAGATTGCAAATGCAACAAGTATGACAAAATTAATAAAAAAAATCTACAATAAAAAAGTACCAGAAATTTCTGATACCTAATAAATAGTTTATACCGCCTCTTCACGAGCCCTCTTTTCAACATATTTTCGCTTAGTAGCCAATCCTCCTCTTATATGCCTTTCTTCTTTATTGTGCATTAAAACTTTTTTAGCTTCATTTGCTAGTGATGGATTAACCTTTTCAAGTCTTTCTGCTATATCTTTATGAACAGTAGATTTACTTATATTAAATTTTTTGGCTGTTTGTCTTACTGTACTTTTAGTTTCTATAATATAACTTGCTAATATTTTTGCTCTCTCTTCTATATCCAATTAAAACATCTCCTTTTATAATACAGTTTATTCTAAATAAACTAAAAATATTACTTCTTTTTTAATCCAACACACTTTTTGGATCTATAGTAACATCATTCTTAAATACCATAAAATGCAAATGTGGATTATCTTTTATTTCACCTATTGATGTATCAGATATATTTCCAACTCTTTGGCCCTTTTTTATTTGTTGTCCCACCTTTACTGGAACATTTAAATCCAAATTTGAATAACTTGTCTTATAATTTGCTATATGAGATATTACAACTGTCATGCCTAAAAAAGAATCATTAAATATTTTATCAACTACTCCTTTTTCAGAAGCATAAACCGCCTCTCCCATTTTTCCTTCTATATCTATTCCATCATGGGTTTTCCACATATCTAAAGTCTTTGAATATATTAATTTATCTGTAGAATATATTTTTAAGACATTGCCCACTAGTGGGCTCTTAAAATCTAAGGTTTCAACTACTGCAGGTGTCGGATTTATTTGAGTTACATCATCCTTATCTTGGACATCTACGTTATTTGTATTATTGGATTGTTCTTCTATATCTTCTATATCTTCTTTATCAATGTTATTATTAACTGCTTGTACATCTTCATTGCTAGTAAAATCTACGTAATCTTCTTCATTTAAAGCATTATAAGATTTAGTTGTAAATATCACACTAGTTACGGCTAGCACTACCATTACAAGTAATAAAGAGTACGTTCCCCTTGAAAAATGATTTCTATTAAATATTAAATTTTTAACATTTTCCTTTATGTTAGAAACATCTAATCCTGTATTTACCCTCCTTCTCCTCTTTTTTACAGTATTATTGTTTACGCTTTTATCTTCTTCAACTTGTTCATCTGGCTTTTCATACGGCCTCCTTCTCTTATTTTCTTTAGTTTCTTGAGTGGTATCTGATTTTAGTATATTATTTATTTTTATTTTCATAAAAATTCCTCCTTTGTACAAAAAATGAATATATATCTTCTAAATATATATTCATAAAAACTAATTATTATTACCACTTCGACTAATTTTGTACAAACTTCTTTAAATTATCTATATTTCTTTCTTCTAAATATAAAAGTCTATTAGCAATATTTATAACTGGTTTACTAACTTTTTTATATTCTGCTATCTTTTTGGTTATTTGTTCTATTCCCATACCACTACCTTTTATAAGCATTTCAGCTATATGTGAATCTGATGTGTCTTCACTTAAATTTGATTTTACACTCATATAAGTCATTATTTGTGATATCACACTTATATCTTTAGCTTTCTTTTTTCTTCTTTCAATCATACTTTTTGCAGAATTACATATCTTTACATAGTCCTCTCTTTGTTCTTTCAGGACATCCCTTATACTGCCTATATCATTATTTTTCAAAATATGACCTATTGATTCTTTCCCCATTTGAGCATTTTGATAAATATAATTTAAAAATTCTATTTCTTCACTCATATAATCACCCTATTTATATTATTACCAATATAAATTAAAATAAAACAAAAGTAAGTGTGCAATTTACTAAACTACAACAATTTTTTAAATACGTTTCTAAATTTTAATTATATAAATTTGTTTTTAATTTTGTTTATGCTATAATATTATAAATCGAATTTAAATTTTACAATGTCTATCAATTATGAGGTGAAAATATGGTATTACTGATAGTAAAATCAATACTTTTTTATATTTACATTTTCTTAACTAGTCTTTTTACAGGCAAGCTTTTTAGCATCATTACAAAAAAGAAAACAGATTATAAAGAAAATATAGTAATAGGATTTATATGCAATATTGCAATAATACAATTAATATTATGGCCATTTGTTGCATTTAGATTGAAAATGTTAGAATTTATAATATTTTCTATATTATTAACACTAATACCAAGTATATTTGGTGCTTATTTTTATTTTAGGGAATATAAATTATCTAAAAAAGTTGATAAAGTTAAGAGTAATAAAAAGCAAATACTATTAAAACTTATATTTATAGGTCTTATTGTATTACAAATTATATTAACTGCTATATTTTATAAATCAGATGCTGATGATTCTTTCTATGTTAGCAATTCCACTTTATTCAAAGATAGTGTAAATATAAATGAATATGATTCTAGCTTTGGAGATAGTTCATTAGGCACAGTACCAATGTATGATTTTCAAGTATGGGAAACTATGATTAGTGTTTATGGATTTATTTTTAATATTGAGCCAGTTATCATTGCACATACACTATTACTGCCTGTATTAATAATTTTATCTAATATAGCAAATTATGTTTTAGGAGAAAAAATTTTAAAAGATAAAAATAAAGCATATATATTTTCAATAGTTATAATGATATTTAATTTATTTGGTGGTTATTCTACTTATACAGTTGGAAATAGACTATTATCTAGAATATGGCAAGGAAAATCTATATATTTATGTGTAGTACTACCAATCCTCACTGCGTATATATTAGATAGTATAGAGAAATTAGATAAAAATTTATACTTAGAACTACTTATATTAACTCTAGCAGGAATTGGTCTAAATCCTACCAGTCTTTTTATACTAGGATTTGAAACATTATTTTTAATAATAGCAATTAGTATAAAGAAAAAATCATTTAGATATATTATTCATATGATACCAAGTGTTATAGCAATATTATTATTTACTATTATGATATATATTAGAACTAGTATGTATTCAACTCAAATTTCTGAAGTATCTGATATCACATATAGTCAAATAATTCATATAATTAAAGTTTTCTTTTCTCAACGTTCTGTAATATATGTTATATTGTATATATTAGCCAGTATCATAATAATTAAAAAAGGAAACATTGAACAAAAAGTATATTTAATTTATGCACCTATTTTAATGTTTATATTTATTTGGAACCCAATATCTGGGAAAATTGTAGCAGAAAATATTACTAAAGTTGCTACATTTTGGAGAGTATATTGGTTAATACCAGTAGCACAGGGAATAATAGTTGGAATGATATTATTAATTGAGAATATTAAAAATAAATATGCAAAATACACTTTTGTTTTAGCTACTATGTTAATTATATGTTTCTGTGGTAAATGGTTAATATCATATGAAAATGGATTTATATTAGCAAATAACATAGAAAAATTACCTGATGAAACTATAAGATTTGGTAGTATAATTTCTAATTATGGTGCAGAAAAAAGTGTAATAGCTATGGAAGGTATTAATTCTACACTTAGACAAAAATACAATAATATAAAATTATTATTTTCAAGAAGTGAATATGTCCTTGATTTAATAGCATATAGAGGAAATACAGAAGGCGCAAATGAAAGGATGAAATTACAAAATATAATAGATGGAAATGAGAAAGATACTTCTGATTTTGAAGAATTGTTGACAAAATATGATATTGGTTGGATTATAATCAAAGATACAAATAATGAACTATTGAAGATTATAGAAAATATTGGATTTAAAATAGAAGATAAATTTAATGGAAGTATACTTTTAAAATCTGTTAATATTTAACTTATACAAAACAATTTATTTTTTATAAATTATAATAAATTAGATTTTAAAATTAAAGGGAAATAATATATTTATATAAAAAATAATGGCTAAAAATTAGCCATTATTTTTTTATTCATGCTACATCTGTAAACAAATATTTAAGATCACCAAATGAATCCTTTTCAATTATGCTAAGGATGTAATTTACGTCAGGAATCAAAATAAATTTATGGAAAGCTTTTTTACCCATAGACTGGGCAATTTTTAACAAATGAATTACTCTTGTAATCTTCTTTACATCACACCTCTTTATATTTTTATATTTACTAGGTAACACACTACGTTTAATTTCATCAGGTAATTTCCCATGAGAGAGAGTTTTGCATACAACATTATAATCTTTATTTCTTTTGGAAATACGTATATTATAATTGTAGTCTGCCTCAGTAGTATCATACTCACTTATGAGTTCTTTTACCCACTGAATTCTATCACCGATGAATCTTGAATTTTTGTGTACCTGTTCTATTTGGAACACATTCTCGTAGTATTCAATAAGCTGCATCGTCTCCGGCTTAAAGCAATACTCCTCTTCATAATCGTGATAGTTCTGACTGGTCATAACGACATTCCTCCTGTAAGTAACATTAGAGTGTATCTCAAAATTACTGAATTTCAAGAGATATTTCTAACTCTTAAAAAAATTATAACATTACTTAAAAATAATGTCAAATTTATTTTAATCTTTTTTTACAGAAAATCCAAATTTCCCTAAGTTACGTCCTAAAGAGTAATACTCACCATGTGAATATGCTATCAATTTACATTTTTCCATATCAAATTTACCGTTCTTGTCAATATACTTTTCATCTACATTTATTCTAACTACTTCTGCTAAGAACATATCATGTGAGCCTAAAGGTTTTATTTCTTTTACTTTACATTCTATATTAATTGGAGACTCTTTTATCATTGGAGCATTTAATAAAGTAGATTTAATTTTTGTTAATTTTAATTCTTTAAATTTATCTATATTTCTACCAGATTTTACTCCGGCATAATCAGTAGCAAAAGCAAGGTCTTCATTAGTTAAATTTATAACAAACTCTGATGTATTTTTTATAATATCATAAGAATATCTTTCCTTTCTTATTGATATATAAGTCATTGGTGGATCTGTACACACAGTTCCAGTCCAAGCTACAGTTAAAATATTTGATTTATTCATATCTCCACAAGAAACTAATACTGCAGGTACTGGATAAATAAAAGTTCCCGGTTTCCAAGCTTGTTTTTCCATAACTTCCTCCTCATATAAAATATATGCAAAAAAGCATTATTTATTAAACTTCCTTTTAAATTCTCTAAGGCCTCTTTTTATTTTTTTGGTAATTGGTAAAAATTTCTTATATAAGAAATATACTCTTTTATTATAAATACAATCTATCTCTCCTAAATATTTAAAAATTCCTTCTTCTCTACAAAATCCTACTTTGAATTTATATAATCCGTTATCTTTGTCTAAATGTATTATTCCTCCAAAATTATAAATTTCACACTTTTTTTCTATTGCCCATTTTATCATTTCCCATTGCATAGAATAATTAGGCATTAAATTTCTTTTTTCATTACTACTAGCGCCATACAAATAAAACATTTCTGGGCCATAATTTATAGCAATTGCAGCAGATAATTTATCATTTTCATGTTCAGCTACATATATTCTTAAATGTTCTTCATCGTATGCATCTAACATCCTTTTAAAATAATCATAGTCTCTACAACCAATTTTATCTCTATCACAAGTAATTTTATATAAATCGTAAAATATTTTTAAATCTTCTTCTTTTCTTGAGTAATATACTTTTACTCCTTTTCTTGCAGATAGCCTTATATTGTATCTTGTCTTTTCTGAAAAGCCCTTTATAAGTTCTTCTTCTGTCATATCTTTTATATTTAATATAGCATCAAAAGATGGTTGTATAACTTCATCATGATTCGGATTTTTTCCAGATGTTTTAAAGCCATTTTTTAAATACAAATTATTTAATTCATCACTATATTTTACTGGTGGATCAAATTTTAATAAATATGAATTATATTTTTTAGCTAAAGGTTTTACCTCATCAATTAATCTTTTTACAAGTTCAATATCAGTTATATCACATACTGGTCCTCTGGGAGCATACATAAAAGTAGCATTATTAATTGGTATATCTTGAATTAATATCATCATTGAAGCAATTATCTTCCCATTTTCTTCTAGATATACAATCTCTTGATTCCAATTAGCTTTGACTTTTCCCCACTCAATAGCCTGTGTTAATCTTGTATAAGGACTACTGTTTAAATATTCCTTATACTTTTTTACATCTTCTTTATTATTTTTATCTAAAATAGGCATTTTTATCTCACGCTCTTTCTATTTTTTGACCTTCTTTTGTGTCTTTTACTAAATAACCCATGTCCTTTAATTTATCTCTTAATAAATCAGATTTTTGGAAATCTTTTTTATCTCTTGCTAATTTTCTTTCATCTAATATTTTTGTCACATCTTCAGGAATTTCTAATCCTTCTTCATTTTGATATTTATCTAAGTTTAAAGATAATATTTTATCAAATTTCTTTATTAAATTATAATAATCTTCAGAATAATCTTTATTTTTTGCAACTTCCCAAACTATAGAAAGTGCTACAGGCATATTTATATCATCATTTATTGCATCACTAAATTTATTTTCTATTTCTTCTAAAATTTTATCTTCTACTTTATTTTGTCCATTTTTATGCATATTAGTAAGTTGTCTTAAATTATTAAGAGATGTTTGAGCTGATTTTATTGCATCCCATGTAAAATTTAATTTATTTCTATAATGAGATGTATAAAATAAATATCTATATGCAAGAGGTTCTATTCCCTTTTTTTCTAAATCTTCTATCGTGTATACATTTCCTAAACTTTTTGACATTTTTCCATTATCAATTAGCAAAAATTCAACATGCATCCAATAATTTGCAGGATTTTTTCCAGTTGCTCCTTTTGCTTGAGCAATTTCGTTTTCATGATGTATTGGTATATGGTCTACACCACCAGTATGAATATCAAATTTTTCTCCCAAGTATTTATTAGACATTGCACTACATTCAATATGCCATCCAGGATAGCATAAGCCATATTTACTGTCCCATTTCATTATATGTTCTTCTGGTGATTTGATCCATAGTGCAAAATCTAAAGGATTTTTCTTTTCTTTATCAACTTCAATTCTTGCACCAGCCTTTTGGTCATTAAGATTTACTTTTGAAAGTTCTCCATATGATGGTAATTTGCTAGTATCAAAATAAATTCCCTTAGATGTTTCGTATGCATATCCATTTTTTACTATTTTATCTACATACTCCTCCATTTCCTTTATATGATCTGTAGCTTTTACAACATGTTCTGGAGTTTCAATGTTTAATTTTGCTATATCTTTTAAAAAGCACTCTGTATACATTTTTGCAATATCATAAACACTCATTTTTTTCTCTCTTGCAGATTTTTCCATTTTATCTTCGCCTTCATCTGCATCAGAAGTTAAATGACCTACATCAGTAATATTCATTACATGGTTCAATTTATACCCATCATATTTTAATATCTTTCTTAAAGTATCCATAAAAATATAAGCTCTCATATTTCCAATATGAGCATAATTATATACAGTTGGACCGCAAGTATATATTTTTACCACATTGTTTTCTTTATCAATTGGTTTAAATTCTTCTTTTTTTCTTGTTAAAGTATTATATATATATAACATTTTACCACCCTTTTAAGTATATTCTAGTACATTATATACTATTCTTTGCTATTTTTCAATTATATATAAAAAAAAACTAGAACTCGAAAGTTCTAGTAAATACAAAAATACTGTTTTTATTATTTCCAATTGTGTCTCCTACAGGTACCCCTATTCTCAGAGTTTATTTTTTTATTAATATTTTTCACTCTGGCTCTAAGTTCCATAATACTAGGAACCTTTTGCATTAAACTGTAGGCAACATCATAGCGTCTCTCAGTAAGAGAGTACATAGCCATAAATTGCTGTTTACCAAGTTCTGAAGTAGCAATTTTTGAGGCCAACCTAAAGGTTGGAAACCTGGTAGTTTTAAAAACCAAGTCATAAAGGTCATCCCTTTCGTAGGAAGGTCGCTGTTCTATATGTTCGATCACTTTTGTTTCTATACTGATCTCTGCATTTTCGAACCGCTGAGTATCTTTTGCATTGCTTTCAATCAACGCATCATACCTTTTTCCTTCTTTTAACTCCTCGATGAACTTAGGCACATCAACTTCTTCTTTTCTTGCTAACATTTTTTGTTCTTCCTTTCTAATTATTTTGGAATAAGAGTAAAACTCATGAATAATTATATATTAATTTTACATAAAAGTCAATACTTTAATTATATTATTGTATTTTTTTTTTATTTGTTATATAATACTAGATGTTGGAGGCAAGTATGCAAAAATTAGCTAAAATTATATTTATAATATCTCTTGTAATATCAGTTATATTAATTGCTATATCGGTAATATATATTTTACTTCAATATAATATAATTGACTCTTTTTTAAATAATAATTATGTTGCTGCAAATAAGGGAGTTAGAAAAAGTTCCTATATTATAAATATACCAGATGTTGAATTATTAGATAAATATCAAGAAAAAGGAAAAGATATGCTTATTATAGTTATGGCTTCATGGTGTCATTTTTGTCAAGATGAATCAGAGGATTTAAATCGCTTTATTAATGATAATCCTGGGAAAAAGATAATAGTTGTATCTCACGATGATACGATGGAAGATATTGAAAATTTTTTAAAAGAACATGGTTATAATTGGTTCGTAATTTTCGACCCAGATATGTTAATAAGAAATCACATTGCACCTGGTAGTTCTGGAATTCCAGCTGCCTATCTTCTAGATTCTAATAATAATATACTAAATGAACATGTTGGTAAATTAGACTATGAAGGAATATCTGAATTATATAACTATTAAACAAAAAAAGTGTTGCAAATAATGCAACACTTTTTTTTTGGCTCCT
>CANQYI010000009.1 GCA_947628005.1 uncultured Clostridia bacterium
AAAATCAACCCGAACGGATTGATTATATATGTTAAGTTCAAACTATAAAAGTTCGAACAGAAACGTCACTGGAGCGGGTGATGAGAATCGAACTCACACAGCCAGCTTGGAAGGCTGGAATTCTACCATTGAACTACACCCGCATATTTAATACAATAATTATTATAATAAATTATTATTAATTTGTCAATACATTTTTTATTTTTTTATATTTAATTTACTATGCGTTCAAATTTTATAATATTATTATATTAAACTTTGTACTAATTTATTACAATATCTAAATTTTGATAAAAAGTTAAAATTTGTATATAACACCTTATATATATGAAATATATTACAAAAACTTAAAGAGAATATTGATTAAGGTAAATATATATGATATAATTATAATATAAGTGCCGAAATGGTGGAATTGGCAGACGCGTCAGACTCAAAATCTGGTGGTAGCAATACCGTGTGGGTTCAAGTCCCACTTTCGGCACCATTTTATGCGGGTTTAGTTTAGTGGCAGAATAAAAGGCTTCCGATCTTTTGACGAGAGTTCGATTCTCTCAACCCGCTCCATTGTATAATCACTCACACCCTCGTGTGAGTTTTCTTTTATTTAAATGTTCTGTTTGTAAAATTCAAAACGCACTCTAATTGATATAGTCGATTAGAGTGCATTTGTTATGGTATATTTTTTATAATTCCTAATCCTAAATGTAAAGTTTCATTATTTAAAAGTTTTCTTTTTAGTTCTTTCTGTAAAGTTGTTTTTTCAGGTAAATCCTTATAGTCTACTTTATCTATAACTACGCCAAATACAAAATTCAAAAAATCATTAATATTTTCTTCATATTCTATAATATTAAATTTATTTTGAAATTTTATTATATTACTATCATTAGATAATATTTCTTTTATTTCAGGACTTAATAACCAAGTTTTTGTATAATACGCCAGTTTTTCATTCTTTAGTTCAGAATAATATTTTTTTATGTATTTGTCTGCCAAGCACAATGATTCTTTTACATCTGCTTCAGTTAAATCTTTACCTTTTGGAATATGGATATAAATATATTGATGTTTTTCTTCAAAGTATTTATCTAATTTATCTAAATCTTCAACACCAATTTCATATTGCAATCTTCCAATTTGAATCAAATTACCTTTCATAAAGTATGATCCCCACATCATTTGACTAAATCTAATTCCATCTATATTATATTTTATTTTGTCATTTGTGCAAACTAATTTAATATTATATTTTTGTAATGCAATTTGTTCATTATCAAAATTTCTATATTTCATATTCTTTATATGAAATTCATAACCACATAATAATGCTACAACAGGAATCATATAACTACCATTATTTTTAAATATATTCAATGTTGATTTCCAAGACCATATATTATAATAATTTTTGTCATCTGCCATAAATAAAATATAATACATTATATAGCATATAAGATTAAGTTTATTATCACTATTTAGTAAATTTATTTCATCCATAAATCTTTCTTTAAAATTATAATCAAGTTCATAATAATTTAAAATTAAACCAAAGTCATATTTTTTCAACCAATCAGAATTATATGATTTTTTTATTTCTTCAAAGCAATTATTCCAAGCATCTGGAACTTCATCTAATGAAATATAATTTGCTAATTCTTTAATAGAATACATAAGTACCTCCGAATATTTCAACTAATAAACATTATAGCATAAATTTAGACACCTTTAGAGTATAGCCATTGAATTATATTATTTTCTATATATTCCATTAATTGTTTGTTAATTGAATCCATTAACTAAATTCCCCCAAACCAATATACATAACCTTTTAATAACTAATTATAACTTTCTAATTCTTTAAAAATAAATCAGATTCTACAAAGTACTTATCAAAGTTTTTTAATTATTTTTTTACCTGCCTTCGTTAGTTTTTACATTTATTTTTATTCTTTCATTATTAAATTCTTGTGAATCATGCATTATCAAAAACATTTGATTATGGCGTAATTCATTTATATTAATTGAAATATTGTTTTTTCATATTTTTTTATTACTTGACACGGATTACCAACATATCTACTAATGTCATTAAAGTATTAATTAAACTTTCAAAAGCAATTGCAATGATATTTTTAATTGTGATTTAACGTCCACTACTTCCATAATTACCTCTAAAAAACATATAACAATAAATTTATACTATACTTTTTACAATTATTTTATAGTAATTCTAAAATATTTCTATCATTCTGATAATTGAATTACTACTGATATTATATCAAAAAAAATTAAAAGTACAAGATACTTATTTCATAAAATAGATTTAGAAGTTTTAGCGGTTAAAATGTTTTGAAAATTTACAATTATTAAAATTATATCAAAAGTCAGGAATATATTGTGCTAAGCTCTATTTACTTTTAGTTCACAATAAATTTTCCATTTGTTGAATTTTAAAAAATTTTATGATATAATGTCGATGTTCCACATTATATTACTACAATGTAAGTACATTATGAAAAATCTATAATTATGAATGGAGGATTATAAATGAGAATAAAAATTATTGCATCAACTAAAGTAGGTTATACTTTATCAAAACAAGAAGCAATAGACTTCTCTGGAAAATCGGCTGGAATATGTTATCTGCCAAATGATGTTGAAACTCTATTTTCAGAACCAGCTGAGAAGACACAAAAAAGGGCAAATGGCAATATTATTTCTGGGCATCACAGTGTATTTGATCATCCAACATATAACTTATGTTTAGAAGGAATTCCTAAAATACTTGCAATGATTCTTAACAACGAAAAAGTATATAGTACATCTGAAAAATCTGCTAGATATACGCATATGGATCCTTCTCCTCAAGAAAAAGAACTATATGAAAAATGGATAGAGCTATTCAGTAAACAAATATCATTGAAGCATCCAAACTTTGATGATACAAAAGTAAAAAAACTAGCACAGGAAAACGCTAGGTATCTCATAAGTGTATTTACTCCAGCAACTGTAATGGAATATACTGTTAATTTTAGACAATTAAATTATATAATTAATTGGGCTAAAGATTACATTGAAAATGATGAAACTAGTCAGTTTGCAATAAAGCTAAAAGAAACTTTTAAAGAATTTTTAAATGCATTACCCGATTTAGAAGTTGATGGGCTAGATTCAAGGATCAAAAATCGTAGTTTTTCTCTATTTTCTAAGAGAAACCTCAGAAATGAAGAATTTGGTGAAAACTATTCTACTACTTATCTAGCAAGTTTTGCACAACTTGCGCAAGCACAAAGGCATAGAACTCTATCTTACGAAATGACATTACTTGATGAGCCACAATTCTATGTTCCACCTATAATAAAGGATACTACATTTGAAGAGCAATGGCTTAAAGATATCTCTTCACTTAAAGAATTTTTCCCTCAAGGAATGCTTATACAAGTAAATGAAAGAGGTACAATAGAAAATTTTGTTTTAAAATGCATGGAAAGGCTATGTGGTTCTGCTCAATTAGAAATTATGCAACAAACACAAAAAACAATGCTTAAGTACCTAGATTCAACAAAAGATATACCAGAACTTTATAATTATCTTTTACCATACTCCAAAGGTGCACGCTGTACTTTCCCTGGATGGAAATGTACAAGTAAATGCATATTCGGTGGAAAAGATGCAATGACTAGAGATATCTAATAAACAAAATAAAGAAATGTTTAATAAAAACATTTCTTTATTTTTTATTTTTTAAATACTTTTTAATCACGCTTAAAACTTCCTCATGTATAACATTATTACTGATTACTGCCCCATTTATCTCTTGGTCGTATCTTTGATCATTTCCAAATAAATCTGTTACTTTTCCACCAGCTTCTTCAACAATTATTTTTACAGCAGCCATATCGCAATATTTATTTTTTGTGCCTGGAAAAATTGCTAAATTAAAGTCTCCATCTGCAATACACATACAAGCTCTAATTATGCTACCGATAGATACAAAATATGTATTTTCTCCAATCTCTTTTATTATATCATAAATATTATATTCTGATTTATTCCACATATCATAGTGACATACACTTCTCATATCACCCAATTTAATGTCACTTACATGAATTGGTTTGTCATTTTTATATGAACCTTTTGATTTCAAAGCATGATATAAATTCTTTGTAAAAGGATCATATACTACTCCAACAACTGGTGTTCCATCAACTACTAATGCCAAAGAAAACACAGCAACCGGTATATGTCTTGCAAACATAGCTGTACCATCTATTGGATCACAAACCCATACATAGCTACTCTTGCCAAATTTTTCTTCTTCGCCATCAACTGAATGAGTTGGAAAAGTTTCTTTTACCTTATCAATTAAATATTGATTTATTTCAATATCTGCCTTAGTTACTATAGTTTTATCTTGTTTATAAGTTGAGTGATTATCTTCATTAAAATATTTAATCATTATGTTGCCAGCCTCATAAGCTATACTTTTAGCAAAATCTAAATATTCTTCCATAACATACTCCCCTACTTTATTCAGCTACTTTATCTTGAGTAACATTAGATATATTTTCTTGGCTTTTTCTCTTAAAAATTCTTAATCTATCTTTCATATAATTTTTCTTTTCTTTTTTCATCTGTTCAAGTTCCTCTTTATTTTTAATGTATTCTTCTATTTTATCTATCATAGGCTTAAATACAAATTCATTTTGTGCCATTTTTAAATATTTAAGATCTATTTCAATAACGTACTCTAATGTGCTCATTGCAAGTTCAAATTCTTTTTTGCTTGCATAAACAACTGCTAATTTATAATAAGCCTTTGGACCATAAGTACTCGATTTTAATATCTTTTTATATTCCTCTATCGCCTTATCATAGTTGCCTTTTATATAATTTAATTCTCCCAAATTATAAAAAGCTGTATATAAATTTGGATTAATTTGTCCTGCTTTTTCAAAGTCTTTTTCTGCCTCATCATAGTGTCCAATTTCCATTTCCAACATTCCTATATTGTAATAAAGTTCACATGAATTTTCATGAATCTTTACTGCTTCTTTATAAGCCTTTACTGCATCCTCAAATCTACCTTGACTAGTAAGACAAATTCCTAAAGCTTCTGCTGCCTCATAATAATCAGGCTTTATTTTTAAAGCATTTCTAAACATTATCATAGCTGTTTCTTTTTTGTTTGTTTCATCTAATATAAGTCCCAATTCGTAATAAGATTTGTAATCTTTTCTATCTAAATCAATTGCCAAAGCAAATGAATCTCTAGCATTAATAAAATCTTTTAATTCTTTATAACAATTACCTAAAATATATAAGTATTCTGCTTTTCTTCCCTCTTCTAGAACTAATTTTTCAATCATCGCTATTGTTTTTTCATATTCTTTATTTTTATATGATTTTTTCATTGCAAAATATAATATTTTTCTTTTTAATACAATATTATTATACTGCAACATAATTGCTATTTCAGGTATTAAAAAGCAAAAAATAAAAATACCAATTTGTGCATATAAATGTATAGATGTATTTGTTATAGCAAAAGTTATATATATAGCAAGTAATAATGAATCTAATGCGACTATAATTACATTTTCAGGTGCATATCTTTTTATATATCTATAGCATAGACAAATTATGAGAATTATTGCTACTGAAATTACTACAATTTTATCTAAAATCATCTATTTTTGCCTCCACGACGCTATTATATATCAATTATATACAATTTTCAAGTATGCCAAAATACTTTGACACAATTAGACAAAAATAGTGTAATATAATTGACTATTATTTGTTTTTTTAGTATAATTTTAAAATTAGAGGGAGTGACTTTAAAATGAATAAAAATTTTGAAGGTCTACAAAATGTAAATAAAATACACATGATAGGAATTGGTGGTATTAGTATGAGTGCCATCGCTCTTGTGTTAAAAAAGTATGGTTACAATGTTACAGGTTCCGATAGAAATGAAGGAGATATGGTAAAAGTCTTAAGAGAAAACGGAATAAATGTTTATATAGGTTCAAATGCAGAACTTGTAAAAGATGCTGATATAGTCGTATATACTTCTGCTATAAACCAACATGATTCTGAATTTGTAAAAGCAAAATCTTTGAATATACCTACTTTCGAAAGAGCTAAATTTTTAGGAATTTTACTTAATAATTATAAAGTTCCTATTTGTGTTTCAGGGACTCACGGAAAAACAACTACTACTTCAATGCTTTCTTCAATATTTATAGATGCTAATCTTGACCCAAATGTACAAGTAGGTTCAAAATTTACAAAGCTAAATGATTTAAATTATAGAATTGGGGAATCTGAATATTTTATATTAGAGTCATGTGAATATGTTGATAGCTTTTTAAATTTTCCTCATCAAACTGCAATAATTTTAAACATTGAAGAAGATCATTTAGATTATTTTTCAGGAATAGAAGAAATAAAAGAATCTTTCAAAAAATTTATACTAATGTTACCAAAAGATGGAATATTGATAATAAACAAAGATGATTTAAACTGTTTAAGTCTTATTAATGAACTTAGTGAAGAACTATGTTCAAAACAAATAAGAATTTATACTTTTTCTCTTAGTGATCCTACGGCAACAATATATGCAAAAAATATATCTTGTAATATTAAAGGATTTTATTCTTTTGATGTTTCAGATATTAAAGGTGGTAAAACTTATGGATTTTATTTGACAGTTCCTGGTATTCATAATGTTTATGATGCACTAGCAGCAATAACAGCTGCTTATGCCCATGGAATTGATTTTGACATAATGCAAAAAAGTTTAAACGAATTTTGTGGTGCAAAGAGAAGATTTGAATTTAAGAAAAAAATTGGAGATAATGTCCTAGTATATGATGATTATGCACATCACCCAACAGAAATAAAAGCTACTTTATCTGCAGCGAAACAAAAAGAACATAATAGAATTATTGCTATTTTTCAACCTCATACATATTCTAGAACAAAAGAATTATTAAATGATTTTGCTACTGCTTTTAAAGATGCAGATATTGCAATTATAGCTGATATATATGCAGCTAGAGAAGTAGATGATGGTTCTATCTCATCAAAAGATTTAGTCGAAAAAATTTGTGAAAACGGCACAAATGCAATATACTTGCCAACATTCGAAAAGATAGCTGAATTTGTAGAAAATAATATCAAACCAAATGATATAGTTTTAACAATTGGTGCTGGAAACATAACTGATATAAATAATATTTTAAAGTAAGAATTATGTAAAATTCTTACTTTTATATTTTGTAAAAATAAATGTATTGACTTATAATACTTTTTATGATATAATAATATTTGCATAAGTATGCTTTATATAGATTTAAACTTAATTCTAAAAAAAGGAGAGTTTTCGAATGAGATTTCAAGTCAAAGACCCAAAAAAGAATTCCTCTCTTTTGTTAAAATACAGAGAGGTAATGAAAGACGTTGCCGGTTTATTATTGTCTCGGCTCTACTTTTCTAGGCCATTATATGAGGCAAAGCTAAAAAGTTTAAATGTCCTTTTTATCCCAACTGATTCTGAGCCATCAGGCTTTATGGAGATAGACTATAATCGCAGAATAACAAAAATAGTAATATTGATCAATGATTCTGTCTCCATTAATTTTACAAGGGTCATAATGGCCCATGAACTATATCATTTGCTATTTGCTGCTACTTCTCCTGTAGCTTCAATGGGTTATAACTTTACTGATAAAAGTTATCAGGTAAACGCTATAATCCGTAGAAACTCAAATGGTGAATACGGTAACCAGCTAAATGAGCAAGTTACGAATTTTCTTGCTTTTGAAACGATCAAATCTAATTTGGTTGACGAAGAAGGAAGAGATGTTACTTTGTGGAACAAATTCAATGATTTTTATAAGCTGTTAAGCCCGATTAAATCTTTGATTAGTTCCTTTGATACTTTCTCTTACACCGAGAGTACCAATAATTGGAATTTAGAAGCAGGTTCAGAAAAGTCTGGCAACTTTATTCCAAGTAACTTGTTTCTTTTTGGTGCTGTGAATGGAAACTCAGAACTTTACGTACGTACATACGAAAGAATTATGGGAGAATATTCATGGCAAAGGCTTAATAAGCTGATTGACTGTTTCTATGCAGGAAATGCAGCCAAAAATGTAAAGCCATTAAATAAAGATATCCTATCCATGATAATGGATGAGATTGAGCGATTTAATTTGCTTTCAAATTTAAAAGGAGCATCTTGAAAAAGATGCCCCTTTTTTTATTTTTAAATAGAAAAAACCCGGCAAAATATCGCCGGGTAAAGAAAACTTAAAAAAGGTCTTCATAAAAGAACTTATTCTTATCTGCAAGTTCGTGGGCTTCTTCAACGAGGTCCTCCCAGGAACTTTCAAAATTTTGCATATGAGATTTGCAAAAGTCTTTTACCACCAAAAAGTCATCTGGCCGTTCTAGGACCGGGCCAATGACTCCCAGTATCTCCCTTTTTGATAAAAATGAATTGGAATTAGAATTATTAGCCATGATCTCTTCCCCTTAAAATTTTATTTGGGATATATAGTTATCTCCCTATCTTTAATTATAACATTTACAGTTATATATGTCAATATTTATTTTAAATGTTTTAAATTTTTTCTTGATAAATTATTTTATTTTCCGTATTAAATTTTACATAATATAATACTATTTTATCTATTTTTAGGATTGACATATCAATTTTATTTGATATAATATGTATTGACGTATTAAAGGAAGTGTTTGATTTGAAAATAGGAATAGTTGGATTACCTAATGTAGGTAAATCTACTTTATTTAATGCAATTACTAAAGCGGGTGCAGAAAGTGCAAATTATCCGTTTTGTACTATAGAGCCAAATGTTGGTATGGTATGTGTACCAGACAAAAGAATTGATGTCTTAACTAAAATGTATGACTCTGACAAAACAACTTATGCTACTATAGAATTCGTTGACATTGCTGGACTTGTTAGAGGTGCTTCAAAAGGAGAAGGACTTGGAAATAAGTTTTTGTCACATATACGTGAAACTGATGCAATAGCACATATTGTTAGATGTTTTGAAAATGAAGAAATTGTTCATGTTGAAGGAAAAATTGATCCGATTTCAGATATTGAAACGATATCATTAGAATTAATATTGGCAGACATTGAAGCTGTTAATAAGAGACTTGAAAGAGTTACAAAACTTATCAAAGGTCAAGATAAAGTAGCAAAGATTGAATACGAATTATTACAAAGAGTATTAAAACACCTGGAGGAAGAAAAGCCAGTTAGAACTATGGAATTAGATGAAGATGAAGTAAAAATTTTAAAAGAAACTTATCTATTAACTATAAAACCTACAATATATGTTGCAAATGTTTCAGAAAATCAAATTGAAAATATTGAAACTGATGAATTGGTTAATAAAGTAAAAGAATTTGCTGCTAAAGAAGGCTCACAAGTTGTATCATTATGTGCAAAATTAGAAGAAGATTTAAGTGAATTAGATGATCAAGATAGATTAGAACTTATGAAAGATTATGGCATAGAACAATCTGGTCTTGATAAATTAATTAATGCTAGTTATTCATTATTAGGACTTATTTCATATCTTACTGCTGGAAAACAAGAAGTTAGAGCTTGGACTATAAAAAAAGGTACTAAAGCGCCACAAGCTGCTGGAAAAATACACAGTGATTTTGAAAGAGGATTTATAAAAGCTGAAGTTGTTTCATATGATGACTTAATAAATTGTGGTTCTATGCAGTCTGTAAGGGAAAAAGGACTTCTTAGACTTGAAGGAAAAGATTATATTGTTCAAGATGGCGATATAATATTATTTAGGTTTAATGTATAAGCAGATTTTTATTTGCTTTTCTACTTTTTTGTGAAAAAAGTATTGACTTTTATTTACAAATAAATTATAATATAAATGTTCCATGAGAGTGGGCCTTTAGCTCAGCTGGTCAGAGCACCCGGCTCATAACCGGATGGTCCGGAGTTCGAATCTCTGAAGGCCCACCATCTTTTTATATTCTCATGGTTTATTTTTTGGGTAGGTGCCCGAGTGGCTAAAGGGGGCAGACTGTAAATCTGTTGGCTTACGCCTACGATGGTTCGAATCCATCCCTGCCCACCAATAACGTATCTGTTGAACTATAAAACAGATAAATAGAAAATATCATTCTCAAAGAATGGTATTTTTTTTTATATATTACATATTTTACCATAACTTATAGTAAATCCAAAGTTATATAAAATTATAGTAAAAACTAAGTAATTATTGCAAATCATTTGATTTTATAATAGAATAAAAAATAATTAGTTTGTTATAAAGGAGAAATTTATAATGGCAAATCAATATGAATTTTTTATAGCTGGTAGAGCTAGAAATAAAGAAAATATATTAAAAATATGCAAATTATTTGATGATTATAATATATCTTATTATTGTTTTTTAAAAAATGAAGATGATTGGGGATATGGTAATAAAAATCAAACACCAGAAGAAAATCAGAAAGAATTTGAATCATTAGAACTAAAAAATGATATTGTTTTAAAATTATTTAATAAAGACTTAGAAGGAGAAAAAAATTCAAAGAATTTATTACTTGTTTTACCGGCTGGAAAAGCAGCACATATAGAAGCTGGAATTGCATATGGTTTAGGCAAAAAATGTTATGCAATAGGAGAATATGAAGCTACAGATACTTTATATAATATATTTGATGAGATATTCCCAAATCTAAGTAAATTAGAAAAATTTTTGAGTAGATATAATTAAATTTGAAACTTCTTTACAATTGTATTTTTGTTTATTTATATTATTATTAGAAATTAAATATAGAAATAATTAATCTAATAAAGTTTATGAAACAGATTGTACTATGTTATATTTAGTTGTATAATTTAACATATAAGGAGGAATAAGAATGAAAGATTTTAAAAAAGGCAATAGTAATGTAGCATTAATAATCATAATTGTTATATTATTAATTGTAGTTTTAGGATTATGTGGTTATATGTTTTTAAACAAAGATAATTCAAATAATCCTCAAGATGTCACTGAAAATACTAATACAGCTACTGAAAATGAAAGTTCTCAAAATAATACTGAGACTGAAACAAATTCAGTAATTACATTTGATGGAACAAAATCAATTAATAGTGATGAAAAAGATTACACTTTATCATGTCAAGGAAATGCAGGTATATTGATAACAGTTGATTCAACACAAAAAGTATTAACATTTTGTTACACTCCATCAAAAGTTGCTGAATCTTATCCATTAACTTGGAAAAGTACTAAAGATGATATGTCAAAATCTAATATTACCTTTGAAAAGAAAATTATAGATGTGTTCTTTGGAGGAATGGGACAGAGTTCTTCAGGTGATACTTTATTTATATTATTAGAAGATGGTACTGTAGAATATATTCCTATTGTTCATATGTTTAATCATGTACAGGATTCCCCAGTATCTTATGGAAAGATTGATGGTGTAAGTGATGTTACTAAATTCACTTTATCAAGTACTTCTGGTGGTGTCACTACTTTGGCTATAAAAAGTGATGGAACTTTCTATGATTTATGGTATGCCTTAAAAGATACAGAAAATTATTAAAAAAGTAAATTTCCATAAGCTTAGCTTATGGAAATTTATTTTATATTAATCAAATTATTTTTTAAAAATATATTTACAATATTTTATTTTAATGATAGAATGTTAATAGATAGAGAAACAGATTATATGAAAATCTACAATCATTTCGCAGGGAATCGGGAATCATAGCTTGTGTTGAAAGCTCTTTAAAGATGAGTTCTTTAATTAGAGAATCCTAATAGTTATTGACGGGATACCCACCTTTATTTAAGGGTTTTATCAATATACTGTTATCTATCATTTTTTTTGCAAAATAGCCATGCTATTTTGTTTTTTCTTCTATTTCTTTAGTTTTTATTTTTTGTTCATCGGATGATAACCAATGATTACTTCTTGGTACAAAATCATATCCTGAATCTTTTAAATTCTGGCTATCTTTCCTTTCAATTTCTAAATTGTAATCAAGTCTTACTTTATCTTTATTTGGTAAAGCTTTCTTATTATTTTTCATAAAAAATCACCTATGTATATTTTGCATATAAATTAGGTTTAATATACATAGGTAATATTATTTTTACTCATCTTCAAATTTTTCTTCTTCAATTTGGCCATTTTCATCTTCGATAAGTATTGTTATTTTCTTTTCTGCATCTTCTAATCTTTTAGTACATTCTTTTGATAGTTTAATACCTTTTTCAAATTTTTTTATAGCATCGTCTAATGTTAAATCAGACTGTTCTAATTCTAGAGCTATACTCTCTAATTCTTTTAAATCTTCTTCTAAACTTGTTTCTTTATCTGTCATAATTTCCTCCTATTCAACAACAACGTCTACTGTACCATCTTGCAATATTAAATTTAATTTATCGTCCTTTTTTAGATCTTTAATACTCTTTATCACTTTATTATTTTCTTTTGACTGAACTACACTATACCCTCTTGATAATGTTTTTAGTGGGCTCAATGCATCTATTTTAGCAATTGCACTTTGACATTTTGATTTGTTATGCTCAAGCAATAATCTTAATTTACTCTGTGATCTTGTCATAATATTATCAATTGTCATATGATATTTATTAATTATATCAAGCGGTACCTTTTCTAATTTCATAGATTTTAATCTAGTTACAAATTCCTTTTTCCTCAATATATAATTGTTCATAGAATTTATTATTCTACCCTTACTCATTAAAATCTTTTTTATAATTTCAGAATATTCCGGATATACAAGTTCAGCAGCTGCTGAAGGTGTTGGTGCTCGTAAATCTGCCACAAAATCACAAATTGTAAAATCTGTTTCATGTCCAACTGCAGATACTATTGGAATATTAGACTTAAATATAGCACGTGCAATTCCTTCATCATTAAAGCCAAACAAATCTTCAAAACTTCCTCCTCCACGAGCTATAATTATAACATCAACATTATTTAGTTTATTAAATGTTTCTATTCCTTTTATTACTGTTTCTGGGACGTTAACTCCCTGAACAGCAGCAGGATATATAACTAAATTTACTTTGTTATATCTTCTTGTAGAAACGTTTATTATGTCTCTTATTACAGCACCTGTTTTAGAAGTTATTACACCAACTCTAGATGGTAAGAAAGGAATCTTTTTCTTTATTTCTTCATCAAATAGACCTTCCTTACATAGCTTTTCTTTTAACTTCTCATAAGCTAGATATAAATCTCCTAGTCCTTCTTGTTTCATACTTTTGCAGTATATTTGATATGTTCCATCTCTTTCAAATACACTTACTTGACCTCTTATAACAACTTTCATTCCATCTTCTGGTGTAAAATTTAAGAAAGCTGCTTGAGATTTAAACATAACACACTTTATTGCTGAAAACTCATCCTTTAACGTAAAATATAAATGTCCAGTATAATGAGCCTTAAAATTAGTTATTTCACCTTTTATAGTAATAAAATTTAAAAAAGTGTCCTGTTCAAACAACATTTTTATATATTTGTTGAGTGAGGACACACTATATATTTTTTCTTCCATAAAAATAAAATTTCTCCCTTATAAAACTTTAGCAAGCACTCCATTTATAAAAGCTTTAGAATCATTATTTCCATAAGTTTTTGCAAGTTCTACTGCCTCATTTATTGACACTTTTGGCGGTATTTCATCCATATACTTTATTTCATAAATTGCAAGTCTTAATATAGATAAATCTATTTTAGCTATTCTTGATATAGACCAATTTTTAAGATTAGAGAGTATAATACTATCTATTTTATCTAAATTATCACTTACACCTTTTAAAACTCCTTGTATATACTCTTTTTCTTCATCAGAATTGTTATTTTCTTCATAACATGAATTAAGTATATTTTCAATTTCAGCTTGTCCTAAAAATTCTAACTGATAAACGCACTTAAAAGCATTATCTCTTGCTTTTTTTCTTCCCATAAATTCTCCTACTTTTTATCTTCTTTGTAATAATATACGTCTTCTTTTTTTACACTTTGTACTTTTGTCTTCATTTTAGCAAATAGATCTTTAAAGAATCCCTCATTATCTTGTAATTTTTTACCTACAAAAACTGCAAGTATTAATAGGCCAACTAATATTAATAATTTAGATAAAATATCTACTATACCAAGAGCATATAAAATTACAACTACTCCAACGCATATTATAACGTACTTATTTTTTACTATATAATCAATAAAATCTTTCATTTTATGACTTCACCTACTTTATTTTTTTTGGATTTCTTCGTATACACCTTTTATTTTAATATTAGCTTCTTTTATTTCTACTGTAGTTTGTTTTAATATATTTGACTTAATATTTTCTTGTAACTTAGTTGTAAGGGCTGGGACAACTGTATCTGGTAATATCAAAGTAAATACATTAGCTACTATGCCATCTTCATTCATATCTACTGAAACTTTTACATTCCTAAGTTCTGGATATGATTTTGTTATTCCTTCGATAATACTCTCAAAAGTATCTTTTGTTATATATACAGTTCCTTTTTCTCCCTGTATTGCCAATCCTGATTTTACTTCTTCTTTAGTGCCAGAAGAAGAAAACAAGCCAAGTAGAGAAATTAATACAAATATTGCTCCACAAACCACGCTTATTGCTTTATTAGATATTAATATTCTTTCTAATTTTGAAAGTATTGGTCCTAAATCAATCATTTGTGTAGATACAAGTATAATTGCTATTGAACATATAAGAGTTAAAATAGAAAACAGTACTAATAAAAATTTTTCAAAACCTTTCAATTTTATTCCCCCTTATATCTAAAATTAATTAAGCAATATGCTTAATTAATTTTGATATATATTTTTCTTTATTCTTCTTCTTGCTCTTTAACTTCGACTGTTTTATCAAAAGTTATTCCTTGAACATTTATATTTACTGCTACAACTTCTAATCCAGTCATATTTTCTACAGAGTTTTTAACAGCATTTTGTGCAGCCCAAGCTACATCTGGAATTCTAACTCCATATTTAATATTAACAAACAAATCAACTGTTACTTTTTTACCGTCTAAATCAATTTTTACACCTTTTGAATATTTTTTATTTCCACCTAGTATTTGATTTATTCCATCGACAAATCCCAAAGTCATTCCTGCAATACCTTCTACTTCAGATGCTGCAAGTCCGGCAATAATTCCAATTACATCTTCTGAAATGTTCAAATTAGTTGCAATTTCTACATTTGTTGAAGGATTTGCTGCTGTTGCTACCTCTTCTTTAACTTCTACGTTTTTCTTAGCTTTCTCACTCATAATTATTCCTCCTTTTTAATAGATAAACTATTAATCTATAGATATATTATAACCTAAAATTGAACAAAAGTCACGTTTTTAAATAAAATTTCATAAATTAATCATTTTTATAACTTATATTAGCATTTATCTTGGCTCCACCAATCATATGGAAATGTAAATGAGGAACTTCTTGACCTCCATCTTTTCCAACATTTGAAACAAGTTTATAACCTGTTTCAACTATACCTAACATTTTAGCTATATCTTTAATAGAAAGCATAATTTGAGTTAAATATTCTATGTTTTGTTCAGATATATCATTAATATCTTTAATATGCATTTTAGGTATAATTAACACATGTACTGGTGCAACAGGATGTATATCTTCAAAAGCTAATAAATATTCATTTTCAAAAACTATTTTACTTGGTATATTCTTTTTCACGATTTCACAAAATAAACAATCCATAATCTCCCCTACTTTACTTTAATAAAATTATCTTTCATCTTATCAGATAATAATTTGCAAATAGAATTAAACTGTTCTTCTGACATATTTTTACTTGAAATAAGAATTGCAGAAACCTTGTTTATGTATAGATAAATATTACCATTTACTTCATAGCAAGAATCAAAATCAGAATAATTAATTTTTGAATTGGAAACATCATTTTTCATCTCTAAGCTATCATCGTAAAAGTTTAGTGTAGTTTCATGCTTTCCAAATCTTTTATCAGAAGCTATAATTTTTTTGGTAATTCTCTTTGGCGCAGTTAAAATTAAAATATCTAAAATAGCAATTAGCAAGCTAAATATAAGTGAATATACATAAAGTTTAAGCCAGAAAATGTATATAGCACAGAATATCAATACCAATGCATTAAGTATAATATATTTTAATATTTTTTTACTTTTTCTTAACATATGAAATTGATTAAACTTTATATATTCTTCTTCTGTATAATTTATTTTTACAGAAAATAAACAATTTTTATCTTCCATAGATATTACCTCACATTCTAATTTTCAAATACCATTTTTATTCTTCTTACTCCGCTAGATACAGCTTCTTCTTTGATTATTTTAATGTGATTTAACTTTCCTGTATTATCTACATGTGGGCCACCACATATTTCTTTAGAAAATCCTTCAATAGTATATACTTTTACCATTTCGCCATATTTACTATCAAATATACCTTTTGCTCCATACTTTCTAGCTTCACTTAATGGCATTTCTTGGCAAGTCACTGGTAGAGCCTTATCAATTTGTTCATTTATCATTTGTTCTACTTTATCTAATACATCTCTTTCTACTTTTGTAGGATTAGAAAAATCAAATCTTGCTCTTTCAGCGGTAATATTTGACCCTCTTTGTTCAACATGAGGTCCTAATATTCTTTGTAAAGACTCTAATAATAAATGTACAGCTGTATGATATTTTGTTGTTTGCTCACTATGATCAGCAAGGCCACCTTTAAATACACCTTCTGCACCTTGACGTGATTTTTCTTGATGTTCTTCAAAACATTTTTTAAATCCTTGCATATCTGCTTTTAAATTATTTTCTTTAGCAAGTTCAGCAGTTACTTCTGGTGGAAATCCAAAAGTATCATACAATTTAAAGACTAAATCTCCTGGAATTTCTGATTTATTTTCTTCAAGAAGTCTGTTTTTAATTTTATCAAATTCTTTTTCGCCCTTTAAAAGAGTATTCATAAATCTATTTTTTTCTTTTTTTACTTCTGATTTAATAAGTTCTCTATTTTCTTCCAATTCAGTATACATTTCTTTTAAAGTTTCTATTAAATTTTCCATAATAGATGTTATATTGTCTGGATTGCATTCAATCTTTCTCATATGTCTTATTGATCTTCTAATCAATCTTCTTAAGATATAACCTTGACCTAGATTACTTGGAACAACACCATCTACAATTAGAAGTGCTGATGCTCTCATATGATCTGCTATAATTCTTAATGATTCTTCATTTGGATTATTTGATAACTTTCTAACATTTTCTATTATTGGAGCAAATAATTCTGTCTCAAATACATTATTTTTTCCTTGAAGTAAAAATGTCATTCTCTCAAGTCCCATTCCAGTGTCTACATTTTTCTTTTCTAAAGGTTTAAAGCTACCATCTGCTTGTTTATTATATTGCATAAACACATTATTCCATATTTCAACATACTTACCACAATCACAAGATGGATCACAGTGTTTGGAACATGCTGGCGCACCTGTATCATAAAATATTTCAGTATCTGGTCCGCATGGTCCTGTTTCTCCAGCAGGTCCCCACCAGTTTTCTTTCTTTCCAAAGAAATATATTCTTGATTTATCTATTCCGCATTCTTCCCAAATTTTAGCAGCTTCTTCATCTCTTGGAGCATCTTTATCACCACCAAAACAAGTTACAGAAATTTTTTCTTTATCAATTCCTAAAACATCTGTTAAAAATTCATAGCTATATCTAATTGATTCTTGTTTAAAATAGTCGCCTAAAGACCAATTTCCTAACATTTCAAAGAATGTTAAATGTCTATTATCTCCTACTTCATCAATATCATCTGTTCTTAAACATTTTTGATAATCTACAAGTCTTGTACCTTGAGGATGTGTTTGCCCTGTAAGATATGGTACTAAAGGGTGCATTCCTGCTGTAGTAAATAATACTGTTGGGTCATTTTCAGGTATAAGTTTTGCACCTGAAATTATTTTATGTTGCTTTGATTCAAAAAATTTCAAATAATTATTTCTAAGTTCTATTGCTTTCATAATTCTCACCTTTTCTATCGTATTATACCATACAAAATGCATAATAACAATATTTTTAATAATTTATATTTATATATTTTTTGAATTATCACATACGCATAATTATTTTCATTTAATATAATATTGAAGAAAGGAGTAAACATATTGACTAGCTTAATATTATCACTTTTATTTGTAATCTCTGCAAACATTGATAATATTGCTCTTGGTATTTCATTTGGAATAAAAAAAATAAATATTACTGTTAAATACAATATAATTGTATCTTTACTTATGTCGATACTTTCTGGAATTTTCATGTATTTAGCAAAGATAGTAAATATATTTATAAATGCTACAATTTTAAATTGTATAGGAGCAACATTATTAACTTTTATAGGAATTATTTCTTTCATAAAATCTCTAATTGAAGCTAAAGATTCTTTTGATTGTAATACAATAATAAAGAATATTAATATAAAAAATTTAATACTGCTTACACTAATTTTATCAAGTAATAACATTATTGTAGGTATTTTTGCTAGCATTGCTGGGATAAGCCCTCTTTATACGACAATTTTTACTTTTATTATCAGTTTTTTATTTCTTTTACTGGGAAATAAAATAGGCAAAAAAATGGCAAATTGTGTAATAACTAAATATGCTGAATTTTTATCTTCAGGTATATTGATAATTCTTGGTATATTAGAATTTTTAATTAACTAAATATTGAATTATAAAATAAAATATGCTATAATGCATTATGTTAAGTTGAAGGAGTTTATATGCTACAAAAAATAATTGGTAAAGCTAGGAGAGCAATTGATGAATATAACATGATAGACGATGGCGATAAAATTGCAATAGGTCTTTCAGGTGGTAAAGATAGTATAACACTATTACATGCTCTATATTATCTAAAAAAATTTTATCCTAAAAAATTTGACATTGTTGCTATAACTATACATCCTGGCAGTGAAAAATTTAAAACTGATAAATTAGAAAAAATGTGTAAAGATTTAGGTGTAGAATATATTATACATAAATCTAATATAGCAGATGTTGTATTTAATATAAGAAAAGAAAAAAGTCCTTGTTCTTTATGTGCAAACATGAGAAGGGGAATGCTTAACAGTGTTGCTATTGAAAATGGTTGTAATAAAATTGCATTAGGTCACCATGCTGATGATGTAATGGAGACCTTCCTGATGAGTATATTTTTAAATGGAAAAATACATACTTTTGCTCCAGTAACATATTTAAGCAGGAGTAATGTAAAAACTATAAGACCATTCATATACGTTGACGAAAAAGAAATTAGAGCTGTTGCAAGAGAAAAAGATTTTCCTGTAATGGAAAAATGGTGTCCATCAGATGGCTATACCAAAAGAGATTACATGACTAATCTTATTAAAGATTTACAAAAAGATATAAGAAAAGTAAGACCTAATTTATTAGGAGCAATAAAAAGAAGCAACATTGATGGTTGGAAAATAGAAAAAGAGTAATCTTATCGATTACTCTTTTTTGTCATTATCGTTCTCCAAAGCATCTAAATCTAACTTTACTTCAGTTTTTATATCTGCTTCTTCCTCTTCTTCTACTTCTTCGTCTGTATCTTGTGGTATTTCTATCTCATCATCTTCTTGAGACTGTTCTTCTTCATTTTCAATATCTTCAGGTTCTTCTATTTCCTCTTCAAGATTTTCATCTTTATTAACTTCTTCTTCAGATACTTCTTCTACTTCTTCAGAAATTTCGCCAGTCTCATCAACTTCATTAACTTCATCATTTTCACTATCTGTTTTTTCTGTTTCACTCTCAATATTTTCTAAATTTAAAATATCTGAATTTTCTACATTCTCTTGTTCTGTTGTAGCCTCACTACCACGACGTCTCTTTGGCTCAGTATCTTTATCATTTAGATTTGCTTCATAATTTTCTTCAACACTGTTTTTGTTTTTATCATATAACTTTTTATAAAGAACTATTATCTCTACTAATTCTAATATACAAACTAATAAAACAGTAAGTAATAATTTATTTTTCTTTGCATTACGTATAAAATTCTCCCACGTTGTTGGATCTTCTTCTACATATTGATATTGGTCTTCTTCTTTAACAATTTCAACTGGCTTTTCATCCATTAAAAACTTTAATGAATATTCTCTTGTTGTTGTTCCATCTTCTGCAGTTACAATTACTTTTATAATATTTTCTCCTGCTTTAAAATCAGAATTACCTTGAATTTCTACTTTTGCATTATCAGAATTTGCAAATGCAAGTATTGTTAATTTTTCAATGCTGGAATCAAAATTTCCTAAATCATATTCTAAAGTATCTGGTGAAAATTCTGGTTTAAGTTCCACTCCGTCTATAATTAAACTTTTAAGTGAAGCATCAGCCTTATTTACATCATTTACTCTACTTACATTTATTGTATAAACTTTTTTTGTTCCATCTGGTGCAGTAACAGTAATTGTTACTACATTATTACCCATTTCAAGATTTTCATCCCCTGTAATCCAATATTTTGCTCCTGCTTGTTCTACTACAGGTGTAATTTTTAAACTTGTTACACTTTCTGGAACTGTAAGTGTATAACTAGTAACAACTGAACTAAACATTGGTGAAAGTCCTTCTTGGTCGATAAAAAGACTTTTTAAGTTAGCATTATTGCTCTTTGTATTTGTATTGTTATTTGCATTATTATTATTTGTATTATTGTTTTGATTATTATTAACTTGAGGTTCTGTTACAGTCACAGTTGCTGTAGCTCTAATTACACCATTTCCATTAACACTAGAATCTGTATTAAAATCAACTGCATCCGTCATCGTAAATTCAAATGTATATGTTCCTGCTGAAGTTGGAGTATACGAATATGATTTAGTTGATATTCCATTAATTGTATTACTATCAAAATTCCATAAGCCCTCAGATTTTATAACATTACCATTACAAGTCAATGTAGCTGAAAGATATGAGCCAACACTTGTTCCTAAATTAACTGTTATATTTATACTTTGACCTAAAGTTACATTGTTTGCACTCATACTTGCAGCATCAACTTTTTGAAACATTAAAAAGTTCAATGATATAAGCAAAGTAAATAATACGTACTTTATCTTACTTTTCATAATATCCTCCTAATTATTGTTCAATTTTACTTATGTTTAATATATGCTTTTGTAATTTTTGTAAATCTATTGTTGTAGGAACTCCACCATCTTTATTTAAATCAGCTGATGTATTTTGTATATTAGATAGTGTTTTAATTTTTAATATTGATTTTTGCATTAGTTGTAAATCAATAGTATTTATATTTCCATCTCCACTTATATCGCCATATATCACAACTGTAAATGTTTGAACTACATCTTTATTATTTTTATCAACTAAATTAATAGTTGTTCCAGTACCAACTAAATCTTTATTTTTTATAGTTTTATTTTGCATATTGTTTATTACTAAATCAAATTTAGATTTATTATAATTTATCTTTTTAGATAATTCTTCAACTGAAACGTCTGGGCCTATTTTAGTTAATAAATTTTCATTTTTATCAACATTTATACTATTATCAAAGTTTAAAGCATCTGAACTTGATAAATCTATTACACTAATATTTGCTACTACTGTTTTTCCACCATCTTCTGTAGTGAATGTTACACTAGTATTTCCAACTGCTACTGCTTTTAATTTTTTATCTTCAACTTTTACTATATTCGGATTCTTGCTAGTAATAGTATAATTTTTATTTTGTGCTTCTTTTGGTAATATTTCTGGTGTTATTATCAAATAAGCATCTTTAGCTACCGTATATGAATTTTTAGATAACTTAATTTCAGTAACTGGTGCAATAACTGTTATATCACATTTTGCAGTTTTATTTTGATCTTTAGTTGTTACTGTTATTGTAGTACTTCCTGGTCCCTTAGCAGTTACTTTTCCTGATGCGTCTACTTGTGCTACTTCATTGTTGCTAGAAGACCATGTCACATCTTTAATTTGAGCATTGTCTGGTAATACTGTTGCAGTCAAATTAAAGCTTTCACCTAATTTTAAAGTTTTACTTGTTTCATTTAAAGTAACACCTGTTACTTTTTGATAAACATATTCTTTTACGTACTTACTAGAAACATAACCTTCTATTCCGTTAGGAAGCCTTACTTTATCCCAACCTGTATTATTTCCTCTTAGTATTCTAGTTAATATTGTTCTATTTTCTTGACCTTCTTTTGTTTCAACTATTTCAGTAATAATACTTCCGTCTGGAACAGATCTAACATTAAATTTATCTGTAACTCCTCTATCACTAGTATCATCTAAATAAACTAATGTATTATCTGGTATATATTCTCCATCAACTATATCAGTTGTTCCAGGCATATTATCATAAACTGGTATATAGAATGTAAATGCACTATTTAATTTATTAGTTGAATTATATGCATCATATATTTTTGAAGATTCACTAGAAGGTGCTAAAATATTTGTCATATATTGTCCGCCAAACAAATACAATGATTTCTCAGTAAAATTAACATCAAATTTTTCAAAATATATAGTATCTTGTCCATAATCTATATAAGAATTATATATCTTTTGTGCTGCTCCCTCTATTGCAAGTTCAGGAGTAGTCCAACCTTTATTTTTAGCATACTCTAATGCATTTATAATTGCACCTGCTCCACTTGGGCTAGCTCCAATATTCATGAAATTATAGTATCCTTCATAATTTGGATAAGAGCCTGATGTGCAAGAATAATTAAGTATATCTCCTTCATTTTCTTGTATTATTCTAGAAGCTAGATGAACTGGACTTACATTATATTTTCTACCTGCATCAACAATTATTTGAGCGTAGGATTTGTCCATATCAACTAATTTTCCACTCTTTTTATATTTTCTTGTATAGTCAACTCCTTCATATACTTCCCCCATAGGAGTTCCCTTTAATATTCTAGCAACAACATCTAATGTATGTTGTGAACTATTATTAGTATTTATTTCAAATTGAAATATACCACTTTCTGATAAGAAATTTCTTGGATCTAAGCAATATGATACTGCACTTCTTGAAGCATTTACCCATCCTTTTTCAATATTTTTTCCATCCAATTTCCAAGAACTAGGTTGAGTAGCAGGTACCAAACTTCTATCTCTAACCATTTCGTTTTCAATTACGTAATTCCAATCTAAGTGAGTATATACTGCTACAAAATTCCACTCAGGATGCTTAGCTTTCAAATCATTTAAATATGATTTATAACTATCAGGAAAATTTTCAATTCCTGATTTTTTAGTAGAAACGCTATAGCTCTCGACTTTATTATAATTTATAAATAAATTTGCTGTAATAAATACAATAAATATTATACTTAAAATAGCTTTAATTTTTTTATTTCGAAACATTATCTTACCTCTCTTATAACCTTAAGTACAAAAAAACTTGTCAATATTTATAAAATTATATCATATACTTAAACATTGTCAAAGCTTTTTCAAGCATTTTTTAACATTTTTTTATATTTTTCATATTGTTATACTATACGTATAAAAAAATTTATTGACAGATATAAATTTATGTTGTAGAATTAACTTAAATTTTTTTATATTTATTGGAGGTGAATCTTAGAATATAAAAATAATAGCGCATGGATATAATAAATTTTATTATATTGACGAGGATGATAGTTATCGAATTATGTCAGCGGATACTATCACGGTAATATCTAATATCGTAATATATAGTCTAAAAGGTAAAATTCAAGATTGCTACAAAAACTATATAGATTAGATAAAATTTTTGAACATTGAAAAGTAAATATGGAGGTATTTATATGTGTGGAATAATTGGATATACGGGTTCATCCCATAATGCTAAAGATGCCGTAATAGAAGGTCTTAAAAGACTTGAATATAGAGGATACGATTCTGCTGGTATAGCAGTTTTTGAAAAAGGCAAAATAAATTTGTATAAATCAAAAGGCAAAATATCTAATTTAGAAAATTTATTAAAAGATAAAAATGTATCTTCTAATTGTGGTATAGGCCATACTAGATGGGCTACGCATGGTGAGCCTAGTGAGACAAATGCTCACCCTCATACTGTAGGTAAGGTTACTTTAGTTCATAATGGAATAATAGAAAATTATAATGAACTTAAAGAAAAATTATTAGAAGAAGGAGTAAGTTTTAAATCTCAAACAGATACAGAAGTTGCTTGTGCTTATATAGATTTTGTATATCAAAACGAGAAAGATAAACTAAAATGTTTAATAAAATCCACGGATGAATTTAGGGGTTCTTATGCTTTTGGAATAATATTTGAAGATGAGCCAGATGTTATATACGCTACAAGAAAAGATAGTCCATTAATAATTGGAATTACTGAAAATAACGAAAATTTTATTGCTTCTGATGTTTCAGCAATCCTTAATTTTACTAATAAATATATTTTATTAGAATATGGTGAGTATGCTAGAGTTAGTAAAGACAAAGTCGAAATATTTAATCATGAATTAAGGAAGACTACTAAAGAAATTAATATTGCAGATTGGTCTTCATCAGAATATGAAAAAGACGGATATGAGCACTTTATGTTAAAAGAGATAAATGAGCAGCCAAAAATAATAGCTAATATATTTAAAAAATATTCTACTGACCCAAGCTACATTAAAAATGTTGACATTTCTAGCTATTCAAACATTCATATAGTTGCCTGTGGTAGTGCAATGCATGCAGGATTAATTGGAAAGTATTTATTTGAAAATTACGATAACATTCCAGTAACTGTAGAAGTTGCATCTGAATACAGATATAAGAATCAACTCATTACACCAAATACACTAGTAATAGTTGTATCACAATCTGGTGAAACTGCTGATACTTTAGCAGCATTAAGAATAGCAAAGGAAAAAGGTGCTAAAACTTTAGCAATAGTTAATGCTATAGGTTCTACTATTGCAAGAGAAGCAGATATTTGTATATATACTTATGCTGGACCTGAAATAGCTGTTGCTACTACTAAGGGATACACTTCTCAAGTAGCCGTATTATCATTACTTGCTTTAGAAATTGGATTAAAGAAAAAGACTATTTCAAAAGAAATGTACGAAAAAATAATAGAAGAATCTAATAGTATTGAATCTTTACTTACTGACACAATTAACAAGCATGATGAGTATTTAAATATTGCTAAAAAGATTCATGAAAAAGAAGATTTATTCTTTATTGGAAGAGGTATAGATTCTGCCGTATGTATGGAAGGCTCTTTGAAGTTAAAAGAAATATCTTATATGCATTCTGAATCTTATGCTGCAGGCGAACTAAAACACGGTACAATTTCATTAATTGAAAATGATACTCCTGTAATTGCCGTAGCAACTGATATAAATTTATATGAAAAGACTATAAGCAATATAAAAGAAACAAAAGCAAGAGGTGCCTTTTCTATTTTAATTACAACTGATAATATTAGTAAGGAATCTACTGTAGACTTTGCTGATATAGCTTTAACTGTTGCAAAGACAAATACATTTATTCAACAAATTATAGTCGTTACAGCTCTTCAATTAATAGCTTATGAAACTTCAAAACTTAGAGGATGCGATATAGATAAGCCAAAAAATCTTGCTAAATCAGTAACAGTAGAATAACATTTAAGCGTTAGTATTATAAACTAACGCTTATTTTTCGTCAAAAATAATATTAAATTTATATATAAAGTATTGATTTTTTACTAATTATATGTTATTATAATTGAGTAATGCTCCAGTAGCTCAGTTGGATAGAGCAACGGCCTTCTAA
>CANQYI010000010.1 GCA_947628005.1 uncultured Clostridia bacterium
GTTTGTGGAAATTTTACTTCAGTAGGGTAATAACCCATTTTATCAATTTTTTCTTGATTAAATCCTGTTATTGTTACTTTATCATTTGCTATAGTCCAAGTAAACCAATCTAAATCTGTATCTGGCATTACTGGTTCTTCTGGCTCTGGTTCTGGCTCTTCTTCAGGTGGAATATAAGGATCATCAATATCTGCTATATTGAATTCCTCACATACATCTATATCAGTAATTATTAGATATTCATCCATTAATGAATTTTCAGACAAAGTATCTCCTTGAGCGTCACCTTTTATGTATTTTGGAATGTTATCTTTATTATTAAATGCTAAATATACTGTTCCCTCACTATCTACATACCATGCACTATTTTTTACATCTGGGACTTCTGGTATATCTTGTCCCATTTTTTCTTTGTATTTTTCTTCATCTATTCTGTACACCATTTTTTGTACAGAATTTTTTTCTATCATTACTTCGACGCATTTTGCTATTCTGTAATCTATTGTTCCATTTTTTAATATTTCATTTATCGTATAAGTACGTCTTGGTACATTTCCTGCGATTATTTGTACGGGAGTAAAGTAGTTTTTAGTTTCAGATTGAACATTTGATACATATAGTTTAATGTTTGATTCTATATGATCTCTATTACTAAGAACTTTTGTTACCCTTGATGTATCTATAGAATTATTTTTTCCTAATCCTATTATTATGGCTGCAATTAATATAATTACTACAGCAATCGTAATAATAAGTGTAATTAATGATATTCCTGATATTTTTTTATTTTTACTTTTCATATATACTCCCTCAATTAAAAACTTTTTTTACCTAAATATCATATATTAAATTGATTTTTTTTTCAATATTTGTTACTAATTTATTATATTTGTAACAAAAATGTAATAAAAAACTCCAATGCAATAAAAAAACTCCCGTGGGGGAGCTTTTTATTTTTTACTACTTCTAAATCTTTGTGTTGGGTCTAATATCTTTTTTCTTATTCTTATATTTTGTGGTGTTATTTCTACTAATTCATCATCTGATATAAATTCAATAGCTTGCTCTAGTGACATTTTTTTAGCTGGTACTAATTTTAATGCCTCATCACTTCCTGATGCTCTAGTATTAGTTAAATGCTTTTCTTTACATACATTTACTGTTAAATCATCACTTCTTGAATTTTCTCCGACTATCATTCCAACATAAACTTGTGTTCCTGGCTCAATGAATAATGTTGTTCTTTCTTGTGCATTAAATAATCCATAGCCTGTAGCTTTACCATTTTCAAATGCTATTACTGTTCCTCTAGTACGAGTAACTACTTCTCCTTTGTCTGGCTCATAGCCTGCAAAGATGTGATTCATTATTCCATTTCCTCTTGTGTCTGTCATAAATTCACTTCTATACCCTATAAGTCCACGTGATGGAATTTTGAATTCTAGTCTTGAATAACCTGCTTGAGAATTTGATGCTGTCATGTTAGTCATTTCAGCTTTTCTATTTCCCATTTTTTCCATTACTACTCCAACAAATTCTTCTGGTACATCTATTGTTACAAGTTCCATTGGCTCACATTTTACGCCATTTATTTCTTTATATATTACTGTTGGACGTGAAACTAAAAGTTCAAAACCTTCTCTTCTCATATTTTCTATTAAAATAGATAAATGTAATTCGCCTCTACCAGATACTTTAAAACTGTCTGCACTGTCTGTATCTTCTACTCTTAGTGATACATTTGTTTCTAGTTCTTTGTATAATCTATCTCTTAAGTGTCTAGATGTAACAAATTTTCCTTCTTTTCCTGCAAATGGTCCATTATTAACTGAGAATGTCATAGAAACTGTTGGCTCATCAATATCTACAAATTCTACTGCTTCTGGATGATCTACATCACATATTGTTTCTCCTATATTTATGCCTTCCACTCCAGTTACAGCAACGATATCTCCACATTCTGCTTCTTCTACTTCAATCCTTTTTAATCCAGAATATGTATATAGCTTGCCTATTTTTATATTTTGTATTTTAGAATCTTTTTTACATAGTGCTACATTTTGAGAATTTTTGATTGTTCCTCTTTCTATTCTTCCTATACCAATTCTACCTGTATAGTCATCATAATCTATGTTACTAACTAGTAATTGTAATGGCTCATCTTTGCTTCCTGATGGCTCTGGTACTGTATTTATGATAGTTTCAAATAGAGGTTTCATATTATCGTTTTCTTCATCTAAACTATATTTTGCAAATCCGTTTTTAGCAGAAGTATATACAACTTTGAAATCTAATTGTTCATCTGAAGCGTTTAAATCCATAAATAATTCTAATATTTCATCTACTACTTCAAGTGGTCTTGCACCCGGTCTATCAATTTTATTTACTACAACTATTGGTACTAAATTTAAAGCTAATGCTTTACTTAAAACAAATCTAGTCTGTGGCATTGGTCCATCAAATGCATCTACTACTAGTAAAACGCCATCTACCATTTTTAATACACGTTCTACTTCTCCTCCAAAGTCTGCATGTCCTGGAGTATCAACTATATTTATTTTTATATCATTATACATTATAGCTGTATTTTTAGATAATATTGTTATTCCTCTCTCTTTTTCAATATCATTTGAATCCATTACACGTTCTTGAACTTGTTCATTATCTCTAAATGTTCCACTTTGTCTTAAAAGTGCATCAACTAGAGTTGTTTTACCATGATCTACGTGTGCAATAATTGCTACATTTCTTAATTTTTTCATTTTATTTCTTCCTTTCCATAGCATTCAAATTGGCATCCTTTTAATTTTACTACTATTTTACATAATTGTCAACTAAATTTGTCGAAAAAATAAAGAGGTAAAGTTATTACCTCTTTAAAAATTATTTTATATAGTTGTAAATGCAACATATATATTTTCCTTTTTGAACAAATCTTTTTCTACATTGTTTAAATAGTCATACATGCCTTGATAGAAATTTTCATATTCTTTTGCATGATACATCAAGAAATTACATAGCTTAAATCTTCCCTTACATAACTCATATATGTTAGTAATTTTTATTGCTTGACGTATTGCTACATTTTCAGGGCATAGATTAATTTGAGTTAAATACACATACACTCTAAAGAATGTATAAAATGCATTTTTTTCATCATAACTTGTTTTAGTTATCTTACTTAATCTGTTCATCATATTCTTGTATCTAGTATACTTCGAGTAATTAGCCATATCAACTTTTGAAATTGAATTTACAAAATTTACCGTACGAATGAACTTATAAAATTTTTTGAGTAAAGTAGTAATTGTTTCCTTATACCATAACTTTTCTTTTACAGTGCGTAAACAAATTTCATCATTAGAGTCAAATTCTACTTTAGCTAGTGGGCACTTGTACAAACAATGATTTATTATATTCTTATAATATATGCTTGTACAAAAAATATTAGTTATATTTTCACTATCTTTCCAAAATGGTGGTATATCATCAGCTTTATCTGATAACCTTAAAATTTCCTCAATTAATTTTTCCCTTAAGTAGCTCCGCAGTTTAAAGTTTAAAAAAATATAATCCATAACAACTCCTGTCCTCTCTCTAAAAATTTAATTAGTATCATAGTTTTGATACTGCAAAATAACGAACTTCGGACATTGTATCATAGATTAATATTTTTTTCAACTATTTAATTATTTATTAATTTTTTATTAATTTTTACTTACATCAGTATTTAAATTATATATTGTGTCTAAAAGATTTTCAGTAAACTCATTTAATTTTTCTTTATCTTTTGCAATTTCTTCTGTCACATAAACTGGTTTACCATAAATTATATTAACTTTAGAAAATAACTTTGCATTTTTTGTTATATATACTGGAACAATTGGGACATTACACTTATAAGCAATATATGCTGGGCCTACTTTAGCTATTCCCCTACTTTGTTCTTTCTTTATTCTCTCTCCTTCAGGAAAAATAAGCATTCTTTGCTTTTCATTTTCTTTTATTATGTGTATAGCATGAATCATACTCTTTATGTCTTTTTGTCCTCTCCTTATAGGAAATACTCCAAAATATGATAAAATACTTCCCCAAATTTTATGTTTAAAGAGTTCGGCCTTAGCCATTATAGCTAAATTTTTAGTTTTAGCATATATCCATGTTGGCTCTAATGTATTTGAGTGATTTGGACAAATAATACATTTTTCAAGTTTTTCTTCATTTTCTTTATTTATAAAATTTACTCTATAAAAAATTTTACAGAAAAATACACTAAAAAACCATCTTATAAAAGCTTTCATTAAGCTTTATCAATCCTTTCTAATATCATATCTAATATAATTTTAGCTGTCTGTTCTTTTTCATACTTTGTAGTATCAAATTCAATAGCATCATCTGCTTTTTTTATTGGGGCTTCTTTTCTTGTTTTATTTTCTAATTCCCTTTGTTCTAATGCTTTCTTTACTGATTCATAAGTAACATTTTCGCCTTTTTTTATTAAATCCTCTGTTCTTTTTTTAGCTCTTTTTTCTATATCAGCAGTAAAGAAGAATTTAAAGTCAGCATCAGGGAATACAACTGTACCAATATCTTGACCATCTAAAATTACACTTTGATTTTTTGCCATTTCTCTTTGTAAATCTAATAATTTTTTTCTAACTTCCTTAATTTTAGATACAAATGAGGCTGCCTTAGATACTTCTTCTTTTCTTATATATGGAGTAATATCTTCACCATTTAAAATAACGCTTGTTACATTATTATCATACTTTAATACAACATTTATTTTTGGCAAATTATCTATTACATTTTCTTCAGTAAGTTCAATATTATTTTTTATAAAATAATATGAAAGTCCTCTAAACATTGCTCCTGTATCGATGTGAACAATGCCTAAATCTCTAGCTATTATATCAGATACACTAGATTTTCCAACTCCCGGTCCACCATCTATTGCAATTATTATTTTTTTATCGATTTTTTTCATTTTTTTACCTCTACTCTTTATTTTCTACTTAAGATATGATATCATATTGAATGTTAATTGTAAAGCAATTTATGAAAGTAGGTGTTTATTTTGGATCATAATTTAAAAATATTTGATAACAGAATTATAATATTATATGTACTTAATACATCCTCTAAACCCTTAACTTTAGATAACATATTAAATCTTTGCTCTGAATTTGAAGATATAACTTATTTTGATATATGTTCATACATTGAAAATTTAAAAGCTAGCAATTATATTAAACAAACACATGAAAATAATACTACACTTTACGAACTTACTGAGCTTGGTTACTCGATACTTCAAGAACTTTTAGAATTAATTCCAGGTGTTAACTTATATAACCTAAGAAAGATGATTCAAAAAAATATCACACAAGTAAAAAAAGATTATTCCATTGATACAATTATTATTCCCATAAAGTCGGAAGAATATAAAGTATCTTGTTATATTAAAGATGGTAATGATGAGCTATTAAATATTTGCATGTATGCTGGAAATAAAGATCAAGCTAGAAAAATATCTAAAAATTGGAATGAAAATGCAGAAAATATATACAATAAATTAATTGAAATGATGGCAAAAGATTAAAATTTAAAGGAGAGATTAAAATGATAGATATAAAATTTTTGAGAGAAAATCCTGAAATTGTAAAACAAAATATTAAAAATAAATTTCAAGATAAAAAACTTCCCCTTGTAGATGAAGTTATAAAATTAGATGTAGAAAATAGACAAAGAAAAGCTATGGGAGATGAATTAAGAAATAAGCGTAAAAACTTAAGTCTAGAAATTGGTAACTTAATGAAATCTGGAAAAAAAGATGAAGCATTAAAATTAAAAGAGCAAGCTGATTTGCTAAATAAGAATTTACAAGAAAATGAAAGAATTGAAACTGAACTTTCAGAAAAAATTAATGAAATAATGCTAAAAATACCAAATATTATGCACTCTTCTGTCCCAATTGGTGAAGATGATAGCAAAAATGTTGAAGTTCAAAAATATGGAGAGCCTGTTGTACCAGATTATGAAATTCCATACCATGCTGAAATTATGGAAAATTTATCAGGACTAGATTTAGACTCTGCTCGTAGAGTAGCAGGAAATGGTTTCTATTACTTGATGGGCGACATTGCAAGACTTCACTCTGCTATTTTATCATATGCTAGAGATTTTATGATAGATAAAGGATTTACTTACTGCATACCACCTTATATGATACGTAGCGATGTTGTAAAAGGAGTTATGAGCTTCGAAGAAATGGACGCAATGATGTATAAAATTGAAGGTGAAGATTTATTTTTAATTGGTACTAGTGAACATTCTATGATAGGAAAATTTAAAGGGCAGACTTTACAAAAAAAGGACCTACCATATATGATGACTTCTTATTCTCCATGTTTTAGAAAAGAAAAAGGAGCACACGGAATTGAAGAGCGTGGTGTTTATAGAATACATCAATTTGAAAAACAAGAAATGATTATAGTATGTGAACCTGAAGATAGTTATATGTGGTATGATAAGTTATGGTCATATACAGTTGAATTATTTAGAAGTTTAGATATTCCAGTTCGTACTTTAGAATGTTGCAGTGGAGATTTAGCTGATTTAAAAGCAAAAAGTGTAGACGTTGAAGCATGGAGCCCAAGACAGAAAAAATATTTTGAAGTGGGATCTTGTTCAAATTTAACTGATGCACAAAGTCGTCGTTTAGGAATAAGAATAAAGGGCGAAGATAAAAATTATTTTGCACACACATTAAATAATACAGTTGTAGCTCCTCCACGTATGTTAATTGCTTTTCTTGAAAACAATTATAATCAAGATGGATCAGTAAATATTCCAAAAGTTTTACAACCATACATGGGAAATAAAACAAAGTTGGAGCCAAAAAATAAAAATTAAGAAACTAAAAATAAAAGTGTCTTTTGGGAATTACCCTTAAGACACTTTTTTTGTTTGCATTTTACTCTTTTCAATTTTAAGACAAACATCTTTTATTGAAGTATACACAATATCATATAGTTCTTCATACTTAGTTGGAAGTAAAACAAGTTCATCTACAATTTGTGATGCATCACAATAATTCATACACTTTTCAAGTGATTTAATTATGCGCTCAATTTCCTCGCAATCAACTTCTCCTTCTTTTCCATCTAAGTGTATTACTTTTAAAAATTCATTAATATCAAATATTGCACACTTAATATCTTGTTTTATGTTGTCTAAATCAAAAGAAGTAAAATTTTTGAGTGAAGACCTTTTTATATATTCCTCACCAAACTTTATTTTTCCGCCAAACCTTGATAAAAACATTTTAAACCCTCCTTGCTACTTGAGCATCAAGTTAATTTTTTTGGCAAAAATGATTATAGCACTTTTTTAATTACTAATCAATATTTAAGTCATTTTTTCTTAAAATATTTATTTTTATTACAAAATATGATATCATACTATTATATGTCAAGGAGAATTGTATGTTAAAGAATATAAAATTTGAAATATCAGTCTTTAAAAAAGAAAAACTTCCAAATACACCACTAAAACAAATCGTTTTAGTTGGAAAATCTAATGTTGGAAAATCTTCTTTTATAAATGCACTTGCTAATAATAAAAACATTGCAAAAGTTGGTCAAACACCAGGCAAAACTAAATGTTTAAATTACTATAATGTAAATAATGAGTTCTATATAGTAGACCTTCCAGGCTATGGGTATTCTACTATGTCATTTAAAGAAAAGGAAAGTATATCAAATCTAGTAAATTATTACATAGAAAATAATAAAAACATTTGCCACATATTCTTCCTAGTTGATATAAGGCACAATCCTACAAAAGATGATGTACTTATGTACAATTGGCTTTTAAATAAAGGTATTAATTTTTCTATAGTTGCTAATAAAGCTGATAAAATTGCTAAGACAAAAATAGATGATTATCTAATTAAAATTACTAAAACATTATTTGCTAAAGAGGAAATAATTGCCTTTTCAAGTCAATCAAAATTAAATGTTGAACTGATAGAAAATAAAATTAAACAGATAATAGAAAGTGATTAATTTGCTTTCTATTTTTTTGTCACAGCAAACTTTCTTTATTAATATAATAAGATAAAGAAAGGAGTGTTTACATATATGCTTTTTAAAGGCTCTGGAGTTGCGCTTATAACTCCTTTTAATGAAGACTTAACAATAAATTACGAAAGATTAGAAGAATTAATAAATTTTCATATTGAAAGTAAAACAGATGCAATTATTATTTGTGGTACAACTGGTGAATCCTCCACCCTATCAGAAATTGAAAAAAAGAAAGTTATTGAATTTACTGTAAAAAAGGCAAATAAAAAAATACCTGTCATTGCAGGAACTGGCTCAAATAACACAACAAGTGCTATAGAAATGTCAAAATTTGCTCAAAAAGTTGGTGCAGACGGACTCCTTGTAGTTACTCCATACTATAACAAGTGTACAGATGATGGACTTTATATGCATTACAAGGAAATTGCAAATAGTGTTGATGTACCAATTATACTATATAATGTTCCTTCTAGAACAGGAGTAAATATAAAACCAGAAACAATTTTAAAATTATCAAAAATAAATAATATATGTGGTATTAAGGAAGCAAGTGGAGATATTTCAAGAATTGCCAAAATTTGTTCTATAGTACCTGATAATTTTTTTGTATATTCTGGTAATGATGATCAGACACTTCCAATACTTGCTTTGGGTGGAAAAGGAGTAATATCAGTTATTGCAAATATTTTTCCTAGTGATATTCACGACATGTGTTATAAATACTTTAATTTAGAAGTTGAAGAAGCAAGAAAAATACAGTTAAAATATTTAGAACTAATGAATAATTTGTTTATAGAGGTAAATCCTGTACCAATTAAAGAGGCAATGAATTATCTAGATTTTGATGTGGGTAAAGTAAGACTACCTCTATCTAATATGAAAGCTGAAAACTTAAAATTATTAAAAAAGAGTATCTTAAAACTATATGAAAAAAATAAAGACTAAGAGGCTTAAGCTTCTTAGTCTTTAAAATACATTAGCAATATTTAGCTTTTGTTTTTCTACTGAATGCTCTATTATTCTCTTTAGTTCCTCACAGGCAACAACTGCTTCCTTTTTATCTTCCTCTTGTATATAAAGTTTAAACTGTAGCAATTCTTCATCTATATTTCCTATCTCATCATGATCTACAAAAATAGACCATACTGTGTTTAAATAATTCCATGTAGTATAAACATTTTCTATGTGATCTTGTGCAAGTTTAAAATTATTACTTTCTATTGCACTTTTACAATAATCTATATCAGACACTAAATAATTTGAAGTGTTTTGTAAATACTTAATTTCATAAATTCCTGAAAATATTATTATAATAATTGAAAATATCAATATAAGCCACTGTTTCATGCTTTCACCTCATCCTTTAATTGATATATAAATTTAGATTCTTCATCAATAGTTCCTATTAAAACATTTTCTAATTTTATTTTTTCCTTCTTTAAGATTTTATTTACATCTTTTTCGTCCATATTTAATATTTCCATATTACTTTTTGAATATTCCCCATCTTCAATTATATTAAGCGGTAAACTATTATCACAATCCTTATAAGTTATTACTGTAAGACTTCCATTTGTTTCAAGCATTCCATACTTTACATCTTGAACTTTAAATACATTTTTTTCTCTCAATTGTACCATAAGGTCACTCATAGTATACTTTTGTTCTTTAAGTTCCTTTTCAAGTATTTTTCCGTCTTTTATAATAAGTGTCATTGTTCCACATACTGCATCTTCAATTTTATTACTAGAATGTGTTATTATAGTAAATAACATATATGCAATAAGAAGTGTTATTATCGGAACAATACCGTCAAATATTGAAATTCCTCTAGATGACATTGGCGCAGATGCAAGATCTGAAATAAGTATTATTATTGATAATTCAAAAGGTTGTACTTTTGATAGTTCCTTTTTACCCATAAGTCTTATTACAATAAAAATGACTGCATATAATATTAAAGCTCTAAAAAACACAATTAACATAAGTTTATCACCTAATTTTATTTTTTGCATAAAGATTCTTTTTATACAAATAATATTTGTAAATACAAGTTTTTAAGGTGAATTTATGGGAAATAAAATAAAATTTATAGATTCTGTTGATAATACAAGATTTAAGCAGATGGCAATAAGATTTTTAACATCATTATCGATTTTTGCACTTACAGTATTCTTTACTCCTAATTTTCAAATATCTTCATTTTCAATTTTAATTTTAAGTTCAATTACTATAATAGTACTTGATTATTTAATGTCAATTATAACAGGTATACATGATATTGCACTTGGTCGTGGTATTGTAGGTTTTACTAGTGCTTCAATTATAATATACATTACTCAATTCTTTGTTGATGGATACTACATATCAATAATTAGTAGTTTAATCGCTGCAGCAATATATGGAGTTATTGATTACTTTTTACCAAATGAAATAAAAATATAAGCATATTGTATGCTTATATTTTTTCTACTTTAACAACTCTTGCTGGTACTCCAACAACGGTTGCCCCTATTTCTACATCTTTTAATACAACTGAATTTGCTCCTATTTTCACATTGTCTGCTATTTTTATATTGCCTAATACTTTACTGCCTGTACCTATTATGACATTATTTCCTATTGTCGGATGTCTTTTTTTATTTTCTTTACCTGTACCTCCAAGAGTTACTTGATGATAAATGGTACAGTCATCTCCTACTATTGCTGTCTGCCCTATAACTACTCCCATTCCATGATCAATTAATAATCTATTTCCAATAACTGCTCCTGGATGAATTTCTATTCCAGTCAAAAATCTAGAAAATTGAGATATTAAGCGTGCTAAAAAATACAGTTTAAATTTATAGAAAAAATGTGCTATTCTATGAAATAAAATAGCATGAAATCCCGGGTAAAGTAGTATAACTGTAATTATATTACTTGCTGCTGGATCTTTATTTTTTATATTTTTTGCGTCTAAATATAGATTCTTTATACCATTAAAAAAAGAATTCATAATATATCACCTAAAATTTTAATTCTTTTATATGATATTATATGAATCCTTAGTTTGTTACCTTTCGTTAATTCTTGTAATATTTACTGCTTTTTTTGTAGTATCATCAAATTCTACTACAATAGCATTAAACATAGCCTCATTATCACTACACTCATATCTAGCACGTTCTCCTGTAATAAAACGTTTTAATGCTATTTCTTTTTTTAGTCCAAGTACACTATTTTTTGGACCAGTCATCCCAATATCTGTAATATAGGCCATACCACTATCTAATATTTGTTCATCTGCTGTTGCAACATGAGTATGAGTACCAAATACAAGATTTACATCATCTTGTAAATAATACCCCATTGCAATTTTTTCAGCTGTTGCCTCGGCATGAAAGTCAACAAATATATACTGTGCTCCATTTTCCTTCAACTTTTTAATTTCCTCTTTTGCAGCTTTAAACGGACTTATAGAAGCATCAGGCGCTATTTCATTAATTCCTACCTTACCTATTAAATTAATTACTCCAAACTTTGTATTATTTTTTTCTACTATTTTACTACCATTTCCATTTAAGTTTGTAATATTTGCAGGTATTAATAATCTATCAAGTTTTGCATACTCGCTTGCCATTTCTTTTCTATAATATATATGGTTTCCCATAGTTATAATATCAGCGCCACAACTTAATATATCTTGGTATTCTTTTTGTCTTAGTCCTTTACCACTAGCTGCATTTTCTCCATTTACTATAGTAAAGTCAATATTTTGCTCAGAAATTATAACTTTTAGGCGCTGTTTTAATTTCTCCATTCCTGATTTTCCTACTATATCACCAACGGCTAAAATTTTCATTAATATATCACCGTTAATTATTATATATCAAAGTAATTTAAAAAACAATAAAAAGAGAGACTAAAATTTAATTTAGCCTCTTTATGAGTTTACCTTTAAAGGAAATACAGTTCCAAACAATAAAGAAAATAGCAAATCTCTTCTTCTATTTCTCTTTCATCAAAATCTTCTTCCATTACTTCATTAAACCTGGTCTTAAAATAGTCTTCCAATTTTATGGGAGAAGTAAAATAGCAATTATAGTTGTAGTATTCCTCAAGTATGTCAGCAAATTTTTCAGGAGTTTTTGTTTTAAAAAAATCTGATGAAAACAAAAATACATACAAATTTTCCAAGAAATTACTTTCAGACATTCGTAGATTAATAATTTTTTCCATAAAATTTATCCTCCTATGTTTATTAAAACTCGGTTAAAATTACTACTAGAGGAAATTATAACATATATAATTTTGCTTTTCAATATTTTAATATAATTTTATGCCTCTATCTTCTTTTGATTTATAATATTTTTAGAATTTTGACATCTACCACCTAGTGTATCTATAATCTCTCCATTTTTGTATATATCTACTAGTTCACAATTATTGCTACATTTATTGCACTCCCTCCCTATTGTTTTAAAATTATATTTTGTTACATTAAAATCAAAATTTAATCTATATGAATTAGTTGCTTGTTTTTTTGAAATGATTGCTATGCCCAATGCTCCCATTAAATGTGACTCCATATCAACATAGACCTTCTTATTTAATATATTTTCAAAAGCCCTTACAACTCCTATATTTTTACTTACTCCACCTTGAAAGATTATCTTATCTTCTAACTTTTTTCCCTTTCCCAAATTATTTAAAAAGTTTTGTGCTACTGCGTTACAAATTCCTGCGACTATATCTTCTTTACTGTGACCAATTTGAGCTTTATGAACTAAGTCTGATTCGGCAAATACTGTACATCTTGCAGCAATTTTGGAAGGAGTTTTAGATTTTAGGGCAATATCTCCTAAATCCTTAATATCTATTCCAAGTCTTTTAGCTTGTGAAGATAAAAAAGCACCTGTTCCTGCAGCACATAATGTATTCATTGCATAATCTATTATAATTCCATCTTTTATTATTATTAATTTAGAATCTTGCCCACCTATTTCAAGTATCGTTCTTGCATCTTTGTGTCTAGATAATGTTCCTATACCATGAGCAGTTATTTCATTTTTTATTACATTTGCTCCTAATATTTTTCCTATTAAATATCTTGCTGATCCTGTAGTACCAAGGCCATAAAGTTCTAAGTTTATATTGTTATTGCTACACTTTTTTAAAAGACTTTCAACAACTCTTTTAGTTGCAGTTATTGGGTCTGCTTCAGTCCACAAATACTCACTTGCAACAATATTTTCTTCATCATCTATTATTACTCCTTTAGTAGATATAGATCCTATATCAATACCCATATAGTATTTATTCATTTGCATTACACTCCTTTTTCATCTTTAGCATATCATAAAAAGCTTCTAATCTTGTTGTAATTCCAACTTCACTGCTTTGCATATCAAATGTAAAATATATTATTGGAATATTAAAATCATTACTTATCTTTTGTAATATTGGCATTGCATTTATTTCTGGAGTACATCCAAACGGCTTAATATGAATTATTCCGTCATAGCCCTCATCAATTAACTCCAAACTATGAGCAACCGATTCTGTACCATCTGCACCAAGTGCATACGTTATATATTTATTAGATTTTTTTAACAGATTTTTTTCTTCTGCCTTCTTTTTTAGTAAAAGGTAAGTTGCCGTAGTGTACCTTTTTACTTTCACACCCATTTTTAAAAGCTCTCTTTCTATATAAAAACTAGAATATGGTTCCATGGAAGTATATAATTCGCCAACTATTCCAACTTTTATTATGTCTTTTCTCTTAGCTTCATCTTTAAGTTTAATATTATGAAGTTTTTTAAAATAATCTTTTTTTATAATATTTAATTCTTTATTATCTTTTACATATTTTAATTTATTTAGAAAACTTGTATGTAATTTATCAAATTTACCTGCATCTATTTCATATACATAGTTGTCTCTAACATACGTTTCAAATTTATCTAATAAATTTAGTATCTTCAAAGTAAATAAAAATCTATATACAAAATAAGAAAATTTTAATTTTGGATTTAACTTTTTGAATATATCAAATACTTTTTTTACATCTATTCCATTAGAATCAAATAAAACTATATATATAAAATCATAGCCCATATCTTTTAATATTTTTTCTTGTACTTCTGCGTAGTACCCATATCTACATCCTCCACCAGCTTGTATTAAAACATTTGCTCCATTTTCTAAAGATTCTATAAAATTTCCCATATTATATTTAAATGGTGTACAAACGTAATCTGGGCTATTTTCTTCTCCATATTTTACAGTACTACTACTCATCATTTTCGGAATTAATATTTTTGTTGTTGAACTATCTAAGATATTATTTAAAAAATTATATACTGGTATATAGTAATTTCCTAAATGTGGGAAACTAACTACATATTTATTCTTTGTGTTGCTCATTTAACTTAATACCTTCTTTCTTGATTTTCTTTCTTCTAATATATCGTAAAAACTTTCAAGTCTTGTATAAATTCCAGCTCCCTGTGCATCTTGTTCATCTAGTAAAATATTTATACATGGCAAATCATTTAGTTTCCTTATAGTAAGTTCTGTTACAAGACAGTCCAACCCACATGGAAATGCAGAAAGATATATTATTCCGTCCATATTATCTATATAATCATTAATTCCATTTAATAAATTTTTACTAAACTTCCAATATAATGTATTAGAAAATTTTTTATAATTATTTTGATAGCCTTTATCTATTATTGAATCATTTATATTAGAATAAAAAACATTTGCCCCTAAATTTTCTAAGAATTTAGTTATTGGCTTTCCTAAATGTTCATCATATACAACATATGGATGAGAAACTATTAATATATTTGGAGTATTTTTACTTTCTTTTAATCTATTTTTTTCACTATCAACTATTTTTCTATTGTACTGTTTTTCATAAATTTTAGCTTTTCTATATGCTCTTAAAGTTTTTATATAACCAATATTTAGTTTTTTACCCAAATTTAAAAACGATTTTAATTCATTTTGTTTCTTCTTTAAATCAATATTTAAAGTTATAAAATTAAAATCAAATACATTTTTGCATATATCATACATTGCATAAAATTTTACACATACTGTCTCATTTCCTTTAAATGAGCATATTCTTGGTATAAAAATATAATCTATTTTTTCTTCTTTAGATTTTTTTATTAAATTATATACATGTCCTAAATATATTTTACTTGCAAGGCAGGCTTCATCTACAGAATAATTTATTCCATCCTCCAAAATTTGACTATTTGTATTGTCACTATATATTATTTCTATGCCTAGATTTTCAAAAAATTTTTCAAATAAGACTGGATATTCATAGTCTACCATCGCTTTTGGTATCCCAACTTTCATATCTTATCACCAAAAATATTATTTGTAATTTTTTCCAATATATTCAAATACTCAAGTTTAACTGCATAAAAAAGTATCTTAAATATTAAGTATAATTAATATCTAAGATACACAATTTTTACATTATTAATTTTCTACATAAGAGTATGATGCTCTATTTTTATCAAACTTTATATTTTCTCCATCACTTTCCATAACTATAGTAGATAATTCATCAGTTCTATATACAGCAATGTTTAATGCTCTAAGTCTTAGCATAACAGCCTTATGTGGATGATTATAATCATTTCCTTTTGCAACTGAAATAACAGCATATTTTGGATCTACTGCCTTTAAAAATTTTAGTGAAGACGAAGTACTAGAACCGTGATGAGCAATTTTTATTACATCAGATTTTAAATCAACATCACTGTTATCTAACATTTCGTTTTCAGATAAAGTTTCAGCATCCCCTGTAAACAAAATACTATTATTTTTATATGTAAGTTTAATTACAATTGAATAATTATTTATTTCCTCATAATTTAAAGAATTTGGTGCCATTACAGTAAATTTAGAATCCATAAACTCAAATGTTTCTCCAACTTTTGGAGAATATAATTTTATATTCTTATTATTTAACTCTTTAACAAAATTTTCAAATGTCTTTGTTGTAGTAGTATGTTTAGAAAATAAAAATCTATCTATGTCATAGTTTTTTATAACAAGATCCATACCACCAATGTGATCTTCATGTGCATGAGTGCCTATAACACAATCAAATTTTTTTATTCCTAACTTATTTATATATTCTATTAAAGTACTTTCAGAAGCGTTAGTACCTGCATCTATTAACATATAATGTCCCTTTAATTCTATAATTGCTGCATCTCCTTGACCGACATCTACGAAATGCACTTTTAAATTATCTGATGAAGAATTAAAATTAGCTAAATTATCTGAATTACTAGAATTATTTTTATTTACTAGCGCATCAGCATATGGACTTTCTTCAAGCCCTATTCCCTCTTTTTGAAATATGTTATAACCAAATATTAATGATATTAAAACAAATACTATTGCAATAATAACTTCTAAATATCTTGATATTTTACTTATTTTTTTCATTATTTATCCTCTCTTTAATACGTTACAACCATCATTACTGCAATGAAAATTAGCAAAATAATTGTATAATAGTTAAATATTATATCTTTAAAAGTTGGCTTATAATCAACTTTTTTATCATATTTATCATTATTTTTTGTTAACATAAGTGACTTTTTATCTTTAACAAGTGTATTGCCAAGTACTATCGCACCAATAAGCGCAAGAGCAATATATACATAATTTATTACGTTTATTATCAGTGAATTATTTTCAAATATAAACATTAATGTTGCAAGTAAGTTATTAAATATATGTAGTGATATATTTATTTTTAGATTTCCTGTCTTTATTACGATATATGCAAATACCATTCCTATAAGGAAAGCTGATATACCCTGTGATAGATTTAAATGTATAAGTGAAAAAGCTAATGCTGATAAAACAATGCTAAATAAATTTCCATATCTATTTAGATTATTTAATATGTGTTTTCTAAATAAAAGTTCTTCAAATATTCCTGGTAATACTGCCATTTGTATTATTAACAAAATTATTCCTAAAGGAGTTTTTTCATAAATTGTTGTATCACTCAATATTTGGTCTGAAGATATTGAAAGTTTAGAAATAATAATTTCTGCTATAGTTTGCACTATATATACCATTGTTATTCCAATAAAAAATAGTTTTATACTAAATTTTTTATTACATTTTACTGGCTTACTTTGCGTGCATTTTGTATCTGAAATAAACATTTTTATTATCAATATCGGTACTGCCATTGAAATTACAAATATGAATGATTCCACTACATTATAAATGTTAGCTGACAGTTTAGATGATACAAATGCAAGTAAAATTCCTAGTAAAAACTGAATTAAAACTAAACATATAAGTGAAATAGATATTACAGTACAAACTGAATTTAGTCTATTTTTATTAATTATATTAATCTGTTTAGTTGCTTCATCAACCTCTTCTTTTTCCTTGTTATCAGAGTTTTTATTATATATTTCCAAAATATTCTTTTTAAATGTTCTTGATACTAAGTTCATAACAACTACTATTGAAATTAATAAAATTACAATAGATAGTGCAACTGTATATATATTTGCAACATCATTTAAGTAATTTACTGGCATTAAAAACATTGAAAATATTGGAATATTTGCAACAATTTTAGTAAATATATTGTTTGTTCCTGTTATAGAAAATGCTAGAAAATAAGCAATAATTATTATAGTTAAAGTAATAGACTGTGAACTATCTATATCACTTACACTCTTTACTCTAGCAGTAATTCCTGCTTGAATATATGATAACAATATTGAAGTTAATAAAATAAATACAAAATTTAATAACAAATATATAATTATTTTACTATCAAAATTATTAAATGCAGATGTAAGCTGAACAGCATTTGCTGTATCTACACTGGTTACGTTAAAATTAAATATTTTTATTATAAGTGAATTTACTAGTAAAGATATTAAAGCGTAAAATATAATAAGTAACATATTAGACAATGTTTTTAAATTTGCCCCTAAAATTTTTCCGTTAAGATAATCTTTAGCAGGTATAGAACTAAATACGTATTCTGCACTCTTTGAAGTTTTCTCATTAGCAATTTGTGAGGCTACAGCATTTGTACCAAATATTATTAAAAAGTATATTAACATTGTCATTGCAAATGTAAGTACTGTATAATTTTCTTCGACAACACTTTCTTCATTTAATACTTTTGTATCAATTTTTACATTTTGATTATAGATAGAAGCATCTTTATCACTTATGTTGTACTTGCTAACAATCATATTATCTTTGCAATTATTTGTAACTGAGTCGATAACTTCATAAATATCAGATTCTAATTTTTCTTTAGAAATTACTGTTACATTTATTGACGAATCTACGTAATCTGTATCAATTACTATTTTATCTTTTGGCATAGTATCTTTACTATATTCTTGTAGCTCATCTATTTTATTAATAGAACCAATATTTTCACTGTCTTCATTTTTCATAAGCTCAGAGTAAAGATTTCCATTTTCATCTTTTATATCAATATTATATTGTGTACCAGTAAATATATCGTGTTTATTTAATATTTCCAATACAGTTGAAAAATTAAATAACACTAACATACATATAAAAATTATAACATTAAAAACAATAAATACTTTACTTTTTATACTACTGATAAAACTAAATTTTGCTACATTTATAACATTTTTATTCATCATCACTATTACCAACCTTATCTATAAAGATATCATTTAAAGACATATTATACATTTTTACATCTTTGCTATCTAATTTTGAAACATAATCATCGACATTTTCTTTTAGTACAAATTTTTCTTTTCCTTTTACAATTACTTTTACTTTATTATAATTTGATTTTATTTCATCTAAATTTCCACTAAGTATAATTTTACCTTTATCTATAATTATAATTTCATCACAAAACAACTCAACATGTTCCATTCTATGTGATGAAAAAATAATAGCTTTATTTTGATTTTTTAGTTCTATCAATATTTCTTTAAACTTTTCAACACCTAATGGATCAAGCCCAGAAAATGGTTCATCTAATATAATTAATTCTGGATCATGCATAATTGAGGCTATAAACTGTATTCTTTGCTTATTTCCTTTACTAAGTTCTTTAATTCTTTTATTCATATACTCTACTATTTCAAATTTTTCAAGCCACATTTTTAACTTAATTTTTACTTCATCTTCACTCATACCCTTAAGACTACCATAAAAACACATTTGCTCATATACAGTAAGCTCTTGTCCAAGACTTCCTTCTTCTGGTAAAAATCCAACTTTATTACTATCTTTAATTGTATACTTTTTACCATTAATAAGTATACTACCCTCTTCGGGTTCAATTATATCTAATATAAGTCTAAATATTGTTGACTTACCAGCTCCATTTTTACCTAAAAGTCCTAATATTTTTCCTTTTTTTACTTCAAATGATACATTATTAACTACACAAATATTGTTAAAATTTTTTGTTACATTCTTAACTTCTAACATATTTTCATCTCCGAAAAATATTTTATATCATATATACTAATTTTTCAAGAAAAAAATAAAACTACATATAACAAATTTATATGTAGTTTTATTTTAGTTTATTTTGCAATCTCAGTTGTCCTTGTTTCTCTTATAACATTAACCTTTATTTGTCCTGGATATACCATTTCATCTTCTATCTGTTTTGCAATGTTTCTTGCCATAAGTACTTGACCTTCTTCGTCAACTTGATCTGGTTTTACAATAATTCTAACCTCACGACCAGCTTGTATAGCATAAGATTTATCAACACCTTTATATGAATTACATATTTCTTCTAATTTTTGTAATCTCTTAATATAAGTGCTTACTGTTTCTTTTCTAGCGCCTGGTCTAGAAGCAGATACTATATCACCTACTTGAACAAGTATAGCCTCAATAGTTTTTGGATCACAATCTCCATGGTGTGCTTCCATTCCCCATATAACTTCATCTTTCTCTTTATATTTTCTAAGAAGTTCTACACCAAGGCTTACATGTGTTCCTTCAACATCATGATCAAAAGATTTACCAATATCATGGAATAGACCTGCTCTTTTGGCAATTGTTGGATCCATTCCTAATTCAACTGCAAGTATACCAGCTATATTTGCAACTTCAATAGAATGATTTAAAACATTTTGACCATAACTTGTTCTATATCTAAGTTTACCAAGTAAATTTACTAAATCTGGGTGAACATTAATAACTCCTGTTTCAAATAGAGCTCTTTCGCCTTCTTCTTTTATAGTATTTTCAACTTCTGCTTTAGCTTTTTCAATCATCTCTTCTATTTTTCCTGGATGTATTCTACCATCAGCTATAAGTCTTTCGATAGCAATTCTTGCTACTTCACGTCTAATTGGATCAAAGCTTGATAGTACTATAACATCTGGTGTATCATCAATTATTAAATCTATACCAGTTAAAGTTTCAATTGTTTTAATGTTTCTACCTTCTCTACCAATTATTCTTCCCTTTAGGTCATCATTAGGTAGTGAAACTACAGTAACAGTTGCTTCTGAAGTATGATCTGTAGCGCATCTTTGAATTGATTGAACAAGTAATTCTTTAGCTTTTTTATCTACTTCTGATTTAGCTTTATCTTGCTCAGATTTGATGTAAGTTGCCATTTCAATTTTCATATCATCTTGTAATTTATTCATCATTGTAGATTTTGCTTCATCAATAGACATCTTTGCAATTTTACTAAGTTCATCTAATTCTCTTTGTTTTGAATTTTCCAACTCCTTTTCTTTCTTTTGTAATTCTTCGTTTTTCTTTATAATGTTATTTTCTTTTTCTTCAATTAGAGCTGCTCTTTTATCTACTAAATCTTGTCTTTGATTTATTCTGTTTTCTATGTCTTGCAACTCTTTTTTTCTTTCCTTTGCTTCTTTTTCAAACTCATCTTTTTGCTTTATCATTTCGTCTTTAGCTTGAATAACAGCATCTTTTTTAAATCTTTCAGCATCTTTTTTTGAGTCTTCGATTATTCTTTCTGCTTGCTTTTCTGCAGTTCCTATTTTATCTTCTGCTACTTTTTTTCTGTATTCTATTCCTATAAAGAAAAAAATTATAGCAGCCAAGACAAATGCAATAGCAGCAGAAATTACTGTATACATCATCTTTTTTCCTCCTTAATATTCAATTTTCAATGTCCAACATTTATTTATATTTAAAAATCTTTTTGTAACTTTATTTAAAATCATGTTAGCTTTTATGTATGTGATAAAAAACACATACCCATTTAAATTATACATTAAAAAGTTAAATTAAGCAAGTAATTTTACTTTAATTTTTAAAATGTATTTAAAATAATTAGCTAAATGTATATTTACTTGACTTAATATTAAAAAAATGATATAATTTTGATATAAATTTTATGTCAAACAATTATATTAAATTGGAGGAATTTCCATGAAAAGAATTCATTGTTCACAAAAGATTTTGCTCTCTGAAAAAATGTCACCTAAAGAAGTGGCATCCTACTTTAGAAGAAATAATTTAAAAGGACAAAAAGGCTGGCGGATAAAATATTCCGATTGCCAATATCTTTCAGATCACGAAAATTACAATTCGCCTTTAAGTTATTACTTAATAACCGCAATTTTTGAAAAATCCGACTAAGTAAAAGAAGAGATATTTATTTTTTAAATATCTCTTCTCTTCTTTTCTAAAAATTCTTCTGACCAATTGCTTTTATCGGCCAAGTTTTCACAAACAAAATTATCAAATACTCCCTTATATTCATAAGTCTCTTTTTCAGATTTTGGAGCATACCCTAAAACAGGAAGTCCTACTATACTGTTAAATGTTGGAAGTATGTGAACATTTTTATCCAAATCATACATTATATAGTCTGGTTGACCAGTATAAAAAAGTAAAAAGTTTATTGCTATTAGTATAGGATTTGGAACTTTGTTTCTTAGTCCTCTTAAGCTATGGCCTACTTGTCCCCTATGGATTTTAGGATAATTCTTTTTGAACCAATTTACTACCTTAGGATTAAAAGACTGAACTACGAATTTTCCCTCATAATTTTTTAATTCCTGCATAATTGCAAGTTCAAGACGCCTATTTCTAAAGTGAGCATCTTTAATATCAAATATTATTGGCACTTTTCCATTAATTATTTCAAGAAATTCTTTTAATGTTATAGAGTCTTCTAATGGTATTTTTTCAGCACATGAAGTTGGTTGCCCAAGTTTATTGCTCGCTTTATCTGAATGATAACATCTAACTTCTCCATTATACCATACAAAATCAGCTTCAACAGCTACACCAGCCTCTGCACATGCTTTAAACGATTCTTTAGAATTTTCAGGTATCTTTGCATCATATATACCCCTATGAGCAATAAGAGTATTAAAAAGCCAATGATTTTTCTTACATCTTGTTTCATACCTATTTGAAATTCTCCAGATTTTACTAATTATTGTTTTTGCAGTATCAGTATTTTCTACAGAAAATATCAGGTCATCAAGACTGGGTATCGAAACTTTTTTATAATGCTTTCCTTTTACAAACTCAAATCTTTGCCTAAATGGGTTTAAAATGTAAAATACCTTATCTTTGTATATTCTCTTCAATCTAAAGTATGCCAAAACGTTCTTTACATGAAAATATACATTATCTTTGTAGGGATACGATTCAAATTCCTTTAAAAATTCTTCCTTAAATTTACTATTAAAGCAACCTTTAACCTCAATTAAGAGTGCCACTTGCCCATTTACAAGTTCAAGGACATCAGAAAATTTTGGAACACATTCATCGCTCTTTAGTACTCTAAAACTTGAAAGTTCATCATAAGTCATTCTTTTAAGTTCTCCAGGAACTCCTAAAAGTCTTTTGGTATACCGATCATGAAAACATACAATAGTTTTATCTTTTAATAATCTAATATCGATTTCAATTGAAAATCCCCTTGTAATTGCTTCATTATAGGCTTTAAGTGTATTTTCGGGGGCATTAATATGAAGTCCCCGATGTGCTATTATTTGATCATAGATTTCTCTAGATTTTCTTGACTTAAATCTTAATATTCCTGTATTCACAAGCAGGCATATTATAAGAATAGCCATAATAATATAAGGAAACATATTTTTACCTCCGTTAAATTTATTTTTTGGACAAACAATATATAAACACAATATTAATTATACCAAAATAGTCGTATTTTGTCAAATTAAGATACCCTACATTACCTGTTCTTAATGAGATTAAATCTCTTTCTTAAAGGGTTTAATATATAAAAAACTCTATCTTTATAAATGTTTTTTAATATATAGTAAGTTAGTACATTTTTTACATGGAAATAATATTTACCATTATAATTATTTAGTAATTTTATTAATTCATCTTTAAATGATTTTGTAAGTAGTCCTTTCACTTCAATTAATATTGCTACTCTTCCATCTATATTTTTTAATACTTCTTCAAATAATGGAATTGTTTCATTTGTATTTTTTATGTAATATTGTTTTAAGTTATTATATGACTTAGAGGCTACTTTACCCCATATTCCAATTAATCTTTTAGTATATCTATCATGAAAACATACAATTTTTTTATCTTTAGTAAGTCTTATATCCATTTCTATTGCATACTTATTTTTGATTGCTCTGTTATATGCACTCATGCTATTTTCAGGATATATATCGTGCATTCCCCTATGCGCAATTACAAGACTATATATTTCACTTGATTTTTTTGGTTTAATAAACATATCAATATTCCCTCATTTATAATTTTTGCATATTTTACTTATATATAC
>CANQYI010000011.1 GCA_947628005.1 uncultured Clostridia bacterium
ATTCTTAAAAATATAAATAATAAAAATGGTTAAAATTAAATTAATATGTAAAAATTATCTTAGTTTATTATTTTAACCCTTTTTGACATGATAAAAAACTATTGGTCTCCTTGAATCTAAATGATAATCATTCAATAGAACAATTATTTTATAATTGGAACATTATCACATTTCTTTCATAGTCATATGCGATGTTTTATTATTTTACTTGCTTTTGCTTTTTTATTTTGATATAATACAGTTGAAATTTATTATTTTATTTTGATAGTAAATAATATCAATGATTTATATAGGAGGATTGTTATGAAACAATATGATGTTATTATAGTTGGTGCTGGAATAGCGGGTATATGTGCCGCATATGAGTTATCAAAACTCACAAATTTAAGTATACTTCTAATTGAACAGGGAAGACCAATAAAAGATCGGGTATGCCCGATGATTAAAAATAAGGGTGAAAATTGTGCAAACTGTAAAAACTGCAACATTATGAAAGGTTTTGGTGGAGCAGGAAATTTTTCAGATGGAAAATATAATTTTACAACTCAGTTTGGTGGTTGGCTAAATGAGTATATTCCAAATGAAGAAGTAGAAAATTTGATAGATTATGTTGATAGCATAAATATGAAATTTGGAGCAACTGATAAAACATTTTCAACTTCAACTAAAGAAGCAAAAGTAATAGAGAAAAAAGCACTCGAAAATGATTTACATCTTTTACATGCTAAAGTTAAGCACCTTGGAACAGAAAATAATCTAAAAATACTTGAAAATATTTATTCATGGCTCAGTCAAAGAGTAGAAATTTTGTGTAATACAAGTGTGGAAAAGTTAGAGTTTTCAACCCATGAAAATAAAAAATATGTGATTATTGATAATGATACAATATGTACTAAATATTTAATAGTAGCTCCTGGTAGATCTGGTGCAGAATGGTTTTCAAATCAATGTAAGAACCATAATATACCACTTATAAACAACCAGATAGATATCGGAGTAAGAGTAGAATTGCCGGCAGAAATATTTGAGGACATTACAGATAGTGTATATGAGGCAAAGCTTAAATATCGTACTAAAAAATACGGTGATATCGTAAGAACATTCTGTATGAATCCCTATGGACATGTAGTAGCAGAAAACGTTGATGGCTTGATAACGGTTAATGGACATAGTTACGCAGATGAAAATTTAAGAAGTGCAAATACTAATTTTGCCCTGTTAGTTAGCAATAAATTTACCGAACCATTTAATGACCCGTATCAATATGGAAAAAGAATTGCATCATTTTCAAACTTGCTTGGAAATGGAGTATTAGTACAAAGATTTGGCGACTTAATAAAAGGTAGACGTACTAATCTTCACAGAATGTCAAAGAGTTTCGTAAAACCTACACTTAAAGCAGAACCAGGAGATTTAAGTTTGGTATTACCTAAAAGGCATCTTGATAATATAATTGAAATGATATACGCTCTAGATAAAATTGCACCTGGAACAGCAAATGAAGATACTTTACTTTATGGAGTAGAAGTTAAATTTTATAGTGCAAGACCTAAATTAAATAAGTATTTAGAGGTTTGTGATTATCCCAATTTTTTTGCTATTGGCGATGGTGCTGGAATTACCAGAGGACTCGCTCAAGCTGGCGCGTCAGGTATTTATGTTGCAAGACAAATAACAAAAAGATTAACTGAGGAGGAATTTTAATGAGCTATCTTGAAAAAGCGTTATTTGAAAATCCGGAGGCTTTTAGAATACTGCTAAATAGTATTGATCCTTCGAAAGAAGACAATTTTGCTATGTGGTATGCATGTGAACATGGATATTATAAAATAATTGAAATGTTATTAAAAGATGAAAGAATAGAAAATAATTTTCGGTTCAGTGAATTTTTAATTTATGCTGCTGAAAATGGACATCTAGAAGCAGTAAAGTTACTTTTAAACGATCAGCGTATAGACCCTAGTTATTTTTACAATGAAGCAATAAGACATGCCAGCCAAAACGGACATATAGAAGTAGTCAAGTTGTTGCTTAAAGATTCCCGTGTAGATCCTACAATGTGTGATAATTACGCAATAAGGTATGCCGCAAAAAACGGACATATTGAAGTTGTTAAATTGTTGCTTGAGGACTCACGAATAAATCCGTCAGACTGCAACAATGATGCGATAAAGATGGCTACGAAAAACGGCTATGATGAAATAGTAGAGCTGATAAAAAAAGATAAAAGATATTCAGAATGATAAAAAAGTACTACATTTGTAGTACTTTTTTTGTATTTGTTGTTATTTATTATAATTTGTGTTAAAATTTAATAAATAAAAATTTCTGTAAGGGAGATGATATTATGAATATAAAAATTTTAGGAAATAGTGGTTGCAAAAATTGTGAAAAATTATATGACAAAATATATAAACTGCTAGATAAACTAGAATATGATATAAAGTTAGAAAAAATTACATCTGTATTAGAAATGTCAAAGTATGGTATTACAAGTATACCCGGACTTGTAATTGATGAAAAAGTTATTACAGAAGGCGTAGTTCCATCAGATGAAGACTTAATAAGAATAATTTCTGGTGAAAGTATAGATAATATAGATAATATTGTTAATGAGTCTGAATGTTCAGATGGAGTATGTCGTTTTTAGGAGATAGTATGAAAAATATTTTTATAAAAATTATAGTAGTTGTACTTGTTATAGCTTTAATAGTAGGAGTTTATTTTATAAAACAAAGTGTTGTAAGTAATAATATAGACACAGATTCTATAGATTTGTCTAGTAATAAAAAGGCTGTAAAAATGATAAATTTTGTTGCCCCAGACTGTGTAGCATGTTATAAAATGGAAGGATTAATGCAAGAAATAATGGAAGAATATAAAGAAATAGCACAAATTTATCAAGTAGATGTCATGGAAAATCAGCAATACGCAAATGCTTATAACATTATGTATACGCCAACTCAGATATTTTTTGATGAGGATGGAAATGAAATAGAGAGGCACGAAGGATTTATAGGTAAAAAAGACTTAGTAGAAAAATTAGCTGATTTAGGAGTGAAAAAATAATGATAGAATTACTTGAGAACTTATCTAATATACTTTCAAATAATTTATTTATTGCACCATTTATAGCGCTTATAGCTGGAGTACTAGCTGCACTTCTACCATGTTCGTTAACACAATTGCCACTGCTTATAGCTTACCTTGGTGGTTACAATAATGAAAATAAATCAGTTGCTTTAAAATATTCGCTATATTATGCCCTTGGGAATACAGTTACATTTACTCTTTTAGGAGTATTATCAGCATTAGTAGGAAAAAGTTTTAGCTTTTTAAATAAGAGTATATATATAATACTTGGAATACTTACAATAATAATGTTTTTCCAAGTTCCTGGAATAATTAATATACTTCCTAATAATATTAAAAAGTTAAAGATAAAGAATAAAGGATTCTTATCTGCTTTAACCTTTGGAATAATAGGAGGATTGTTTGCATCACCATGTTCTACTCCTGTACTACTTGCAATTTTATCGTATGTAATATCTACTAGAAATATTTTACTTGGAATAGTAATGTTATTTTTCTATTCAATTGGAAATAGTGTAATAATAATTCTTTTTGGAAGTTCTATTACACTAGCAGATAAATTTATAAATTCTAAAAAAATGGTGGTAATTGGAAAAGTCTTAAATATTATACTTTCATGTCTTATATTAATATTAGGATTATATATGCTATATCTAGGATTTTAAGTTAAAATAAAGAAACAGAAAAAATTATTCTGTTCCTTTATTTTTTTCTAATAATTTTTCTAATATTTGTACAGCATTAGAAGCAGCACCTTTTCTTATATTATCTGCAACTACCCAAAGATTTAAACCATTTTTTACAGAAAAGTCTCTCCTTACTCTACCAATAAAAACATCATCTTTATCTGTAGCAAATGTCGCAAGTGGGTAAATTTGTCTTTTAGTATCATCAAGAAGTGCAATAGATTCAGATTTTGCAAGTAATTTTTTTACATCATCAATATTAAACTCAGTTTTTAATTCAACATTTATACTTTCACTGTGTGAATTTAGTACTGGAACTCGGACACATGTTGCAGTTATATTTAAAGTATCATCATTTAATATTTTTTTAGTCTCTTCAATCATCTTTATCTCTTCTTTGGTATAATCATTTTCCAAAAAAACGTCAATTTGTGGTATGCAATTATTATATATTTTATATGGAAATTTATTTGCATTTAATCCTTTTTGTGTGTTATAAAAATCTTCTATACCTTTTTGACCCGCACCCGATACAGCTTGATATGTTGAATATATAATTCTTTTAATTCCATAATTATCAAATAGTGGTTTTAGGGCAACTACTGCCTGTATAGTAGAACAATTAGGATTAGCAATTATTAAACTATCGTTAGATATTTTTTCTGGATTTACTTCTGGGACAACTAGCGGTACATCTTTATTCATTCTAAAGGCACTACTGTTGTCTATTACTATACAACCATTTCTAGCGGCAATTGGTGCAAAGTGTTTACTTACATCACCACCAGCAGAAAAGAGCACATAATCAAATTTATTATTATCAAATGAATTATCTTTTAATTCGTTTACAGTATAATCTTGATTAAAGAATTTAATATTTACCCCAGCGGATTTTTTTGAAGCAAATAAAGTATAAGTGCAATTTTCAAAATTTTTTTCTTCTAATACTTTCAAAAAAGTTCTGCCAACAAGCCCAGTAGCTCCAACAATTGCAATATTTATCATAAAAAAACACCTCAATTAAATATATGAGGTGTTTTTTCTTTTAATTCATTTCTGGATGAACCATTTTATATAAAATTTCTGTGTTATTTAATACGTTGTACAATGATAGTGCAAAATCACAAACAAATATGCAAATTATTATTACTGCTAATCTTTTTTCTAGATGTTTTGGTAAAAAGGAAATTATTTTAAGTAGAATTGGCTGTATTAAAAATACATATATTGTTCCTAATATTCCCCAACCAATGAGTATTGGAACGGTAGTATAATTTAGTATTTCTAAAAAATGGCCTTCATAATTCCACATTTCTATATTGAAAATATATTTAAAACCAAGTCCACATATTAGTTCAAATGACCCCAATACAATGGATGCAGTAACAAAAGCATATATAATATATTGTTTCTCTCTTTTTAGATTATAAAATAACATATATAGTATAATTCCACCGAAGCCATATATTGGACAATAAGGACCATATAACATGCCACGAGGTACAATTTTGCCTACTGCAAGATATACATATCCAATTTCAACAAAATAACCAATAATTGAGCATAAAGCAAAAATGTATACCATCTCAAAAAAAGAAAATTGCTTTTCATTTTTTCTTTCTTGTGATGATTTGATAATTTTTGTACTCATTCATCTACCACCTAAATTTCTACATTTAATATATTTCTTATATATTTTTCTGGTAAAGAAATAATTAAGTTATTCAAATAAGAAAGTAAAGAATCCTGTTCAAAATTGAATGAATATTTGTATGCTACCAATAGTTGTCTATACTTTCTAAATTTCTTGTTTATTTCATTTTTACCATACTTTGAATCACCTATAATTGGATGATTTATGCTTTTTAATTGTGCCCTAATTTGATGAGTTTTCCCAGTATGAATTTTAATATCAAGAATAGATATATTAGAAGTTTTATTTTCATTTAAAACATTATATTCTGTAATAACATTTTGAGCCCCGTTTATAGGACTATCGTATATTTTTGAGTAACCATTCTTTTTATCAAGCATAATATACTGATTTAAAATGTCATGCTTTTTATTTAAAATTCCATATACACAAGCCATATAATTTTTATTTACTTTTGAATTTTTAAATGCATCAGACATCAAATCATACACCATTAAATTTTTAGAAAAAATAACAAGTCCAGCTGTATTTCTATCAAGTCTATGACAAATATAAAATTTGCCAAATTGTTTTTGTACTAGGTCTTCTAAAGTTGGCTCGTAATCTAAACTTTCTTTAGATTTATCTTCTTCATTTGAGAGTATACCTTGTGGTTTAAATACTATTAAAATATTTTCGTCCTCATATATCACATCAATTTTTTTAGGTAAATTATAAATTAATTCATCTGATATATAAATTTCAACTCTGTCAAGATTATTTAAATTTAGGTCACAAGATACTCTTTTATTATTTACTTTTATATCTTTATTTCTCAATGCTTTAAAAAAAACATTCCTAGATAAATTTTGATATTTATTTAAAACATATTTTGAAAGTAAAATATTTTCTTTTAAATTATTTACAGTAAAAGATTTCATATAAATATTATACAATTTTTTGACAAAAAAATCAACTATAATTGCTAAAATATAGGTAAATAGAATAATTATTAGTTTACAAAATTATAATCTATAATAACTGGCTATAATTAACCAAATTTTATAATATGATTTGTTTGACAAATAAAAAAATATATGCTATAATTCACTTATATCAAAGCCTATGATAAAGCAAAGTAGAAAAAGATAATATGTGAAAGAGAGAACAAGTCACTGGGCTGTAAGCTTGTTTGACATACCTTTTTTGAAATTTCACTTTGGAGGCCTTTTTTTGAACAAGTATTTAAGTAGAAAAAAGCGGGTAAGCCCGTAATAGCTATAAGAGTGCATTTAAGTTATCTTAAATGAATTTAGGTGGTAACGCGGAATTAAAAGTCATTTCGTCCTAATAATGGATGAGGTGACTTTTTTATTTTATAGGAGGAATTTTTATGATTGATAAAATTAACGACTTAAAAGCTCAGGCAAAAGAAAAATTATCTAATGCTACTCATAGCATGGATATAGAAAACATTAGAGTAGAATTTTTAGGTAAAAAAGGAAAAATTATTGAAATTTTAAAAGATTTAAAAAATGTAGAGGCTTCAAAAAGAAAAGAGGTAGCAACTCTTGCTAATAACCTAAAAAATCAATTAGAGGAAGCTATAGAAAATAAAAAAGAAGAAATTAAAAATAAAGAGTATGAGAAAAAAATAAATAGTGCTAAAAAAATTGACTTAACAGTACCATCAAATTTGAATATTGGGTCTTTACATCCAATAACAATTGTGCAAAAAGAACTAGAAGAAATATTTGAAAGTATGGGATTTACTGTAGAAGATGGAAATGAAGTTGAAACCGAATATAATAACTTTGAGGCAGTAAATGTGCCAAAACACCATCCTGCACGTGATATGCAAGATACATTTTGGCTAGAAAATGGTCAGTTGCTTAAAACTCAAACTTCAGCTGCACAAAATAAAATAATGCTAAAATATGGTACACCATTAAAAGCAATATTCCCTGGAAGATGTTTTAGAAATGAAGAACTTGACGCATCTCATGAAAATACATTTTTCCAAATGGAAGGTATGATGATAGATAAGGACGTCTCTATTGCAAATTTAATTTACTTTATGAAGACATTGTTATCTCAAATATTCAAAAAAGATGTAGAAGTAAGACTTAGACCAGGCTATTTTCCATTTGTAGAACCAGGATTTGAACTTGATATAAAATGTTTGTACTGTGGTGGAGAAGGATGTAAAGTTTGCAAACATGGTGGATGGATTGAACTATGCCCTTGTGGTATGATACATCCAAACGTTTTAAAAATGGGTGGTATCAATCCAGAAGAATATTCAGGATTTGCTTTTGGACTTGGACTTTCACGTCTTGCAATGATGAAATATGGTATAAACGATTTGAGAGTATTAAATTCATGTGATTTAAGAAGCTTAAAACAGATGGATATTAAATAAGGAGGAAAAAGTATGTATATTTCAATAAACTGGATAAAAGATTTTGTTGATTTAGACGGAATAGATATTAAAAATTTAATATATAAATTTACAATGTCTACAGCTGAAGTTGAAGGAATAATTGAGTATGGAAAAAATACTTATGGTGTAGTAGTAGGGAAAATTTTATCTGTGGAAGATGTGGAAAATTCTAAAAAATTACACAGATTAGTTGTTGACATTGGCGATAAAAAAGTAAATTGTATTTGTGGTGCACCAAATGTTAAAGTTGGAATAAAAGTAGCCTTTGCAAAAGCTGGAAGTATGGTAAATGGATTTGAAATAAAAAGTACACTTATAGCAGGTAATCCAAGTGATGGTATGTGTTTGTCTGAAAAAGAACTTGGAATAAGTGAAGACCATACAGGAATTATGATACTTGATGATGACACACCTCTAGGAATAGATATAAAACAAATAATTCCAATAGATGATGTAATTTATGAAGTAGATAATAAATCGCTAACAAATAGACCTGATCTTTGGGGACATTATGGTATAGCAAGAGAAATAGCTGCTATTACTGGAAGAAAATTAAAACCTTTAGAAGTAGAAGATTTATCTTGCTACGATAATTTGAAAAAGTTAGATATAAATATTGAAAGTAGTGAAAATTGTTACAGATATTCAGCTCTAACAATTGATAATGTAACAAAAAAAGTATCTTCATATAAGATGAAAACAAGACTTACATATTGTGGACTAAGACCAATAAGTCTACTTGTTGATATGACAAATTATATAATGCTTGAATTGGGTCAACCAATGCATGCGTTTGATAAAAACTTTATCAAACAGATAAATGTTAAAACATTAAAAGAAGATACAATGTTTAAAACTCTAGATGATACTGAAAGAAAATTAGATGCAGGAACTTTAATGATTTATAATGAAAATACTCCAGTAGCAATCGCAGGAGTAATGGGAGGTCAAAATACTCAAATAACTGACAATACTACTTCTTTATTCTTAGAATCTGCAAATTTTGAGCCTGTAATAGTAAGAAAAACTGCAAGCAAATTAGGACTAAGAACTGATGCTAGTGCAAGATATGAAAAAACTTTAGATCCAGAATTAACTAAAATTGCTGTAGAAAGATTTGTAAAAATTTTGAAAGAAGAAGATAGTAATATTGAGGTAAGTTCTAGATTTTCTGATTTATATGTAAAAAAATATGATACTATTTTTATTGATATCACAAGAGATTATATTAACAAAAAAATAGGAGTAGATTTTAGTTTAGATAGAATTGTTAAAATATTAGAATCATTGGAATTTAAAGTAACTGTTAAAGATAATGAAATGTTAACAATAGAAGTCCCAACGTTTAGAGCAACAAAGGACGTTTCTGGAAAAGCTGATATAATTGAAGAAATTTCAAGAATACACGGATATGATAATATAGTTCCACAAACTAATTTTTGGAAAATATCACCTGTAAGAGAAGAAGAGGCTCATTCATTAGAATATAGTTCTAAAAAGCTATTAGCTGAAAAATTTGGTCTATCTGAAATTCATAGCTACGTTTGGTATGATACAAAGCTTAATAATGAACTTGGAATTGAAGTAGAAGATAATTTAAAAATTGTAAATGGATTAAATAAATTAGATAGTACTTTAAGAGCAAAAATGGGACCAACTATGCTTTATGCAATATACAAAAATATTAAAAATTATGATGATTTTGGAATATTTGAAATAGGAAGAACTTTTGAATATAAGGTAAAAAATGAAAATTGCAAAGAGTATAAAGTACTAGCTATTGCTAAAACTAGTACAAAGAAAACAGATGAGGAATTATTAATAGAATTAAAGTCAATGCTAGATTCTATAGTAAAAATAAATAAAAATATAGATTTAGAGTATGTAGAAAATACTACTTTAAATGATAATTTTATACATCCGGTAAATTCTTTCGTATTAAAGTATGATAATGTAGAACTTGGTTATATAACAGTTGTAAATCCAAAGATAAGAGATAATATAAATCCAAAATCTAGTATTGTACTTGCTGAACTTAGAATTGATTTACTATCTAATATTGAAAATAAACCTATTACATATAAAGAAATAAGCAAATATCAAACTGTAGATTTTGATTTTTCTATAATAGTAGACGAAAATGTAAAATATTTAGATATTCAAAATGTAATTAATAACTCTGATTTAAAATATTTACAAGACTATAAGTTAGTAGATATATATGAAAATAAAGAAAAATTAAATGATAAAAAGAATGTTACGATAAGATTTACAATTGGTTCTTATGATAAGACTTTAACTAAAGAAGAAATAGATGAAGAAAGAGAAAAAATTATTTCTAATTTAGATAAAAATGGCATGAAAATAAATGGCTAAAAATATTAAAAAAGCACTTCAATAAAATGAGGTGTTTTTTTAGTTTATAAATTATTCTATTTTACAATTTTTAGATTTATGCTATAATAATTAAAAAAAGGAAAAGTGAATAAATATGAAAATAAATTTAAAACAAACTGTATTAATTATAATTGTACTTTTGATAATTGCAGGATTTGGATTTTTAATTTATGAAAACAAGAAAAATCAGGAAATTGAAGATGTGGCTATTTATTCAGAGATTGATGAAACTCAAATTTCTGATGATAACAGCTGTGTGGAAGAACAGTTAATAAGTGCTCAAATATTAGATGAAGAGACGTGGGAAGAAAATAATGTTTTAAATACTAAATATAAATTAGAAATTATTAATAGTTCTCCAGATAATATCAAAAATTGGGAAATACAGATTAATTTAAATGCAGATAGCAGAATAGCTAGTTCTTGGAATGGTAATTTTAGTATAGATAATGATGTACTAAAAATATTGCCAGTTGATTATAATAATGAAGTGAATTCTGGTAACAAGGTAGAGGCTGGATTTATTTTGGCATCTAATAGTAAATTAGATGTAGAAAATTATAAATTGTTTATAGATGGAGAAGAATATAATAAAAAATATAAGAAATGTGCAGAAGATATAAGTAACGAAAGTGATAAAGAGGACGAAGAAATGAATCAAAACACTGATAATAATGATAATACTCCTGTTGGAATACATGGGAAATTAAGGGTAGAGGGAACAGATATAGTTGATAAAAATGGAGATAAGTTTTTGCTTAAAGGAGTTAGTACTCATGGTATTTACTGGTTTCCTCAGTATGTAAATATAGATACTTTTAGAACTTTAAGGGATGAATTTAGCGCAAATGTTATAAGGCTTGCTATGTATACTGATTCTAGCGCAGGGTATTCTACTAATATTCATAAGAAAGTAGAAGAAGGGGTAGAATATGCAAAAAATCTTGGTATGTACGTAATAATTGATTGGCATATATTGTCTGATAATAATCCTAATATAAATAAAAATGCTGCAATAAGTTTCTTTGAAGAAATGTCTCAAAAGTATAAAGATTACGACAATGTGATTTATGAAATATGTAATGAGCCAAATGGAAATGTAACATGGGAAAATGATATAAAGCCTTATGCTGAAGACTTGATAAATGTTATAAGAAAAAATGACAGTGATTCAATTATTATTGTTGGTACACCAAATTGGAGTCAAAATGTAGATATTGTTGCAAATAATAAAATTGAAAATCAAACAAATATCATGTATGCACTTCATTTTTATGCTGATACTCATAGGGATGAATTGAGAAATAAATTAAAATATGCACTAGATAATTCTTTACCAGTAATAGTTAGTGAATTTGGAATTTGTGATGCTTCAGGTAATGGAAATGTAAACATAGATGAGGCTAATAAATGGATAGAACTTCTAAAACAAAGAAATGTAAGCTTTGTTTGCTGGAATTTATCAAATAAATCTGAATCATCTTCAATACTTAATTCAAGTACAACAAGTATAAGTAATTGGAGCGAAGATGAATTATCACAATGTGGAAAATGGTTAAAATCTGTTTTAAATAGTATAAATTAGTTAACTTTAAATAAAAATATTTATGGAGGGAGTATTATGAATCAATGTTTGATTAATACGACTAGAATTCCTTGTAGAGATTGTGCTATTTCATTACAAGACAGATTAGATGAAATTGAAGGTATAGAAATAGTTAAAGTTGATTATGAAACCGATACTATAAAAATTTATTATAATACTAGCAATTTAGATATTGAAAAATTAATAAATGTTATAGAAGAATCTGGCTATAGAGTAAAAAGAATTAAATATAAGTAGGTCAAATGACCTACTTAATTTTATATTTTTATGTCTTTTTTGTTTATACACTTAGTTAAAAACAGATAAGAAGTGTATATTATCAAAAATATAGAAATTGAAAATATTAATTTTATTGTACTATCATTTATTTTATAAATTACGTTAGAAAAGGCAATATTAGTTAATATTCTTGAAATATATGCACCTATTAAAGGCTTTATACAAAAGTTTAATAAATCAAATTTTATATTAATTGCTCTAATAAGTATAATCAAGCTTATTAGGGCATTTAATGTTTCACTTATATACAAGACTATTACATAACCATGAACACCAAATATAGGTAGTAAAAAATATATACAAATAATACTTGTAACAAGATCTATTATGTTACACTTCATAACAGCTACTTGCTTATTAAGTCCTTTCAATATTCCATCAACTATAATATCAACATATATTAGCAATACTAAAGGTGATAAAATTTTAAAGTAATATGCACTTTCTAAATTATTATATATTGCAAGACTTAGTTCAGATGAAAAAGATAAAAATATACCAAGAATACCTACAGAAAAAACTGAGCAAAGTTTTAAAATTCTTATAGTGTATGTCCTTATATTTTTAAAATCTTTTTGTGTATAATAATACGTAAATTCTGTAATTAGTAGTGAAGAAAAAGTGGTTATTATAACATTTGGAAATAATAAAACTGGAAGTACCATACCATTTATGATACCATATTTGCTCAAAGATTGGCTGCATGATAAACCAGACTTTTCTAATCTCATAGGAATTAAAACTTGTTTTATTGTTGAAAGACCTGAGCGGATGTAAGAGGTAATAGCAAGTGGAAGAGCAAGTCCTAGTATTCTTCTATTATAGTTAGATTTTTCAATTATTTTTGTATTACTATTTAAATATTTTTTCTTGTCTAACTTGCACATTATATATATCATAGTAAATGAACATACCTCAGATATTACATCACCAATTACTAACGCTAAGCAAGCAAAATTAATACCACTTGGCATAATATAGGTCAATATATACATGGTAGCGCTAATTTTTACTAATTGTTCGAATATTTGAGAAATAGTTGTCTTTACTACTCTTCTTACGGCTGAAAAGTAACCATTTATTGCAGAAGACACAGATATAAAAGGCAATCCTAAGGCAATTATAAAAAAGCACATACCATCTACTTTATCATGTATTATATATTTTGCGATCGGATTTGCTAAAGCACAAAGTAAAATACCTGTAGATACACTTAATATAAGACTAAATTTTATGCATTTGTTAAGAGCAATTTTAGCACCATTTTTGTTTCCTTTAGCAAGTTCTTCTGCTACAATTCTATTACTTGCTAAATTTATTCCTGAACTTGCCAAGGTTATTGCAAAAAGATAGACTGACATTACAATTTGAAAAAGACCAACTGCCTCAGCACCAATTTTGTTAGATATATAAACGTTATAAAATATACCAATAGTTCTTATCAAAAGAGCAGAAGATGTAAGTATTACAGAATTTATAATGAAAAGTTTTAATTTTCTCATATTTTCCCTCATATAAATTTTAGTATAGTGCTCTTTATTTTATGAATTTTATTTGAAAAATATTGTATGAAAATTTCGCATATGATATAATTATTACCGTATTAAAGAGGAGATGAATTAATGGCAATAAAAAAACAAAGCTTTATGAAAGGTGTACTAGTTATAATGTTTTCTCAAATTTTAATAAAGCTTTTAGGTTTTATATATAGAATAGTGCTTACTAATTTTGAACAGTTTGCAGACGAAGGAAATAGCTATTATGGCTCAGGGTATACTGTTTATACTTTAATTCTTGCAATTGCTACAATGGGTATACCAAATACAATGTCTAAACTTATTTCTGAAAAAATGGCTATTGGAGACAAAAGAGGAGCTCATAGAATATTTAAAACTGCACTTGCAGTATTTACAATAATTGCAATTGCATTTTCTGTATCTCTATTTTTAGGCTCAGGCTTTATAGCTACTAACATTTTATCAAATCCTGGAGTTAAATATACTCTTATGGCACTTTCACCAGCAATTATATTTGTAGCTATGTCTGCTGTACTTAGGGGCTATTTCGTTGGAATGCAAAACATGACAGAATACAGTAAGGCTCAAATAATAGAACAAATAGTGAACAGTGTATTTTCAATTATATTTGTTGTAATGTTACTTGATACTAAACCAGAAATAATGGCCGCTGGATCTACGCTTGCAAGTACAGTTTCTGCTTCAACAGCATTCTTTTATTTGTTGACTTATTATAATAAAAACAAGAAAGAAATTTGGAATGAAATTCAAAATTCTAGTAAGTTTTCAATAGAACCAAGAAAAAATATAGTAAAAAAACTTATATCATATGTAATACCAATTTCTTTTGGATCAGTAGTAGTTGCTCTATCTAGTGTTATAGATCTTGCAACCGTAATGGATGGATTACAAAAGTTTGGGTATACATTGCAAGAGGCAAATGAAAAATTTGGAATTATATTAGGAAAAGTAGATATTCTAGTAGCAGTACCTCTATCTATTAATGTAGCGTTCTCTGTTGCTCTAGTACCATTTGTTTCATCTGCAATGGCAAAAAAAGATAAAAATGAAGCTAGCAAAAAAATAAATTTCTCTTTAAAGATATCATCTCTTATAGCTCTTCCTTGTACTGCTGGACTTTTTGTATTAGCTCCAAATATATTTGAATTATTGTTTCCTAATGCTTCTCAAGGAGCATATTTACTTCAAATACAATGCTTCATGATAATTTTCTCTGTTTTAGCTCAAACAATATATGGCTCTTTACAGGGAATGGGAAAATTATTTGTTCCGGGAACTTGTCTTGCTATTGGAGCAATAGTAAAATATGTTTTAAATATATTGTTAGTACCAAAATATGGTGAGGTAATACCTGCAATAACTACAGTTATATATAATGCTATAGCATGTATTTTAACATTTATAATTTTATTTATTACTCTAAAAGAAAAGCCTAATACTGTAAATTTATTTATAAAACCACTATTAGCTACTATTTCAATGGCTATAACTGCTGTTATTGTAAATAAATTATTAATAATTGTGAGTGTTCCTTATAATTTAGCAACTATTTTAACAATCTTAATAGCAATTGTATCGTATGTAATTTATTTAAGAATTTTCAAAATTTTAGATAAAGATGAGGTAAATCAGCTACCAATGGGGGCAAAATTAGAAAAAATACTAATAAAATAACAAAAAAATTAAAAAAAAAATCGAAAAGTGTTGACAATAGTTTGGCTTTGTAGTATATTCTAAGTGTAATTATACTACAAAGCTTTATTTAATAGGCTTTTGTAGTAATAATGGTAATCTTTATAGGAGGGATTTATAATGAATAAAGCTGAATTAATAGCTAAAATTGCTGAAGAAAGCAAATTAACAAAAAAAGCTGCTGAAACTGCTTTAGATGCTTTCGTAACAAGTGTAGAAGGTGCACTTAAAAAAGGAGAGAAAGTTCAATTAGTAGGATTCGGTACTTTCGAAGTAAGACAAAGAGCTGCTAGAAAAGGAAGAAATCCACAAACTAAAGCTGAAATTAAAATACCAGCTTCTAAAGC
>CANQYI010000012.1 GCA_947628005.1 uncultured Clostridia bacterium
CAAGATGCATTATCAAGTATGTTAAAAGGTAATGAAGAATTTGTAATGATAGATGACCAAAAACTTGTATATGAAACAGCATTAGATATGGCAAGAAAATCATATAGAGATGGAAATAAAAGAGTTTTAGTTGTAAAAGGTGGACCAGGTACTGGTAAATCAGTTTTAGCAATTAATCTTTTAGTAAGATTAACTAATGAAAATATGGTTTGTTCTTATGTAACAAAAAATGCAGCGCCTAGAAATGTTTATGCTACAAAATTAAGTGGAGATTTTAGAAAGACAAGAATTAATAATCTATTCAAAGGTTCAGGTTCATTTATAGAATCTGCAGAAAATGAATTTGATGTGTTAATAGTAGATGAAGCACATAGACTAAATGCAAAATCTGGAATGTTTCAAAATTTGGGAGAAAACCAAATAAAAGAAATTATTAAGGCTTCTAAATTTTCAATATTTTTTATAGATGAGTCACAAAGAGTAACATTAAAAGACATTGGTAGTATTGAAGAAATACAAAAATATATAGGACAAGCAAATGCAGAATCAGAACTGATGGAATTAGAATCACAATTTAGATGTAATGGATCTGATGGATATATAGCATGGTTAGATGATGTTTTAGGTATTAGAAAAACGGCTAATAATAATGGATTTGATTTAGATTATGATATTAGAGTGTGTGATACACCAAATGAAGTGAGAAACTTAATATTCGAAAAAAATAAAATAAATAATAAAGCAAGATTACTTGCAGGGTATTGTTGGAATTGGATAGCAGATGGAAAAAATAAATCGGATGTATATGATATAACTATTCCGGAATATGAATTTGCAATGAGTTGGAATTTGGGCAATAGTCAAACATGGGCAATTGACCCAGAATCAGTAAATGAAATAGGATGTATACACACAGCACAAGGGCTTGAATTTGATTATATTGGAGTAATTATTGGAAATGATTTAAGATATGAGAATGATAAGATAGTGACAGATGTTACAGAAAGAGCAAAGACAGACCAATCCGTTAAAGGAATATATAAAATGTTTCAACAAGATTTTGATAAAGCAGAAAAAGTAGCAGAAGAAATAATAAAAAATACATATAGAACATTAATGACTAGAGGACAAAAAGGTTGCTATATTTATTGTACAGATAAGAAGTTAGCAGAATATTTAAAGAAAAGATTAAATCAAAAGAATGAAATTATATATAAAGTTGATGAAGAAGAAAATACAAAAAATATGATGGTTGCTGAAGATAGTGAAGAATATAGATATGAATAAACAAAAGAAAAGCAAAGTATTTAATGTATAATTGTACATTGTATTTTGCTTTTTTATTGGAGGAAAGATGGTCAAAATAAATGAAATTATAAAAATATATGATAAAATGTATATAAAGCAAATAAAAAAAATACTAAAGGTTTTAGATGAACAAAATGATATGGATGATTCATGTAAAAATAATCTTTGTGCGGCAGGAGAACTACTTATTAGTATTATGAAAATGATGGAAATAAATAATGTTAATGTTGCATTACCATGTTTGAGAAATGTTTATGAAATGTTATTGAAGGCAATTATTCTAGAAGATAGTCAGGATATGAAGAAATCATATAATAAGATAATTAAAGACACAGAAAAAGATAGAATGAGTGAGGTTAGAAAATATGTTGGCGAAAATTTTAATAAATATTTCAGCATTATAGAAAAAGATGAAATATTTGAAAATACACTGGGGGAAGGCATTTTAACATATATTTATAAATGTTTATGTAGATATTCACATGCTACTAAAGTAAATGAGTTTGTATATTTAATAGAAAAAGAAAATGATTTAAAAGGATTATTTAATTTATATTTGTGTCTTTTTCTTGTTTATCAAATTATATTGGTATATGTAGATGCAGTTTGCACAAAATTAAAGCTAGAGGAATTAAATAGTGAAATATTTTTAGTTAGTGGCATCATTTTTTTTAATACAATGAATGTTTTGGCTATATTAAAAAATAAAATTGAAGATATCAAAGATTATAGTGAAAAGATACTAGGAGAGCCAGATGATTTATTTAAAATTCGAATTGAAGAGGAAAAAGAATTAAGTATTTTTTTTATAGAGGACATAAAAGCACAGATAGAAAGGATTGATGTGAAAAAGGAAATAATAGATAACTATTGTAATAGAGTTTTAAGAAAATATTTTACTCGAAAACAATTAGAAAAAATAGACAAAGTAATTAAAAGTATAAAAGAAGGAGAAAGAATATGAATTTAACAGAAGAACCAATTATTTTAAATGAGACTAATGACTTTTTAGGAAGTTTAGAAAAGGCTAATTCAATAGCAAAATTTATTGAAACTGATAGTGAATTATTACCAAAAAATAATATGATTGCAATTTATGGAGAATGGGGAAATGGAAAATCTTCTTTAATGAAAACTATTGCTGAAAAGCTAGAAAACGATAAATATGAAAAAATATGGATAGATATGTGGAAAGAAGAAAGTGATTATAGCAATTTAAGTATAAAAATTTTAAATAAGATTCTTGAAAAAATAAAATTGGATGATTCAACACGAAAAGGATTATTGCAAGCATTTATTATACTAGGAAAAGGTATAAATGTAAATATTCCACTAGTATCATATGATATGGAAAAAGCCTTTGAGCAATTAGAAAAAGAAATGGATCCAAGTAATAATATGGATAATTTTATTAAAACATTTCAAGATAAGGTAAAAAAGTATATAGAAAAGAAAAATAAAAAAATAATTGTATTTATAGATGATTTGGACAGATGTAATAGTGAAAATATGCTTAATATAATTTACAATATTAAATTGTTATTATCTGTACAAGATGTTATATTTATTTTTGGAATTGATAAAAATGCAGTTTCATTAGCTCTAATGAATAAATATAATAATGAAGTAAATAAGGCTGAAAGCTTTTTAGATAAAATATTTCCTATATCATTTAATATGCCAAATAAAGCCATAAATCTAAGTTTATTTTTAAAATCAAGTTTAGAAAAACTAGATGAAAATAAAATTAGTGTAATAGAAGAATTTTTAACAGAAATCAATTTTATGAATCCAAGAAAATTAAAAAAAGTGTTTTTTAGATATTTTTTAGTTAGAAATCAATTGATAGAGAAAAAATTATTAGATGAAGAAAAAGAATGGAGTATTATTTGGGTTCTCTTTCTCATAATAGAAAGCGAATTTGAACAGAAAAACTATATATATATGATAGAAAATAATAAAATGAATTTATTAAGTAGCAAATTAGAATTAGATACATCTAGAACATCTACTAAAAGAAAGGTAGCTTTAAATGATTTTAAAATATCATTGCGTAGAACAGAAAAAAAAGAAACAGTATACTTACCTATAGAATTATTTTTATTTATATTAAATCCTGATGATTTAATTAGAGAGAAAATAGAGATTTTAGGAATTGAAAATGAATTAGGAGTTATTATTGAAACAAATTTATTTTTAGAATTGTTCAAAGATTCAATTAGTAAAAGATTTACACTATATTTTAATAATAATTATAAAAAATGTATACAAGAGGTTGGAAGTAAACTTAATCAATTTTTATTACAACGAAAAGAAATTCTTGAAGAAATTAATAAATGGATATAAGAAGGAGGCGAGAAGCAAAACTCGCCTCTTACCTATTTGTCTAAACATCCCATAATCAACTGTACTCCATCACAAAAACCATTTCTATAATACTTCTCATTCCAATAAATAAGATAATCCATAAAATTTTTATCAAGCTCATCTAGCTGTTTTTGAACATATTTCTTATTCTGTTCGGGAACATTTCTCAAGATTTTTTCGGATATTTCATCAAAACATATGCAATATTTTTTATCTTGAGGAGACATCTCACAAAAAGTAGTTTCCTCTCTAAAATCTAACCAATCTTTCAAAATATCATCATTAACTTCTCTTAAATTACTCATAAAATAACCTCCATAAAATTAAAATTTTGTTAAATAAAAATTTGCTACAAGAGTTACAAATCCACGAACATCCGTGTACTATCACTTGGGAAAAAGTTGGGAAAAAACTTCTCAAAAAATGCCCTAAAAATGCACAAATGTTCTATAACTAAAAACTCTTGTAAGTATTAAAATACCAACAAAAACTCTAATTTTCACAAAGTTACAAAAATGCCTCAAGCCTCGCTCATAACCCCAAGGTCATTACACTTTTAAATTGAATTTAGTAATTACCATATATTACCATTTTTAAAAATATTTGGAAAAAAGAACTCCTAACTGAGCAAGTTAGGAGCTTTTATATTAACAGCCACCAGGGCAAAGAGGTTGACGACCAACACAAACATTATCCATCTTTCTATTTTGAAGTTCTTCTACAGGATTAGGAGCAACCTCAAATCTATAATCACAACCATGCTTAGAAATGTATTTATCAATTACTATGTGGCTAGGAACAGTTTGCACATTATTATTTACAATACTTTGATATTTTATAAAATCAAAATTACCAGGTTTTTCGCAAACAGGTATATAGCTTTCATGCATAGCAGTAAAATTAACAGTATTTTTTAATACATCTCTTACATATTCAATATTTGGACCAAGAGTAAGTAGTTTTGGAAACTTACCATCTGGAATAATTTGTTGCCAGTGTTTACCCTCATATTTTTCTAAAAGATGAGCTGCTCTGTGAAGATGGCAAACTTCTTCATTAAAGAACTTTTCCCAAATAGATTTTACATATGGATCTTTTTCATCACAGAAACAAGAATAATATAGGTAGCATTCAGTATACTCATGATTTAGCAAATTTTCTAACCATGTTTGATTAGGATCAATAAGACTACCATATTGGCTTACATGCTGTTCTTCAACAAGCGCAATTTCTTGATATAATCTTCTTCCAATTTCAGAAGTATAATATTGCCCAATATTCATGTAATAATTCATGGTTTGTTGTTCAGCAGCAGTGATAATATTAGCATGTAGTTTCGTTATAGAATCAGCAGTTTCATTATTAATTGGGTACTTTATTTCATCAAAAGGATGTCTATGATGTGAAATAGTTGGCCTTCCAGGCATTATTTCAGTATAACATCCAACAAGTTTTTCAGGTAAAATACCATATTCCATATCTAACAAATCAGAATATCTATATAGATGATCAAAATCTTCCAATAGTGCAAAATCTAAGGCACATTTTACATTTTGATCTGGTTCATCAAGAGCAAGTCTGGCAGTTAAATCTACTGCCAATTGTTCATAAGAAATAGTAGTTTCTAATATATTCTCATCAATAGGTTTTAAATGAGCAATTTTTAATTGTTGTTGCTTTTCGATACGTCTAGTAAGAGCAATTTCTCTCCTCAAATCATTATTATTACAATTTCTAGAAAATTGGTGAGAAAACCAATTTGATTCAAATTCAGTACCATTCATAAGTATTATACGTGTTTTAGTATAAGGATCTACTTCATATTTGTTGTATGGAATTGGGTATAAACTACACCAATCATCAATACAATCATCAATATTCATTGGCTTTTCTTCAAATGGATTCATAATATTATCACACTCCTATAAAATTATATTTTATAAAAGAAATATTATGAATAATTTGTAGATATTACTTTATAATTTGATATTTATACTTACAAGCTAAAATTCTTCTTACAGCCAAATTAATTGTTTCTTCACTTATAACGCCATTTTTTATAGCATCAAGAACTTCTTGCTTTTGATTCTTAAAATCAGAAGAAATTATAACATCATTTCCAGCAAGTACTGCTTGAACAGCAGCATTTCTATTTTCAGCATATGTTTTTACAGCATCCATTGCAAGGTCATCAGTAATAATTAGTCCAGAAAAGTTTAAATCTTCTCTTAAAATTTTATGTACATTTTCTGATAGGGAAGCAGGCTTAGTGCTATCCATACAATTTATAATGTTGTGATTTACAAGTATAGTTGGAGCATCAGAGTTAATTCCAGCTATGAAAGGTAAAAAATCTGCATTTTTAAAGGTTTCGATATCTCTAGTATCAACTGCTATTCCAGTATGAGTATCTACATTATCTCCATATCCTGGAAAATGTTTAATACTTGAAATCATATTATCTTCATTCATAGTTTTTATCAAAGAAGAAACGTATTCTGCTGTACTAGTAGCATCCTTACCATAAGAACGCTTATATATAAAAGAATCAGTTCTAGTTGGTATGTCTGCTACAGGACAAAGATTCATGTTAAGTCCAACACTCTTTAACAGCGCAGACTTTTCATGAGAGTCACTTATGATATTATCTAGTGTTGCAAGCTCTTGAGCAGATTTAAAAGGGGAATCTCTAAACGCTCTTATTGCACTTACCCTTACAACAGTTCCACCTTCTTCATCTACTGCTAAGAACAAATTGATTTTACTATTTTTTTGATTATTTTCAAGTTCATTTAATATAGAATTTTTGGTATGATTTTGGAAATCTTTTTTAAATAAAATATAACCACCAGGTTTTTCATTTACTATTTCTTCAATAACACCTTCATCCTTATATCTAACTAAAAACATTTGCCCAACTTTTTCTTCTATTGTCATAGAATTAAGTAAAGTTTCGGCTTTATCATAAAATTCTGAAAATAAGTCAGCACTATCAAGATCAATACTTGTTTTCTCATCTTTATTTTCTTCAGTATTTGTATCATCGTCATAGATGTTTTGGAAAATATTTCCATTTATTAAAGTCCCTTTATTAGTAAATAACAATAATATAAAAGAAAATATAATAACTAATAATATAATAATTGAAATTAAAATAAACTTTTTATTAAATATTTTTTTCATAAATTACTCCTAAAATTTAATTTATAATTATTATATACATAAAATGTAAACATTTTCAATTTATTTGAAAAATATTGAATAATTTTTAAATTTGCTATATACTACACCGTAAAGATAATAAAAATGAGGTTGATTATGAGAGAAAAAATAAAGCTTTTTTTTGAAGATGTATTTAGTATAAATGATGCTAGAGCAACAAAAGAAGAAATAAAAGAAAGAATAATTGCAAATTCAAAATTAAAGGGACCAAATATGTGTGGACTTGTTTTTGCAATAATTCTTGCATCAATTGGTCTTAATATTGATTCCATTACAGTTGCTATTGGTGCAATGATAATTTCGCCTCTAATGGGTGGAATACAGGGAATTGCATATGCTCTAGCAACAACAGATTTGAAATACTTTAAAAGAGTATTAGTAGGATTTTTTATTGAAATTAGTATATGTATTTTTACATCAGCTATATATTTTACTTTCTCTCCAATAGCTACAGAATCTAGTGCATTACTTATAATCTCACGTCCTAAAATATGGGATGCAGTAATAGCATTTGTAGCAGGATGTGCTGGTATAATAGCTCTTACAAGAAAAGAACATTCTAGTGTAGTATTACCAGGTGTAGCAGTATCGTGTAGTATAATTTTACCATTATGTAGAGCAGGATATGCTATTTCTTGTTTTAACGTATATGGTCTATTAAGCTCATTATATTTATTTTTTATAAATGCATTTTTCATATGTCTATCAGCAATAATTGTACTTAAAATATTAAAACTTCCAAGAAAAAGAGGAGTAAATAAAAAAGAAGGCATAAAAATACTAATAGAATTAGTAGTAATATCAGTTGTAACTTTAATTCCTAGTAGTGTATTTGCATATCAAGCAGTAAATGAAGCAATACTTGAATCAAATATAAATAAGTACATAAATAATGAATTTAAAAATTATTCTACTCAAGTAGTAAAATCTAATATAGATATAGATAAAAAAGAATTTCAGGTTACCTTAATAGGAAATACTTTATATACTGAGCAAATAATCGAATTAACTGAAAAATTAAAAAATTATAATATAGAAAATATGCAACTTAAGATTGTTCAAACAGATTATAATAAACTTGTATCAGATGAAGAATTAGAAGATCTAAAAAATGAAATATCATCCTTAAAATCAAAATTAGAAGAGAAAAATGATGCATATGATAAAGAAGAAATAATACAAAAAATAAAAGAAAATTATAAAAAAGTATTAAGTTGTAATATAACTAGCAGTAAAACTTTAAACGATGAAAATTATGAATATAACGCTGATTTGATAATTACACTTACGATATCTGAAGAATTGACAAATGAAGAAAAGGATTCTATTAATGAATTCTTAAAGAGCAAAATTCACGGGCAACAGTTTGAAATATTATATATGTATAAATAGTGTTGTGTTAAAAATAAGTGCTACATTTTGTAGCACTTATTCTGTTTTTCCTTTTTCAAGATGATTAGTTACAAATGTATTAGCTGGAGCTGTTATTTTTTCTAGAGAGCCAATATTTATAACTGGCATTTGTCCATTATAATCACCTTTAGTTATAACTCCAGTAATTTCAATCCATTCATTATCTAACAATTTAGATGATTCATCATATTTGCATAAGAAACCAGCAACTTTATCTTCATTATTAGAAATAGTATTTCTTCCGCATACAATAAAATTTTCTTTAAAATCAGGCATTCTAAATACAAATCCTGATAGTTTTATTGTTTTACCAATATTTGCGTCTATATTATTATGAACCTCATCTAAAATACTAGTATAATTTTCATCATTTAAGATATAATCATAGGCTTCTATTGAAGAATTAACACTCGTATAAGGAGTTGAACTAAATTCTACAATTGTAGCAACAATTATAGCTATAAATATTGAAATAACCACTACTTTTTTTAAATCTAATTTAAAATTTACAATGAACATATCATACACCTAACCTTGTTATATAACATATATATTCTTGGTGAATTCATATTATGATTTATTTATTAAATAGTATTTTATTTTTGATAAATATATGATATAATGAGTTTGCTTATTTGAGTTATGGGGGAAGAAATATATGAGTTTTTTAGAAAAAATATTTGGCTCTTATAGTAGTAGGGAAATAAAAAAAATAATGCCTACTGTTTTAAAAATAGAAGAGATAGAAGAGGGATTAAAATCAGTTACAAATGATGAATTAAGAGGAAAAACACAAGAGTTTAAAGATAGATTAAAAAATGGAGAAACTTTAGAAGATATACTACCGGAGGCATATGCTGTAGTAGCTGAAGCTTCTAGTAGAGTTTTAAATATGAGACCATTTAGAGTACAGCTTATTGGTGGAATAGTATTACATCAAGGAAGAATTGCTGAAATGAAAACAGGTGAAGGAAAAACTTTAGTTGCAACACTTCCTATATATCTTAATGCACTTACAGGAAAAGGTGTACACTTAGTTACTGTAAATGATTATCTTGCAAAGACTCAAAGTTTGCTTATGGGTAAATTATATAATTTTTTAGGCCTATCTATAGGATGTGTTTTATCTGGTATGTCTCCTGCAGAAAAAAGAGAAGCTTACGCAGCAGATATTACATATGGTACTAATAATGAATTTGGATTTGACTATTTAAGAGATAACATGGCAATGAGTAAAGAAGCTATGGTACAAAGAGGTCTAAATTATGCAATAGTGGATGAAATAGATAGTATATTAATCGATGAAGCAAGAACACCACTTATCATTTCCGGAATGGTAAATGAAAGAAGTGATCTTTATGAAAGAGCAGATAAGTTTGCAAAAGGATTAAACCCAAAAGTTATTGTGGAAAATGATGATAAAGTATTTGATGAATCAGATGAGAACTATGATTATATAGTAGATTTAAAAGCACATACTGTTGCTTTAACTGAGACTGGTACAAAGAAAGCAGAAAAATATTTTCAAATTGAATCTTTATCTGATGCAGATAATTTAACTATATCTCATCACGTAAATCAAGCACTTAAAGCATATGGACTTATGAAGAAAGATAAAGATTATATAGTTAAAGACGGAGAAGTTTTAATAGTTGATGAATTTACAGGACGTCTAATGCAAGGAAGAAGATATTCAGATGGTTTGCATCAAGCAATAGAAGCAAAAGAAAATGTAAAGATTGCTGCTGAGAGTAAAACTCTTGCTACAATAACATTCCAAAACTATTTTAGACTTTATTCTAAACTTTCAGGAATGACTGGTACAGCTAAAACTGAAGAAGATGAATTTAAAGGAATTTATAAATTGGATGTTATTGAAATTCCAACTAATAAGCCTATAAAGAGAAATGATTTAAATGATATTATATATAAGACAAAAGAAGCAAAATATAATGCAATAGTTGATGATGTTATAAAAAGTTATGAAATTGGACAACCGGTACTTGTTGGTACAGTATCAGTAGAAAAGTCTGAAATTATTAGTAATCTATTAAAGAAAAAGAAAATACCACATCAAGTGTTAAATGCAAAATTTCATGAAAAAGAAGCTGAAATTATAGCTCAAGCTGGTAAGTATAAAGCAGTAACGATTGCTACTAATATGGCAGGTCGTGGTACAGATATAATGCTAGGTGGTAATCTAGAATATATAGTAAAGGCAGAACTTGCAAAGTTAGGATTTACTAAAGAAGTAATAGAAATGGCAATGAGTCCAATTGATTATAATAATCCAGAAGTTACTGAAGCAAAAGAGAATGCTAAAAAAATAGAAGAAAAATATGCAAAAGAGATTGAAGAAGGAAGAAACAAAGTTATTGAAGCAGGTGGATTAAAAATAATCGGTAGTGAAAGACATGAATCTAGAAGAATTGATAATCAGTTAAGAGGACGTTCAGGACGTCAAGGTGATATTGGTGAATCAAGATTTTATATTTCACTAGATGATGATTTAATGAAATTATTTGGTAGTGAAAGAATAACTGCTATGTTAAATGGATTAGGACTTCCGGATGATATGCCACTTGAACAAAAAATGCTTACTAATGCTGTGGAAACTGCCCAAAGAAGAGTTGAAGGAAGAAATTATTCTATAAGAAAAAGTGTATTAGAGTATGACGATGTTATGAATAAACAAAGAGGAATAATTTATTCTCAAAGACAGGAGATATTAAATACTGATGATATAAAACAAATTGTGTTGAAACTTGCAGAGGGAAGAGTAAGAAAAATTGCTGCAGATTATTTTGAAAATGCAGAAACTGTTGAAGAAGTTGACTTTAAAACACTTAATACTATGCTTATGAATCTATTCACAGTTGAAGATATGATTTCTGAAAAAGATATTGAGATTCTTGATACTGATTCAGCTTCATCTAGTATTATGAAAAAAGTTGCTGATCTATATGATGAAAAACATAAACTAGCACAAGAGAAAAACTTTGATGAAGCACTAAAAAATATAGAGAAACACTTTATATTAAATGTAATTAATGAAAAATGGATGGATCATATAGATGCTATATCTTCTCTAAAGGAAGGGATAGGACTTAGAGCTTATGGTCAAACAAATCCAGTTGAAGCATATAAAATTGAATGCTTTGATATGTTTGAAGATTTGGTAGATAATATTCAAGAAGAAGCAACTAAAGCTGTATTTTCTATAAAGCCAAAGGACGAAGAAAAATATAATAACTTTAATAATGTAAAAGTTAACATTACTAATATGACAACAAATTCTGATTCTTCAAAAAAACAACCAGTAAAAAATGATAAAAAAATTGGTAGAAATGAACCCTGTCCGTGCCGGAAGCCGGTAAGAAATACAAAAATTGCTGTGGAAAGTAGGCTTGAATCCCTTATAAATAAAGGAATTTATATCAAATACAAAATATAAAAATTACTAAATAAGCAGAAAAATAATGAATGTTGTTTGCAATTTGTTTGCAAAAAAGTTAAATGTTTGCAAAAATAAATAGTAAATCTTTACAAATCAACTAATATTTTGCTGCAAAAATTCGAAAGGAATATATGAACAAATGTCGAATAAAGAAGTAATAGATAAAATAAGAAATTTATCAATACAAGATCAAAGAAATTTATCTTATGAAGAACTAATAAAAATTATTGAACCACTTTCAGCAGATGAAATTATAGAGCTAAGTAATATTATAGGGTATCCTGTATTTACAAGATTGTGTATGGGAGTTCTAAAACACAGATTTGTTTTATTACAGGATGGAGCAGCTGCAATCGTCGTTAATGATAAAGGACAAATACTATTACAAAGTAGAGCTGATAGAGATAAATGGGGACTTCCTGGAGGATGTCAAGAATTGGGAGAAAGATTCCAGGATACTATCATTAGAGAAATAAAAGAGGAAACAAATTTAGATGTTAAGGAAGAAGATTTAGAGTTAATAGATATAGTATCAGGATCAACTAGAAGAAATGATTATCCAAATGGAGATGTGGTAATAAACAACACGGCATTATATTGCGTTAGAAATTATTCTGGAGAATTAAAATGGGATAATGAATCCAAAAATATGAAATTTTTTGACTTAGATAATCTACCCGAAAATCAAAATGATCCAGATTTAATAGAAATATATATTAATAAATTAAATAAAAAAATAAGATAAAAAATTAGTAAACGGATGCAAACAATGTTTGTAAAATGTTTGCAAATGAAAAAGTATTTATAGTAACAATAATAACACAAATACTATAAATACCAATGTTCCCAGTCTTGAAACTATTAGAAATAACAATAATATGATAAATACCATAAATACTATAAATATTAGAGTATGTTCAAATGTGGAAGCCGGTAAGAAATACAAGAATTGCTGTGGAAGAAATCAATAATATCAAAATAAAAAGTGTATCCATAAATTAAAATGGTTACACTTTTTTAGTTATAAAAAACAATATGATTTGCAAAAGTATTGATTGTAAAATAAAAAGATGATATAATACAAATGTTCGTAATATAAAAGGAGAGATTTATTATGAATAGTGCAAATGGAGATATTATAATATATCAAACAGATGATGGACTAACAAAAATAGATGTCAAAATTCAAAATGAAACAGTATGGTTATCTCAACAACAGATGGCTGAACTATTTGGTACTTCAAGAACAAATGTAATAGAACATATAAACAATATTTATTTAGAGGAGGAACTTGATAAAAATTCAACTTGTCAGAATTTCCGACAAGTTCAAAAAGAAGGAAATAGAACTGTTTCAAGAGAAATCCCTTTTTATAATTTAGATATGATAATTTCTTTGGGCTATAGAATAAAATCTAAAATTGCTACTAATTTTAGAAAGTGGGCAACAGAAAGATTAAAAGAGTATATGATAAAAGGTTTTACTATGGATGATGAAAGACTTAAAGGAAATGGAGGAGGAAATTATTGGAGAGAGTTACTTGCTAGAATTAAGGACATTAGATCATCAGAAAAAGTTCTATATAGGCAAGTCCTTGATTTATATGCAACAGCTGTAGATTACGATCCAAAAGATGAAAAATCTATTGAATTTTTTAAAATTGTTCAAAATAAATTACATTATGCAACTCATGGATATACTGCTTCAGAAGTAATATATGAAAGAGCAGATGCTGATAAGCCATTTATGGGATTAACAACATTTAAAGGAGATATTCCAATATTGCAAGATGCAGTAATTGCTAAAAATTATTTAAGTGAAGAAGAATTAAAAGTTTTGAATAATTTAGTATCAGGATACTTTGATTTCGCTGAAATACAAGCAATAAGACATAATCCGATGTATATGGAAGATTATATTAAACAATTAGATATGATACTTTCTTCTACAGGTGAAAAATTATTAATTGGAGCTGGTACTATAAGTCATGATAAAGCAATAGAAAAAGCAAAGGCAGAATATAGGAAATATCAAGTAAAAACCATTAGCCCTGTGGAAAGAGAATATTTAAAAGCACTGAAAGAAATTAATAGTAAACTAGAAGAGAAGAAGACTAAATAAGTATAGGAAGGATATAGCTATAAAATATTTTTAACTTTTCATAAAAAATATAAATGAAAGATAGACTTATTAATAGAATTGAGAAAAAATTATATATTGTTGATGATAATGGTGCAGTTAGCGTAGATGATGAAAATATTAAAATTGTAAGTGAAGGGAAATCGTATGAAATTGTGCTATAAATGGGTAAAAGAAATGTAGGAGTTGGTATACCAAATATTTATAATTATAGTAGCCCACTACGTATCGGAATCCGGTAAGGAATATAAAAACTATTATGAAAAATAGAAATAAGCTTCTTATAAATATATATAAAATTGGAGATGATGTATTATGAATTGTATAGAAACAAAAACCTTATTTACTGATAGGTTAATATTGAGAAAATTTAAAATAGAAGATGCTGATGGCATGTATAAAAATTGGGCGACAGATTTTGAATGTTGCAAGTTTTTGAGTTGGGATGTCCATCAAAGTATTGAAGTAACTAAATCAGTAATTCAATCATGGATAAATGAGTATGAAAAAGGAAGTTATAATTGGATTGTAGAACTTAAGGATACCCATGAAGTAATAGGAAGTATTTCTGCAGTTACAATTAGCATAAAGGATAATACAGTCGAATTGGGATATTGCTACGGTGCTAAATTTTGGGGTAATGGATATGCAACAGAAGCGCTAAGAGCAGTAATTCAATATCTATTAAATGAGTGCAATTTATATTTAATAGAAGCAAGGCATATAAGTGGTAATCCTGCTAGTGGAAAAGTAATGGCTAAAGCGGGAATGCATAAAGATGCT
>CANQYI010000013.1 GCA_947628005.1 uncultured Clostridia bacterium
GTTAAAATAATAAACTAAGATAATTTTTACATATTAATTTAATTTTAACCATTTTTATTATTTATATTTTTAAGAATCCCTAAACTCAAAAAATTATAACATTGCAAAAGATTAGAAAATTTTGTATAATAGTTTTGTAGATTAAGATAAAAAATATTATTCGCAAAAAAAACATTCTAATATAAGGAGAATGAAAATGAAATTAAATATAGATATAAAAAATAAAAAAGGCTCTTTATATGCAGATGTTAAACAATTAGTTGAAAAAGGTATGAATTTACATGATAAAGAATGGAAAGATAAGTTTAATACAAGACATATTGCCAAAAAAGAGTTAATAGAATTTCAACATAAACAAAAAATTGAAATGGAAGAACAAAGCAAAACTAAGAAAAATTGGATTCAAAAAATAATTGAAGAACAAAGAAAAACTAAAGAACTTGAATTAGAATATAGAAGAAGAATAGAAGAGGAAGAAAGAAAAGAACAACAAAAAGTTTTAAAAATTAAAATAATATTTTCAGTAATATTAGGAATATTAATTATTATATTTGTTGCTGTGGGATTTTTACTTGGTAATGTTTCTGGAGATCCTGATTCGGGTTGGTATATGATTGGAATACTAGGCATATGCACTGGATTAGGGATAGGTTCTATTTGGATTTCAGAAAATAAATCTAAGAAGAAAAAATATAAATATTAAAATGAAATGAGGGGATAATTATGAAATCATACAAAATAATAGTTTTAATTTTATTCATAGTTTCTATTTCAATTATAATAACTTTACTTACTTTGTATAAATTTCACACTAATAATGTAAATAAATTACTCGAAGATGAAGAAAAACAAGTTGAAATTTTAGATAAAATATATCAAGATTTTATTAAAAACTTTAATACTGAATATATAAATATTAAATTAGATGAGTCGGCTTTAAAAAATATTTTAACCAATGATAATTTTAATGAAGATAATATTACTAAATTAAAAAACATCGAAAAAAAATATGAAAATTCACAAGTAACTTACACTTTATCTATACAATACTCATATTCAACTCAAGAACTGAATGTAAAATTTGTTCGCAGTGGCTATGAGTCAAAAATGCAAGCAACTCAAAAATACAAAATTTATACACAAAATGATGAAATAATTTATGACAGAGTTGGATATGGAACAATTTTACAAGAATAAAAAATAAAATTTTATATTTTCTACAATATATTACACTTTTTTTCATAATGTTATAATAAATCCAAGTCGTTAAGTCAGATGCACTCAGAGCAGTTCTACCAGTAAAAGAATCATACATAACAGAAGAACTATCGAAATTATCAGCTAGTCTAAGTTGCAAGTATCACCTCTACATTGGATAATTGCTGACAAGCATACATCTATAACAGTTGAAAGTGTTAAAGAAAGATTAAAAATATATGATAATCCAGTTCGAGTTCTTACAAATAATCCAACTTTTGATATGCAACTAGTTAAGTAGATTATAAAAAATACTTTTCTTCTATATTTTGGTGCAAATACAATATGATAATACAGCATTATTATAACATTTTTTTTGATTTATGTTAATACAAACAGTTTAAAATGTTTACATAAAATAATAAAACATCGCATATGACTATGCGATGTTTTATTAAACTTAAAATATTATCTTGCTATTTTTGAAGTAATTGATTTCCAAGTATTGCATCCAACTATTCCATCAACTGCAAGTCCATTTGCTCTCTGATATCTAATTACAGCATTACGAGTATTATTACCAAATACCCCGTCAATTCCATTTGTACTGTATCCTAAAGTGGTAAGTGCATCCTGCAATGTAGCAACATATGTACCTTTTTTTCCAAGTTTTAATAATGGATATCCCCCTGTAGAACAAGCAGAATTTTTATCTCTAGTATCTAAGTGTGCCCAAGTTGGAGTTAAAGATTTTGGCTCTATATATGTATAAGTACTTATTTTAGAGCCTAAACTTCTTAATTTATCTCTATCAGAGCTACTCATTCCTTGCCCTATGTCCAAGGCTTTTCCTGCATAATGCTGACTTTGCCCTGCATGGCCTCCTTCACCAATTCTTTTAAATCCATATCCTACTTTAATTGGCTTACCAAAACTATTCCTTAATCTATTAAATGCTTGAATTGTGTTTTTATCTGTCCAAAGTACATCTGATTTAGAAGAGCCTCTAAATTCTTTTACTGTTAAATATCTATCTTGAGAATATGGCATTGGATCATTTAAGTTTCTATAATAAGTTTCCATTTTATTTGTGCCATTGTTATATACTAGTATTTTCATAGCTTCCTCCTCTCTTTATATATTATGATTATTTAAAAAAAGAGTTCTTTAAACTTTTTTGACAAATTTCTACATTAGTTGTATAATTGTATTCGGTGATATTATGTTTGACTTTAATATTTTATTCCTATATTTCATCATTTACAGCATTATTGGATGGTGCTGTGAAACAATATATTGTAGAATTTTAGATGGAAAATTTAGTGATAGAGGATTTCTTTATGGTCCCTACTGTCCAATATATGGATTTGGTGGCTTAATTGTATCTACACTATTATCACAGATTAAGCAATATCCTGTTTTCTTATTTATATCTTCAATATTATTAACTACTATATTAGAATATTTAACAAGCTTTATAATGGAAAAAATATTTAATGCAAAGTGGTGGGATTATTCTAATATGAAGTTTAATTTAAATGGTAGAATATGTTTGTTAAACTCAACTTTATTTGGTATTATGGCAATATTTCTAACATATTTTATACAACCATACATTGAAAAGTTAGTAGCTCTTATACCACAGAATATAATTCCTCATACTATAAACATTTTACTAATTGCAATAAGTGTGGACTTTGCATTCTCACTTAACTCAATTATTAACTTGAAAAATAAATTACATGAATTTAGAGAACTTGCTACTACATTTAAACAGAAACAAAAATCTAAAATTGAAGATAAAATTTATATTAAACAATTATCTGATTTAAAGTTAAAACTTTCTGAGAAGAATAGTTTTGCTAATAATAGATTACTAAAAGCCTTCCCTACACTAAAATTTAATAAATTCAATGATGAATTAATTGAATTAAAAGAATTTTTAGAAAATAAGAAGAAACAAAGAACAGAAGAAAAAGAAAGATTAAAAAATGAAAAACTCAAAGCAAAATTAAGTTAATATTTTGTTTTGTGACATAATATTAATAGAGGTTATTTGTTTTATGGGAAAAAATAAACTATGTAAAAAGATGAATTTAAATTTATATAATTTGTTTTGGATATTTCTAATTGGTAGCTATTTTGGTGTCCTAATGGAAGTAATTTGGTCTGTTATTAGATATGGAACTTTAGAAAGTAGAACCGCCCTAATAATAGAGCCATTAAATCCAGTTTACGGATTTGGTGTTATACTTGTTACAATAATATCAAATAAGTTTAGAAATAAGAATACAGCATTCATTTTTATTATTTCTATGGTATTAGGAGCTACATTAGAATTTATCTTAAGTTTTCTACAAGAAATGATATTTGGTTCTGTATCTTGGACGTATGATTCGGATTCTTTAGGAATATTCCATAGAACAAGCTTAATATATTCGGTGTACTGGGGAATTCTTAGTGTGCTATATATAAAATTAATTGAGCCAAAAGTAATTATGTTATTAGAAATTTTAAATATTTCTGAATTAAAAAAGATAACTATAATTTTTGCTATTATGGTTACAGTAGACATATTATTCTCATCAATGGTAGTACTTAGAAAAAATGAGAGAGTTAACAATATTCCCGCATCAAATAAATTAGACACGTTTTTTGATACCTACTATAATGATGAGGTTATATCTAAAATATATCCGCATATGTATTTTACTTAAAATTCAATTATAATTATAAAATAAAGAAATGGATTAATTCCATTTCTTTATTTTAGCTATTCTTAATGAATTTAATACTGTAAGTAATGCTACTCCAACATCAGAAAATATTGCAAGCCACATATTTGTAAATCCAAAAGTACTTAAAATTAAAAACAATACTTTTATTGTTATAGAAAATCCAATATTTTGTTTTACTATATTTTTCGTTCTTCTTGAAATAATAATAGAATCAATTATACTCAATGGATCATCATTTATAATTACTACATTTGCTACTTCTACCGATATATCTGCTCCTTTGCCCATTGCCATTCCAACATCTGCTGATGCTATTACAGGAGAATCATTTATTCCATCACCTACAAAAGCTACTGTCTTTTTATCATTTTTTAGTTCTTGTATGTATCTAGATTTATCTTCGGGAAGTAAGTTAGCTTTATAACTTTTAACTGCTAGAGTTTTTGCAACTGAGGCAGCTATTTTTTCCTTATCTCCAGTTAAAATCATTGTTTCAATATTAAATTTATTAAGCCTTTCTATTGTTTGCTTTGAATTTTCTTTTAATTCATCAGAAAGTAATATGTAGCCCATATATTTACCATCTACAGCAAGACATACAATAGAGCCTACTTTTTCGTTTGAAAAATTGTCTATTTCTATATTATTTTCTTCTATAAATTTCTTACTTCCAACTATTACACTTTTTCCCTTTACTGATGCCTTTATTCCCTTACCTGCTATTTCTTTATAGTCTGATATGTCCTCTTTATTAATTTTTTTGTTATATTGATTTAATATTGATTTAGCTATATAGTGATTAGAATAAAACTCTGAATGTGCGATTATTTCAAGTAACTCCTCTTTAGTTATACTACTATTTTTAGATAGACAGATTTCTACAATTTTAAATTGTCCTCCAGTTAAAGTTCCTGTCTTATCAAAGCACATTATATCTATATTACTTAATAAATCAATATAATTACTACCTTTTACTATTATTCCTCTTTTACTACATTGACCAATACCTACAAAAAATCCTAGTGGTATTGAAATTACTAGTGCACAAGGGCATGATATAACTAAGAAAATCAAACCTCTAAAAATGGCTGCTTTTATTCCAATGTCAAATAATAGTGGTGCAAAGATAACTATCAAAATTGCTATCAAAATAACTGTCGGAGTGTATATTTTTGAAAATCTTGTGATAAATTTTTCTGTTTTAGATTTATTATTTGCAGCTTTTTCAATAAAATCTACTATTTTAGATACAGTTGAATCTTTATATTCCTTATCAACTTTTATCTCTACAACATCTGATATATTTATACTTCCAGAAAGAATTTTTTCGTTTTCTTTTACTTCTATAGGCTTACTTTCTCCAGTTATAAGGGAATTATCAAAATGTGCTTTTCCACTATAAATTGTTCCATCTACAGGAACTTTTTCTCCATTTTTTACAACTATTATATCGCCTATTTTTAAAGTTTCAGATTTGACTTTTTCTATGCCAGTTTTGGTTTTTAGATTTGCAAAATCTTGCCTTATATCAATTGCAGCCTCAATTTTTTTAGTTGATCTATCTATTGCTAAATCTTGTAAATACTCTCCAATTTTATATAACAAAATTACCATAGTCGCTTCTAGATATTCTCCTAAAATAATTGCTCCAACAGTAGCAATAGTCATTAAAAAATTTTCATCTAATCCATTAAATTTTAATATATTTTTAATACCATTTATAATTATTTCGTGAGCAATTAAAATATAAGATACTATATAAAGGGACGTAATTAAAATTTTACTATCTACTTTTATAACAACATCAAGTATTATTGATACTATGAGAGCAACTACGCCTATAATATTTGTGGCTTTTTCAATCACATTTTTCATAATATTATTCCCTCTCTTCTTTTATATGATTTAATCCCATGTTAAATATATTAGTTATGTGTTCATCATCTAAAGAGTAATATACCTCTTTACCATCTTTTCTAGATTTAACAAGTCTTGATGCTTTTAGTACCCTAAGTTGATGTGATACTGCAGATTGTGTCATTGATACTGCATTTGCTATATCTTGAACACAAAGTTCATTATTAGAAATTGTATACATTATTTTTATTCTTGAACTATCAGAAAAATTTTTAAATAAATCTGCTAAATCAAATATCTCATTTTCATCAGGCATATTATTTTTTATATTATTAGTATTCATTATATTCACCTACCTACAATATATGAATATCTGAATTATTATTCATACATTCATATATTATCATATATTATTTTTACTGTCAATATAAACTTGCATTTTAATAAAAAAATAGAAAGTAGAAAACTTCTACCTCCTATTTAAGAATATCTATTATAAAATTTCAAAATTACCATTTAACTTAATTTTTTCTTTATCTGGTATTACTATTTTTATTGTGTAATCATTTATATAATTTGGAATATATGTAATTAAAATGTTTACAACGCTATTGTCACTTGGCATATCAATCATAAAGATATCATCTTCTGCATCACTATCTAATAAATCTATAATAGATATTTTTTGTTCATTATAATTACTACTTGTTGTAATAACAGCATTACTTTTTCCACTTTTATTTTCTAGATTAAGTTCTTCTATTTGTACTTTTATTTTTGTATCACTTAGATTATTTATATTTATTTGGTCTTTATAAAGTATATCATATGTATTATGGGAATTTCTCTCAATAAGACTTTGTTTTATACTATTGTTATACAAAAATTCATTTATTCCAAAATTTAATACTCCAAAAATACAAGAAATACCAATAATTAAAAATACTAACAAAATACTTACTCCATCAAATTTTATATAAGCATCTTTTTTGGCACTAAATACCAATATTTCCACTCCAAGTGATATGAACACTACTGGCCACAACATTAGTATATAACGTAAGCTATCAAATCTTAAAAACATTCTAAGTATCATAACTATTCCAAATACTATAAGTGCAAAAGCAAGTGTAAACGTTCCAACTCTTCTTATTTTCTTATTATTTTCTTCCATTTTATTCCTCCTACTTTTTATTTATCACAAGTTTAATTCCAACCCATATTGAAAGCGTTGCAATTATTACAGATGGTAAATATCTTAATACATAAGAAGAAAATATTTTTAAATAATAAATATCATACCTAATTCCTATATCTTTCAATATACTATTGAATACTAAATATGCTCCCACAAATATAAGTATTACACCTAAAAAAGTATTAGTACTTTTATTAAGTTTATTATTTTTAAAGTCTTCAAGTCCTAGTTCTTCCCATATTGCTTTATCTTGAATTTCTTTATCTGTGCCAATTTTATTTCTTAAATTATATGTATCGAAAAAACTATATGCATATATAATTGGTACAGGTATCAAGAAAATTGGTATTCCAACCATTGCATATATACCAACAAATATTCCAAATAATATCATTAAAGATATTCCTCTTTTCATGTAATCTTGATACATTTGTCCTGCCCCTGGTATGAAGCTAAAACAAAATGTAAAAAATAGATTTTTTTTCATAAAATTTCCCCCTTTTATTGTTTTGAAATCATAAAGAAATCATTTATTTTTTGACCAAATAAATTCAATTTATCATTTAAAAAATTTGTATTTAAATTTAATACTACATTATCTTCTATATTATTTGTATTTAATTGTAAGGAATCATTTTTTTGTGGAATTGAATACCACATAATGACTGCAAATACCGTACAAGCTGCAATTTTTAATATAGAAAATTTACTAATACTTTTTCTAGTATCTAATTTTTTTCTTATATTTTTGTTCAAGTCTTTTGGAACGTCAAACTTTTTACTTTCTATATCTTCTATATATGTTTTTAAAAGATTATCATCACTTAATATTAAATTTATTTCTTCTATTTTTTTGTTAATGTCATCTATCATAAAAAGTTATCACCTCCACTTTCAATTATTTTTTCTTTTAATATCTTTTTAGCTCTATATATTTGTACTTTTAAAGTAGACTTTGGAATCTTTAGCTTAATTGAAATTTCATCAAGATTATAGCCCTTAATATAATAGTAATAGATTACTTTTTTATAAGGCTCTTTTAATTCATTTATTATTTTACTTATATAGTTTTTCCTTTCATTTTCCACTATTTTGCTATTTATATCATTATCATCTCTATAATTTTCAAGTTTTGTTATATCAAAGTCAGTAATCTTATTTAATTTTGATATATTTGATTTTAATATGTCCTTGCATTTATTCAAAGCTATTTTACATATTAAATTTTTAAATTCTTCCTGAGTTAAATTTTTATATCTATCTATATTTTTATAAACACTAATGTAGACTTCTTGAACTACATCTTCGGCTTCTACACTATCTGATAACATATTTATACATATTTTATAAACAAGTTTACTATAATTTTCAATTAAGTATTCAATGTCCATTTTTTTCCTCTCTTCTTTTAAGTCTACACACTATATAACGAGTAATAAATAAATTAGATAACAAAATATTTTACTTATATTTAATAAAACAAATTTATAATAACTATTCACAAATAAATATTGTTGTGATATAATTTTTTTAGTTGATTATTAATGTTTATAGTAATTTATAAATAGGGGGACTGTTATTATGAAATTCTTATCTACCACTGTAAAACGTATTAATGGGCCTGTTTCGCTTATTGCCGCCTGCATAGTTGAAAATGGTAAAGAAATTGACAACTATCTTGGATTCTTCTTGAACACCACTGGAATGGGGTATGACACTTTTTTAAAACATTTTACCAAATTTTTGGATAAGCATAAAAATGAAATTTTTACTAGCATATTATTAGGTGAAGAACTTAAAAGTTCGATTTTCACTGAGTTAGATAATCAAAATATTTCTTATCCAAAATTTGTAACAGAAGATGGTGAAAGCTATATAGAATTTAAGCCTTCTCAAGACTTTAATCTAGAAATTAGAACGCAATTCGAACCTTTAAAAAAATGTTTTGAACTAGCTTTAAAGCGAGAAAAATCTCTTACTGGTAATTAGCCCCAAAAAACCTTAGGATTACACATCCTAAGGTTTTTCATTATTAACTTCAACTATGCTATCTATGTTTACTACCCTATTATGCACAATTGGTGACCAATTATAATTCTTTTTGAATAAACAAACTATATTTATTGGAACCCAAGTTAGCATAAATATTGATAGTGTTAAAATTCCTTTTATTGTATCTTTTATTTTTTTCTTTTCAAATATTACAACAAATAGAGAAATTAGTGCAGTAACAGCATATCCTAGCATTAATGAAATGATTTTATTATTATATAAAAATCTCATAAAACCACTAACTTGATCATCAAATATATTGTATATCAATATAAATAATACTATAAGCGTACTGATAACCTGAACAATGGGTGCTAGGAAGAATAGCGACATATCAAACTGTTGTGGTACCTTAGTTGAGAAAAATTTTTTTAGTAATTTTGGTGAATATATTTTTAAACATTGAATTGTACCCTTAGACCAGCGAAATCTCTGCTTTATTGAACTAATAAAATCTACTGGTTGTTCATCATAAGTTATTGCGTCTTCAACAAAAGCAATTCTTTGATTATTTAAAGCACATTGTGCGGCAAATTCTATATCTTCAGTTATTGTAACTGTATTAAATCCATATTCATCAATTACATCCTTTGAAACTAAAAATCCCGTTCCATTTATTGATGAAGACCATCCCATTCTCATTCTAGCTCTGTTGAAGAAAAAATTTTGTACTAAATAAAACATAGAATAAGAACTTGATACCCATGAATCAGATGGATTTTTACTGTCTCTAAAGCCTTGTGCTACCTTATACCCACTACATAAAGTATCATTCATTCTTCTTATAAAATTTGGATGTACTATATTATCAGCATCAAAAACTAAATAAGCATCATATTTATTGTAATAGTTATTCATATAATCAAAAGCAAATCTCAATACTTCTCCTTTTGACGAAACTTTTTCTTTAACCTCAATAATTTTTGCATTATGCTCTAGCGCTACATTTTTTGTATTGTCTGTGCAATTATTTGGGATGACAAATACATCGTAAAGTTCTTTAGGATAATTTTGCCTATTGAGACTGTCTAAAAGATTAGGAATAACTTTTTCTTCATTTCTAGCTGCAATTAATACAGCTATTTTATACTTTGCTTTATATTTTCTTATAATATATTTTTTATTCTTTTTGAAAGCAAACAACCCCGTTATTACATAGTACAAAATGTACATAACTAATAACACATCTATAACATAATAAGCAACTTTCAAAATTATCTTTATATACTCTAACATTTTTTCCACCTTATCTAAAAGCCCTATTTATTATTATGTAGAAAAGATAAGTAATATTTATATTATACTACATTTATTGCTACATTTATTCATATGTTTATTCTATTTTTTGCATTCGTTTTGAAACTTCTTTTATCTGTCCACTTTTATCTATAATCCTTGCATAAATTGTACAATCTTGATCTATATAAAGTCTTTCAGTCAATCCTGATATACTTATCCACTCAGAATCATCTATTTTATAATATCTTGACGTATCTGTAACTTGATCAAATACTATTTCTACTAGAGTGGATGCATTACTACTGCTACTAAACTGTCCTCTAATTGAAATATTTCCTAAAGAATCTGTTGAAATATTCCTTTGCTCTCTAGGTGAACTAATATTTCCTACTTTATCTTCAACTTTTACATATATATTATAACTCGTATTTTCAATTAAATTCTCAAATGTAAACTCGTTACTTTCAGATTCAAAATAATTTATTCCATCTTTACTAAAATAATATTTACTAATTCCACTCTCAGAATCATTTGCACTTGCATTAACCATTATAGAATTTGTAGTTTTTGTAGTAAAGGCACTCAACACTGTTGGCGCTGTTATATCTATATTTCTAACAGAATGTTCTACAGATTTTTCCTTCATATTTGATGCTTCTTTATAAGTTACTTTTACTGTATAGTTTTTAGTTATAGTTTGATTATTTAGTTGATATATATCAAATTCTTTATCTGCACTGCTTAAGTCATCATTTTTATAATAAGTATAGCTTCCACCACCAATATCAGTAGCTACTATATTGCCAACAACTATATACTTTTTAGAAATTTTGATAGTAACATCTACATTATTTCTTGTCCATTCAGTAGTAGAAGGTTCGAAAATTACACCTGAATTTGCTTGTTTTTCCCAACCTAAATTTAATATATTAAGTAATTCATCATTAATTGTAAAATATGTAATGTTTCCAATTTTTAATCCCATATTGTAATAGACTTTTCCTGTTTTGGTTGAAACAGAATATACATCATTTTTTCCATTCACTCTATTTCCATATTTTAAATTACTTATACCACATTTTTCATAATCAATTTCATAAAGCACAATTTTTCCATCTTCTATAGTTTCCATATTTTTGGTAAATTGTTCTTTTGATGTTTCATCTCTTAGACTGTCATAATCAAATATAATTGCTTGAGAAATAGGTAATTGTCCATCATTTCTAGCACTATAAGAATATATAGAATCTTGAACTAATTTTATTTCTGTTCCAAAAGCAAGTTTTTTTGAATTATTTATAGTAGAGGTAGCTGCTATAACAACACTTGTAGCTAAAATTAAAGTTATTATTACTATAACCGCTAATGCTATTAAAGAAAAACCTCTTTTCATATATTCCTCCTATTTTATAATTGACACATAATTTCCGGCATTATCTTCAATGTATATAGTAACATTTTCGACATCATCTGGAATTGTTATACTGTCTGAATCCAGTAAGATACCATTATTTAAGAAATAAGCTTTTATATTGTCCATTGGCACCTCTGTCTTTTCATATTTTAAGTACTTTATTCCACTTTCATTATCATAATGTTCTAATATTTGTACATTTCTATTCATTGTTCCTGTTTGACTATTAAAAATACTATTAATATTAGATACTTGTAGTACAGGATCTATTGTATCTACATTTGTTATGTCAAAATTTCTTTTAACTATTTCATTTCTACTAGTTTCATACACTACTTGTATACTGCAATTTTGTCTAACATCTATTTGATATACATAGTAAGCTGTTCCTTCATTTTGATAATCTACTGCTTTATTATCTGTAGAAACAGATACATTTATATTATTATATATTTTAGGAACTTTAATTTGGCATGATATTGAAGAGTTAGTCCATTCATCAGTAGTTTTAGTAAATATAATATTAGATGAATTAGTATCGTTTTCATAAATATAATCATAGTCTATTTTTTCAGCCAGCTCATCAGTCATTGTATAATATAATTTACCATTTAATTCAAGCCCTTTAGCATAATATACTCTACCCGTAGTAGCAGAATATAAAAATGTATCTAAATCTTTTTCACTCTGACTATCGCCTATTTTCTTTTTTCCATATGTTAAATCAGAATTTTTCAATACTTCAAGATTTTGGTCTATCTCAAACAAAGTCACTTGTGAATTTACCATATTTTCATTAACAAATTGTAATTTTACATCCTGAGAAGCATTGCTAAGATTAATATTATAAGTTTTATCAAAATTAATTTCATAATCTACATCAATATAAGAATTTACTACTTCTTGTACATATGACAATTCAGTAGCAAATCTCATTTTTGTTGTATTATTTATTGCTCCTACTCCAGATATAACAGCAGTTGTAACAAGAGTTAACATTATTGCTAACATTACAACTAGAGCAGAAAAAGTTATTCCTTTTTTCATATTTACCTCTTATTATACTTTACAGTTATATTTTATACTCTAACAGTGATTTTGTCAATTGTTTTACGATATGTTAACAATTAATATATTATTTTTTAAATCAACGATATTATATAATATATTGCACTCTTTTTCAATTATTATAACGAAGTTTTGCAAGTATAGTAAACAAAAAGATGTAAAGATATTTCTATCATTACATCTTTTTAATATTATTCTAAATTAAATCCATTTGACGTCTCAGCTAATTTAACACTTGATTTTAAGCATACTATTGGACGAAAGCCGAGCAGCTGCATGACTATATGAGTAATCGCCGACATTACCGGTCACAACGTATAGCCATTACATTACTAGTATGATAACAAGAAGGTGAAGCCAACCACATAGCATCTGCTCCCCATCTTGAGCCTGATGAACTAGTAGAATTTTCTCCTAATACATGCAATGTACCTTTTTTTATATCTAGCATTTGTGGATAATAATTAGACCAATTTGAGCCTCCATCTTTACTTATTTCATATCCTACATAATTTTTTACTCTTGCTTTAAAATTTGTTCCATATAATTTATTATATGAATCAAATAACATTTCTACAGTTGGACCACCAATTACATAATCCGCGTAGGTTTCATTTGCAAATGTTTTCCATACATTTGTATCTAACATAAATGCAACACCCTTAACATTATCATTCAAAGAATTTTTGTGAGCATTTAAATACATAGATAACCATTTATTTGCTTTACTTGATTGTAATATGAAAGCACTTCCAGAAGAATAGCCAGAT
>CANQYI010000014.1 GCA_947628005.1 uncultured Clostridia bacterium
TTATACAACTTTCAAAAATACTATTTTAATGATAGTAATTGAATTTATTAAAACTTAATAACATTATTTTAATTTTTTAGTTTCAATCAATAGCTTATCAAAATCAGATATAATCTTCTGTTTTTTGTTAAATTTGTCATATTCCCTTTCTGCCTTTTCTTCTGCTTCTTTTCTAGAAATTTTTCCATTATCTTGTAATATATCATATTTTCTAAATTCTAAAAAAGCATTTATACTTTCTGCAAATTCTTCCATTGTAAATGTATTTTCTCTTTCAACCAAATCTTCAATATAATCAAAATATCCCGATACAGTTCTTTCTAGTCTTTTTATTTGACTTTCATCTAAATAATTCTTTGCTATTAATACATCTGACTTTAATATTCTACCATCTGGTGAATGTTTCCAAGTTGTTAATCCCATATTTTCCTTTGTGCTATTTGCTTTATTATATATAATTTCTGCTGCTGTATTTCCAGTAATTGCATAATGAAACTTATTTTGAACGGTTGCATAAAATTGTTTTGTTATATCTGAATTTTTATCATAATCTATACTGCATTCTGCAAAAATATCAGTTATCTGTTGCCATATTCTACGCTCACTTGCTCTAATTGATCGAATTCGTTCTAAAAGTTCTTTAAAATAATCTTTTCCAAAAAAGTTATCTACATTTTTTAATCTTTCATCATCTAAGACAAAACCTTTTGTTATATATTCCTTTAAAACTTTTGTTGCCCAAATTCTAAATTGTGTTGCCTTTTTTGAATTTACTCTATATCCTACTGCTATTATAACATTTAAATTATAAATTTTTACAGGCTTATTTGATCCAGCAATGTCGATTTTCTCGACATTGCTTTTTTCATCTAATTCACCTTCTGAAAAAATATTGTTTATATGCCCTGTTATTGTATTACGTGCTTTACCAAATAACTCTGCCATCAAATCTTGTGTTAGCCATAAATCATCATTTATAAGCATAACATTTACTTTTACATCTCCATTTTCATCTGTATAGATTAAAAAGTCTTTTTTTATTAAATTTCTATTTTTATTTTGCAATATGTAGCTTCCTTTCTTTAAAAATATTTAATCTTCTATTGACTTTTTATAGTTTGTATTTATATTAAAATGTTGTTGTATTAATGGTCTGAAAGTGGTTTCATTGTTGGGAATAATAAAACATCTCTAATAGAAGCAGAATCTGTAAATAGCATAATCATTCTGTCAATTCCGATTCCTAGTCCACCTGTTGGTGGCATACCATACTCTAGTGCTGTTATGAAATCTTCATCTAACATATTAGCCTCTTCATCTCCAGCTTCTCTTTGTCTTATTTGTTCTGCAAATCTTTCATATTGATCTATTGGATCATTAAGTTCTGAATAAGCATTTCCATATTCTCTACCACCAATAAACACTTCAAAACGTTCAGTAAGTCTTTCATCAGTTGGTTTCTTTTTAGTTAAATGAGATACCTCAATCGGATAGTCATAAATAAATGTTGGTTGAATTAAAGTTTCCTCAACGAACTCTTCGAAAAATGCATTAATTATATAGCCTCTAGTTTTTTTAGATTCTTCTATTTCAATACCCTTTTTATTTGCAATATCAATTGCCTCTTCATCAGTATTTATATTATTAAAATCTATTCCTGTAACTTCTTTGATACTATCAATCATTGAAATTCTTTTCCATTTTGTTTCTAGGTCTATATCAGTACCTTGATAAGTTATTTTAGTTGTATTTAAAACATTTTTAGCTACTGTTTTAAACAAATCTTCAGTTAAGTCCATCATGTCATTATAATCTTCATATGCAGAATATAATTCTATATTTGTAAATTCTGGATTATGTTTAATGTCCATTCCTTCATTTCTAAACATTCTTCCCATTTCATAAACTTTATCAAATCCACCAACAATTAATCTTTTTAAATATAATTCATTGGCAATTCTTAAGTACATGTCCATATTTAGAGTATTATGATGTGTAGTAAAAGGACGTGCTGCTGCACCTCCAGGAATAGTATTTAGAATAGGTGTATCAACTTCTAAGTACCCCTTATCATCCAAATATTTTTTGATTTCCTTGATTATTTTACTTCTAAGTACAAAAGTCTCTTTTACTTCAGGATTTACAATTAAATCAACATATCTTTGTCTATATCTTAAATCAATATCTTTTAATCCATGAAACTTTTCTGGTAATGGTCTCAATGATTTAGTAAGTAGTATTATACTCTTTGCATGTATAGAAATTTCTCCTGTTTTTGTTTTAAATACAAAACCAGTTATTCCTATTATGTCACCAATATCATATGACTTAAATTCCTTATATGCTTCTTCTCCTAAATCATTTGTACTAACATAACTTTGTATTTTTCCTGTAGAGTCTTGTATATGGCAAAATGAAGCTTTTCCCATAATTCTTTTTGACATAATACGACCAGCAACAGATACAGTTTTTTCTTCTAAGGAATCAAAGTTTTCTCTTATTTGAAGACTAGTATGTGTTCTATTATATTTAGTTATCTTATATGGATCTTTATCATTTTCTTGAAGATTTTTCAATTTTTCTATTCTTACTTCTACTAGCTTATTTATATCTTCTTGTTCTTCTTCTAAATTTACATTATTATCTGTAGTCACAAATACACTTCCTTCCTACTACTTAAACTCTCTTTATTTCTAGAACTTTATACTTTACTACACCTGCTGGTGTTTCTACTTCAAACTCTTCTCCTTTTTTTCTACCAATTAGGGCTTTTCCAACAGGAGATTCATTAGATATTTTATTTTCTGCCATATTAACTTCTGTTGCACCAACTATAGAATAAACTACGTCTTCATCAAACTCATAGTCATGTACCTTAACTACATTTCCTACACTAACTTTTCTTGTTGATATTACATCATCATCTACCACTTTAGCAACTCTTAAAGTATTCTCTATTTCAATGATTTTTGCTTCTAATAGAGCTTGTTCATTTTTAGCATCATCATACTCTGAATTTTCTGATAAATCTCCAAATTCTCTAGCAATTTTTATTCTCTCAGCTACTTCCATTTTTCTTGGTCCCTTTAATACTTTTAATTCCTCTTTTAATTTATTATACCCTTCTTGTGTTAAAACAACTTCTCTTTCTCCCATAATTTCCTCCTTAAATTTAGTAAAACATAATATAATTATATACCAGATGTCAATAAGCTATTTTTGAGAAGTTCCAAGATTAACTATGCTAAAATTATCTAAATTAAGATTTAAATTTATTAACATTTCTTTTATTAATTTCTCATTCTTTACAAATAATCTATACCCATCACTTAGTATGTCTTCATCAATATTATTTATATCAATAAACTTTGCCTTTTTATTTACTAAATGATTAGATATAAATTTTTCCTTATTAACATTAGAATAATTTAAATATACATTATATTTTTTAGTTTCTTTTTCACTTTGAAGTACATCAATAGAACTTCCATATTCATTATTTATACTGTCAACTTCATCTTGAATTAATTTAATTTCTTTCTTACTAAGTTTAGATGTTACAAATAAGTCGACTTGTTTATAACTATTTATATATTCAATTAATTTTTCTTTATTCAAATTCATTATATTTGATATTATAACTAAGATTTTCAACTTTTCTTTTTCTATTTTTTTAGAATTTATATATCTATCAATTATATTTAAATCATGTTCTAAAATTTGATTTTCATATTCTACAGTAGTAAATTTTATATTGTAGATATTATTTAAAAAATTTAATATATACTTTTTATTATTGTTCATATTGTATAATTTTTTAGAAAATATTATTTTTACTGTATTTACTTTATCATCACAAGAAAAATTAGATTTGATAAATTTTAAAATAAATTTTTCTTCTAAAGAATATTTTCTATTTTGTCGTAAACAAACAGAATTAATATAGTCAATATCTACTAATAGTGATATACTATCCTCATATTTTGTTTTTCTATAATTTCTAAAAATATTTTTTAAATTATAATGTAATTTTTTAAAAAAAGTTGAAAATTTATTATCTGATGTTATATTTTTAATTTCATCATTTTTTGAATATAAATCAATATACAGTTTATTCATATATTACCTCCATAAATTTATATTATGAATATATGAAATAAACTTTTAAATATGCTACTTTGATTTAATATTTTTCAAACTGCTTTTATTTATCTTTATATTTAAATATTTACTTAAGTCTTCTTTTGTCATATTTCTTGTAAGTTTACCTGAACTAGCAACAGAAATAATACCTGTCTCTTCAGAGACCACTATTACTATTGCATCAGATACTTCACTTATACCTACTGCTGCTCTATGTCTTGTTCCTAAACTCTTTTCAACTGAATTTTCTGCAGCAAGTGGTAAGATACATTTTGCTGCTAAAATTTCATTTTTATCTATTACTACTGCTCCATCATGTAATGGAGTTCTTGGAGTAAATATATTTTGTATTAGTTCAGCTGATACACGAGCATTAAGTGGTATTCCCTCTCTTAGTATGTCAGCTAACTTTGTATCTTGTTCCAGTACAATAAGTGCACCAATTTTTTTAAGTGATAATATCTCTGTAGCCTTTACTATTTCACTTATTGAATGTTTTACCAACATAGTATCATCAACATCAAACATATCCGTTATTCTGCTTCTTCCAATTTTTTCAAACCCACTTCTTATTTCCGGTTGAAATATTACTATTATCAATAAAACCCAATAAGTAATGAAATTAGTAAGTATAAACTTTAAAATTACCATATTAAATATCTTAGATATTATAAGCAGTCCAAGAAGTATAAGAATACCTTTAACAATCTGCTTTGCTCTAGTTTCTTTTATAAATTTATATACATAATAAAATATTATCGCTACACTAGCTAAATCAAATACAAGTACTATAAATCTCCAAATACTAGTTAATTCAAAAGCATTAACAATTTTATATAAATAATCAACACACTGTGTCCAAATATTATTCATATAGCATACCTCTCTTACAATTTATAAATTAAATATTTTCTATAGCATAGAATAATCCTGCAAAAGTAGATACAAGCATACCTGCTACTAAAACTGTTACTACAACAATTTTTATTACTGTTCCTACTTTATTTTTCACTTTACCCTTACTCATAACATCCTCCTAAAAAGTAAATTTTTCTGCGAACCAATCATCTAATTCATCTATTTTTACTCTAACCTGTTGCATTGTATCTCTATCTCTTATAGTTACAGATTTATCATTTTCAGATTCAAAATCATATGTAACAACATAAGGTGTTCCTATTTCATCTTGTCTTCTATATCTTTTTCCTATACTTCCTGCTTCATCAAAATCTACATTATATTTTCTTGATAACATCTGATATATTTCATCTGCACTTTCAGATAATTTCTTTGATAAAGGAAGCACTGCAATTTTTATTGGTGCTAAAAACGGATGTAAATGTAAAACTACCCTTGTATCATTATCATCTATTTTTTGTTCTTCATATGAATCACATAAAAAAGTTAGCATAAGTCTATCAGTTCCAACTGCTGGTTCTATACAATATGGTACATATTTTTCATTTGTTTCAGGATCTAAATAATTCATATCTTCTCCTGAAGCCTCCATATGTCTTGTTAAATCATAATTTGTTCTATCAGCAATTCCCCATAATTCTCCCCATCCAAAAGGAAAATTATATTCAATATCTGCTGTGGCATTACTATAAAATGAAAGTTCTTCTTTAGTATGATCTCTAAATCTTAGATGTTCTTCATTTACTCCTAAAGTAAGTAAAAAGTTTTTGCAAAAATCTTTCCAATATTGATGCCACTTTAAGTCTTCACCTGGCTTACAAAAGAATTCTAATTCCATTTGTTCAAACTCTCTAGTTCTAAATATAAAATTACCAGGAGTTATTTCGTTTCTAAATGATTTTCCTTGTTGTCCAATTCCCATAGGAAGTTTTCTTCTAGTTGTTCTTAATACATTTTTAAAGTTAACAAACATACCTTGTGCTGTTTCAGGTCTTAGATATATTTGTGCCTTTGCATCTTCTGTTACACCCTGAAATGTTTTAAACATCATATTGAATTGTCTAATATCTGTAAAATTTAATTTTCCACAATTAGGACATACAATATTATTTTCTTTTATATAAGCAATTGTTTTTTCATTGCTCCAACCATCTGCTACTATATCTTTTCCATTATTTTTTGCCCATTCTTCAATTAATTTATCTGCTCTATGTCTTGTTTTACATTCCTTGCAATCAATTAATGGATCAGAAAATCCACCTACATGTCCAGTAGTCACCCAAACTTCTGGATTCATCAAGATAGCCGTATCAATGGCAACATTATATTTATTTTCTTGAATAAATTTCTTCATCCAAGCTCTTTTTATATTGTTTTTTAATTCTACACCTAAAGGTCCATAATCCCAAGTATTTGCAAGTCCACCATAAATCTCTGAGCCTGGATAAACATATCCACGTGCTTTACACAGATTTACAAGCTTTTCCATAGAATCTACCATTAAATATTCATCTCCTCTAATTTATATCGTAACATCAAAATATTTATCTTTTATTATTTCTCCATTAAAGATTATATGAAATTTACCTTCTTTTACGTAAAAATTCTCAAATCCAGTTATTGCATAAGTATATTCATCTTCAGGTATTATATTGTTTGAAACAAAATAATCCTTTACTGAATTTTTTAATTTTGTTTTATATGATATTCCAAACATCATAGTCGCTACTTCTGATTGAGTAAGCTCTAATTTTGTCTTTACATCTATATTATAAGTATCAATATTCTCACTAGCGTATGCTCCTGTAGCATCGTCTATAGTTCTATGATATATAGTAACAGAAACTACTCTTGTATCTCCAATTTCATTTTCATATATACTATATGTAACTTTATAAGTATACTTGCTTTCTACTGTTGCCATTTGTGTTTTCATTTCAGCAAATAATTCAGTATACTTTTTATCTATCTTTTCATTTAATTCTGTAAGTTCTTCTCCATTTATAGAAATAACTGGCAATGTTATATTACTTTTTATTTTTGAATTAGTTTTATCAGAATATTTTTTATCATTAACGCTATAAGATATATCTTCTAGATTCATTGTATTAGAAGGTTCATCGTATATGTCAATAAAGCTATTAACCTCTTCTGTAGGCTGATTACCTATTATAACTGGTTTACTTTCATTTGCTAGCGCAATATAAAGTATTGCTCCTCCTATAATAAAAAATAACAATAATCCTATAATTGGCCCTTTTGAACTTTTTTTAGTCTCATCATACCTTAATGTATCCATTTTTACCTCCTAATTTTTTACAATTGATTTTACATTTATATTTATTCCATACAGATTAATACCTGTAGAATTATCTAATGCATATATTACTACATTTTTTATTTTTGAACTTAAAGATGGAATGTGTGTTCCATAAAGTATTTCAATATCTAAATCTAATTTTGCACCTACACTATATTCTTCTGTTGATACTCTAAGAACTCTAGCAACTCCATCTACTTTAGATACAACATAAGAAATTATACTATTAATTGCTCTATCTGAAATAGTATATTTACCAAGATAACTATATGTTGGTCTTATTATAGTTTTTTCTATATTTTCTCCTGGGTTAGACTCATTTTCTGATTTGTTAAATAGTCCAAAATTTCTAAGTGAATCTAAAAAATAACCTGAAAATTGCTTTTTTATTTCTAAAGTTGGTACAGGAACTACATGTTTTCCTTCTTTATTTCTATAATAATTTGCTTTATTAATGTCTTCTTGTGTAGCAACTTCTTCTATATAAATAGTTTTATATATATTTCCAAGTTCTAAGTTAGTTGCAATTTTTTCTACCATTTCATCTGAAGTTCCAAGAATCAATATTTTTTCAGGCTTTTCTAACTTTATAGCTTTTATCATTGATTTTCTTCTTTCTTCATCTAAAAAAATAGCTGCTTTTACAGAAGCTATTTTACTAGCTTCTGTTTTAGCTGATTTTCCTGCAATAACTTTTGTATCTTTTATAAGTATTGCATCATCTATAATATAATTTATATTATTCTTTTTTGCAACAGATTGAGCATTATAGCTCTTTCCTGTGCCAGTCTTACCAACAAAGGCATAAACTTGCATTAAATTTCACTCCACTCTTATGATTTGGCAACATCTTTAGCAGACAAGCTAAATTTTCCATCTTCTTTTCCAATTTCTATAACTTTTACTAAAATTTCATCTCCAACTTTTAATACATCTTCAACTTTATTAATTCTTTTTTCAGATATTCTTGAAATATGTAAAAGTCCTTCTTTGCCTGGTAATACTTCAACTATAGCTCCACAATTAATAATTTTAGTTACTTTACCCATGTATATTTCATTAAGTTCAATATCTCTTGTTAAAGATTCTATAATAGAAATAGCTTTATCAATATTTTGAGGATCTACACCTGCAACAAATACTTTACCATCATCTTCTATATCTATTTTTACACCTGTCTCTTCTATAATTTTATTTATAGTTTTTCCACCAGTACCAATAACATCTCTTATTTTTTCAGGATTAATCTTTATTATCTCTATTTTTGGAGCATATTTTGAAACATGTTCTCTAGGTTTAGCAATTTGTTTTAACATTATTTCATCTAAAATATACTGTCTTGCTTTCTTAGTTCTTTCAAAAGCTTCTTCAATTATTTCATAAGATAATCCATCTATTTTTATATCTACTTGTATAGCTGTTATACCATTTTTTGTTCCAGCAACTTTAAAATCCATATCTCCAAAGAAATCTTCTATTCCTTGAATATCTGTTACCATTATATAATCGTCTGTATTTCCATTTTTAGTAAATAATCCTGTTGAAATACCAGCAACTGGTTCTTTTATTGGAACACCAGCATCCATAAGAGCAAGTGTTGATCCACAAACACTTCCCTGTGAAGTTGATCCATTTGAACTTAGTACCTCTGATACAACTCTTATTGTATATGGAAATTCTTCTTTTGATGGAATAACTGGAAGTAGAGCTCTTTCTGCTAAGGCTCCATGTCCTATCTCACGTCTACCAGGTCCTCTTGCTGGTCTTGCTTCTCCAACACTATATGGTGGGAAATTGTAATGATGAATATATCTTTTTGAAACATCTTCATCAAGACCATCTAATTCTTGTTCATCTGAAATAGTACCTAAAGTTACCATAGATAATACTTGTGTAAGTCCTCTATTAAATAATGCACTACCATGTATTCTATTAAATAAACCTACTTCACAACTTAAAGGTCTAATTTCATCATTTGCTCTACCATCTACTCTTTTGCCTTCATCAATTATTAATGATCTTACTGCTTTTTTCTCAGCTTTATATAGAGCTTCAGAAATCATAGATTTATTTTCATTGTAAGCCTCTTCTCCATATTTTTCTATATAATAAGCCTTAACTTCTTCATCAACTTTATTTACATTTTCATCTCTTTCTTGTTTAGAAGCAGTTTGAACAGCAGCTTTATACTTATCTTTAGCAAAATCAGAGATAAATTTTTCTAACTCCTCATCAATAGCAAATGATTTATATTGAGCTTTTTTCTTTCCAACTTCACTTCTTATTGTAGCAATAAAATCACATAATTTTTTAATTTCTTCATGTGCAACTTTTATTGCTTCAAGCATTACTTCTTCTTTTACTTCTGATGCTCCTGCCTCTATCATGCATACCTTTTCTTCTGTAGCAGCAACTGTTAAGTCAAGAGTAGATTTTTCTCTTTCTTCAAGAGTTGGATTCAATATTATTTTACCGTCAACTAATCCTACTTTTATTGATCCTACTAATCTATCAAATGGTATATCAGATATATTTAGAGCAATTGATGCACCAATCATAGCTGGTACTTCTGGTAATACATCCGGATCAATTGCAAGTGTTACTGCATTTATTGATGTATCATTTCTATAATCTTTAGGAAATAGAGGTCTCATTGGTCTATCTATTACCCTTGCAACTAATATTGCTTTTTCACTTGGTCTGCCCTCTCTTTTTATAAAGCCTCCTGGAATTTTTCCAACAGCATAAAGTCTCTCTTCATAGTCAACAGACAGTGGTAAAAAATCAATTCCTTCCTTTGGCTCTTTTGACATTGTTACATTTACAAGCACAGCTGTATCATTGTAACGAACTAAACAAGAACCATTTGCAAGTCCTGCCATTTTACCGGTTTCTACAATAAGTCTTTTACCGGCATATTCCATTTCAAATTTTTTATACATATTTTTTCATTCCTTTCTTGATAAAAAGGAGTTGTAATAATAATTTCTAAACATAAAAATTATATTCACAAATTATTACTACAAATAAGAATCCTTTTTATCAGTGTAATTATACTATATTTATTACAATACTGCAAGAAAATAGTAAAAATAAAATCAAAATAAAATAAAAATAAAAAGATAAATTAAAAAATATCCTTATTTTGTAAGGATATTTTATGAAAACTTAGTATTAATATCAATTTTATTGTTACCTGCTAAAAAGGCTTTTACATCCATCTTTCTAGAATTTGGTGGTTGTATTTCTAATATTTTTATTATTCCGTCATTGCATTTAATTGACAAATTATTTTTATTTATATCTACTACTTTACCATTTGGAATACTATCTATATCAGTTTTCTTCTCATATTGTACTTTATAAATTTTAAATTTTGTATTTTCATTTATTTGAATTGTACATCCTGGATTTGGTGAAAGTCCTCTTACTAAATTGAATATTTCTACACCGTTTTTATTAAAATCAATCTTTGACATCTCTTTTGTTATCATAGGTGCTATTGTCGCTCCATCTTGTTGTTTTATTCTTATTGCTGTGTTATTACTAATTTTATCTAGTGTTTTAATTAAAAGTGAAGCTCCAACATTTTTTAATTTATTATATAAACTTTCATAATCATCACTATCTTCTATATTTACTTCCTGTTTTAATAACATATCGCCAGTATCCATACCCTCATCCATATACATAGTAGTAATTCCAGTTACTTTTTCGCCATTTATAAGAGCCCATTGTATTGGAGCAGCTCCCCTATATTTTGGAAGCAATGAACCATGTACATTTATTGATCCTAATTTTGGATACTCTAAAATTTCTTTTGGAAGTATTTTTCCATAAGCTACAACAACTATTAAATTTGGATCTAATTTTTGTATTATATCAAGAACTTCTTGATTATTTCTTAGTTTTACTGGTTGATATACAGGTATGTTATTTTTAATAGCAAGTTCTTTTACAGGAGAAAATTTTAATTTCATTCCTCTTCCACTTGGCTTATCAACATTAGTAAAACATCCTATAACATCAATATTATTATCTATAAGTGCTTGTAAACTACTAGCTGCAAATTCTGGTGTACCCATAAATAAAACTTTTAATTTTTCCATAAATATATTTCATCCCCTATTACTAGCATAATTATTTTACGTTAAAATATGTAAAATTTCAATATATATTTTTGTATTTTTTATATATATTTTTTAATACAATACATCAAATCCGACAGGTGC
>CANQYI010000015.1 GCA_947628005.1 uncultured Clostridia bacterium
TATATCTCAAAACCTTATGAAATTTTATTGGATCAGTATGCAGGAAGTGGAAATTTTGTAATTGCGTGTTATAATAAGAATAGAAATAGTATTGCTATTGAAAAGAATACAGATATGTTTAATAAAATGAAGAATAACATAGAAAGTAATTTAGATGTTAAATTTGAAGAAATAGATGATTATACTGATATTTAAAAGTCTAAATAATAAAATAAAATTAGAAGCAAGTCGAAAGATGAGCTTCTTTTTTTGTCGGAAAGGAGAGCTATTATGACAGGAAAACAGATAGAAAAAATAAAAAATGAAATACCACGATTTAAAAATGGAGTGCCCTGCAAATTAACACCAGAGCAAAAACTATTACATAGAGAATTAGATTGCAGAGAAATGATAAATAGTTGTTTAATATATGGAAGTAGTTTTTTGAAAACTCGTTATAGTAAGCCTTATATCGAAGAACTAGGCAAAGAAAGAGTATTAGAATTATATAACGAACAAAAATCAGATTTTGATAAAGCAATCGTTTTTCATAATGTTTATGAAGATAGTGAAGGATGTACTTATAATTCAATTAAATGGGAAGATGAAATAGAAATATAAAAGATTGGAGTGATTATTATGCAAAAAGTATTTAGTATATTTGCTCAAAATTTAGCTTACTACAACGAAGGTAGCATTGAAGGAGGTTGGATAGATTTACCTCAATCTCCAGATGTTATAGACAAGTATTTAAAAGAAGTAGTAAAAGTGGATGATGAGCACGAAGAATATGAAATAGCAGATATTGATGATAATATAAGTCCTTTCCCTTATGATTCAATTCAATGGTCTAGTGTAAGAGAATTAAATGAATTAGCACTTATATTTAGTAAATTGGATGAATGTCAAAGAGAGGCTGTTCAAGCATATTTAGTTTATTCTGGAGAGAAACATTATGCTATAAGTGAATTGGTAAATATATGTTTACAAGTAGATGATATAAATTATTGTAGATATAGTTTTGAAGGATTAGAGTACAATCAAGATTGTTCTCCAGAACTAAAAATGGGATATACAATGGCAGAAGAAAATGGCATATATCATCAATTACAAAATCAGGGAATTATAGACTATTTTGATTTTGAAAAATATGGAGAAAGTTTTGGATACGATTATGAATTATTAAGTAACGGATATTTCATTCCAAATTACGATATAAATTTGGACTATTATTCAAAAGAAGAAATAAAAGAAAAAGCAAATAAAATTTTGCAAGAAAATTTGAAAGAAAGAGAGGTAAAAGAAATTGAGATATAAAGGAAAAATAAAAGAATTAAATCATATTGTAATATCTGATCCTAGTTATGATAAGGATGTATGGTGTAGATATGAAAAAGATAACTTAAAAGAAAAAAACTGGAATGTAGATATTGATATACATCCAACTGTTGATAAAATAGAAGATTTTACTATAAAAGGTACAGAGTTCTTTTTATTTTTGTCAAAAGATAAAAGGTTAAGTGAATTAAGAGAAAATGGAACGATTAGATATTTAAGTGGATTGGAAATTAAAGAAACTGAAATTGGAATGGATACAGCTTGCGTTGCATTAGGAATAAATGAAAAGGCAGATGAAATTATTGAATTAAGAGATGATTGGCAACCAGAATGTTCTTTAAATACACTTACTGATGGAATATTCGGAACAGTAAAAGAAGGAAAATTAAATGACAATCATACAGTATTTATATGGCTTTCTGGATATTTAGATGAAGATACTGGATATTCGATTGAAGAAATAGTTGATTATTTACAATATCAACTAAATATTGTGGATTTAGAAAAAGATAAAGAAAAACCAATAATTATAAAACAACAAAATCTATTAGAAAAGATGACAGAAATAGAATTAAAATTTAAAGAAATTACAAAAGAAGATCCACAACTATTAAATTTTTTTGATAAGGATAATAGATTTTCAAACATATCATTTGCAGGTACTTATTTAGCAGGAATAGCAGTTAGAAATGAGCAAAGAAAAGCTGGGAATTTAGAAGGGAAAATGGAAAAATCGCCTTATTCTAAACAACAAGAAAAATTAATAGAACAATATACGAATTTAAGAGTTGAATTTGAAAAGACAGAAAATGAATTAGAAAATAATATTGATATGGAGGTGTAAAAAGATGCACAGAGGAACAGTTTTTATTATAACAAAAGATAAAGATAATAAATTTGAAGTACAAAAATCAACGGAGTTTAATGGTGGAATGGGATTAGATAATTTTGGCAAAGAAATTTATAATATGCTTAAAGATTTAAAAGAGCCTCTATTATTTGATGCTATGATTAGAGATTTTGATGATAGATATTTCAAATATTTTGATGAAGTTATGACTTATTCTCCAGATGAGCAGCATAATCCATATATTGATAAAACAGGTAATGAGTGTTTTGAATATTCACAAACTGAAAATCAATTTAAGTTTTTCAAAGATGATAATGGAGAGTATATATATACAAGCGATAGTAATTATATAAAAAATTTATCAAATGAAGATATAACTGTTGTATGTAGTAATGGAAATTATGTATTAAAGCCTAATCAAATATTAATAGCAGATTATGATGAGTGTGTTAATAATACAAGAACAACATTTGGAGAAAAAATTGATAATAAGTTAAAAGTAGATGAATTGGCTACAAAAGAATATATACCTACAAGAAAGCAGGAAATTATATTAGATAATATAATAAAAACAATAGAATCTTTTAATTATGGTGTAAGCCTTATATATGAAAATGGAATGATTAGTGGTATGGAAATTGAAACTTGGACCAATGGTGGAGTGGATATGATACATACCTTTTATTTTTGTGATGATTTTCAAGATTTATATGATAAGAATAATGTGCAAAAACAACTTCAAGAAATAGCAGATAATTTTTCAATAGATGATGAAATTGATTGTTATAGACAAGATAAAAGGTATAAAGATAATTTCACAATTAGTCAATCATTAGAAGATTTTACTGAATATCAAAAAAGATTAGAAGATTTAGCAGATAATTTTACAACAAAATATCACGAAATAATTTATAAAAAATTTATGAATAACGAATTAGAAAAGGAGGATATGCAGATATGAAACTTATAACTAAAGAATTAGAAAAAATATTTGAAAAATACCCAATAGGTAGTCAAGATGGATTGGGAGGAGATGCAAAAGTTATTGCGAAGTTCTTTAATCCATTAGGAGCTGGAACTTGGTTAATAACAGAAGCAGAGAAAACAAAAAATGGAGATTATGAAATGTTTGGATATTGCCATTTGGGAGATTCTGATATGGCAGAACTCGGATATGTAATGCTTTCTCAATTAGAAGAAATAAACCTACCTTTTGGATTAAAGATTGAAAGAGATTTATATATGCCAAAGGATTGCACTTTATTACAAGCAATGAAAAATACAGGTATTACACCACCAGATTATATGGTAAGGGATCATCAAGAAAGAGTATATGAAAGGGTATGCAAACAATTTTTATCACTTAACTTAAATCAAATACTTTTAGAAGGTGAAGATGAAATTGTTTCTGCGATTGTTGATGATGCTGCTTTAGATAAAATAGATATAGATGAAATAACAATAGAAAACTATAAAGAATATGAAGATTATTTTAGTGGATTTGGTGTTTATAAAACATATAAAGAATTATTTAAAGATACCGAAATGAATGAAGGCATTGAAATTGATTTAGAGGATCTTAAAGATGAGTTATATGATAAAAATGGAAAATGGAATTATGAAGTGTCTAAAGAAGATATATTAGAGTTAAAATCATTTGGAGAAGAAATTGATATTAGTCTTTTGGAAAAAAATAATGACACAATATCTTATGAAATTTAGGAGGTACAATATTATGACAGTAGATAAATTTTTAAATAAGTGGTATGGCAAAGAAATTGAAGATTGGGGTGGTGAAACATCACCAGAATATAAGAATTTTCAAACAAATTATAGAAGTGTAATAAAAGATTTCTGCAAAGATATTGGTATGGAATTATATACATTTAATAAGAATCATTATGATTTTTCAGCAGTATTAAAAAGTAATTCAACTAATAGATTTTATTATATTTCTATATCAGATGTTAGGTCTTGGAAAAATGAGTGGGCCAATAATATTTTATATAGAACAATGGAACACGAAAAAGATTGGAGAGGTGGAAGCAATCGCTATAGTACATTAAATGATTTAGCAGAAAACTTACTTAATTTAGATTTACAAATGGCAAAAAAATTAGAAGATGAGAATACTAGGCAATTTACAAATCAAGTAGAAATTCAAAATGATAAATCTGATGACTTTGATGTAAATTATGCCTAGTCTTTTTTTATTTGGAAAGGAAAATGTAAAATGAATGAGATGGAAGAATTTTTAAATTTTGGTGCAGTTATAAAAATAAGGCGAAGTTATGATGATGAGCTTTTTAAATTTATAGAACTTATGAAAAGTGTTGGATTTTTAAAAAAGTATGCAGAACAATTTGAAAAAAATTGTTGTTTTGATAAAGAATTTGATGAGTTTTCAGAAGATGTATTTTGGCATTATGTTGAATTAAATAAAGGCAACAAAAATGATACTTGTATTGAATTTCAATGGAGTAAAGGATTTACTTGGGGAGATAGAAAAGATTATCTAAATTATGATAGTGAAATGAAAATATTAAATATAGATGAACTTATAAGAGCTTGTAATAAAGAAGATTTATTTAAGATGAATTATAAATATACAAATTTTGAAAATGAATTGCAAGACAAAGAAAGTGCATCAGAATTAGATAGTTTTTTAGATTTTTATGAGTGGTCCATTACTAAATATCCAGATGGAAAATATAACATAAAAGATGAACAATGCAATACTTTTGATTTTGAAGAAAATACTACCTTAAACAAGATTATTGATAGAGTTTATTTTAGAATGTTTGACTATTTTACAGATGAAGAAGATATTGAAGATCTTATGAAAGATGATTCTGAATATGTAAAAAAGAAATACGAAAGTTATATGAAAGTTGGAGAAAAATTACATTTATTAGATAAAGAAAACAAAAAGCATTATATGGAGTGGTTTCAAGAAATTTGGCAAGAAAATAAAGAACAAAATTCTATTGAAATAAACAATGATATTTAAAAATTTATGAGAAGGGAGTAATAGCAATGAATAAAAATAACAAAGAAAAAATAGTAAAATTTTTTAGACAAATATTAGAAGTATATGATTTTCAAATAATGATAGATATTAATGAAAATTTAGAAAATGTATTTAGACTAATAGATATTCAAAAAGGAAATTTAGGAGGCATTGAACAAGAAGAATTTTATACTTTATCAGATATTATAGATAGGCTAGATTCATATCATCAAGACTATGTTTATACACCATTAGAAATTAAGAAAAATAATAATGAAAAAATACCAAAAGATGATTGGGATTTAGTAGCTAAAAGGTATCTTGAAAATAATACAGTAGCAAATATATTAAGTGAGATTAATACTGAAAAATATGTTGATTTAATAGGAAGAAAAGAAAAATTTGATATACAAGATATTATAAAGATACTTGATGAAGAAGAAATGTGTTATAAGAAAATCTGTCAAAAATATGTAGGAACAATGTCAAAAGAAATGCTTTTAGAAAAGGACAATAAAATATTACATATTTTTATTGAAGATGAGTATATAAATTTAAAAGAAAAAGGTAAGATAAATAACCAAAATTATAAAGATTATTTAGATGGAAATTTTGAAGTATATGAATATGATTCCTATCAAGATTTTTTAAATGCAACTGTTAAAGATGAAATAGCTTATGACTTAAATGATTTAGAATTATTTGATAAAGATGGCAACTGGGATTTTTATATAACATTTGAAGAATTAAAAAAAGTTGGATATGCTTTTATGGTAAAAGATCATTTCCCATTATTACAAAAATATATATTAGAAGAAAATGAAATATATGAATTTTTTAATCGTTTTTCTTTAGAAGAACTGGAAGATTTTGAAAAAACTCTATATTTATATTTTGAGATAGATGATATAGATTATGATAGTAATGCTATGGAGTTATATTCAAAATCAAATAGTAGTTTTAATTCAAATATAATTTACTTGGCAGAAGGAAATTTAAGTTATGAAGATTTTATGGAAGAAATAGAAGAAATACCAAATTGTTATGAACTATCACTTTCAAAAGTAAGCAAATATTTTAGAGAAAATAAGATAAAAGATTTAATGGAATATGGAAGTGATAGTGATGAAGGATTATATAAATTATCTTCTATGTATAAAGAATTAATGGATGAATTAAGTATAAAATATTCAAATGTTTTTACAGAAGATGTTTCAGATGGTAAGTATTTAACTACAATTATTTTTGAAGATAATTTTTCAATGAAAATAGATACAAGTGCTTGGAATGGAATAAAAGTTGTAACAGAAAATGTTGAATCGATCTATGAAACTTATGAAAAATTGAAACAAAAAGAGGTAAAAAATGATGAAGAAATTAACTATGATTATGCCTAAAAAAATTAATGAAAGTGGAGTAAAAAATGCTCCACTTTTTTCAAAATTTGAAACAAAAAATTATCTCCCAGAGGGCAAAATGGGTTTTAGGGCTTTTGCCCTAAACAGCGAAAAGGGTGTCAAAACACCACGCTGGCGAATATTGGGCATTAAAAAATGCCACAGTATTCGGAGCAAATAAATTGCTCTGGATTTTTTGTACTTCGCTTTGCTAGTACAAATATTTTTTTATTATAAAATGAGGTGCATATTATGAGAGATAGTGAAAATGAATTAGATAAGATTTTTTTATCATATAATAAGATACTACAGAAATTTAAAGTGCAGGGAATTAAAACTAAAAACAATAAAGAAATAACACATAAAGATTTAAGACAAGCAATAGATGTAATGATAAAAAAACATCCTACTTGTAGATGGCGAAGCAATAAAATTAAAAGTAGAAAATTTTATATTTTAGATGAAGGTTATTATTGGTTAGCAAAAGTATTTTTTCAAAATGAAAAAAAGCTAATTGAAGCAGATATAGACTTTTTTAAAAATAGAATAACAATGTATGAGGAATTTTTGAAATTACAGCCTAAAGAATTATTTATTAATGATATTCCATATTCACAACTAGGAATATATTTTAATAGAAAAAAAGACACAATAAGAAAAGCAATAGAAAAATTAGAAAAAAAATATAGTATTAAGTTAAGGTATAAAAAAAATAATGAAGTATATGTTTATAGCAAAGGGATTGAACTATTATGCAAAGAATGTTTTAAACAAAAATATTTAGAAATATTAGAAGAATATAAAATGGAACTAACAGAAAAATATATAGCAGAAGGTTACCCTTATGATAATTTTTTTCATAAAAATTAATGATTAAGAAGTAAGAAAATTTTTCTTGCTTTTTATTTTTATAGAAAGGATGATTACAGATGGACTTTAATTCAAAACAAAGAAGAAAAAGTATAAAGGTTTGGCTATCAGATGAAGAAAGAGTATTAGTAGAATCAAAAGCAGAGTTCTATGGATATAAGCGACTTGCAAAATATATTCGTGATGCAGCAATATATGAAAATGTTACTTATATGGATTTAAAAAATAAAGAAGAATTATATACTGCATATAGTGAAAATACAAAGCAATTAAAGAAGATGACAAAAGAAATTAGACACATCACTAGATATGCAACACAATTATCAGAGGAAAATATAAAAAATTTACTAGATATTATGTATGCAGTATTAAGAAATCAAAAATCAATGATGAAACTTATTGATGAAAAACTAGATTTAGAGGTGTGGAAAGAAATCAACCATAATAAAATTGAAGAATAGGAGGAAAGTAATATGCCAGTAACAAAAAGATTGCCACATTTAGGATCTCCTAAAAATTTAATTGAATATATACTTGATGAAAAGAATGATGGAGAAAAAGTAGGATGTACCAGTTCTCTAAATTGTAATGTTGAAACAGCACTTTATGAATTTAAAGATATTCAAAAGAAATATAAAATGGCTGGAACTAGAGGAGCATATCATATTATTCAAAGTTTTTCTCCAAAAGATAAAATATCTGTAGAACAAGCTAATGAAATTGGATTAAGAATGTGTAAAGAATTATATCCTAGTTTTCAATGTATTGTAGCAACACATATTGATAAAGGGCATCTTCACAATCATATATGTATAAATGCTATTAATTTAGAAGGTAGAAAACTTGAAGATAGACTTGCAAATGAAAAAGAAGGACTTTATGGAGTAAGTGATACAAGTGATCGAATAGCAGCAGAGTATGGATGCTTTATTATGCCTAGAAAAACATATTTAAAGTCTAAAAATAGCCAAGATGATTATTACCAATATAAAAAACAATCGTGGAAAGAACAAATTGAAGAACAATTAGAAAGACTTATACCAAAATGTAATAGTCTTGATGAATTATTAGATGAACTGTCTATTTTAGGTTATGAAATAAGGAGAGGAAAACATCTAGCAGTTAGATGTCTTGGTATGCAAAGGTATGCAAGAATAGATACAATTAATTTAAAATATTCTGCTAATAATTTATATAAATTATTCAGAGAAAAAGACAATGTGAAATTATTAGCAATTAAAACAGAAAAAAATGAGTTTAATTCTATTATATTTCAAAAAGCTAATGAATCTAAAATTGCTATCGAAAAAAGTCAGTTAGGTGCAAATGGAAAAGTTTATAGTGAATATCAAAAAACAAAGTATAAAGAAATAAAAAGATATTATCAATTAAAACAACAACTAGAATATTTAGATAAGTATAATATTAGAGATTTTAATGATATAGAAACGCAAATTGAAACAAAAAGAAGTCAAATTAAAGTAAAAAATGTGCAGATGAAGAAAAATCAAGAAAGGTTTAATAAAATTTTAAAGACTACAGAAATGGCAAATGATTATATAAGACTTCATAAAGTTTATGAATATGCAATGTCATATAAAGAACAAGACAAAGATTATATTATACCTAAAGAGGCAGAGATATTTTTGAATATACAAAAAGAACTTAATATATCATCTATTGATGAAGCTAAACAAATTATAAAAGATTCAAGAACAGAAAGAATTGAAATAAACAAACAAAGAAAGGAAGTA
>CANQYI010000016.1 GCA_947628005.1 uncultured Clostridia bacterium
GTTTCATATACAAGTTTTTGGTCATCTATCATTACAAATTCTTCATTACCTTTTAACATACTTGATAATGCATCTTGCAATGACTTAGATGGTCTTATTTTTCCATTTTCAATCATATATAATGTTTCTTTATCATCACCATATTTTATATATTTGTTTATAAAATCTCGTAACTTTTCTACATCACCTTTTATAAAAGCTGGTGCTTTTTCTAAATAGTATTTATAATTATCTGATAATAATGTTGGAGGGGTTACAGTTAAATAATTATGAAGATATGCACAAGGATGTAAATCTATTTGTCTATCTTGTACTGTTTCATTATAGTCTTCTATTGTAGTAGCATATGACCATGCTTGGTATGATGGATGTGCAACTTCTCTTAGAGCATGTCCTGTAAATGCTTGAACAATTCCATCTTTTCCATCTACTATATCTGCTTCTGTCCATTGTTTTAATTCAACTATAATAGCAGTATTTTTAAGTTGTCCATCCTTACCTGTAATTATGAAATCTACTCTTTTTGAAGTATTGGGAATTTTAAACTCAATAGCTATTCCTACATTTCTAGGTATATTATTATCAATTAAAACTTTCATCATATATTGCATAGAATTATTCCATGCTTTTCTTTCACTTTCAGATGTATGATATCCCATTTTCTCATAAAATTTTCTATCAATATTTTCTTCAATTCTATCTTGAACAACATCTTCTACAAATAACTGCTTTGTTGCTTCATATACTATCATAATAATTGCCCCCGTTAATTATTACTCTTTATAAATTATATCTTTAATAACTCAATTATCATCGTGTAATCTTTCAGCTTTTTCTCTAGCTGATGATAAAATGATTTTCGCTTTTTCTCTTTCTTCCAAATTATTAACAAATAATTCTATAATGGCTTCTCCAAGATCTTCTAATTGATCAAATTTTGTATATTTTCCATTTATAGATTTTAAAAATATTTCAATTAATTTTTTATCTGCACTCACTATATTCTCCTTATTTTTTATAATTTATTATACTTAGTACTTACACCTCTAGCTTTATCTACAGGATATTTTTTCTTTGTTTTTTCTAGTTTATTTAAAATAATTTCTTTTGGATTTACATTTAATTTCATAGCCATTTGAATGCAATATGTAAATACATCTGCTAATTCTTCGAACACTTCTTCTTTATTATAATTCTCACTGTTCCATTGAAAACATTCTAACAATTCTCCTGCTTCAATTGAAATTGATTTTGCTAAATTTTCTGGTGAATGAAATTTATCCCAGTCTCTTTCTTCATTGAATTGTTTTATTTCTTTCATTAATTCTTCCATATAATCATTTCCTTTAATTTACATTTATCAAGTGTATTCTATCATAAATTACTTTTTTTATCAATAACCGACTTTTTTATCTCCATGTGTTACTTATAGTCCGTTGATTTTAAATCTACTTTTTTCTATTATATAAAGGGGGGCGGTTATATGATAAGAAAAGAACTAGGAAAAAGAATAAAGGATTTAAGAACTAATAAAATAAAGTTGAGTCAAGAAAAATTTGCATTACAAATTAATATGGATAGAACATATTTAGCAAGTGTTGAAGCTGGAAAAAGGAATATCTCTATTGATAACTTAGAAAAAATCGCTAATGGACTGAATATATCATTATCTGAGTTATTTCTCGATATTGAGAAGACAGGAGATGATACAAATGATTAGTACATTAGATGATTTTATTAGAGAATATAAGAAAATTTGTGAAATGGGTTGGATAAAAACTCACAGATCTGGTCCTACAGGAATTGGAAAAACATTAGAAGATTTATTAGGCATAAAAGAAAATAATATAGATGGTCCTGATTTTGGAGAATATGAATTAAAGTCTTGTAGAATAGAATCAAACAGTATGTTAACTATGTTTACAAGAGCACCTGAACCAGCAAATGCTAATACCTATCTAAGATTAAAATATGGATACTCTAGTAATGCATATGATAATGAAGAAAAAGTTTTGCATTCTACGCTTTCAGCAGACAAATTTACCCCTATTTCAGATACAGGTAATAAATTAAAAATCGTTTGTAATCAAAATAAAATATCTATTGCATCTGATAAATGTATAGAAAATGTTTTTTGGTCGAAAGAAAATTTAAAAATATGTTTTAATAAAAAATACAAAAATAAATTTGTTTATGCTAAAGCTCATTGCAGAGGTAACGGAAAAGATGAAGAATTTAAGTTTGTTGAAGCATATGAAGTTTCTGGTTTTAATTATGATGCTATGTTAAGACTCTTAGAAAATGGTAAGATTTATGTTGATTTAAGAATTGGTCAATATCATACAGGAGATAAAAAAGGTCAGACTCATGATCATGGAACGGGATTTAGAATTAGAGAAATAGATCAACCTTTATTATTTACAATAAATAATAAAATAGTATAAAAGGGAAAAAACCTTTTATACTTTTTTTAATATTACTATATGTTCCATAGTCATAGTTGTAACTTTCTTTCCAATTTCATTAGTTGGAGAATTTAAAGATGGCATAACTTTGTTAGGTATGTTTCTATTTATTGTATATATTGTTTCTAAATTATATTGTTCAGCTAATTCAGATATTATCTCATCTGTTTTTAGTAATTCATTTTTTACTGTTCTATTTCCAACTACCCAAAATTGATATCCTCCTTTTTTGGTTTTTAATGAAATTTTTTCAATTGCAGAATCTAAATCTTTGTAAAAGCTATAAACATCTCCAGCTCTTTTTAAGTCCAGCTCTTTAATAACATCTAAAGACTTTTTCAGAGTTTCACTTTTTAAATTCATTTCAAAACCTTTATTAAATTTTGCTCCTCCCATTAAAGTTTTATCTACTCTAAGTATTTCTTTATCCGTTAATTCATATAAATTTAACCATTGTAATGACAATCTACTATATTCACCATATGCAACAGTTGTCCTACTATCACCATATGGAGGTGATGTTATTATCAAATCATATTCATTATTAGGTACATTATTTAATTCACACGCATTATCAGAAAATATTTTTACTGTACTTTTATTATCTCCTACTTTATCAATAAATTCCTGCATTTTTTCTTTATTTCTATCAACAATTTTAAAAAATTCATAAAAAACATTTGGGCTAAATTGCTCTACTTTCTCAGATTGCATCCTAAATAGTTTAAACTCTCCATTTCTTCTATTTGAAACTAATCTAATACTTTCACTAAATGATACTAATATATAATTTCTTATATCTAAATTTTTTATCTTTAGTACTTCTTCTTTGATTATTGACAATGAAATTATAACTTTAGGCTTAAACCAATATCCTATATTTTTAAAATTAGGTATATTTAAATTTATTTTATTTTCATTGCAATATTTTTGAAGATATTCATAAGCATTACTTCCCCAATTATCTTTTGAAGTAAAATTTAAATTATATTGTTTCTTTAAATCATTATCGATATTTTCAATATTCTTTCTATATAATTTCTCTTTGTTATTCAATCTACCTTTTAAATTTTCAATTTCTTTATTTAGTTCTTTTAAATCTAATATTTTAGTTTTAGCTTGACTAATAAATAATGCTAGTGGATTTATATCATTTCCTGCAATATTAGGAATATTGGCTAACATTCCTTCAACTAGGACTGTCCCTGACCCTGAAAATGGATCCAATAAAGAATTTATGGTAGTATAATTTTTCATTAACTTTATTATATTCCTACTTATTGGAGCTACCATTACTGCTGGATAGTTATGTATTCCATGTGTATATTCCTTTGTTTCTTCTTCTTTAAAATCCCAATAATCAATAGGAAATCTTCCTAATTCTTTAATTAAATTTTTGTCATTCTCTGTTAGCATTTATTCTTCTCCTTCCTTATTTATTGGATTATGTGTTTTCACTTCTACTGTACAAATTGTATCATTATGCCAACCACCATGTGGAACTAGTAATATTCTTGATATTTCAAATCCATATTTATATCCAATACCACCGCTATTCCAACCAAATGTAATTACTTTTCCTCCTAGCTTAACAATTCTTGATATTTCTTTTTTATGATTTCCCCAAAATGATGCTTTGGTTGTATTCCAAGTTACATTATATCCAAAATCATTATAACACTCACTAACTTGTCTAGGTGAATATGGAGGATCATACAATACACCATCAATGCTATCTTTTTTAAATTGTTTTAAAAATTCTAATGCATCCAAATGAAAATCTGTATCAAATTCTTTGTTCAAGTCATTTGTTATTGAAGCAATTTTATTTCTATTTGCAAATGGGTCAATCCATGTATTTTTTAAATCAACTTCCTCTTTTATTAATTTACTTATAGGAGGAATTTCAAAAGTATTTTTGTTTGGCATACTCCAAATTCTCTCTATTTTTATATTTTTTGTATCATTTATTTTTGACATAAAATTCATCCTTTTAATAATATTTATGTATATAATTCTATTTTATATCATAAATTCCAATTTTTTTCTATAAATTGACAATTATTAATATAAAAAAATATTTACTATTATTTTATATCAAACATTTGTTTTGTTGTCAATACATTTTCAATTTTTATGAAAAAAATTATCATAAGGATAACCTGCTTCAATATATAACTCTGTTAACTCCATTTTATATTTTTCTAATAACTCCAAATATTTTTGCTTAAATACATTTTTACAAAGCCATTCTACTCCTTCTTTAGAAATTACTACTTTTTTATTACCCAAAAACTTATATTTTTCAAAGCCACAATCACACATTTTCTTAATTGCTTTTCTAACAGTAATATCTCTTCTATTGAAATACTTACATAGTTGTTTTATATCCATATCTTCATTCCACCAGTTTTCCTTATGTCCTATTTTCAATAATTCTTCATATTGTTTAATTCTATTTTCAAAAAAATCTACATCAGCATCTATCAAAGATTTTTCTTTTTGAAAATACACTTGATTCAGCCATGCATATCCTTCAACTAAAACAAAATATTTTCTACTTCTAATTTTTTCACTTCTCCATCTACAAGTTGGATGTTTTTTTAGCATAACATCTATAGCTTTTCTTAAATCTATATGCTTTATTTCTTTCCCATGTTTAGTGGTTACTCCTAATGAATGAAATCTGTTTAGAATTTTATTATATGATAGAAAAATACTATCAAAAACTTGCTCTGAATCTGTCCACATTTTTATCACTTCCTTATTATAAAAATTTATTAATGCTAGTTTACGAAGCATTAATAATTAGCAAAATTTA